>NZ_JBSJQB010000014.1:0-1187 GCF_053663395.1 Bacillus sp. JK74 | reverse complement strand
GAGAGAACACTCTCAATGGTTTGGTGGCGATAGCGAAGAGGTCACACCCGTTCCCATGCCGAACACGGAAGTTAAGCTCTTCAGCGCCGATGGTAGTCGGGGGTTTCCCCCTGTGAGAGTAGGACGCCGCCAAGCTATTACACGTAAGTGTAATATACGGAGGATTAGCTCAGCTGGGAGAGCATCTGCCTTACAAGCAGAGGGTCGGCGGTTCGAGCCCGTCATCCTCCACCATATTTGCCGGCCTAGCTCAATTGGTAGAGCAACTGACTTGTAATCAGTAGGTTGGGGGTTCAAGTCCTCTGGCCGGCACCATTTTTGGACAAGATAATAACACAAGTCTTTTAAAAAGAGCCATTAGCTCAGTTGGTAGAGCATCTGACTTTTAATCAGAGGGTCGAAGGTTCGAGTCCTTCATGGCTCACCATGTAACGCGGGTGTGGCGGAATTGGCAGACGCGCTAGACTTAGGATCTAGTGTCTTATGACGTGGGGGTTCAAGTCCCTTCACCCGCATTGTACAGGATAGTTATCCTGTATGCGGAAGTAGTTCAGTGGTAGAACACCACCTTGCCAAGGTGGGGGTCGCGGGTTCGAATCCCGTCTTCCGCTCCAACTATACCATCCACGCCGGGGTGGTGGAATTGGCAGACACACAGGACTTAAAATCCTGCGGTAGGTGACTACCGTGCCGGTTCAAGTCCGGCCCTCGGCATTCATTATTATGCGCCCGTAGCTCAATTGGATAGAGCGTTTGACTACGGATCAAAAGGTTAGGGGTTCGACTCCTCTCGGGCGCGCCATAATATTTTTTAAAATCGGGAAGTAGCTCAGCTTGGTAGAGCACATGGTTTGGGACCATGGGGTCGCAGGTTCGAATCCTGTCTTCCCGACCACTTCGGGGCCTTAGCTCAGCTGGGAGAGCGCCTGCTTTGCACGCAGGAGGTCAGCGGTTCGATCCCGCTAGGCTCCACCATTTATAAAAAAACATGTTGACTTTGAGAGAAACTTATTATATAATTAAAAAGTTGCTTGAGAAAGTGAACAAAATGATCTTTGAAAACTAAACAAGACAAAACGTACCTGTTAATTCAAAGTTTTAAATAAATCGCACAGCGATGTGCGTAGTCAGTCAAACTACTTTATCGGAGAGTTTGATCCTGGCTCAGGACGAACGCTGGCGGCGTG
>NZ_JBSJQB010000013.1:0-1124 GCF_053663395.1 Bacillus sp. JK74 | reverse complement strand
TGAGAGAACACTCTCAATGGTTTGGTGGCGATAGCGAAGAGGTCACACCCGTTCCCATGCCGAACACGGAAGTTAAGCTCTTCAGCGCCGATGGTAGTCGGGGGTTTCCCCCTGTGAGAGTAGGACGCCGCCAAGCTTTTTATTTTATCTACCATGTTTTTGTTTATGAAGCTTATAATATTCCGCAGTAGCTCAGTGGTAGAGCTATCGGCTGTTAACCGATCGGTCGTAGGTTCGAGTCCTACCTGCGGAGCCATTGCTTCCATAGCTCAGCAGGTAGAGCACTTCCATGGTAAGGAAGAGGTCAGCGGTTCGAGCCCGCTTGGAAGCTTATCTAAATACGTTGATCTGAAGCAGTTTCCGCACGTTATGGAACTGTTATTTTTTGTTTAGTTCAGTAAAAATCCGTTGCTGATTGTACCAGTTAAGGTATAGGTATTTAGCGCGTCTTCCGATGAAGCCTTTCTTCAAGGATGCAAAAGAGATTAACATAATTAATTGTTAAACGGTATTGACTTTTATCAAAACCTTGATATAATTACTTTTGTCATAATGAACAGTATAAAATAACAATACGGTTTACCGCCATCTGAGGCTGTATTCTGGCCATGCATTACATTTTTACTTGCGGAAGTAGTTCAGTGGTAGAACACCACCTTGCCAAGGTGGGGGTCGCGGGTTCGAATCCCGTCTTCCGCTCCATTTTATCCCAACGGGATATTGTGAAATTAATTGCGCCCGTAGCTCAATTGGATAGAGCGTTTGACTACGGATCAAAAGGTTAGGGGTTCGACTCCTCTCGGGCGCGCCATAATATTTTAAAAAATCGGGAAGTAGCTCAGCTTGGTAGAGCACATGGTTTGGGACCATGGGGTCGCAGGTTCGAATCCTGTCTTCCCGACCATTCTCAAGCTTTAAAGATAATATACTGGTTTTCTTTTTTTCTCTTTTTTAAAAAAATGCTTGATTTATAGAGAAGCACCGTGGTATATTATTAAACGTCGCTGATGGACAGCAGACAACAACAAAAAGCTTCGGAAACAACTTAAAAAAAGTTGTTGACATAAAAGAAGCTGAGTGGTAAGATAATAAAGCTGCTTCAACAAGCGGTAATGATCTTTGAA
>NZ_JBSJQB010000012.1:0-10553 GCF_053663395.1 Bacillus sp. JK74 | reverse complement strand
GTGACCATCACCTTCCTGCCGACGCAGCTGGCCGAACAATTTATGGAGCTGGAAAATACCTCTCTCCGCATGCTTCTCGTCGGCGGCGACAAGCTGAAGCGGGCGGTGAAAAAGCCGTACACGATCGTCAACAACTACGGTCCGACGGAAAACACCGTCGTCGCGACAAGCGGCGTCATCAATCCTGAGGAAGGATCGCTTTCGATCGGACGGGCGATTGCCAATACGAGAGCTTATATTCTCGGCGACGGCGATCAGGTGCAGCCGGAAGGCATTGCCGGTGAATTGTGCGTGGCCGGCCGCGGTCTGGCACGCGGATACCTGAACCGTGAAGAAGAAACGGCGAAGCGGTTTACCGCAGATCCGTTCGTGCCCGGCGAGCGCATGTACCGGACCGGCGACCTCGTCAAATGGAACGCGCAGAGCGGCATCGAATACATCGGCCGTATCGACCAGCAGGTCAAAGTGCGGGGCTACCGGATCGAGCTTTCAGAAATCGAAGTCCGCCTCGCCCAGCTTGCGGATGTTCATGACGCAGCGGTGACGGCTGTGGAAGACAAAGCGGGCAATACCGCGCTTTGCGCCTATGTCGCGCCTCAACAGGACGATATTGAAGCGCTCAAAGCCGCGCTGAAAGACACGCTGCCTGACTACATGGTGCCGGCGTTCTGGGTGGAGATGGACGAGCTTCCGGTCACCGCAAACGGAAAGATTGACAAAAAAGCCCTGCCGGAACCGGACATTGAAGCGGGAAGCGCCGCTTACAAAGCGCCGGAAACGGAGATGGAGACGCTGCTTTCTGACATTTGGCAGGAAGTGCTCGGTCTTGATCAGATCGGCGTAAGCGATAATTTCTTCACGCTCGGCGGCGACTCGATCAAAGGCATCCAAATGGCGAGCCGTCTGAACCAGCACGGGTATAAATTGGAGATGAAAGATCTCTTCCAGCATCCGACCATCGAAGAGCTCGTCTCTTACGTGGAGCGGACGGAAGGCAAGCAGGCCGATCAGGGACCTGTCGAAGGCGAAGCGGACTTAACGCCGATCCAGCGCTGGTTCTTTGAGAAAAACTTTACCGACAAACACCACTGGAACCAATCCGTCATGCTTCATGCGAAAGACGGCTTTGATCCGGAGATAACAGAAAAAACATTACATGTCCTGACGGTGCACCATGATGCGCTCCGGATGATTTATCGTGAACAAAAACCGTATTACAGAGGGCTTGAGGATGCGTCTGTTGAACTGAACGTCTTTGAGCTGAACGGACCTGCTGAAGACCATGAGGACCGTATCGAACGAGAAGCAGACCGTCTTCAAAGCAGTATTTCACTGGAAACAGGACATCTGCTGAAGGCCGGGCTCTTCCGGGCTGAAGATGGAGACCACCTTCTTCTCGCAATCCATCACTTAGTCGTGGATGGTGTATCTTGGCGGATTTTACTGGAGGACTTCACGTCCGTTTATACGCAGCTGAAGCAAGGCAATGAACCGGCGCTGCCTCCGAAAACACATTCATTCGCCGAATTTGCTGAGAGAATCAAAGAATACGCAAATACGAAGGCGTTTCTGAAAGAAGCGGATTACTGGAGAGAGCTTGAGGAAAAAGAGGTATGCACTCAGCTTCCGAAAGACAGGCAGTCTGGTGATCAGCGCATGAGACATACGAGAACGGTCAGCTTCTCTCTGACGCCTGAACAAACTGAACAGCTGACGACAAACGTACATGAAGCCTACCATACGGAAATGAACGACATCCTGCTCACGGCGCTCGGACTGGCGCTGAAAGAGTGGACGGGTGAAGACACGATCGGCGTTCATTTGGAAGGCCACGGGCGCGAAGACATTCTTGACGGCCTGAATATCACCCGGACGGTCGGATGGTTTACGAGCATGTATCCGATGATCCTTGAGATGAAGCACGCCGACGATCTTTCATATCAGCTGAAACAAATGAAAGAAGACATCAGACACATCCCGAACAAAGGAGTCGGCTACGGCATTCTGCGTTATGTAACGGCGCCTGAGCATAAAGAGAATCTTTCATTTAAGATTGATCCGGATATCAGCTTTAACTACTTAGGCCAGTTTAATGAGATGTCGGATTCCGGCTTATTTACAAGATCCGGGATGCCGTCAGGACAATCGCTGAGCCCTGACACAGAGAAGCCGAATGCGCTTGATATTGTCGGATTTATAGAAAATGGGCAGATGACGATGACGTTTGCCTATCATTCTCTCGAATTTCATGAAAAAACCATTCAATCGTTCAGTGACAGCTTTAAAGGGCACCTCTTGAAAATCATAGATCACTGCCTGGCCCAAGACGGACCTGAGCTTACGCCTAGCGATCTTGGCGATGATGATCTGACGCTTGATGAACTTGATAAATTAATGGAAATTCTCTAACAGAAAAGACAGAGGTGACATATGAGCAAAAAATCGATTCAAAAGGTGTATGCACTCACACCGATGCAGGAGGGAATGCTGTATCATGCGTTACTTGATCCGCATTCTTCCTCCTACTTCACACAATTAGAGCTTAGGATTCACGGAAGCTTTCAGCTTGAGCTTTTTGAAAAAAGCGTCAATGAGCTGATCCGGACATATGACATCCTGCGTACGGTATTCGTGCACCAGCAGCTTCAAAAACCGCGCCAAGTCGTATTAGCAGAGCGGAAGACGAAGGTACACTATGAAGATATCAGTCAATTAGATGAAGCGCGCCAAACCGAATATATTGAACGCTATAAACGCGATGTGCAGCAGCAGGGCTTTCATCTGGCGAAGGATATTCTCTTTAAAGCGGCGGTGTTCAGGCTCAGTGAGAAGGAGCTGTATCTCGTCTGGAGCAATCATCATATTGTCATGGACGGCTGGAGTATGGGCGTTTTGATGAAAAGCCTGTTTCAAAACTATGAAGCGCTTCGTGCCGGCCGGCCCGCCGGGGGAAGCCAGGGCAAACCTTACTCTGACTATATCAAATGGCTCGGAGGCCGGGATTATGAGGAGGCGGAACAATATTGGAGCAGCCGCCTGGCGGATTTCGAACAGCCGAGCCTGCTCCCGGGCCGTCTGGCATCAGAAAAGAAAGACTACTACCAAAATGAAGAATATTCTTTTGTCTGGGATGAAGAGCTGGTCGCGCAGATTCAGCAGACCGCCAACCGGCATCAAGTCACGGGGCCTAACCTGTTTCAGGCCGTTTGGGGTGCGGTGCTCAGCAAATACAACTATACAGACGATGTGGTGTTCGGCACCGTCGTATCAGGCCGTCCTTCAGAAATCAACGGCATTGAAACGATGGCGGGGCTGTTCATCAATACGATTCCCGTCAGAATCAAGATTGACAAAGATGCAGCCTTTTCTGACGTGATGGCGGCAGTTCAGAAAAACGCCGTGGAAGCCGAGCGCTATGATTATGTGCCGCTCTATGACATTCAAAAGCGCTCCGCTCTGGACGGCAGCCTCTTGAATCATTTGGTCGCGTTTGAAAACTATCCGCTGGACAAAGAGCTGGAAAACGGGGGCATGGAGGAAAGACTCGGCTTTTCCATTAAAGTTGAACATGCTTTTGAGCAGACGAGCTTTGATTTCAATCTCATCGTGTATCCGGGAAAAACGTGGACTGTCAAAATCAAATACAACGGAGCGGCTTTCGCTCATGATGCCATCGAACGAACGGCGCATCATCTGACCTGCATGATGAAAGCGGCGGTCGGAACGCCTGATGCGCCCGTGCGGGAACTCGGCCTTGTTTCAGGCGAAGAAGAGCGGCAGATTGTTGAGATATTCAATGATACGAAAACGGCGCTTCCGGAAGAGGAGGCCGTTCACCGGTTGTTTGAAGCACAGGCAAACCGGACGCCTGCAAGCATCGCGATAAAAGAAGCGGGACGCGAATGGACCTACCGTGAAGTGAACGAAGCGGCCAACCGCCTGGCGAGACACCTTGTGAAGAGCGGGCTGGAAAAAGGCCGGACCGCCGCTATTATGAACGACCGGTCTGCGGAAACCGTTATCGGCATGCTTGCCGTCCTAAAAGCAGGCGGCGCCTATGTGCCGATTGATCCGGCTTTTCCGGAGGACCGTCTCCGCTTTATGGCGGAAGACAGCTCGATTCGGCTCGTGCTGACAGTTCAGGACTATCAAGAACAAGCGGGCACATTGCAAGTCCCGATTGTCATGCTGGATGAAAGCGAGGAGAAAACGGTAAGCGGAACAGACTTGAATCTTCCGGCCGGCGGCAACGACTTGGCGTATATCATGTATACATCCGGGTCGACCGGAAAACCGAAAGGCGTCATGATTGAACACAGAAATATCATCAGGCTCGTCAAACATTCGAATTACGTGCCGGTTCATGAAGAAGACCGGATGGCGCAAACGGGAGCCGTCAGCTTTGATGCCGGAACCTTCGAAGTCTTCGGCGCATTGCTGAACGGAGCGGCATTACACCCGGTGAAAAAAGAGACGCTGCTTGACGCCGGGCAATTCGCCCAATTTCTGAAAGAGCAGCGGATCACGACCATGTGGCTGACGTCTCCGCTGTTTAATCAGCTTGCCCAAAAGGATGCCGGCATGTTTAACACGCTCCGGCACCTCATCATCGGCGGTGACGCGCTTGTGCCGCATATTGTCAGCAAAGTGAGGAAGGCATCACCGGAGCTGTCGCTTTGGAACGGCTACGGGCCGACGGAGAATACGACGTTTTCGACGAGTTTTCTCATTGATCAGGACTACGACGGCTCGATCCCGATCGGGAAGCCGATCGGAAATTCCACTGCGTACATTATGGACGAAAACCGCAACCTCCAGCCGATCGGCGCGCCCGGTGAGCTGTGCGTCGGCGGAAGCGGAGTGGCAAGAGGCTATGTGAATCTGCCTGAATTAACGGAGAAGCAGTTTGTCCGCGATCCGTTCAGACCGGATGAAATGATATACCGGACGGGGGACTTGGCGAAGTGGCTTCCGGACGGCGCGATCGAGTTTCTCGGCAGAATTGACAACCAAGTAAAGGTCCGCGGTTTCAGAATCGAGCTCGGCGAAATCGAGGCGAAAATCAGCCAGGCGGAGAATGTGACGGAATCTGCGGCTGTGATCCGGAAAAATAAAGCGGATGAAAATGAAATCTGCGCTTACTTTACCGCAGACCGGGACCTTTCACCGGAAGACCTGCGCAAAACGCTTTCGGAATCACTTCCGGAATACATGATTCCCGCGCACTTCATCCAGATGAATCAGTTTCCGCTGACGGCGAACGGAAAGATTGATAAAAAAGCGCTGCCTGAGCCTCAGGCTGAAGCCGTTCAAAAAGAATACGAAGCGCCGAAAACGGAAGCGGAGCAGAAACTCGCGGACATTTGGGAAGGCATTCTCGGTGTAAAAGCGGGTGTGACTGACAATTTCTTCACGATTGGCGGACATTCTTTAAAAGCTATGATGATGACCGCTAAAATCCAGGAGCACTTTCAAAAAGAAGTGCCGATTAAAGTGTTATTTGAAAAGCCGACCATTCAGGAGCTTGCGCATTATTTGGAGCATGAGAGCGAGGAGGAACAGCAGTTTGAACCGATCCGACAAGCGCCTTATCAGAAGCATTATCCTGTTTCCTCAGCACAGCGCAGGATGTATATCCTTAATCAGCTCGGACAGGCCAGCACGAGCTACAACGTCCCTGCTGTACTTCTGCTGGAAGGATCAGTAGACAAAAACCGTCTTGAAGAGGCCATGCAGGCATTGATCAACCGTCATGAGACACTGCGTACGTCGTTTGACATGGCAGATGGAGAAGTCGTGCAGACCATTCATAAAAATGTGTCGTTTGAGCTTGAAACCGCCGAGGGCCGGGAAGAAGATGCAGAAGAGCTGACAAAAGCCTTTATCAGGCCGTTTGCGCTCAATCGTGCGCCGCTGGTCCGTTCGAAGCTGATCCGGCTTGAAGAAGATCGGCATCTTCTGCTGATTGACATGCACCACATTATTACGGACGGAAGCTCAATGGGCATTTTTATCGGTGATCTTGCGAAGCTTTATCAAGGCACGGAGCTTGAGCTGCCAAAGATTCATTATAAGGATTTTTCAGTCTGGCAGCGTGAAAAAGCAAATCTCGATCAGCACGAAGCCTACTGGCTTGATACGTTCAAAGGCGATCTGCCGGTGCTGGATCTGCCGCTTGATTTCCCGCGTCCTGCCGAGCGCAGTTTTGAAGGGGAACGCGTCATCTTCGGGCTTGATAAACAGGTGACGGCGCAGATTAAGAAGCTGCTGGCTGATACGGATACGACGATGTACATGTTCTTGTTGGCCGCTTTTCAAGTGCTGCTGTCCAAATATTCGGGCCAGGAAGACATCATAGTCGGGTCTCCGGCGGCCGGAAGACAGCATCCTGATCTCCAAGACGTGCCGGGCATGTTTGTCAACACCGTGGCGCTTCGGTCGCATCCTGCCGGCAAAAAAACGTTCAAGCAATTTCTGAATGAAGTGAAAACGGCGAGCCTTCAAGCTTTTGAGCATCAAAGCTATCCGCTTGAAGAATTAATTGAAAAACTGCCGTTAACGAGGGACACAAGCCGGAGTCCGCTGTTCAGCGTGTTATTTAATATGCAGAACATGGAGATCCCGGCCCTGCGGCTCGGAGATTTGGAGATTTCTTCTTACTCCATGCATCATCATGTCGCTAAATTTGATCTTTCCTTAGAAGCGGCTGAGCGCGGAGAAGAGGTCGGATTGAGCTTTGATTACGCGAAAGCCTTATTTGCGGACGAAACCATCCGCCGCTGGAGCGCTCATTTTGTCAATCTGATTAAAGCCTGCGCCGAAAATCCGGATATTCAGCTGGCCGACGCAAGCCTGCTGTCCGCTCCTGAGCGGGAAGCGCTCCTTTCTGATGAAAAACGGACGGAAGCGGATCTGCCTGAGGGCACTTTTGTTTCACTGTTTGAACGGCAAGCGCAAAAAACGCCTGATCTCACGGCGGTTGCGGGCGGAACAAGTCTGACATATCGTGAGCTTGATGAACGCTCGAACCGGTTTGCCCGCCACCTTCAGGCTTGCGGAACGGGCAGTGAGGACATCGTGGCCATTATGATGGATCGTTCGGCCGACTTGATTACCGCGATTCTCGGCGTCATGAAAGCCGGAGCGGCATTTCTCCCGATTGATCCGGAGACTCCTGAAGAGAGAATCCGCTACTCTCTCGAAGACAGCGGAACGAAGCTTCTGGTCGTCAATGAGAGAAACATGACCGCGGCCGCCGTTTATAAAGGAAAAACGGTCGTAATGGAAGACGGAGAATGGCAGAACGAAAGCGCCGACCGGCTTGAAACGGAGCCCGGCGCCGACCAGCTTGCCTATATCATTTATACCTCGGGAACAACGGGCAAACCGAAAGGCGTCCAGCTGGAGCACCGCAATCTAATCAATTATGTCACATGGTTCAGCCGTGAAGCCGGTTTGACCGAAGCTGACAAATCCGTGCTGCTGTCTTCTTACGCATTTGATCTCGGCTATACGGCCATATTCCCGATTCTTCAGGCGGGCGGCGAGCTGCACATTGTGCCGAAAGAGACGTACACCGCACCTGATCAGCTTGGTGAGTATATACAGAAAAACGGCATTACGTATATGAAACTGACGCCGTCATTGTTCCATATGATCGTCAACACAGCCCGTTTTACGTCAGAACGCCGTTTCAGCCCGCTTCGTTTAGTGGTGCTCGGCGGAGAAAAGATCATCACGTCCGATGTCCGCAAGTTTCATGACGTATACGCCCATACCGACTTCATCAATCACTACGGGCCGACGGAAACGACGATCGGCGCCATTGCGGAACGGATCAATATGGAGCGTCTTGATCAATATGAGCAGCGTCCCGTCATCGGCCGCCCGATCGCAAATACCGGCGCGCTTGTATTGGACGGAGCAATGCAGCTCGTTCCTCCGGGCGCAAGCGGCGAGCTTTATATTACCGGGAAGGGGCTTGCCAGAGGATATCTTCACCGTCCGCAGCTGACGGCGGAGAAATTTATCTCAAATCCTTTTTCACCGGACAGCCTGATGTACAAAACGGGAGATGTCGTCCGCAGGCTTCCTGACGGGACGATTGAATTTATCGGCCGTGCGGATGATCAGGTGAAAATCCGGGGCTACCGCATTGAATTAAAAGAGGTTGAAACCGTGCTGTTAAGCGTAAACGGCATTCAGGAGGCGGTCGTTCTCGCAGTCAGCGAAGGCGGGCTGCCGGAACTGTGCGCGTACTATAAAGCCGACAGCGGGCTGAAAGGCTCTGAGCTTCGCAAACGGCTTTCCGAAACACTGCCGTCTCATATGCTTCCGGCTTACTTCGTGCAGGTAGACCGCATTCCGCTCACAGCCAACGGAAAAACCGATAAAAACGCCCTCCCGAAACCGGGCGTCAGCCAAACGGCGCAAACAGCTTCAGCCTTGCCGGAAACGGAATTGGAGGAAAAGCTGTGCCGCATTTGGAAACAGACACTCGGTACGGATACGCTCGGCATCGACGATAATTTCTTCGATTACGGCGGGCACTCTTTAAAAGGCATGATGCTCCTCGCCAATATTCAGGCTGAACTGGACAAAACGGTTCCGTTAAAAGCGCTGTTCGAACAGCCGACTGTCCGCCTGCTTGCCGCATATATCGAAAAATCGGCGGTATCTGAGGGATATCGGATGATCACACCGGCAGACAGTGCAGACGCGTACCCGTTATCATCCGCCCAAAAACGGATGTACGTCCTGAACCAGCTTGACCGGGAGACAATCAGCTATAATATGCCGTCCGTTCTTCTGATGGAAGGAGAAGTCAATATTTCAAGGCTTCAGGAAGCGCTCAATCAGATGATCAATCGCCACGAATCTTTGCGGACGTCCTTTATCGATCAAAAAGGCCAGCCGATGCAGCAGATCGCAGAACAGGCTGACATTGACCTGCACATTTTTGAAGCAGCGGACGAGGAGAAAGCGGATCTTATCATTCAGGCATTTATTAAGCCGTTTGATCTGAGCGCGGCTCCGCTCATTCGGGCCGCTCTTGTCAGACTGAATGAAAAGAAACACCTGCTGCTGCTGGATATGCATCATATTATTGCCGACGGCGTGTCCAGAAGCATGCTGGTCAAAGAGCTCGCTCACCTTTACAAAGGCGGAAGTCTGCCGTCGCCGAACCTGCACTATAAAGACTTCGCCGTCTGGCAGAATGAACCCGGGCAGGCCGAACGGATGAAAGACCATGAGCGTTATTGGCTCTCCGCATTTTCCGGCGAGCTTCCTGAATTGAATCTGCCGACCGATTTTCCCCGTCCGCCGGTTCAAAGTTTTAAAGGACAATCCGTCCGTTTCAGAGCGGGGCGTGAAACGGAAAAAGCGGTGCGTGAATTAATGGAATCATCGGGAGCGACTCTTCACATGGTGCTTCACGCCGCGTTCCATGTCTTTTTGAGCAAAATCACGGGGCAGCGCGATATCATTATCGGTTCGGTGACCGCCGGAAGAACGAGCGCCGAAGTTCAGGAAATGCCGGGGATGTTTGTCAATACGCTTGCGCTTCGCAATGAAACACGAAAAGAGCAGACCTTCGCCGGGCTGCTCGAACAGGTGAAACAAACCAATCTCGACGCGCTGGCGCATCAGGATTATCCGTTTGAGGATCTGATCGGAAAGCTTGACCTGCCGAGAGATATGAGCCGCAACCCGTTGTTCCAGGTGATGGTGACGACAGAAGATCCGGATAAAGAAACACTGGAACTGGAGAACCTGCGCATCACTCCGTATGAGTCAAACCAAGGCACGGCGAAATTCGATCTGACACTCGGCGGCTTTACGGATCAAGAAGGTCTCGGCCTTCAGTTTGAATATGCGACTGATCTGTTTAAAAAAGAAACCATTGAAAAGTGGAGCGCCGGGTTCCTGCGGATTCTGAAGCAAGCGGCGGAAAGCCCGGACAGAAAGCTGCCTGAGATTTCACTGATCAGCGATGCTGAAAAACAAGCCCTCCTTGACGCATGGAAAGGAAAAACACTCTCTGTGCCGCGGGACAAAACGGTTCACCGTCTCTTTGAAGAAACGGCCGCCCGCCATGCGAACCGGCCGGCCGCGGCATACAACGGCGCGAAATGGACGTACGGTGAGCTGAACGCAAGGGCGAACCGCATCGCGCGCATTCTCATGGACTGCGGCGTCACAGCTGATGAACGTGTCGGCATTTTGACGAAACCGTCCTTGGAAATGGCCGCGGGCGTACTCGGCGTCTTAAAAGCGGGCGCGGCATTTGTGCCGATTGACCCCGACTACCCACAAGAGCGGATCAGCTACATTCTGCAGGACAGCGGCGCCAAGCTGCTTCTCACACAGGAAGCGCTCGACGTGCCGGATGGCTACAAAGGTGAAACGATCCTGCTTGACGGCGGACGCTCCATTCTGAGCCTGCCGCTTGATGAAAACGATGAAGCGAACCCGCAGACGGAAACAACGGCGGATCATCTCGCTTATATGATTTACACGTCAGGAACGACCGGACAGCCGAAGGGTGTCAT
>NZ_JBSJQB010000011.1:0-17168 GCF_053663395.1 Bacillus sp. JK74 | reverse complement strand
GAAGCCACCTTTTATGTCTGAACCATGCGGTTCAAACAACCATCCGGTATTAGCCCCGGTTTCCCGGAGTTATCCCAGTCTTACAGGCAGGTTACCCACGTGTTACTCACCCGTCCGCCGCTAACATCAGGGAGCAAGCTCCCTGATGTCCGCTCGACTTGCATGTATTAGGCACGCCGCCAGCGTTCGTCCTGAGCCAGGATCAAACTCTCCGATAAATGGATCACAGACTAAGTTCACTGCATCCTGCAGTAACGTCTGTGTGATCTGCATCATGCAGACCTTAGTTTGACTGACTACGCACATCGCTGTGCGATTTATTTAAAACTTTGAATTAACAGGTACGTTTTGTCTTGTTTAGTTTTCAAAGAACTTTGTCCATCGCTCTTGAAGCGACTTAATCATTATAACATCTCAGTGTCAGTATCGTCAATAACTTTTTAAAATTTCTTTTTCAAGAATTCGTTTCGTCATCAGCGACGTATATTAGAATACCACCCATGATCCAACATGTCAACAATAATCGACAAATTAAATGATGAAGCGTTTAATGACTATCAAAGCCGCAATGCCGGGAATTCCCAGAATCCCGCTGATGCCCGTTGTAATCAGGTTAACAGGGATATGAATACCGAGACTACCGCCGAACAAGTTCACACCCACCAACAGAATCGCGCCGGCAATAAACTTAATGGCAGTCACACCAATCCACCTTAACGGTTTTGAAGATACTCCCCATAAAAAAAGCAAAGCAACCAGACCGACAATCAAACCGATAATGAAAAAAGGCTCCATGAATCTTCCCCCTCGCTTGTTTAGTACAAGCTTATGAGAAGATTCCGGAGAATAGACCTCTTACTTCCATCTGCTCATTTTCAAATTCCGCTGCTTCGCTTCTTTCAAATAAAAAAAGTACTTAGATTCAGCGACTTTCAGCTCAAACAACACCTCAGCGGAGGGCTCTAGACTTTTCTCGACCAGACTCTGCTGTCTGTTCCATTCTTCTTTTTGTTTCAAGAGCTGTTCTATCAGCTTCTCGTCAAACTCTTTTCTTAATGTATTTCTGCGAAGAAAACCCATGCCTTGCCTTTTCCTCCCTTACAATTCACGTCTTCCTTCAAGAGCTTTTGAAAGAGTGACCTCATCAGCATATTCCAAATCACCGCCGACGGGCAGACCGTGGGCAATACGGGAGAGCTTGATGCCTGAGGGCTTTAACAGCCTTGATATATACATCGCTGTTGCTTCCCCTTCAATATTAGGGTTGGTTGCGAGAATAACTTCTGTCACTTGATCATCCTGAAGACGTTTCAGCAGCTCCGGAATCTTAATATCCTCCGGACCGATGCCGTCCATTGGTGAAATCGCGCCGTGAAGAACATGATACTGGCCGTTATATTCCTTCATTTTCTCCATTGCGATCACATCCTTAGGGTCCTGCACGACACAAATAACAGACTTATCCCTTCTTGTGTCCTCACATATATAACAAGGGTCCTGATCTGTAATATGTCCGCAAATCGAGCAATATGTCAGATTCCGCTTCGCATTGACAAGCGCCTTAGCAAAATCCAATACTGTGTCTTCTTTCATACCTAGAACAAAAAAAGCCAGACGAACCGCTGTTTTCGGTCCGATCCCTGGCAATTTCATAAAGCTGTCAATCAGCTTTGATATTGGTTCAGGATACTGCATGTTTATTTATCCCCCTAGAATAAACCCGGTATGTTCATTCCTTTTGTAAATTGTCCCATTGTCTCATTCGTCATGTCATCCACTTTTTTGAGGGCGTCGTTTGTCGCAGCAAGAACCAGGTCCTGAAGCATTTCGATATCTTCCGGATCAACAACTTCTTCTTTAATGGCAACGTCTACAACTTCTTTTTGGCCGTTGACTTTTACAGTCACCATACCGCCGCCCGCTGTGCCTTCAAGCACTTTTTCAGCAAGTTCCTCCTGAGCCTTCGCCATATCCTTTTGCATTTTTTGCATTTGTTTCATCATTTTTTGCATGTTTCCCATTCCGCCACGCATATTCAATCACTCTCTTTCATCTTATTAGTCTTTTATTTCGATTAAATCCGCTCCGACAAGTTTTTTCGCCTCTGCAATCAGCGGATCTTCTTCAGCCGGTTCGTTTGATCCTTCACTTTCCTGCTGGTGATCATTTAAAAATTCTTCTCTTATTTTACCCCATTGTGCTTCCGGAACGCCAATCAAATCCATTCTTTTCCCGAGCATTGATTCGAGAATCTGTTCAAGATTCGTACGGACTCCGTTATTGTCTTCTGCAACCATTTTACAATGGATTTCGTATTTAAATTTAAGCACAAATGCCTTTTGAGCAGCGGCCACCGGTTCACTGTCATTCAAAAGAGCCGCATGAGATACCTTATTCTGCTGTTTCAGGTGTGCCAGCAGCTTGCCCCAGCTGCTTTTAAGCTGTTCAAGATCAGGTCTTGTGGCTTCCTTCAATATCTCATGAATTCTTCCGACCGGGGCTTTATAATGGCTTTTTCCGCCTTTTTGAGGACGCGGAGCTTCTTTCGGAGCGCTTTCCATCTGAACCTTCACACCGGAGGTTTTCAGCCTTTCTACTTCCTGCTCAAGCTGCTGGATCTTATTCATCAGCATGCCGACCTCAGGGATGTCTCCGGCGGATTGCTGTGCCGTCTGGCATATTTTCACGACAGCCACTTCAAAAAAGATTCTTGGGTGGTTCGTCCACTTCATTTCCTGATGGCTTTTATTCAGGATATCAATCATCTCATATAAAGCGGGGGCCGGTATGTCACCGCTTAGATTCCGAAACGTTTCATCGACCTTCACCTTCTCCAGGACTCCTTCTAAACCGGGAGCGGCCTGGTACAAGAGCATATCCCTGAAATAGAAAATCATATCTTCAATCAGTTTGGCCGCATCTTTCCCCTGCTGGAGCAATTCATTCAGTGTTTCCAATGCCTCGGAAACCTGTTTGCGGTGAAGAGCAGATGCCAGTTTTCCAATATAGTGCTGAGAAACGGCTCCGGTAATGAGCAATGCGTCATCCACCGACAGCTCCTCGCCGCTAAATGATACAGCTTGATCGAGCAGGCTCAGCGCGTCCCTCATTCCTCCGTCCGCAGCACTCGCTATGATATCAAGGGCTCCTTCTTCCACCTTCAGCTGCTCTGCATCGACGATTGTCTTCATTCGTCCGACAATTGCTTTGGATGTAATCCGTTTGAAGTCAAAACGCTGACATCTGGAGATAATGGTTAAAGGAATCTTATGAGGCTCAGTCGTAGCTAATATGAAAATGCAATGTGCCGGCGGTTCTTCCAGCGTTTTCAGAAGCGCATTGAATGCGCCGATAGAGAGCATATGCACCTCATCTATAATATATACCTTGTAAGTAACGGCCGACGGGGCGAATTTTACTTTGTCACGGATGTCGCGGATTTCGTCTACGCCGTTATTCGACGCCGCATCTATTTCAATCACATCTGATATAGAGCCATTTGTGATCCCCTTGCACGCCGCGCACTCATTGCACGGTTCTTCTACAGGGGCGTGCTCACAGTTGACTGCTTTCGCAAATATTTTAGCTGCACTGGTTTTTCCCGTTCCCCGCGGTCCAGAAAACAGATATGCATGAGAAAATTTCTTTTGCAAAAGGGCATTTTGCAGCGTTTTCGTAATGTGTTCCTGTCCGACCACATCTTCAAACTGCTGAGGCCTAAATACTCGATATAAAGCTTGGTAACCCACAGGATGCGCCCTCCTCTGTTATTCATCATGTTTATTATACATGAACGTGCTTTTAACGCCAAAACCCGTTTTTCATATACGAAAAAACTCACCTGCCATAAACAGGTGAGTCTGAAATTTGATGATTGATTTACCGTGCACCTTCTGTCGATTCGCTACCCTAAGCGTTACTTAAGCAGTTAGCTCAGCCCAGGCAACCCTGCGGCACATGAGAGGTTTCACTTAATGCTGCTTCCTTCCGGACCTGACATGGTTCATGAATTCCCATTGCGCAGGACCCAGACGTCAACGCCACTTACTTAAGGCAGACCTTACAGTAAACGAACCTCGAGAAGGGATTCGGCCCCGCTAGAGCGGATTGCGGGTACAGGGCACCGCTACCTCCCCGCTTAGCACGGCAAAATAAATATCAAATTTTGATATGCGCACCATTCATGATGCACACATAAGTATATCTGCTTCAGGCAGAAAATGCAACCGTACTACTCAGACAACTTTTTCCTCATCTCTTTCTTTTGCCGGCGCAGCTTTCTGAAAAAAGCGCTGAGCATTTCTCCGCACTCTTCTCCGAGTACTCCGCTCACCACTTCCGCTTGGTGGTTGAACCGCTCTTCCTGCAAGAGGTTCATCAGCGTTCCTGTACAGCCCCCCTTGGGGTCAAATGCGCCGAATACGACCTTATCGACTCTCGAAAGCACGACGGCTCCCGCGCACATCGGACACGGCTCCAAAGTGACATAAAGAACGGCATCCTCAAGTCTCCATGTCCCCAGCTTACGACACGCTTCGTCTATCGCCAGCATTTCGGCGTGGGCAAGCGACCTCTGTTCAGTCTCCCGCAGATTATGCGCCCGCGCCACGATCTCATCGTGCAGAACAAGAACTGCTCCGATCGGCACTTCCCCTTTCGCTTCGGCTTTCTTCGCTTCTTTTATGGCTTCTCTCATATAATATTCATCATTCATAGGTTCGAGCTCTCTTCTTAAGTTTTTTCATGTCTCATAAAGGTTAAAATAGGAATACCCCAGCAGAAAGGAGTTGCCGGTATTGTCTGAACCTAACAACACAGCCCTTCTGATTGTCGATATGATCAACAATTTTCAATTTGATATGGGCGAACGTCTTGCTGAAAAAACCAAACAAATTGTCCCCCGTATTTTATCATTAAAGAAGCATGCAAAACAAAGCAACTGGCCGATTATTTATATTAATGATCATTACGGGCTCTGGAAGGCTGATATTGATGCCATCAGGGAGGAATGCAGCAACGACAGAAGCGCCTCCATTATAAAAGATATTTCGCCTCAGCCGGATGATTATTTTCTCATTAAACCGAAGCATTCCGCTTTTTACGAAACGGCGCTTCACACCCTTCTGACCGAATTACAAGTGAACCGATTAATCATCACGGGGATTGCCGGGAACATTTGTGTGCTGTTCACGGCCAACGACGCTTATATGAGAGAATACAGCATTGCCATTCCGAAAGACTGCACCGCTTCCAATAACGACGAAGACAATGATTTCGCTTTGACCATGATGGAGAATGTTCTCTTCGCAGAAATAACCACGGAAAAACAAATTACCGCCGAAAAATAAACATGATCAGCCTCCTTTTTTCATATATTTGATAGCGGATATGAAAGGAGGCGTTTTTCATTCAGATCTATATAGTGAAACGGGGCGACACGCTTTCCGCTATTGCGGCGCGCTACCGGACAGCCGCAAATGTCATTGCGGAAGCAAATAAACTGCCTAATCCCAATACATTGGTTGTCGGACAAACCCTTGTCATCCCGATTGAGGGTCAATATTACGAAGTAAAACAAGGTGATACTCTCGCGTCAATCGCCGGCCGTTTCCATATATCGGCCGCGGAGCTTGCGAGGGTTAACGGAATTCAGCCCGGCACCACATTGAGAGTCGGAACCCGCCTTTACATTCCGCAGCAGGCGAATAAGCCCGATATCGAATCAAACGCATATATAGAACCGCGGGGAACGAGCGTAAGCGCTAATCTGCAGCAGGCGGCAAGGGAGGCCTCTCCTTATTTAACATACCTCGGCGCATTCAGTTTTCAAGTGCAGCGGAACGGGACTTTAAAGGAACCGCCTCTGACCAATTTAAAAAGCATCAGTGACAGGCACAACACCACACTGATGATGATCATCACCAACCTTGAAAATGACGCATTCAGCGATGAACTCGGGCGGCTCATCTTGAACGACAATACAGTGAAAACAAAACTCTTTCAGGAAATCGTCTCCACGGCTAAAAAGTACGGCTTTCGCGATATTCACTTTGATTTCGAATATTTACGTCCACAGGACAGGGAAGCCTACAATCGTTTTTTACGTGAAGCGAGAACGATTTTTCATCGGGAAGGCTGGAAGATTTCAACGGCGCTTGCTCCGAAAACGAGCGCGACTCAGGCCGGCAAATGGTACGAAGCTCATGACTATAGGGCACATGGAGAAATCGTCGATTTTGTCGTGATTATGACATATGAGTGGGGGTACAGCGGAGGCCCGGCTCAGGCCGTATCACCTATCGGCCCTGTAAGAAATGTCATCGAGTACGCGCTGACGGAAATGCCTTCTTCAAAAATCGTCATGGGCCAGAATATGTACGGCTATGATTGGACACTGCCTTTTAAACAGGGAACGACAGCGAAAGCCGTCAGTCCTCAGCAGGCAATCGCTCTGGCCGCACGCTATAAAGTCGACATTCAATATGACGAAACCGCCCAGGCTCCCTTCTTCCGATACACGGATGCAAATCAGAGACGGCATGAAGTATGGTTTGAAGATGCCCGGTCCATTCAAGCGAAATTCAATTTAATTAAAGAACTTCATTTAAGAGGAATCAGCTATTGGAAACTCGGCCTTTCTTTCCCGCAAAACTGGCTTTTGCTCGGCGATCAATTTCATATTGTAAAAGAGACGTTTCGTTAATTGGAAGCGTCTTTTTTCATGGGCTTTTCTGTGAGTGTGATACAATATAAAGGCCGGCAGCTGACGGATGTTTGCAGAATTAAGGAGGATTTTCAATGAACAGAGCCCCTTTTATCGCGGTAGAAGGTCCTATCGGGGCAGGAAAAACGACACTCGCTTCAATGCTTTCTGAAGAGCTCGGTTTTCCTATGATTAATGAGATTGTGGAAGACAACCCTTATCTCGATAAGTTTTATGACAATATCGAGGAGTGGAGTTTCCAGCTTGAAATGTTTTTTCTATGTCACAGGTATAAACAGCTTGAAGACACCGATCGAGATTATTTAAAACAAGGACAGCCCGTTTTGTCCGATTATCATATTTATAAAAATGTTATTTTCGCAGAGCGTACATTGCACGGCCAAAAGCTTGAGAAATATAAGCAGATCTATCATCTGCTCACTCACGACCTGCCGAAGCCGAATATCATTGTATACATAAAGGCAAGCCTGCCGACATTGCTTCAACGCATTGAAAAACGCGGGCGCCCGTTTGAAAAAAATATCGAACATCAATATCTGGAACATCTCATTGCAGATTACGACACAGCCATCAGACAGCTTCAGGAAGAAGATCCGGATATATCTGTACTGACCATTGACGGTGATACTGAAGACTTTGTTTTGAATAAGACAGACTATGAAAGAATTGCCCGTCAGGTAAAGGAGCTTATTAAATGAAAGACATTCATATTCCAAACAATGCCATTATAACAGTAGCAGGAACGGTAGGAGTCGGAAAATCGACTTTGACCAAAGCTTTAGCAAAACGGCTCGGGTTTCATACCTCACTTGAGGAAGTGGATGAAAACCCTTATTTAGAGAAGTTTTATCACGATTTTGAACGCTGGAGCTTCCATTTGCAAATTTATTTTCTGGCTGAGCGGTTCAAAGAGCAGAAAAACATGTTTGAATCAGGCGGCGGATTCGTGCAGGACCGTTCGATTTATGAAGATACAGGCATATTCGCAAAAATGCATGCGGATAAAGGAACCATGTCGCTGACAGATTACACAACATACACAAGCCTATTTGAGGCGATGGTCATGACGCCGTATTTCCCGCATCCTGATGTTTTGATCTACTTAGAAGGCGACCTTGAATACATTATAAGCCGGATTGAAAAGCGGGGCCGCGAGATGGAGCTGCAGACAAACCGCTCTTATTGGGAAGAGATGTATACACGGTACGAAGACTGGATCAGCGGTTTTAACGCCTGCCCTGTGCTGAAAGTACGCATTGAAGATTATGACCTTGAAGCTGATGAACAGTCACTGGAACCTTTGATCGAAAAAATCAGTCACGTGATCAACGAAAACAGAAACAAATAAAAATAGCAAAGCGATTTTCCCCGAACAGAGAAAATCGCTTTTTTTGCATATAAAAAATCCGCTGCATTACATGCAGCGGACAAAACAATCTCCAATATATGCTCGAGTTTCATTAGGTTTAAAATCAATATGGCGGAGGAAGAGGGATTCGAACCCCCGCGGGCTTTGACACCCCTGTCGGTTTTCAAGACCGAT
The DNA here is from genome assembly GCF_053663395.1 of Bacillus sp. JK74. Taxonomy (NCBI): domain Bacteria; kingdom Bacillati; phylum Bacillota; class Bacilli; order Caryophanales; family Bacillaceae; genus Bacillus; species Bacillus sp. JK74. Next base: position 8,901 of record NZ_JBSJQB010000011.1, on the reverse strand, counting down.
CCCTTCAGCCAGACTTGGGTATTCCTCCGTATCGACATTTAATAATATACCACATGACCCAGATTTCAGTCAAGCGCTTTTTCATATTTTTTATTTCATTTCTTAAACAGCTTTTCCGTCAGCTTTACTATCATACAAAAGTCTTGCGTCCAATTCAACCTCAGTATGCCATACGGGCAGGAAAACACAATAAAAATCAAGAATAGATTCAAACAGATAACCTGCTCATAAAGGTGGAGAACATAATGAAAATCATCATTGCACCCGATTCTTTCAAAGAAAGCATGACATCAAAAGAAGCAGCTGACAGCATAGAAAAAGGATTCAAAGCGGTCTTCCCTGACGCGGAATATACCAAGATACCCGCGGCTGATGGCGGAGAAGGAACCGTTCAGGCTTTGACGGATGCCACTGGCGGAAGCATCATCAAAAAAACTGTGACCGGTCCGCTGGGAACACCGGTAAACGCCGCATATGGACTTCTGGGAGACGGACGCACGGCAGTCATTGAAATGGCGGAAGCATCGGGTCTCCATCTCGTTCCCCGCCACCTCAGAGATCCGTTGAACACAACGACAAGAGGAACGGGTGAACTAATAGCAGATGCAGCCTCCCGCGGGGCGAGTGAGATCATCATCGGGCTTGGCGGGAGTGCAACCAATGACGGCGGAACAGGAATGGCGAGCGCGCTCGGTGTGCGTTTCTTAAATGAGGAAGGTCAGGAGATACCTGACGGCGGAGGCGCTCTGCACACCCTAGCTTCTATTGATATAAGCGGGCTCTCCCCTGATTTGAAACATATCCGTTTTCGTGCCGCATGTGATGTCGAAAATCCCCTGACCGGTGAAAACGGCGCGTCATATGTCTTCGGCCCGCAAAAAGGGGCGTCCGAGAAGACTAAAGTTGTATTGGATCGCAATCTACGCCATTTCGCTGATGTATTGAGACGTCAGCACGATATCGAAGCGGATACCGTAAAAGGCGCGGGCGCCGCAGGTGGGCTGGGCGCTGGACTGATCGCTTTCTTACAGGCAGAACTTCAAAGCGGGATTGACGTTGTATTAGATACACTGTCCTTCTCAGATCAGATAAGAGATGCTGACCTTGTCATTACCGGAGAGGGCCAGATTGACGGACAAACGATATTCGGTAAAACCCCCGCCGGGATCGCCTCACGCGCAGCCGCTCAAGAAATTCCCGTTATCGCATTGGCGGGCTCCTTAGGCAAAAATTTCGAGCATGTTTACAGCGCAGGAATAACAGCTGTATTTTCTATCGTGCCCGGCGCTGTAAGTCTTGAAGACGCCTTAGCATCCGGCCGTTTTAACCTTGAAAGCACAGCCCGGAATGCCGCCGCTCTATACCGGGCAGCAAAAAAGGCGCGCCTCTAGGGCGCACCTTTTTATGGTTTGATGACTTCTTTATTTCCCATATAAGGACGAAGCACTTTCGGAATGATGACACTTCCGTCTTCCTGCTGGTAGTTTTCCAAGATGGCAGCTACTGTTCGGCCGACTGCAAGACCTGAACCGTTTAATGTATGCACATGCTCCGGCTTGCCTTTCGCTTCGCGTCTGAAACGAATGTTCGCACGCCTTGCCTGGAAGGCTTCAAAGTTGCTGCAAGAAGAAATTTCACGATATGTGTCTTGGCTTGGAATCCAAACCTCAATATCGTACTTTTTCGCAGCTGTAAAGCCGAGATCACCGGTACACATGCTCATGACGCGATACGGCAGTTCAAGCAGCTGAAGCACCCGCTCAGCTTGATTTGTCAGTTTTTCAAGCTCCTCATAAGAATCTTCCGGCTTCACGAACTTTACAAGCTCAACCTTGTTGAACTGATGCTGACGGATCAAACCGCGTGTATCACGGCCGGCGGATCCCGCTTCTGAACGGAAGCAGGCGCTGAACGCGGCATAATTGATCGGCAGGTTCTCACCGGATAAGATTTCATCGCGGTGCATATTTGTAATCGGCACTTCCGCCGTCGGAATTAAGAAATAATCCTCTTCTCTGATTTTAAAAGCATCCTCTTCAAATTTAGGAAGCTGTCCCGTACCTGTCATGCTCGTACGGTTTACCATATAAGGAGGAATGACTTCCGTGTAATCATATTCATCAACGTGAAGATCCAGCATAAAGTTGTAGAGCGCGCGTTCGAGGCGGGCGCCTAATCCTTTATAAAACACAAACCGGCTGCCTGTTACTTTTGAAGCGCGTTCGAAATCAAGAATGTTTAAGCGGTCTGCGATATCCCAATGAGGTTTCGGCTCATATGAAAATGCCGGCGCCTCTCCCCACTTGCGAATTTCAATGTTATCATCTTCCGTTTCTCCGACGGGCACTGAATCGTGCGGGATGTTCGGAATAGACAGAAGGATGGTTTCGAGCGTCGTTTCGACAGTACGAAGCTCTTCATCAAGCTTCTTAATTTCTTCGCCTACTTCACGCATCTCTTTAATAATATGATCAGCGTCTTTTTTCTCCCGTTTCAAAACGGCGACCTGCTGAGACACTTCATTGCGTTTTCCCTTCAGTTCTTCTACTTTACCGATAAGCTCTCTTCTCTTTTCATCCAGCTCTTCAAACTTGTCAAAATCAGATAAGTCTTCGCCTTTTGGAATGAGCTTCGCTTTTACCTCTTGAAAATTGGCTCTCAGCACCTTCGTATCAATCATGCCTAACAACTCCTATCTGTTTTTATCGAAAATAAAAAAGAGCCCTCATCCCCTAAAAGGGACGAGAGCTCTCGCGTTGCCACCCTGATTGAAAACAAGCTCACACTTGCTTCCCGCTTTAACACATAACGGTTTTCCCGTAAATGCCTACTTGTTTTCAGCATTTCGCTCAAGGACGGATTCGGACAGCATCTTTCACCGATTCACACCACCCATCGGCTCTCTTTGAAAGAGGGGCTCCCTACTGCTTCCTGTCAACGCTTTTCGATCTTTATTTGTGATTATAATGTACTATAAGTATCAGCGGTTTTCAACTGTTTTATACAGCTGTTTCCTGCTTATGCTTTTCTGCCATCTTCACAAACAGCTCTGTCACCCGGTGATCATCCGTCAGTTCAGGATGGAACGAGCAGCCGAGGAAATTTCCCTGCTTTGCAGCCACGATGCGTCCGTTATGCTCACAAAGCACTTCAACATCTTCTCCGGCTTCTAAAATATGCGGTGCGCGAATAAATACACCCGTAAACGGCTCATCAAGGCCTTTAATCGTCAGATCAGCTTCAAAGCTGTCGACCTGACGGCCAAAGGAATTACGCTCGACAACAACGTTCAACAGCCCTAAATGAGCGTTATCCGTTCCCGCTATCTCTTTGGCTAAGATAATCAGACCGGCGCATGTGCCGAACATCGGCTTGCCTTGGGCGGCAAACTCGCGAAGCGGCTCCATAAAATGATACGTATCCATTAAACGCCGCATTGTCGTGCTTTCCCCGCCCGGCAGGATTAAGCCGTCGATGTCATTCAGCTGTTCAGGACGCTTAATGACGACACCTTTTGAACCACATGCTTCAATTGAACGAATGTGTTCTCTTACTGCTCCTTGAAGTCCAAGTACACCAATTGTTAACATGCTTCCAGCTCTCCTATGGTTTTACCAGCCGCGTTCTTGCATACGCTGTTCCGGCAATAGATTTGAGATTTCGATTCCTTTCATTGCTGTGCCTAATTCTTTAGAAAGCTCAGCGATCAGTTTGTAGTCTGTGTAATGAGTCGTTGCTTCAACAATTGCTTTGGCGAATTTAGCAGGGTTGTCTGATTTGAAAATACCTGAACCGACAAATACGCCGTCAGCGCCAAGCTGCATCATCAATGCCGCGTCAGCAGGCGTCGCTACTCCGCCGGCAGCAAAGTTCACTACAGGCAGTTTGCCGTCACGTTTGATTTGAAGAAGCAGTTCATAAGGAGCGCCGAGGTTTTTAGCTTCAGTCATCAGCTCATCATCGCTCATCGCAACAACTTTGCGCACTTGCGCGTTTACTTTTCTCATATGGCGGACAGCTTCCACAATGTTTCCTGTTCCCGGTTCGCCTTTTGTACGAAGCATGGAAGCTCCTTCGGCGATACGACGAGTTGCTTCGCCGAGATCACGGCAGCCGCATACGAACGGGACTGTATATTCATTTTTATTTAAATGAAATTCTTCGTCAGCCGGAGTCAGAACTTCACTTTCATCGATGTAATCTACCCCCATTGCTTCAAGGACACGCGCTTCAACGATATGTCCGATACGCGCTTTTGCCATTACGGGAATGGATACAGCATTCATTACTTCTTCAACGATTGTCGGATCAGCCATGCGGGCAACACCGCCGGCAGCGCGAATATCAGCCGGAACGCGTTCTAACGCCATTACGGCAACAGCTCCCGCCTCTTCCGCAATCTTCGCTTGTTCAGCATTTACAACGTCCATGATGACGCCGCCTTTTTGCATTTCCGCCATGCCGCGTTTTACACGATCAGTACCTGTTTGAGCCATTATTTGGTCCCCCTAGTCAATGTATAGTTAGATAATGTCTATCTCTTATTGTATCCCAGAAATACAATATTTCATATGGGTATTCTTATTTTACAGCGAGATAAATAAGATAGATATCATTTTTTTACTAATAATTTGGTTTTTTCAGTTTATTAAGCAAAAGAGCCCTAACTTTCATCAGAGCTCTTTCTTATTTCTTAAAACCAGCCTGTTACCGTGTCAACGGCGCTGTTCCAGATACCGGAGAAGAATCCGCCGATGCCGCGCATCATCTGAACAAACCAGTTTGCTTTATCTACATCATTTTTCGTTACAAGATTCACGCTGAACTCTTTGGATTTGAGGAATCCATAGTCTTTGTCACTGCCTTTGTATGTAACTGTCAGCGTTCCGACTTTCGTTCCCTTTTTCACAGGAGCCGTGATTTCTTTTTTATCTATAGTCACTTCGGCTTTATAGTTCTTTTCATCCCCGCTTTTCACAGGAATAGAAAGCGCCTTGTCAGTAACAATATCAACTTGCTTGTCTTTCCCTTTTTCAACGTCAACCGTTTTGTGCCCTTTTACTTGAGAGCCTTCAGGGTAAAGATCTTTCATTGAGAAATTGCTGTTAAATGCGTAATCGAGCATTTTTTTCGTTTCATCAAAACGTCCGGTATGCAGGTTGCCTTTTGCGTTTAATACAACGGTGATGACCCGCATTCCGTTCCGCTGTGCTGTGCTTGTAAAACAAGATCCCGCAGAATCAGTAGAACCCGTTTTTAAGCCGTCAACGCCAGGGTATTCAGAAACAAGACCTTTTAACATGAAGTTCCAGTTCGGCATGTCCATTTCATCATCAGTGCCGGCTCTGAATTTCGTTTTAGCGATGCTTGTTGTTTTGAGAACTTCCGGATAATCAGTGATCAGGCGGTCTGCAAGAAGCGCCATGTCTTTAGCAGAAACTTCACTCTCTTCTTTAACGCCTTCTCCTTGCGGCTGCTTGCCGTGAAGGTCTTCATTCACAAGCCCTGTGGCATTTTTAAAATCATAGTTTGTCATGCCTAATTCTTTGGCTTTCGCATTCATTTCAGCGACAAATTTCGTTTCAGTTCCGGCAAGAATTTCGGCAACTGCAATTGCGGCTCCGTTAGCAGAGTAAATCGCCATGGCCTGATACAGTTCTTTAACCGTGTATTTGCCGTCTTTTCGAAGGGGGACGTTTGATAAACTGTTGTCTTGAGAAATTTCATAGACATAATCATCAGGAGTATACGTTTGGTCCCATTTCACTTTTCCTTCTTTAATAGCTTCCAGAAGCAGATATTCAGTCATCATTTTTGTCATGCTGGCAATCGGCAGTCTTTTGTCTGCATTTTTACTGTATAAAATTTTTCCCGATGAAGCCTCAATCATTATCGCAGCTGATGCGTTGACATCAATCGGGTCATTGCCGGCTGCCTCCGCTTTAGACATCGGAACAAAGCAAGTTGCAGCCAGTGCCAGTACCACTAATGACACCAACAGCTGTTTCCATTTCGTGATGTTCAATCTTACGACCTCCGTCATTCATTTTAAATCTATAATTAAGCCGTTAAGGACATATTCAAATTCAAAACACAACAGTATAAATTTTATCACACTCGATATAAAAAAAATAGACAGAGTCAGCGACCCTGTCAAATGTTTTTTATTTGTAACAATTATGAGATTGTGTAGTTTGGTGATTCTTTCGTAATCTGGACATCATGCGGATGACTTTCGCGAAGACCAGCACCTGTCATACGGATGAATTGAGCCTCTTCTCTTAAAGCGCGCAAGTCTTTTGAACCGCAATATCCCATACCTGAACGAAGACCGCCGACAAGCTGATACACTGTTTCTTCTACAGGACCTTTGTACGGAGTCCGTCCTTCGATACCTTCAGGGACGAATTTCTTATTTTCTTCTTGGAAATATCGGTCTTTACTGCCTTTTTCCATAGCAGCGACAGAACCCATACCGCGATATACTTTAAATCTTCTGCCCTGATAGATTTCAGTCTCTCCCGGGCTTTCTGAAGTACCGGCAAGCAGGCTTCCGAGCATTACGGCATGTCCGCCTGAAGCCAACGCTTTCGTAATATCTCCGGAGAATTTAATACCGCCGTCTGCGATGATTGTCGCGCCGTGTTTTCTCGCTTCAGTGGCACAATCATAAATGGCAGTGATCTGCGGTACGCCTACACCTGCAACGACGCGTGTCGTACAGATAGAACCAGGCCCGATTCCCACTTTGACGATATTTGCTCCGGCTTCAATCAGAGCTTTTGTCGCTTCAGCCGTTGCAACATTTCCTGCGATAATGTTCAGTTCAGGATATGTTTCACGGATTTTCGCAACTGTGTTCAGTACGCCTCTGGAATGTCCGTGAGCCGTATCAACCACGATAACGTCGACATTCGCTTCAACAAGCTTGCTGACGCGTGTCATTGTATCGCCTGTCACGCCTACCGCAGCGCCGACAATAAGGCGTCCGTGTTCATCTTTAGATGAATTCGGGAATTCGATAACCTTTTCAATATCTTTGATCGTGATAAGACCTTTTAATTTGTTTTGGTCATCCACTAATGGAAGTTTTTCAATTTTATGTTTCTGTAAGATTTTTTCTGCTTCGTCTAATGTGGTTCCCACAGGAGCCGTAACCAGCTCTTCTTTTGTCATGACATCACTGATTTTCATTGAATAATCAGAGATAAAGCGAAGATCACGGTTTGTAATGATACCGACAAGCTTTTGATCGTCTTTATTATCTACGATCGGAACACCGGAAATTCTGTATTTCCCCATCAAATGCTCCGCATCGAATACTTGATGATCAGGTGTTAAAAAGAAGGGATTTGTAATAACGCCCCGTTCAGAACGTTTGACTTTGTCAACATGTTCAGCCTGCTGTTCGATGGACATGTTTTTATGGATAATGCCTAAGCCGCCCTGTCTGGCCATCGCAATCGCCATAGCTGATTCTGTTACTGTATCCATTCCCGCACTGATGACAGGAATATTAAGCTTTAACGTTTTTGTCAGTTCAACAGATAAATCCACATCACGCGGAAGTACGTCTGATTGAGCCGGTACGAGCAGTACATCATCGAACGTTAAGCCTTCTTTTGAAAATTTACTTTCCCACATTAGTAAATCCCCCTCTTTTCGGCAAAATATTATATGTAGATTATCAACTAGAAAACAGCATGTCAAGGAAGCGAAAAAGAGTTGAAATATTTAGATAAAGGAAAGGGTTTAAAAATACATATGAGAGATCATGAGTGGAAAGAGTTATCCTTATTTTATTCCGTAGAATCTTCCCAAAAATTTCTAAACAAAGTCTATACAGAAAGCGGCATGGAAGAACCAAAACGATATGCGTTTAAGAACAGTGAGCGCTTCATATTCTTTATCAAACACGCCGAGTCCTTCTATAAGCAGGCATCTCTTTCACCTTTAGAAATTAAGCCTATTCTGTTGTTTTACGGGATGTCACAATTGCTGAAAGCCTGCCTTCTGACCACAGATCCAAGCTATCCAAGCCACGCTTCAGTACTCGCACATGGCGTGACTGCCCGGAAACGCAAAAAGCAAAATTACTCCTTTAGGGATGATGAAGTGAAGGTGCAGCGCAATGGCTTATGTATTCATGTAATGAAGCACTTATTCGGAATAGCTGGTCTTGAGGAAGAACGGTACACAATGAAGAAATTGCTGACAGCCATACCTGAATTGCATACTGTCTTTTACTTCCAAGAGAAAAAGAATTGGCTGACCCAAGTAGAGCTGAAAGATGACCTTATTTCAGTGCCTGAGCATGCGGTCATTCATTACAATATGTCTGATTCCCGCTTTGCTGAATATATCAACCATCATTTGAAATGGTCTTTTCTGAGGAAAGACCATAACCACTTGGTTTTTGAGGCTGACCCGATAGACAGAGAACCTTGGTCTTCTCCAAATTTATTGTTTCACTTGGAGAAAAATCAATATTACATTCCCTCTCAGCGTGATCACTTCCTGCATCTTCCGGAAATGATTATTCATTATTTGGTCCTCTACAATATCGGGATGATTGCAAGATATGAAACGGAGTGGTGGTATGAACTGCTGACACAGCATGTCAGTGATGATTATGTGATGATCCGCCGGTTCTTAGAGGTCACGGAACGCAAATTTCCGTATTACGTTTCTAATTTCCTGAAGCAATACTTATAAACAAAAAAGGCAGCTCATGATGAGCTGCCTTTACCGTAATGAAGCTTGGCGGCGTCCTACTCTCACAGGGGGAAACCCCCGACTACCATCGGCGCTGAAGAGCTTAACTTCCGTGTTCGGCATGGGAACGGGTGTGACCTCTTCGCTATCGCCACCAAACCATTGAGAGTGTTCTCTCAAAACTAG
>NZ_JBSJQB010000010.1:0-55288 GCF_053663395.1 Bacillus sp. JK74 | reverse complement strand
TTACTCACCCGTCCGCCGCTAACATCAGGGAGCAAGCTCCCATCTGTCCGCTCGACTTGCATGTATTAGGCACGCCGCCAGCGTTCGTCCTGAGCCAGGATCAAACTCTCCGATAAAGTAGTTTGACTGACTACGCACATTGCTGTGCGATTTATTTAAAACTTTGAATTAACAGGTGCGTTTTGTCTTGTTTAGTTTTCAAAGATCATTTTGTCTTTCGTTCAAGCGACTTTATTATTATATCTTATCAATCTCTTGAAGTCAACAACTTTTTTGAATTTCCTTTTTCGTCAGCGCCTTGTTTAGCGGCAACGAATAATAATATACCACCTCACAAATAATAGTGCAATAGTTTTTTAAAAGAAAATCAAAAAAGTTTTACGAGCGGCTTGTTTCTAAAAAAGCGCCGGACTGCGATAAGCAGAAACGGCGCCTTCCCTTTTATTAGCGTTGTCTCATTTGAGGGAATAATAAAACGTCTCTGATAGACGGAGCATTTGTTAACAGCATGACAAGGCGGTCGATACCGATACCCAATCCCCCGGTCGGCGGCATGCCGTATTCAAGAGCTTCAACGAAGTCTTCATCCATCATATGCGCTTCATCGTTTCCTTCTTCTCTTTCTTTTAATTGCGCTTCAAAGCGTTCCCTCTGGTCAATAGGGTCATTCAGCTCCGTAAACGCATTAGCGTGCTCACGGCCGACGATAAACAGCTCAAAACGGTCTGTAAAGCGAGGGTCCTCCGGATTTTTCTTAGCAAGAGGAGAAATCTCTACAGGGTGGCCGTAAATAAATGTAGGCTGAATGAGTGTTTCTTCAATTTTTTGTTCGAAGAATTCATTGATGATATGACCCACCGTCATTGAGTTTGTGATCTCGATACCATGCTCTTTTGCATGACCGCGCGCTTCTTCAACAGTCATCTCATTCCAGAAATCTACGCCTGTCGCTTCTTTGACCGCATCTACCATGTGGAGTCGTTTCCACTCAGGTTTCAGATCAATCTGCTCTTCGCCGTACTGGATTGTGGTGCTTCCAAGCACTTCCTGCGCAATATGTGCTACGAGGTTTTCCGTAAGACTCATAATATCTTTATAATCGGCGTACGCTTCATACAGCTCGATCATCGTGAATTCAGGGTTATGGCGTGTAGAAACACCTTCGTTACGGAACACGCGGCCGATTTCGTAGACTTTTTCCAATCCGCCGACAATCAGGCGTTTCAGGTGCAGTTCAATCGCAATACGCATATAAAGCGGCATGTCGAGCGCGTTATGGTGCGTGATGAACGGGCGTGCAGACGCTCCTCCCGGTATGCTGTGCATCGTAGGTGTTTCAACTTCTAAGTATCCATGGTCATCTAAGTACCTTCTCATCGCTTGGATGATTTTGCTGCGTGTGATAAACGTTTGTTTGCTGTCAGGGTTTACGATGAGATCGAGATAGCGCTGGCGGTAACGCTGTTCAACGTCTTTTAACCCATGATATTTATCAGGAAGAGGACGCAGTGCTTTTGTCAGCAGTTCAAAAGATGTCGCTTTGACAGAAAGCTCGCCTACGTTTGTTTTGAAAACTTTCCCCGTGATGCCGATAACGTCTCCGAGGTCTGAAGATTTAAAGATTTCATATTGTTCTTCGCCGACACTGTCTTTTCTTACGTAAATTTGAATTTGACCTTCTAAGTCCTGCAGATGCGCAAAGCCGGCTTTCCCTTTTCCGCGCTTTGTCATCATACGGCCTGCAATGGTCACTTCGATCGCTTTTTCTTCCAGTTCTTCTTTAGAAAGCTCCTGGTAGGCTTCTATGATCTGTTGAGATTGATGCGTTCTCTCGAAACGTTCGCCGAAAGGGTCAATGCCGTTTTCTCTCAGTTGGTTCATTTTATCTCGTCTGACTTGCAGCTGGTCGTTCAATTCCTCATGATTTTGCTCTTCTTGACTCATTGGTATCACTCCGTTACATTTTGATTTCACGAAAAAGCAGAAAAACTGCCAGCGGTAAGCTGGCAGTGAGCAGCAATAGAGGGTGTATTATTAACCTACTTTTGCATCTTGAAGCTCTTTTGCCTCTGCTTCGGCGGTAAATGCATCTAAAAGCTGCACAAATTCTTCACGCGTCTCACATTGGTTAATTTCATTGCGTACATTCGCATTGCCTCTGACACCTTTCAGATACCAGGCAGCGTGTTTTCTCATTTCTCTGACTGCCACATTTTCGCCTTTTAACTTAATCAGGCGGTCTAAGTGCAGTTTGCATACCGACATTTTTTCACGGACTTTCGGCTCGTCTTTTAACTCACCGGTTTCAAGGTACTGCACCGTACGGTAAATCATCCACGGGTTGCCGAGTGCGGCCCGGCCGATCATGACGCCGTCAACTCCTGTTTCCTCAAGCATGCGTTTCGCGTCCTGAGGCGTTTTGACATCACCGTTTCCGATGACGGGAATGGAGACGGATTGCTTCACTTCTTTAATGATATCCCAGTTCGCAGTGCCTTCATACATTTGCACTCTTGTGCGGCCGTGAAGGGCAACGGCTTTTCCGCCGGCACATTCAACGGCTTGGGCGTTTTTCACGGCATAAATGTGATCTTCGTCCCAACCCATTCTCATCTTCACTGTAACCGGCTTATCAACAGCATCTACTACTGCGGATACCATTTCATAAATCTTATCAGGATCGAGAAGCCATTTGGCGCCCGCATCACATTTTGTAATCTTTGGTACGGGACATCCCATGTTAATATCAATAATATCAGCAGTCGTGTTTTGATCTACAAACTTCGCCGCTTCCACAAGGGTTTCCTTTTTCCCTCCAAAAATCTGAAGGCTGAGCGGTTTTTCACGTTCATCAATGTAAAGCATCCCCATTGTTCTTGCGTTGTTGTAAAGAATCGCTTTGTCACTGACCATTTCAGCGCATACTAATCCGGCTCCGAATTCCTTTACAGTCAATCTGAACGCTGAGTTGCAGACACCGGCCATAGGGGCAAGCACAACCCGGTTTTTCAATTGAATATCACCGATTTTAAACATTTTTCCCCTCCTTTCATTTGTCTATTTTTCAGGCGGGGCCAATTCGTCCGCACTTATATTTAAAACATCTGCCGCATCTTGAATGATGGCATCTGACGGCAATCGGTTTCCGCGTTCAATTTCACCGACAATAGAAACTGATATACCTAATGCTTTTGCAAATCCTTCTTGAGTATAACCTTTCAGCTTTCTGAATGCACGAATTCGCCTACCCCAGATTTCTGCTTCCATACTCTTACACCTTCTTGGTTTGTTTCAGCGCTTATCGTGATATGATCCGCCTGCGGACATATTTCTTTTAACGGCGCAAGGACAAATAAGCGCTCATACATTCTCGGATGCGGAACAATCAGCCGCTCTGTTTCAATATTTTCACGATTATACAGCAAAATGTCAAGGTCTGCCGTCCGCGGTCCCCAGCGAATCTCTCTCGTTCTGCCTAATTCAGCTTCAATGCTCTGCGTTACATCTAGAAGTTCAAAAGGAGATAACGACGTTTTCACTTCAACCGCCATATTGAGAAACTGATCCTGATCCTCGTAACCGACGGGATCTGTTTCATATATAGAGGATACCTTTGACACCGTCACGCCATCATGCCGGCTGAGCATGGCCACTGCCTGGCGCAAATAATGTTCACGGTCGCCCATATTGGAACCGAGGCCGATATATGCCGTATTGTTCATGATTTCTTTCTCGTCATTTCTATGGCTACTGATTTATAATGGCCGGGAATCGGCGGGTCAGGCTTAACAACCTTTACCGTACATTGCTGCACCGGCTCAAATTTCTCAAGGACGGTGTCTGCGATCCGTTCCGCAAGGGTCTCGACCAAATTAACGGGCTCGCCCTCAACGATGCCGCGGCAGACACTGTACAATTCCGCATAGTTAATGGTATAAGAAAGATCATCCGTTTTTCCCGCTTTGCTCAAATCCAGTTCGGCAGTCAGGTCTACTTTGAAGCGCTGGCCGAGTTTGTTTTCTTCTTCGAACACGCCGTGATATCCGTAAAACTCCATACCTTCCACATATACTTTATCCATAATGTGCGCCTCCTTTGTTCAGCATAGCATCCATCATCTTAGTCATTCTTGCGATCTCTTTGACATCGTGCACCCTCACAATGTCGCAGCCTTTTTGGACGCCAAGGCATACTGTCGCTCCCGTTCCCTCGGCACGTTCTTCAGGGGGAAGGTCAAGCACACGGCCGATGAACCTTTTTCTCGATGTCGCCAGGAGCAGCGGATACCCTAACCCGCTGAACACCTCCAGCTTGTTCATGACAGCCAGATTGTCCTCATAGTTTTTCGCAAAGCCGATCCCCGGATCCAGAATCATATTTTCATCTGTGACACCGGCTTCTGCGGCAATTTTTACGCTTTCCATCAAGTCTGCAAGCATATCAGGAATAAGATCGTTATAGTTTCTTTCCATACGATTATGCATTAAGATAATCGGAACTCCGTGTGCGGCGGCTACTGACGCCATGTCAGGGTCACCTTTCGCCCCCCAGATGTCATTAAGGATAGAGGCTCCCGCTTTGACCGCTTCGTCTGCCACGGACGCTTTGTACGTATCGATTGAAAGCGGAATGTCCAGCTCGCTTGTGATCCGTTCTATGACGGGGATGACTCGTGACATTTCCTCATCAGCCGAAACGAGTGATGCGCCGGGCCTTGTCGATTCGCCGCCGATATCTATGATATGCGCCCCTTCTTCAGCCATCTTCGCCGCATGCAGAAGCGCCCTTTCCGTACTGTCGTATTTGCCGCCGTCAGAGAAGGAGTCTGGCGTTACATTTAATATCCCCATAACGAGCGTCTTCTCTTTATAGGACAGAGCGCCTTTTTTTGTATGAATCAGTTTAGGCTGTTCAATTGTTTGCTGCGCCATTTTGTTCCTCCTCCTGTACATTCATTTTGTTTATTTCCTGCTGATACTGCTTACGGAGCAATTGCACCGTTTTTCCGCTCATTCCGGGCAGCGGCACTTCCTCTATTTTAGAAAACGGGATGATTTCAAGCACGGAGTTTGTCAACCATGCTTCATCCGCTTCAAGCATTGATTGAAAACGGAATCGGCCTTCGGTGACTTCTGTCCCCTGCCGTTTCAATTCATCAATGACAAACTGTCTTGTTACACCGTCGAGAATTCCCGTATCCAAAGATGGCGTAAAGACCTTGTCTCCTTTTCGCCAAAACACGTTGGAGACAATGCCTTCCGCGACATCTCCTTCTCCGGTCAGGAAAATCCCTTCAAGATTGGGATCATTCCCGATCTCCCGTTTAGCGTACATGTTGTTTAAATAGTGATGGGATTTTAACCGGAAAGATCCTTCAGGCGTATTTCTCCGGACAGAGAGAAGCCTGCCTTCTTTTTGAACAGGCAGAGTTTCCGGATTGAGCCGGTTGACGAAACAAAGAACGGTCGGCTTTTCATAAGTCTGCGCGGCAAATCCCTTATCGCTGACGCCTGCCGAGATGTTAAGCCGGACACGCGCGCTGCCGTCCTTTATGTCATTGAGGAGCAACAGTCTCCGAAGCATATCAAGCAGCTCCTGTTTGTTCACCTCATATGCAATCTGCAGATCCCGAAGCGCCCTGTTGAGTCTGGCGACATGCGCATCCGGCAGAAACGGCCGGCCGCTGTAAAGCCTGAACGTTTCGAACGCGCCGATCCCGTACAGATAACCATGGTCAAAAGGAGAAAGCGCCGCTTCTTTCTCCTCTATATATTGACCATTCAAATATATAATCACACCGACACTTCCTTTTTGCGGTGTGTCTCTATAAAGTTTCTGAGCATCTCTTTGCCGAAGGAGGTCATGATGGATTCCGGATGGAACTGAACACCTTCAACAGGCAGCTCATTATGGCGGATTGCCATAATTTCTCCTTCTTTGGTTTGAGCGGATACCGTAAAACAATCCGGCAGCGTGTCCGCTTTGACAATAAGTGAATGGTACCGGGTGGCGACCAGCGGATTTTGCAGGCCTTTAAAAATCGTCTGGCCGTCATGCATAACTTCTGACGTTTTGCCGTGCATGAGCCGCTCTGCTCTGACGACATCGCCGCCGAATACTTGCGCAATCGACTGATGCCCGAGACATACGCCGAAAATAGGAATACTGCCGGCAAAATGTTTGATGGCTTCGAGGCTGATCCCCGCTTCATCAGGACTGCACGGTCCCGGAGAAATCATTAAGAAGTCCGGACCCAGCTCTTCAATCTGCTCAATCGTAATCTCGTCATTCCGTCTGACGATCAGTTCCTCCCCGAGCTCACCCAAATATTGAACCAAGTTGTACGTAAATGAATCATAATTGTCAATCATTAAAATCATCTCTGCTCACCTCATCTGATTTTTTGTCTCTTCTTCGCTCAGCTCTAACGCCTTTTTCATCGCAAAAGCTTTTTTGAACGATTCCTTGTATTCATGCTTCGGAACCGAATCAATAACCACTCCTGCTCCGGACTGCATAAAAGCATGTCCGCCGGCTGCATAGATCGTCCGGATCACAATGTTAAACTGCAAATCTCCGTTGAATCCGAACCAGCCTATAGATCCAGTATAAAGCCCCCGTCTTGTCGGCTCAAGCTCTTCTATAATTTCCATCGTTCTCACTTTGGGCGCTCCCGTGATGGTGCCCCCCGGGAACACCGCATGAATAATGTCTGTCGCGTCATATCCGTCCTGCAGCTCTCCCTGTACGTTTGACACGATATGCATGACGTGGGAATACTTTTCGATCGCCATAAACTCGTTAACCCGCACGGAACCGTAGCGCGATACGCGCCCGAGGTCATTACGCTCAAGATCAACAAGCATGACGTGTTCCGCACGTTCTTTTTCGTTGTGAATTAATTCATCAGCCAAAGCCTTGTCTTCAGCATCGTCTTTTCCTCTTGAACGCGTACCCGCGATCGGTCTCGTTTCAAGCTTCTTCCCCTTCTTTGTCACCAATAGCTCCGGCGACCCGCATATCACTTGAAACCCCGGTGTCTCGAGATAGGCCATGTAAGGAGACGGATTGACGTTTCTCAAGTGTTTATACACCTCATACGGATGAACGGATAAAGACTGAGACTGCCTGATGGACAAATTAACCTGGAACACATCGCCGCTCGCGATATATTGTTTAATTTGTTCTACAGCCTGTGAAAATCCTTCCTCAGTGAACGGAGCGGCGTACGATCCGTCCCCATTCCGATTCAGCGGTGAAAAAGGCTCGTCCGCCGTTTGGAGGGAACACCACATGTCCTCTAAGCCGGACAGCTTTTCTTCCGCAAGATCCGCTTCTTCCGCTTCAGTATGGGTAATGAGCCATAACGCCTCTTCCTCATGGTCATAAACGGCCACATCATCAAAAACAAGAAAGTAAATATCGGGTGTTTCCAGATCATCTAACGACAGCATCTTAAAATTCTCAATATATCGGGCATAGTCGTAACTGATAAAACCAATCGCACCGCCCTGAAAGTCCGGAAACTCAACGTTTGTTTCCGTTCCGAGCGTTCCAAACCATTCATGAAAGGCCCGCAGCGGGTCACCTTCTTTAAACAGTGTTTCTCCCTCATGCTTGATCGTTGTAATTCCGTCTTTCCCTCTGACGGACGCAATCGGATCTAGACCGGCTATACTGAATCTTCCCCCTCTCGCGCTTTCGAGCAGAACATGCCGTTTTCTCGATTTCGAAAGGTTTTCATATCGCTGTAAAAATGCTTGTTTCGTAAAAGGTATTTTTCTTCCTGCCGGTCTGCGTTGTGCCATCATATCAATCCTCTGCTTCGTTTTACTGTAGTTTTATTTTAAAGCAATCATACTGGTGAAAAAAGTGAATTTCACTTCCAACCATAAAATTCGAAACGTTTTTTGGATTTTCGATACTTCAGGCACAAAAAAACTCCCGGATACAGCCGGGAGCCGTGTGTATGTCTCTATTCAAACTGATAAAGCGGTGTGCTTAAGTAACGTTCTCCGTTACTAGGGATGATCGCAAGCACTTTCTTGCCTTTCCCGAGTTTTTTCGCGATTTCCAGCGCCGCGTAAATGGCCGCTCCGGAAGAAATACCGCCGAGAATCCCTTCTTCTTTTGCCGTTTTACGGGCATATTCAAATGCATCCTCATTTTTGACGGGAATGATTTGATCATAGATGTCCGTATTCAATGTTTCAGGGACAAATCCCGCTCCGATACCCTGAATTTTATGCGGGCCCGGTTTTCCGCCGGAAAGAACTGGAGAATCCGCCGGCTCTACCGCATAGATTTTGATGGATGGATATGCTTCTTTCAGCACTTCGCCCGCTCCCGTGATGGTTCCGCCGGTACCGATTCCGGCCACGAACGCATCAAGCTGGTCGTCACCAAACTGTTCTACGATTTCTTTCCCCGTCGTTTGACGGTGAATTTCCGGGTTTGCCGCATTGTTGAATTGCTGAGGCACAAAGTATCCGTTTTCCTCCGCAAGTTCTTCCGCCTTTTTAATGGCGCCCTTCATTCCTTCTGCGCCGGGAGTCAGCACAAGCTCCGCTCCGTATGCGCGCAGCAGATTGCGTCGTTCCATACTCATTGTATCAGGCATAACGAGAATGGCTCTGAGACCTTTAGCCGCTGCCACCATCGCAAGACCGATCCCTGTATTTCCGCTTGTCGGTTCAATGATTGTGTCGCCGGCTTTTAATTTTCCTTCTTTTTCAGCCGCTTCAATCATCGCCGCTCCGATACGGTCTTTTACGCTGCTGCCCGGATTCATGTATTCAAGCTTCAGATATACATCTGCACTGTTTTCATCCGTCAGGCGATTCAATTTCACAATAGGAGTATTTCCGATTAGTTCAGTAATAGAATTTGCAATACGCACCATGTTGGACACCTCAATTTCCGACTAAATTTATTGGTATTATAAATATAAGTTATCAATTTCAAAATTTTTTGTCAATCATTTAGTTCTTTTTTCCCCGTAGAACCAAGAGACCCCCGCCTCTTTCCACAGCGTTTTGACTGTCGCCTTGTCACCTAATTGATCCATCGCGATCTGGCGTCTGATTTGGCTCTTCACTTCATTGTATGAGAAAGTTCTCGCTTTAAGCTTTTCTTTCAGCTGAATGACGGCATATCCTGAAGAAACTTTAATCGGTTCAGCGGACCACTCATCTTCTTTGAGATGTTTAGCTTCTGTGATATATGCCTGCGGGATATTTTCCTGGTTTTCTGTCACAAAGCCGAGGTCTCCGCCATACTGAGACGTGTATCTGTCCGTGGAACGCTCAGCGGCGACGGCTTCAAAGCCGGAACCGCCTTTCAAATCAGCAAGCACCCTGTCCGCCTCTTCCTTGTTTTTGACGACAATGTGCCGGATTCTGTAGGAATCATCGAAATGGTACAGTTCTTTATTTTTATTATAAAATGATTGCATTTCCTTATCCGATATATCGATGTCCTTCGTCAGCAGTTCTTCAAGAAGAATGTTGTAGCGGATCTGGTCTCTCCATTCTTTTTCGGTAATATGGCTGTCTTCATAAAATGAATTATTCACCGCTTTGATTAAAAGAAATTCACGTTCCAATTCGGTGTTTGAAACTGTGAGTTTATTCTTTTTCGCAAGTTCTTCCACTACTTGTGCATTAATCATGTCTTCCAGAGTTGATTTTCCGTACTCGTCTTCCATCTTTTTCATCCAGTCCTGCCGTGTGATATGTTTATCACCGATTGCCGCGATGGATTCTTCAGATGACCCCGCGGCTTGGGATTTTGTTAACTTATACGCCACTGCCACACTGCATACCAACAGCGCCGCTACAATAATCGTCAAAAGTGTTCTCGATTTCAAAATCTACCCCATCCCTTTTATAAAATAGAACAACCCGCTAAAGAGCTAGCGGGTTGTTTCGTCACGAAGCTCTTCCAGTTCTTCTTTTGTAAATAAATATTTCTCATTACAAAAATGGCAAACCGCTTCGGCTTTTCCGTCTTCTTCTATCATATCTTGTATTTCTTTTTTGCCTAGTCCTAAAATGGCCGTTTCGAATCGATCTTTTGAACAAGAACAGTGAAATTTGACCGGCATTGTTTCGAGAACGTCCGGTTTTTGACCCAGAACTTCTTCTAAGATTTCTTCCGGTGCCAGGCCTTTTTGAATCAATTTTGAAATCGGTTCGATTTGAGATAATTGCTTTTCAATTGTTGAAATGGTTTCTTCATCAGTCCCCGGAAGAAGCTGAATGATGAACCCGCCCGCAGCGAGAATCGTGTTATCAGGATTTACTAGAACACCTACGCCGACAGATGAAGGGACTTGTTCAGAAGAAACAAGGTAATACGTGAAGTCATCACCGAGTTCACCCGAGACAATCTCTACTTGTCCCGTAAAATAATCACGCAAGCCCAAATCTTTTACGACACTGAGTGTTCCGTCAGTTCCGACCGCCCGTCTGACATCCAGTTTCCCTTGTTCATTGAGGTCAAAATGAACGTGCGGGTTTGATACGTATGCTCTTACCTCACCCTTTGCGTTCGCATCTGCGACAATGGCTCCGATCGGGCCGCCGCCTTCTATTTTGACTGTCAGCTTATCTTCACCCTTAAGCATCGCTCCGAGTATCAGAGACGCTGTCATCGTCCGGCCGATTGCGGCTGATGCCGTCGGCCACGTGTCATGCCTTCTTTGCGCTTCATTTACCATATCTGTCGTTCTGGCTGCATAAGCCCGCACTTTACCATCATATGCAATTGCTTTAATTAAATAATCCATCGTTTACCTCCTATACGTGACCCACGCGATTTCGCTCATAAATGATTTCCAGCCCTTTTAAAGTAAGAAACGGGTCAACAATATCAATACAGTCTGATTCATTTGCGATTAATGACGCAAGCCCGCCTGTCGCAATGACTTTCGGTTCTTGTTTGGCCTGCCATTTCATCCGCTTTACAATGCCTTCAACTTGTCCGACATAGCCGAAAAGGATGCCGGACTGCATGGCGCTTACCGTGTTTTTGCCGATGATATTGTCCGGTCGGGCGATTTCAATTCTCGGAAGCTTGGCCGCGCGTGAGTACAGCGCTTCCGTTGAAATTGTAATGCCGGGAGCAATTGCGCCGCCCATATATTGTTTGTTTTCATCAATGTAGCAATACGTCGTCGCCGTTCCGAAATCAACAACAATTAAGGGGCCGCCATACTGATGAATCGCCGCAACGGCATTGACGATTCTGTCAGCTCCCACTTCTTTCGGATTGTCATATTTTATATTTAAACCTGTTTTCATTCCCGGGCCGACAACCTGCGGCTCGATGTGAAAGTATTTTGTGCACATTCTTTCTAAAGAGAACATAATCGGCGGCACTACGGATGAGATGATAATCCCTTCAATCTGTTCAAACATCAGTCCGGAATGTTCAAATAAGGAGCGGAGCAGCATGCCGAATTCGTCTTCTGTTTTGTGCCTGCTCGTTTCTATGCGCCAATGATATTCTAATTCCCCATCATGATATACACCAATCACGGTGTTGGTGTTCCCCACATCTATAACCAGTAACAACCTCTATCACCACTTTTGAATAGTTTCTAATCATAACATTTTCAACATTCTACAATACCATACACGATCTGCGGCTCTTTTGTAAACAAAACGAAACCAGTAAAAAAACCGCCGGTATACGCCGGCGGTTTTCATATCAGAAAGCGAACTATTCTTTCGGCTCGTCTTTCTTTTCGTCTTCTGTTTTAGACAGGATGTTTACTTTCACATCGTCTTTTTGAAGATGGTCATCTGAGAAATTGCGCTCAGGGAGTTTTCCGTGATCCACGAGATGCTTGATTTGTTCCGCATCTAATGTTTCCACATCAAGCAATGTCTGAGCAATCAATTCAAGCTTATCGCGATTTTCAGTCAGGATGGTTTTCGCACGCTCATAACATTCTTTAATGATGCGCTGAATTTCCTGATCGATTTCGTAAGCGATCTGATCACTGTAGTTTTGCTCGTTGTTGAAATCCCGGCCCAGGAATACTTGACCGCCTTGAGATTGACCGAACTGAAGCGGTCCGAGTTTTTCTGACATACCGAACTCTGTCACCATTCTTCTGGCAATGTTCGTTGCCCGCTGGAAGTCATTGTGAGCCCCCGTGCTGACTTCGCCGAAGATAATTTCCTCCGCAACACGTCCGCCCAGAAGACCGACAATTTTATCGAGAAGTTCAGGTTTTGTCTGGAAGTAACGGTCTTCTCTCGGAAGCATGACCGCGTATCCGCCCGCCTGCCCCCTCGGAACGATCGTTACTTTATGAACCATATCGGCTTCATCCAGCACAAGTCCGATAACGGTGTGACCGCCCTCGTGGTACGCCACGATATTGCGTTCTTTTTTCGAGATGACACGGCTCTTCTTCGCAGGACCCGCAATGACACGGTCCGTTGCTTCATCAATGTCGCGCATATCAATTTTCTTCTTGTTTTGACGGGCAGCAACGAGTGCCGCTTCGTTAAGAAGGTTTTCTAAATCTGCGCCTGAGAAACCGGGTGTTCTTGAAGCGATTGCTTTTAAGTTCACCGTCTCATCAAGCGGTTTGTTTCTCGCATGCACCTGCAATACGGCTTCACGGCCGATGACATCCGGACGGTCTACCGTAATCTGACGGTCAAAACGTCCCGGACGGAGCAATGCAGGGTCAAGAATGTCCGCACGGTTTGTCGCAGCGATAATAATGATTCCTTCATTCGCACTGAAACCGTCCATCTCAACAAGCAGCTGGTTCAGCGTCTGTTCGCGTTCATCATGCCCGCCTCCAAGACCGGCGCCGCGCTGTCGTCCTACCGCGTCGATCTCATCAATAAAGATCAGGCAAGGCGCATTCTTTTTCGCATTTTCGAATAAATCACGCACACGGGAAGCACCGACACCGACAAACATTTCAACGAAGTCAGATCCGCTGATGCTGAAGAAAGGAACGCCCGCTTCACCGGCTGAGGCTCTCGCAAGCAATGTCTTACCGGTTCCCGGAGGTCCGACCAGCAGCACGCCTTTAGGGATTCTGGCG
This sequence comes from Bacillus sp. JK74, assembly GCF_053663395.1. Taxonomy (NCBI): domain Bacteria; kingdom Bacillati; phylum Bacillota; class Bacilli; order Caryophanales; family Bacillaceae; genus Bacillus; species Bacillus sp. JK74. Next base: position 42,213 of record NZ_JBSJQB010000010.1, on the reverse strand, counting down.
CCAAGCTCGGCGAATTTGCGGGGATCTTTCAGAAACTCAACAACCTCAACGAGCTCCTGCTTCTCCTCATCCGCGCCGGCTACATCTTTAAACTTCACGCGTTTCTTTTCTTCCGTATACAGCTTCGCTTTGCTCTTTCCGAAGTTCATGACACGACTTCCGCCGCCCTGAGCCTGATTGAGCAGGAAGAAAAACAGAATAAAGATGATGACAAACGGAATGATCGTCGTTAAGAACGTCACCCACCCGCTTGTTTCCTGTGCGGGATCAACTTTTACGTCCGTCTTTTTAATTGCGTCAAATATCTGGTCTGCTCCTTTTCCTTCAGGAACATGTGTTAAAAAGTACTGGTCTTTATCGTATTTTTTCAGCTGTCCTTTTACCTCATAAACACCTCTGACAGGCTGAACCGATACGCTATCAACTTTCCCTTCATCGAGGTTCTTGATAAACGTACTGTACGACATATTTTCTGTTTTCGGGTTTGAGGTCTGGAAGTAACTCACAACCCCGATTACTACTAATAAAATAAGTAAATAAAAAATGGTATTACGGAAGACCCGATTCATTCCTTACCTCCTCCCACAGTAAGCACAACTATGTTCAATAGTACCATAGAAAATCATTCCAATACAACCGATAACCATCTCGGAAGCAGGCAGCCGATCAGCTTTCATAAATCGCCGGTTTTAATACTCCGATGTAAGGCAGATTGCGATAGCGCTCGGCATAATCAAGTCCGTAACCCACAACAAACGCGTCAGGAACTTCAAAGCCTACGAAGTCTGCTTTAATGTCCGCTTTTCTTCCGCTTGGTTTATCCAACAGGGTAACAATCTTAATTGATTTCGCTTTACGATATCGGAAGAGTTCTACGAGATAGCTCAAGGTTAACCCACTGTCGATAATATCTTCAATGATTAAGATGTCCCGGCCTTCTACAGATGTATCCAAATCTTTGATGATTTTGACTTCTCCGGAAGAAACCGTGGAATTTCCGTAGCTTGATACATCCATGAAGTCCATTTCCAAATATGTATCAATATGCTTTATAAGATCAGCCATAAAAGGGAGCGCTCCCTTTAACACACCGATTGCCAACGGAAACGTGTCGCTGTACTCGCTTGTTAATTGTTCTCCAAGCTGTTTTACTTTCTGCTGGATCTCATCTTCTGAGATCAGCACTTTTTCGATATCCTGTTTCATGTTAATGCTTGCCCCCTACACTTTTCATGCTGTCTATATTGTAATACAATGCGGTCACTGTTTGAAATCACAAGATCGTCAAAGATGGATTTTTTCAAGCCAGGCAGCCAGATAATTTCACCGCTCGCATCCGTTACAATCGGCCATTCGTCCCGATCCCGCAGAGGCAGTTTATGATCAATAAATATATCTTTTACCTTTTTCGAGCCATTCATCCCTTTAAGTTTAATCCGGTCGCCGATTTTTCTCGTCCGGATTGTTAAAGGAAATTGCACCTTATTTCTGCTTGTCATAAAAACAGCATTCCCATTTTTGATATGAGGGTCAGCCTGATCGGCCACCTCTATCATAAAGCCGTTGGGGAGAACAGCAGTCTCGCCTTCCGCTCCTTGCAGCTGCAGCTCAAAGGGAACCTTTTCACATTGCCATTGTTCAAATGTAAACAAACATGTCTGATATGATTTGACCACCTTCAGCCCTTTCGGAAAATCAAGCACTCCCGAGGCGCTTCCATTTTCCGCCCATTCCAGAAACTGCTGTATGTGGCGGGCGGAAAACGACGATGGAACGTTTTCATAAAGATAGTTTAATATTAGTTGAACTCCTCTTCTTTGTAAAGGTATCGGAAGGGCAAGCAATTGAGAGGAATCGACTTCAACCGATGTGTCAGACTTGCTTGTAATAACCTTATTCATTCGTTCTTTCGTTAATGACTGCAAGTATTGTTCGTCTTCTGTCAGTGCTTCACTCACCTTTTGAAACATTTTATGAACGTCAGGTGATTCTTGTTTTAAAAAAGGAAGCACGGTCTTTCTGAATCTGTTTCTTGTATAATCGTCTTTTGCATTGCTCTCATCCGTTCTGTAGCTGAGCCCTTCTTGACGGCAGTATTCTAGGATTTCATCCTTTGCCGCATAGAGGAAAGGCCTGATCAGCCAGCCGGATGCAAATTCGCGGACGGGCTGCATTCCCGCGAGCCCTGCGCCGAGCGTACCTTTCGCAAGCCTCATGAGCATTGTCTCAACCTGGTCATCGCCGTGATGAGCCAGCGCCAAAAACTTCGCTTGGTGTTTTGCCATCAGATCTTCGAAAAACTGATATCTGCAATCACGCGCGGCAGCCTGCTTGTTCAGCTTATTCTTTTTTGCGTATGCAGAAACATCAATCTGTACCGTTTCGCAGAGGATGTGTTCCGCTTCGCAATATGACTGCACAAACTTCATATCTTCTTCAGATTCAGGACCCCTGAACTGATGGTCGACATGCGCCGCTATGATAACGGAAGAATGCCCGAAGTGCTTATTCAGCATACTGAGAAGCGCCATTGAATCAGGGCCTCCGGAGACGCCGGCAATAATCGTTTCTCCCTCCGCCTGAAGATGATATGTTTTGAAAAAATCTTCCACGCTTTTCACAATGTCCCCCTCACAATGAGCAGGTTTTTTAAAGATATACATATCCTATCACTTTCATTCCCTCCAAGCAAAGAAGAAGCATGAGCGCAGGCGTCCGGCCGGCATTAGATGAGAAAAAAGACGATGTAAGCGAAATAAAGGGCGAGAACGCTGATTAAAATAAGTGTTGTTTCAAATAAACCATTGTGCTTTGCGGGTTTTTGTTTAGGTTTATACCGCGTTTGAGATACAGCGCCCGGCCGCGGTTTTGATTGCGGCGGCTTAGGCTTGGCGGCGGCTTTCCTTTTACTCCCGGCGCTCTGCCCTGCCGTCAGGATGTCATGCTTCATGGCTTCCGCAGACGGATATTGGCCGTTTAAAGCAGAAAACAGAACCTTCTTATACTTATTCAGAAACGGGTGGCCTTCAATGATAGAACGAAGCTGTTCTTTCGGCTGTCCTGACTTTTTGCACTCTTTCTTCTGGACACAGTGGATCATGATCATTGCGACAGCAAACAGGTCGTAGGATGGTTCTGCTTTTCTTGTTCCATACCCCCAATAGCCCCTGTCGTAAAACTCCGTATACTCTTTAATCGCGCGGCCTTGTTTTGTCGTTCCCCCTACATCAATACAGCGAATGGCAGCCGGTGGTCCGGTTACAATGAGATTTTCCGGTTTGAGGTCGCCAAAAACCCACCCTTGCTGATGAAGGACTGACAGGCTGGAAAGAAGCTGCACCATCAGCACCGGAATCCACTCCGCTCCCTTACTGCTGATATATTGCGGAAGAAGCGGCCCTTCTATGTACTCCATCACGTAAAAAGAGACATTTTTATTCAGCTGCGGAATAAACGCATCGTCCGCATCAAAAAAAGAAGGCCCCATCGTTTGCGACCGGGCCTTTGAAAAGGATTTTAAGACATTCACTTCAGAGGTAACAGACATACTGTCGCTGCTTATTTTCAAAGCGACCTGTCCGCCTGATGCTTCTGCCAGATATACAATACCGTTAGCCCCTTTTCCAAGCTGTTTGAGCAATCTGTAGGATTTGCCGTTCCATTTGCCCTGAATTGCCGTCCCCGGTGCCAGACTACATGCCAAACTCGTTAAAGCGTCGTTCATCATCTGCCAACATGCTCCTTCTTGAGCGGATTCTCTCAAACTGCTGCGTCGCTTCCCGGATAGCGGGGCCCGTAGGGGTGATACCGCCGGTCGACAGCTTCGCAAAGAGTGCAGAAAGGGATTCAAGCTTCGGCGTCCAATTCAGCACAAGCTCAACCTCCTGGCTTTTCCCGGGAAATATACACATGGCAAATTCATTTTGTCCGGCCCGGGAATTTAAACTGATGGAAAGATCGATCAGCGCTTCTTTCACCGTCGGCAGTTTCGGCGCCATACTCGCACTCGTATCAACCAGCACAAGCACCTGCAGATGAACTGTTTCTCCGAGTTCATCAACCACTTCCATCACTTCGCCGCGTTTTTCCGGAGAAAGCTCTTCCATTTCAACGTTTTTCCCTAAGATTTGTTTAAGCTCTTGATTGACGACACCTTGCAGCGTCTGGGTCATTGCTTTTTTCGTTACCATTTGAACCGTCTGAGACAATTGTGACGCGTACACAACTTGATGGACGCCGCCTCCGGCCATGGCGATGCCTTCAACTTCCTTCATTGCCTCTTGGTCAATCGCATTTTCTTCCATAATCCCTATAACATTCACCGTAATCCCCTGCTCCTTGGCGAAAGCCGCCATTGCAATCGGGTCTTCACCATGATTGGAGCAGCCATCTGTAATCAGCAGAACTTGATTTAAATGTCCCTTATTCACATACATTCCTCCCGGTGATACGATTAGTCCCATCTTCGCCAGAAGGAAAGTGATTTATACGAAAGGATTAAGAAATCTCCTTTTTATTTTGGAATACCGCCGGCACCGGTATGGAAGCCCATTTCGGCGTGTTGTGATCAATCCGGACAACAACCACCGTCATATCGTCTTCGATTTGGCCGGAACGCGTTCTGATGACCTCTTCCATTAATATATCAGCGATTTCCTGCGGATCTTCGGTTTTCAGCCCTTTCATTTTCCGTTTCATCCACAGGTCATGGTTTTCAACGTGCTTCGGTCCTTCAAAAATACCGTCACTCATCATGACGAGCAGATCTCCCGCTTTTAACTGTTCACTTACAACCTCCACATCAAATTCATTGATGATACCGATCGGCAGATTGCTGGCCTGCACTTTTATGACTTGATCTCCCCGCTTGATAAAACTCGGCGTTGAACCGACCTTCAAGAATTTGCAGCTTGCATCCTGAAGATCAATGATAGAAAGATCGAGAGTTGAGTAGATTTCATCTGTCGTCCGTAAAGACAGAATACTGTTGATCGTTTTGATCGCTATTTTTTCATCAATACCTGATTCGAGAATTTTTTCGAGCAGCTTAATCGTTTCGTTGCTCTCATAATGGGCCCTCGCCCCATTGCCCATGCCGTCACTGATCGCGGCCGCATACTTTCTCGCCCCCAGTTCCATCATGCTGTAGCTGTCGCCGGAGACAAGACCGCCGCCTTTTGCCGCATGAGCTGCGCCTGTCGATACCCGGTACGATTTGGTCGAACCGAACGCAACATGGCTGTAGCCATTCGGATGAGCCGAGTGCTGTTCGCTTTTGACAAGTATCTGCTCCTCAAGAATGTCAGACAGCATCGGGGCGATGATTTTCTCACTCTCGCCGTGTCCTCCGCTGAACGGGATTGTCATTTCGATATCAATATTGCCCTGCTCCAAGCTGTATATCTCGACATGCTGAATCTCGATTCCGAAATGCTGAAGCGCCTCTATCATTTGTTCTTCCTGAATAAAATGCTGCTCCCTCTCCCGTTTTATTTCCCGAGAAAAGTCCGCCATGACCTCAGAAACCCCCAACAGCTGCTCGGCAACAAGCCTCCTGCTGTCCTGAACTTTTCTCTTCAGTGTCAGATGAGCGTGATGGTGGGCAAGTTCGTCCTCAATCAGCTCTTCCACCTGTCTGGATTTGGAACAGTGCTGTTGAAACTCTTTTTTCAATCTGCGGTTTGAGGCATACTGCTTTTCTTCTGTTTCATGCATAACTTGTTTCATTAAGTCATATGTTTTATCAAAGTTTTGAACCCAGCATTTGCTTTTCTTATAGCAGGATTGGCAGGAATGCTCGGTGATTTTGCTTAAAAAGAGATCCACTTCCCCTTCTTCCGCCTGCTCATCGGAAGACGTCTGATGAAAGGTGGCGAAGCTCTCCGACAAGGCATGAAACACATTGGAGAACTGGTCTACTTTCTGGGCGGTGACATCTCTGATTTTCCTCGCATACTGCTGCTGTTCCTGACTGTGCTCAGCAGTGCCCGGTATGTATCGCGCCACCTTTTTCGTAATCGATTGGGGCGTAATCAAAAACAAAACAACGGCAATCAAAGATTCATAAAGAGTGGTCATTAATCCGGCAGACCCTTCTCCATATAATGAAATCAGCAGTGAGCCGATCACCAATCCGACTGCGGCGCCGGCTTTCTTTCCTTCTTTCAGCAGCCCGCCAAGAAGCCCGGAAAACGCAAGCAGACTCATTTGATAGAGATTCCCGATATTCGCAAGCCCGAGGATCAGTCCGGTCACAACACCGACCGTACAGCCGATGCTTGCCCCGCCGACAAAGGAAAAACTCAGCACGACATAGCGGGCCAGGATATGCTCAGCCTGCATTCCCTGAAATGAAACACCGGCAAGCCCGGTTAAAACAGATGCGATCAAGATCATAAAACAGATGATTTCTTCTATTTTTAACGATTGCTTCACTTTTTTGATCGTGAAAATCGGCAGGCTTTGTAAAAAGATCAGCGTCAAAATAAAGGCCAGGCCCGCCTCGACAACAGCCATCACATAATCATAGGTTGTAAAAGCGCCGCTTTCAAAATAAACAAATCCGATTCTCGCGGCAGCCATTGAGAAAAACACCACGATCGGCAGCATCTTCACCCGGTCCTGCACGATATATGTACCGATTTTTGAAAATAGAGTGAAGACGGCCAAAGCTGTGAGAATCAATAAAGAGTGTTTCGGCGAAATGGTTAAAGCGCCCGCAAGCAAAGACAGACAAGCATAGAAGGCTTTATCTCTTCTGATCAAAAGCATCGCTCCGAAAAACGGCAGTGCAAACGGAAGAACCTCAGATAATATGAAAGCCCGTCCAAGTAAAAAACCGATCACGACATAAATGAAACCCTTATAGAAAAAAAGTGAATGCGCTTGATGGACTGTAAGCTTTGCCGCCTTTTCAAAAAACGATTGCAGTTTTTCCAGAGCTTGTCCCGCCATCGGCCCGTTCACTCTTCTTTCCGCTTTTTCCATTGCTCTCATCCCCCACCTGTTTTATTCGTTGCTTGTCATTATAAATGAAAGCCCAGATAGGATTTTGTCAAAAGAAGGTAACAATTCCAAAGAACTCTTCGACGCTTTCTCCCTTGTTCCCCTTTCCTTTCGTATTTCCTCCGACATTTCTCAAAAAGTTGTCTAAATATGAAAAAATCGGCTTCTGCAACAGAAGCCGATTCGCTTGATGACCCGTACGGGATTCGAACCCGTGTTACCGCCGTGAAAGGGCGGTGTCTTAACCGCTTGACCAACGGGCCAGATATATATGGTAGCGGCGGAGGGGATCGAACCCCCGACCTCACGGGTATGAACCGTACGCTCTAGCCAGCTGAGCTACACCGCCATATAGGTGCTTATAAGCACAAGTTATATAATACAAAGGTTTCTTCATTCCGTCAACAGAAACTTCAAAGTTTTAATTTTCTGACTATAAAGGCGCATACAAAAAAAGCACCCGCTGGGATAGACGGATGCTCCATGTATTTATAGAAAGCAGCAAGTTATCCTCTTCTTGCTCCGCGCCCTCCACGTTTTGATTCCGTGTTTCGTTTTAAAGATGATAAGCGGTCTTCGCTATCTTTAAGAAACTTGTTCATTTTCTGTTCAAAAGATTCTTTCGGACGGAAATCATTTCTAGGTCTGGCTTGCGGACGGTCTTTAGCTTTTTTAATTGATAAACCAATTTTCCCGTCTTTTTCAACGTTGATGACTTTCACTTCAACTTGATCGCCGACTTTTAAATGCTCGTTAATGTCTTTTACATAATTATCGGCTACCTCACTGATATGAACGAGACCGGTTGAGCCTCCAGGCAATTCAACAAATGCTCCGAAATTTGTAATACCTGTTATTTTCCCTTGCAACTTGCTGCCAACTTCAATCGACATAAAAAAAGTGCTCCTCCTTAGGCTTATAAAAAGATCGTTTGTTTAATTATACCTAAATAAAAATTTAAGTGTCAACAAGGCTACTTGCTCTTCTTTTCTACATTAAAGAGAATCTCACCATTTCCTGACATAAACAAGTCTCTTCTGGCAAGCTCTGTGACGTAATCCTCATCCTTTAATTTGGAAATTTCATCTTTTAAATCAGCCTGTTTCGCATCCAATTCTTTTACTTGTTTTTCCAGCTGAGCCTTTTTTTCTTCGTTTGCGCTAAGGGAAGAGGTCTGTGACCACAGAGAACCCGCTAAGACAATAGCCGTCAACAACACAAGGGCGCCGAATACGATCAACCGTCTGAAAAGCCCTTTCCGCCTTCTTTTCATAAGCTGGGATTGCCGTTCAACCTGCTCTTTATAGTCGTTTTGAATTTCAGTTATTGTACGTTCTCTAGATAGATTCAAACCAGACGGTCCTCCTTTCACCTTTTCAAAATACGTATCATGGTCGATCTGATTGTTATGATTAGTTTCTTGCTCTTTTGTAAAAATCCTGCACTTTTTTGAAAATATCGTTTGAAAGTAAGACGCCACTTTTCAGGAAGAAGTTTCAATAATTGTTTCAACAGGAAAAACAGCGGATACAGCAAAAACGCTACGATCTTAAAAAGACACTTCGCAAAAAAGGCACTCACCCGATAGGAGTATAAAGAAATAACCGTGATCAGCCCGATGAGCAGCTTAAAGAGCAGAAGCACCGGACGGAACAGCACGTGCTGAATGAGCTTTTTTGCGAATTGGTAAAGAGACACCGCAAGATGAATGGCAAATTTCAGTATTTTTATATACATTCGTTTAAACAGGCTTTGGTACGTCGCAATACCCAGTAAGACAGCCAAGAAAATGTATACCCTGAGTTCTCCTTCATTCACGTTGAGCAGCACATAGAAAAACAGCAGACCTTGTACAATCCAAAAGAGAATGTCATGAATGAATAACAGCCATCTGGCCGTTTTGGCGCGGCTGACAAACAGCCTGTATGTATCAAGCGACGCTCCGAGCCAGGCGCCCATACCGGTCATTGCCAGCATCGTATAAAATTGGGTCGTCAGCGTCATTTAAACAACTTGCTAAAAAACCCTTTAGCTTTATCCCCTTGCTGCTCGTCTAGATATACAAGGTCAAACACCCTGCCTTTTATAGATACAATCCCTTTTTCCACATCAAGGTTTTTCATCTGCAGGTTCTCGCCTCTGACGGAAAGCATTCCCATAACCGTTTCCAGCAAAAACTCTTCGTTATCAAAACTTTCCACATGCTTGACGCCCGAAATGTCTAAATGCTTTCTCCCTTTCATCGTTACATCATGCTGTTCCGGAACAGAAGAAGAACCTTTTTGCTCATAATATGAATTCATCTATTCAGCCCCCATATCCTCGATACTTTTAGCATTATTACTGCATTGTATGAGGCGGGAGCCTTGTTTAGAACAAGCCTATTCGCCGAGTTTTTCTTCTTTGACGATTGTATACATGCCCGCGGCTTCTTCTTTTTTCGTTGTTTCTTTCAATTCATTTACCTTCACGGTGACAAGCTTCTGCCCGAAGCGGACCTTCAGTTCATCACCGGCTTTTACGTCTGAGCTGGCTTTCGCCTGATTCCCGTTAACGGTGATTCTCCCTTGATCGGCGACCTCTTTCGCCAATGTGCGGCGTTTAATTAATCTGGATACTTTTAAAAACTTATCAAGTCTCATATCAGAATCTCCTCTCCATTTCTTTTGCTTCATCCCACAATTTGTCCATTTCCTCAAGTGACATTGCGGTCAATTCAAGGCCCTTTGCTGCCGCTTCTTTCTCAATATAAGCAAAGCGTCTGCGGAATTTGTCATTTGTCATGGCGAGCGCTTCCTCAGGCTCAATTTTATAGTATCGGCCGATATTGACCAATGCAAATAAAACATCGCCGAATTCAGCTTTTAAGCTGATTTCATCTGCTGATTCGGCGGAAGCCTCTGCAGAAAATTCCTTCAGCTCTTCATTTACTTTATCCCATATGTCCTGAACGTTATCCCAGTCAAAGCCGGTTTTTGCGGCTTTTTTCTGAAGCTTGGCGGCTTTCGCAAGAGAAGGCAGGGTTTTCGGTACGGCATCCAGCAATGAAGAGGATGTTGTTTGCTTTTCCGCCTTTTTGATTTCTTCCCAGTTGGCGACGACATCATGTTCATCCTGAACCTTAACATCCTTAAACACATGCGGGTGCCGTCTGACCATCTTCGCACTGATGTCTCTGATGACATCATCAATTGAGAAATACCCCTCGTCTTCTCCGATCTGGGCGTGCAGCATAACCTGAAGCATGACGTCCCCGAGTTCTTCTATCATGTGATCCGTGTCCTCTTCGTCAATGGCCTCAAGCAGTTCGTAGCATTCCTCAATCATATATTTCTTTAATGACTGGTGTGTCTGCTTTTGATCCCACGGACAGCCGTTCGGCCCGCGAAGCTCGCGAATAATACTTCGGAATGCAGAAAATTCCTGGTAAAGGAGTTCTTCTTTTTTAATCGGCGGAACATACACGCTTGTTAAGTTATTTATTTCTACATTGCGGTCAAGTTCAAACAAAGGCACCTTGGTCATCTTTTCTCCCTGGCTCCCGGCTGCCGTAACGATGACCACTTCATAGTCGTCAGGCAATTTCTCCATGAGCGTCAGCTTCACCTCAGAGGCCGTCATTTGGTCATAAACCTGGCAGATGATCAGGTGATGGCGGAGTTCGAGCTCATCCGGCGTCATTGTTTGCGCATCCGTAAATTGAAACCCTTCAATCGGATCAATTCGCAATGCATTAAAAGTGGCATCCAGAAAGCTTTGCCCTCCGGCAGTATGAACAGCTATCTGTTGTTCTTCCCGGCGTTCAAATAACAGCTGAACGGTTTTCTCAGCGACAAACGGATGCCCGGGTACAGCGTAGACGACATCTTCTTGCTTCGCTTTTTCAAACAGAATGTCCGTGATCTCTTCATAGACTGCTTCAAACTGATCATGTTTTTCATAAATATCATCAAAATACCGGATGTCCGCTTCCGTCTCTTGCTCTAATTCCGAAATCAAAGGGTGGTCTTTCGTTCTTATATATAAATGCTTCGCCTGAGTCAGCAGCTTATGTACGCCCACTGTCAACTGATCCATGTCTCCGGCGCCGAGGCCGACGACCGTAATATTACCTGCCATGTTTTTCTCTCCTCTTTTTCAATTTGCTTAAAGCACTGCCAAAAGGAAGGCCGCTCAGCTCTTCGTCCGTGAAAATCTTCATTCTTATCATACAATAAATAAACAATAGCCCTCCGATGATTGACGCAGACAGACTCTCACATACAGCTCCGACCCTGCTGACAGGAACAAATAACTGCCAAAGCTTCATATATACGAGCAAAAAGAAGACCATCAGCAGACTGCACCAGCACAGACGGGCAATCACGCCTCCGATATTCGTCAGCCATCCCTTCGACCAAATTCTCCGGAGATTCAGGCACGCAACTGCGGCAAATGCCAAGACGGTCGCCAGTGCCGCTCCTGTAATACCCCAGCCGGGGACCAGCCAAACATTCAGCACCCATTTCAGCGCCCCTCCCGCCAAAACGGATACGGCGGGGAAAACCGTATGTCCCGCTCCTTGCAGAATCGCGGCTGCCGTAAGCGCAATTGAGGCAAAAAAGATAGATAAGCTGAATATTTGTAAGGTCTGCGTCCCCTCACTGTTTTGGAAAAGCATGATATTCACCGGTTCTAAAATGCAAAAAAGCCCGGCCGATGCGCCGATCCCTACCGCAAGGCAGAGCTTGACGGCTGATGTCGCTTTCTCTTTTATGATAAACGGCTTGTTCCCATGCACCGCTTTTGAAATGGAAGGAACAAGAGATGCGGCGATACTGACGGCAAACACGGTTCCCAGCTGAAGGAGCGGCTGTCCGCGGTCATATATGCCTTTCAGCTGTTTCGCGGCATGGCTCTCCGTCCCGTCTGAAAGCAGTGAATATAAGTTCAAGGCGTCTACAAGCTGAATCAAAAGCATGAGTACACTGCTGATACAGATGGTGACTGAATAAAGCAGCAGCTTTTTTACAATGACGGCCGTTTTGATATGTCCGCCGTCTTTCTTTGTTTCTTCCCGCTTATACCAGAAAACAGCCAATACACAAAGGGCCGCAAAGCTCCCGGCTATTGATCCCGAGACCGCCCCCGCACCCGCCGCGTATAATGAACGGCCGCTTTTCAAAAGCCAGAAGGATAAACCGAGAAGCACCGCCACCCGAAGAAACTGTTCCGTAATCTGGGATAAGGCTGACGGCATCATATCATGCACGCCTTGGAAATACCCCCGGATAACCGCCGTAAACGGAAACAGTATGAAAGCGAACGCCGCGACCCTTATCAGCATCACAAGGCGGGCGTCACCCATAAAACCGGCCAACGGCGCCGCGCCGGCATACATGAGCGCAAACAGAACAAGTCCGGCCGCCGTGACATAAAGGGCGGAAATTTTCATTATTTTTTGTTTATGATCGCTATAATCGTTCATTAATTTTGAGATGATCACCGGAAAACCGGATGTTGACAGCATGACCGCGATCCCTAAAAACGGATACACCTGCTGATAAATGTAAAATCCGACGTCACCGACAATATTCTGAAAAGGAACCCTGTACACGGCGCTTAATATCTTCGTCACGATACCCGCAACGACGAGCACAAAAGCACCTTTCCATGCCGATTGCCGCTTGGCGCCAACTGAATCGTTCATCCAAAAGCTCCTTCCAGCCGCTAGAAAATTACGTCTATAAAACGAGCTTATTATATCACAATCCTAACGGCCGAACCGATAGAGAGCACATATGAATATGAAAAAGAACAGCACTTGTATAAGAGCTGCTCTTTCTCCGTTTCTTATTTCAATAATGGTAATAAGACCTACTGCTCCATTTGTCTCGCCAAAAAACTGGCTGCCGTTTCTACCGCTTTATGTTCTACCTCTCCAAGCGCCTGTTCCTTGGAAAAGATGACCACGGCACCGATAGGATCGCCATTTGCCACGATCGGAGCGATTGTATAGGAGCTCATATCTTCATCAACGTCATTCACAAGCTGCGCGGACTTTACGTCGTTTTCTACCACTGAGCTACGCTGATCCATCGTTTTTTCGAGCAAATCGCTGATGGATTTGTTCAGAAATTCTTTTTTCGAACTGCCCGAAACGGCAATATACGCGTCACGGTCGCAAATCAAGACGGAATGGCCGAGACTGTCATACAATGCATCTGCATATTCTTTCGCAAAATCGCCAAGCTCACTGATAGGAGAATATTTTTTCAATATAACTTCTCCGTCGCGGTCAACGAATATTTCAAGCGGGTCTCCTTCCCTGATCCGCAGTGTTCTCCGAATTTCTTTAGGAATGACGACCCGTCCTAGATCATCAATACGACGTACGATACCTGTAGCTTTCATCTCTCTGGTGCCTCTCTTTCATGTGATGATATTTAAGGGAAAGTACTAAAGCTCTTTACTTTATGTAGCTTCCGCCACTCGCTTGAAATTAGTATCCGTCACATCAAATGTAATATACACCAGAGAGTAACAATTTTTATGAAGATGCGATTGTTTCTTTCTTCACATTCTGAAGTCCTTTCAGCATGCCGAGAACGGTCTCCAGCCACTCTTCCGTTTTGCGGCCTTTCGTCTGTACTGAGATTTTCAGCTTTTTCCCTTCCATTCCCAGTCCGATCTGCCGGCCGTATTTATTGCCGAGTTCGAATAATTTCTGGCCGTCAATCTGTGCGCTGGCCTCTTCAGAAATGGTAAATCTGATCGCGTCTTTATCCTGCTTGATGAGTTCGACGCGTTCATATTTTCCGTATACCTTCATCTCAGCAACCGTAAACAGCCATTCAACTTCTTTAGGGTAGCTGCCGAACCTGTCAATGATTTCATCTTGGAGCTCATTTTTCTCCTCAATTGTGGCGATTGACCTGAAGCGTTTATACATGTCGATTTTTTGCTTGCCGTCTTGTATATAGTTTTCGGGAATATACGCGTCAAGCTCGATATCGATTTCTGTCTCAAACTGTTCGCTTTTCGGAATATCGCCTTTCCGCTCTTCAATCGCTTCCTTGAGCATTTGCGAGTACAGGTCAAAACCGACTGAGTCGATAAAGCCGTGCTGCTGGGCGCCGAGAAGGTTCCCCGCTCCCCTGATCGTCAAGTCACGCATGGCGATTTTAAAGCCTGATCCCAGCTCGGTAAATTCTTTAATCGCCTGCAGCCGTTTTTCCGCCACCTCAGTAAGCACTTTGTCTCTGCGGTACGTAAAATACGCGTAAGCGACGCGGTTGGAACGGCCGACCCGTCCTCTCAGCTGATACAGCTGAGACAGCCCCATTTTGTCTCCGTCGAACACAATCAAGGTATTGACATTTGGTATATCTACGCCTGTCTCAATAATAGTCGTGCTGACAAGGACGTCTGATTCCCCTTCCAGAAAATTGAGCATGACGCTTTCCAATTCATTTTCAGTCATTTTTCCGTGGGCATATGCCACTTTCGCATCGGGAACAAGCATGGAAATTTCATCAGCCTTCCGCTCGATGTCATCCACGCGGTTGTACAAGAAATATACCTGTCCTCCGCGCGCCAGTTCTCTTTCGATAGCTTCTCGTACAAGCGCGCCGTTGTATTCCACGACATATGTCTGAACAGGGAAACGGTTTTCCGGCGGCGTTTCAATAACGGATAAGTCCCGCACACCGAGCATGGACATATGAAGCGTACGCGGAATCGGCGTCGCTGTAAGAGTCAGCACATCGACATTGGCTTTGATCTGTTTGATTTTTTCTTTATGCGTTACGCCGAAGCGCTGCTCTTCATCAATGATGAGCAAGCCGAGATCTTTATAGACGACGTCTTTAGATAAGAGCCTGTGGGTTCCGATTACGATGTCTACCGTTCCGTTTTTCAGGCCTTTAATCGTTTCATTGGATTCTTTTCTCGTTCTGAATCGGCTGAGAAGACCGATGTTAATCGGATAGTCCTGAAAACGCTCCATAATGGTTTCATAATGCTGCTGCGCGAGTATTGTCGTCGGCACAAGAAGCGCGACCTGCTTTCCGTCTGCGATCGCTTTAAAGGCCGCTCGGATGGCTACCTCCGTCTTCCCGTATCCCACATCACCGCAAAGCAAACGGTCCATCGGGCGCTCTCTTTCCATATCCTTTTTAATCTCCTGAATGGAACGGAGCTGGTCCTCTGTTTCCTGATAAGGGAAAGCAGATTCGAACTGCCGCTGCATTTCATGATCGGGCGAGAACGCATAGCCTTTGCTTGCTTCCCGTTCCGCATAAAGCTTAATCAGATCATCGGCAATATCCTGAACGGAGTTTTCAACTTTTTTCTTCACCCGTTTCCATTCACTGCCGCCCAGTTTATAAAGCTTCGGTTCTTTTCCTTCAGAGCCGACGTACTTCTGCACCTGATCGATTTGTTCTACAGGGACGTACAGCTTATCGCTGCCCTGATAATGAATGTTGAGGTAATCTTTATGAATGCCTTTGATTTCTAGTGTTTCGATCCCCAAATACTTACCGATCCCGTGGTTGACGTGGACGACATAGTCACCGACCTGAAGCTCGGAATAGCTTTTGATCCGTTCGGCATTTGTCAGCTTCTGCTTTCTCGGCTTTTTCTTAATTCGGTTTTTGAACAGCTCTTCCTCCGTAATGACGGCCAGCTTCATCAGCGGCAGTTCAAAACCGGATTGCAGCTCGCCTTCCATGACATAGACCTGTCCTTGCACAAGCGCTTTGGAGCTGTCCGTTTTCGCGGCTTCAATTTCGTAATCAGCCAGCACGGATGCCAATCTGTCGGTTCTGTCCTTATTTGCGCCTAAAAAGACGACGGTGAAGTTTGATTTCTTAAAGCGCTCCATTTCACCTGAGAGGACATTCATCTGCCCGTGAAAACTCTGCATCTGCCGGCTTGTCACATTCACGATATTCTGAGGGCTTGTATGCTGGACATGACGCAAAAATAATGAATAATAAATAGCCGGGCGCCGCTTTTCGCTCATAAGCTCCTGAAAGCTGAAGGATAAATGAATGTCATGCAGAATTTTCCCTTCCTCGAGCAGACTTGTCGTAAATTCGGCCTCTTCTTTTTGCAGCTGATCCTCCATTTCATGAATGCGGCTGACCTCGTCTAACAGTAACAACGTGTCTTCCGGTGTATAATCTAGCAAACTAGCAGGTTTTTCGTAAAAGTACGAGAGATACTTCACAAGTTCCTGATCAGTCTGTCCCGTTGATAACCGTTCTTTATCATGTGAGATATTGATATGAAGCATTTCCTTTTGTTTGTCCTGCTTCAGCTTTTTCAGACTGTCGGCAAGCCCTTTATCGAGCCTTTCCATTGCCCGGGCTTTTTCTTCCGCCCTGATGATCAATTCCTTCGCCGGTCCGATCGCCACATGTTTAAGCGTCTCGATTGATCTCTGGTCATCAGAATTGAAGCTTCTGATGGAATCGACCTCCGTATCAAACAGTTCAATTCGCACCGGATGCTCCGACGTCAGCGGATAAATGTCGATAATTCCGCCGCGAATACTGAATTCACCGGGTGCAGAAACCATATCGGAACGCTCATACCCCACCTCTACAAGGCGCGCGGACAGCTGGTCCGGTTCTATATCGTCTCCGAGTGAAATGACGAGCTGGCTGCTTTTCCACAGCTCCTTCGGCGGAAGCATTCTTCTCACTGCCGCAACGGGCGCCACAACGACCGGCGCTTCTCCGTTTGTTAATCTATTAATGACATCAAGCCGCTGAGCGCGCAGTTCAGGACTCGCTACCGCAATTTCTGAAGAAATCAATTCATTCACGGGGTATAAAAAAACAGATTGATCCCCGAGAAGCGCCGTCAGATCTTCCGTCACTTTTTGGGCCTGATATAAATTATGGGTGATAAAGAAAATCGGCCTTTTCGTTTCTTGTGCAAGGGCGGAGGTAAAAACAGAACGCGCGGAACCTGACAGACCCGCAAGCAGCTGTTCCTTCAGCCCCTCATGTAAACCGTTGACAATGGATTTAAAATCATCGCTTTCTTTAATAAAGGTTTGAATGTTGTCCATATGGGCCCTCCTCTCTATTTTCTGCAAGAACAGAAAAACGCTTTGGTCTAGAATCTACACCAAAGCTTCTTATTGAATAAATGTGTTGTGTTCATGGTAGTGCGGATTGCGTTCCAGCGCCTCTTGGCAGTCTTCACAAATTGTAAGAACATGGACATCTCCATTGTCTTTATATGAAATCATATCGTTTCTTTCCTCATTTGTTAAGTGCTGAAATCCAAGTGACTGTGTCGGCACCGTCGAATATTCCAGGCTCCCTACCTTAAAGCCGCAGTGGCGGCAGAAATAATGCAAAGCCATACGTTGGACCTCCTGATGTGAAAAAATCATTTTTCCCTAGTATGGTCTCCCATTATTTATCTTATACATTTGCATTAAATTCGTTCATGACTTCTAAAAATGGTTTCGTTAAGGAAGCTTCGCAGGCTTTTACGGTTTTTGAGACGGCATCATTGATATGCGGCGCTTCTTCCTTCGTAAAAGCTCCCAGTACATAGTCAACGACTTTCATTCCGTTAACGGGGCGGCCGATTCCGATTCTGACCCGGTCAAATTCAGGGGTTCCGAGGTGCTGTATAAGCGATTTAATTCCGTTATGTCCCCCTGCGCTCCCCTTCGTCCGAAGCCTGATTTTTCCCGTCGGAAGATCAAGGTCATCGTATATGACTTTCAGATCTTCATGATCGGCATCATAATAATCCAGCAGCGGCCGCAAACATTCTCCTGATAAATTCATATATGTAAGCGGTTTAACAAGTAGAACTTTTTTTCCGGAAACAAACCCCATTCCGTAAAGTCCGTTGAATTTCGTTTTATTCAGTTCAATATTCCATTCTTTAGAAAGCTCGTCAATGGCCATAAAGCCGACATTATGTCTCGTGTTCTCATAGGTTTTTCCCGGGTTACCGAGACCGGCAATCACAAGCATCGTAAATCCTCCCTCAACATCGCTGTAATTCTTCTCATTCTAGCACAAAAGACGTAACCTCGGGCGGGTTACGTCTTAAAGCGCTTATTGATTTTCTCCTTCGGGCTCTTCCTCAGGAGACGGTTCTGCATCTTCTTCGAATGCTTCCTGCTTAGGAGGAAGGATGGAAGCCACGACTTCTTCCGGGTCGTTTGTAAATGTATAATTGCCGTCAGCAGTCAGATCTGCGATGGTCAGCACATCATTCATTTCAAGCCCGGAAATATCAACATTGATTGTCTGAGGGATGTCCTTCGGCTTAGCCTTGATCGAAAGCTCATGCAGCGGCTGCTGGATAACGCCTCCGTCTTTGACTCCTTGCGCCTCTCCCGTCAGCTGAATCGGCACCTCGGCCTCGAGCTCCTCACTCATATTCACGACTTGAAAATCGGCGTGCGTCAATTCGTTTTTGAGCGGGTCTGTCTGAAGATCAGTCACCATAACCGATTGCTGATTTCCGTTGACATCAATTGTGATAATCGTGTTTTTTCCTTCGTCCCGCAATGTTTTAAGCAATTCGACACTGTCTAAAGAGACAGGCGTATTCGTTATTTCTTTACCGTATATAATCCCTGGAACATGTCCTGAATGACGGATTTTCCGAAGCGTCGAACGTTTAAAATCTGTTCTTTCATTTGCTTTTAAAGTTGCCATATTCAGCACCATCCTAATTATCGTTTTATCGTCCTATTAGAACAATACCCACAATAACTGGGATTTAAACCTTAAAGTTTCGGTTTAGCTGAATAAATAGCTGACAGATTGTTTCTCGTGAACGCGGATAATCGCTTCAGCCAGAAGCGGTCCGACAGAAAGCTGCTTAAAGCGGTCGATTTTTTTCTCATCAGGAAGCTTAATGCTGTTCGTTACGACAAGCTCCTTGATTTTAGAGTTATTGATCCGCTCAACGGCAGGGCCTGACAGTACAGGGTGCGTACAGCATGCATACACTTCTGCAGCTCCGTTTTCAACCAGCGCGTTAGCGGCAAGTGTGATTGTGCCGGCCGTATCAATAATATCATCGATCAGAATCGCTGTTTTTCCTTCCACGTTACCGACGATGTTCATCAC
The DNA here is from genome assembly GCF_053663395.1 of Bacillus sp. JK74. Classification (NCBI taxonomy): domain Bacteria; kingdom Bacillati; phylum Bacillota; class Bacilli; order Caryophanales; family Bacillaceae; genus Bacillus; species Bacillus sp. JK74. Next base: position 23,107 of record NZ_JBSJQB010000010.1, on the reverse strand, counting down.
TTCCACCTCATTCGGTCTAGGACGGCGTTTGTCGATAATCGCGATCGGCGCTTTCAGACGGTCCGCAAGTTTGCGGGCGCGCGTCACACCGCCGTGGTCAGGAGAAACAATAACGATATCTTTCAAGTCTTTACCTTCAAAGTAATGGCCTAAAATCGGAACACCCATTAAGTGGTCAATCGGAATATCAAAGAAACCTTGAATTTGCGGCGCGTGTAAATCAAGCGCAATCACGCGTGTGGCACCCGCTGTTTCAAGCAGGTTTGCAAAAAGTTTTGCCGTAATCGGTTCACGTGATCTTGCTTTTCTGTCCTGGCGCGCATAACCGTAGTACGGAATCACAATGTTGATTGTTTTCGCGGAAGCGCGCTTTAGAGCGTCAACCATAATCAGCAATTCCATAATGTGCTCATTAACCGGCGCACTTGTAGACTGAATGATATAGCAATCACAGCCGCGAATACTTTCTTCTATGTTGATCTGGACCTCTCCGTCACTGAATCTTGTAACAGAGCACTTTCCTAATTGAACCCCTACATTATCCGCGATTTCTTTTGCAAGTTCTGGATTTGAATTCAAAGAAAAAATCTTTAAATTCTTATCTCCGTATTCGTTAGACATGGTAAACCTCCGATTTTAGGATTATTTTTTATGAATATTTTTCACATAATCTTCTTTATTTACTTGTCTTGCTCTGGCAATGGCAAGCGCTTCGCCCGGCACATCTTCAGTTACGGTTGAACCCGCAGCGACGTACGCGCCTTCTCCCACTGTGACAGGTGCGACCAGATTGGAGTTGCAGCCTATAAAAGCGCCGTCTTCAATCTTGGTTAAATATTTTTTCTTCCCATCATAATTGACCGTGATGGAGCCGCAGCCCAGATTCACATCCGTGCCCACTTCGGCATCACCGATATAGCTTAAATGAGATGCTTTGCTTCGGTCGCCGAATTTTGTTTTCTTAATTTCAACAAAGTTTCCGATCTTCACTTCATTGCCGATTGCGGAATCGGGTCTGATGTGAGCAAAAGGACCGATATTTACATCATTCCCAACTTTGCTGCGGTTGACAACGGATTGTTTAATCACGGTGCGGCTGCCGATTGAACTGTCCTCTATCTCAGTGTGAGGGCCGATGACACATTCATCGCCGATTTCAGCTTGTCCCTTTAACACAGTTCCGGGATAAATAACTGTATCTTGTCCGATGCGCGCATCAGGTGAGATGTACGTATTCATCGGATCGATTAAAGTGACTCCGTTCTGCATATGCCGTTTGTTAATTCGCTCTTTCATATACATTTCAGCCTGAGAAAGAGCGACTCTATCATTCACTCCGAGCGTCTCTTGGAAGTTACCAGTCTGGTAAGCGGCAACAGTTTCGCCTTCGTCTTTGAGGATTTCGATCACATCCGGCAGATAATACTCGCCTTGGGCATTTTCATTCGAAACCTGTTCGATGACACGAAAAAGAGCCTCGTTATCAAAACAGTACGTTCCCGTGTTGATTTCTTTCACAAGACGTTCTTGCTCCGAAGCATCCTTGTGCTCCACGATTTTTTGAACGGCGCCGTCTTCACTGCGGATGATTCTTCCGTATCCGGCGGGATCGTCGGCAACGGCCGTTAACACCGTGGCTTTTGCACCTTTGTCTGTATGTTCATTCAGCATGGCTTCCATCGTCTCCGCCGTCAGAAGCGGTGTATCGCCGCAAATAACGATCGTGACACCCTTTTCTCCGTGAAGAAATGGTTTTGCCTGCTTGACCGCATGAGCCGTACCGAGCTGTTCTGCTTGGAGAGCGTAATCGCTTTTCTGTCCGAGCTGCTTCTTCACATCTTCGGCGCCGTGTCCTACGATGGTGACAAGCTTCGCTAAAGATAATTTCAGAGCTTCGTCTGCGACGTGCTCTACCATAGGCTTTCCGCATACCGGATGAAGGACCTTATAAAGCTTCGATTTCATTCTCGTTCCTTTTCCGGCAGCTAAAATCACTGCAAACCGCTTATCCATTTAATGGCCTCCAATATCCCTTTTATCCATAGAAAAATATATCCTAAATAGCTGTTGATTTCAAGAAGACATCAAAAAGTGCAAGAATTTTCTATGTAATCGCTTTATTACTGAAAAATCAGATTTAAAAAAGGACTGCCGGAAAAGGCCTTGTGTCAGCCTTTATCAGCAGTCCTTACAATTTGTTATGTTTAAGAAGCCCCGGCTTCTTCATATTCTAATGCTTCAGAATCACCCAAACGATGATACTCATTTAAAACAGCATCCTGGATCTTGCCCCGCGTGCTGGAATTAATAGGATGAGCAATATCGCGGAATTCTCCATCAGGGGTGCGTTTACTCGGCATCGCAACGAAAAGACCATTGTTTCCATCAATCACACGAATATCATGTACGACAAATTCGTGATCCAGCGTGATGGATGCAATCGCTCTCATGCGACCATCGGTATTCACGCGGCGTAATCTTACGTCAGTAACTTCCACAGTAGTTCACCACCTTTTCCCTATATAAAAGCATTAGTCTAACAATTCCACGATTCTTTTTAAATTCCTGCACGTTTCAAAAAGTTTTTTTGAAAATATAGGATATACATACACAATTAGGTGATAAACCATATTTGGGGATCATATACTGCATAAAAAAAGTGATCCCGGAGACCGGAACCACTTTTCTGAGATTTAAGATTTTACCAGCGCAATGACTTCAATTTCCACGAGAGCGTCTTTCGGCAGTCTCGCCACTTCCACACAAGACCTTGCCGGCTTATGTACATCAAAGTATTGTCCGTACACTTCATTCACTTCCGCAAACTGCTCCATATCAGCAATAAATACCGTGGCTTTGACAACCGTCTCGAGAGAAGCGCCCGCTTCTTTCAGCACAGCTTTTAAATTGCTGAACACCTGATGCGTTTGTTCTGTGATATCACCGTTTACCATTTCTCCTTCAGCAGTAAGAGGAATCTGGCCTGAGCTGTAAAACATGTTGTTTACGATGATTCCCTGTGAATATGGCCCGATCGCTGCCGGCGCGTGTTTCGTATGGATTGCTTTTGTCATTTTTCTGTCTCCCCATTCTTTAAATGCTGTTCTTTAAAAAATCGCAGAAAATTGCCGTTTTGAATCTCAATCGTTTTGTCTTTCATATTGATGGTTGAAAGCGTGAGCAGTGACATGTATTCATCGACAAGCCGTTCATTCACTCCCTCGGCTTCAACCAAGACGCCTATTCCCGCGACGTTTGCATTAAACTCATCAAGCAGGCTGATCATGCCGTTAATGGTGCCGCCGGCTTTCATAAAGTCGTCAATAATCAAAACGTTCGAACCCGTAGCCAAACTTCTTTTCGCAAGCGACATTGTTTGAATGCGGTTAGACGACCCTGATACATAATTGATGCTCACCGTGGAGCCTTCAGTCACTTTATTGTCCTTTCGCACGATGACAACCGGAACGTTCAGATAACTGGCCGCTGCGTAAGCAAGAGGGATTCCTTTTGTCGCAACGGTCATCACCACATCAATCTCCCGCTCCGCAAAAACGGAAGCAAAAAGCCTGCCTACATGAGAGAGGACAGATGGTTTTCCTAAGATATCCGTTAAATATACATAACCGCCCGGAAGGATACGCTCAGGATTTACTAAAGACTGTCCCAGCTCCTGTATAAACGCTTCTGCTTCAGCCTGTTTCACTTTCGGAATGTATTTGACGCCTCCGGCAGCTCCCGGCACTGTAAGCAGCGTCCCAATGCCTTGCTGTTCAAAGGTCTGTTTAATAATCGTTAAATCTTCACTGATTGATGACTTTGCTGATTGATACCGTTCTGAGAAAAACGTTAACGGTATTAATTCATGCGGATGGGTTAACAAATAATTTGTTAAGTCCACCAATCTGCCGCTGCGACGAAACTTCATGAACTTACCCCCAAAATCCGAATAATTTAAAAATAATATAACTTAACATACGGATTTAATCAAGAGCATTCTGTTCGCCGATCATCCGCACCGCGTACACTTGATCACAGAAACCTCTTAACCCGTTATAAATCCGCTGCACCTTTGATTCGTATTGAACCAAACCGAATACAGTCGGTCCGCTTCCGCTCATTAACACCGCATCAGCGCCGAAGCGTTTCATTTGATTTTTAATCATCGCCACCTCGGGATGGAGGCTGAGCGTAACCGACTCCAATACGTTCCCTAATTGTCCGCATACCTTTTGGAAGCTTTTTTCTTCAATCGCGTCAATCATCGCCTGCACATCAGGATGCCGAACCTGCTGTAAGTTCAGCCGGCGGTACACTTCGGCAGTCGATACCCCGATCGTCGGTTTGGCGAGCATGACCCAGCAATGAGGCGGAGCACTGATGTGCCTGATCTTCTCACCGCGTCCGGTTGCCAGGGCAGTGCCTCCGTATACACAGAAGGACACGTCTGAACCGATTTCAGCTCCAAGCTCTGCAAGCTCTTCGACAGAAAGCTTTAAATCCCAAAGTCTGTTCAGCCCTCTGAGCGTGGCTGCCGCATCGCTGCTTCCGCCGGCAAGCCCTGCCGCTACAGGGATCACCTTTGTAATCATAATCGAAACGCCTTTTTTGACTTGAAACCGTTCTTTAAGCAGTTTGGCTGCCTGATAAGCCAGATTCCTTTGATCATCCGGAACAAAGCGATTATGCGACGCCACTCTGATAACGTTTTCGGGCAGTTCTGTCAGTTCAATCCGATCTGCCAAATCAATTGTCGTCATGATCATCTCCACTTCGTGATAACCATCCGGGCGTTTACTCGTCACATCGAGGGACAGATTGATTTTGGCCGGCGCTTTTTCTAAAATACGCATAGCTTTCACCTACTTCTCCATCTAAACATAAGTATGAATATTGTATCACATTTGGAGACCCGGAGGTACTTATCCGAAATTGACGCCGGTTTTGACAGCCGATAGAAAAAACCGGGGAACGGATTGTCCCCCGGGCCACTGCATTATCGGTTATTTTGGTTCTGAGCCGCCATCTGCTGTTCGGCAATCTCGATCGCACGCTTTACCATATTCCCGGCGTCACGCGCCCGAATGCCTCCCCAGCCCTCGTTTTTCACCGTATCGTAAAAACCAAGGTCCTTCGCCAGCTCATATTTGAACTCATCTGACATAACTCCACGACGTCTGCCCAAACGAAACAACCCCTTTTATAGAATTGATCACCATTCGTGCACGCCACGATAAAACATGTGACACCTATAGCTTCCGTTTAATCGGCTGAAACTTTCGAGGGAATAATTAGAAGAGCTTTAGAAGGCAAAACAAAAAGCAGTAAACAAAAGGTTCACTGCCCATTAAAATGCTACTGAGCTTGCCGCATCGTCATTGAATGTCAATTCAACAGTCTCAGTCAGAATATCAGCATAACTGTATGAAACTCTTTCAAACGAATTCTCGTCTTGATCTAGTTGTATCACAAAAACAGAAGGGTACGTCTCAGCTAAAATGCCCGAACGCTCAATCGTTTTTCGGCGGCCGCCGTTTGCTTTTAACGTAAGCCGTTTACCTAAATTCCCATCAAGCGATCTTTTTATATCGGACAACGTCTTCGCCATTGCATCCACCTCACTACATTTATTGTACAACAAGAGCCCAATTTTGTCAAATAAAATTTAAATTATATCAACGTTAATAAGTCATTGTCAACAAAATTATTTTGACAAAATTCTATTGATTTCTGCGTTATTTTTCACAAGTTCCGGAAATTTATGTATCAATATGTAAAATAATTAACCCGCATAGCGAAATATATGCGGGTTTTATCACTCATCCATTTGATTTATACGGCATACCGACACGCAGCACACCCTTCGTTTCAATTCCTCCCAGCCCTTTCTCTCTCGTCAGCGTATTTCTCAGGACATCCCATACATTGATCCGCTCCATAAACGGAGTGAAGCTGATTTTCGCGACAATATATACCGGGTCAAGCGCATGAATATTGACGCGTGACGGCGAACTTGCGAAATTCGCGCCCGCTCTGATTAAAGACTCAAAATGAGATTGGCACGCCCCCGCGAATATGACCAGCTGATCCAAATGAGGGACTTTACGCCTCGCTCTCTGAACGGTTTCGACAAAGTGTTTGGAATGCCTGTAGGCGCTTAAATCGTTCACGTCTCCCTTATGCTTGGAATATGCATCATGGCCGGTGATGACTAAAATATCCGGCCTGTATTTATCAAGCAGCTCGTCAATTGACGCCGGCATTTTTTTCTCATGGCAATGAATTCCGTATACCGGCACACCGATTTTTTCATAAAAGTTCAGGCACTTTTTCAAATAGGCCTCATCGCCGTCCAGATGCAATACCTTTCCGGGCATATGAAAGTAGTGCTCCTGATGCTGATATTGATTTGTCGCATAATATTCCTGTTTTTCCCGAAGCAGCTTATAATCCTGGCGGAGCAGCTCGAGAGATTCATTCATCCTGCTTTCATCTCTTTTCTTTCTCATGGCCTGTTCGTCTTTTCTCACAGGCTCCAAATCAGAAAAATCAGCATCCGCAATCAATCTGACTTCGTCACCATGCAGGATGGCAATTGAATTTCCGTTGCTTGTTTGCTCTATACCGATAATGCGAAATAAAACATCCATTTGATAGGATTTCCTGGCTACCATATCTCCTATTTGAAATTGCACGTTACCCACTCCACAAATAGACTAAGCCTCATCATGAAAGAAGTCTTGGCAAATGCACCTCTTTCCGCTGCGGCGCTTGATGTTTCAAGCTTTTCTTGCAGTTGAATGAATAAGGTTCTCCTCTAGCCTATGTAGCGGCAGTCCAAGTGGTGACGCAAAACAAAAAGCCCTCTTAGAAAAGGGCTTTATGCAATCCGTTGGACAAGAGCGCGAATTCTTCTATGGACAGGGATTCACCGCGCCGCTTTCCGTCAATATTCGTTTCTTGAAGAACTTCTTCAATTTGAGCTTTTTTCTCTTTTCCGCCCGGAAGATTGTTCACAAGGTTGTTCAGCAAGGTTTTCCGGCGCTGTGCGAAGCTTGCTTTAATCAGCTGGAAGAAAAACGGTTCATTATCGACGTCAACCGCCGGGCCGTCACGAAGCAAGAGACGGATGACGGCGGAATCGACATTAGGCTGAGGCACAAACACCGTTTTCGGGACGGTCATGACGGTTTTGGCCTCCGTATAGAACTGAACCGCAATGGAAAGCGATCCGTACTCCTTAGAGGAAGGATCAGCCGCCATCCGCTCAGCGACCTCTTTTTGCAGCATCACGACAATTCCTTTTAACGGAAGATGTTCTTCCAAAAGCTTCATGATGATCGGCGTCGTCACATAATATGGGAGATTCGCCGTCACCATAATTTCATCACAATCCTGAAACTGCTCTTCAATGACGGATTTGACGTCTGCTTTCAGCACATCTTGATGAATGATCGTTACATTGCCATATGGAGACAGCGTATCATTGAGAATGGGCAGCAGGCGCTGATCAATTTCAAACGCGACGACCTTTTTCGCCCGTTTGGCAAGCTGCTCTGTCAGCGCGCCGATTCCGGGCCCGATTTCAATGACTCCGGTCCGATCCGTAATTTCCGCATGGTCCACAATTCTGTCCAATATATTTATATCAATTAAGAAATTCTGTCCCAGACTCTTTTTAAAAGAGAAACCGTACTTTTTCAGAATTTCCTTCGTTCTGATAGGTGTCGCGATATCTTTATTGTTCATCCTGTTCCTCCTGCCTCATAGCATCGAGCGCATCAATAAAATCACTTCTTTTGATTTGAAACATTTGCAGCCGTTTTTGAAGCTGCTTGCCGTTTGTATAGCCGATCTTCAGCAGGTCGCCCAATCGTTCGCGGCGTCTTTTGGCAGCCGGTCCGCCGATCAGACCGGCCTGTATGACATCTTCAGCTGAAATCTCACTCGGCTTTGCCTCCATCTCTTCATGCACATTTTCCAGACATGCTCTGATGCTTTCAATGGATGCGTGCTCAACGCCAATGCCGCGCTTGTTTTTCGGTTTGGCAAGATGTTTGGGCAGAAATGCGTGTTTACAGCCGGGTACTGCTTCAGAAATGGTTTTCCGGATCTTCTCCCCCGGAAAATCCGGGTCCGTCAGCACGATGACCCCTCTCGTCTCCTGCGCCAGCCGAATCTGCCTGATGACTTCGTCTCCGATTGCGGAACCGTTTGTCTCGATCGTATCCGCATCAACGGCAAGTTTTATGCGCGCAGTGTCATCGCGTCCCTCGACTACAATAATTTCTTTAATTTTCATTACTTCCTCCAAAAAAACTTTTTATATCCAAAACGAAACCTTTGCTTGCATGTCACGTCTAATATACTGAAAATACACTTTACCTATTATAACGAAAAAAACAGAGGGCGCAAAACCCTCTGAATGAATCGGAATTAATTTAAGATTTTTATTTTGACCTGTTTTTTTCCCCAGCGGTAAGCTGAAGATTTTTCAGGGAAAAAGACATCAATCCGTCTTCCTTTAATGGCTGAGCCTGTATCAGCGGCCACGGCATCCCCGTATCCGTCTACGTGGACTCTTGTGCCGAGCGGGATGACGCTTGGGTCTACCGCAATGACTTTGGCATTCGGATTGCTTGTCAGGTTAACGCCTGTAGCCGTTTGGCCGGAACAGCCGCTGCAGCTTGCGGTATAAGCCGTGGAAGACACGGTAATCACTTTACCGGAAGATCCGTTTTCGTCCGAAGATGCTTTCACAGGTGCACTGAGCTGCTCAATCTTGGGACTGTGCCGCTTTGTGCCGACCGCAATGATCTGATCTTTGCTTTTTTCAGATGTTTCTTCTTTGACAAGCTTTCTTGATACTTCTTTTCCGTTTTCTTTGACAACATGAAAATGCTTTTTAAGTTTGCCTTCTTTTCCTTTTTGAACGATCTTTTCTTTCCCGCTGTCGAGAGACGCATCTTCTTTTTCTTTCACTTGATACGCTATTTTTTCCTCAACTACATCGGTGACTTTTTCGATACGAGTGATTTGTATGCCGGCCTGATTTTTTGTGAGCTTTTCGTGTAATGCCGGTTTTACTTTATCTTCGTCTTTCATGTCCATCTTATGCTGCGTTAAAAAGTCAGCGACCGTAGTCGAAGTCGTCCATATTTTCTTTTTCTTTCCCGCATCATTTACAGTGACCTGAAAAGCCGGGTCGACCGTGACTTTCATGCCGTTTGTCACTTTCGTATCTGCTGCTGGATCTATTTTATCGTGCTGATTCACAGGTGTATGCTGTTCGTTCAGAAATGCGCCGACTGTTTTTGCCGTTGACCATAAAGTCTTTTCTTCTCCGCCTCTTGTCACACGGATCTGCTTTGCAGCATCATACACGACATTCATGTTGTCTGCCAATGCTGTCTGCTTAGACGGGGTAATCCGGTCTTCATTTCTCGTCTCTATATGTAAATCTTCCAGAAGTTCCCCAACCGTTTTTGCATGAGTGCGTATTTGCTTTTTCTTGCCGTTGATGGAAACAGAAACTGATTGTTTTGAGAGCTCATGTGCCCCGTATGCAGTCCCGGTTCCGCCCAGCAGAATAATAGCTGCAATAAGAATAACCTTGCTTTTACCAAGCTTTACGGAAAACAGTTTTTTCATTTTTTGTGTGATGAAAAACGCCTCCTTCTCCTCGGAGAGATTATATAGAGTATCTAAAATGCTGTCAACCCTCCCATCTCGAAGATGAAAAACCTTCAGCGTATCCCTCATTATGCAAAAACAAAGCAAAAAAAGGAAGAGAGACATATCGACAACCTATCTTATGAGGAGAAGGAAGCTTGTAGAACCGTTATACATATCCACTGAATCGGACAAGCTTTTACACGTTATGACAGCGCATTCTGTCAGTTCATGCGGAAAAGTCTTTTTGCGTTTTCGGTTGTAATTGAGGCAATTTCTTCATATGTCAGCCCTTTTAATTCAGCGAGCTGTTCAGCAACATATTTTACGTAGCTTGGCTCATTTCGTTTGCCGCGGAAAGGATGCGGTGTCAGGAAAGGACAGTCCGTTTCAATCAGCAAACGGTCATTCGGAATTTCCTTTGCTACTTCTTTTGGTTTCTTCGCGTTTTTGAAGGTAACCGGTCCGCCGAATGAAATATAGAAATTCATATCCATACACTGCCGCGCAACCTCCGCGCTCCCTGTAAAGCAGTGCATAATGCCGCCGACTTCTTCCGCTCCCTCTTCTTTCAAAATTGTGACAACATCTTCCGTTGCATCACGATTATGAATGATAATTGGAAGGTTCACTTCTTTGGCGAGAGCGATTTGTTTCCGAAATACTTCTTTCTGAATGTCTTTTGGTGATTTATCCCAGTGGTAATCAAGGCCCATCTCTCCGATTGCCACGACTTTTTCGTGAGAGGACAGTTCCTTAATCCATGATAAATCTTCCTCTGTCATGTCAATTGCGTCTACCGGATGCCAGCCGATCGCAGCGTATATAAAGTCATATTCCTCAATCAGCTCCATCGCACGCGTGATAGTGGGTTTGTCGAACCCGACAACGACGATTCGTTCAACTTTTTCAGCCTTTGCACGCGCAATGACTTCCTCTAAGTCTGTGTCAAATTGCTCGGCATTTAAGTGCGCATGTGTATCAAAAAGCATCATAAAAACTCCTTTCTTGTTGAAAAACAAAAGGTGTTCGACGGAATGTTACACGTGAAACACCTTTTGCCCCTATTATTTAATTCGAGTGCCTTTCGGTAATGACTGGTCGACAGCTACAACTTTGAGAACGCCGTCCGATTCTCCTGCCAGTATCATTCCTTGAGAAAGCTCGCCTCTCAGTTTTACCGGTTTTAAATTCGTTACACAAATGATCTTCATTCCCACAAGCTGATCCGGTGTGTAATGCTTCGCGATACCTGATACAACTTGGCGCTGTTCAAAGCCCAGATCAATTTGCAATTTCAGCAGCCGATCTGCTTTTTTCACCGGCTCTGCGGACAAGACTTCTGCGACGCGAAGTTCTGTATCCATAAATTGATCAAACGTAATTTCAGGAAGACGCTCTGCTTCTTGCGGCTCTTCCGCCTTTTCTTCTTTAGCAGGAGCAGTTCCTTGCATTTTTTGCTTGATATAAGCTACTTCTTCTTCAGCTTCAAGACGAGGGAAAAGCGGTTCCCCTTTTTTCACTTTCGCGTTCTTCAATTGGCCGAATGTCTGAATGCTGTCCCATGCTTTAAGAGACTGATCCTCAACTCCGAGCTGGGCAAACATTTTTTCAGGCGTCTGTGTCAAGAAAGGCTGGAGCAATACGGCCGTAATACGCAATGATTCAGCTAAATGATACATGACAGAACGTAATTCTTTTTCTTTTTCCTGATCTTTAGCAAGCACCCACGGAGCAGTTTCATCAATATATTTGTTCGTACGGCTGATTAATTGCCATAGCGTTGATAAAGCGACTGAAAACTCCATGTTTTCCATTGCCTTTTCATAAGCTTTAACCGTTTCACCGGCTACAGAAGAAAGCTCTGAATCAAAATCGGTCACATTTCCTTCATATGAACCAATTTCGCCGTCAAAATATTTTTGGATCATTGCGACTGTACGATTCAGAAGGTTTCCTAAGTCGTTCGCCAAGTCATAATTAATCCGTTCTACGAAACCTTCCGGCGTAAAGACACCGTCTGAACCGAACGGTACTTCGCGAAGCAGGTAATAACGAAGTTCATCCAAGCCGTAGCGTTCAATTAACGTTACCGGATCAACGACATTTCCTTTTGATTTCGACATTTTTCCGTCTTTCATCAATAACCAGCCATGCGCGAATACTTGCTTAGGCAGCGGGAGATCAAGCGCCATCAGCATAATCGGCCAGTAAATGGTATGAAAACGGACAATTTCTTTACCGACAAGGTGGACGTCAGCCGGCCAGTACTTTTTGTAAAGCTCATCATTTTCCGTATCGTAACCGAGCGCTGTAATATAGTTGAACAGTGCGTCAATCCATACATATACGACATGCTTCGGATTTCCCGGCACTTTTACGCCCCAGTCGAACGTCGTTCTGGAAACGGCCAAATCTTCAAGCCCCGGTTTAATGAAGTTGTTAATCATTTCATTTTTGCGTGATTCAGGCTGGATGAAAGAAGGATTGTCCTCATAAAACTTCAGCAGGCGGTCTGCATATTTGCTCATGCGGAAGAAGTATGACTCCTCTTTGATTAATTCGACCGGGTGGCCGCTGTCAGGGCTTTTTCCGCCGACAACCTCACCCTTCTCATTTCGTTCCACATCCACCAGCTGTGTTTCCGTATAGAATGTTTCATCAGGGATGCTGTACCAGCCCTCATACTCATCCAGGTAAATGTCACCATTATCAAGAAGTTTTTGAAACACTTTCTCGATAATTTCTTTGTGCCGGCTTTCCGTCGTCCGGATGAAATCATCGTGAGAAATGTCGAGCTGCTTCCATAGCTTTTGGATTTCAGCAACTGCGCGATCCACATAAGCTTGAGGCGTGATATTCTCTTCCTCCGCTTTCTGCTGGATTTTCTGTCCGTGCTCATCCGTTCCGGTTAAGTAGCGTACGTCAAATCCTTTTAATCTTTTGTAACGCGCCATCGCATCGCCGGCCACGGTAGTATAAGCATGGCCGATATGTAATTTTCCGCTCGGATAATATATCGGGGTCGTAATATAAAAAGTATTATTGTCTTGCGGCATGTTGCAACCTCCCATTCAGAATGTCGAAAAGCTCACGCCCAAAGGACGAGAGCGGTTTTATTTGATATACAATATTGATATTTGTCCTCTATCTATGATACCATCTTAGCCTTTAAGATCAAGGATATATACGTACTGCGTGTAAAAGAGTAAATAAAATTAAAAATTTTTATTGAAATTAAAAAAAGTCTTAACATGTCGAAATTTGTCGTATATAATCTACTAATATAAAACATCTTGGTTCGAAAGTCTTGATTTAAAAGGATTTTCAGTAGGATAATAGGTTCGAAAAAGCAGTCAAAAAGCCTGTTATTTCAGGATTTCCAAGGCTTTACTTACTATAAGAACTAATTCTTACAAACAATAGCAAACAAAAAGATTGACGATTATTGGAAACCTTGTTATGCTAGGAATGTAAGGAATTTTGTCGAATAATGACGAAGAAAAATATAAACTACAAATAATTATCTCTCGGGAGGAGACTGTTAATGAAATCTACTGGTATCGTACGTAAAGTTGATGAACTTGGACGCGTCGTTATCCCTATCGAACTTCGCCGTACACTGGGCATCGCAGAAAAAGACGCTCTTGAAATTTATGTTGATGATGAAAAAATCATCCTTAAAAAATATAAACCAAACATGACTTGCCAAGTAACTGGTGAAGTTTCTGATGATAACCTTAAACTTGCCGGCGGCAAATTGGTACTCAGCAAAGAAGGCGCTGAGCAAATCATCTCTGAAATTCAAAACCAGCTTCAAAACCAAAAATAAGCTATTTCATACAAAAACCGTTCTTGTTATGACACAAGAACGGTTTTTTTTATGATTGAATGTGATAAGCATCATAAATCTCGCGTTTCGGCACGTCCCGATCTACCGCTGTTTGTTTTATGGCCTGTTTGGAAGAAGATCCTTCATTTATGTAATGCTCCACATGTTCTTTCTCAGAAAGCTCCGCCCACCAAGGCTTTTCCTCTTCATCCGGTTCAGCGCCTTGATTGCCTTCGACAACGAGACAAAACTCACCGCGGATTTGATCTTCATTTGCCCATTCAAGCACCTCGACGATGGTTCCTCTGATGAATTCCTCATACTTTTTCGTTAATTCCCTCGTGACGGCGATGGTTCGATTCCCCAAAACGTCATGCATTGCTGTTAATGTTTCTTTTAATCTGTGCGGCGCTTCGTAAAATATCATCGTTTCCTGCCGTTTTTTCAGGAGTTCGAGTTCTTTCTTCTTTTCTTTTTTCTGTCTGTTTAAGAATCCGTAGAAGAAAAACGGCTGCGGGGTGATCCCTGATGCGGTCAGCGCGGTTAATGCCGCATTTGCACCCGGAAGCGGAACGACATATCCTCCGATTTGGGTGAAATCTCTCACAATCTCAGCCCCCGGGTCGGAAATTGTCGGCATACCGGCATCACTGACCAATGCCACATTCTTTCCGCTTTTCAGCCATTCAATGATTTTATGGCCGCTGCTTTCTTTATTATGTTCATGATAGCTGATGAGAGATGTTTCTATGTCATAAACATGGCACAGCTTTTTCGTCTGTCTCGTATCTTCGGCAGCTATGACATCGGCCGATTTCAGCGTCTCTACTGCACGAAAGGTCATGTCCTCCAAATTGCCGATCGGTGTAGGAACAAGGTACAGAGTTCCCATTTCAGATTTTCCGTTAAAACTCATCTGACGTCTTAACATATACAGCCTCCTTGCTGCGTCGTTTTTCTTCTATATATTGCTCTTTTTTCTTTCGGGTCAGCTGCTTAAAACGGTATTCCGCCTGCATCGCTTCCCGTTTTGTTTCAAATGATTCCGCATGGCATAACGAAACCGGCCTTCTCGCCCTTGTATATTTCGCGCCCTTTCCCTCATTGTGGGTTTTCAGCCGTTTTTGCAGATCATTTGTATAACCGGCATACAGACTGTTGTCATTGCACAGCAGCACATAAAAGAAATGGCTATTTGTCTCCATATAAAATCGTGCGGATCTCTTTCGTATATTCATTTTGTTCATTGTATACAAAGAGCGGGGGAAGAATTTTGAGATCAGGGCGGCCGCCTTTAATTCCTTCAACCAAAATGGTATTCGCTTCTTTACCTTGTTTCGGATAAATAAACTGAACCCGTTTCGGTTCTATTCGGTATGCTTTCATTAATTCAAAGATTTCCAGAAGCCTCCCCGGCCGATGAACGAGAGCCGCTTTTCCGCCTTGCTTCAGCAGTTTGCTGCTGACGGAAATCACATCTTCAAGCGTGCAAAGGATTTCGTGCCTTGCGATTCTGAGATGCTCGTTCAGGTTCTGCTCCGCCTCTTTCGGTGTTTTAAAATAAGGCGGATTGCAGGTGACAACATCATATTTATTATGTCCGAGTCTTTCCGGCATATTTTTCAGATCATCATGAATGAGACTGATCTGACCGCCCAGCCCGTTGTATTCCACGCTTCGGAGCGCCATATCATACAAGCGTTCCTGAATTTCAACCCCGGTGATATCGGCTTTTGACCTTGTGCTGAGCAAAAGCGGCACAATGCCGTTCCCCGTGCATAAATCAACGATGTTCCCCTTTTGAATCGGAACGTATGCAAACTTAGACAGCAGCACGGCATCTAATGAAAAAGCGAAAACCGTCGGACTCTGTACTATTTTCATATCCTCTGCTAATAAGTAATCCAATCTTTCATCATCACGTAATGAAACCATAATCTTATTCCTTTCGGCACTCTTTGAAAAAGGCTTCCGACATCAGCGGAAGCCTTTTCCTTATTTTTTATTTAAGAAGGACAGACAAAAAAGGCAATCTCCCTTGCGGACGCTCCCATAATGGACGTTGCAAATATGAAAGCCTTCTTGATACAGCCGGGCCAGATTGTCGTACCCTTCTCCTATATCACTCTGCTCTGCCTTCTGTGTTTTTGTTTCTTTCTGATCGGCTTTGAATTTCTCAATTTGCTCCGTCGTGTCATCAAGCCGCTTACGCAAATGCTTATTTTCAAGCTGAAGATGGTGATTCTCTTCAATCATTTCGCCGATATGCTGCTTTAAGTCACCCAGCTGACGGTACAGCGAACCGATTTGTTCCTCCAGGTTTATGACAGTATCAAATAACTCTTTTTTATCCAAGGTTCCACACCTCGTTAATCTGTGGTTTGTGCGGATACGACGCCCTCTTCCAAGAGCTCTTCCCAAGTATATTCTATCACTTTTTCACGATTCTTCAGTTCCACCTGAAGCACCCGTTCCAGAATATTAAGACCGACAACCTTTGCGGGGCCGTTTGCCGTCGTAATCATTTCGCCTAAATCCGGCAGCTGTTCTTTTGCCGTCTCATACTCATCATTTTCGTACTTCAAACAGCACATCAAACGGCCGCACAGACCGGAAATCTTCGTTGGGTTCAACGATAAATTTTGATCCTTCGCCATTTTGATGGACACCGGTTCAAAATCACCGAGGAACGTGGAGCAGCAAAGCATTCTCCCGCATGGTCCGATACCGCCGAGCATTTTCGCCTCGTCCCTTACCCCGATTTGGCGCAATTCGATTCTCGTTTTAAAGATAGAAGCCAAGTCTTTGACCAATTCCCTGAAATCAACCCGTCCGTCTGCCGTAAAGTAAAAAATGACTTTATTGCGGTCAAACGTAAATTCAACATCAACCAGCTTCATATCTAAGCCGTGGTCAGCCACTTTTTTCTGACAGACTTCAAAAGCGGACAGGGCCTCCTGTTTGTTTTCTTCTACAATGAGAAGATCGCGTTCATCAGCAACGCGAATGACCTTTCGAAGCGGAAGCACAACATCATGCTCGTCCACTTGTTTATTTGCGATGACAACCTGCCCGTATTCGACACCTCTTACGGTTTCAACAATGACGCAGCTGTCTTGTTCTATATCAAATCCGTTCGGATCAAAATAATAAATTTTCCCCGCTTTTTTAAAGCGGACGCCTATTACGTTGTACAAGCTTATCCCTCCTGCAACGTTAACACCAAGTGCTCCATTAATCCCTGCACATTCACATTGGAATGAAGCCGTTTTTTTGCTTCTAAAACAGCGAGAATTTGGTTCGTAACGCTTTGTTGTGTAAATTGCAGCGCATGCTGTTTTATTGATTGGAATAAGTCTTGATAAATCAGTTTATCTTCATTTCCAATTTGGATGGATAATACATCACGGTATATCAATAAGAGCATATCAAGACCCATTTCTTGATGGGTTTTTTCTTTGAAAAAGGGCACCCACTGATCCTGAATGAAGAAAAAGGCATGTCCTTTCCGCTGATGTAAGACTTCATACAATTTTATCACTTTCGCTCTGGACTCTGCAAACTCATCATTTCGACTTAATTCGACTGCTTCCGCAATATTATTTGTCATATTTGCTAAGAGCCGGGCCATGTGAGGGCTCACTTCCTGTTCAATCAGTCTTTCTTCTATGGCTTTCGGCTGAAGCGGCTGGAACGGAAGAACCTGACATCTCGAAACGATGGTATCCAGTATTCGGTGGAGCTGCTCAGTAAGCAGAATTGCGATGGTGTCTTGACTCGGCTCCTCTAAAAACTTCAGCAGACTGTTTGCCGCATTTTTCGTCATTTGATCCGCATGGGATATAATGTACAGCTTTTTATGCGATTCCAGTCCTGTTTTAGAAAACTCTTCCTGAAGCGATTGGATCTGAGCCTTTTTAATGGATAATCCGTCGGGCTGAACCACATGCAGGTCGGGATGGTTTCCGGATTCGATACGCTTACAGTTCCGGCACTCTCCGCAAGGCTCAGTCCCGCCTTCAAGGCAAAAAAAGCTTTTTGCGAGAAGCAGTGCGGCATCCAATTTGCCCGTACCTTTTTTGCCTTCAAACAGATATGCGTGAGAAAGCCTTTTCTTTTCAATGCTGTTATGCAAAAGCCTCATCACTCTGGGCTGCTGCCCGGTCATTTCCTTCCATGATATTGCCATTGTATCACTCTCTATGTGTAAAGGTTAATCAATAAACCTTTTATTTCTCCGATTCGATCCAGCAAATCAATTGCCGGTTTTTCCTGATCTAACATTTCTTCCGTCAGCTGAAGCAGTTTTTCATCTATTTCTTTCACAAGCCCCAGGGTCCGGCTGCTGCCGTACAGGTCAAAGCTTTTCTCCGTCTCATGCGATAATCCGCTGTCTACGGCCTCTTTTACAAAACGTTTTACCAATCCTTTGAATTTCGCTAAGTCTTTGAAGTTTCTCGACTTCGTCAGCCTTTTCCCGAACGTTTCTATATCCGTTAAGAACCTGCTCAGCTGATCAAATTTCAGCTTGCTGCTTTGGCTGTCCATTGAACTTTTAAACGTTCCGGAAAGCTCTGCCGCTTTATAAGCAGGTTGCTGCTTTTTCTCAATAAATGTACGTAAGTCAGAATTTATTTTCACGTCGTCAAATCCTTAAAATTGATGAAATTCATCGACCGGGAGGACAAAGACCGTCGCTCCGCCGACTTCCACTTCGACGGGATATGGAACGTAGGAATCCGCATTCCCGCCCATCGGGGATACCGGGGCAATCATCTGATCACGTTTACAGCCATTCTCTTTAATGAGGCTGAGCGCTTTATCGACACGGATATCTTCCACCCCGATCATAAACGTCGTATTGCCTGATTTAAGGAATCCGCCTGTTGTCGCAAGCTTCGTCACCCTGAAGTTGTGGTCGGTTAATACTTTCAAAAGCCTGTTGCTGTCCTGATCCTGCACCACTGCCACTATTAATTTCATTCTCTAGGCCCCCTTTAGGTTGGAAAGAACATTGTCGTTACATTCATTATAGCAACTTATGAGAAACAGGTCACAACTGAATTTTTTTCAATGCTTCATTTATCACTTGAAGTACGTCCTGAATGACGAGTTCCTTCTTTTTCGATGCGTCGATTGTATGGAATCTTTCCGGAAAACGCTGCATAACCTTTTGGTATCCTTCCCGTACTTTCGTGTGAAAGTGCAGGGCCTCAAGATCGAGACGATTCTTTTCTCTTGAATCATTCGACGTAATCCGTTTCAACCCTTCTTCAGGCTCAATAGAAAAATAGATGGTGACATCAGGCATCGTATCGCCGATTGCAAACTGGTTGATAGAAAGAACTTCATCAATGCCGAGCCCTCTCGCATAGCCTTGATAAGCCAGCGAACTGTCGATGAAACGATCACACAGCACAATGCGCCCTTCTTTCAATGCAGGCTGCACCTTTTCGGTTAAATGCTGTCTTCTCGCCGCGGCGTAAAGCAGCGCCTCCGTTTTTGCATCCATCAGTGTATTGTTTTTATTTAAGATCACTTCTCTGATCTGTTCCGCAATGTCGATGCCGCCCGGTTCTCTTGTCGCTGTCACCGGGAGCCCCTCTGCCGACAGAATCTCTTTCAGTTCCTGAAGCACAGTCGTTTTCCCTGCACCTTCAGGACCTTCAAATGTTATAAATAAACCGCTCATGATTTCTCCTCTTCTATATAGACAAGTAATTGTTCCCCGTTTAACAAGCCTTGAATATGCGCGTCCATGCCGATTAAACGGGAAAGCTTCTGTACGATCTCTTCTGTTATCCGTTCGCCGTCCATGATCAGCGGAATTCCCGGCGGATAAGGAATAATGTTCCCCGCATGCAAGCGCCCGGCCGCCTTATTTATATCTGCAGGCTCTTTTGTAAACTTCCGCATCTCATTTTGCGGATATTCAAGTGTCGAAATGGACGGAAATGTCCAATTCACGGCATCCGGCAATTTATCGGGCGGTGTATTCTCCAGTTTCTGCTGTATGTTTCTTACGGCTGCCTGTTCTATCATCCGCCGGCCGCCTATCGGCAGTACGAGCAATACTTGGTACTCGTCAGCCAGCTCGGCAACAATGCCTTCACTCTCCAAAATGCGTTGTAATGAATAGCCGGAATGTCCGAGCTTTGACCGAAGTATTAATTTTAACGGGTCCGCCCACAGCCCATATCCGGAAGGCTCGATTATTTCAATAGAAGAAATTGATGCGAACCTTCGTTTGATTTTCTCAATGTGCTCCATATGGACGGGAAGTGTCCCTTTTTCAGCAATATCCTGCACATAAGCACGCGCCGTATCTAAAGATGCCATAATCGGGTATGACGGGCTGCTGCTTTGCAAACTGCTTACATAATAAGCTAATCGATCTCTGTCAATTAGGGTGCTGTTTAAATGAAAGTAAGATCCCATCGTCATAGCCGGAAGCGTTTTGTGAGCCGATTGAACAACAGCGTCCGCCCCCATAGCCAATGATGAAGGCGGGAAAGGCTGGCCTAACACAAAGTGAGCCCCATGAGCCTCATCCACCAGTACAGGAACACCGTATGAATGGGCTTTTTTAACTGCCGCAGTCAAATCGGCGGCGTGTCCGTAGTAAGTCGGATTGGTCAAAACAAGTCCTTTCGCGTTCGGATATGACGCCAGCGCTTTTTCGATGACTGAAAGAGATACATGTGCCGGCACATGCATGTTTTCATCGATTTCCGGCGCCAAATAAACCGGCTTGGCTCCGGCCAATGCCACCGCATGGAAAACAGACTTGTGACAATTACGCTGGATCAGAATGGGTTCACCCGGTTCACAAACAGCTAAAATCATCGCCAGATTGCCGGCGGTCGTTCCATTGACGAGAAAGAAGCTTTCCTGAGAGCCGTACAATCTGCTCACCAAATCCTGCGCTTCCTTAATGACCCCCGTCGGGTGATGCAAGTCATCAAGACCCGTGATCTCAGTCATATCAATAGATAAAAGAGATTGATATACAGATTTGGCTTCATCAAAAAAGACATCTCCATTGTGATGTCCCGGAACATGAAAAGAATACGTATTTCGGTGCGCATGCTTCATCAGCGCTGTATATAAAGGTGTGTCCATTTTTAAACAAATCCTTTGCCTGTCTTTCTTATTATATCGTGCCTGCGAGCCAACTTAAAGCTAAGACTTTTTGCCATCTAGCCATTATCCCGGCCGGACTTCATATCAAGCAGTTTCTTTTTTAAATCGCCCTCCATGATAACAAGCTCCTCCTCGGCACGCCTGCGTTTCATCCTGCCTTCTTCTTGAATAGACATGATTTCTTCAAGTGTGCTGACTAAGCTTTCCTGCACTTTTTTGAGGGTGTCTGCCTCAACAAGCCCGCGCTCATTGGCTTTGGCCGTCTCGACTGTGCTTGTTTTCAGAAGTTCGGCGTTTTTCAGCAGCAATTGATTTGTCGTATCCGCCGCCTTCTGCTGCACATCTGCCGCACTCCGCTGCCTCATAAGCGTCAGCGCGATGGCGACTTGATTCTTCCATAAAGGAATAGCCGTAACAATGGAGGACTGAATTTTCTCTGCCAGTGCCTGATTCGTGTTTTGAATCAGACGGATTTGCGGCGCACTCTGAAGCGTAATCTGCCTGCTCAGCAGCAGATCATGCACCCTCTTATCCAGACGGTCGGCAAACTGGCGAAGATCATTCACTTCCTGCGCGGCCATTTGATTGTGTTCTCGTAATTCGGCTTTTCTTGCCGCTTCGGGAATAAGCTTTGTTTTCAGCTCATCTAATTTTAATTCACCCGCTGCTATATACATAGTTAAATCAGAAAAGTATTGTTTATTTTGGGCGTACAGCTGATCTAACCATTTATTGTCACTCAACAGCACATTTTTAGAATGTTCCAGCCTTCTGCTGATACGGTCAATCTGCACACTTGTCTTTTGATATTTCGAAAGCACTTCCTGCACAGATCCGGATACCCTTTTAAACAGCCGGGCGAAAAATCCTTTGTTCTTTACCTGCAGATCATCGGGGTTTACCTGGTCAAGCTTCAGCATCAGATCAGCCAATATCTGTCCCATCTCTCCTGCATCTTTTCTTTGCACGTGCTCTATCATCGTGTGGGAAAATTCCAGAAGATTCGCCTGCGCCTGTGAACCAAACAGAACAATGCTTTGCATGTTCCCAGGGTCCAGTTTTTCAGCGAGCTGAAGTGCCGCTTCTCTTTTTTCTTCCGGCAGCGTATCTGCAAGCTTTAGATGAGTCTGGTCATTTTGGGCGCCCATACTGTCGTCGGAACGGTCTTTGGCCATTTCCTTCTTCCTTTCTTATTTTCTCAGTGAATGCTTTGCCATATCTAATTCAAAGTGCAGGTCGTCGATGTCCTCCTTCATCAGTTCATGAAGATCCTCTTCCAGCCTTCTGGAAAGCTCCGCCAGAGTCATCCTCGTCTCACTCAAGGACATTGATAAATCTTTATTTTTTCGCGGCTGTGATGAGAGCAAAGCATACTTTTCCGTCAGTTCCACAACAGAATCAAGCGTTTGATAATAGAAACGCTCTGCCTGATAAAAACGCTTCGGCTCCTGCTTGGTGAGCAGATATATTCGTCGGGTTATCCGCAGTATCTCTGCATTCTGCTTCAGCATTTGTATACTTTTAGAGCGAAAAAGCGCCCTGCGTAATCGGATGATTTTACCCTTTGCTTCCTCAAGATTTTCCTTGATATAAGCATATTCTTTTCTTGTCAGCCGGTGTTTTTTTAAAAAGAGACGCTTCGCATTCCACAAGCCGGACGCACTGACTGCGGCTCCGCCGGCTGCCCCGTATAAAAGCGAATACAGAAAAGGCTGATGCCCTATCGTAAAGAAGGTTATCCCCGCTAATACAAAAACTGCGCTGCCGCAAAACGTCCATTTCATATATTGAATAAACGGTTTCATACGTGATCGACTCCTATTTATTCACTTTTATCAGTATTATCTATTACATTCCATGTCTAAACAAGTTCCTCTTCTTATCGTATCAGTTCTTTTATAAAAAGTGAAAAAACTCCTCTGATTTCAGGCAAAAAAAAGACCCTTTTCAGGGTTAAGAATATAACGTCGGTGTATGAAGGCTTTTCAGTTTACGAACGAAAAATTCATAATTCGGATCAGAGGTCGGAGTGGAAACTACTTTCTTCTCACACTCTAAACATATAAATTTCGTATAAATATGGATTCCCCTGCTTTTCTTGGTTTCACACACAATACATGTTTCTTCATGGCCGGACGTTTCATTCATTTTGCCCACCTCCGTATGAATAGCCTTCCCTTAAGCTGTTGATTGTATACACAATTTGGATCTTTTTGAAGTTTGCAATTAGTATATGGGCGTTCCCGTATTTCGGTGTTTGTTTTGTTTTTATTCAAAAACAAAAAAGGCAGCTCATGATGAGCTGCCTTTACCGTAATAATAGCTTGGCGGCGTCCTACTCTCACAGGGGGAAACCCCCGACTACCATCGGCGCTGAAGAGCTTAACTTCCGTGTTCGGCATGGGAACGGGTGTGACCTCTTCGCTATCGCCACCAAACCATTGAGAGTGTTCTCTCAAA
>NZ_JBSJQB010000009.1:0-59870 GCF_053663395.1 Bacillus sp. JK74 | reverse complement strand
TTTATTTAAAACTTTGAATTAACAGGTACGTTTTGTCTTGTTTAGTTTTCAAAGATCATTACCGCTTGTTGAAGCAGCTTTATTATCTTACCACTCAGCTTCTTTTATGTCAACAACTTTTTTTAAGTTGTTTCCGAAGCTTTTTGTTGTTGTCTGCTGTCCATCAGCGACGTTTAATAATATACCATGCATTCGCTGAATTTAGCAAGTGTTTTTTTCGTTTTTTTTTGAAACGTATTTCGTTATATTCATCTCCGCCGCGGCATACGATGTAATCAAGCATGGACAAGATAAGGAGGCGTCATCAGTGAACCACTTCTACGTGTGGCACATCAGAAGGATAAAACAGCTGCTTATTATTATCATTGCCGCATTTGCAGCAGCCAGCTTTTTTTATATACAGAGAGCCGTCCCCCTTCCTGTATTTTTAACTGATAGCAGCCCGAAGGCTATTTCAAAAGGGGAAACGAAAGCGGGCGAAGTCGCATTAACATTCGATATCAGCTGGGGCGACGAAAAAGCGGTTCCGATTCTGAACGCGCTAAAAGCAAACGGTATTAAAAACGCCACTTTTTTTCTGTCAGCTTCTTGGGCGGAACGGCACCCGGACACAGTTGAACGTATGGTAAAAGACGGACATCAAATCGGCAGCATGGGATATGCGTATAAGAATTATACCAACCTAGAGGACAATGAAATAAAAAAAGATATCCTCCGGGCCCAGACCGCATTTAAAAAGCTGGGTGTGAAGAATGTTCATTTACTCCGCCCGCCGACCGGACAATTTAATAAAAAGGTTCTTACCATTGCACAGCAGTACCGCTATTCAGTGGTTCATTACAGCGTTAACTCGCAGGATTGGACAAATCCCGGTCCTGATAAAATCATTGAAAATGTAAACAGTCATATAAAAGGCGGCGACATTGTCCTGCTGCACGCCTCTGATTCAGCAACACAGACCGAAGAAGCGCTCCCCGCCATCATTCACAATTTAAAGCAAAAAGGACTGAAAAACGTGACAGTCGGCGACCTGATCGCAAATACTGACGTCAAGTCATCAGAAGTGAAATAACTACCTCTGGGCAAACTTCGGCAGCATTAACAGCTGAAACGCATTGCAGCCCATCAGCGGAATCAGCATCAAATAAAGCCAGTCCTCATTATTCACTCTTAGCGCAGGAACCCATTCAAGCGCTGTAATTACGACCATTAAAAATAATGATGAAACGAACGTATTTTTTGAGGACTGCTTTTGTTTTATATACGCCGTCAACAGGCCGACGGCAAGCAGAGCCAGCGGCAGCCAGACAAACCCCGCAATCGAGTCATCCCGCTCACCGAAAAACAAAAATCTGACGTACATTAAATCAAAAGCGACAAACAGAATGATAAACAGCTGAAGCAGATTCCAAAGCGAGTTTGATCTGAGAATTTCAAGGGCAAACCGGTGCACCGTCAGAAAGACGAAGAATCCCATCTGGCTGATCACACTGAAAATCATGCCTACCCCGATAAACCAGATCAGAACAGAGAAAATCTGACCGGCCTCAAAATTCAGAAAGAACCCCTTGTACTCCCCCCACTTCAGTGCAAATCCCACGACGCTTGTAATAAGAGCGCCCACAGCTAAAATCGAAAAGAAAAATCGAACAAGCCCGCGGCTTTTCATCTCTTATTCATCCCCCTGACAATCGCGTTCAGCGATATTTTGTTATGTATAAATCCATTCCGATGAATCATATTAAAAATAAGTACAAGTAAGGAAGGAGCTTATGCATGTCAAAAGCCAGAACGCTATTGATAAGCTGTTTTGTTGTATTATCTGTAACAGCTTGTGCTCCAAAAGACCAAGCAGCGGATATGGATTATGACCAGACTAAAAAAATGGTTGTTGATATATTAAAGACAGATGATGGAAAAAAAGCAATTAAGGAAATATTAAATGATGATGCGATGAATGAGGCATTGGTGATTGATCAAAATGCCATTAAAGGCACAATAGAGAAAACCCTCACCTCTAAAAAAGGGGCGGAGTTCTGGAAAACCATCTTTGAAGACTCAAAGTTCGCCGAGAGCTTTGCAAAAACGCTTCAGCCCGAGCACGAAAAAATCATAAAAAAACTGATGAAAGACCCTGATTATCAGAAAAGTTTTATGCAGATCATGCAGGACCCCGGCATGGATAAAAAATACTATGAGCTGGTGAAAAGCCAAAAGTTCCGCAGTTACTTAGAAGATGTAATTACAGAGACACTTTCCAGCCCGCTTTTCAAAAAGCAATTCGAGGATGAATTGAAAAAAGCGGCTTCAAGCTCTGAAAAAGAAAGCCAATAAAAGGCCGGGCCGTGTTGATCCCGGCCCCTTTTTTATTCAGCTGTTTTTTCAATGACTTTCTGGGCGATTCCCATATAAATTTCCCCGATCGGATGACTTCTGTCATAGACAGAAGGCGCAAACTGGTCCTTGTCCCAATCAGGCTGTTTTAAAGGAATTCTGCCAAGCAGCGGCACCTGCAATTCCTCTGCAAGCTTGTCTCCCCCGCCTTGACCGAACACATATTCTCTCTCGCCGGTTTTTGCACTTTCATAATAAGCCATATTTTCAATGACCCCTACAACTTCATGATCGGTCTTAATCGCCATAGAACCCGCTCTCGCCGCTACAAATGCGGCTGTAGGGTGCGGCGTCGATACGATAATCTCTTTGCAGCTCGGAAGCATCGTGTGTACATCGAGCGCCACATCACCCGTGCCGGGCGGCAGATCGAGAACGATATAGTCAACCTCTCCCCAGTCAACCTCATGGAAGAAGTTATTCAGCATCTTGCCCAGCATCGGCCCTCTCCACACAACCGGAGCATTTTCTTCAACGAAAAAGCCCATCGACATAACCTTTACTCCAAATCTTTCGACAGGAAGCAGTTTTTCTCCTTCAACTGTCGGGCGAACTGTAATACCCATCATGTCCGGCACGCTGAATCCGTATATATCCGCGTCGATCAAGCCGACTTTTTTGCCGAGCCGCGCAAGAGAAATGGCCAGGTTGACGGAAACCGTTGATTTGCCGACACCGCCTTTTCCGCTTGCCACCGCAAGAAAGACCGGCGGATGTTTCTTATTCAGCAGAGTTTCGCTTTCAGCAGCAGGCCGGCTGAATTTCGCCAATGTTTCTTCCGGCAGCTCTTCAAACCGCAGTCCGACAGTTTCCGCACCCGCTTCTTTCAAAACGGATACGATTTCCTGCTGAATGCCCATCTGTTCAGCCGTCCCCGTTTTTGCCAATGCAATTTTTACACTGACATGCCGTTTTTCCGGCTTGACCTTTACTTCTTTAATGGCATCCAATTCTCCCAGCGGTCTATGAAGAAAAGGTTCGCGCATGTTTCCGACTATATTTCTTACTCCATCTTCTCTTATCATCGAACCCTCACCCTTTGTGTATTCGTTTACAAATGGTATTATACCATATATTAAACGTAGAATCGGCGAAAAACCCTCCTTACTCGGGAGGGTCTCCTTTCTCTGTGAAATATCTCAATACGCCCTTATACACGGAAGAAGCGATTTTGTCCTGATATTTAGGCTGGCCGAGCCTTTTCGCTTCCGCGGGATTGGACAGAAATCCGATTTCCACCAGGGCGCCCGGTTTGGTTACATTCTGCATTAAGTAAATGCCGTGTATCCGTTTTGCCTTTCTCGTTGTATTCTCCAAATTGATTCTCAATTCGTCCTGTATATATTTTGCCACTTTTTCATTCTCTTCGTATTTTCCATAGTAGAAGCTTTGGGCGCCGCTCCATCTCGGTGACGGTATGGCGTTCAGATGAATGCTGATATAAAGCTCCGCCTCTGAACGGTTGATGATCTCCACGCGCTTTCTCAGATCTTCCGCTTTGCGTCGGCTGTAGCCTCTCGTCCCTTCAGGAGCTAAATCAGTATCCGTCTCCCGCGTCATAATGACCAAAGCTCCCTGCTCCTGCAAATAGTCTCTGACCCTGGAGGCCACTTCGAGAGTAATGTCCTTTTCAAGGTGACTGCCTCCCGTGGCGCCTCCGTCCGGCCCGCCGTGTCCCGGATCGAGATAGATGATTTTCCCGCTCAGCGGCAGGCTCCACGGCCGCCAGGAATCATCATTATGGAATTGAAACCGGAATAAACACAATAATATGATAAAGCCAAGTAAAAAACCGAGCCATTTCAGCTTTTTTGTCATAGCTTTCCCTCCCGCTTGTCCCCGTTATTAATAAGTATGGGACAAGGGAGGAAATTATGATTACCTCATGCGGAGCTTACATTGTTTTTCCCTTTGCAGAAATCCTTCCGTCCACCAGCTGTTGATAAACCGGCAGGACGCTTCATAGACTTCTTTTTGTTCAACGGAGGAATATTGCTCATGCGTCCAATTGCAAAGATATTCAAAAAAATCGGCCGTCAGTTCTTCCTCTTCTTCAGCCGAACGGGCGTTTGCCCTCTGCAAAGACTCACCATAATAGCCAAATACGCCGAACCTGCCGCCTAATAAATACGCTTCAATTGCAAAATCTATGCATCCTTCACTCAGAATGCCGTTTTCGTCTTGAAGAAAGGGAAACAAAGGGGTAAGACATGCTTTTACGGACTGAATGATCTGCGTCAGTGACAGCTCCTTTAGTAAACTCTTCTCAAGCTCAAAATCCTTCTGCCGTTTCACGTCTGAAAAAGATAATACTTCTGCCATTGCCAGCCACGCTCCTTTTTACTGTTATTTTGAAAGGAAAAGGGAAAAAGCATGCTTTGTTGATAGTGGAAATCCTCCCAAATGAAGGAGTTTTATGTTAACTGGAAGAATAAAGAGCTGAGGTGACGTGATGAAAAAGCTGTTTCAATACAATTGGACGGTGCGTGACGAGTGGTTTATGATATGTGAAAAGCTGAGCCGGGAGGAACTGACGAAAACCCGGACAGGCGGAATGGAGAGCATCTTGCGGACTTTATTTCATATCATTGATGTCGAGATCAGCTGGGCTCGTGCCATTTTAGGTAAAGATGATGTTTTACCCGCTGAGTCTGACTATACGAGCATTCAGGATCTCAGAAAGCTGTCTGAACAGTATCGGGAGGATGTTATTCATGCGGTCTCCCGCAAAGGGCCGGATCTTGTTAAGCCGGACTGGATGGACCAAACCTTTCCTAAAGAAGATATTCTCCGCCACATCCTTGCGCATGAGATTCACCATATGGGACAACTGTCGGTTTGGGCCAGAGAAATTGGAATAGAACCGGTTTCGGCTAATGTGATCAGCCGTCCGCAGGAAAAAGCCGCAAAAAAACAGCACCTCTGACGGGATGCCGTTTTTATATTTTAATGCTTCTTGTTACGGAGTATGTATTAATGTATTCATCCAGCACGAGGCCGCCTTTGTCCTCGTAAAAACCGGCAACCATAAAGCCTGCGTCAATCTGGCCTTTAATTTGATCCTCCAGCGTATGGCCGAATTCAAGCGCTTCATGATTATCAATAAGTTCCTTTACCTTTTTCTTACTCAGATCTTTTTCATCCGAAAACGGAATGGAATACTTTACTTTTAGTACGCCTTCCTGCTCTAAATCCATATCAAATAAGAACACGACGGGATTTACAAAACCGGAGACTAAAGACCCGCCTTTTTTCAATACGCGATGAGCTTCTTTCCATACCGGAAGAACCGTATCAACAAAGCAATTCGATACCGGGTGCACGATAAAATCAAATGTCTCATCATCAAAACAGCTCAGATCATTCATGCTGCCTTTGACAGTCCGAAGCGTAAGATCGTCCCGCTCGGCAACCATTCTGTCTTGCGCAAGCTGTTTTTCCGAATTGTCAAAGATGGTGACGTCCGCTCCTGCAGCAGCAAGGACCGGCCCTTGCTGTCCTCCTCCTGAAGCAAGACAAAGAACCTTCAGACCGTCTATGGGCGGAAACCAATCCGCCGGCACATCTTTTCCGGGGGTCATTCTGATGCTCCAATTGCCTTTTTTCGCTTCACCAATCGTATGAGAATCAACCGCAACCGTCCATTCATTGCCTGTTTCGACTTTTTTATCCCATGCCTTGCTGTTATGTATGACTAACTTATTCATTATAACTGCGCTCCTTATTGGTAATGAATAGAGTATAACAAACAATTCTAGAAAAACATCGGATAACCTCTTCGATATGAGAAAAAAATACAAAAAAACCACAACCAAGAAGTTGTGGTTTTTGCCATCCAAAACGATTAACGTTTTGAGAACTGAGGTGCACGACGAGCGCCTTTAAGACCGTATTTTTTACGTTCTTTCATACGAGCGTCACGAGTCAGAAGACCAGCACGTTTAAGTGTTGCACGGTATTCTGGATCTGCTTCAAGCAAAGCACGAGCGATACCGTGACGGATTGCTCCAGCTTGACCAGATAAGCCGCCTCCATGTACGTTTACTAAAACATCATAAGTACCAGCTGTTTCAGTTAAAGTTAATGGTTGTTTGATATCTTCGATTAGAGCCGGAGATGGAATGTGCTCGCTGATTTCACGATTATTAACGACGATACGACCTTCTCCTGGAACTAAGCGCACACGCGCTACAGAACTTTTACGACGGCCAGTACCGTAATATTGAACCTGTGCCAAATTGGTAACCTCCTTTTTAATTAACCGCGAAGTTCGTAAACTTCAGGTTTTTGTGCTTCATGTGGATGCTCAGAACCACGGTATACGTTCAATTTCTTGAACATTTGACGACCTAGAGAACCTTTTGGAAGCATGCCTTTGATAGCAAGCTCAAGCATTTTCTCAGGGTAGTTTGTACGCATTTCAAGAGCTGTTCTTGATTTCAGACCGCCTGGGTGCATTGTGTGACGGTAGTAGATTTTATCAGTTAACTTTTTACCAGTTAACTCGATTTTTTCAGCGTTGATGATGATCACATGATCTCCAGTATCAACGTGCGGTGTGTAAGTCGGTTTGTGTTTCCCGCGAAGGATAGATGCAACTTCTGTAGAAAGACGTCCTAAAGTCTTGCCTGCTGCATCAACAACTAACCACTTGCGTTCAATAGTACTTGCGTTAGCCATAGGTGTTGTACGCATTTAATTCCCTCCTAAATGATCTGTCATTTTTTCATAAACTTCTGTTACGTTCTATTTCACAACACAATAAGTTCCGGGGCTTATCGTGGGGTTGAAATACATACCATATGATATCTTATAACTTTATGCAGACTCTGTCAAGAAAATGTTACACCTGGTTTAGTTGTCATAGCAGACGCTCCATAAATACAGTCCGTGCCCCGGTGCGGTGCGCCCCGCGGCTTCGCGATCCTTCGCTTTGAGCATTGCTTTTACATCATCGGGAGAAAATTTTCCAGCTCCTGTATCCAATAACGTTCCGGCAATGATTCTGACCATATTATAGAGAAAACCATTTCCGGTGATCCGCATCTGCAGGCCGTCTTCGGTCTCAGTCCAATCCAGCTCGTAAATCGTTCTGACCTTATCCTGAACCGCGGTATCAGCCGCGCAAAAGCTTGTGAAATCATGTGTCCCGATGAGGTGCCTTGAAGCTTCCCTCATTTTCTGCACATTAAGCTGATATGCAAAATGGTAAGCGTAATGTCGTTTAAATACGTCCGGGTGTTTCTCCGTATATACAAAGTAGCGATATTCCTTTTGGACCGCGCTAAATCGTGCATGGAACCCATCATCCGCAATCTCTGCTGTTTTGACGGCAATATCATCAGGCAGCAGGGCATTGAGCGCAAACGGCCATTTCTCAGCCGGGATGGACAGCGGCGTATCAAAATGAATGACCTGCCCGGCAGCATGAACATCGCTGTCCGTGCGGCCCGATGAGATGACAGGCACCCTGCCATCCGTTTTGTGGATGACGGCCAGCGCTTTTTCCAATTCACTTTGAACGGTCCGCTTTCCAGGCTGAACCTGATATCCGTTAAATAAATGCCCGTCATAAGCAATGGTACATTTCACTCTCATTCAGCAGCACCTCTAACTTCTTAAGAAAAACAATAACACGGCTAATACGATGATGAGCAGAATAGCTCCGGTATCCTTTCCGGTCCAGACGAGCTTTCTGTATTTCGTTCTCCCCTCACCGCCCTGGTAGCCTCTCGCCTCCATGGCGACCGCAAGCTCTTCCGCGCGTTTAAAGGCGCTGACAAACAGCGGGACAAGCAGCGGAACAACCGCTTTGATTCTGTCTTTCACCGGGCCGCTTGTAAAGTCCGCACCCCTCGCCATTTGCGCCTTCATGATTTTATCTGTCTCTTCCATTAATGTCGGGATAAATCGCAATGATATCGACATCATCAATGCGAGTTCGTGTACAGGCAGCTTCACCTTTTTAAAAGGATTCAGGAGCTGCTCCATTCCATCCGTTATTTCAATCGGCGTTGTTGTCAGCGTCAGCAGCGTCGTCATAAAGATAAGGTAAACGAAACGGAGGGAGATAAAAATCCCCTGTATAAGTCCGCCCTCATACACTTTAAACCAGCCAAGCTGAAAAATGACAGATCCTTCATGCGTCATGAAAATGTGTAATAAAAAGGTAAACGCCACAATCCAGATAATCGGCTTAAGCCCCTTCAGCAAAAAGCTGAACGGCACTCGTGTTAAGGCGATCACCCCGAATGTAAACAAACCGAGCAAAGCGTACGTCTGTACGTTGTTTGCCAAAAAAACGATACATACAAAAAGAAAGATGCTGACAAGTTTTGTTCTCGGGTCCAATCGGTGAATAAGCGATGATCCGGGAACATACTTTCCGATAATCATGCTGTCCATCATTGATCCTTTTCCTCCTGAAAGAAAGCCTTAATTTCACTGGCGGCATCCTGCAGGGTCAGCATGGGTTTCTCATACTTGACTCCGAGAGCCTTCTCAAGCCGTCTCTGAAACTTCACCGACTCAGGAAGATCCAGTCCCATTTCGGCCATCTCTTCACCTTTTACAAACAAGTCACGCGGACTTCCCGTCGCTTTAATGGTTCCTTTGTGCATGACGATCATTTCGTCAGCATAGCGGGCGGCGTCCTCCATGCTGTGGGTGACGAGAACGGTAGTCAGGTTTCCCCGCTGATGAAGCGCATAGAACATGTCCATAATGTCCTGGCGCCCTCTCGGATCAAGACCGGCCGTCGGTTCATCCAAAACCAGCACTTCCGGCTCCATCGCGAGAACGCCGGCAATCGCCACTCTGCGCATCTGGCCGCCGCTGAGCTCGAACGGTGAACGATCCAAAATGTCTTCCGGAAGGCCCACAAGCCCCAGCATTTCTTTTGCTTTCCGTTCAGCGTCTTCTTTTTTTACACCGAAATTCATCGGTCCGAATGCGATGTCCTTCAGCACAGTCTCTTCAAACAGCTGATGTTCGGGAAATTGGAAAACGATTCCGACTTTTTTTCGCAAAGTCTTAAGGTCTTTATTTTTTTTACCGGCTGCCAGAATCGTGCTCCCGAGCTCAAGCTGTCCTTTAGTCGGTTTCAGCAAACCGTTTAAATGCTGCAGGAGCGTCGATTTGCCCGACCCTGTATGCCCGATGACGGCAACGTAGCTGCCCTCTTTTATCACGGCATTGATATCATACAGAGCAAGCCGTTCAAACGGTGTCTTCATTTGATAGCGGTGTTCTACATCTTTGATTTTAATGTCCACAGCTCATTCACCAGCCCTTCCTGAGTCAGATGGTTTTTCGTTAACGCCAGTCCGCTTTCTTTCAAAAGCAGGCTGAGCTGGAATGAGAAAGGCAAATCAAGACCGATGCGAACCAAGTCTTCATTTAATTTAAAAATCTCTTCAGGCGTGCCCTCTGCATATTTCCTGCCGCCGTTCATCACAATGATCCTGTCCGCCCTTGCGGCTTCTTCCAGGTCATGTGTTATCGAAATGACGGTGGCCATGCCCTGATCTTTTAAGCGTCTGACAGTATCAAGGACTTCTTCTCTCCCAATCGGGTCAAGCATGGATGTCGCTTCATCCAAAATCATAATATCAGGACGCGCGGCAATAATTCCCGCGATCGCCACTCTTTGTTTTTGACCTCCGGAGAGATGGTGCGGCTCTTGATCAAGAAAATCCTGCATATTGACTTGTGTGACAGCCCAATCTACTCTCTCAATCATTTCTTCGCGCGGAACACCATTGTTTTCTAAACCAAAAGCCACATCATCGCGAACAGTCGTTCCGACAAATTGGTTATCGGGATTCTGAAAGACCATCCCTATTTTTTTCCGCACATCCCACACGGTATCCTCAGTCAGCTTGATGCCGCCGACTTCAATTTCTCCGGCCTCAGGCAAAATCAGCCCGTTCAGCGCTCTGGCCAAAGTCGACTTCCCTGAACCGTTGTGACCTACGATAGCAAGCCATTCTCCTTCATATACCTCCAGACTCACACCGTCCAGCGCCGGTCTTTCTGCATCTTTGCGGTAGCGGAATAGAATGTCTTTTACGGATATAAGCTGTTTTTGATCCACGGGCGCCTGACCTCCTCTCAGCTATAGCTCTGCTTTTCTGTCTCATGATAAAAAGTTCTGATATCTAAAAAAAGGGCATAGATCCAGTTAGAAACTGTCCCGCCCTTCTTTAGATACACAAAAATATGTGATTAAACCAATTCGATGATTGCCATTGGTGCACCGTCACCACGGCGAGGACCAAGCTTCATAATACGTGTGTATCCGCCTTGGCGCTCCTCGTAACGAGTTGCAATGTCAGAGAATAATTTTTGAAGTGCATCTTGGTTATTTTCTTCATTAGCAACCTCGTTGCGAATGTATGCAGCAGCTTGACGACGAGCATGCAAGTCACCGCGCTTACCAAGAGTGATCATCTTTTCAACAACAGAGCGAAGTTCTTTCGCACGTGTTTCAGTTGTTTCAATTCTTTCGTTGATGATCAAATCTGTTGTAAGATCACGAAGCATAGCTTTACGCTGTGAACTCGTACGTCCTAGTTTTCTGTATGACATGTGATGTCCCCTCCTTTAATGGAATGCTGTTTCTAATTAAAAAACACACGAAAATCCTAGTTCACATGGAAACTAGATCAATCGTCTTTGCGAAGGCCGAGTCCAAGTTCTTCAAGTTTCGCTTTCACTTCTTCAAGTGATTTGCGCCCCAGGTTGCGAACTTTCATCATATCTTCTTCCGTCTTGTTCGCAAGTTCTTGAACCGTGTTAATGCCCGCACGCTTCAAGCAGTTGTAAGAACGGACAGAAAGATCAAGTTCCTCAATCGTCATTTCAAGAACTTTTTCTTTTTGGTCCTCTTCTTTTTCAACCATGATTTCAGCATGCTGAGCTTCGTCAGTTAAACCGACGAATATATTAAGGTGTTCAGTTAAAATCTTTGAACCGAGAGCAATTGCTTCCTTCGGTCCAGTGCTTCCGTCAGTCCAAACATCAAGTGTAAGTTTGTCATAGTTTGCAACCTGGCCTACACGAGTGTTTTCTACCTGATAAGATAAACGAGAAACTGGCGTAAAGATTGAATCGATCGGAATCACGCCGATTGGCTGATCGTCTCTTTTGTTCGAATCAGCAGGTGTATACCCACGTCCTCTTTGTGCAGTAAGGCGAACTCGGAAACTCGCATTCTCACCAAGAGTCGCGATATGAAGATCCGGATTAAGGATTTCAACATCGCTGTCGTGTGTAATATCAGCTGCTGTGACAGTTCCTTCGCCCTGTACATCAATTTCAAGCGTCTTCTCTTCATCAGAGTAGATTTTCAATGCAAGCTTTTTAATGTGCAAGATTATCGTTGTAACATCTTCCACAACGCCTTCGATTGTCGAGAATTCGTGCAGTACACCATCTATCTGGATCGATGTTACAGCGGCACCAGGGAGTGAGGATAAGAGGATACGACGTAAGGAGTTACCCAGAGTTGTACCATATCCACGCTCAAGCGGCTCTACGACAAACTTACCAAATTTGGCATCGTCGCTGATTTCAACCGTTTCGATTTTTGGTTTTTCAATCTCGATCATTACTTAAAACCCTCCTTCAAAACGTCGAAACCTCGAATAGAATCATATGAGATTCCATCCGAAATTCCCCATTGTTTAGTCCCGTATGTGCTCAGGCAACGAGTCGGTGCATTCGTTTCATAAATAACTGTATCATAACCCATTATTGACAGGGACACAAAATCTATACAAACAAATTACACGCGGCGACGTTTTGGTGGACGGCATCCATTATGAGGAACAGGAGTTACGTCTCTGATAGCTGTAACTTCAAGTCCGGCAGCTTGTAAAGCACGGATTGCAGCTTCACGGCCAGAACCTGGTCCTTTAACAGTTACTTCAAGAGTTTTAAGTCCGTGTTCGATTGAACCTTTAGCAGCTGTTTCAGCAGCCATTTGCGCAGCAAAAGGAGTCGATTTACGAGAACCTCTGAATCCTAGAGCTCCGGCACTTGACCAAGAAAGAGCATTACCATGAGTATCAGTGATCGTAACGATCGTGTTGTTGAAAGTTGAACGAATATGAGCGATTCCTGACTCAATATTCTTTTTCACGCGACGTTTACGCGTGTTTTGTTTACGAGCAGCAGCCATTGTTTAGGTACCTCCCTTACTTATTTTTTCTTGTTAGCTACAGTACGACGCGGACCTTTACGAGTACGCGCATTGTTTTTAGAGTTTTGTCCGCGAACAGGCAAACCTCTGCGATGGCGGATTCCGCGGTAGCTTCCGATTTCGATCAGACGCTTGATGTTAAGAGAAACTTCACGGCGAAGGTCACCTTCTACTTTCAGTTTGTCAATAACATCACGGATTTTACCAAGTTCTTCTTCAGTAAGATCACGCACACGAGTATCTTCAGAAACACCAGCCTCTTTCAAGACTTGCTGAGCCGTTGTGCGGCCAATTCCGAAGACATATGTTAAAGAAATAACAACACGTTTGTCACGTGGGATATCTACACCAGCAATACGAGCCATTCTCTGGGCACCTCCTTATTAATTATCCTTGTTTTTGTTTATGCTTTGGATTTTCACAGATCACCATTACTTTTCCTTTTCTGCGAATAACTTTACATTTCTCGCAGATTGGTTTAACTGATGGTCTCACTTTCATGTGTTTCCAACCTCCTTCAGTTTCCGGAGTGCTTTATTTGTAACGGTACGTAATCCTGCCACGAG
Organism: Bacillus sp. JK74; assembly: GCF_053663395.1. Lineage (NCBI taxonomy): Bacteria > Bacillati > Bacillota > Bacilli > Caryophanales > Bacillaceae > Bacillus > Bacillus sp. JK74. The sequence continues at coordinate 46,706 of NZ_JBSJQB010000009.1, read as the reverse complement.
TTAAGTCATATGGAGATAATTCTACCGTAACTTTGTCTCCAGGTAAAATGCGAATGAAGTGCATGCGGATTTTACCAGATACGTGAGCCAAAACCGTATGGCCATTTTCGAGTTCAACTTTGAACATCGCGTTTGGCAGAGTTTCGACTATCGTACCTTCCACTTCAATTACATCGTCTTTCGCCATTCAAGTGTTCTCCCTTCTTCAAATCAGTAACTTGCTCTCTGACAAATTTCAAAAGAGAAAATCTCAGTTATCCGTTTGTCACACGCCCTGTTTCGTTTATACTGTTCTGAACTTCCGGAGATACGCAATCATAAAGGGTGAATGATTGATATTCTTTTTCTAAGGAGAATGAAATGTACGCTTTTCTCCGTCTGCTTTAGTACACGATGATGAATCTTCATTCCGATGACAGCAGCTAGCCGGTTTTTCTTCCGACCAATTGTAAACCTACAATCTGCCCAGGTGCGGAATGAAAAACATGTGTCATGGAATTCATTTCATCATCTAGACTTTTGTCAGTATATCAAAACCCGTTTCCGTAATCGCAATCGTATGTTCAAAATGAGCACACTTTTTCCCATCTACCGTTACAACCGTCCAGTTATCAGCCAATGTTTTCACATACCGGCTGCCAGCGTTAACCATCGGTTCTATAGCGAGAACCATACCAGGCTTCAGCCTAGGTCCTTTGTTTGGCGGACCGTAATGAGGAATTTGCGGATCCTCATGCAAGTCTTGACCAACACCATGTCCGACATACTCCCTAACAACTGAAAACTGCTCATTTTCGACATACGTTTGTATTGCGTGGGAAATATTCGACAAACGTTCACCTGGTTTTGCTTCCTTCAAGCCTTTATATAAAGACTCCTCTGTCACTTCCAGCAGTCGTTTATCATCATCACTGATGTTTCCTACCGGATATGTCCAAGCAGAGTCACCATGATAACCATTTAATTTAGCACCGATATCAATGCTGATAATGTCACCGTCACGCAAAACCCTTTTACCAGGAATTCCGTGAACGAGTTCTTCATTAACTGATACACAGATGCTCCCGCGAAACCCATTATACCCCTTAAAAGATGGGATTGCACCCTGCTTCTCAATAAAACGTTCGGCAATTTGATCCAATTCTTTTGTCGAGATTCCTGGTTTAATGTGCTTTTTCATCTCTTCATGAGTCAAAGCCACGATTCGCCCTGCTTCCCGCATGATGCTAAGCTCACGAGGGGTCTTACAGATAATCATTTGCTCAATCCTCCAAGAAGCTCTTTCACATCTTTGTACACGTCGTTAATGTCCTGCTGGCCATTGACGTTGACAAGATACCCTTTCTCAGAATAAAAATCGAGTAAAGGCTGAGTCTGCTTCATGTTGACCTCAAGCCGTTTTGAGACGGTTTCCTCATTATCATCTGCCCGTTGATAAAGGTCTCCTCCGTCTTTATCACAAACACCCGGCGTTTTCGGCGGATTGAAAACCAAATGATAGGTTGTGCCGCAAACACTGCAAATTCTGCGTCCAGTCAAACGTTCCATTAAAGAGTCTTTGTCTACTTTAATGTTAATGACATAATCAATCGGCTTGCCGTATTCCTCAAGAATGTTTTCAAGAGCTTCAGCCTGAGCGACTGTTCGCGGAAATCCGTCCAGAAGAAAACCTCTTTCACAATCATCTTTGCCGAGTCTTTCTTTGACAATGCCGATTGTGACTTCGTCCGGTACGAGCTCGCCTTTATCAATATAAGACTTTGCTTCGAGTCCGAGTGGTGTTTCTTCTTTCATAGCAGCACGGAACATATCTCCCGTTGAGATATGAGGTATCCCATAATCCTCAACAATTCGTTCTCCCTGTGTGCCTTTACCGGCTCCAGGAAGTCCCATTAAGACTAAGTTCATTCGGATTTCCCCCGTCCTCTCTTATTAAGAGGAATGGTTAAAACCAGTCCTCTAATTTTTCATAAATCCTCGGTAATTACGTTTCACTAACTGGCTCTCCAGCTGCTTCATTGTCTCCAAGGCTACCCCGACGACAATTAACAATGATGTTCCGCCAATCTGTGCACTTTGAGGCAATCCAGCGAATTGAATGAAAAAGATAGGAAGAATGGAAATCACGGCTAAGAATATAGAACCCACAAACGTAAGTCGATACAAAATGCTCGTAATTCTATCTTGAGTCATTTTCCCTGGACGAACCCCCGGGATATAGCCACCCTGTTTTTTAAGGTTATCAGCCATTTGTTCAGGGTTTACCTGCACAAAAGCATAGAAGTACGTAAAGGCGATAATTAATGCGACATAAACCGTCATGCCCACCGGATGTGTATTGTCAAAGTTGGCTTGAATCCACTTTGTCACATCGTTTTCTCCGAAAAATGACGCGATAGTACGCGGCGTAATAAGGAACGCAACCGCAAAGATTACCGGAATAACCCCTGCCGGATTCACTTTAAGCGGAAGGTGAGTTGACTGGCCTCCGCCAACAGGTGAACGACCTTGCCCTTTTGCATATTGAATCGCGATTTTGCGTACGGCCTGCTGAATGAAAATAACACCAACAATAACGGCCAAAATCGCAATCACCAGTAAAGCGATTTTTACAATATGAATAAACAGCTGATCGCTGCTGCCGACAAATTGAGTCTCATAAATCTGCCCAACAGTTTTCGGAATACTAGCCACAATCCCCGCGAAGATGATGATCGAAATTCCGTTACCTACTCCATTGGAAGTAATTTGTTCTCCCAGCCACATTAAAAAAGCAGTTCCTCCAGTGAGTACTAAAGCAATAATCAGATATGTCGATATGCCGGATTTTTCAATCAGCATACCGTTTGCCAGGTTGTTAAACCCGTAAGACATACCTAATGCCTGGATAAAACCAAGCACAATCGTAAAATATCTCGTGAACTGAGCTAATTTACGGCGGCCGACTTCACCTTGCTTAGACCACTCGGTAAACTTCGGCACAACATCCATCTGAAGCAGCTGAATGATGATCGAAGCAGTGATGTAAGGTGTAATTCCCATCGCAAAAATGGAGAACTGATAAAGCGCACCGCCGCCAAATGTGTTAAGGAGATCAAAAACCCCCATCGAACTTTGTGTCTGCAACGCCTGAGCATTTACATATGGCACAGGGATAAACGCACCTATGCGAAAGACGATAAGCATGAGTAATGTAAAAATGATTTTATTCCGAATATCACTCACACGCATAAAGTTGGAGATTGTCTTAAACAAGTTAGATCACCTCAGCTGTACCGCCAGCAGCTTCAACAGCTTCTTTCGCAGAAGCAGAGAATTTATTGGCTTTTACAGTTAATTTTTTCTCTAATTTACCGTTGCCAAGAATCTTTACTCCTGCATTAAGTTTGCTAATAACACCAGTCTCAAGAAGAAGTTCAGGAGTGACTTCCGTTCCTTCCGCAAAACCGTTCAATTTGTCTACGTTCACAATAGCGTATTCCTTACGGTTGATGTTTGTAAAACCGCGCTTAGGAAGACGTTGGAATAAAGGCATTTGTCCCCCCTCGAATCCAGGGCGTACACCGCCGCCAGAACGAGCGTTTTGACCTTTGTGACCTTTACCAGCTGTTTTACCGTTACCAGAACCAATACCACGACCTACGCGATTGCGTACTTTACGTGAACCTTCTGAAGGCTTTAATTCATGAAGTTTCATTAGGACACCTCCTTAGCCTATAATTTATTTTTATTGTTCTTTAACAGAAACTAGATGAGATACTTTATTAATCATACCGCGGATCGCAGCGTTATCTTCATGAACGACAGTTTGGTTTGTTTTCTTTAAACCAAGTGTTCTTACAGTAACGCGCTGATCTTCCGGGCGACCGATTACACTGCGTTTGAGGGTAATTTCTAATTTAGCCATTAATGTTCCCTCCTTATCCTAACAGTTCTTCTACAGATTTTCCACGAAGCTTCGCAACGTCTTCGGCACGTTTAAGCTCACTTAAACCTTGAAGTGTTGCACGGATCATGTTGATCGGTGTGTTAGAACCTAAAGACTTAGAAAGGATATCAGCAACGCCAGCAAGCTCAAGTACCGCACGTACAGGGCCTCCAGCGATAACTCCAGTACCTTCAGAAGCAGGTTTCAACAAGATATTGCCTGCACCGAAACGTCCGATGATTTCGTGTGGAATCGTAGTTCCAACCATTGGTACTTCAATCAAATTCTTTTTCGCATCTTCAACAGCTTTGCGGATTGCTTCAGGTACTTCTTGTGCTTTACCAGTACCGAAACCTACGTGACCGTTTTTGTCACCGACAACGACTAGAGCTGCGAAACGGAAACGACGACCACCTTTAACAACTTTCGCTACGCGGTTAACCGTAACTAAGCGTTCTTCTAACTCTAATTTGCTTGGGTCAATACGACGCATAATCATGTGTCCCTCCTTTTTTTATTAAAATTTCAGTCCGGCTTCACGAGCTGCATCGGCCAGAGCTTTTACACGTCCATGGTATAAGTATCCGCCGCGGTCAAATACTACGTCAGAAACACCTTTCTCAGAAGCGCGTTTCGCAACGAGTTCACCGACTTTAGCAGCAGCAGCGCTGTCACCAGTGCTTTCCACGTTCAAATCTTTATCGAGAGTAGAGGCACTAGCAAGTGTAACACCATTTACATCATCGATGATTTGAGCATAAATGTGTTTGTTTGAACGGAACACATTCAGACGAGGTCTTTCAGCTGTGCCTGAAAGTTTAGCACGAACACGGGCATGTCTTTTTTGACGAGCAGCATTTTTGCTAGTTTTCGTAATCATCCTTAGGTCACTCCTTTCTTCACTTTAAGCGGTCTTACTTAGCAGATTTACCTTCTTTACGGCGAACAACTTCACCTTCGTAGCGGATTCCTTTACCTTTGTAAGGCTCTGGAGAACGTACAGCGCGGATGTTAGCAGCGATAGCTCCTACACGCTCTTTGTCTGTACCTTTTACAACTACTTTAGTTTGAGAAGGAACTTCGATTTCGATGCCCTCTTCAGGAACGATCTCAACAGGGTGAGAGTATCCAACGTTTAAAACAAGTTTGTTTCCGGATTTAGCCGCACGATAACCGACACCGACTAATTCCAAACCTCTTTCAAATCCTTTAGATACGCCTTCAACCATGTTTCCAAGCAGACTGCGAGTCGTACCATGCAGCGCACGGTGCTCTTTGTGATCAGAAGGACGAGTAACTGTAAGCACGTTGTCCTCAATTTTGATTTCCATATCAGGATGGAAAGTACGAGTTAATTCTCCTTTTGGTCCTTTTACAGCTACAGTGTTGCCTTCGTTCAGCGTTACTGTAACTCCAGAAGGGATCTCAAGCAGTTTTTTACCTACACGAGACATACTAAAACACCTCCATTCTTGTTAAACTTCTTACCAAACGTATGCTAGAACTTCTCCACCAGCTTGTTTTGCACGAGCTTCTTTGTCCGTTAAAACACCTTGTGATGTAGAAATAATCGCGATTCCAAGACCGTTAAGTACGCGAGGTACTTCATTTGATTTAGCGTATACACGCAAACCTGGTTTGCTGATTCTTTTAAGACCAGTGATAACGCGCTCGTTGTTTTGTCCGTATTTCAAGAAAACGCGGATGATACCTTGTTTGCTGTCTTCTACGAACTCAACGTCACGAATGAAACCTTCACGCTTTAAAATGTCAGCAATTTCTCTTTTCAATTTAGAAGCAGGAATTTCAAGCTTCTCATGACGTACCATGTTTGCATTGCGAATACGAGTCAGCATATCTGCAATTGGATCTGTCATAACCATTATATAATTACCTCCTTCCCATTCTTGGGGATTACCAGCTGGCTTTTTTCACGCCAGGAATTTGTCCTTTATATGCAAGCTCACGGAAACAAATACGGCAAAGTTTAAATTTACGAATGACTGAGTGCGGACGTCCGCAGCGTTCACAGCGAGTGTACTCTTGCACTTTAAACTTTGGTGTACGTTGTTGTTTCGCAATCATTGACTTTTTAGCCACGATTTCGCCTCCCTTTCATTGATTATTTCTGGAACGGCATACCTACTTGAGTTAATAGCTCACGAGCCTCTTCGTCAGAGTTAGCAGTCGTTACGATAACGATGTCCATTCCGCGAACCTTTGTTACTTTATCGTAGTCAATTTCAGGGAAGATTAACTGTTCTTTGATACCAAGAGTGTAGTTTCCGCGACCGTCGAAAGATTTCTTAGAAATCCCGCGGAAGTCACGTACACGCGGTAAAGATACAGAAATAAGTTTATCAAGGAAATCATACATGCGCTCTCCGCGAAGAGTTACTTTCGCACCGATAGGCATTCCCTCACGAAGACGGAATCCAGCAATTGATTTCTTCGCACGAGTAACGACAGGTTTTTGACCTGCGATAAACGTTAATTCTTCAACAGCACTGTCGATTGCTTTTGCGTTTTGAACAGCATCACCGACACCCATGTTGATTACGATTTTTTCGATTTTTGGCACCTGCATAACAGAGTCGTAGTTGAACTTCGTCATTAAAGCAGGTGAAATTTCTTTATTGTACTTTTCTTTAAGGCGGTTCATGAGATAGACCTCCCTTCCTTTAAATACTATTTATCTAAGACTTGCCCAGATTTTTTTGCAACACGAACTTTTTTGCCATCTTCCACTTTGTATCCTACGCGAGTCACTTCACCTGTTTTAGGATCGAGCGGCATAACGTTTGATACATGAATTGGCGCCTCTTGATTAGAAATACCGCCTTGAGGGTTTGCTTGAGTTGGTTTAGAGTGCTTCTTCACCATGTTTACGCCCTCAACTAGAACGCGGTCCTTTTTAGGGAAAGCAGCAAGGATCGTACCTTGTTTGCCTTTATCTTTACCAGAGATAACCATTACTTTATCGCCTTTTTTCACATGCATCCTGATCGCACCTCCTTGAGTAAGGCATTTATTTCATTAGATAACTTCTGGAGCCAGAGAAACAATTTTCATGAAGTTGTTTTCACGTAATTCACGGGCAACCGGTCCGAAGATACGAGTTCCACGCGGGCTCTTGTCGTCACGGATGATAACACATGCATTCTCATCGAAGCTGATGTATGATCCGTCAGTTCTGCGTGCTCCGCTTTTTGTGCGAACGATAACAGCTCTTACGACTTCACCTTTTTTGACAACGCCTCCTGGTGTTGCTTGTTTAACCGTGCAAACAATTACATCACCAATGTTAGCCGTTTTACGTCCAGAACCGCCAAGAACTTTAATAGTAAGTACCTCACGCGCACCGGAGTTGTCAGCAACTTTTAAACGAGTCTCTTGTTGAATCATTATTTGTTACCTCCCTTCGGAAAAAGAATTCCGAACTTTATTAGATAATAACAGCTTCTTCGACAACTTCTACTAGACGAAAACGCTTAGTTGCAGATAATGGACGAGTTTCCATGATCTTTACGATGTCTCCGATTTTAGCTTGGTTATTTTCATCATGTGCTTTGAATTTCTTTGAGTATTTTACGCGTTTACCGTAAATAGGATCCTTTTTGTATGTTTCAACAACAACAGTGATGGTTTTATCCATTTTGTCAGAAACAACACGGCCTTGGTAAACTTTGCGTTGGTTACGTTCGCTCATGCTCACGACCTCCCCTCAGTGATTATTTGTTGGCAGCAATTTCTCTTTCACGAATCACAGTTTTCATGCGCGCGATAGCTTTGCGCACTTCACGAATGCGAGCAGTATTTTCAAGTTGTCCTGTCGCTAATTGAAAGCGAAGATTGAAAAGTTCTTCTTTAAGAGACTTTACTTTTTGTTCAATTTCAGCAGTGGTAAGGTCACGAATTTCATTAGCTTTCATTTGATTCACCACCAATTTCTTCACGTTTTACGAACTTCGTTTTAATTGGCAATTTGTGAGATGCAAGACGAAGAGCTTCACGAGCTACCTCTTCAGACACACCAGAAATTTCAAATAAAACTTTGCCCGGTTTTACAACAGCTACCCAGCCTTCAGGAGCCCCTTTACCGGAACCCATCCGTACCTCAAGCGGTTTAGCAGTGTAAGGTTTTGAAGGGAAAATTTTAATCCAAACTTTACCGCCACGTTTCATGTAACGAGTCATCGCAATACGTGCAGCTTCGATTTGGCGGTTCGTGATCCAAGAAGCTTCAAGAGCCTGGATACCGTACTCACCAAAATGTACTTCAGTACCGCCTTTAGCGCGACCGCGCATTTTTCCGCGATGCTCTCTGCGATATTTAACGCGTTTTGGTAATAACATATTATTTTCCTCCTTCCTCAGTTTTCTTCTTAGTAGGAAGAACCTCTCCACGATAGATCCAGACTTTTACACCAAGCTTACCGTAAGTTGTGTCAGCTTCAGATGTTGCATAGTCGATGTCAGCACGTAAAGTGTGCAATGGAACAGTTCCTTCACTGTAGTATTCAGAACGAGCGATATCAGCTCCGCCAAGACGGCCGGAAACCATTGTTTTCACACCTTGTGCTCCAGCACGCATAGTGCGTTGGATTTGTTGTTTCTGCGCACGGCGGAAAGAAATACGGTTTTCTAGTTGACGAGCGATGTTGTCAGCTACAAGCTGAGCATCAAGATCTGCTCTTTTGATTTCAAGAATGTTAATGTGTACACGCTTGCCAGTAAGGCTGTTAAGGGCTTTACGAAGTGCTTCAACTTCAGATCCGCCTTTACCGATTACCATACCAGGCTTAGCAGTGTGGATCGTAATGTTAACGCGGTTTGCTGCACGCTCGATTTCTACTTTAGAAACAGAAGCGTCAGAAAGGCGTTTGCTAATGAATTCACGAATTTTTAAATCTTCGTGCAGGAAGTCAGCGTAATCTTTACCAGCGTACCACTTAGATTCCCAATCACGAATGACTCCGATACGAAGACCGACTGGATTTACCTTTTGACCCACTACTTATCCCTCCTTCTTTTCTGATACAACGATTGTAATGTGGCTCGTACGTTTGTTGATTTGGCTCGCACGTCCCATAGCACGCGGGCGGAATCTTTTTAACGTTGGGCCTTCGTCAACAAATGCCTGAGAAATAACCAGATTGTTAGCGTCCATCTCGTAGTTGTGCTCAGCATTTGCGATAGCAGATTTTAAAACTTTTTCGATGATCGGAGAAGCAGCTCTCGGAGTTAGGTTCAAGATAGATACTGCTTCGCCTACTTGCTTACCTCGAATCAGGTCCATTACTAGACGTGCTTTACGAGGAGCAATACGGACTGTTCTTGCAACAGCTTTAGCTTGCATTTAAAAGCCTCCTCTCTTAGCGTCTTGTTTTTTTATCGTCACTGGCGTGGCCTTTGTAAGTACGAGTCGGTGCGAATTCGCCCAACTTGTGGCCTACCATGTCTTCAGAAATGAATACAGGCACGTGTTTACGTCCGTCATATACTGCGATAGTGTGACCGATAAATTGTGGGAAAATAGTTGAACGGCGAGACCAAGTTTTTACAACTTGTTTCTTGTCCGTTTCATTTAATTTCTCGATTTTTGTCATCAAGTGTCCATCGACAAATGGTCCTTTTTTCAAGCTGCGAGCCATTTTGGAACCTCCCTTCGTGATTGCACTACGGTCCGAAATGAACCGTAGACAACCCCGTTATTTATTTTTACGACGACGTACGATAAATTTATCAGATTTGTTCTTTTTCTTACGTGTCTTGAATCCAAGAGTCGGTTTGCCCCAAGGAGACATTGGTGATTTACGTCCGATTGGCGCGCGACCTTCACCACCACCGTGCGGGTGATCGTTAGGGTTCATTACAGAACCGCGGACTGTAGGGCGGATGCCTTTCCAGCGAGAGCGTCCTGCTTTACCAACGTTGATAAGTTCGTGCTGCTCGTTACCTACTTGACCGATAGAAGCGCGGCAAGCAGAAAGGATCATGCGAACTTCACCAGAGTTAAGACGTACAAGAACGTATTTGCCTTCTTTACCAAGAACCTGAGCAGATGTACCAGCTGAACGTACAAGCTGTCCGCCTTTACCAGGTTTTAATTCAATGTTATGCACAACTGTACCAACAGGGATGTTGATAAGCGGAAGTGCGTTACCTACTTTGATGTCAGCTTCAGGGCCGGACATGATTTCAGTACCTACTTGAATTCCTTTTGGTGCAAGAATGTAACGTTTTTCTCCGTCTACATAGTTGATTAGTGCAATGTTAGCTGAACGGTTTGGATCGTACTCAACTGTAGCAACGCGTCCAGGTATACCATCTTTATCGCGTTTGAAGTCGATAACACGGTATTGGCGTTTGTGTCCGCCACCTTGGTGACGTACAGTCAATTTACCTTGGTTGTTACGTCCGCCTTTTTTGTGAAGGGGCGCAAGCAAGGATTTTTCCGGCTGGTCAGTCGTGATTTCAGCAAAATCTGAAGTTGTCATGCCACGACGTCCGTTAGAGGTCGGTTTATACTTTTTAATCGCCATTTTGAATTTCCCTCCTTCTTTTTACAGATAATTAAGCTTCAAAAATTTCGATTTCTTTGCTGTCTGCAGTAAGTTTTACGATCGCTTTTCTGCGACGGCTAGTCATACCAGTGTAGCGGCCGACACGTTTTGATTTCCCTTTGTAGTTCATGATGTTGACTTTGTCAACTTTCACTCCAAAGATACTTTCAACTGCATCTTTCACTTCTGTTTTATTAGCTCTTACATCAACTTCAAAAGTATATTTTTTTTCAGTCATTAAATCAGCAGAACGTTCAGTAATGACGGGGCGCTTAAGAACATCACGAGGATCTTTCATTATGCAAGCACCTCCTCTACTTTTTCAACCGCAGCTTTTGTAATCAGAAGCTTCTCGTGGTTGACAACGTCTAACACGTTGATTCCGTTAGCTTGAACAACTGTAACTCCAGGGATGTTGCGTGCAGAAAGAGATACTGCTTCGTTTGCATCCGCAGTTACGATTAAAGCTTTTTTCTCAACAGATAATCCTTTAAGGACAGCTGCCATTTCTTTTGTTTTAACCGTATCAAGAGTAAGATCTTCAAGAACAATAATGTTGTTGTCGTTCACTTTAGAAGACAATACTGATTTGATTGCCAAGCGGCGAACTTTTTTAGGTAATTTGTAAGAATAGCTGCGTGGTGTTGGGCCGAATACGACACCACCTCCGCGCCATTGCGGTGAACGGATTGAACCTTGACGGGCACGACCTGTACCTTTTTGACGCCATGGTTTGCGACCTCCGCCGCGTACTTCAGAACGATTTTTTACTTTGTGAGATCCTTGACGTAAGGAAGCTCTTTGCATAAGAATAGCGTCGAATACTACGCTCTCATTTGGCTCAATTCCAAATACAGAAGCGTTTAATTCGATATCACCAGCAGTAGAACCGTTTTGGTTGTATAATGCTACTTTTGGCATGATCAATTTCCTCCTTTCCTAAGAGACTTATTTAGATTTAACAGCACTTTTAACAGTGATTAAAGCTTTTCTCGCACCAGGTACGTTACCTTTAATCAAAAGAAGATTGCGCTCAGCATCTACTTTTACGACTTCAAGGTTTTGGACAGTGATTTGATCTCCGCCCATGCGTCCAGGTAATAGTTTACCTTTGAATACACGGTTAGGATCTACAGGTCCCATTGAACCAGGACGACGGTGGTAGCGTGAACCGTGAGACATAGGTCCGCGAGATTGTCCGTGGCGCTTGATTGCACCTTGGAAACCTTTACCTTTAGATACTCCTGTTACATCTACGATTTCTCCTGCAGAGAAAATTTCAACCTTGACTTCCTGACCAATTTCATACGCATCCATATCCACGCCGCGTAATTCTTTAACGAAGCGCTTAGGAGCAGTTTCCGCTTTTGCAACGTGTCCTTTTTCCGGTTTGTTTGAAAGCTTTTCGCGCTTATCGTCAAAACCAAGCTGGATCGCTTCATAGCCATCATTTTCAGCTGTTTTCTTTTGAAGAACAACGTTTGGAGCTGCTTCAATAACAGTTACCGGGATAAGATCACCGTTCTCTGCGAATACTTGCGTCATACCAATTTTTCTTCCTAAGATTCCTTTGGTCATTCGTCACACCTCCTATTAAGATCATTCTATATTTTAGAATTAAAGTTTGATTTCGATATCGACACCAGATGGTAAGTCTAATCGCATGAGAGCATCAACAGTTTGTGGTGTTGGGTTCACAATGTCGATTAAACGTTTATGTGTACGCATTTCAAATTGCTCACGAGAATCTTTGTATTTGTGCACCGCACGAAGGATTGTGTAAACTGATTTTTCAGTTGGCAACGGAATCGGACCAGATACGCTGGCACCAGAACGTTTTGCCGTTTCAACAATCTTCTCTGCAGATTGATCAAGGATTCTATGATCATATGCTTTTAAACGAATACGAATTTTTTGTTTTGCCATTATTTTCCCTCCTTTTCGCCTACATCACGTTAGACAGTTCTCCGTGAGAAAAACCTGATCACCTTGCCATGGCAAAGCGGCCGGGTGTGTCAGCAACCTCTCACTTCATCGCAGTCAAAGACCAACATACACTATTATACAGAAAATAGACGCATGTTGCAAGGTTTATTTAAAGAACCTTGTGGTTTTCACACTTTGATTATTATACAGGTGATACCATGATTAATCAAGGATATGACTGTTTTCTTTCAGAGATGGAACGATGCGAACCGGCTGACAACTTCGGCAAAGCGATCCGGTTCCTCCAAGTGAGGCGAATGGGCTGAGTTCTCAAACCAATGCCATTCTTTATACGGCGTATCAACCTTCTGATAATATTCATAAGACGTCGTCCCCGGAACCGTCAAATCGTATCTCCCTGACATAAAACAGCACGGTATTACAATAGAAGAAACTGATTCCCCTGCATCAAAGGAAATGAGATCCTCCCACAGGTGTTTCAGGCTGAACATTTGTCCCCGCGCGGCTAAGAAGCTCCCTCTCACACCGTACGGTTCACCAAACAGCATTCGCCCCCCTGCTTTAAGAGCGCCGATCGGATGATGGGTAAAGCCCCCTCCCCTCATCTCGATACAAAGCAGAAACAACGTTCGCTGCAGCATTTTCTCCCATGGAGGTGCTCCGATAAAGCTCAGCGTCTTTTCCAGCAGGATATGTTTGTGTTGCCTGCTCCATTCCATCATCAGCCGGTAAGCTTCCGTTTCTTCCTTTTGAATATTAACCACCTGACTGATACCGATATACGCATAATACAAATCAGGTTTCTCTTGAAGAACATGAAGCGCCAGAACTGAGCCCCACGAATAGCCGGCGATATATATTTTTTGCCTGCTGAATTGCTCGCATAAGCGTTCGGTCAGCTGAATGGTGTCAGCTGTCAGCTGATCCAAAGTCATAGATGAACCCGGAATCTCCTTTGAATAAGAGAGACCCGCCCCTCTCTGATCCCAGTTCACAACGGTGAAATGCTTTTCCAGCTTATTCTGGTATTTTCTCGCATAGCCGATTTGAGGCGTGCCGGGACCGCCGTGCAAAAACAAAAGCAGCGGATTACTCCTGTCATCACCATTAATCATAATGGTTTGTTCACTGCCATTAATCAGCAATTGCTGAAGCATTGAAATACGATTGGTTTTCTTGAAGTTATCGTCCATCGGTCTTCTCCTAAAATTTGTATACGTTCTATTATACATGGAATCAGCGGGGAAACAAAAAAACGAGGCCCCATAAGGGACCCCGCATTAATGAACGAGTCGATTACTCAGTGATTGTAGAAACAACGCCTGAACCAACTGTACGTCCGCCTTCACGAATAGAGAAACGAGTTCCTTCTTCGATAGCGATTGTAGAGATAAGTTCAACGATCATTTCAGTGTTATCTCCAGGCATAACCATTTCTACGCCTTCTGGAAGATTGATGATACCAGTTACGTCAGTTGTACGGAAGTAGAACTGAGGACGGTAGTTAGAGAAGAATGGAGTATGACGTCCACCCTCTTCTTTAGAAAGAACGTAAACTTCAGCTTTGAATTTGCTGTGTGGAGTGATTGTACCTGGTTTAGCAAGTACTTGTCCACGTTGGATGTCTTCACGAGCTACACCGCGAAGAAGTGCACCGATGTTGTCTCCAGCTTCAGCGTAGTCAAGAAGCTTACGGAACATTTCAACACCTGTAACAGTTGTTTTGCTGTTTTCTTCTTGAAGACCGATGATTTCAACTTCGTCACCGACTTTAACTTGTCCGCGTTCTACACGGCCAGTAGCAACTGTACCACGACCAGTGATTGAGAATACGTCCTCAACTGGCATCATGAATGGTTTTTCAGTGTCGCGTTCTGGAGTTGGGATGTACTCATCAACTGCAGCCATAAGTTCAAGAATTTTTTCTTCGTACTCAGCATCGCCTTCAAGAGCTTTAAGAGCAGAACCTTTAACAACTGGTACATCATCACCAGGGAAGTCGTATTCGCTAAGAAGATCGCGAACTTCCATTTCAACAAGCTCAAGAAGCTCTTCGTCGTCTACCATGTCGCATTTGTTAAGGAATACTACGATGTATGGTACACCAACGTTTTTAGAAAGAAGGATGTGCTCACGAGTTTGCGGCATTGGGCCATCAGCAGCAGATACTACAAGGATAGCTCCGTCCATTTGCGCAGCACCAGTGATCATGTTTTTAACATAGTCAGCGTGTCCTGGGCAGTCAACGTGTGCATAGTGACGAGTGTCAGTTTCGTACTCAACGTGTGCAGTAGAGATTGTGATACCGCGCTCACGTTCTTCTGGAGCACCATCAATTTGATCGTACGCCATAGCTGTACCTTTACCAGATTTCTTATGAAGTACTGTTGAGATAGCAGCAGTTAATGTTGTTTTACCATGGTCAACGTGTCCAATTGTACCGATATTGGCATGTGATTTGGAACGGTCGAATTTTTCTTTAGCCATTCTAAAATCCTCCTTAAGAGCTTTTAATTAGTAATGTATAGAGTGATAGAAAGTGAAAGCAAGCTCTCACTTCCTCATCTTACAATAGTAGTTATACTTGAGTTAAGTGGCAAAATCAATTATTCGCCTTTATTTTTTTTGATAATTTCTTCAGCGATGCTCTTCGGCACTTCTTCGTAGTGATCCATGAACATTGTGAACGTACCGCGTCCTTGCGTGTTAGAACGAAGGGCAGTAGCGTAACCGAACATTTCAGCAAGAGGTACCATCGCACGCACAACTTGAGCGTTACCGCGAGCTTCCATACCTTCTACGCGTCCGCGACGAGAAGTAACATCACCCATGATGTCTCCCATGTATTCTTCAGGAATAACAACTTCAACTTTCATGATTGGTTCAAGAAGAACTGGGTTACATTTGCTGACTGCATTTTTCAATGCCATAGAAGCAGCGACTTTAAACGCCATTTCGTTTGAGTCAACATCATGGTAAGATCCATCAAAAAGTTTCGCCTTGATGTCGATTAGCGGGAATCCGGCTAGGACACCATTTTCAAGAGAGTCTTCAAGACCTGCTTGTACGGCTGGGATGTATTCACGAGGAACAACACCACCGACGATTGCGTTTTCGAATTCAAAGCCAGCGCCTTCTTCGTTCGGTTCAAATTCGATCCAAACGTGACCGAACTGACCGCGTCCGCCTGATTGACGTACGAATTTACCTTCAACTTTTGCACCGGTACGGAATGTCTCACGGTACGCAACTTGAGGAGCACCAACGTTAGCTTCAACTTTGAACTCACGCTTCATACGATCAACAATGATATCAAGGTGAAGCTCACCCATACCAGAGATGATTGTTTGACCCGTTTCAGGGTTTGTTTGTGTACGGAATGTAGGATCTTCTTCAGCAAGTTTCGCTAAAGCGATACCCATTTTATCTTGGTCAGCTTTTGATTTAGGCTCAATCGCTACGTCGATAACAGGCTCTGGGAATTCCATTGATTCAAGGATTACAAGATCCTTTTCATCACATAGAGTATCTCCAGTAGAAGTATCTTTTAGACCTACAGCAGCTGCGATGTCTCCAGCGTAAACAGTAGAGATCTCTTCACGGCTGTTAGCGTGCATTTGAAGGATACGTCCTACGCGCTCACGCTTGCCTTTTGTAGAGTTCTTTACATATGAACCGGAATCAAGTGTACCGGAATATACGCGGAAGAATGTCAGCTTACCGACATAAGGGTCAGTCATAACTTTAAATGCAAGTGCAGAGAACGGCTCTTCATCAGAAGAATGACGAACGATCTCTTCATCTGTGTCAGGACGTACACCTTTGATTGCAGCAACATCAGTTGGCGCAGGAAGGTAGTCAAGAACAGCATCAAGTACAAGCTGAACACCTTTGTTTTTGAAAGCAGATCCAACAAGTACAGGGTAGAATTCAACATTCAGTGTACCTTTACGGATAGCAGCTTTCAGTTCAGGGATAGTGATTTCTTCACCTTCAAGGTACTTTTCCATAAGCTCTTCATCAAGCTCAGCTACAGCTTCAATCAGGCTGCTGCGAAGCTCTTCAGCTTGCTCTTTGTACTCTTCAGGGATTTCTTTCGCATCTGAACGAGTTCCAAGGTCATCTTCGTAGAAATACGCAACGTTTTCTACTAAGTCGATGATACCTTCGAAGTTGTCTTCAGCGCCGATCGGCAATTGAATTGCGTGAGCGTTAGCTTGAAGACGGTCTCTTAAAGTGCCTACAGAGTAAAGGAAGTCTGCGCCGATTTTGTCCATTTTGTTGACAAATACAACACGCGGTACTCCGTAAGTTGTTGCTTGGCGCCATACTGTTTCTGTCTGAGGCTCAACACCTGATTGAGCATCAAGTACGGCAACCGCACCATCAAGTACACGGAGTGAACGTTCAACTTCAACTGTGAAGTCTACGTGTCCCGGTGTATCGATGATGTTTACACGGTAACCTTTCCACTGTGCAGTCGTTGCTGCAGAAGTGATTGTGATACCGCGTTCTTGTTCCTGCTCCATCCAGTCCATTTGCGAAGCACCTTCGTGAGTTTCGCCAATTTTGTGGATACGGCCTGTGTAGAACAAGATCCGTTCTGTAGTAGTCGTTTTACCGGCATCAATGTGAGCCATGATCCCGATATTACGAGTTTTTTCTAAGGAGAACTCTCTTGCCATTGGGTAATTTCTCCTTCCTTATTAGGGAATTATTATTTTGATTATATGAATCCTACCAGCGGTAGTGAGCAAATGCTTTGTTCGCTTCTGCCATCTTGTGAGTGTCTTCACGTTTCTTAACGGCAGCACCAGTGTTGTTAGCTGCATCAAGAATTTCGTTAGCCAGGCGCTCTTCCATTGTTTTTTCTCCGCGAAGACGCGCATAGTTAACCAACCAGCGAAGACCAAGAGTTGTACGGCGTTCAGGACGAACTTCTACAGGCACTTGGTAGTTAGCTCCACCTACACGGCGTGCTTTTACTTCAAGTACAGGCATGATGTTTTTCAATGCTTGTTCGAAAACCTCCATTGCATCATTGCCAGTGCGTTCTTTAATGATATCGAATGACTTGTATAGGATTGTTTGAGATTTACCTTTTTTACCGTCGATCATCATTTTGTTGATCAGGCGGGATACCAGCTTAGAGTTGTAAAGCGGATCAGGTAAAACATCTCTTTTTGCTACAGGACCTTTACGTGGCATCTGAATATCCTCCCTTCATTGTTTTAATGATTTATTATTATTACTTTGCTTTAGGACGTTTCGTACCGTATTTAGAACGGCCTTGCGCACGGTTTTCAACTCCGGCAGTATCAAGCGCGCCACGAACGATGTGGTAGCGTACCCCCGGTAAGTCTTTTACACGTCCGCCGCGGATCAGTACAACGCTGTGCTCTTGCAGGTTGTGACCGATACCAGGAATGTAGGCAGTAACCTCGATTCCGTTAGTCAAACGAACACGAGCATATTTACGAAGTGCTGAGTTCGGTTTTTTCGGTGTCATTGTACCCACACGAGTACATACCCCGCGTTTTTGTGGAGAAGATACGTTAGTGTGCTCTTTTTTAAAGCTGTTGTATCCTTTGTTTAGTGCAGGTGACTTAGAGTTTTCAACTTTGCTCACGCGTCCCTTGCGAATTAGCTGATTAATTGTAGGCATGTTGTGTTCCTCCCTTCATTACGTTTTATAACCCACATACCCAGGTGGTTCATCATTAGGCAAAAAACAATGTCTTTACACAAGATTGATATCTTATATAAAAACAAAAAGTACGCTATAACATAATGGCAACAGCTGCTGCTCCCACTTCAATTCCGCAGGCTTTGCCGAGCTTTTTCATGGAATCCACCATACAGACAGCGGTATTTTGGTTCTTTGCAAGCTGGATAACGCCAGCCGTAAGAACTGAATCCGCGTCTTTTGCCACGACGACTTCCTTCACTGAACCTCGTTTTAGAGCTTTCACTGTTTGCTTCGTACCAATAATAATTGATTTGGCCTGTGATACTTTATCATAAGACATAAACATATCCTCCAAAGTAACAGGTTTTATTTCGAGCACCTTGGTTATATTATCACTCTGCGGGACGGATGTCAACAACGTATGACATTTTTTAGTGCAGTCCCCCGCCAGAATAATTGTAATACTGAGGAAAAGCTGTCGAAACAGCCTTTCCTGCAGCAGTTTCTGTTATTCAGCCGGAACCATATCTTCTGAAGGCTGAACGTTTGAAACAGGTTTTACTTTTCTGTAATTCATCATACCGGTACCGGCCGGAACCAGTTTACCGATGATGACATTCTCTTTCAGGCCGAGAAGTTCATCGCGCTTGCCTTTAATCGCAGCATCTGTAAGAACGCGTGTTGTTTCCTGGAATGATGCGGCAGACAAGAATGAATCCGTCTCGAGTGAAGCTTTCGTGATACCGAGAAGGACAGGACGGCCTGTAGCAGGTCGATTGCCTTCAAGCAGCACTTTTTTGTTCGCTTCTGTAAATTGGTGAATATCAAGCAATGTGCCAGGGAGAACATCAGTATCTCCGGCATCGATTACACGGACTTTGCGAAGCATCTGGCGAACCATTACTTCTACGTGTTTATCGCCGATTTCAACCCCCTGCATACGGTAAACCTTCTGAACCTCATGCAGAAGATATTCCTGAACCGTCGTCAGGTCAGTGACTTTAAGAAGTTCTTTCGGATCGATTGAACCTTCTGTCAGCACTTGACCGCGGGTAATCTGATCACCCTCAGCCACTTTCAGGCGTGAGTTGTAAGGTGCCGTATATGAACGGGTCTCAACAGCGCCCTGAACAACAATCTCCTGCTGTTTGTCGCGGACTTCATTGATTTCGGCAATTGTACCGTCAATCTCAGAAATCGTCGCTTGACCTTTAGGATTACGCGCTTCGAAAAGCTCTTGGATACGCGGAAGACCTTGTGTGATATCGTCTCCGGCAACCCCGCCTGTGTGGAACGTACGCATCGTTAACTGTGTTCCAGGCTCACCGATAGATTGAGCGGCGATAATACCTACTGCTTCGCCGACTTCAACATCAGTTCCGGTTGCAAGGTTTCGTCCGTAGCATCGTTTACATACACCATGAGGAGTGTTACATGTGAACGCGGAACGGATCCACACTTCTTCGATTCCGGCTTCAACGATTTCCAGCGCTTTATCTTCATCGATCAATTCATTTTCGTTAATGAGCACAGCACCCGTTTCAGGATGTTTGATCTGTTTTCTGGCGAAACGTCCGATCAGACGCTCTTCCAGACGCTCGATGATTTCCGTGCCTTCTTTGAGCGGTTTTGCAAGAATACCGCGGTCTGTTCCGCAATCTGTTTCACGAATGATAACATCCTGCGCAACATCAACAAGACGGCGTGTAAGGTAACCTGAGTCAGCAGTTTTCAGGGCGGTATCGGCAAGACCTTTACGCGCACCGTGAGTGGAGATAAAGTACTCCAATACTGTCAGACCTTCACGGAAACTTGATTTAATCGGCAATTCAATGATTCGTCCAGCCGGGTTGGCCATCAGACCGCGCATACCCGCAAGCTGTGTAAAGTTAGATGCGTTACCACGGGCTCCTGAATCACTCATCATGTAGATCGGGTTGACTTCGTCTAATGATTTCATCAGTTTGCCTTGGATAACATCTTTCGCTGAACTCCAAATTGAAATGACTCTTTCATAACGTTCTTCTTCGGTGATTAAACCGCGTCTGAACTGTTTCAGAACATTATCCACTTTGCTTTGTGCTTCTTCAAGGATTTCCTGTTTATCATCGAGAACGACGATATCAGAAACCCCTACTGTGATGCCGGCTTTCGTTGAATATCTGAAACCGAGGTTTTTCATGCGGTCAAGCATTTTAGACGTTTCCGTGATATGGAATCGTTTAAAGATTTCCGCGATGATTTTACCCAAAATACCTTTTTTAAACGGTGCGTTGATCGGCTGCTCAGCAATCACAGCTTTTACGTCAGCACCTTTATCTAAGAAGAAACGGTCAGGTGTCTTCTCTTCAATGTTGCTCTTCGTTGGTTCATTCATGTAAGGGAATGATTCCGGAAGAATTTCATTGAAGACGAGCTTACCGACAGTTGTAATTAACAATTTTGAACGCTGTTCTTCAGTAAATGTCACATTCTTAAGGGAGTTCGCTGCAACAGCTACTCTCGTATGAAGGTGAACATAACCGTTTTGATAAGCAAGAAGCGCTTCGTCCGTATTTTTGAAAACCATACCCTCGCCGACTGCTCCGGCGCGCTCAAGCGTCAGGTAGTAGTTTCCTAATACCATATCCTGAGACGGCGTAACAACCGGTTTACCATCTTTAGGGTTCAAGATGTTTTGGGCCGCAAGCATCAGAATGCGCGCCTCAGCTTGAGCCTCAGCTGATAAAGGTACGTGAACCGCCATTTGGTCACCGTCAAAGTCAGCGTTATAAGCTGTACATACTAACGGGTGAAGACGGATGGCGCGTCCTTCAACAAGCGTCGGTTCGAAAGCCTGGATACCTAATCTGTGAAGAGTAGGGGCACGGTTCAGTAAGACCGGATGCTCCTTAATGACAGATTCAAGTACATCCCATACTTCAGGCTGCACGCGTTCGATTTTGCGTTTTGCGCTCTTGATATTGTGAGCAAGGCCTTTTTCAACAAGCTCTTTCATGACGAAAGGCTTGAAGAGCTCAAGCGCCATTTCCTTCGGCAAACCGCACTGATACATTTTCAGATGCGGACCTACGACGATAACGGAACGGCCTGAGTAGTCTACACGTTTACCGAGAAGGTTCTGACGGAAACGCCCTTGTTTCCCTTTCAGCATATGAGAAAGAGATTTAAGCGGACGGTTACCCGGTCCGGTAACCGGACGGCCGCGGCGTCCGTTGTCAATCAGAGCGTCGACTGCTTCCTGAAGCATACGTTTTTCGTTCTGAACGATGATGCTTGGCGCGCCGAGGTCTAACAGACGTTTTAAACGGTTATTACGGTTGATGACACGACGGTAAAGGTCGTTCAGGTCAGACGTTGCGAAACGTCCGCCGTCAAGCTGAACCATCGGTCTTAATTCAGGCGGAATAACCGGAAGCACGTCAAGGATCATCCAAGACGGCTTGTTTCCTGAATTACGGAAGGCTTCAAGCACTTCAAGGCGTTTGATCGCACGTGTACGGCGCTGTCCTTGAGAAGTCTTCAGCTCTTCTTTTAACATATCAACTTCTTTGACAAGGTCGATGTCCTGCAGAAGTTTATTAATGGCTTCCGCACCCATAGAGGCTTGGAATTTGTTTCCGTACTTATCCAGATACGCACGGTATTCCTTTTCAGATAAAAGCTGTTTCTTTTCGAGCGGTGTATTGGCCGGGTCAGTTACGACGTAAGAAGCAAAGTAAATAACTTCTTCCAGCGCACGCGGTGACATATCCAATACAAGACCCATACGGCTCGGAATACCTTTGAAATACCAAATGTGAGAAACCGGGGCAGCCAGTTCAATATGCCCCATTCTCTCACGACGGACTTTAGCCCGCGTTACTTCAACTCCGCAACGGTCACAAACTACGCCTTTATAACGAACCCGCTTGTACTTGCCGCAATGACATTCCCAGTCCTTAGTCGGTCCGAAAATGCGTTCGCAAAACAGGCCGTCCTTTTCAGGTTTCAACGTACGATAGTTTATCGTTTCAGGCTTTTTCACTTCACCAAAAGACCATGAACGGATTTTATCCGGTGAAGCAAGACCGATGTTCATATACTCAAAATTGTTCACATCTAGCAAGGGGCCTACCTCCCTTTTTATCTTCGGATTAACCGATGTCACTTGCCTTTATCAATCAGAGACTATTCTTTCGTTACTGCGTCACGTTCAACGTCTGGAGATGCTGTTTCTTCCGGCGCTTCATCACCTGATAATGCAAGGCCGTCAGCCTGTTTCGCATCTTCCTCGTCTTCTAGATCTCTCATTTCTATTTCTTCTTCATCGCCTGAGAGGATTTTTACGTCCATACCTAAGCTTTGAAGCTCTTTGATCAATACTTTGAATGATTCCGGAACACCAGGCTCTGGAACATTGTCGCCTTTGACGATGGCTTCATATGTTTTCACACGTCCGACCACGTCATCGGACTTCACAGTCAGGATTTCTTGAAGCGTGTAAGCTGCGCCGTAAGCTTCAAGCGCCCAAACCTCCATCTCACCGAAACGCTGTCCGCCGAATTGGGCTTTACCGCCGAGAGGCTGCTGCGTAACAAGTGAGTAAGGACCTGTAGAACGGGCATGAAGTTTATCATCAACCATGTGCGCCAGTTTGATCATGTACATGATTCCGACTGATACACGGTTGTCGAACGGTTCTCCCGTACGGCCGTCATAAAGAACTGTTTTAGCGTCTCTTGACATGCCTGCTTCTTCAAGTGTTTCCCACACATCTTCTTCACGCGCGCCGTCAAATACAGGTGACGCGATGTGAATGCCGAGGTAGCGGGCAGCCATACCCATGTGAAGTTCTAATACCTGACCGATATTCATACGTGATGGTACACCCAGCGGGTTAAGCATGATATCGATCGGCGTGCCGTCAGGAAGGTAAGGCATATCTTCTTCAGGAAGAATCTTCGAGATAACCCCTTTGTTTCCGTGACGTCCGGCCATTTTATCACCTTCAGAAATCTTACGTTTCTGAACGATATATACGCGTACAAGCTGGTTCACTCCCGGAGGAAGTTCGTCGCCGTCTTCACGGTTGAAGACTTTTACGTCGTGGATAATTCCGCCGCCGCCGTGAGGCACACGGAGAGAAGTATCACGGACTTCACGCGCTTTTTCTCCAAAGATCGCATGAAGAAGGCGTTCTTCAGCCGTAAGCTCAGTTACACCTTTAGGCGTTACTTTACCTACGAGAAGGTCTCCGTCGTTGACTTCCGCGCCGATACGGATAATTCCGCGGTCATCAAGGTTGCGAAGCGCGTCTTCCCCTACGTTTGGAATATCGCGGGTGATCTCTTCCGGTCCAAGCTTTGTATCACGTGCTTCTGATTCATATTCTTCAATGTGAATAGATGTGTATACATCATCTTTCACAAGGCGTTCACTCATGATGATGGCATCCTCATAGTTGTAACCGTCCCATGTCATGAAGCCGACCATTACGTTGCGGCCGAGAGCAAGTTCACCAAGCTCCATTGAAGGTCCGTCAGCAAGGATTTCTCCTTTGACTACTTCATCGCCGACACTGACGATCGGACGCTGGTTGTAGCACGTACCTTGGTTGGAGCGGACGAATTTCAGCAAGCTGTACTTATCCAGGTTGCCTTTTACTTTTTGACCGTCAATTTCTTCATAGCGGCGCACCCATACGTTTTTCGCTTCCACCCGTTCTACGATACCAGGGTGTTTACAAATAACGGCTGCACCGGAGTCTTTACCGGATACGTATTCCATACCCGTTCCGACGATCGGAGCTTCCGGCTGCATCAAAGGCACAGCCTGACGCTGCATGTTCGCTCCCATGAGGGCGCGGTTCGAGTCATCGTTTTCCAAGAACGGAATACATGCTGTCGCAGCAGATACAACCTGTTTAGGAGATACGTCCATGTAATCCACGCGGTTGCGGGCTACAACGGTGTTTTCCCCTCTGAAACGCGCTACGATGCTGTCATCCAAGAAAGAACCGTCATCGCTCAGCTTAGCATTCGCTTGGGCTACGACATAGTTATCCTCTTCATCAGCAGTCAGGTAGTCGATTCTAGGCGTTACTTTTCCTGTTTCAGGATCAACGCGGCGGTATGGCGTCTCAATGAAACCAAAGCGGTTTACTTTCGCAAATGATGACAATGAGTTGATCAAACCGATGTTAGGGCCCTCAGGCGTTTCAATCGGACACATACGGCCGTAGTGAGAGTAGTGAACGTCACGTACTTCCATACCTGCGCGCTCACGTGTCAAACCGCCCGGTCCGAGAGCTGACAGACGGCGTTTGTGCGTCAATTCAGCAAGCGGGTTCGTCTGATCCATGAATTGAGAAAGCTGTGAGCTTCCGAAGAACTCTTTAATAGACGCAATAACAGGTCTGATGTTAATCAGCTGCTGCGGCGTAATTGTATTCGTGTCTTGAATAGACATTCTTTCACGTACGACACGTTCCATCCGGCTTAAACCGATACGGAATTGGTTTTGCAGGAGCTCACCTACAGAACGCAGACGGCGGTTTCCGAGATGGTCGATATCATCAGTGTCGCCCACTCCGTGCAGGAGGTTGAAGAAGTAGCTGATAGAAGAAATAATATCAGCAGGCGTAATGTTTTTAATCGCCTCTTCGATGTAAGCATTGCCGATCACATTGATCGTCTGCTCTCCTTCTGCATCAGTAGGAGCATAGATTTTAATGGATTGAAGCATCACTTCATCCTCGACAACGCCGCCGTTAGGATAAAGCTTTCTGAAGCCGATTCCATTTTCTAAGTACGGCAGTACTTTATCAAGTGTTCTTCTGTCAAGAATCTGCCCTTTTTCAGCGAGAATTTCACCGGTTTCCGGATCCACCAGTGTTTCTGCAAGGCGCTGGTTAAACAGGCGGTTCTTGATATGAAGCTTTTTATTAATTTTATAGCGTCCTACATTCGCAAGGTCGTATCGCTTCGGATCGAAGAAACGGGAATCCAGCAAGCTTTTTGCGTTTTCTACTGTAGGCGGCTCTCCGGGACGAAGGCGCTCATAGATTTCAAGAAGCGCTTTGTCACTGTTTTCGGTGTTGTCCTTATCCAGTGTATTGCGGAGATATTCGTTCTCACCAATGAGATCGAGAATCTCTTGGTCGGAACCGAAGCCGAGAGCACGCAAAAGAACCGTAACCGGCAACTTACGTGTGCGATCAATGCGGACATACACAACATCTTTCGCATCAGTTTCGTATTCTAACCATGCGCCACGGTTTGGAATGACAGTCGCGGTAAAACCTTTTTTACCGTTTTTGTCTACTTTACCACTGAAATATACACTTGGAGACCGAACAAGCTGAGATACGATAACACGTTCTGCACCGTTGATGATAAAAGTACCGGTATCTGTCATAATAGGGAAATCACCCATGAAGACATCCTGGTCTTTTACCTCTCCAGTTTCTTTGTTAATTAAACGAACCTTCACTCTTAGCGGAGCTGAGTAAGTCACATCACGTTCTTTTGACTCTTCAACGGGATACTTAGGATCTCCTAAACTGTAGTCAATGAACTCTAGAGAGAGGTTACCAGTGAAATCCTCAATTGGTGATATGTCTTGAAACATCTCTCTAAGACCCTCATCAAGAAACCACTGATAAGAAGAGGTTTGAATTTCAATGAGATTTGGTAATTCTAACACTTCGCTAATGCGAGCATAGCTTCTGCGCTGGCGGTGTCGTCCATACTGAACTAGTTGACCTGTCAACTGATTCACCCCTCAAATCATGCGTATTATATGTGTAATAAGCATCTCTTACGATAAAGAAATACTTTTACAAGACAAAAGAAAAAAGGGTTTCTAATTAAGAAAACCACATCCAAAAACAAATACCGATTTTATTAGCATTTCCATGTTTGTATAATTTATACATGAACTATGATTATTTGAGCATATCATGCAAAATATATACATTGGCATTTTACAATATTAACATAGCTGAAAATTCAAGTCAAACTTTTTTTGCTTTTATGATATAATAGCCTTTCTTTTTTTGAACTACAGAAACTTCGTCAAAAAGCTCCTTCAGTTTTTCAATGGCAGAAGGCCCGCCCTGTTTTTTCTGTATAACGATCCACAATTCACCTGAAGCCCTTAAATGCTCAGCGCTTTTTTCAAAAATGGCATGGACAACTTTTTTTCCGGCGCGGATTGGGGGGTTTGTAATAATAGAAGCAAATGTTTGAGCAGAATCAATATTTGAAAATAAATCACTCTGATAAATCCGAACGTTTTTTATTCCGTTTTTTTCTGCATTTTCATTTGACAGCTCTACGGCTCTTTCATTCACGTCAATCATGTGCACGGTCCGGTCTGTAAATGCACCGGCGAGCGACAGACCGATCGGGCCGTAACCGCAGCCTGCATCCAGGAAGTCACCATCGATCTCCGGCTCTTCAAACGCTTCAATTAAGACACGCGAACCGAAATCAACTTCCTTTTTCGAGAAAACGCCGCTGTCACTTGTGAATGTATAAGATCTGTTCCGCAGTGTAAATGACCATGTCTGTTTATCGCTTTTAACTGAAGGTTTTTCTGAATAATAGTGTTCACTCATTATTAGAACCTCCTTTTTTAATTGCACTTAAAGAAAAGCAAAGAAAAAGCCCGCCTCATAAAAGCGAGCTTCCCCTACAGGCAAGTGAAGATTACTTAACTTCTACAGAAGCGCCAACTTCTTCAAGTTTAGCTTTAAGCTCTTCAGCTTCTTCTTTCGCAATACCTTCTTTAAGTGGTTTTGGAGTGTTGTCAACAAGTTCTTTAGCTTCTTTCAAGCCAAGACCAGTGATTTCACGAACAACTTTGATAACTTTGATTTTCTGAGAACCTGCACCAGCAAGGATAAGGTCGAATTCGCTCTGCTCTTCAGCAGCGCCGCCAGCAGCAGCTCCGCCAGCTACAGCTACAGGAGCAGCAGCAGTTACGCCAAATTCTTCTTCGATTGCTTTTACTAGGTCGTTCAATTCAAGTACAGTTGCTTCTTTAACGGAAGCAATGATTTCTTCGATATTTAAAGCCATTTGAAATTCCTCCATTTGTATTATTTTAGGGTAAAATCAGATTAAGCGCCTTGTTCTTCCTTTTGGTCTGCAACTGCTTTAGCCGCAAGTGCAAGGTTGCGAACTGGAGCTTGAAGTACGCTAAGCAACATAGAAAGTAAGCCATCGCGTGAAGGAAGTTCAGCAAGAGCTTTCACTTCTTCAACAGAAGATACTTTTCCTTCGATAACGCCCGCTTTGATTTCCAGAGCTTCGTGATTTTTCGCGAACTCGTTAAGAACTTTTGCCGGAGCGACAACATCTTCAGTACTGAATGCGATCGCATTCGGTCCAGTTAAGACATCATTCAAACCATCAAGTTCAGCTTGTTCAACCGCACGGCGAGTCATTGTGTTTTTGTACACTTTGAACTCTACGTTAGCTTCGCGAAGCTGTTTACGGAGTTCAGTTACTTCAGAAACGTTAAGTCCGCGGTAGTCAACGATGATCGTTGATTTGCTTTCTTTCAGTTTAGAAGCAATCTCTTCAACAACAACTTTTTTTGTATCAATTGCGCTGCTCATGGTTACACCTCCTGTAGATTTTGTGTAACACTTATACCGCTAGGTGATCACGACTGTGACGACGATTTCATATAAAAAGCCTCCATGTGGACATGGAGGCTGTATATACAAGCATACGTAACGTAATAGCTGTGATATATATACACCTCGGCAGGATATTAAGCCTCAACGGCCCCTGCTGTCTACGGTATAAATGACATATTATATTTTACAACATTTTGAATCATATCAGAATGCTGATCTAAAGTCAAATATTATTTTACGTTGAAAGTAGAAGCGTCTACTTTGACACCAGGGCCCATAGTAGAAGTAACGGCAACGTTTTTCACGTAAACACCTTTAGCCGCAGCCGGTTTTGCTTTCAGGATTGTATCATACATTGTTGTGAAGTTCTCAACAAGTTTTTCATCCTCGAAAGAAACTTTTCCGATCGGAACATGGATGTTACCAGCTTTGTCAACGCGGTATTCTACTTTACCAGCTTTGATTTCGCCGATTGCTTTTTCTACTTCGAATGTAACAGTTCCTGTTTTAGGGTTTGGCATAAGACCTTTTGGTCCAAGCACACGGCCGATTTTACCGACTTCACCCATCATGTCAGGAGTCGCAACGATTACATCGAATTCGAACCAGCCTTGCTGGATTTTCGCGATGTAATCAGAATCGCCGACGTAGTCTGCACCGGCAGCTTCAGCTTCTTTTGCTTTTTCGCCTTTAGCGAATACAAGCACGCGCTGAGTTTTACCAGTTCCGTTAGGAAGTACAACTGCACCGCGGATTTGCTGATCGTTTTTACGAGGGTCAACCCCTAAACGAAAAGCAACTTCAACTGTAGCGTCGAATTTAGCTGTGTTTGTTTTTTTAGTAAGCGCCACTGCTTCAGCGACGTCGTAAGCTTTCGCACGGTCTACAAGCTTCGCAGCTTCAACGTACTTTTTACCTTTTTTAGCCATTTTAAAATTTCCTCCTTATGTGGTTATAGCGGAATAACCTCCCACGAATAAGGGTTGCGAACTTGTGAAAACTCGCAACCCGACAAGAAACAAATTAATCCTCGATAACGATACCCATACTGCGGGCAGTACCTTCAACCATGCGCATTGCCGCTTCAACGTCTGCTGCGTTTAAGTCAGGCATTTTCGTTTCAGCGATTTCGCGAACCTTATCGCGCTTAACGGTTGCCACTTTATTACGGTTTGGTTCACCAGAACCAGACTCAATTCCAGCTGCTTTTTTAAGTAATACTGCAGCAGGCGGAGTTTTTGTAATAAATGTAAATGAACGGTCTTCGTAAACCGAAATTTCAACAGGAATGATTAAACCAGCTTGGTCAGCTGTACGAGCGTTAAACTCCTTACAGAATCCCATGATATTTACACCGGCTTGACCTAGTGCAGGTCCAACTGGCGGCGCTGGGTTAGCTTTTCCAGCAGGAATTTGCAATTTTACAACTTTTACTACTTTTTTAGCCACGAGACACACCTCCTTAAGTCCGTGATGTGGTAATAGGGTAAACCCTCCCACTCAAGGTTTCATTCTTTATATGAATGACGAAATATCAAGCTAGCTGCCTTGGATTAGTCCAAGACGTACCTTTGCTATATTATCATTAATATATAGCAATTTCAAGTTTTTTCACATTACAATTTGTCGATCTGGGTAAATTCCAGCTCAACCGGCGTTTCACGGCCGAACATGTTAACGAATACTTTCACTTTGCTCTTATCATAATCAATCTCTTCAATTGATCCTGTAAAGTTGGCGAAAGGTCCGTCTATGACTTTGACTGTCTCATTCAATTCAAAATCAATGTCGGTTTTCCGCTCATCCATGCCCATGCGTTTTAAGATGGTTTCCGCTTCGCCAGGAAGAAGCGGAGTCGGCTTTGAGCCTGAACCGGCTGATCCGACGAATCCGGTAACGCCCGGCGTGTTGCGGACCACATACCAGGAATCATCAGTCATGACGATTTCAACAAGCACATAACCCGGGAACACTTTCTTTTTGACTACTTTTTTCTTGCCGTTCTTAATATCAGTCTCTTCCTCTTCAGGGACGACAACGCGGAAAATTTTATCCTGCATTCCCATTGATTCCACACGTTTTTCAAGGTTCGCTTTTACTTTGTTTTCATAACCGGAATACGTATGAACAACATACCAATTCTTTTCCATTCTATCAGGACTCTGCAGTCCTTCCCTCCCCGCATTTAAAAATGAAGTGTAAAACAAAAAATAGGCTCAGAGCCTATGAATCCTTTTTTCAACACAATAAAAAACCCGCTGAACGGGTTTTGGCAAACGATATTATGATCTATTATAGCACGTATTGCTGATCATTATTCAACTATTAAACGAATTAATTGAGAAATTCCTGTATCAAGGAGGGCAAAAAAGATAACAAAAAAGATAACCGTTGAAATCACCGTGATCGTATAGCGCGTTAACTCTTTGCCTTTAGGCCAGCTAACCTTTTTCATTTCTTTCCCAACATCTTTAAAGAAACTCATCATGCGCATGTAAAAGACCTCCACAATTTAAAAAGCGAACACTATTTTGTTTCTAAATGAGCTGTATGTGAATTGCAAGTGCTGCAGTACTTCTTAACTTCTAACCGCTCAGCCGCTGATGCAGAGCTTTTCATTGTCGTATAATTACGATTTCCGCATGTTTTGCATGCCAGCGTAATCTTTTTTCTCATGTCGTTACACCTTTTCCTAAACAATCATTTATCTTAATAAAATAGCACAGTCAGAAAAATTCTGTCAATATGACACAGAAACCTGCTACAGACTGATTTCTCTTATTTCCAAATACTTTTCAAGCTTGCGCTTCACGCGCTGCAGGGCATTATCGATTGATTTTACGTGTCGGTTTAAGTCATCTGAAATTTCCTGGTAACTTCTTCCGTCCAAGTACAGAACAAGCACCTTTCTCTCCAGATCGCTCAGCAGTTCTCCCATTTTCATTTCGATGTCATCAAATTCTTCCTGATTAATAATCATCTCTTCAGGATTTAACGTTTTAGCGCCTGAAATGACATCAAGCAGTGTTCTGTCAGATTCTTCATCAAAAATAGGTTTGTCTAAAGAAACATAGGAATTTAAAGGAATGTGTTTCTGACGGGTAGCTGTCTTTATTGCGGTAATAATCTGGCGGGTAATGCATAATTCTGCAAAAGCTTTAAATGAAGTAAGCTTGTCCTCTCTAAAGTCTCGGATAGACTTATATAAGCCTATCATCCCTTCCTGTACAATATCTTCTCTGTCGGCCCCTATTAAAAAATAAGACCTTGCTTTCGCCCGTACAAAATTACGGTACTTCGTAATCAAGTAATCTAACGCATCACTGTCCCCAACATGAACCTTTTCAATGACCTGCTCGTCCTCCAACTGGCAAAATTGCACTTTGTTGAACTTTCCCTTGCTGTTCTGTAGATTCACTGCGATCCCCCCGGCGCACGTAGATAGAAATATTATACATTAATGGGCGAAAAAGCGTCAACCTAATCCAGACCGCCTCGGCGCCACTTTTCAAACGTTTTCAAAACCTCTTCGGACAGCTCGATTTTCCCCGGTGGTTTTTCAGAAGTGATCTTTGAAACCCGCCTTTGAATCCGCCGTTCTATCGTATCCACTTCCCTCAGAAGCTCCCGGGCGGATTTGCGGAGAGCCCCTTGTCCGAAAATCGCCCACTGCTCCGTATAATCGGAGGTTGCGACATGAATCTGTGTCGCAATATTATTCAGTGCCTGGGCAAGCTTCTCGATCCGCTCATCCGCCGTCTCATTCTCCCGTGTAAAAATCACTTCGACTCTGTGATTCGTTTGTTTTTTCTCTATGCCTTTTACCAGATGTGCGTCAAACACCACAATGACTCTGATTCCCGTGTAGGACTGATACTCCGCCATCTTCTGGATCAGTACATCTCTCGCTTCTTCAAAACTGTTCGCTTTTAAATCCTTTAGCTGCGGCCAAGCTCCAATCATGTTGTATCCGTCTACTAACAGGATGTCCATCTGTCTTCATTCCCCTAAAGGATTGCGCTTCCGGTAGACTTCATACATGAGAAGGCCGGCCGCTACCGACGCATTCAGAGACGTGACTTTTCCGGCCATCGGAAGTTTAATGAGAAAATCACATTTCTCTTTCACAAGCCGGCCCATTCCTCTGCCTTCGCTTCCGATAACGAGCGCCAAAGGCATCTTGCCGTCCATAGAGCGGTAGTCTTCCCGGGCGGATGCATCCGTTCCGACGACCCAAATCCCCCGCTCCTTCATTTCATCAAGTGTCCGGGCAAGGTTGGTCACCTTCACGACGGGGATGTGTTCAATCGCACCGGTCGAAGCTTTTGCGACCGTCGACGTCAGTCCGACCGCTCTGCGTTTCGGAATCACAATGCCGTGTGCACCGACAGCGTCAGCCGTTCTCATGATGGAACCGAGATTATGAGGGTCTTCCAGCTCGTCCAATATGAGAAAGAAAGGCTGTTCGTTTCTCTCTTCCGCTCTTTTATATAATTCGTCTAATTGTGCATATTCATATGCCGCCACCTGGGCGACAACACCCTGATGCTGCCCCTCCACCATCTGATCAAGTTTTTTCCTCGGTACAAATTGAATGGTGACGCCGCGCTTTTTAGCAAGCTCCATAACTTGCTGCGCCTGTCCTTTTACTGTGTTTTCCGCCATCCATAACTTATACAGCTTGCGATCTGACTTTAACGTCTCAATCACAGCGTTTTTTCCTATGACGTAATCATGTTGCTGACTCATTTGTTTTCCTCCCTGACGTCCCGACTTGTATAGCCTCAGCAATCAGCTGATTCAGTCTTTCTTCTCTTTTCTCAAGAAAAAGGTATCCGAGTAAAGCCTCAAAAGCTGTACTATGGCGGTACGTCTGTACATCTGTGTTTTTAGGCGTCGTCCCTGATTTCGCGTTTCTGCCTCTTCTCAGCACGGCTTCCTCTTCCTCCGTGAAAAAGGATTCGTCCTGAAGGCGGAACAATATGTCTGCCTGTGATTTTGCCGATACAATCCGGCTCGCCTTCTTATGAAGGTCATTCGGTTTCGTAAAGCCCTGCTTAAGCAGGTGATGCCGGACGTATATTTCAAAAATGGCATCACCCATATAAGCGAGCGCAAGACCGTTTAACTGCTTTGAATCTTTGATTTGTTCAAATTGAAGCATCCGCTTATTCTCCCCGCTTCCAGCGAGTTCCCTGGGCCGTATCTTCAAGAATGATATTCATGCTTTTCAGCTGATCGCGAATCTGGTCTGACAAAGCAAAATCGCGATTGCGGCGGGCTTCATTTCTCTTCTCAATCAACTCTTCAATCTCTTCGTCGACAAGCTCTTCTTCGCCGAGCGTAAGTCCGAGAACAGATCCGATTCTGTCAAACATGCTGATAAAGGCTTTAATCACGTGATCCGCCGTATTGTCTTCCTGCATGTAGTAATTGGCGAGCTTCGCCAGATCAAACCAAACGGAAATCGCATTCGCCGTATTAAAATCATCATCCATTGCTTTTTCAAACGCAGTGCGGTGCTCTTCGATTTTAGCGAGCCATTCCTCATCATTGTCAGTCAGATTCGTGCTGCTAATCAAACGATGGTTTAAATTACTGTATGCCGTCTTCAGGCGGTTAAACGCGTTTTTTGTTTTCTCAAGCAGCTCTTCCGAATAGTTGATCGGGTGGCGGTAATGAACGGACAGCATGAAAAATCTCAAAAGCTGCGGGTCATATTGCTTAATGATATCGTGCACCAAAACAAAGTTGCCGAGCGATTTTGACATTTTCTCATTATCGATATTGATATATCCGTTATGAAGCCAGTATTTTGCGAATGTCTTGCCTGTTAATGCTTCAGATTGCGCGATTTCGTTTTCATGGTGCGGGAATGTCAGGTCCTGACCGCCGGCATGAATATCGATTTCGTCACCCAAATACTTTTTCACCATTGCGGAGCATTCAATATGCCAGCCCGGGCGGCCTTTTCCCCAAGGGCTATCCCAAGAAATTTCTCCGTCTTTAGCAGCTTTCCAAAGCGCAAAGTCCAGCGCATCCTCTTTCTTCTCGCCGACACGGATACGCGCGCCTGATCTGAGTTCATCAATTGATTGCTGAGATAGCTTGCCGTAGCCTTCGAAGGCCCTTGTTTTGAAATAGACGTCGCCTTCTGATTCATAAGCGTAGCCTTTTTTAATCAGCTCGCTGACAAATTCAATAATGGCGTCCATGTTTTCCATGACCCGGGGGTGAAGATCCGCTTTCCGGCATCCGAGGGCGCCCACGTCTTCAAAATACGCTTTAATGAACCGTTCAGAAACGGTCGGGACGTCCTCGCCGAGCTCGTTGGCCGCCTTAATCAGTTTGTCGTCAACATCGGTGAAATTCGATACGTATTGAACATCGTATCCTTTATACTCCAAATAGTTGCGTACGGTATCATACACAATCGCCGGACGGGCGTTTCCGATATGAATATAGTTGTATACAGTCGGTCCGCACACGTACATTTTTACTTTGCCTTCCTCAAGAGGAACGAATGTTTCCTTTTTCCGTGTCAATGTATTATAAAGTGTAATGGTCATTTTTGGTTGATCCTTTCTTTTTTATCTTCCAGTTCAGCCTGCAGTTCAAAAATCTGCTGCTCCAATGCTCTAAACCGGTCAGCAACCGGATCGGGCAAGTCTTGGTGATTGAGATCGCGTTTGATTTTTCTTCCGTTCTGAATGACGACTTTCCCCGGTATGCCGACAACGGTCGAAAAGTCGGGAACATCACGAAGCACAACGGAGCCGGCCCCTACTTTAGAACCCTGCCCGACCGTAATAGAGCCGAGCACCTTCGCTCCGGTTGCAATTAAAGCATCATCTTTTATGGTCGGATGCCGCTTTCCCTTTTCTTTTCCCGTCCCACCAAGAGTGACACCTTGGAATACCGTCACGTTATTGCCGATTTCACATGTTTCCCCTATGACGACCCCCATACCGTGATCAATGAAAAACCTTCTCCCGATGGTCGCGCCGGGATGGATTTCAATTCCGGTAAAGAAACGGGCAATCTGTGATATCAGGCGCGCCAGGAAGAAAAATCTCCGTTTATATAAAGCATGTGCAATCCGATGCGCCCATATAGCATGTAAACCAGAATAAGTTAAAACAACTTCGAAATAGCTTCTTGCTGCCGGATCTTGATCGAACACTGTATCTATGTCTTCTTTTAGCATTTTAAAAAACACATGCTTCCCCCCATTCTCTCCCCGCTCCAGTCTGTTTTTCCGCCTATAAAAAAAGCGCCTCTGCATGTAAACATGACAGAGACGCTTTTACCGCGCGGTTCCACTCTGTTTGAAAAACAAGTCACTGTTTTCCCAACTTAAAAGCCGGTAACGGCGGCGGCCGCCTTTAAATACTGATTTCCGCAGAAATGTTCTTCAAAGGTCTTAAGGGCGCACTTCTAAAACATGACGCATGAATCTCTCTCAGCCGACGAAGATTCTTTCTGTAATGGTCATTGTTTTATACTCTTCCCTGTCAACAATCGTATATTTAAATGCTTTTCAGGCGTCTGACGGCTGTTTCTCTGCCGATCAGCTCAATGGCCTGCGGAAGCTCCGGACCGTGTGTCTGACCGGTAACCGCTACACGAATCGGCATGAACAGCTTTTTGCCTTTATGGCCTGTTTCTTTCTGAACAGCTTTGATTGAGGCTTTGATCAGCTCAGGCGTAAATTCTTCAAGCTCTTCAAGCTTCGCAGCAAATACGCTGAGCACTTCAGGCACCTGTTCTTCTTCCAGAACGGCTTTTGCCTCTTGATTATACTCGATCTCATCTTTAAAGAACAAATCAGTCAGCTCGACAATTTCAGCGCCGTAGCTCAATTGCTCATGGTAAAGAGAGATTAATTTACGAACCCATTCCTGCTCCTCGGCAGAAAGCTCAGTGCCGACTTTTCCTGCTTTTTGCAGGTGCGGCAGAGTCAGCTCAACCACTTGATCAAGATCCAGCGCTTTGACGTATTGGTTGTTGACCCATTTCAGTTTATGCATATCAAACAGAGCCGGTGACTTAGACAAACGATTTACATCAAAAATTTCAATGAATTGTTCTCTTGTGAAAAGCTCTTCTTCACCGACGGGAGACCAGCCGAGAAGTCCGATAAAGTTAAACAGCGCTTCAGGCAGGTAACCCAGCTCATCATACTGCTCAATAAACTGGATAATTGATTCATCACGTTTACTTAATTTTTTGCGGCTTTCGTTTACGATAAGCGTCATATGTCCGAAGACAGGAATATCCCAGCCGAATGCCTGGAAAATCATGATCTGTTTCGGTGTATTTGAAATGTGATCCTCACCGCGGAGCACGTGCGTCATTTTCATTAAGTAATCGTCAATCGCGACAGCAAAGTTATACGTCGGTGTTCCGTCTTTTTTGACGATGACAAAGTCGCCGATGCCGTCTGATTCAAAAGAAATCTCGCCTTTTACGATATCGTTAAATGCGATGATTTTCCCTTCCGGCACGCGGAAACGGATGCTCGGCTGTCTGCCTTCGGCTAAAAACTGCTCCTGCTCTTCCTGAGTCAGGTTTCTGTGTTTGCCGGAATAGCGCGGCATTTCCCCGCGGGCGATTTGCTCTTCACGTTCTTTCTCAAGTTCTTCTTCCGTACAGAAACATTTATAAGCAAGCCCTTTTTCAAGAAGCTCTTCATAGTACTCTTTGTAAATGTCGTTACGCTCAGACTGGCGGTACGGGCCGTATTCTCCGCCGACATCCACACTTTCATCCCAGTCCATGCCGAGCCATTTCAAATAGTTGAGCTGGCTTTGCTCTCCGCCTTCAATATTTCGCTTTTTGTCCGTATCCTCAATCCGGATAATAAACTTTCCGCCTTGGCTGCGGGCAAATAAATAGTTAAAAAGCGCCGTTCTGGCGTTACCGATATGCAAATGTCCGGTCGGACTCGGTGCATAACGAACGCGTACTTCATTTCCCATGTTCAAATACTTCCTTTCATCTCGTCTGTAGCCTCTAGCCGAATATATGTATCTATTCTACCACCAAATAGACCCGGCATCAAAACAATGATCAGGCTTTTTGGATCAGAACGGTTGCCTGAGCGGCAATTCCTTCGGCTCTTCCGGTAAACCCGAGCTTTTCGGTCGTCGTCGCTTTTACGTTTACTTGAGAGACGTCCGCCTCAAGGCCTTCAGCTATCCGTTTTCTCATAGCATCAATATGCGGCGCCATTTTCGGCTTTTGCGCAATAATCGTGCAGTCTATATTTCCGAGTACGTACCCTTTTTCTTTTACAATGTTCCAGACATGCTGAAGCAGCTTAAAAGAATCCGCATCTTTGAATTCCGGATCAGTATCCGGGAAATGTTTGCCGATATCTCCTTCACCTGCCGCTCCGAGACACGCGTCTGCGACTGTATGCAGCAATACATCAGCATCTGAATGTCCGAGCAGCCCCTTTTCATAAGGAATTTCAATTCCGCCGATGATGAGCGGACGGCCTTCCGTTAATTGATGCACATCAAATCCTTGTCCGATTCTAAACATTATGATTCCCACTTTCCGCTTTCATGATTGCTTCCGCAAATATCAGGTCATCCGGCGTTGTCAGCTTAATATTGGTATAGCTGCCTTCAACGATACTCACCTGATATCCATCAAGACGCTCGACGAGGCTGGCGTCATCCGTACCTAAGAAGCCTTTGTTTTCCGCTTCCATATGCGCCGTCTTCAATAAAGAAAGACGAAAAGCTTGCGGCGTTTGAACGGCCCACAAGCTTGAACGGTCAAAGGTCTCCGCAGCCCGGGAGCCTTCCGCCCGTTTTATCGTGTCTTTCACAGGAACAGCCAGGACAGCCGCTCCCGCCTCCTCTGCTGTTTCAACGAGCTTATCGATATGCTGATGTGTGACAAACGGGCGCGCTCCGTCATGAACAAGGACGACCGATTCCTTATCAATCACTTTCAGTCCTTCGTATACACTGTGCTGACGCTCCGCACCTCCGGTAACAAGCTCAATTTCCGTCTGAATCGGACATTGGGCCAGCAGCTGGCGAAAATCTTCCCGTTCACTCTCGTTTATCACCAGGATTATTTTCTGACAGGGTGCGTGGCTTTCAAAAACCCGCAGTGTGTGCATAATAACAGGCGCACCTTTTAAGCTGATGAACAGCTTATTTTTCCCGGCCTTCATCCTTTTTCCTTGTCCGGCAGCCGGAATAACGACAACATACTCCATATGAACTCCCTCTTAAAGAGCTTTCTCAAGCAGCTTGGGCTTGGCAAAAATCATTCGTCCCGCCGCTGTCTGCAGTACGCTGGTTACGAGCACATCAATATGTTTCCCTATATAATTGCGGCCTTCTTCCACAACAATCATCGTGCCGTCATCCAAGTAAGCCACACCTTGATTATGCTCTTTCCCGTCCTTAATCACCTGCACATTCATCTCTTCGCCCGGAAGCACAACCGGCTTCACCGCGTTTGCAAGGTCATTAATATTCAGTACTGCAACCTTTTGAAGCTCGCATACTTTATTTAAATTAAAATCATTCGTCACAACGACGCCGGAAGTCAGCTTCGCAAGTTTGACAAGCTTGCTGTCAACCTCCTGAATGTCTTCGAAGTCGCCTTCATAAATTTCAACCGTAATATCCAGTTCCTTTTGAATGCGATTCAAGATATCCAGTCCGCGGCGTCCTCTGTTACGTTTTAAAACATCTGAAGAATCAGCGATATGCTGTAATTCCTCCAGCACAAATTGAGGAATGACAATGACGCCTTCTAAAAAGCCCGTCTGACAAATATCTGCAATTCTCCCATCAATAATAACACTTGTATCCAAGATTTTCAGCCTTTTATCCTGTTCTTCCTGCTCCTCATCAGCACTTCCCTTTTTCTTCTGCATTCTTGCAGAAATGGAGAAAAGACTGATCAGTTCATCCTTTTTCTTAAATCCGACTTGGAAGCCCAGATAACCGAGAAAGAAAGCCAGAAAGACCGGAATGATGGTGCTGAATATACGGTACGGAATATTGTCCAGCGGAATCACGTTTACAATGAGATATGCGATGATAAGTCCAAAAACCAATCCGAGACTCCCGAATAACAGATCCGGCACCGGAGCTCTCAGCAAAGAATCTTCAATCCATTTTACCCAATTAATCACATATTCTGTCGTCCATATACTGATGAGAAAAAAGATAATAGCACCAATTGCAGCAGACGTATATGCGTTTGTTATTAAAGGTATGTCCTGTATATTTGACAGCACAAACAATTCAGGTATTAAAAAGATACCGACAACGCCGCCCACAATAATGAAGAACGCCTGAACTATTCGTTTTAACATACCTCCACCTCCTTTTAAGTAGCATTTTTTCAGCAGACTGTCAGAGCCTACAAATTCAGAATAAACAAAAACTAACAATAATATACCCGGATTCCGACAGGTTTAAGCGATACTTAAAGCTGTCTATCTATATAGTGTTTTTCCTGAAGGCGTTTTAAGCCTTTTTTGATTTTTTGGGCGCGCACTTCGCCGATACCCTCGACATCATCAAGCTCTTCTACAGTGGCTTCCGTTATGCTTGGCAAAAATCCGAACGCCTCAACCACATTTTCAACAATCGGCATCGGCAGACGCGGAATTTTGTTCAGCAGCCTGTATCCTCTCGGGAGCACATAATCATCAAGATTCGTAGAAGCCGGATATCCAAGCAGTTTAAACAGAATGGAATCATCAAGCAGATCATAGCTGGACATATCCTGAAGCTCTTTTAACAGCACGAACGGATCTTTGATTTTTTCTTTGACATAGTCTTTGATGAAAAGTGCCGCCTCTTCTTCCATGTCCGTAATCAGTTCAATCACCTGCAGACGGATTAAGTGTCCTTCCGTTCCGAGTTCTTTAATATA
This sequence comes from Bacillus sp. JK74, assembly GCF_053663395.1. NCBI lineage: Bacteria > Bacillati > Bacillota > Bacilli > Caryophanales > Bacillaceae > Bacillus > Bacillus sp. JK74. Next base: position 7,026 of record NZ_JBSJQB010000009.1, on the reverse strand, counting down.
CATATTGATTTCATTTTTTATTCGAAGCACCATTTCATACCGATGCATGACAGACAGCACGTCACTGAATGTCACAAGCTCCTCAAACTCTAATGCGTTTAAAGCCGTAATCGTTTTGTCTAAAATGGTTTTATACTTCTCTAGCGTTTGAATGGCCTGATTTGCCTTTGTTAAAATAAAACCTATGTCCTTTAGTGTGTACTTCATGCTGTCCTGATATAACGTAATGACATTTCTGCGCTCAGAAATGGCGATGACGAGACAGCCGGTCTGCTTCGCCACCCGTTCCGCCGTACGGTGCCTCATTCCCGTTTCTGAAGAAGAAATGGTCGCCTCCGGCATAAGCTGCGTATTCGCATAAAGAATTTTCTGGCCGGAATCACTTAAAATAATGGCACCGTCCATTTTGGCCAGCTCGTATAAGTGAGCGGGCGCAAATGATGTATTAATATGAAAACCGCCATCCACGACTTGCTTTACCTTATCATTGTATCCGACAACAATCAGGCCGCCTGTATTTGCCCGAAGTACATTCTCTATCCCGGCTCTGAGCGGGGTGCCCGGTGCAACGAACTGCAGAATTGCAGACAGGTCAAGCTCTTGTTTCGCCCCTTTTTTCTCTTTTTCCATCTATTATGATCCTCCTAATGAAGTACGAAGCGCTTCAGCAACATTTGCTACTCCGACAACCTCAATCCCTTTTGGTATTGTCCACCCGTCTGCATTCGCCTCAGGTATGATCATGCGCTTGAAGCCGAGTTTCGCCGCTTCTTTTACGCGCTGTTCGATTCTTGACACCCTGCGGACTTCTCCTGTCAGTCCCACTTCACCGATAAAGCAATCTGCGGGATTCGGCGGTGTATCTCTGAAGCTTGAGGCAATGCTGACGGCTACTGCCAAATCAATCGCCGGTTCATCCAGTTTGACCCCGCCGGCGACTTTTAAATATGCATCTTGATTTTGAAGCAAAAGACCCACCCGCTTCTCAAGCACAGCCATAATTAACGATACCCTGTTGTGGTCAATGCCTGTAGCCATGCGGCGCGGGTTTCCAAAACTGGTCGGTGATATGAGCGCCTGGATTTCAACCAGAATCGGTCTCGTTCCTTCCATTGATGCAACGATACTCGAACCCGATGCCCCGGCAGAACGCTCTTCCAAGAAAATTTCAGAAGGGTTGAGCACTTCCGTAAGCCCCTCTTCCCGCATTTCAAAGATGCCCATTTCATTTGTTGAGCCGAACCGGTTTTTTACAGCCCGCAAAATACGGAATGTATGGTGCCGCTCTCCTTCAAAGTATAGAACGGTATCGACCATGTGCTCAAGCAATCTCGGCCCTGCGATCGATCCTTCTTTTGTGACGTGTCCGACGATAAAAATAGGTATGCCGTTTGTTTTCGCGATTTTCATCAATTCGGCCGTACACTCTCTTACTTGTGATACACTGCCGGGAGCCGAGGTGATATCACTTTGGTAAACGGTCTGAATGGAGTCTACGACAACAAATGCGGGTTTCATCTCTTGTATAGCAGACGAAATATACTCCATATCGGTTTCAGATAAAACATGTAACATTTGGCTGTTGATTCCAAGTCTGTCGGCGCGCAGCTTCGTTTGCTTCACGGATTCCTCCCCTGAAATGTAAAGCACGCTGCCGGCCGTATCTGCTAATTGTGCGGATACTTGGAGAAGGAGCGTTGATTTTCCGATCCCGGGATCGCCGCCGATCAATACTAACGAGCCTTTCACAACGCCGCCGCCAAGCACTCTGTTGAATTCTTCGAGCTTTGTGTGAACGCGGGGTTCTTCTGATGTTTCAATTGATGTAATGGGTGATGGTTTCTGGACGGTTTGAACGGAGTGGGAGAAAGCCGCCCGCCGATTCGCCGGCGCTTTTTTTATGGTTTCTTCCACCATTGTATTCCAAGCCCCGCAGCCCGGGCACTTTCCCATCCATTTTGCGGATTCATAACCGCATGAGTGGCAGATGAATTTTGTTTTTGATTTAGCCATATATGTTGTAAGACCTCTTCCTTATCAAATATTTCTCTATATAACAAAGTGAGGCATACACTCGCTTACGTATGCCTCATGTTTGTCACTATATTAGTTCGTTTTAGCAGTTGTTTTTACGACAAATTCGCCGTCCTCAACATCAAGAACAATGTGCTGGCCTTTATCAATATTGCCTCTGAGGAGTTCTTCTGATAACCGGTCCTCCACATGCTTTTGAATCGCTCTTCTTAACGGACGTGCGCCGTATTCCAAATCGACGCCCTCTTCTGCTACTTTTGCTTTTGCAGCATCCGTCAGCTCGATAGAGAGATCTTGTTCTTTCAGACGTTTTGTTAACTGATCAGACATAAGCGACACGATGTCTGTAAGATGTTTTTTCTCAAGGGAGTGGAAGACGATAATTTCGTCAATCCGGTTGATAAACTCAGGTCTGAAGGCACGCTTCAGCTCTCCCATGACTTTGTCTTTCATATCTTTATGGTTTTGTGATTCATCCTGGACATTGAAGCCCACATATTTGTTGCGCTTCAGCTCGCTCGCCCCGACGTTTGACGTCATAATCAGGATCGTGTTGCGGAAATCCACAGTGCGTCCTTTTGAATCAGTCAAGCGTCCGTCTTCAAGCACTTGCAGGAGAATGTTAAACACATCAGGGTGCGCTTTTTCAATTTCATCAAGCAATACGACAGAGTAAGGTTTTCTTCTCACTTTTTCTGTCAGCTGGCCGCCTTCATCATAGCCGACATATCCGGGAGGAGAACCGACAAGGCGTGAAGTCGAGTGTTTCTCCATGTATTCGGACATATCCACTCTGATCATCGCTTCCTCATCACCGAAAATGGATTCCGCCAGCGCTCTTGCCAGCTCTGTCTTCCCAACGCCTGTAGGGCCTAAGAAGATGAATGAACCAATCGGACGTTTCGGGTCCTTCAGTCCGGCTCTTGCACGTCTGACAGCTTTTGCAACGGCTACAACGGCTTCATCCTGGCCGATGACGCGGGAATGCAGAATGCTTTCCATATTGAGAAGCTTATCTGTTTCCGTTTGGGCAATTTTAGATACGGGCACCCCGGTCCAGCTGGATACAACCATCGCGATATCCTCTACAGAAACTTCGGAATTCTCCTGGCCTTGTTTTTCTTTCCACGTTTTTTTCGTGTCTTCCACCTGTTCTCTCAGGCGCTGCTCCGTATCACGAAGAGAAGCCGCTTTTTCAAACTCCTGGCTCTGAACGGCAGCGTCTTTTTCCTTGCGAACTTCATCGAGTTTCTGCTCAAGCTCTTTTAAGTTCGGAGGCGTTGTGAAAGAACGGAGACGCACTTTTGAACCGGCTTCATCAATTAAATCGATCGCTTTATCCGGAAGGAAGCGGTCAGAAATATAACGGTCGGACAATTTAACCGCCGCTTCGATCGCTTCATCGGTAATGGATACGCGGTGATGGGCTTCATACCGGTCACGGAGCCCTTTTAAAATTTGAATGCTTTCATCGGCTGACGGCTGATCCACCTGAATCGGCTGGAAACGGCGCTCGAGAGCCGCGTCTTTTTCGATATATTTACGGTATTCATCAAGCGTTGTGGCACCGATGCATTGAAGCTCTCCGCGGGCCAGTGAAGGTTTTAAGATATTCGATGCGTCAATCGCACCTTCTGCTCCCCCTGCTCCGATCAGTGTATGCAGTTCGTCAATGAATAAAATAATATTGCCGGCCTGACGTATTTCATCCATTACTTTTTTCAAGCGGTCTTCAAATTCTCCGCGGTATTTCGTACCGGCTACAACCGTACCCATGTCTAATGTCATTACGCGTTTATCACGTAATATTTCCGGCACTTCATTATTGATGATCTGCTGTGCAAGGCCTTCAGCAATCGCAGTTTTACCTACACCCGGTTCTCCGATAAGAACGGGATTATTTTTCGTTCTGCGGCTTAATACCTCAATAACACGCTGAATTTCTTTGCTTCGCCCGATAACCGGATCAAGACTGTCTTCCTTCGCAATCGCAGTTAAATCACGCGCCAGACTGTCAAGCGTCGGCGTGTTTGCATTGCTGTTGGTACCGGATGCAGAAGATCCCGTCTCATTGCTTCCCAGAAGCTGCAGCACTTGCTGTCTCGCTTTATTCAAGCTGACACCTAGATTATTCAGAACCCTCGCCGCCACGCCTTCTCCTTCACGAATCAATCCGAGAAGTATGTGTTCTGTTCCCACATAAGAATGTCCTAGCTTTCTGGCTTCATCCATGCTGAGCTCAATGACTTTTTTTGCTCTTGGCGTATAATGAATCGTTTGAGACATTTCCTGTCCCCGTCCGATTAAGCTCTCCACTTCTTTCTGAATTTTATCCGAACCGAGCCCGAGTGCTTGGAGTGCTTTAGCCGCAATCCCTTCTCCTTCACGAACCAGACCTAATAAGATATGTTCAGTTCCAATATTGTTATGGCCTAAGCGCAGTGCTTCTTCCTGTGCCAGTGCCAATACCTTTTGAGCTCGCTCTGTAAACCTTCCAAACATCATATCGAATCATCCTCCTGTCTATTTGCACTCATTTCTAAATGCAGCCTTTCCCTGATAAGAGCCGCTCTTCTCGCGTCTCTTTCGTTCGGCCGTAATGCACCGCCCGAATATTGCTGGAGAAAACCCGGCTGTGTCAAAATCATCAGTTCATTAAGTATATTGCTTGATAGCCCTTTAATGATCCCCAGGTCTATCCCCAGCCGAACGTCAGAAAGGCATTTCGCCGTTTCCTTTGATTCAATCATACGGCAGTTGGATAAAACGCCGTAAGATCTGAATACCCGGTCCTCCAATTCAATTTTCGAAGTTTGGTAAAGCGCTTCTCGGGCTGAACGTTCCTGCTCAATCAGCTGGGCAGCCACACTGTTTAAATCATCTACAATGTCCTGTTCTGATTTTCCGAGTGTGATTTGATTTGAAATTTGAAAGATATTTCCTAATGCTTCGCTGCCTTCACCGTAAATTCCTCTAACAACTAAGCCTAATTGGTTAATTGCCGGTATAATTCGATTCATTTGCCTAGTTAATACAAGACCCGGCAAATGCATCATGACTGAAGCCCTTAGTCCCGTCCCTACATTTGTAGGACAGCTTGTTAAGTACCCTCTCTTCTCTCCAAAGGCGTAATCCACTTTCTCCTCAATCCAGTCATCAACCTGGTTTGCCGCTTTTATGGCATTGAGAAGCTGGAAGCCGGGGAAGAGGCATTGAATTCTGATATGATCTTCTTCATTTAACATAATGCTGACTTCTTCATTTTCAGAAAGCAGACAGCCGCCAAAAGGAGATTCCGTTAAATTCGGGCTGATCAGATGTTTCTCCATCAGCACCCGTTTTTCCAAAGGCTGAGCTTCACTCATTCTGATTAAATGAAATTGACCGATATCAGGCAGTTCCTTACCTGAAAAATGATCTTCGAATTGCTGAATGATGGATGAGGCTTCTTCATTCGTATACCGGGCGGGAAACTTTATATTTTCAAAGTTTCGGGCCAACCGTATACGGCTGCTGAGTACAATGTCACTTTCAGGTCCCTTTTGCTTCATCCAATTGCTTAGTGCGTCCTGAATAAAATGCTTGAGCGACATTACCCTTGTTCCCCCTCACTGTCTGTACTTTTTAATTCCTGCTCTAACGATCGGATCTGATCCCTGACCTCCGCTGCTCTTTCAAACTCCTCGTGGTGTATTAAAGATTCAAGTTCTTTTTTTAACATTTCCATTTGCCGTCTTACATGCAGGTTTCCGCCTATTCGTTTTGGAATTTTCCCGGCATGCACCGTATTCCCGCTGTGAACTTTTCGCAAGATCGGCGTAATTTGGCTGTAGAACGTATCGTAACATTCCGCACAGCCGAAACGCCCTGTTTTTCTCAGCTGCTGAAACGTCATACCGCATTTCTTACAAGCTGTCCCTTGCTCTGAGTAGCCGAACATTTGAGAACCGGTGTTTTGAAATGAGGACTCCATATTCAGCAGCCCTGATAATAAATTATGAATCGAGAACCCTTGGTTTCCACTTATACTGTATGAATCGCTATTTTCTTTTGCACATTGTTCACAAATATGAACTTCTTGCTTTTCTCCATTAACAACTTTCGTAAAGTGAAAAGTGGCCGGTCTCTCATTGCATTCTTGACAAATCAATCTTTTCACCCGCTTACTTTAGTTTTAAAGATGTGAGCATTGCTTTCATCATTCTGGCTCTTAGTTCATCCCGTTCGGGCAAATCAATATATAGAACTGAACGATCCATTACACTCACCATCATTTTAGCTTCTCTTTCCGAAATAACTCCGTCCTCTAACAGTCTGAGAATAATGTCATCAGAGGCTGCCTGGGACAAGTGGGTATGAATCTGCGAAATAATATTATTGATGAGGACGACTTCGTTATTCATTTTAATTTTGATAATACGAATATAACCGCCGCCTCCCCGTTTACTTTCAACAATATATCCTCTTTCACTTGTAAATCTGGTGTTGATGACATAATTTATTTGGGAAGGAACACATTGAAATTTATCAGCGATTTCACTGCGTTTGATCTCTAAAATTTCTTTGCCATTTTGATCTAATACTTGTTTCAAGTACTGTTCAATGATGTCAGAAATATTATGTCCCACTCAACCCCCTCCTTTATTGACTTTGACTATATTTGACTTTAATCTTACTATAAGGTGTTTCGCAAAATTTTTCAACTGTATCGCTCTATCTCTATTATTTCCACTTTGCACAAGCATAAAACCTGCTTTTGCAAAAAGGCATATCGTTACGTTTCTCATATTATATAACGTATGCAGAAAAACACAAAAAAGGCAGCTCATGATGAGCTGCCTTTACCGAAATGATAGCTTGGCGGCGTCCTACTCTCACAGGGGGAAACCCCCGACTACCATCGGCGCTGAAGAGCTTAACTTCCGTGTTCGGCATGGGAACGGGTGTGACCTCTTCGCTATCGCCACCAAACCATTGAGAGTGTTCTCTCAA
>NZ_JBSJQB010000008.1:0-102189 GCF_053663395.1 Bacillus sp. JK74 | reverse complement strand
GTAAATGACCTTGATAGCGTCTTTGATCTTTCTTTGGTTATTTCAGAACACTGTGAGAAGCATGGACTCTATAAAGAGGCGCTTGAATTTTCTAAGCATGCTATTTTAGCCGAGGAGAAAATGAGGCACCTGGAGGGATTTTAATTGAAAAAAATTATTCTTTGTACAGCCCTAACCTTCGTTACGTTAAGTGGTTTAGCTGTAGTCAAGATTAATCAAGAATCATCAGATGTTAAAATAACGGAGCGCCCGGTGGGTACTCTAAAATTAGCAGAGCGGCCAGTAGGCACATAAAAAAAGCCCCGGACAGGGCTTTTTTTGCGCTCGTGGCGTTCATTGTTTGTGAATAACCGGGAGGAGTGTGGTGCGTCTGTCCTTTTAATATCCCCCAAAAGCTCCCCCAATCCCCCCCAAATGTTTAGTTTGTTATACTCTATTTTACAAAGCAAGACTAATTTCCGAACATCAAAGAACGTTGGTATAGCAAGACTTAACCTCTTTTTAAAGCCCTGTTTAATTAGCAGGAATATTTCCTCTATGAAAATATGAATGACCACATCAAACGATTTAATCAGCGTATGGAATATATCTTCGGCATCTTCTTCTGTCACGGTGTCTGAATGAAGTCTGGTAAACTGCTTTACATGGCCGACATACAAATCACGAACTCTGATAAACTCGCGAATGATGTAATGGATGGGAGTTTTTAAATGTTCTTTATCCCGTGCGGCTTCAAACGCCCACTTTTCCAATGCCGCTGTATATACTTCCTTCTCTTCAGAAAAAATCCGATTGAGTTGATAATTAAACGCCAGATTTTGTTTTTTCAAATTTGTGAGAACAGCCGGGTCAGTAGAAGCATAAACAGAATCAGGATCCGTATCATGAAGGGTATCAAACCATGTCTGACTGATGTCCTCCGCCCGTTCGGTTAAATAATCGTACAGCAGTTTATGTTTTGGCATAGCTGCTCCTCCTTTATAAAATCATCATTTTTTTCACATAACGCTTTTGCAGCTTCATCAGTCTGAAGAATAAACCGACAGCTCCTGCGGCAAGTCCTGCAATTAACCCGATCCAGTAGCCGTATGCCCCGAGGCTCGTGTAAGTGCCGACTGCGTAACCGAGCGGAAGCCCGATAATCCAATACGAAACAAAAGCCGCACCGAGTGTATAGTTGACATCCTTATATCCTCTCAGGGCGCCTTGTATCGGAGCTGCTACGGCATCAGAAAGCTGGAAAAACAGCGCATAGATTAAAAAGTGCTGCGTCAACAAGAGCACCTCCGGATCTGATGTATACATTCCGGCGATTTGCGGCCTGAACAGTAAAATGAAAGCCGCCGTGCATAAAGAAAAACAAAGGGCCATCACAATGCCGATATAGCTGTATGACCGGGCATCCCTGTAGCGCTTTGCGCCTGCTTCAAAGCCGACTAAAATCGTCATGGCCATAGATACGCTGAGCGGCAGCATATACAAGAGGGAAGCAAAATTCATTGCCGCCTGGTGGGCTGCAATCGTCACCGTCCGGAAATGGCTCATTAGAAGTGTGACAGCCGCAAAAATGCTCGTTTCAAAAAATACCGCAAAACCGATAGGCAAACCGATTTTCAAAAGTTTTCTGCATTCAGACGGAGAAAAACGGTACAGTTTCCGAAATACAGAGTACCCGGCAAACGGCTCAAATCTGAAGACGATAAAAAAGCTGATGGCGCAAATACACCAGTAAGTCAGGGCGGAAGCGAGTCCCGCACCGACTCCGCCCAATGCCGGCATGTTGAATTTCCCGAAAATAAATACATAATTTAAAACAAAATTAATAGGCAATGAGCAAAGCGTAATAAGCATCGTGACTCGCGTTTTGCCGAGTGCGTCAATAAACGAGCGCAAAACGGCGTACACAAACAAAGGAAAAATACCGAGGGATAAAAAGCCTAAAAAGTGTTTGGCGATCGTCCGGACACGAGGTTCCAGGCCCAAATGTCCCAAGATCATATCAACGGTGAAAAAGCCGATCAGGATAACCGCCGCACTGAGAATGGCCGCTACATAAACGGCCTGGATGACGGAAAACGGCACTTCCTTTCGTCTGCCGGCTCCAAACAGCTGCGAAACAACGGGCGTAACGGCCATTAATATTCCTGCAAGGCCCGTATACACCGGCGTCCACAGGCTTGAACCGATTGCAACACCGGCTAAATCGGCGGCGCTCACTTTCCCTGACATCACCGTATCCAAAAAGGTGATCAGGGAAAGGCCCGCCTGCGTGATTAAAATCGGAATGAAGATATGTAACAGCTGTCTGACCTTTTGGCCGATCGTGTTCGTTTCTCTCAATTTAGGTTCCCCGTTTCTTTATTTTAACGAGAGAAATTATAACATTTTATGTATAAAAAGCAATGAAAGCCGGCCTACTCTTTTTTGTCCGGTTTCGGCTTTTTAAACATCTTGGCATAAATGAATGAAAGTGAAATGACCCCTAAAAAGGTGCAGATATATTGCATCAGCCGTGCGAATTCCATATGATGTGCGCCTCCTTTCATGATTATGGTGTACACAGCGGCGCATATCCATGCGCGCGATGCAGAAAATAAGGGAAAGGAGATGATGTGACATGCGCCACACTCAAATGACGGAAAGCGCGTTTACCGCTGCCGTTCAAACGTATTTGAAACAAATTACGGAGGATGCCGGAATGATACTGCGGACATTGGATGAAAAAGACCAATGCCTTCTTTGCGAATTAGATGAACTGGGACATACGTTTCAGGAAATGCAGGCTGTCGCTTCGTCGTTTTACCTGCAGTCATATATCGAACATTTTACGCCTTCCTATACAGAGCTGGCGAGGGCCGTGCAGCATCTGGCGGAAGAAAAGCACGGAGCGCTGATTGTGATTGAACGTGCAGATCCGCTGGACGGAATGATACAAAAAGGGACCAGCCTGCATGCCGAGATCAGTTCAGCTTTAATTGAGAGTATTTTTTATCCCGGCAATCCGCTTCATGACGGAGCCGTATTGGTCAGAGAAAACCGGGTTGTATCAGCAGCCAATCTGCTTCCGCTCACAACAAAACATGTCGATCTCAAATACGGGACGCGCCACAGGGCCGCGATGGGACTTTCGGCCGTGACTGATGCACTCGTGCTCGTTGTTTCAGAAGAAACGGGGAAAATGTCCTTTGCTAAAGACGGCGGACTGTATCCGCTTGTTTCGCCGCGGGCGCTTCATACGAAATAATAAGAAAATGGGAATATTGTACCCATTTAATATTAATAAGGTGAACATCTTTACCTTTTTCTGTATTGATGTTATCGTTTAAATATACATAAAATTTAAAAGAATAGGGAGTGGAAAGATGGCAAATGTATTGATGATCGGCTTTCCGGGAGAAGGCCATATCAATCCGTCTTTAGGCGTCGTAAAAGAACTGAAGGCAAAAGGGGAACATGTCGTATATTACGGCGTGAAGGAATATGAGAACAAAATCGCGTCAAGCGGAGCGGAATTCCGTGAATATGAAGATTTCCGAAAAGATGAATTCGGAAAAAACGCAACGGGTGATGAACAGCGGGATGCTACCGAGTTTTTGCTATTAATGATTGAGACTTCCAAAAAAGCTGCACTCCGTATTCTTGAGGAAGTAAAAGATGAGTCCTACGACTACATCCTGTATGATCATCATTTTCTGGCAGGAAGGCTTGTGAGAAATAAGCTGAAACTGCCGGCATATTCACTTTGCACGACTTTTGCAATGAATGAAGCATTTATTAAAGAAGTGTTTTCAAATACAAACCTTGTATCAGAGGAATCATCTCATTATCCGGCTTATACCGAAGCGGTCAGCCGGCTCAATGAAGAATTCAGCGCAGACATTAAAACGCCGTATGATATTTTCTCAAATGACGGCAGAAAAACCATCGTATTTACTTCAAGAGCGTTTCAGCCGAAAGAAGAAGAGTTTGGCGATTCTTATCTCTTTGTCGGTCCGTCCATAACTGAAAGGCCGGCGGCTCAGGATTTCCCGTTTGACCAGCTTGAAGGAGAAAAAGTCCTGTTTATTTCAATGGGCACGATTTTTAACAATCAGAAGGAATTGTTTAATAAATGCTTAAAAGCGGTCAGAAACTTTAACGGAAAAGCCGTCATGTCAATCGGCAAACATCTTGATCCGGCGGAGCTTGATGAAATTCCTGAGAATGTCATTGTAAAGCCTTATGTTCCGCAGCTTGAGATCCTGAAGAGAGCGGACTTATTTATCACTCACGGCGGAATGAACAGTACGAGCGAAGGGCTTTACTACAAAACTCCGATGATCGTCATTCCGATGGGCGCAGATCAGTTCGCCGTCGGAAGCCAAGTGGAAAACACGGGCGCGGGCAAGATGTTTAAAAAAGAAGATGTAACAGCGGAACTGCTCACTGAAGCAATAAAAGAATTGAGCGAAAACCCTGAATATCAGACAAAAGCTTCTGAAATCGGAGAATCCCTGAAAGCGGCCGGCGGAGCACCGCGTGCAGCGGAATTGATAGCAGAAGACGTGAAAACTGCCGAGACCCGGGTTCTGTAATCAGCCGTCACCCGCTTCCTTTAAAGGAAGCGGGCTTTTTTTGATTGTTTTTCGGGAGGATTTTCCACGCCGTAAAGAGAATTGTATGAAAAACAGACAAGAAAGGTGGAATGTCGCGGAAAAAAGCCATGTTATGAAAATGATTCCAAAGTCTTTTGTGAAATGTTCTCAATTTATGTAAAATGTGTGGCATTGGTGATGATCTAAGACCAAATGAATCGGAATTAATGTCGACTTCTGAATGAATCCTGCATAACAGGCGGCGTCCAAAGAAAAGGGACGTCCCTTTCAGCAATGATAAATAGGAGGTTTTTCGTTATATGAAGAAAAAAATCGCAGCCGGACTGGCTGTATCTGCAGTAATGACTTCAACCTTCGCCGTGCATCCCGCTGAAGCAAAAACCATTCAAGTAAAAAGCGGCGACTCTCTTTGGAAGCTTTCCCGGCAATATCATACAAGTATTTCAGCCCTGCAGGCGGAAAATAAACTGAAATCAACGATACTCCACCCAGGACAGCGGCTGCACATTCCCGACGGCAGCGGCACACATAAAACGGGGCAAAAGGGAAAACCAAGCACGGGTGCCTACACAGTTACATACGGAGACTCATTATGGGTGATCGCAAAAAAATACCGAATGAGCGTTTCTGAACTGAGAAGCCTGAACCGTTTGAGTTCAGATGTCATCTATCCGGGCCAAAAACTGAAAATTAAAGGGTCTGCCGGCGGCACGGACGGAGGCGGCAGACAGACAAAGCCTGATAAAGGCGCATCAGGGACTTACACTGTGAAGCCGGGTGACTCGCTGTGGAAAATCGCCAATCAAACCGGCATCACCATCGCCGAACTGAAAAAGCTGAATCAATTAACATCAGACATGCTGTATCCGAATCAAGTATTAAAGATCAAAGGTTCTTCACATAACGGAAACAGCGGCACAACACCGCCATCTCATTCAAATCCTTCTGAGAAGCCATCCACTTACAAAGTAAAAGCAGGCGATTCTCTCTGGAAAATTGCTAATCGGTTCGGCATCACCGCTCAGCTCATCAGAGAAAAAAATAAACTGACAACTGATGTGCTTCAAATCGGACAGGTTCTGGTGATTAACGGAACGGGAAAAACAGAAGATCCTGTGCGTCAGCCGGATAACAAACCGGCAAAGCCAAACAAGCCAAATACTCCCGAACCTCCGGTGACAGGGTCAAAGATTGACAGAATGATAGGCGAGGCGAAAAAACATGTCGGCGTGCCTTACCGCTGGGGAGGCAATACGCCTGCGGGCTTCGATTGCAGCGGTTACATCTATTACCTTTTAAATAAGGTAAGCTCTGTTTCCCGTCTGAGCACGGCCGGATATTGGAATACGATGAAACATATCAGCCAGCCGTCAGCAGGCGACTTTGTCTTCTTTACGACATATAAAGCGGGCCCTTCTCATATGGGAATGTATTTAGGCGGAGGAGACTTTATTCACGCAAGCTCCTCCGGGGTTGAAATTTCAAACTTAAGCAATCCATATTGGAAAAAAGCTTATTTAGGAGCGCGCAGTTATTTTTAAAAAAAAGCCTTTCGGGGCTTTTTTTGTTTACCATTTTCACGTTTTGACAAGACTGATGGGTAAAAAAATAAGGGGGAGGAAGCATGAATCGTCTCTTGCTTTTTCTCATGCTCGCATCAATTACGCTTTGCGGCTGCGGGGGGAGACCCGCTCCTGTTCCGCCCAAAAAACATGGGGAAAGCCGCGCATTGGAAGCATCTGCATACCGTGAGCATGCCGGACTCATCAATCAAAACGGAAAAACGATCGGATATATCGAAGTGAGGGAATCTGATGATGAAGGGTCAGACATTCATATATCAGCGGGACATCTGCCGCCCGGCGCTTCTCTCGGATTTCATATTTATGAAAAAGGGACATGTCAGGCACCTGATTTCGAATCAGCCGGCGGTCCGTTCAACCCTTTGAACAAAGAACACGGCTTCAACAATCCGATGGGTCATCACGCCGGGGATCTCCCCAATCTTGAAGTGGGGGCTGACGGTAAAGTGGATGTCATTATGAACGCGCCGCAAACTTCATTAAAAGAAGGGAGCAGACTCAGCCTGCTCGACCGGGACGGAAGCGCGTTCGTCATTCATGAACATACGGACGATTATTTAACAAACCCGAGCGGAAATTCCGGAGCCAGAATCGCCTGCGCTCCCCTGACAAAAAGCGCCCGCAGGGAATGAGCCCTTTTGTATTGAGTATACAAGGGCTTTTTTAGTATACTCGGTTATGGAATACAAATGGAAAGGAAACATCACCTATGACTTCAGAATTACAGCACCTATCACTTCCGGAAGATATACAAAACAAACTGCAGGCTTATCAAAATCATCCCGTTTCCCAAGAATTCCGGGATTTAATCGGATCATCAGGCTATGAGGCCGAAGATAAAGCGATTGTATTCGATGCCGTCATCGCTTTGACAATGGGAAAAAATATCTTATTAAAAGGACCGACGGGTTCGGGGAAAACAAAATTGGCGGAAACGCTTTCGAACTATTTTCATAAACCGATGCACAGCGTCAACTGCTCCGTAGACCTCGATGCAGAAGCGCTTGTCGGCTATAAAACGATTGAAAATGAACAGGGGCAGGCGACAATTGAATTCGTTCCCGGACCTGTAACAACCGCAATGAACGAGGGACATTTTTTATACATTGACGAAATCAATATGGCAAAGCCTGAAACCCTTCCGATTCTAAACGGCGTGCTTGATTACAGAAAAATGATGACAAATCCCTTTACAGGAGAAGTGATTAAGGCAAGCGAAGGGTTCGGTGTTATCGCCGCGATTAATGAAGGCTACGTCGGCACCGTTCCGCTGAACGAAGCCCTTAAAAACCGTTTTGTCATCATTGATGTTCCGTATATTAAAGGAAGCCTCCTGAAACAGGTGCTGACCTCTCAGTCTGTCTTAAAAGATGAGAAATTAATTGAGCGCTTTATGACGCTGTCTTCTGATTTAATCGCACAAGCGCATAACGGACAAGTGTCAGAAGAAGCGGCGTCCATCAGGGCTCTCATTGATACGTGCGACTTGGCTGCGTACATCCCGCCGAAACGGGCGATTGAAAGAGGCATCGTGGAAAAACTTGACGATGACAGGGAAAAAGCCGCTGTCAGAAATATTGCAGAAACGCTGTTCGAATGAGGGATATACAATGAAGTTTATCAAATTTAACGACAGCACGATTGATTCGTTTTTGTTCATGATGCTGACTGATCTGGCCAAAACACTGACCAGAAGCAGTGAAGTTGAAGTGGAATACGGCGTGCAGTCTTACTACAATCCCTTTGAAAAGAAAATTTACATGAGCCACTTTTGGAAAGACCGATCAGCCGGGGATATGGAAGCCGGCCTGAAAAGCGATGTCTATTTGCGCGCTGTCGGAACACGCAGCAGCTCATTTCGGGTATTTGCGGGGTTTTTAAATGACGTTCACCGGCACTTCACCCGCCAAAGCTTTGCCAAGCAGCTGTTTATGCTGCTTGAGGATATCAGAATTGAAGAGCTGATCAAAAAAGTACGGCCGGGAACGAAACGTGTTTTTCAGAAGCGGAGAGAGATGTACAGGAAATATTTCACGACGCAGCTGACACTGAATTTAGAACGGAGCATTTTCACCGACGCTTTGTATTGCGCGATGTTTGTCAAGCTGACGGCTGAGTCTCCGCTTGAAGGCATTCCTTCCATGCATGAAAATATTGATATGATGATCCCGTATATTGAACGTCAGCTCATCCGGGTGTATGAGGCGGATTCTACTGAACAAATCGCAACAATAACGGAAGACCTCATGGAAGGCCTTGATGAAGTGCTTGAGAAAGATATGCTGAACACATACTTTTTTCTGCCGGAACTTGATTACGAAAAAGCTGCTGAAGAGCCTTTATTCGAAAGCGTAAAAAAAGCGCCTTCGTTAAGTGACGATCTCACGCTCCCTGAGTCTTCCGACGGAGATGAAGAAATCCTTGAAGAGAAAATGAATACGTGGCACCGGGAAACCGAAGCGCCGTCAAAAAGCTTCCTTCAATTTGATATTGAGCACGGCGCGAAATCAGATCTTGGGAAAGACGCGGCCAGAGAAGGCGATGACGGTGACCAGGCGCTCGGCTCCGTTCAAGGTTCCTCACGTCAGACGAAAAGAGAGGATTACTCCAAACTGGAAGCGCTTGAATCCATTCAGGATGAACATGAGGGCGCCGGGCTGGCTGACGGAAAAGAAAACAAATTTGCCTTCCCGGTTTATCAAACGCCTCATAAAGCGTCTCCTGAAGAGGAGCAGTCTTATAAAGAACAGGCAAAAACGATAGAATCATATCAAAAACGCCTGAAGCAGATGATACAAAAAACACTTGAGCACAAAAAAACGCTCCCGCGGACCGACCTTCACGCAGGCCGGCTGAATCGCAAACTCATCCGCTATTTTACGGAACGGAACCCGCGCCTTTTCTATAAAAAGCAGGACCCGTCCTCAGACATTGACGCCGTTTTTACATTGCTTGTCGATTGTTCGGCCAGCATGTTTGACAAAATGGATGAAACAAAAAGAGGGATCGTTCTTTTTCATGAAGCCTTGAAATCAGTGTCCGTCCCTCACCAAATCGTCGGATTTTGGGAGGATACAAACGAAGCAACCGAAACGAGCCAGCCGAATTTCTTCAATACCGTCATTCCGTTTGAAGAGTCGCTGCTGCAGGCTGCGGGTCCGCTAATCATGCAGCTTGCGCCTGAAGAAGATAACAGAGACGGATACGCCATCAGACAAATGACGAAACAGCTGATGCGGCGGAGTGAGGCGCAAAAATTTTTAATCGTGTTTTCAGACGGAGAGCCGGCAGCATTCGGATACGAACAAAACGGCATCGTCGATACGAGCGAGGCTGTCATCGAAGCGAGAAAAAAAGGGATAGAAGTCATAAATGTTTTTCTGTCCAATACTGCGATAGAAGAATCCCAGATGAAAACCATTCAGGATATGTACGGAAAGTACAGTATTTTTGTTCCGGATGTCGATCAGCTGCCCGATGTGCTGTATCCGCTCTTGAAAAAACTGCTTCATAAAAGCATAGGATAGGCTTTTTCCTATGCTTTTTCGCTTTTTATTTTAAAATGATTTAATTTTTTCGGTATTGATCTGTTTTTTTTACTATTTTGTGAACAATCAAGGTAGAATCCAAACGCAATCAGTGGTAAAATATCCTTGGAAGCGTTTTTATTACATAATTTTGGGCACAGCGTTCAAAAGTTATTTCAAGATAGTGAATTGATCACTTGATTATCTAGGTTGGGGGTAATATTCAAATGTTTCAAAATAATATGAAACAAAGAATGAATTGGGAAGATTTTTACGGACCGAACCTCGGCTACGCACTGGAGCTGTACGACCAATATGCTGAAGATCCAGACAGCATTGATCCGGATCTGAAAGACATGTTTGACGAACTCGGCGCTCCGCCAAGCCAAATAAAAGAGGCATCGGAAACAAAGGAACAGGGACGCGTCACCGCAGATCTGATTCAAAAGATCGCAGCAGCAGTTAAACTTGCAGAAGATATTCGAACCTATGGCCATCTGAACGCTTCCGTCAATCCGCTCAGAAAGGATCCGAAAAAGAGCGAGCTCTTTCCGTTATCCGAGTACGGGCTTACAGAAGAAGAAATGAAAGCAATACCCGCGTCTGTCATCTGTAAAGACGCACCTGCCAATATAACAAACGGCTTAGAAGCCATCCAGCATTTACGCAATACCTATAAAAGAACCATCTCTTTCGAGTTTGACCATGTGCATGATTTCGAAGAGCGCGCATGGATTACAAAAATGGTCGAGTCCGGAGAACTGTTCCGGAAAAATTCACCGGAAAAACTGTCAGCCGTTTTAGAAAGACTGACGGAAGTAGAAGGATTTGAACAATTTTTACACCGGACATTCGTCGGTCAGAAGCGTTTCTCAATTGAGGGATTAGACGCGCTTGTGCCGGTTCTTGACGACATTATCGCCCAGTCTGTGAAAGCGGGCACAACCAATGTCAATATCGGGATGGCGCACAGAGGCCGTTTAAATGTGCTTGCGCATGTGCTCGGCAAACCGTATGAAATTATTTTCTCAGAATTCCAGCACGCGCCGAATAAAGACCTTGTGCCGTCTGAAGGATCGACCGGCATCAGCTACGGCTGGACGGGCGATGTAAAATATCACCTCGGTGCAGACAGACAGCTTCAGGATGCTGAAACCAAAAGCGCGCGGATTACGCTTGCAAATAACCCGAGCCACTTGGAATTCATCAATCCGATTGTTGAAGGAAGCACGCGGGCGGCACAGGAAACAAGAACGCAAAAGGGGTACCCGGTTCAAGATGAAACAAAATCGCTCGCCATTTTAATTCACGGTGACGCAGCGTTCCCGGGAGAAGGCATTGTCGCCGAGACGCTGAACTTAAGCTCTCTGAAAGGCTATCAGGTCGGCGGGGCTATTCATATCATCGCCAATAATATGATCGGCTTTACAACTGAAAGCGATGAATCACGATCAACGAAATATGCCAGTGATTTGGCGAAGGGCTATGAAATTCCGATCGTTCACGTCAACGCGGATGATCCGGAAGCATGCCTGTCAGCCGTTAAATTTGCGGTTGAATACCGGAAGCGGTTCAATAAAGATTTCTTAATCGATTTAATCGGGTACAGACGATACGGCCACAATGAAATGGATGAGCCGTCAACGACACAGCCGATGCTGTATGATGCCGTCAGAAAACACCCGACTGTCAAGCGGATCTTTGCGGAAAAACTCGTAAGTGAAGGACTGATCAGCGAGGAAAAAGCGCAAAACATCGAAATGGCAGTGACAAAACGAATTGAAGACGCCTATAAAAAGGTGCCCGCCAAAAAAGAAGACGCCGTACGGGAAATTGAATTGCCGGAACCGGTGTCCAACGGTTTTCCAGACGTTGACACAGCCATTGATTTTGATGTTCTCCGCAAGCTGAACGGCGAACTTATCAACTGGCCGGAATCCTTTAACGTGTTCGGCAAGCTGAAAAGAATCCTGGAAAGACGTGCAAAAGCGTTTGATGATGACCGTAAAGTTGAATGGTCATTGGCTGAATCGCTTGCGTTTGCTTCCATTTTGAAAGACGGCACGCCGATCCGGCTGACCGGGCAGGATTCAGAGCGCGGAACGTTCGCTCAAAGAAACCTTGTGCTGCATGACAGCGAAACAGGAGAAGAATTTGTTGCTCTCCATCACTTAGACGACTGCGCTTCTTCATTTACGGTGCATAACAGCCCGCTCTCTGAAGGATCGGTTCTCGGCTTTGAATATGGATACAACGTGTATTCGCCTGAAACGCTTGTGTTGTGGGAGGCGCAGTACGGGGACTTTGCCAATGCGGCTCAAGTCTATTTTGATCAATTCATATCTGCAGGACGGGCAAAATGGGGACAAAAATCAGGGCTGGTCATGCTGCTGCCTCACGGTTACGAAGGGCAGGGCCCTGAACACTCCAGCGGCCGCGTCGAGCGGTTCCTGCAGCTGGCGGCGGAAAACAACTGGACAGTGGCCAACCTGACAAGTGCGGCTCAGTATTTCCACATTTTAAGAAGACAAGCGAAAATGTTGCTTCGTGAGGAAATCCGTCCGCTTGTGATCATGACGCCGAAGAGCCTGCTGCGCAACCCGAATACGGTATCTGAAGTGCAGGAACTGAGCGAAAGCCGATTCAAGCCTGTCTATGAGCAGTCCGGTCTTTCCCATGCTTACGAAAAAGTGACTCGCGTCGTATTATCAAGCGGAAAAGTGTCAATTGATATCAGCGATCACTTCAACAAAATGGAAGGCGATAAGGATTGGCTTCATATTGCCAGAATCGAACAGCTGTATCCGTTCCCGGCAAAAGATACGAAGGAGCTTTTCGCCAAAATGCCGAACCTGCAAGAGATCGTTTGGGTTCAGGAAGAGCCGCAGAACATGGGGGCATGGAGTTATATCAGCCCGTATCTGACGGAAATTGCGCCAAAAGGAGTAAATGTCCAATACATCGGCCGAAGAAGACGATCCAGTCCCGCAGAAGGAGATCCGACAGTCCACAAAAAAGAACAGGAACGCATTGTATCTGATAGCTTGACTCGCAAAAACTAAGGGGGAAATGTAAAAATGGCGGAAATTAAGGTACCTGAATTAGCAGAATCAATCTCAGAAGGAACGATAGCCCAATGGTTAAAGCAGCCCGGTGATTATGTAGAACAGGGTGAGTACTTGCTTGAACTGGAGACGGACAAAGTAAATGTTGAATTGACAGCAGAAGAATCGGGTGTTCTAAAAGAGGTATTGAAAGATTCGGGTGATACCGTCCAAGTAGGAGAAATTATCGGTACCATTACAGAAGGCGCTGGCGAAAGTTCTGCACCCGCCCCTTCAGAAAGTGCTCCAGCCAATGAACAAACGAAAGAGGAAGCAAAAGCTGAACCTGCTGCACAAGAAGTCAGCCAGGAAGCACAATCAGAAGCGAAATCCAGAACGGTAGCGTCTCCGGCTGCACGCAAGCTGGCAAGGGAAAAAGGAATTGATCTATCACAAATTCCGACGGGGGACCCGCTTGGCCGCGTGCGCAAACAAGATGTGGAAGCTTATGAAAAACCGGCTTCAAAACCTGCGGCACAGCCGAAACAGCAGGCTCAAAAAACACAGCAAAGCTTTGACAAACCTGTCGAAGTGCAAAAAATGTCCCGCCGCAGACAGACGATCGCGAAACGATTGGTTGAAGTGCAGCAGACTTCTGCGATGCTGACAACATTTAACGAAGTTGATATGACGGCTGTTATGAATCTAAGAAAACGCCGTAAAGACCAATTCCTTGAGCAAAACGATGTAAAACTCGGTTTCATGTCGTTCTTTACAAAAGCCGTCGTGGCTGCTTTGAAAAAATTCCCGCTTCTTAACGCTGAAATTCAAGGCGATGAGCTGATCGTGAAAAAATTCTATGACATCGGTATCGCTGTCGCGGCTGAAGAAGGGCTTGTCGTCCCAGTCGTGCGTGACGCTGACCGCCTGACGTTTGCCGGCATTGAAAGAGAGATCGGCGAACTTGCGAAGAAAGCGCGAAACAATAAATTAACATTAGGTGAGCTGCAAGGAGGCTCCTTCACGATCACAAACGGAGGTACATTCGGATCGCTTATGTCAACACCGATCCTAAACAGCCCTCAGGTTGGGATCTTAGGCATGCACAAAATTCAGCTGCGCCCAGTAGCAATTGATGCGGAGCGCTCTGAAAACCGTCCGATGATGTACATCGCTTTATCATATGATCACAGAATTGTAGATGGTAAAGAAGCGGTTGGGTTCCTTGTCACCATTAAAAACCTGCTTGAAGATCCGGAACAGCTGCTGCTGGAAGGATAATTTGAGACAGACAAAAAGTACACTGCCCTTACAAGCAGTGTACTTTTTTTATTGAGCGAAGGGGAGAATTTATATGAAAAGCTGTTATCCGCTTGAGATCGAATTTGAATATAATGAAGAATTGCATTCAATCACTCCGGTTCTTCTGCAAGACGAACATGACACGATATTAATAGACTGCGGATATCCCGGTTTTACAAACCATCTTCAACATGCTGCTGCCCGGCATGGAATGTCGCTTCATTCATTGACAAAAATCATTGTAACGCATCACGATATAGATCATATCGGCTCACTCGCTGCATTACACCGTTTGCACCCGGATATCAGCGTGACAGTACATGAGCGTGAAGCGCCGTATATTGACGGCTCTAAAAAATCTTTACGGCTTGAGCAGGCTGAATCAACGTTTAGTTCATTGCCAGAGGATGCAAAGCCTTATGCAAAACAGTTCATCCGCTCGCTTCAATCAGTCGAATCGGCTCCAGTTCACCGGACAGTTACTGACGGTGAGCTGCTGCCTTGGTGCGGAGGCATTCGGATTGTAGCCACGCCGGGTCATACACCCGGCCATATCAGTCTTTATCTGCCTGCCGAAAAAACAATGGTCACAGGTGATGCGGTCGTCATTGAAGACGGAAAGCTGAACCTTGCTAATCCTGGCTATACGTTACATATGGATGATGCGGTCCGTTCTGTGCAGCGGCTGCTCGATTACGATATCCGCCAATTGATTTGTTATCATGGAGGTTTATTTCAGGGGGATGTAAAAAAAGCGCTTTTGCGCCTGTTTCGTGATCTGCAGAATAAACAAGGATAGGAGCGGCAGCAGCCTATCCTTGTTCAGTTATGAAAACGGAATCTTTGCCGTTTCTTCTTCGGCGCTGTTTTTCTCTTTTTTCTTAGACCAGTAGGTGGCAAGAACAGACCCCGACAGATTGTGCCATATGCTGAAAATTGCGCTCGGCACGGCTGACAAAGGGGAGAAATGCGCTGTCGCAAGTGCTGCGCCCAGTCCGGAATTTTGCATCCCGACTTCTATCGCAATCGCTTTTTGTGAAGCATAATCCATTCTGAACAGCTTTGCAGTCAGGAATCCTAACAAATATCCGATTCCGTTATGTAAGATGACGACAGACACAATCAGCAGTCCGGATTGAAGCAGATGCTCACGATTTATACTGACGACAGAGGATACAATCGCTACGATGCCGATTACCGATACGAGAGGAAGCGCGTGCACGGCTTGTCCGACCTGTTTTTTGAAGAACAGCTTCACAATCACCCCGAGGACGATCGGCAAAAGCACGGCTTGCATAATGGAAACAAACAGTGAACCGAAAGAAACGGGAAGCCACTCTTTCGCAAACAGCATAATAAGTGCCGGCGTTACAATAGGAGCAAGCAATGTTGAGATCGTGGTGACCGCAACAGAAAGTGCCGTATTGCCTTTCGCCAAAAACGTCATGACATTTGATGCCGTACCGCCCGGACAGCATCCGACCAGAATGACGCCCGCGGCGATTTCTGCGGGGAGGCGGAGCCCGATTGATAAACAGAAAGCCGTAAGCGGCATAATCGTAAACTGGGCAGCGACTCCGATCACGACATGCCAAGGCTTTCTGATTAATTCTTTAAAATCGTCTGTTTGAAGAGTAAGCCCCATCCCAAACATAATAATACCAAGGAAAATCGTCATATAAGAACTGATCCAAGTAAACAAATCAGGGCAGGCGAATCCCAAACCGGCAAAGACGATAACCCACAAGCCAAAGGTTTGGCCCGCAAACCCGCTTATTTTTTTCAGCCATTCCATAAACACAGCTCCTTTTATATCCAATCAATCAGTCAGAAAATATGACTGACTTTTCTGTACTCCATTATAAATAATATTCTGAATAATC
Source organism: Bacillus sp. JK74 (assembly GCF_053663395.1). Classification (NCBI taxonomy): domain Bacteria; kingdom Bacillati; phylum Bacillota; class Bacilli; order Caryophanales; family Bacillaceae; genus Bacillus; species Bacillus sp. JK74. Next base: position 86,255 of record NZ_JBSJQB010000008.1, on the reverse strand, counting down.
CAATATTAAATATAAGTTTTCGATAAAATTATTATGTAAACTAATATCTTCTTGACTATTCAGACATATATTCTTACAATTGATTTTTATACTGAAATGAATTGGGAGTGCTGAAGTGAAAGAAGCTAATCAATGGTCATCTAAGCTGGGATTTATTTTAGCTACGGCCGGCTCTGCAATCGGGCTCGGCGCAATATGGAAGTTCCCTTACGTAGCGGGAACCAGCGGAGGCGGCGCTTTTCTGCTTGTTTTTATTTTATTTACTGTTTTAATCGGACTGCCGCTTTTGCTTGCTGAATTTATTATCGGCAGAAAAACACAAAAAAACGCCGTTGAATCCTATAAGGCGCTGGCGCCGGGGAAAAAGTGGCACTGGATCGGATATCTCGGAATCATTACGTGTTTTATTCTATTATCCTTCTACAGCGTAGTGGGGGGATGGATATTAATCTACATTATAAAAGGCTTTACAGGCGGTTTATCGCTTTCTTCGGGATTTGATACGTTATTTATCGATACCATTTCCAACCCTTATGCAGCGGTTTTCGGTCAGCTGCTGTTTATCGTGCTGACGATTTTAGTTGTGGCAAAAGGGGTGAGCAGCGGCATCGAAAAGGTAAGCCAGGTGCTGATGCCGGCTCTGTTTATTCTGTTTATTCTTTTAATGATCCGTTCCGTTACGCTGCATGATGCAGCGAAGGGATTAAAATTCTTCTTCATGCCTGATTTTGGCGCGCTGGATGCCAATACCATTTTATATGCGATGGGACAATCATTTTTCTCGTTAAGCGTCGGAGTGTCCGTAATGGTTACATACAGCGCATATTTAGAAAAAGAAGAAAATATTGTTCAATCCGCCGTATCGGTGACGGTATTAAATGTCCTTGTTGCCGTGATGGCGGGAGTGGCGATTTTTCCGGCGGTGTTTGCGTTCGGCCTCAAGCCGGATCAAGGTCCGCAGCTTTTATTTAACGTGCTGCCGACCGTCTTTAACCAAATGCCGTTGGGCATCGTGTTTTTACTCGCCTTTTTGCTGCTGTTTTTATTTGCGACGCTGACATCGGCTTTTTCAATGCTTGAAATTTTAGTTGCTGTTTTGTCAAAAGGCGATTCGGCAAAACGGAAGCGGTATGCATGGATCGGGGGACTTGCTATATTTATTGTCGGGGTTCCTTCGGCGCTGTCGTACGGAATTTTGAGTGATGTTTCTATTTTTCACCGCAGTATTTTTGACGCTGCGGATTTTCTGGTCAGCAATGTCTTAATGCCGCTGGGCGCGCTTTTAATTGCCGTTTTCGTACCGCTGAAAATTCCGAAACAGATGCTGTTTGACGAACTGAAAAGCGGTTCCGGTATAAAACGAAAGTGGTTTGCAGTCTGGCTCCTATTAATCCGTTATGTGGCTCCTGTAGCCATTATTATCGTTTTTCTGCACGTGCTTGGTATTTTTTAGACCAAAAGAAGCAGGCCCCCGTTCAAGACGGGGGCTTTTTTAATAAAGCGGCCATATCACGCGGTGCGCTTGTTCGAACCGTTTCTCCGCCTCCCGCCAATCAACGACATTCCACCATTGATCCACGTAAGCCGCGCGGTCGTTTTTATATTGTAAATAATAAGCGTGTTCCCACACATCCAGCGGAAGCAAAGGAATGACGTCCCACTGGCTGTAGAGCTGATGCTTCTCAGCGGCCAAAATCTCCAGCCGCCCGGCGCGCGGCCCCCAGACTAGGATAGCCCAGCCGACTCCTTCGACTTTTTTCGCCGCTTGAGAAAATTGCTCTTTAAAAGCGGAATAGCTTCCGAATGACACATCAATCATTTGAAAGAGCGCACCCGTCGGCCGTCTTTTTCCGTTTGGATTCATGGAAAACCAAAAAATACTGTGCAAATAATGGCCGGCACCGTGAAACGCCAATTGCCGCTCCCAATGCGCCACTAAGTCGTACTGTTTCGTTTGTCTCGCTTTTTTGAGCTCCAGTTCTGCTTTATTCAGACCGTCAACATAGCTCTGATGGTGTTTTGTATGGTGGAGTTTCATAATCTCTCTTGAAATATATGGTTCCAGTGCGGAATAACTGTATGGCAGTTTAGGGAGGACATGCTTGCCGATCGGCACATAGGCTCTGCGCTCATCCGGCTCATCCGGTTCGGTAATGTCCCGGTAAAGTGCTGATGCCTGTTCGTACCATTCCGCCTCCGTTAATCCATCATCCTGAAGGGTGTGAAAAATCCGGTCGATTTGTGCCGCGAAGCGATCGAACCGACCTTGCTGTATGACTTGTTCCTTCAAGGTTTCACACCAATTCAGCATTTCGGTTTGATAAGCGTGCCGTTTCATTTTTCTTCCTCCTTTTCACTCACTTTCATAAAAGTGCTGAGCGCAAGCAAAGAAAACACATACGGGTAGCTGTGATACCTGATGTAAAACTGTTTCGGCAGGCCGATTCCGGTCGGATAGCTGAAAGCGTCTCCTTCGTAATGCCGGTTTTCAATAAGAAAAGATATGCCTTTTGTGACGGCTTGATGATGAGGTTTTTCGTATTGCAGCAAAGCTTCGGCCGCCCAAGCCGTCTGTACAAGCGTCCCGTAAGAAAGCGGAACATAGGTTTTGACTTCTGCGCTTTTACAGGATTCTCCCCAGCTTCCGTCCTCGTTTTGAATGGACTTCAGCCAGCGGATCGCTTTTTTCACGGCCGGGTGGTTTTGGCTCATGCCGCAAGCCTTCATCCCTGTCAGCGCTGCCCATGTGCCGTAAATATAGCAGACACCCCATCTGCCGTACCACGATCCGTCCTCTTCTTGATGGCGGATCAGCCATTGGACGGCCTTTTCAATCTGAGGGTGATCAGAAGAAAGCCCCGCTTCTCCTAAACAGTGCAGCACCCGTCCGGTTAAGTCGCTTGTTGAAGGATCGATGGCAGCTTCCTCAGCCGATTCCAGCGGCAGCAGGCGGACCAGCGGATGATTGACATTTTTCTCAAAAGCAGAGAAGCCGCCGTCACTGTTTTGCATGGACAAAAGCCAGCTCAGTCCGCGTTCCCATGAGGCGGGATAACGTTTTCGCGGAATAGCTTTGAGCACTGCGGCTGTGTCATCACAATCAGGATTATTTGTATTAATGTTTGAAAAACCCCATCCTCCCGGTTCAGCATGCGGGTTGTGAACGGCCCAATCAGCGACTTTCGTCTGCTGCCGTTCACGCAGAAATCGGGCGGCGCCGGTTATCATTTGATCATTATCTGAGATGCCGCTTTTCATAAGCGCATAGCTGAGAAGCGCCGTATCCCAAACGGTCGACGTTGAGTTTTCCAGGTACGGTATATCGCCGCAAGACGTGAGCAAAGCTTTCGTGCCGGCAAGCGCTTTTCTGATAACGGGGGAGTGGCGCGATACACCGAGAGCGAGCAGGCCGTACACCATAAAAATAGTGGCACTCGCATAGCTGTATAATGTGCCGTCTTCTTCAATCCGGTCAAGCATATACGTTTTGGCCGTACGCAGACCGAGCTGGTGAAAAGCGGCAGGAATCTGCAAAAGCCGCTTCCAGTGCGCGAAAAGAGAAGAGAGATCTCTGTTCTCATCCTGATCGGAACGAAGCCATGTAAACGGATTTTTAGTCATATGCCGATCTAAATGCGCGAGAGACGGAACGTTGGGATTTTCCAGCGAAAATCTTTTGTTAAGCGTCACGGCCATCGGTACAAAATGAATACGAGCGTATGTACTGAACTGGTAAAAATGCAGCGGGAAGGATGGGGGAATGACTAAGAAAGATAATGGCAGATGCAGCGCGGGCCATGGATATAGGCCGTTTGCCGCAAGCATCCACTTTGTCATGAAGTGTACGTTGCGCAAGCCGCCATTTGAGATGATAAAGCGTTCGGCCTGAATCATATGCGCCTCAGAACGGCTATATAAACCGGAAGCCAGCAATCCGGCATAGCCCTGTACAGTAGCGGTCACATTTCCTTTCCGGTCATCAGGATAGTTGGCAAAAGTTCCGTCCGGGCGCTGTTTAGCGCGAATGCCTTCTGCAAGATCAGCGATCAGTTCTTTATCAATGTCTCCAAGAGAAGTGAGAAGGAGGATCAGAAAGGCGTTTGTCAAAATCGGTCCTTCAAAACAAAATGACCATGAGCCGTCCGCATTTTGCGTTTCTCTTAATAGGGAGATGGTTTTCTTTTGGCGGCTTCTGACGTTTTCATGAATTGTGCTCACACTCGCTCAACTCCTTCAGAAGCATATATATTCATATGTAAAAGGCGGCATGACAAAAGAAAGAAACTGCTGACAGGCAGCAGTTTCTTGTTTGATTTAATCTTCCAGGTTGATCCAGACGCTTTTCACTTCTGTATAATTATTCAGCGCGTAAGAGCCCATTTCCCGCCCGAGGCCGGATTGCTTATAGCCGCCGAAAGGAGATGCCGCATCGAAAACATTGTAGCAGTTGACCCAAACGGTGCCGGCTTGGAGACGGTCAGCAATGTAATGGGCGTTTTTCACATTTTCAGTCCAAAGTCCGGCTGCAAGGCCGTATTCCGAGCGGTTCGCCCGCTCAATGACTTCATCTACCGTATCATACGGAATGGCGGCTAAGACCGGGCCGAAAATTTCTTCTTTTGCGATGGTCATGCTGTCATCCACATCCGCAAATACAGTCGGGGAGACAAAATACCCTTCTTCAAACGGGCAGCTGCCGCCCGCGACAGCTTTGGCTCCTTCCGCTTTTCCTTTTTCAATATATGAAAGCACGCGCTCATGCTGTTCCTGACTGACGAGCGGGCCGATTTGTGTATCTTGGTGAAGGCCGGCGCCTTGCTGAAGCGATTTCGCATATGAAACCATTTCGCTGACGACCTCATCATATTTGTCTTTGTGTATGAAGACACGGGAGCCTGCGCAGCATACCTGCCCCTGATTAAACATGACCCCGTTTAAAGCGCCGGGAATGGCTTTCTTCAAATTGGCGTCAGGCAAAATGATGTTAGGTGACTTTCCGCCAAGCTCCAGTGTCACGCGTTTAATTTTTTTTGCTGCTTTTTCCATGATTTTTTTGCCGATTTCTGTAGAACCGGTAAAAGCGAGTTTATCGACATCGTCATGGTTGGTCAGCGCTTCCCCGGCCGTCTCGCCGAACCCTGGGACAATATTGATGACGCCGTCAGGGAAGCCCGCCTGATCTATTAATTCCGCTAAATAGAGGGCGGTCAGCGGTGTCTGCTCCGCCGGTTTCAAAACGATTGTGCAGCCTGTGGCAAGGGCGGCGCCCATTTTCCACATCGCCATAAGGAGCGGGAAGTTCCAAGGGATGATCTGCCCCACGACGCCGACAGGCTCATGGCGGGTGTAATTAAAATATGAGCCGGCGACCGGAATTGTTTGTCCGGTTATCTTTGTAGACCACCCGGCATAATAACGCATATGCTCAATTGCGAGCGGGATATCCCCATTTGTTGTTTCATTAATCGGTTTTCCGTTATCAAGTGTTTCAAGCTGCGCGAGTTCTGTTTTGTGCTCTTCCATTAAATCGGCAAGCTTATACATCAGCCTGCTTCTGGAAGCGGCCGGCATAGTGCGCCATTCGCCGTGATCAAAGGCTTTGCGTGCCGCTTTCACTGCACTGTCAATGTCTTCTGTCTGTGCCTCGTAAAGCGTCATCAGCGTTTCTCCGGTTGCCGGATTCGGTGTGACAAATGTTGATCCTGAAGCGCTCGGAACAAATTTTCCGTCAATATAAAGTTTCTTCGTACCCTGTAAAAATGTTTCCAGCCTTTTTGTGATCTGCATCGTTAAAGAACTCATTCGTAACAAACCTCCCGAAATTTTTTTATGGTCTGTTTTGAGCATCTTGATGTCCGCGCAAAGTAAGCGCATACAGTCATTCTATAATAACACCCCCAGTAAAATCAATCGATAACCGTTATTGCAATTCACAAGAAAAAACGGCTACAATAAGCTTATCGATTAAGAAAAGGAGTTTTATAAATGATTCATAATAATTGGCAGACAAAAGAAAGCGTCAAAAAGGTCAAATGCGTACATACAGATGCGAAAAAATACATTGTCAAAAATGTGCTGACGCCGGGTAAAGAGTATGAAGTCAAAAATGAAACAGAAGAATTCATTTTTGTTGCAGACAATACAAACAAAGTCGGAGGCTTCTACAAAGAGTATTTTGAAGAAGTTTAAGGCTGAATGAATTCATTTTGCCTGAGCCATACTAAAAAAGACTACATATAAAGGGTGGCTGCAAAATGAAAAAAACAGAGCAAGACAAACAAAATAAAACATCAGATCAGCTTCAGCAAGTGCAACCTGAAGAAGGCACCGACACGACGATGGAACAAATATCAGATACCTATAAAGAAGGAACAATTGAAGATACGGATCGTTGATGTTTTGTTGAAACCGCGGCATTGGAGAAGCCGCGGTTTTTTATGGCGAAAATAAAAAACTGACTTTTCGAAAAAAATACCGTTTTCTTGAAACCTTTTCTTCCGCTGAACCGTATTACTTCATAACAGCGGCACCTTTCGCGAAGGGCTTTTTTGATGAACGTTCTAAAAATGTAATCTGTTCGTAATGGTTTAAATGCCGTCTATGTCGTATTCTTATATAGGGATAAAGAACTTATTTTTTTATGATTGTAATAAAACAATAGTATAGAAGCAGAAAGTGGGGTTCTTCATTGGGAATTTTTTCTGTCAGCAGATCAACCGACACAAAAAAGCTGGAGGCTTTGCTCGTTGAGGGAGAACGGATCGAAACGATTTATAAACTGCGGGTTGACCAAATATGCTTTACGAATAAACGAGTGATTTTCTTTGATAATAAAATGTTCTCCAAAAAGAAAGTGCGCGTATTTCTTCCATATAAAACAATTGAAAGCTTCGCCATTCAAGAAGCGGGGATGTTTGATCCCGATACCGGGCTTGTATTAATGACAAGGGGAAAAACTTTCGAATTGGAATTTGCAAAAGAAACGGACTTGACTGAGGTTCAAGCCATCTTAACAAAATACTTATGCAGTTAAATATCACATAAAAGCCATCCGAATGCATGCGGATGGCCTTTTTATTATATAATGCTTGTTTTTCCGGAGTTCGAATCAATGAGATCCGGATCAGCGATAGAACTGATGGGGATATAAATCGGCGCCAAATCACCATTTTCTTCACCGAATCCGTAGTTGATCTTATTGGATAAAAAATAATCGATCTGCTGATACGGCCCGATCGTAATGGAAGAACCGCGGTCGACCGCATTTACTTTAAAGCCTCCTACATTTACCAAAACCGGCGAAAACATCATAATGGGCCTCCTTTTCCGGCAGGGATTTTATCGCATGCAGACTCAAAGGCAGACGGAGAATCAATTTGATCCCGGTCATCCACTTTGCCGTTCGTGCCGATGAAGCCGCTTGCATCTCCGAAGTTCTGTCCGTATCCCTGATTCTTTTTATCAGAATTCTGCCATTCCGCCAGTAAATTTTGTCCGACATTCACCGCTGAAGCATTTTCAAAGGAATTAATTTTCAACATGAAAATATTAATATTGATATATGGAGTTGGTTGAACCACAGGCAAACCTCCTTTAATACAGGTGTATGCCGGCTGTTATGACCGTATGCTTAGACAGGGGGCGATAAAAATGGATTTCGATAAGATGAAGCAATGGATGGAAATGGCGCAAAACATGTCCGGCGGCGACTTTTGGAAAAACGTTTTTGATGATGAACAACTGAAATCATTTCAAAACGGCCATTCTCATTTTCCCTTTCAACAGGGAGATGGGCAAATGAGAAGAAATGAGGATGCTTTTCCTCTTATTGATATTGTGGAAACTCATGATGAGCTCCAATTTTTGCTGTATCTGCCCGGCTACCGGAAACAAGATGTTCAGCTTTTGTCCTATGGAGAATATATTGTCGTAAAAGGCACGAGAAAATCCTTTTTCAATGAACAGGATTTTAAACAGAAGACCGGAAAATACGGCGATTTTGAAAAAAAACTCGATCTTCCGCATTCCGCTCAAGGTACGAAGGGAATGCAGGCGGTATTCAAAGACGGGATTTTATATATATCGATTGCTAAACATCTGGGGGATGCAAGCCAGATCATTATCGAAGGCTGATCTTGTTCGCTGTGCCATCTATCAGATCTGAATCATCGATACTCATGATAGGGATGGCGACAACGGTGCAATCACCGTTTTGTTCACCGTACCCTTCATTTCTTTTATTGGCTGCTGTGTTTCTCACCATAACGGAAGAGCCGGTGTTAAAAGCCGCTCCGCCGCTGATTCCGTTCATTTTTATATACTCAAAGTTGATAACGGATGGAAAAAACATCATGATTCGCCTCCTTTTTGTATATCATGTTTATATATTCGCAATACGGGACGCATAGAACTTTCCAAGAGTGACGGGGAAAGAAGTGATTTTCTTTGAAAAAAATAATGAAAGAGATTTTCAAAAAAGTGTGTGAAGAAGAATTAGACCGGCTTAAGAAAGTGGAACAACAGCTTGATGAGCTTCAGGATAAGTGTCATTTTGAGCCGCAAACGGTTGAAGGAGAAAAAACATATGTCCATATTGAGCACGTCAAAGTGGACAAGATTGAATACAATATTGATTTTGAACAGCTGAGTATAGAAGAGCTGAGCGGTATGCTGAATATCGGCGCCACTTACCATACACCGGAGCACAGGCTCAAACAAGCCTGCGCTGAAGAAAGTCGGGACAACCCGCAAAATGATGCTGCGAAAGAAAAAAGACAGACAAAGCAGCAGACACCCAATGTCACCATCAGGGGGAGAAAGCATTGACCCCCATTGTTTCATCCTCCTTTTTCGAGGGTATGTATTAACAGATGCAGCGAAGAATACAGACGAAAAAGGAGATGATGAATATGTCATTATCAAAAGAACAGCAGGACAGCCTTTATCATAAATTAATCGATTTAAAGGAAAGTCTTCAGGGAGAATCAAAAGAAAATCATTCAATGAGCGAAGACACAGGAGAATTGTCGAACGGAGTAGATAATCACTTAGCGGATCACGGAAGCATTTATTTGGACAGGGTCACGAATCAGACGCTGGACGGTGTCGATCAGAATCTTTTAGATGAGGTGAACGCCGCGCTTGAACGAATGGATAAAGGAACATACGGGATTTGTGAGAAAACGGGAAAAGAAATTCCTTATGAAAGACTTGAAGCCGTTCCGTACGCCAGAATGACCGTCGAAGCGCAGCGAGAAACAGAAGGGGATGTGAAAACAGACGCTCCGTCATATGAAAGGGAATTTCACGAGCAGGTGAAAGACCTCTCAAATAAAGAAACCGTTGATCAAAAAAGCTCACAAACTTACGAAATCCTGGATCGCGAGCAGGATTCACAATAATAGCAGCAGGTACATTCATATGTACCTGTTTTTTTATTCCATAAAAAATCTCAGAATCGAAATAAAATCATTGACTTTATATAAAAAAGAAAGTAACATACTATTTGTAAGTAAATATTAAAAGATTACCGGGAGGAATTTAGAATGTCTCAAGTATTATTTGTAAAATCAAGTGACCGTACGGCTGAAGAAGGCGTGTCCGTAAAATTATACGAAGCGTTTCTGGCTGCTTATAAAGAAAACAATCCGAATGATGAAGTGATCGAACTTGATCTTCATAAAGAAAACCTTCCTTACCTCGGAAGAGATATGATTAACGGAACATTCAAAGCTTCAAAAGGAATTGAAATGACAGACGAAGAGAAAAAACAAGCGTCAACTGCTGACATTTACTTAAATCAATTCGTCAAAGCTGACAAAGTCGTGTTTGCATTCCCGCTTTGGAACTTCACAGTGCCTGCTGTGCTTCATACTTATGTTGATTACCTGTCTCGCGCAGGGGTTACTTTCGCATACACGCCTGAAGGCCCTAAAGGTCTGATGGGAGATAAAAAAGTAGCGCTCTTAAACGCACGCGGCGGCGTATATTCTGAAGGACCGATGGCATCTCTTGAAATGTCATTAAACTTCATGAAAACCGTTCTCGGTTTCTGGGGTGTCCAAGATCTTCACACTGTTGTCGTTGAAGGTCATAATGCTGCACCGGATAACGCTCAAGCGATCATTGAAAAAGGACTGCAAGAAGCGAAAGATCTGGCTGCAAAATTCTAATTGCCATAACTCTTGCGCCCCTACAGGGTGTGAGAGTTTTTTCTATTATAGAAGAAACTGGCGGCAGCTTTCGATCTGATCTTATATTGATATATTGATATTTTGTCGAAAAAACAATTTTTATGTAGAATAAAGCATTTTTTACAAAGAAAAAAGGTTTTCTGTAAAAGAATTAACCCTCTTGCCAAAATACGACTGATGGTGTAGGATATAAGAGAAGCTACATTGTTCGTATTGTTAATTAAGTTTTAACCTTTAAGCTGTAATAGGGAGTTTTATATCGAAGCCGGAATGTCATGCCTCCGTTGCAGAGGACGACAGGAACGCTTCTGCAAACACCCACTTTGAGGAGTGGTGGTTTAAAACTTTCTTACTTGCGTACGGCATACGTAGCGAAAGCCATTTCCCTTGCGGAGATGGCTTTTTATTTTGAATTGCCCTTGAGCAGCGTACTTTATCAGTATGATAAAATGAAAGAATCAAAGACAAAGTGAGGTTTTACAACATATGCTGGATAAAGCCCAATCCCTTCTGGCGCATTATTTTGGCTACGACAGTCTTCGCGCGGGCCAAAAGCAGGCGATACAATCAGTTGCAGAGGAGAGGAAAAACACGGTCTGCATTATGCCGACGGGGGGCGGAAAATCAATCTGCTATCAGATTCCCGCACTGCTGTTTGAAGGAACCACAATCGTTATTTCCCCTCTTATTTCTTTAATGAAAGATCAAGTGGACGCGCTTGAAGAAGCGGGTGTCGCGGCAGCTTATATTAACAGCACCCAGACAAGCCGTGACATTCATGAGCGCCTGACCGGTTTGAAACAAGGGGCTTACCGGCTCTTTTACATCACACCGGAGCGTTTGACTTCTTCTGAATTCATTCACATCCTGCAGAATATTACGGTTCCTCTTGTCGCCATTGACGAAGCTCACTGTATATCGCAATGGGGACATGATTTCAGGCCGAGTTACCGGAATATCGAAATCCTTTTTAATGAATTAAAAGAACCGCCCGTCATCATCGCCTTAACGGCGACGGCTACGCCTGAGGTTCATGATGACATCTGCAAGCAGCTTCATATTAAGAAAGAACAAACTGTATATACCGGTTTTGCCAGAGAGAATTTAACGTTTAAAGTAGTAAAGGGCGAAAACAAAGACCGGTTTATCGAGCGGTACCTCGAAAAAAATAAACACGAAGCCGGCATTATATATACAGCGACAAGAAAAGAAACCGACCGTTTATATGAGAAATTAAAACGCAGCGGCATCAATGCCGGCCGTTATCACGGCGGATTGGCGGATGATGACAGAAAAGACCAGCAGGAGCGTTTTCTTAACGATCAGATACAAGTGATGGTAGCTACGTCCGCTTTCGGAATGGGAATCGATAAGAGCAACATCAGGTTTGTTTTACACGCGCAGATCCCGAAAGATATGGAGAGCTATTACCAGGAAGCCGGACGGGCCGGGCGCGACGGCCTTAACAGCGAGTGTGTGCTCTTGTTTTCGCCGCAGGATATTATGGTGCAGCGTTTTTTAATAGACCAATCGGCCGCCGGAGAAGAAAAACAAAAGCAGGATCTCAAAAAACTGAGACAGATGGTGGATTACTGTCATACGGAAGATTGCCTGCAGCGGTTTATTCTGAAGTATTTCGGCGAGAATGAGGCGGAAGCTTGCGAAGCATGCGGCAATTGCACTGATACAAGGACCGCCCATGACGTCACAAAAGAAGCGCAGATGGTATTGTCATGCATCATCAGAATGAATGAGCGTTTCGGAAAAACGATGGTGGCGCAGGTGCTTAGCGGGTCTAAAAATAAAAAAGTGCTGGAAAACGGCTTCAGCAGCCTGTCCACTTACGGCATTATGAAGCATCAATCCGCAGCGGAAATCAGTGATTTTATCGAATTCCTTATTTCAGATGAATATATCAGAATGGCGGACGGCACATTTCCGACGCTTATGGTCACCCAAAAAGGCAGGGACGTTCTGCTTGGAAAAAGCGCAGTCGCGAGAAAAGAAGCCTTACAGGCCGCCGCCGTTACCGAAAATGATGAATTATTTGAGCTTCTCCGGCGTCTCCGCAAAGAGATTGCAGCTGAACAGGGTGTTCCTCCATTTGTTGTGTTCTCAGATCAGACGTTAAAAGAAATGTCGGCGAAACTTCCGAAAACAGATCAGGATCTTCTTTCCGTAAAAGGGGTCGGGGAACAAAAAAGATTGAAATACGGAGCGGTTTTTTTAGAAGAAATCCGAAATTATGTAAGAGAAACAGAGTGAAAAAAAGTTTTTTTAGAAATTTGCACATTGTGTTTTTCATCGGCGCCGGAAAAATCAGAAGCTTGAAAACCCTTGCTGTATCAAGGTTTCAGCAAGACTTACCAAGCGAGAGAAATGTTTCATGTAAAGGAACTGTAATCTAATTCAAATCGTTTTGTTATTGAACTGACATTTTCATATGTTACGATATCACCTGTTAGCCGCCAATAAAAAGCTAACAAGGGAGGATTTACTTATGAAGAAGACGATTATGTCCTTTGTCGCAGTTGCAGCAATTTCAACAACTGCATTTGGAGCTCACGCTTCTGCTAAAGAAATCACGGTGCAAAAGGGTGACACGCTCTGGGGGATCTCGCAAAAAAACGGAGTGAACCTAAAGGACTTAAAAGAATGGAATCAGTTATCTTCTGATTTAATTATTGAAGGAGAGAAACTGACTATTTCTTCAGTAGAAACAACCACATCTGGGCAGTACACAGTGAAGCAGGGCGACAGCCTCTGGAAAATTGCTCAGAAATTCGGAACATCAGTCGGCAATCTGAAAAGCTTGAATAACTTGCAATCAGATATAATTTACGCAGGCACAACGTTAAATGTGAAAGGTCAGGCTCAGGCTGCACAGCCGGCTCAAGAAGCCAGCCAGCCGCAAACTGAACAAAAACCAGCTGCTGAGACAGAACAGCCGAAACAGGAAGCTGTCAAAAACGAGCAGCCTAAACAAGAACCTGTTCAAGAACAACAACAACCTAAACAAGAAGCGAAGGCTGTCGAAGCAAAACAGCAGCCTGTTCAATCAAATACAAACCAACAAGAGCCTAAAAAGCAGCTGACAATGACTGCAACTGCTTACTCTGCTAACGACGGCGGCATTTCCGGTGTAACGGCAACCGGTGTTGACTTAAACAAAAACCCTGATGCAAAAGTCATCGCGGTAGACCCTAGTGTCATTCCGCTTGGCTCTAAGGTTTATGTTGAAGGTTACGGAGTGGCAACAGCAGCAGATACAGGCGGCGCAATTAAAGGAAATAAAATTGACGTATTTGTTGCAAAGAAAAGTGACGCTAACAACTGGGGCGTCAGAACTGTAAATGTTAAAGTATTAGACTAGTTTCATATAGAGATGAAGAACACAAGGCGAAATGCTTTGTGTTCTTTTTTTCTTCCCTTTTTTGACTGTATATAATCGTTATATGCGGAAAAAGAAAAAGCGTTTCTCTAATATAATAAGGAATGGATGTGAAAACGGAATCTGAAGGGATGATGAATCTGATGGAGCCGGAATTTATATGTTTATGGAATGCCTTCACAGAATCACCAGTGTTTCAAGCATGTATATGCACCGCTTTCGTCATTGTGCTCGTTATCGGACTGTCTATGCCTGCTGTCAGGCTGTTTCAGGCGCTTGACAGAGGGAGAGGAAGGCCAGCCGTTATTGAAAAGGTGAGAAGTACTGGCGTGATGAAGAATGGCAGGCACGAGCTTGTACTTATTTTAAACGTAAAAAACCAAGACGGAACGCATGATAAACGTGAACTGACACACGCCGTATATAATGAAGAGATCAGCCGTTTTTATGAAGGAGCTTCCGTATGGGTGACGGCAGCGGCTGGCGGACGAATTATGATCGCTCCGCGCACGCCGCGGCATAAGGCGTCAAAATAAAAAGACGGGGCGGTTTTCCCGTCTTTATGTATTAATGCCGATCAATCCATATCCGTCCGCCTTCTGAGCCGGCTTCTATCCTGCATGTTCCTCCGATCGGGAATGTCATCAAAGGGGAGGTATGGCCGAAATCAGCATTTGCGATAACAGGCATGGATGACAGTTCTTCTTTTGTATGGATGACGGTACGCAGAGCCTCCTCAGACACATTTGAAGCATGCTGGAAACGTCCGATGACAATTCCCTTCACGGCTGAAAAAGCGGGAAGATGGATGAGTGACTGCAAATCCCGGTCAAACATATGAATGTCCGACATATGATCATCTTCTATAAACAGAATCACTTGTTCCATCTCCGGAAAGTATTCCGTGCCCTGCAGAAGATTCAGCGTGCATAGATTTCCTCCGATCAGTGTTCCTTCCGCATATCCGGGTTGAATAACGAGCGGTCCCGGATTCCGATAAAAACGTCTGTCCTCCTGGTTCAAATACCATTTATCATCACTCCACTCGGATGAAGGTTTTACCTCATACGGGTTGTCAGAAGCACAGCAGGCCAAGAAAGAGTCAATCGTATAGTCCAGCCCTTTTTTCATGGCAAATGAAGAAAAATGGGGACCGGAATATGTAATAAGGCCGGTTTTTTGATATATGGCATGGCCGAGAGCGGTAATATCTGAATAGCCGCAAAGGATTTTCGGATGCCGCTTGATGTTTTCATAATCAAGATAGCGGAGCAGCTGATTTGATTGGAACCCGCCGAGTGTCGTCAAAATCGCTTTGATGTCAGGATCAGCGAAAGCTTCGTGCAGATCCCGTACACGCGATTCAATCGATGATGAATGAAATTCATTTATTTCTTTTGCATTCTCTGAAAAAGAGACACAAAAGCCCAGCTCCTCCAATTTTGTCTTCGCGGCATTTATATTTTCATCTGACATAGCGGACATGCTTGTGGCCGGAGACACAATACGAATGCCGTCGCCTTTTTTCAATTTTTCCGGATACAAAAAAAAACCCTCCTTAAATGGTTTAATCTATTACACCATATTAACGAGGGTTTATCTATCATTTTTTACAGGTCGACCCATTTAATGCCGCCTGATTGCGTATCATTGTCAATCCAGACATCAAATTGATGTTTTTCATAAAAATGAACGAGCCGGTCGACATGATCCCAATCACGCTTAGCGATGTCGCCCGTCACTTTCGGGATATTCTGCTCTCTGGCGATATGTTTTAAAAATTTCATGCAGATCGAGCCGTAGCCGTGGTTCGGCGGCCCTTTAATGTCCCCGATATGAATGGCATTATCATAATAAGAGGCGATCAGTGAAAAACAGCCTCTTCCCCGGTAGGCTGATTCACAATCAGTCAGCATAATCTTACATGTTTGGCCATCATCAATCGAGGAAACAATGATCCAATCGTCATTGTTCGATTGATCAATACCAAGCACTCGCGCGTCTTTTGATACATCTATCAGATTTTCCCGCATTCTGAAAATCTGAAATTCAAGTTTATGAAGCTCTTTTTCCAGCTCTTTCTGATCTCTTTCTTCTGCAGTAAACAAAATCATACTCCTTTCACAGTGTAAAAGTCTTAGTCAAACACAAGTATCCATTGTAGTAAATGATGTCTTGGTTTGTAAATGGGTTTTGCAAAAACTTTTTTAGAAAAGTCTGCCGTTTATATGTGGATTGACGTTTTTAAGGCGGTACGGATAGGGAAAGGAACAGTGAGCAGCGGAAAAAGGAGGAATCTATAATGGCAATTGATTCACTCATCGGCAAATTGAAGTACGTAATGACGGAATCTCCTGATAAAATGCTTTCCTTATATGTAAATACGGATATGAGAAATCCGGATCAGCAGGGGGGAGAGTGGAAAATCGCCTTGAAAACCGGTTTTCGGAGATTAAAAGAGTATCTGTCTGTAAGTGATCCGGAAGAAGAAAAATCTCTCGTCCGCATCATGGAACGTGTCTATCAATATATCGATGGGCTTGGTAAAGAGATGCCGCGAAGTCTCGTATTTTTTGCATCGGGAGAAGGCGGCATCTGGGAGACGATTGAATTGCAGGTGCCTGTCGAAACACGATTTTATTGGGAAGAAACGGCTGTCCTTGATCAATTAGAACTTCTCCGTGAACAATTTCCGAGCACGGCTTTTATTCTCACCCAGCAGAATGAAGTGAAGATCATAGAAACCGTACTCGGAAAAATTGAAGGGGTGGAGCATTATCAAT
This sequence comes from Bacillus sp. JK74, assembly GCF_053663395.1. Classification (NCBI taxonomy): domain Bacteria; kingdom Bacillati; phylum Bacillota; class Bacilli; order Caryophanales; family Bacillaceae; genus Bacillus; species Bacillus sp. JK74. The sequence continues at coordinate 69,888 of NZ_JBSJQB010000008.1, read as the reverse complement.
ACGACGTCATCAATGAATCGTGGAAACCGCAGGATGTAAGCGGAAGCTCCGCATCGATGGAGGAAGACGCCGCCAAAGCCCATGTCGAAGAAAACCAAAACAGGCTGTATAAACGATTGGCTTCAAACCTAGATCAAAAGGCCGCTTCACACCAATGGGAGCGTCTCGTAATCGCAGGGGACAAAGAAACAGCCGATATTCTCGATCAGCATATGAATAAACCGATAGATCGGATCATTCCAAAAAATCTGTTGAATGAAAACGAACATAAAGTGATAGAAGAACTGTTGAAGGAAGCATAATATGACGAAAGGCCGGGTCTCAAACACCCGGTCTTTTTAGGGCTTAAGTTTGTCTAATTTCTGACGAAGCGGACGAAACCGTTGACATCAAAGCTGAATTCTCATACCATTTGGATAGTCAGTAAAATTGAGAGAGGTCATAAGATGAATCAGACAGAAAACAAACCTAAAAGTTATACCGGTATCGTGCTGACATTGACCGTTTTGATCAACGGGTTAATTGCGGTGCTGTTTTTTATGCCGAAATCGGGACAGGTCAGCATTGCCAATATTCATATTCTGCCGATGTTAAATGCTATTTTTAACAGCTTTACTTTTATCTTTTTGCTGGCAGCGCTCTTTATGATTAAGCAAAAAAATATTCAAGCGCATAAACGCTTTATTTTGGCGGCGTTTACGACGACTCTGCTGTTTTTGATCTGCTATGTCGTGTACCACTCGATAGCTGAGAATACTTTATTCGGCGGCCACGGCATCATTCGGGGGATTTATTTCTTTATTTTGATTACGCACATCTGTCTTTCCGCCGTTATCGTGCCGCTTGCGCTGTTTACGCTGATCAGAGGATTCAGCATGCAAGTGGAGCGCCACAAAAAAATCGCGAGATGGACGATGCCGCTCTGGCTGTATGTCAGTCTGACGGGTGTCATTGTATACTTAATGATCTCACCGTATTATTAAAAAAAGCCGTGCTCTGCGCGGCTTTTTTCTATTGATGGAAAAAGGCGCCTCATCAGGGCGCCTTTTACTCTTCAAGCGTTTCAAGTGTTGTTACATTTAAGGATTGTTCAACGGTTTTTGTTTTTGCTTTTACTTTTTCTGCGTACGTGTAATCACCATAGCAGTAGGGATAACGGAAATTGTCTTTGTTCCCTCCGCAAGTGTAAAGTTTCGGATTCTTTTTGACCTGCTGCTCGGAGTATTGTTTTGCCAGTTCCTCAGTATGCGATCCTCCATGTTCAGCCACAAAATCAATATAGCCGGCTCCCATGTTGTAGCTTTGTATAATCGTATCCAAGTCTACGCCTTTTTTCTTGCCTGTTTGGTACATGAGAGTGAATTGTTTGATTCCCTGTTTGATACTGGTTTGAGGGTTTTTAATCTCATTTCGCTTTAAACCCAGAGATTCTGAAGACTGCATGGGATCATTTCCTCTTCCTTTTGACTCCTGATATATCATGCCGAGTACAAGCGATGTATATTTGGTGAGTCCTTTTTCATCCAGCTCGTCTTCAACAAGCGGTTTGTAATCTGTCAGCCGTTCAAGCACGATCGGTTTGACATCAAACGGAAGACTTTTGAGCCATTCATTATTTGAAAATAACAGAATGAGGAAGAAGGAAACCATGACAAAAACACATATCATCATAAGACCCGCGGCAGCGAAACAGCCTTTTTTCTTTTTCTCCACTGTGTTTCACCCTCAATTTCAGGAGCATTATGACTTTTTCATTATGACACAGGTGAATGCGCGAAACCAAGCGGAAACCCGTATTTGAAACATAAATTTAAAATAACGGTTCTTTTGTCAGGCGCAGGATGTATCTGCATCAAATGACATTTGGTATAATTGGGCTACTTGAGAAAAGAAGGGTGAGGTATATGACTGAATTTCACGAATCCGGAAACACGAATGACCCCGCTGTCGATTTAGATGAGGAAACTTTATTTTTGGTTGCCCAGACTTTTAAGGCGCTGTCTGATCCGACCAGAATCAGAATTCTCCATTTGCTGTCACAGGGTGAACATGCGGTAAATGATATCGCAGAAAAGCTGAATTTGCTGCAGTCTACCGTTTCTCATCAGCTGCGTTTTCTTAAAAATCTGCGCCTCGTCAAATCACGCAGAGAAGGAACATCCATCTATTATTCACCTGAGGATGAACATGTGTTAGATGTGCTTCAGCAAATGATTCACCATACGCGGCACGATTAAAAAACATCCCTGCTTTTTAGACAGGGATGTCAGCCGTACTGACTGTTATTGGTTTGGTCTCTGCTCGTTTTTAAAACATAAAAAGAGAAGCCGCTGTAATAAACTGCGATGAAATAAAAGATACTGATGGTCAGCGGATCGGCCCCGACCGTTTGGCTGTATGCCTCCGGATGGGTAAAGTCCGCTGTGACCCGGTATATTTCAATAACGCGATAAATAAATCTCGATAGGAATAACGTTAATAGAATAAGTTCAATCCACAGGTGAGTGCGAAAATACATTTTTCCGCGGCGTTCTTCAAAAGAAATGTTCCGTTTGGCAAACAGGACCAGAAGCCAGCCGCAAAAAGTGCCGAATATAAGATACCCGTATAAAGCCGGGTGTGTGATGCTGAAAAACGCCAGAGCGGCGGCCAGCAATGAAAATAAAATCATTCTTGTGTAAAGCCAGCGGGGTTTCAAAGGCTGAAAGCCGACGGACCGTTTCACCTTTTTATACAGAAAAAAGGCAATCATTAAGACAGGGCAGATGCTTTGAAGTGTGATATGCATGATGTGGAACTCCCCCTCCGTTGAGTAGTGTATGCTTATCCGGCTGGTTTTAGTAGTCTGATTTATTCGCAGGCTGAAAGCATCTTTTATCACAGTATGCGCGTTTCTTTTTTTGGCATGAGAGAAGCGCCCGCGCCTTTTTCAGGATTTAGACAGAAAACGCTTGATAAACTAACGGCATTAGTTATAATAAAACTAATGATATTAGTTTTAGGGGGATGTTGATGAGAATCTTACAATACGGAAGGGTTTGGCAGCTGACTTTTTTTCCAGCGCTTTTCCCGGTGAATTGTTATTTGGTTGAAGAAGAAGAAGGAGTAACCCTGATTGACGCCGGACTGCCTAACAGTCATAAAGGAATCAAACAAGCATTGCGGCAGCTTGGGAAACCGCTGAATGACATATTACTCACCCACGCGCACGGGGATCACATCGGTTCGCTTGACTCATTAGCTGCGGAATTTCCGGATGCTTCCGTCTGTATTTCTGAGCGGGATTCTTTCTTGCTGAAAGGTGACACTTCTTTATTTGAGCATGAAGCACAAACGCCGATAAAGGGGGGAGTGCCGAAAAATGTTCAGACTGAACCTGATCGCCTGCTGAAAGGCGGCGAGCGGATCGGATCTTTACTTGTCATTCCCGCTCCCGGTCATACGCCGGGAAGCCTCGCTTTTAAAGATATGAGAAATGATATGCTGATCGTCGGAGATGCCTTTCAAGTACGGGGCGGCCTTGCTGTTTCAGGGAAGCTGAAATGGAAATTTCCGTTTCCGGCTTTTGCTACGTGGAATAAAGAAGAAGCTGTAAAAACAGCAAGAACGCTTATCGCTCATCAACCAAGCAGTCTGGCCGCCGGACATGGAAATGTTCTCTGCAATCCCGTTGAAATGATGGCTGAGGCTGCTGAGGAAGCCGAACGAAGCCTGCCGGGAGGCCGATCATAATGTCACCGAGAGTCGGGATGAGCCTTGACATGATATTGAGAGCCGCAGCAGGTATCGCTGACGATAAAGGGCTGAACGAAGTGACGCTTGCGGCCGTTGCAAAGTCCTTAAACGTAAAACCGCCTTCCCTTTATAATTTTGTCAATGGCCTTCAAGGAATTAAAACAGAGCTGGCTGTCTCCGGTTTAACTATGTTATATGAAAAAATGGCGGCCTCTTCAGAAGGACTGACGGGTGAAACGGCTTTGCTCGCTCTTGCCGATGCCTATATCAATTTCGCAGAAGCCAATCCCGGATTATATGACGCAACATTTCAAAAGATAAAAGACGGCCGGATTGAGAATCTGTCAAGCCTGCTTGTAGAGCTTGTTGTCAAGCAGCTGACAGCTAACGGTTATGCACAGTCTGACACTGCGATTCATGCTGCGAGAGGACTGAGGAGCCTTCTTCACGGATTTGCCGTGTTGAGAAAACAGAGTGCATTTGAATTAACCGAATCAATTAAAGAAAGTCGGAAGTTTGCAGTTGTTGCTTTCCTAAGAGGTTTACAGATGAGGGAACAATAATATTATTATGTAAACTAAATAAAAAAACGCATCATGTAAAAGGAGGGACAAATGGATTCATTACAACATATCATCTGTGAGCGGCGCACCTATTCACATATTTTTGATTCTCATGCACACACATACTGCCAAATGCTCTTTCCGCTCGAAGGACAGCTTGACTTGGAGACAGAAAGGCGTGAAATCAGATTAAAACCTGATCAAATGCTGTATATTCCGCCCGGGCATGAACATCGGTTCCGTTCTTTGGAGCGAAACGAATGTCTCGTTCTCGACATACCGGCATATTTTTTCAAAGGTCCATTTGACCCCGGCGTTCTGAATAAGCTTGATCCTTTTTGGACATCGATTCGGTTTTTGCTGACAGAAGAGACAAAGCAGCAGTCGGCTCATTCATTGAGTCTGCTTGCAGAATATATTGCTGAAAAGATACAAGAAAACCGTACGAATGATTCAATTGCGTATATCCGCCGAAATCTCTCAAAGACTTTTACAATTAAAGAGCTTGCCGCAATGGAACATTACCACCCGGCGTATTATTCCGACTGGTTTAAAAAGCAGACGGGGAAAAGCCCGCAAGCTTATATTGCTGAGCTCCGTATGAAGAAAGCGGAACAAATGCTTATTGAAACAAAATGCCGGCTGACAGACATCAGCCAGGAGGTCGGCTTTCAAAATTTGTCTTCTTTTACCAGATGGTTTGTCAGACATAAGGGAATAACGCCGCGCGTCTTCCGAAACACCTTTCAATCTGATAAATAATCCTGAAAATCGGTTAAATAAACTGCGTCTTTTTTTGATATCATGATTGTAAAAAAGGAGTTTTTGATATGGCAGTCATCGAAGATTTTATCAAGCTCGATCTCAGAATAGGAACGATCGTAAAAGCGGAAGTATTCCCGGAAGCAAAGGTGCCGGCCATTAAGATGACAATAGATTTCGGCGAAGAGATCGGCATGAAACAATCAAGCGCCCAGATTACAAAACGGTACGAACCGGATGATCTGACGGGCAGGCAGGTTACCGCTATTGTCAACTTTCCGCCGCGGCGGATCGCCGGATTTAAGTCAGAAGTTCTCGTTCTCGGCGGCATCCCGGAAAAAGGAGACGTTGTCCTGCTTACGCCAGAGCAGACAGTACCGAACGGAACGAAAATCGGATAATAAAAAAAGACGTTTGCAGAAGCAAACGTCTTTTGCGTATTGAGGCGATACACCACACGCCACATTCGTGTGTGCCGCAAGGGCATGTGCATCGGCTTACACAATTCAGCTCATCGCTATATGAATATAGCATGCCGGGTGTGGAAATGCAAGAGATTTTTTAATATATGTTATATCTGGCTTTGTTTTACCGATCCCCGATTCCTTCGTGTAAGGTTTCGTTTGAAATTTTATGATCTTGAATAAAGCAGTTCGAGAAATGCAAGAGGGAATTTGAGCAAATTGTGACCCGAAGTGTGACCCCAAATCCATTATTATGAGCTGTCAAAAACGTTGTTATATCAATCAAAACGTACTGAAAATAAAGTGAATACAAGGTGTAAGTGTGACCTGGAATTAAAATCCGGGTCTTTTTGTGTAAAAAATACATGCGAAGAGACCATATAGGCATTAAATGTTATTACTGATGTCTTCATTTATCTTTTTGCTAAGTTTCTGAACCTTCTTTTTAACATTTGAAATAGCTCTATTTTGAATTTCATCAAAGTTCTCCTGAATATAGTCCATGACACTTCTTATTAGAACTTCACTTTCAAAATTGAATATCTCATTTATTTCTGACTGTTCTTCATCTGTCAGGTGATGGTATTGAAGTTGTTTAGCATTTGCTTCAGCAGCTGCATCAATCCTAACTTAGTTGTTCTGGCTGTACAATTTCATATTCACCTTCTGCATACTCTTGCTCCGCATAATGGCCTCCCCATTGACAGAGCTCCTGCAAGATAGGTTTAAGAGATTCTCCAAGTTCAGTGGATGAATATTCAACCTTCGGCGGTACTTGATTATACATCTTTCTGCTCACAAGTCCACTGGCTTCAAGCTCTCTAAGTGTTTGAATCAGCATTTTCTGAGTTATATTTGGGATAATGCGCTTTAATTCACTCGTTCTCTTTGGTCCATTCATTAAAAAGTATAATACAAGACCTTTCCATTTTCCGCCAATAACTTCCTTTGTCACTTCAAACCCACAGCTAAATTTTTTCATGTCTAAAGCTCTCCATTCCACATTTATTACTTTTTAGTTACTATATCACAAAAAAGTGGGTACTTCCGATAATGTGCTTACTGAAGGATACTATATCTTGTAAGTTGTTCTTCAAGTACTTAAAGGTACTAGACATAAAATAAAATTAATTCTAAAGGAGTGTTAAGTATGGGTAAATTTGAAGGTAAAATAGCGCTTGTAACGGGTGGAACAAGTGGGATTGGTCTTGCTGCAGCACAAAAATTTGTAAACGAAGGTGCATATGTTTATATCACGGGACGTAGACAAAACGAACTTGATAAAGCTGTTAACCAAATTGGCAAGAACGTAACCGGTGTTCAAGGTGATATTTCTAAGCTTGAAGACTTAGACAAACTATATGACATGATAAAGCAGGAAAAAGGTAAGTTGGACATTCTTTTTGCTAATGCGGGCACCGGAAGCTTCCTTCCATTAGGTGAAATTACTGAAGAGCAGGTTGATAGAACGTTCGGCATTAACGTTAAAGGAACCATCTTTACTGTTCAAAAAGCGTTATCACTATTCCCGGACAAAGTAGGTTCTATTATTGTAACGGGCTCTACTGCTGGATCAATTGGCAACCCAGCGTTTAGTGTATATGGAGCATCTAAAGCAGCATTAAGAGCACTAGTTCGCAACTGGATTCTTGACCTAAAAGATACTGAAATCCGTGTAAATGTGGTTAGTCCAGGAGCTATTCTTACACCTGCCTACGATGAGCTTTTTGGTGATGCACTTGAAGAAGTAATGGAAAATAGCAGAAATACTGTTCCAGCTGGAAAAGTTGGGACACCTGAAGAAGTAGCAAACGCTGTATCTTTCCTTGCTTCAGACGAAAGCAGTTACTTGACGGGTGTTGAATTGTTCGTAGATGGCGGGCTAGCACAGGTATAATTTCACTGCGCAGAGATTACAAATCGTCCCCAAAAAAGGTTAATGGGGATTTACTTGAAGAAGTCGTTTTCCTTAAAGGACAGGGAATTCGACTTTTTATGTTTAAATTTGATTAACGTTGTAAATTCGCATTTTCCTGGGCTACCACTAAATGACCTGTAAAAAAGATTACTTTGTGAATAAATGTACTTAAAGTAACGGGAAGGAGAATGTCCAGTTGTTATTTGGAGTGAATTCGGTGGCTATAAAGAACTTAATTCTGCCTTATAAAGTTCTTTTATGAAAGACTTCATGAGATGAAAGAAAACTGGGAAGAAGATGAAGACTGGGACGATTAATAAAAGAAAGCTCTCTTTTAGAGAGCTTTTTTCAGATTTTCAATTTTTAACAGGCTTTATAATGAGCAAACAGGCATTGCTCAAAATACTCGCCGCGCCTATCCAAAGCAGCCATTGTGTTCCGGTCAGCCATGAGGCAGTTAGGATAAAGAGTCCAATGGCAATTGATATATAATTGCCGGCTCGGTCCAGTTTACGGTTGCAATGAATTTTATATTTAGTATGAGAAATAAATTGATCAATTTTATCTTTCAGCTCATAGCATTTTTCCTTCATCTTATCCTCTGTTTCTTTTACTTTTCGATAAAGCATATTATTCATCGTCTGCACTCCCATATCGCCGTTTTGAAAATTCAGCCATGATTTTTTCTTCATAGTCATCTGAGATGAATCGTGCCTGGTCTTCAACTTTCAAATGTGCTTTTTCTTCAAAACCATCCTGTTCTTCACCATCAAAACGATAAAGTTTTTGCAATAGCCTCCAGAATGTTTCAACTTCTTCAGTTGTGAACTCATGAAACATATCCGCTAAAAAATAGGTGGATCTTTCTGAACAGGAAATTAACGCTTTTTTTCCTTCAGGGGTAATCTCAATATTGATTGCACGTTTATCCAGTTTGCTTGGCACCGTGTGAACATATCCTTTTTTCGCGAGGCTTGAAATTAATTTGTTAGCGGTTTGTTTTGTTGTGCCCAGCTTTTTAGCGATATTCATAAGTGTGGTATCTTCCGTCGGTAAATGGGCAATAGCAATAAGAGCCATATGCTGTCGGGAAGTTAACATTTCTAAGTATTCGTCCCCCCGAGTCTGCACCTTATTGACAACCGAAAATAATGATGCGTAACTTTGTTGCATAAAATGCAGTTCCTTCATTAGTAATTTAATATCCATAAATTATCTCCCATCTAAATTGTCACCATGTTGACAATTACAATATACATCACAAAGGGAAATAAGTCAACATGGTGACTAATGGGGACGGGTACGGCTGTTTTCAAAAATGTCACAGGCAGTCGGAGTGTTTACAAAAGGGGAAATAAGTATAATAAATGCGAAAAGGGCATTAATTCAAAGTGAGAAGGTGTTTGACATGCAGAAAGTGAACTGGTCAGAACGGTATGAATGGTTCAATAAACAAGATGAAAAAGACGGGCGTTTAATGGCGCTCCTTCGTCATGAGCTTACATATGAGGAAGTCATACGGTTATATAAGAAAGGGTTTTATTTGAAATCTAAAGAAGGGGATGTTTCGTTACGTAAGAACGATATCTGTCGTATGTTTGGGGTTGAAGAGAGGCAGGGCGGAAAATCTTAATGAACGGGAAGAGAAAAAACTCTTCCCGCTTTTCATAGCAGCTGTTATTCTTTTTCCAGCATGGAAGTCAGCCATTCTCTTAATGCCGTCTTCTGCACATACCGCTTTCCGTTTCTCGTGATATGCGGAATGTCATATATCCAAACCTCCAATAAACGTAATCATTTTTTATACGGTGAAGCCGGCCGAAGGATTCAGCCTTCAGCAAAACCGCCGGGCGTTTATTGCGGACGGTTTTGATTGCTGAGCTTTTCCACCTGCACCTTTCCGGAGAAGAAAACAGCACCTCCGCCCATATCCGCCAGCCGATCGGGCGTGAGTGAATTGACGAGCTGTTTTTTATCATCCATATCGGCCCAAAGACCTTGGCTCACCGCAACGCCGGGAAGCACCTGTTCGCCGACCGAAACAGTCAATTCGCACTCTCCGCGGTGATTCCAAACTCTAACGGTTTCTCCGTCTTCTATGTTCCGGCGTACAGCATCTTCTGTATGAATAAAAAGTTTTGGCGCTTTTTCCAGTTTTACGTGTTTTTCGTTATTTGAAAATGTCGAATTTAAAAAATTATGATTCGGTCCCGGGACAAATAAAAGCGGAAAATCGTCATCGCTCTCAAGAGGGATGTGTGTCGGCAGCGCCGGATAACCGTCCTGTTTCATCTTTTCCGAATATAATTCAATTCTTCCGCTCGGTGTCTTGAGCTTTCCCGGAAAAAGCGGTTTTTTCCGTTTGGCTTTCATAAAGGAATGGCATGAGAGCGCCTCGTAATCAATATCCTCGATATACGGATTGTCGGGAAAGTCCAGCGCCTGTCTGATTAATTCTTCATCGGAATCCTGAAGCTCCTGCTCGGTAAATCCCATTGCTCCGGCAAGCAGACGGAACACTTCCGTATTCGATTTGCTGTCCCCGTAGGGTTCGATCACCGGTTTTTGCAGCTGAATAAAATGATGCCAGTAAGACGTGTAAAAATCCGTGTTTTCAAAAGCGGATGAAGCAGGGAGCACGATATCCGCATATTTGGCGGTTTCCGTTAAAAATAAATCGTGAACGACTGTAAATAAATCCTCCCGCAGCAGGCCTTTTCTGACTTTATTCGCTTCCGGCGCAACCACTGCGGGATTCGTACCGTAAATAAACAGGGAGCGCACGGGCGGTTTTGTTTCTAAAAGAACGCTTCCGAGCCTGTTCATATTAAATGATCGCGGCTTCCGGCCGTAAAGCAGATCAGGCCGCTGGAGCGCTTGTCTGTTATAGTTTAATACCGCGCTGTTGTGCTTGATTGCGCCTCCTCCGGTGTTGAGCCACTGTCCTGTAACAGCCGGAAGGCAGGCGACGGTGCGGACGATCATTCCGCCATTGTCATGGTGCTGAATGCCGTTTCCAATCCTGATAAGGGAAGGGGAGGTTTCCCCGTACATTCTCGCAAGGCGTCTGATATCGTCGGCTTTAATGCCTGTAATAGAAGAAACCGTTTCCGGATCATAGTGTTTAACATGCGCTTTTAATTCTTCACTGCCTTCGGTGTATTCTGTGAGAAATGCTTCATCGTGAAGGTTTTCGTCGAATAAGACATGCATGATACCGAGGGCGAGTGCGGCATCTGTGCCTGGGCGAATGGGAATAAACCAATCGGCAAGCCGGCCGGTTTGGTTCTTATGTACATCGATAACGACAATTTTAGCCCCTTTTTTCCGGGCTTTTTGAGCAATCATGATTTGGTGCATATTCGTGCTGACGGCATTGATCCCCCAAAAAATAAAGAGCTTTGCATGTATGGTCTCCTCCGGATCAGTACCCGCTCCTTCTCCCATTGTATAGTTATAACCTTCAGATCCGGCTTTGCTGCAAATCGTCCGTTCGAGATGACTCGCTCCGAGACGATGGAAAAAACGGCGGTCCATTCCCTCTGCCGCCAGTTTTCCCATATTGCCGTAAAAGCTGTACGGAAGAATGCTTTCCGCTCCTTCTTCGGCAATAAGCTCTTTCCAGCGCGAACTGATCGTATTGATTGCTTCCTCCCAGGAAATAGGCGCAAACGCGGCTTCACCTTTTTTACCGATCCGTTTTAACGGAACGGTTACGCGCTTCTCATCATAAATACGCTCAGCCATGTGTCTGACTTTGTTGCAAATATTCCCTGATGTGACCGGGTGATCGGGGTCTCCCTGAATGTTAATGATTTTTCCGTCTTTTTTTGTCACAAGCAAGCCGCATTGATCGGGACAGTCTAGGGAGCACACCGACTTAAAGACCCCGTTCGGCTGTGTTGCAGCAGAATTCATAGCCCATTTCTCCTCTTTGTTTATAATGTAAGCATTATAACATTTCAAAATCGAACGTCAATTCAGAAAAAAGTGTTGACATCACGGAAAGACTTTTCTATGATGAGTTTATTCTTTTAAACAGCCTGACAATTTCATCATTTTATTTTCTATCCAGAGAGGTGGAGGGACTGGCCCTATGAAACCTCGGCAACATTTATTGTGCCAATTCCAGCAAGCGTATGCTTGAAAGATAGGAAAGAATGGTCTATACATATTTGTGCGCTTCAAGCGGATAAAGACGGTATATGAATCTCTTTCCTTCTTTGAGGAAAGAGATTTTTTTTATGAAAAAATTTATGTGAAAAGGATGTTTTGCACCATGACGGTTTTAATTACCGCGCCATATCACGACGAGGGGCTGAAGGAGCTGACTGAGCTGTTCGGCCGGACTGTGCACCGGCCGTGGAAGAAGCACGGCCGGGCCTATCGGGAAGATGAATTGATCCGAATGATTCAAGAGACAAACGCGTCGGGGCTTATTACTGAACTTGATGAGGTGTCTGAGCGTGTTATTGACATATTGCCGGATTCCGCTTTTATCGGTGTCTGCAGAGGAATGCCGTCTAATGTGGATATTGCGGCGGCGACTAAAAGAAAAATCCCCGTTTTCTTTACACCGGCCCGCAATGCCCAGGCCGTTGCTGAAATGTTTATCGGAAATGTGATTTCATTTTTGCGTCATACGTATTCTTCCCATCAGTGGCTGAAGGACAGAAAGTGGAATGGTGATTATTTGCAGGCTTACGTCAAATTCAGAGGAAATGAGCTGACGGGGAAAACAGTCGGCCTTATCGGTTTCGGAGCTGTCGGACAGAGAATCGCCCGGCTATTGGCCGCTTTTGATTGCAAGGTGCTTTACTATGATCCATTTGTCCGTCATGAAAACCGGGAGTATGAAAAAACGACGATTGAACGGGTATTTTCTGAAAGTGATATTGTTTCCGTTCACTTGCCGCGCACAGAAGAAACCATCGGCCTTATCGGCGCCCGGCACTTTCAATTGATGAAACAGGAAGCTGTTTTTGTCAATACGTCAAGAGCGGCGGTTACAGACAGGGAAGAGCTGCTGCGGGTGCTGAAAGAACGGCGGATTAAGGGAGCGATCCTTGACGTGTTTTATCATGAACCGCCTGAATCTTCTGATTATGATTTGATCTCTTTGCCGAATGTGTTCGCGACTCCCCATTTAGCGGGCGCAACATTTGAAGTGGAAGATCATCATGTGAAGATTTTAAATGAAGCGCTTTTCAAATGGAAACAAGATCAAACCTGCTCAATACGTGAACTTTATAACAAAAGAGAACTTGAAACGGAAGGAGGAGGCTGTAATGGCTGAACAAAAAGGCTACCTTGTATTTGACATCGGGACGGGGAATGCGCGAGTTGCGGTCGTGACTGCCGGCGGCGAAGTGACCGCGCTTGAAAGGGAAGACATCGAATATGTGACGGATCCGCTTTATCCGGACGGACGATATTTCTCACCGGAAGGGTTATGGACGCAAATCAGCGCTATGGCAAGAAAGGCTATTGCCAAGAGCCCTCATATTACATTAATCGGAATCACCTCAACAAGCCAGAGGCAGGGAATCGTTCTGATCAATAAAGATAAAAAGGCATTTCTCGGTCTGCCCAACATTGATAACAGAGGGCGTGAATGGGAAGGCGGGATTGAGGCAGAAGAAGTGCATCAGCAAACCGGACGCCTTCCGAGCGCTTTATTTTCCGCCATGAAACTTGTCGGATTAAAAGCCAGACAGCCGTCTTTATGGAAAGAAGTGAAGTGCATCACTAGCGTCAGTGACTGGGTGACATTTGAGCTGAGCGGAATTTTAAGCTATGAACCGTCACAGGCTGCTGAAACACTGCTGTTTGACGTAAGGAAAAAGGCGTGGTCAGAGAAATTATGCAACATCTTCGGTGTGCCTTCTGCCATTCTTCCTTCACTCGTCCGATCTGGGGCGGTTGTCGGAATGTTAACGTTTAAGAAAGCGGCGGTGCTCGGTCTTTCTGAAAGAGTGCCTGTGATTGCAGGCGGGGGAGACACACAGCTTGCCATCAAAAGTGCAGATGCAAAGCCGGGAGATATCGTCATCGTATCCGGCACAACGACGCCGATTACAAAGATAACAGCGGAGACCGGAACCGAAAGTTTAGAGAATGCATGGCTGAATTGCCATACAGAAGAAGGTCAATGGCTTCTTGAAACGAATCCGGGTGTAACAGGACTCAATTATCAAAAATTAAAATCCATTTTTTATCCGAATGAATCCTACAGCGTCATGGAACGGGAAATCGCAAGTCTGCCGAAACATGATCATGCCTGTATTTCTGCGTTAGGCTCCTATTTATCGCCTGAGAAAAACGCACTGGCAAAAGGCGGATTTATATTTGACGCTCCCCTGTCCCAAAACTTAAGCAGAGCCCATTTTGTTAAAGCCGCACTGCTGGAAATCGCTTTTTCAATCAAATGGAACTATGAGACGTTAACAGAGGCGGCTTCCTTTTCACAAGATTATGTGAAGGTGTGCGGCGGCGGTTTCCAAAGTGATGCTTTGACGCAGTTTCTTGCTAACCTTCTTCAAAAGAAAATCTATAAGAGAGAGGGGTTCAGCCAGGCATCCGCAATGGGAGCGGTGATGATTTGCAACGAAGCTCTCGGTGTGAAAGCAGAGCTTTCGACCCGCACAAAGATAATTGAGCCGGAAGCGGATCAGACGGATCTCTTCCTATATGAAGAATGGAAACATACGCAAAAATTATTTACTCATTTTCAGCCGGCGGTGAAAGCCTGACTTGGGGATGAGGTGACAACATGAAAGATTGCTGAGGAGGAACAAAAATGCTTAATAAAATAGGAATTCCAAAACAGCTCGCCTGGGGATTTTTAGGGGTCGTGCTGTTTATGATGGGGGACGGCCTTGAACAAGGCTGGCTCAGCCCGTTTTTAGTCGAAAACGGCTTGACGGTACAGCAATCAGCATCCTTGTTTACGGTTTACGGTATTTCTCTTGCTGTGGCGTCGTGGTTTTCAGGAGTCTGCCTCGAAGCCTTCGGCGCAAAGCGGACGATGTTTATGGGGCTGTTGTTTTACGTCATCGGAACAGCCGCGTTTATCGCATACGGATTTGAGAATCTTAATTTGCCGGTGATGTATGTCACGTATTTTATTAAAGGGCTGGGTTACCCGCTGTTTGCCTATTCATTTTTGACATGGGTGATTTACCGGTCGCCGAAAAACAGGCTCAGTACGGCGGTCGGCTGGTTCTGGATTGCATATTGCTGCGGGATGTTTGTATTCGGTGCTTGGTATTCAAGCTGGGCCATCAAATCCTTCGGCTATTTGAATACGCTGTGGAGTTCAATTTTCTGGGTATGTCTCGGCGCGTTTTTTGCTTTGATTTTAAATAGGGACCGCTTTGAAAAGAAAAAGGCAGATAAGCGGGAAAAGGCGCAGGAATTAATGAAGGGAATCACCATCCTTGCTGAAAATCCGCGCGTGCTCTCTGGGGGGATCATTCGAATCATTAACAGCATCGGAACATACGGATTTCCGGTATTCCTCCCGATGCATATGGCGCAGCACGGCATTTCTACAAATGTTTGGCTTCAAATTTGGGGAACGATCTTTCTCGGAAATATCGTCTTTAACTTAATATTCGGCGCAGTCGGCGATGCCTTCGGCTGGAAAAAGACCGTCATGTGGTTCGGAGGAGTGGGCTGCGGCATTTTTACTCTTTTATTATATTATGCTCCTGTTGTATCACATGGGAACTTGCTTTTCGTCAGCATTGTCGGTTTTATATGGGGAGGGCTCCTCGCCGGGTTCGTTCCGATCGGAGCTATCGTGCCGACGGCGGCCGGCAGCAATAAAGGTGCTGCCATGTCTGTGTTAAATCTGGCTGCGGGCCTGTCGGCATTTGTCGGCCCCGCGCTTGCCTGGGCGTTCATCGGGCTTGTCGGCGCACAAGGCGTTGTATGGATTTTCGCAGCGCTCTATTTCGTAAGTGCAATCTTGACAAATCAAATCAAAATACCTGAAGAGAAAACGGCAAAACACAATAAAGCATTGCCTGAATACGCTTCTTAACAGCAGCGCCCCGAAAATTCGGGGCGTTTTTTTACGGCTGCTGAAGAAACCCGGCAAACCGCTGAATTTGTTCACGTAACGATTGTTGGTTTTCGTGAAATTGTTTGAAACGATGTCCGTTTGCTCCGGACGGATGCGGGAAGCCTTCCAGAATGACCGCATGGCCCATTCTGCCGTTCTTCTTCAGCGTGCGGCAGGCTGATTCTGCTGCTTTTCCGAGAGGGATAAGCAGAATGTCTTTTTTCATCATTTCTATTTCATCCGGAAAACATGTCAGCGCGTAACGGCTGAGAAGAGCTGATCTGCTGATGGCCGGCCGGTGTCCCGTATAGTTTTTCTGTTTATAAAAAACAGGGTGTTTGATAACTTATGTCGTATGAAGCAGCTCCCGTTTTGAATCAAAAAACCGGGATGAATCCTCAACGTGAAGCGCGGCCGGCAGACCGCATTCATTAAGCATTTCGATGATGTGCTGCCTCATGGAACCGGAAAGTCCGGCCGCTTTTTTTGTCTCATATGCTATCACCTCAAGAGATTCGCCGTTTTTTAAAAGCTGTGCCGCTGCTTTGTAAGCCCGCTGCATCTGAAAAAAACCGGGTGTAATTCCGGAGATGACAACCGCAGCATGTGGGTTGATATACTCATTATGAGGCGAATAATACATATCCAGATCTCCGTCCTTGGCTAAATGGAACTCCGGAGTCAGCAAATCCGATTTTGTAAATCCTCCCGAAGATGATAATGCTTTAAGCTGCTGCAAAAAATGCGCAAGCCGCTCACGATCGCAAATCATATTATGCCTCCTTGAATCCGCCAGTTTCTCTTAGTGTCATCAAAAACGTCGGATGACATGCAGGCTCATAAACCGCTTTTACCGGCGTTCCAGAGCATTTTCAGGACGTGAGGCGTTCCTTTAACTTCGGCTGCCGTCGTTTGCACGGCTGTTTTTTTAGTAAGAAAGTCTTCCTGCAGTTCTTTCTGCTTTTGTGATAACAAACGGGTTTCTGTTTTGATTTCTTCAACGGACGTCTGCATAGACGCTGTCGCGGCGTTAATCTTCTTTATATCAGGCGCTGTGTTTCTTTTAAAATGCACGGCGGATACGGCTGCATAAATTAATGCGGCAGCCGCAACGGCAGCACTGATATACAAAATGATGATCATCTGCTTTTCACTCCTTTTTTTCAGTTGATACCCTTTACGGATCGTGTTGAATCATTTTATTTGCTAATTGTTTTTTTTCTGCTTATAATGTGAAATCGTACATAAGGACATTCAGAAAGGGTGAAAGACATGGAAAGCCTACAAAACAAAACGGCTCTTATCACGGGTGCGGGCAGAGGAATCGGCCGCGCCGCCGCTATCGCTTTAGCAAAAGAAGGAGTCAATATCGGTTTAATCGGCCGTACAGAAGCAAATGTCGAAAAGGTTGCGGAAGAAGTGAAAGCCCTTGGTGTAAAGGCATCATTCGCTGCAGCCGATGTGAAAAACCAAAAAGAGGTTGAACAAGCCGTCTCCTCTATTAAAGAAGAACTCGGTGAGGTTGACATCCTGATTAACAATGCCGGAATCAGCAAATTCGGCGGATTTTTGGATCTTACGCCTGAAGAGTGGGAAGACATCATTCAAGTTAATGTAATGGGTGTATACCACGTGACACGCGCCGTTCTTCCTGAAATGATTGAGAGAAAATCAGGAGATATCATTAATATTTCTTCTACGGCGGGCCAAAGAGGCGCCGCGGCGACAAGTGCGTACAGCGCTTCTAAATTTGCCGTTCTCGGTCTGACCGAATCTCTCATGCAGGAAGTCAGAAAACACAATATCCGTGTCAGCGCAATGACTCCGAGCACGGTTGCAAGCGACATGTCTATTGAATTAAATCTGACAGACGGCAATCCGGAAAAAGTCATGCAGCCTGAGGATCTTGCAGAATATATGGTTGCTCAATTGAAATTACATCCGCGCATTTTCATCAAAACGGCCGGTTTGTGGTCAACTAATCCTTAAACAAAAGGGGACCTGTCTTCGTGACGGGTCTTTTTTTGTTTTCACAACCCGAATAAATAGGCATAAAGAGCCGTTTTTGCAGAAAAAAGAGTGAAAAAGAAACCGATATCAGCTATAATTAAACTAAATAAACTATGTACCAAATGTTCATCAAGATTATTTTTCCCCTCCTCCAAAAAACAAATCAATACAAACCAAACTGTCCGAACAATAAAAGGGAAAACGGGATATAAAGAGAATATTTAGTACATGGAATAATTTGTTAGAAGGAAGGATGTGCACGTATTGAAAGAAGAAAAAAGAAGTTCAACCGGTTTTTTAGTGAAACAAAGAGCCTTTTTAAAGCTTTACATGATTACAATGACAGAGCAGGAACGGCTTTACGGACTGAAGCTTCTCGAGGTGCTGCGTTCGGAATTTAAACCCCTCGGTTTTAAGCCGAATCATACCGAGGTGTACCGTTCACTTCACGAACTTTTGGATGACGGGATTTTAAAGCAAGTAAAAGTGAAAAAAGAGGGAGCCAAACTCCAGGAAGTCGTTCTCTATCAATTTAAAGACTATGAAGCTGCGAAGCTTTACAAAAAACAGCTGAAGACAGAGCTTGACCGCTGCAAAAAGCTGATTGAAAAAGCCATTTCAGATAACTTTTAAATCCGGCCGGAACGCACCCGGCCTCCCGGACTCAAAAGGTTTGTTCTGTGATTCATTATACATAATAACAGGCTCGGAACAATACATATCAATAAAACCTTCAAACTTGACATCGACTCCTGAAGTGGTAACATAAAAAACGTGTGAAAAATACGAACAAAATACGAACAAGGGAGATGTTACCGATCTTAGATCAAAAGAAAGTTGCTTTTATCGGAGCAGGATCAATGGCTGAAGGAATGATATCAGGCATGGTCCGCGCAAAAAAAATTCCCAACCAAAACATCTGCGTGACAAACCGCCGCAATACAGAGCGACTCGCTGAATTGGAACATCAATACGGAATTCAAGGCATTGCTTTTGACAGCATGAAAACCGAAGACATTGATGTCTTTATTTTAGCCATGAAACCGAAGGATGCTGAAATCGCTCTTGCTACGCTGAAACGGCGTATCCAACCTCATCAAATCATCCTGTCTGTTCTGGCAGGCATAACAACCTCATTTATACAACAATCATTACATGACCGTCAGCCAGTTGTAAGAGTGATGCCGAACACATCCAGCATGATCGGCGAATCGGCAACAGCTGCGGCTTTCGGAGACCATGTCTCTTACGGCTCAGCAAAAACCGCGGTATCCCTTTTGGAATGCCTCGGGGAAGTGTACGTGATCAAGGAAGATCAGATGGACATTTTCACCGGCATCGCAGGCAGCGGACCGGCGTACTTCTATTATTTAATGGAGTTTATTGAAAAAGCAGGTGAAGAAGCCGGCTTAGACAAACGGCTGTCCCGCAAAATCGGCGCGCAAACGTTATTGGGCGCTGCTAAAATGCTGATGGAAACGGGTGAAAAACCGGATGTGCTTCGGGAAAACATCACCTCTCCAAACGGCACGACGGAAGCCGGCCTCGATGCGCTCAGGTCAGAAGGCGGCGGAGAAGCCATTGCCAAAGCCATTAAACATGCGACCGAACGTTCTATTGAGATCAGCAAAACAATTGAAAAAACGGCAGCACTATAATCGTTAAGAAACAGGAGTGATACAGTGACGTCTCGGACGAAGATCAAAAGAGTCGCGGTGAAAATCGGAAGCAGCTCACTGACGAGCCTGCACGGGGAAATCAGCAGAAGAAAGCTGGAAGCATTGGTGGATCAAATCGCACAGCTGAAAGACAGCGGCTATGAAGTGATTTTAATATCTTCCGGCGCAGTGGCGGCAGGTTATCGGAAGCTCGGATTTATTCAGAAACCGGAAGGCCTCCCTGAAAAACAGGCTTCTGCTTCCATCGGGCAGGGATTATTAATGGAGGCTTATTCAAAGCTGTTTTTAGCGCACGGTTATGTCGCATCACAAATATTAATTACAAGAAGCGACTTTTCCGACGAATACCGCTACCATAATGTGCGCAATACGATGAACGTCCTTTTGGAACGAGGCATTATTCCGATTATTAATGAAAATGACACGGTCACAGTCAACCGGCTGAAATTCGGAGATAACGATACACTCGCAGCGAAGGTGGCAGGTTTAATTGATGCCGACATGCTTGTGATTTTATCAGACATTGACGGTTTATATGATGATAATCCGCGCAGCAATCCGAAAGCGAAAAGAATCAGACATGTAAGTGACATCACTCCGGAAATAGAAGCAAGCGCGGGAGATGCCGGGAGTGAAATGGGAACCGGCGGAATGCGTTCGAAACTGGATGCTTTTAAAATTGTAATGGCCTCCGGTATTAAAGGCTTTCTCGGGCAGGCTAACATTCCGGACATTCTGCTTCAAGCGGTAGATGAGGCGGCTGAAGGAACTTATTTTGAAGCGGAAGGAACCCTGCCGTTAAACCACAAAGAACAATGGCTTGCATTTAATTCCGGCCCCGAAGGCGAAATTGTGATGGAAAAGAAAAGCAGCCGCGATGTCGCGAACGGAAATATGGCGCTGTCACCGCAGGATATCGAACAGATTAAGGGCAGATTCAGCAGCGGAGCGGTTGTCAGGCTGCTTGATCAGCAGGGAGAAGAGCTCGGACTCGGCATCGTCAACTATTCCTCAGCCCAGCTGAAGACATTTAAAGAAACGCCGCACAAACAGACCGATCAATCAGTCATTGATCCGGAAGCGTTTGTCTGCCACGTTGAATTATCCATTCCGATCGGCTGAGAAAGATCTATAAAAATATGAAAAAGCCCGAGGCTTCGTTTTGAAGCTCGGGTTTGTTTTTTATTGATATTGTTCAAGTTTGGAGAAAAATTGAATGACAAAATGATAGAAATCATTTGCAGACGGAGCCAGTTCTCTTCCTTCTGGTTTAATAATGCCTACGGTGCGCTTCACTTGAGGAAATTCAATCGGAATTTTGACCGTGAACCGGGGTGTGGTTTCTGCAAAGGTGCTTTCGGGTAATAAAGTAACTCCCATCCCCGCGGAGACTAATCCTTTAATGGCATCTAAATCCTCGCCTTCCGTCGATACAAGCGGCGCAAAGCCGGCCTGTCTGCAAGCGTCAATCGCCATGTTTCGGAGAATAAATCCTTCAGGAAATAAAACGAATTGGTCGCCGCGCAGATCAATTAAATGAATATTTTTCTGTTTGGCAAGCGGATGATGCAGCGGAACAAGCGCGTAAATCTTTTCCGTGAATAAGATATTGCCTGTTATGTCGGGGAATTCCGTCGGAACGGGGCCGAGCAGCGCAGCATCTATATCCCTGTTTCTTACCGCTTCAATTAAAAACTTATAAGAACCCTGGCGGAGCAAAAACTCAACGTTCGGGTATTCCTCTTTAAATGCCGAAATCACAGTCGGCAAAAGCTGGCTTGCAAGGCTCGTCGGAAATCCTATTTTGACGGTTCCGCGATTCGGATCAAGATATTCATCAATTTGTTCCTTCGCATAATCAATTGCTTTCATCGCCGTTTTAACATGTTCTAAAAATTGTTTGCCGATCGGCGTTAATTTAATATTTCTGCCTTCCCGTTCAAATAAAGTGACTTTCAGCTCTTCTTCAAGATTTGCAATCTGCCGGCTGATGGCGGATTGTGCGACATGCAGATGATCAGCCGCTTCTGACACATGTTCCCGTTCTGCTACCTCCATAAAATACCGAAGCTGGCGTAATTCCATTGCGTTCACACCCATCTATCTCATTTTGAGATGTATTTGATCTAAATTATATATTGTTTATATTGTTTTGAAAACTTACAATTAATTTAAAGTTGTCAGATTTTATGACCGATAATTAACGGAAACTGATCGGGGGAGAGGAATTATGACTTACAATCAAATGCCGAAAGCACAAGGTCTCTACCGTCCGGAATTTGAGCACGATGCATGCGGAATCGGCTTGTATGCCCATTTAAAAGGGAAACCTTCACATGACATTGTCAAAAAAGGACTGAAGATGCTTTGCCAGCTGGATCACAGAGGAGGACAGGGCAGTGATCCGAATACGGGTGACGGCGCCGGCCTGATGGTTCAGATCCCTGATGCTTTTTTTAAGAAAGAGTGCGGAGAAATGAAGCTGCCGGAAAAAGGCCGTTACGGGGTAGGAATGGTCTTTTTCTCGCAAAATGAAGAGGAAAGAAAAAAGATCGAAAAACAGGTGAATGCATTCATTGAGCAGGAAGGACAGATTGTTCTCGGCTGGAGAACCGTCCCTGTAAATGTCGGAAAAATCGGAACAGTGGCACAAAGCACTTGCCCGTATGTGCGTCAAGTATTTATCGGAGCCGCAAACGATTTGAAAGACAGCCTTGCTTTTGAACGCAAACTGTATGTCATCCGGAAGCAGGCGGAAAATTGGGGCGTTCAAGAACAGCTTGATTTTTACTTCGCAAGCTTGTCAAGCCAGACTATTGTTTATAAAGGGTTGTTAACGCCTGAGCAGGTTGACGCTTTTTATTTGGATTTGCAGGATGAAACCTTCGTATCTGCATTTTCACTCGTGCATTCAAGATTCAGCACAAATACCTTTCCTACTTGGGAACGTGCCCATCCGAACCGCTATCTGATTCATAACGGAGAAATCAATACGCTTCGGGGCAACATCAATTGGATGAGAGCGAGGGAGCAGCAGTTCGTTTCAGAAAGCTTCGGAGACGATCTTCACAAAGTGCTGCCGATTTTAAATGCTGAGGGCAGTGACTCATCCATTCTTGATAATGCGTTTGAATTTTTCGTGATGGCGGGGCGGAAACCGGCACATACGGCAATGATGCTGATTCCGGAACCATGGACAGAAAACACTCACATGTCTAAAGCGAAACGGGCTTTTTATGAATATCACAGCTCTTTAATGGAGCCGTGGGACGGGCCGACCGCCATTTCGTTTACGGACGGAAAACAGATCGGCGCCATCCTTGACCGTAACGGCCTGCGTCCGGCACGTTACTATGTGACAAAAGATGACCATATTATTTTCTCATCTGAGGTCGGCGTTATTGAAGTGGAGCAGGAGAACATTCTTCATAAAAAACGTCTGGAGCCCGGAAAAATGCTGCTCATTGACTTAGAGGAAGGCCGGATTATTTCAGATGAAGAAGTAAAAACAGAAATAGCCAATGAATTCCCGTATCAAAAATGGCTTGAAGAAGAATTGGTTCAAGTGAATCCTGACCCGGAAATCCGGGAAGAGGAACAATTCGATGATCTTCTCGTCCGTCAAAAAGCGTTCGGCTATACGTATGAAGATATTCAGAAGTATTTAATTCCTGTTATTAAAGAAGGCAAGGACCCGCTCGGCTCTATGGGAAATGATTCGCCGCTCGCCGTTTTATCCGATCGCGCCCAATCACTGTTTCATTACTTTAAACAGCTGTTTGCGCAAGTCACAAACCCGCCGATTGACGCGATCCGCGAGCAGCTTGTGACCTCTACGGTGACATGGCTTGGAGCTGAAGGCGATCTGCTGCATCCGAGTGAAAGAAATGCACGCCGCATAAAATTGTATACTCCTGTATTATCAAACGAACAGTTTTATGCGCTGAAAACACTTGTGCACCCTGACATTAAGAGCCAGAACATCCGCACGCTGTTTTCCGATGACCTGGAAAAAGGCCTGAAGGATTTGTTTCAGCAAGCGGAAAAAGCGATCAAGGAAGGCGTATCTCTGTTAATTTTATCTGACAGGGCAATGAGTAGGGAATTGACGCCGATTCCGCCGCTTTTGGCCGTCAGTGCGCTGCATCAGCATTTGATCCGTCAAGGCCTGCGAACAAAAGCAAGCATTATCGTTGAATCCGGGGAAGCGCGTGAAGTTCATCACTTTGCGGCTCTCATCGGGTATGGTGCCGATGCTGTCAATCCGTATTTGACTTATGCTACGTATAAGCAGGAAATCGATGAAGGCCGGCTTGATATTCCGTATGAAGAAGCTGTCAGCAAATACGGAAAGAGCGTAACAGAAGGCGTCGTGAAAGTGATGTCAAAAATGGGGATTTCAACTGTGCAAAGTTACAGGGGCGCCCAAATTTTTGAAGCGGTCGGCATCGGTGAAGACGTTATCGCAAAATACTTTACCGGTACTGCATCTCAGCTTGGCGGAATCGATATCGAGACGATTGCGCAAGAAGCGAAACAGCGCCACCAAGCGGCGTACAAGGATGATTACAGCCAAACTCTTGATCCGGGAAGTGAATTCCAATGGCGGAACGGGGGAGAGCACCACGCTTTCAACCCGAAAACCATCCATACGCTGCAATGGGCCTGCCGAAAAAATGATTACAGCCTGTTTAAGCAGTATTCTCAAGCAGCGGATGAAGAACGAATCGGATTTTTACGCAATCTGTTCGCCTTCAAAGAAGACCGCAAGCCTTTAAAATTAGAGGAAGTTGAATCAGCTGCGTCCATCGTGAAACGTTTTAAAACAGGAGCGATGTCGTTCGGTTCATTAAGCAAGGAAGCCCATGAGGCTTTAGCGATAGCGATGAACAGGCTTGGCGGAAAAAGCAACAGCGGAGAAGGCGGCGAGGATCCGAAACGTTTCGTTCCGGATGAAAATGGCGACGACAGAAGAAGTGCGATTAAACAGATCGCTTCCGGCCGTTTCGGCGTAAAGAGCCATTATCTCGTCAATGCGGATGAATTGCAGATCAAAATGGCGCAAGGGGCGAAGCCGGGAGAAGGCGGTCAGCTTCCGGGGAACAAAGTATATCCTTGGGTCGCGGATGTCCGCGGTTCTACACCAGGTGTAGGGCTGATCTCACCGCCTCCTCACCATGATATTTATTCAATTGAAGATTTGGCGCAGCTGATCCATGATTTAAAAAATGCAAATCGAAGCGCGCGAATCAGCGTCAAGCTCGTGTCAAAAGCCGGTGTCGGCACGATTGCGGCCGGTGTGGCAAAAGGCACTGCGGATGTCATCGTCATCAGCGGCTACGATGGCGGAACGGGCGCATCGCCGAAAACGAGTATTAAACATACGGGTCTTCCGTGGGAGCTTGGTCTTGCAGAAGCTCACCAAACGCTGATGCTGAACGGTTTACGGGATCGCGTGGTATTGGAAACGGACGGTAAGCTGATGACAGGCCGAGATGTCGTGATGGCCGCCTTGCTCGGTGCGGAGGAATTCGGCTTTGCTACAGCGCCGCTTGTCGTTCTTGGCTGCGTCATGATGCGCGCCTGCCATTTAGATACATGTCCTGTAGGTGTCGCGACGCAAAATCCGGAGCTCCGCAAAAAATTCATGGGCGATCCAGACCATATCGTAAATTACATGCTGTTTGTCGCAGAAGAAGTGCGTGAATATATGGCGCAGTTAGGCTTTAAGACGCTTGATGAAATGATCGGACGGACAGACGTTCTTCATGTCAGTGAACGTGCGAAAGCGCATTGGAAAGCGGGACAGCTTGATTTATCCACACTGCTGTACCAGCCTGAAGGCATACGCACTTTCCGTACGGCGCAAAACCATAAAATCGACGAGTCGCTTGATATGACAGTTATTCTTCCGGCGGTGCAGGCTGCAATTGAAGCCGGTCAGGAAGCGGAAGCTGAAATCAAGATCAATAATACAAATCGCGTAGCCGGAACCGTGACGGGAAGTGAAATTTCTAAACGCTACGGAGCGGAAGGCCTGCCGGATGATACGATCAGACTTCATTTTACCGGATCAGCCGGACAGAGTTTCGGAGCATTTGTCCCTAAAGGGATGACGCTTCATTTGAACGGGGATTCAAATGACTACGTAGGCAAAGGGCTTTCAGGCGGAAAAATCATCGTGAAAGCGCCTGATGCCTTCAATTGTGAAACACACGATAACGTTATTATCGGGAACGTCGCATTTTACGGAGCAACAAGCGGGGAAGCGTACATTAACGGGCGCGCCGGTGAACGTTTTGCAGTCCGTAACAGCGGAGTCAATGTCGTTGTAGAAGGTATCGGAGACCACGGATGTGAATACATGACAGGCGGCCGGGTTGTCGTCCTCGGCGAAGTCGGCAAAAACTTCGGGGCGGGAATGTCAGGCGGTATCGCATACGTCCTGAGTGAAGATGCCAAAGCATTTAAACGCAAATGCAACATGGAAATGATTTCATTTGAAAAGCTGACGGATGAGGCGGAGATCAAAGGAGTGCAAGAAATGGTCAAACGGCATGCGGCGCTGACAAACAGCAAAAAAGCCGCAGATCTCCTGGACAATTGGGAAAAAGCCGCAGAAACCTTTATCAAAATCATTCCGAAAAACTATAAACAAATGCTCCTCAGCATCGAAGAACAAAAAGCGGCGGGTTTATCAGAAGAAGACGCAATTATGTATGCTTTTGAAGCCAATACAAAGGTCCTCCAAACGCCTGCCAAAGATCAAAAACAAGCGGTAGTACAGTAAGAAAGGGGAGAGGAACATGGGGAAACCAACTGGATTCATGGAAGAAAAACGAGAAAAACCGGCTGAGCGGGACCCTCTCACTCGCTTAAAGGATTGGAAAGAGTATTCGGCTCCATTTTCAGATGAAGCGTCAAAGCGGCAGGGGGCGCGGTGTATGGATTGCGGCACACCGTTTTGCCAAATCGGCGCTGATATCAACGGTTTTACCTCCGGCTGCCCGATTTATAATCTGATACCGGAGTGGAATGACCTCGTCTATCGGGGGCGCTGGAAAGAAGCCTTGGAGCGCCTTCTGAAAACGAATAACTTTCCTGAATTCACAGGGCGGGTCTGTCCCGCTCCTTGTGAAGGATCTTGTACGCTGGCCATTTCAGATCCGGCTGTTTCAATTAAAAACATCGAGCGGACGATCATTGACAAAGGTTTTGAAAATGGATGGATTCAGCCGAGAATTCCCGTGAAACGCACAGGTAAAAAAGTCGCTGTCGTCGGTTCAGGCCCGGCAGGTCTGGCAAGCGCTGATCAGCTGAATCAAGCCGGTCATTCCGTAACGGTCTATGAGCGTGCCGACAGAGCCGGCGGCCTGCTGATGTACGGCATTCCGAGCATGAAGCTTGAGAAAAATGTCGTCGAACGCCGTATTAAGCTTTTGACGCAGGAAGGTATAGATTTTGTGACAAATACCGAAATCGGCGTTGACATAACGGCAGATGAGCTGAAAGAACAATTTGATGCCGTCATTTTGTGCACAGGCGCCCAAAAGCAGCGCAATCTGCTGATTGAAGGCCGGGAAGCAAAAGGCGTCCATTATGCGATGGACTATTTAACACTGGCGACGAAAAGCTATTTAGATTCCAACTTCAAAGACAAACAATTTATAGACGCTAAAGGGAAAGATGTCATCGTGATCGGCGGAGGAGACACAGGAGCTGACTGCGTGGCAACCGCGCTGCGCCAAAAAGCGCGCAGCGTGCACCAGTTCGGGAAACATCCTAAACTTCCTCAGACGCGCACGAACGACAATATGTGGCCTGAACAGCCGCACGTCTTTACCCTTGAATACGCCTATGAAGAAGCGCAGGCAAAGTTCGGCAAAGACCCGAGAGAATATTCAATTCAGACGACAAAAATGGTGGCCGATAAGCAGGGCCGCTTACAAGAGATCCACACCATCCAAATGGAAAAAGTCAGAAACGAATTCGGAAAGTATGAATTTCATGAACTGCCCGGTACAGAAAAAGTCTGGCCTGCTCAGCTGGTGTTCATCGCCATCGGTTTTGAAGGAACAGAACAGCCATTATTGAAACAGTTCGGTGTCGATTCGGCAAATCATAAAATTCAGGCGGCATATGGGGATTATAAAACGAATGTTGACGGTGTTTTCGCCGCAGGGGATGCGAGAAGGGGCCAAAGCCTGATTGTATGGGCGATTAATGAAGGCCGGGAAGCAGCGCGCGAAGTCGACAGTTATTTAATGGGGAGCACTGTTTTACCGTAAATAAAGGGATTTATTTATAAAACCGGCTGGGAACAGCCGGTTTTTCGTATTGAAATGGAACCTCCTTCTTCTTGTATTGGTCATATAAAGGAAATATGGAAATGGAAGATAAATATGGAATTTTGTTTTACAGAGCGGAGAGATTGTTTTCTTCCGGAGACTGAGACGATTTGCAAGCCTTGAGCTGTCGATCATGGTGCTGCTGACGGCGGAAGTCATCGCCGCCGTTTATTTATGACGCCTTAAAAAACGTGACGGGCTCTGTGTGTCTGCAGTCGATTTGCGGGCAGATTTTAATCGATGAAGAACAACATTTTGAATTTCAAGCGGAAACGCTTATAAACAAATAAGGGAACGGACGGGTCCGCTCCTTTTTTTAGACATCTATACGAAAGCCGATATTGCCGAACTGCTGTCCTTCCCGCATCCTGTTAAAAGCGGCAGCTGCTTCACCGAGAGGGTACATGCGATCGATAATGGGACGGATGCCGCAGCGGTTTATCAATTCCAGCATATCCGCGAATTCCTCATTGCTTCCCATTGATGTACCGAGAATATGAATCTGCGGAAAAAACAGCGAGCGAATGGGAAATCCGAGCTGATCGCCTGAACTGGCGCCGAATGTTACGATCCGGCCATTCGGTTTAATAATGTCAAGATAGTGTTGAAATAAGGCGGGGCCTACACCGTCAAGTATGATATCTGCTTTTTCGCCATTCAGCGCCTCATTCCAGTCACCGTAGCTGTCAATCGCCCGGTCTGCACCGTATGACAGTGCGGTTTGTTTTTTGTTTTCACTGCGGGAGGTGACGCTGACTGTCGCTCCGATAGCTTTTGCCATGAATAAGGCGTATGTTGCCACGCCGCTTCCGATGCCCGGAAGGATAAGGTGTTCGCCTTTTTTTAATTGTCCTTTTGTAAATAAGGCGCGATAAGCGGTTAATGCTGATAACGGCAGGACGCCCGCTTCCTCCCAAGTCAGGTGTTCGGGTTTTAAAACGGCATTTTCCGCAGGAACGATGACATAAGGTGAAAATGTTCCGTCGCTCGGACCGCCTAAAATATCAGGGACGGCTGGTACGTCCTCAACAGTCTTCCAATTCAGCACCGGGTTGATGATGACTTCTGCATTCAGTAAATGAGACCGGACGCCGTGTCCTATTTCGGTTACGATTCCCGCGCCGTCTGAACCGAGAATAAATTCATGGTTTCCGGTTTCGTGTTTTTTTATTAAAAACAAATCACGATGGTTTAATCCGGCTGTTTTCAGCTTTATTTTTACTTCGCCGTTACCCGGCCTTTTGTCAGGTGCCTGCCTGAAATCAAAGCCATTTTCGTGTATGATAAGGGCATTCATCTTTCTTCTCTCCTTTATGATTGATGAGAAAGATTTTACAGGCTGTATCAGCTGCAGTAAATAAATGAAAATTGATAGCCGGCTATCAATAAAAATCATAGCAAGAAGGTGCCCTTACATGGAAAGCGGAGACTTAAAGATTTTTCAGGCTGTCGCCCGCAAAGGAAGTATTTCAAAGGCGGCAGAAAGCCTGCATTATGTTCAATCAAATGTGACAAACCGGATTCAGCAGCTGGAACGGCAATTGCAAACACAGCTTTTTTACCGCACAAATCGGGGAATGACGCTGACGCCAGCAGGTGAAAACTTATTAAAAGACGCAGACAGAATCCTTCAATTGCTGCATGAGGCGCAAAAAACGGCGCAAGAGGCAGGCGATCCGAACGGCCCGCTTCGAATCGGTTCTCTTGAAACGGCGGCAGCCGTCCATCTCCCTCAATTTTTCACGGAGTATTGCAGCCGCTACCCGAAAGTACAGCTGTCGCTGTCAACGGGTGATACACATACCTTAGTGCAGCGCGTTCTACACTATGAGCTGGACGGCGCTTTTGTTTACGGACCGGTCGAATATGAAGATCTTGAGCAAGTCGCTGTATTTCAAGAAGAATTGGTCTTGGTTTCAAATAAGCGGGAAGGCAGTTTGCAAGACTTGCTGCGAGAGCCGATTCTGTATTTTGCCGCGGGCTGTTCGCACCGCCGCAAAATAAAAAACATACTGAAAGAAGAGGCAGTGCCCGCACATAAAATCATTGAATTCGGTACGTTGGAAGCCATTATTGGGGCGGTGCAGGCGGGGATGGGGGTCTCCTTTCTGCCTGCATCAGCCGTCCGTTATTTTCAAAACAGGAAAAATCTTTTTCTTCATGAGCTTCCTGAACATTTTCGGAATATGAATATATCATTCATCTACCGGAGTGATTTATTTTTGACATCGGCGTTTGAAGAACTGCTGAATGGATTAAAAACATTATCGAACGGAAAATGAGAAAACAGAACAGCTGTGTACGCCAATTTTTTTTCGTTCCGGTTTTCTCAAAAAGAAAGCGGGTATCCGGGCTGAGCTCGATCAGCGTGATGAAAAACTCGGCTATAAAATCAGAGAAGCACAAATGAAAAAAATACCGTATATTGCGGTTGTGGGAGATCAAGAGTGCCGCCACCATTCTGTACATGTAAGGCAATACGGGCGGGAAAACACATTTGAAGAGAATGTGAGTGATTTTATTTCCCGGATCATAAGAGAGACAAAACAAAAAATAGAGATTCAAGAAATATAACATTGACATATCGTAAAATCACGATATAATAAAGCGTATGAAACCTATTGATGTTTTTAAAGCGTTGTCTAATGAGTCACGGCTTGAGATTTTACAGTGGCTGAAAGAGCCGGACCGTCACTTCGCACCGCATGATGGCATTGATATGAATGAGATCGGAGTATGTGTCAGCCAGATCACCGATAAGCTTCAGATGACACAGTCAACGGCGTCTCAATATCTTTCCATCCTTCAGCGGGCAGGCCTTATCCAAACAAAACGGATTGGCAAATACACCTATTATAAAAGAGATGAAGATGCGATAAAGGCGATGGCCGATTATTTTCAGCGCGAAATGTAGGGCTGAATCCTTTAGAAGAGGGATTCAGTTTCTTTTTCCGATTACACATCGACATATTGCGATTTGTTTCTGTTTGTTCAACTCTTTATATCGATATATCACAATATATCTTTATATAAATCATCAATGAAGGAGTGTGTCAGGTGCAAAATACCTGGAAGATTTACATTTTGGCAATTATCAGCTTTTTAGTGGGGACGTCTGAATATGTGATATCCGGCATGCTTGATAAAATTGCAGGTTCCTTGGGAGTTACTGTGGCAGCAGCTGGGCAGCTGATTACGATTTTTTCACTTGTTTATGCAATCGGAACGCCTGTCATGATGGCCCTTACAGCAAAACTGGATAGAAGGAAGCTTATGATCTATGCTCTTGGATTGTTTGTAATCGGAAATATCATTTCATTTCTCGTACAGGGATACGGCTTATTTGCGGCAGCCCGGGTGATCATGGCGCTTGGAGCAGGAACTGTGGTGGTCACCGCGCTTACGATCGCAGCAAAAATCGCTCCCCCGGGAAAACAGGCAAGTTCTCTCGCAACCGTCATTATGGGGTTTACGGCGGCGCTCATTATCGGTGTTCCGATCGGAAGAACCGTGTCTGAAGCTTTCGGCTGGAAGGTGGTTTTCGCCGGAATTGCGGCAATCGGAATCATTGCTATGCTTATTATACGTTTCGCGTTGCCTGAGATAAAAGGAGATAAACCGGTGCCGCTCATTCAGCAATTTTCTCTTTTGAAGAAACGAAAGGTGGCTGTCGGGCTGGCTATTACGTTTTTTTGGCTCGGAGGCTATTCGGTTGCGTATACGTACCTTTCTCCGTATTTACTGAACGTCACTCATATCGGCAGCGGAATACTGAGTACATTGCTGCTTATTTTCGGTGTTGCAAGTCTTGCCGGTTCTAAAGCAGGCGGTTTCAGTGCAGACAAATGGGGGGCGCGTATGACATTAACCGGCGGAATGGCGCTTCATGCTATCATGCTCATGTTATTGCCGTTTGTCACACATTCTGCTTTCGGAGCGGCGGCAGTGCTTATTTTTTGGTCCTTCGCCGCCTGGTCATCAGGACCTGCTCAGCAGTATCATTTGGCAACGATGGAGCCTGAATCATCGGGTGTATTACTTGGCCTCAACCAGTCCGTGAT
The DNA here is from genome assembly GCF_053663395.1 of Bacillus sp. JK74. Classification (NCBI taxonomy): domain Bacteria; kingdom Bacillati; phylum Bacillota; class Bacilli; order Caryophanales; family Bacillaceae; genus Bacillus; species Bacillus sp. JK74. Next base: position 38,280 of record NZ_JBSJQB010000008.1, on the reverse strand, counting down.
GCAGCTGGCTATGGCGGCCGGGGCGGGCATCGGGGGCATTGTTGTCACTCATCTGTCTCTTGCGTCAGTGACATGGATCGGATCAGCGGGTGTTGTCATCGCGATGTGTGGCGTGCTTTTACTTGCCTCGTTAACATCTGAAAAATCCTCATCTGAATACAGTGCAGAATAAACAAAAGCCTCATTTCTCAGCTTGAGAAATGAGGCTTTTTGTCTAGTTATTTTTTATATTGTTTCAAGTTTACGCCGATTGCGGCTCCGTTTCGGCTTGAGTCGGCAACTCCGGTGAAGGTGCCGTTTTCACGGTCGATCAGGATGCTTTGCACATTACCGATATCAACCGGGCTGCTGCCGAATTTATGCCCCATTTCGTTCAGTTTTGTGCGGGCTTCTTCCGGCACTCCTTTTTCATATCGATAGGATGTCATGCTGTTTGTGTAAATTCTCGGCTCTTCGACCGCCGCTTTCAGATCCATGCCGTACTCAACTTTGTTCAGGATCGTTTGCAGGACGGAAGAAATAATCGTTGCTCCGCCGGGAGAGCCGACAGTCAGGACAGGTTCGTTATTTTTGAATAAAATAGTCGGAGTCATGCTGCTGAGCGGACGTTTATTCGGCTGCACTTCATTTGCGCCGCCAGGCACCGCATCGAAGTCTGTTAACTCATTATTCAACACAACACCGTATCCGGGAACCATAATGCCGGAACCGAACAGCTGTTCAATCGTTGTCGTATAAGATACGACATTGCCGAAGCGGTCAGTTACCGTGAAGTGAGTCGTTTGGCCTTCTTGTTTGTCAGTCGGCTGCTTCACTTGTTTATAGTTTGCAGAACCTTCCTGATAGGCCCAAGGGTCGCCGGCTTTCGGTTTTTTATTGACTTTATCAATATCTATCAGCTGTCTGCGGGCATTGATATAATCTGGATTCAAGAGGCCTTTGAGAGGGACGTTGACGAATTCTGGATCCCCGGCAAATGCGGCGCGGTCAGCATAAGCCAAATGCATCGTTTCTGCGAGAAGCTGATATTTTTGCCAAGAACGGATATCATATTGAGAAAGCTTAAAATCATCCAGGAGGTTCAGCATTTGCAACAGGAAAACACCGCCCGAGCTTGGAGGAGGAGCAGTTGCGATATGATAGCCCTGGTAATCTCCCCAGATCGGTTCGTCAATCGTCACATTGAAGTTTTTAATATCTTTTTCTGTCATTGAGCCGCCGAATTCCTGCACTGTTTCCGCAAGCTTTTTGGAGAATGCACCGTCATAGAATGCTTTTGTGCCTTTGTACTTAATAGCTGTAAATGTTTTGGCTAAGTCTTTTTGGATGAGTGTGTCTCCTTCTTTCAGAGGTTCTCCGTCCGGAAGAAACACGTCTTTTGCAGCGGTGTGTGATAATTTGTCTTTATAATCTGAGATGGCATCAGCTAAAACCGAATCGATCGGAAAGCCTTTTGAGGCAAGTTTAATGGAAGGGGTGATGAGTTGTTTCATGGAGCGTGTGCCCCATTTGTCGAGCGCTTTTTCAAGTCCTTTTAATGTTCCCGGAACACCGACTGCAGTCCCTTTAGTAACGCGTTCGGAGAAAGGGATGGCTTTGCCGTTCTCGTCAAGGAACATATCCGGTGTTGCGCCTGCCGGTGCGCGTTCCCGGCTGTCGATAATGGTGGTGTCTTTCGTCTTCGCATCATAAACCATCATAAATCCGCCGCCGCCGATTCCCGACATCATAGGTTCAGTTACGTTTAATGCGAATTGAATGGCGACCGCGGCGTCAACTGCATTGCCGCCTTTTTTCAGCACGTCGGCACCGATTTGTGAAGCGAGAGGATGGGCGGTGGCAACCATGCCGTCTTTGCCGACATCTACCTGTTTGTAGTCGTCATAGGAAAACGGGTGTTTCTTAGCCTGAGCGTGATAAGGGATGCTTCCGGCCGCGAGCAAAGTACTGAGCAGAACGATAAAACAGAGATTCATAAACTTTTTCTTTTTCATAGTCTGCCTCCTTTGTTTTCCGCTTACAATTATAGAGTAAGTAAAATGTGCTGTTTTCACAAGTGACAAACGGAATAGTCCGGTGCGCAAAAAGCCGGAGTTTCTGTGTGAATGTAATCAGTCGCAAATAGGCTAAATGGGAAACCGGACAGAAAAAGCTGTGAAACAAGCATAAAGACAAAAAATAAGCTACAATAAACAAAACAGAATTCACTCACATGACATATGAAAGGAACGTGAGCCATGTATTTAACGATCAAAGAGACAGCTGAGTTTACCAGTCTTCCTGAAGAATATGTGCACAATCTTGTTTTGACGAATAAAATAAGGGCCGTACATGACGGACAGCAATATTTAATCAACAAGGAACAATTTCAAACCCATCTCGAACAGCTGGAAAAATATAAGGAAATGATTCAAGAGTTTTTAAATGAGCCGCTTCCTGAAGACATTGATGTAAAAGATGAAGACTAGGACACAATTTCATATTGTGTCTTTTTTTTCATTTTTTCGGTTGCTCACAAAAAAACGAATGCTCAAATTTTGTTTTAAGGACGTTGTTTTTCTTTTTTAATACCGTGAGTATCTATTGATTTAAAAGCCCGCCACCGGGTCGAAAATGATGTTTTTGAAGACTTCGATGAAACTGCATGCCTTATTCCCCTTATGTAACACTATGTATATTATGTTACATAAGGCCCTTTATCCTTTATCATTCAACAGGTTTCGGCTATAATAGTAACATAATGCTCAATATGTTACTTTACCAATTATAAGGGGTTTTTTGATGCATATCGTACAGCCGATCCGAAGTTTGGAGAAGATCCAGGAAGTCAAACAGTATTTAATGAAGAAAAGTGATCGTGATTATTTTTTATTTATTTTCGGCATGAACAGCGCACTGCGGATTTCTGATGTTCTGCCGCTTCGCGTGAGGGATGTAAGGAACAAAGACCATGTGTGGGCAACCGAAAGCAAAACGAGAAAGAAAAGAAAAATTCTGATACTGGAGTCTTTAAAGGCCGACATATACGCTTATACAAAAGACATGAAAGAGGATGACTATTTGTTTAAATCGAAACGGACGAATAAGCCTATTTCCCGGATTCAGGCATACAGAATATTAAAGGAAGCGGCAGCCGCTTGCGGATTGGAGGAAATCGGGACGCATACGCTTAGAAAGACGTTCGGGTATCATTTTTATCAGAGGACAAAAGACATTGCTGAACTGCAGAGGATTTTGAATCATTCTTCTCCGTCTATTACAATGCGTTATATCGGAATAGATGAAGATACGACGAGAGCCGCCTATAAAGTGTTCGGAGGGCTGTAGGCTTGAAAAAAACGGCCGCCAGCGTTACTATAATAGAAGCAGGCTCTAGTAGCACAGCGGATAGTGCAGCAGTTTCCTAAACTGCAGGTCGGGAGTTCGAATCTCTCCTAGAGCGTTTTTTGTATAAGATAGGCGCAGATTAATAATGTCGGCAAAACAGAAAACCCCTTGTTATACAAGGGGTTTTTGAGTTTAATATTTTGCAAGAACCTGGTGGAAATGATGTGAAAAAAGCCCGCTGTAAGCAAGCGGGCTTTTTCTTATATGACAGCATCAAATTGATTGACTTTCCAAACGTTGTTTTCTTTTACGAATGTTACATCGCGTTTTGCTGACGGAGAACCGTCAAGAGTCGGTACAGTGAAGCGGTATGTTTGAACGCTTCCTTTTTTAGAAAGAAGAGTCATTTTTGCTTTTTTCCAATTCAGGAGGTTATCTCCGTCGCCAACCGGAACAGCCAATTTGCCGTCTTTTACAGTGAAGTGGTAATCTTTGAGCCCTTTGTCAATCGCTTGCTTTGTAAAAGCGGGTGTCAGATATTTTACGGCTTTCGCTTTTGTTCCGAGGTCTTTGCACATAAATACGTATTGAAGATTTTGATATTCAAACGGTTCAGATGTGCAGTTTGCGTTTGATTTAAGCGCACCGCCGCTCATCGTGTTCCAAAAATGTTCTCTCGCTGACAGGGCCAGTTGAAGTGCTTGTTTTTGTGTAAGGTCATTAGATGCATTTTTTGCGGTCGCCGCAGTGCCCAATGACAGAATCAATGTAATAGTAGTGAGGAATAATAGCCATTTTTTCATGATATAATCTCTCCTTCAATCAATCTCTTTCTCTTATGTTACAAATGTTACAATAATTACGGTAAGATTACAATACCTTTTCAGAAATATTTTCCGGACTTTTTATTTTTATGGTTTATTTCCATGTAAGACGTGAGAAAAAGATAAAGAGTTTCATTGAACAAAAGGTTTTTACAAGCTGTCTGCTGAATAATAAAATGGAAGAAAATCAAAAAAGGAGTCCTACATATGGAAGTACAAGATCATTTAGAAACAGCGGAAGGCCGCGGCCAGTCTGTCTGGCGATCGATGTCACTGTTTTTAGTGCCGCTGCTTTTAAGCAATGTATTGCAATCTGTCGGCCAATTGGTCGGAATGGTATTTGTCGGAAGGTGGCTTGGAGTCGATGCGCTTGCCGCCGTATCGTCTTTTTTTCCGCTGTTTTTTCTGCTGATCTCCTTTACGATCGGAATCGGTTCGGGAAGTTCCATTCTGATCGGTCAGGCTTACGGCGCGAAAAACGAAGAGAGGATGAAGGCGATTGTCGGCACTACACTGACTTTTACCTTTATGCTCGGTGTTGTTCTGGCAGTTGTCGGCAGTGTGTTTACGCTTGATATTCTGCGGCTGATGGGAACGCCGGAAAACGTAATAGATGTCAGTGTCCGATATGCGCGCATTTTGTTTTGCGCAATGCCGCTGATGTTTTTATATTTTGCGTATACGACATTTTTACGCGGAACGGGAGATTCAAAGACTCCGTTTTATACGTTAATCGTCAGTACAGTCATAAACATCGGTCTCTTGCCCTTATTGATTCTCGGGCTTTTCGGACTTCCGAAGTTCGGCATTTACGGTTCGGCGTATGCAACCGTGATTTCAAACATCGTGACATTTATCGTACTCATGGTTTATTTGCGGAAAAGGAAACATCCATTGGCATTTGACCGGACTGCGCTCCGTTCTCTTAAAATGGACAAAAAGCTGCTCGCGCTTTTACTCCGTCTCGGTATTCCGTCAAGCATCAATATGATACTCGTATCACTTTCTGAAATTGCGGTCATTTCATTTGTCAATCATTACGGATCAAACGCGACGGCTGCTTATGGGGTCGTCAACCAAGTGGCGAGTTATGTGCAGATGCCGGCGGTAAGCCTCGGTATCGCCGTTTCAATTTTTGCCGCCCAATCCATTGGCGCCAATCAATTCGGCCGGCTGAAGCAGGTCATCAAAGTCGGGATCGGCCTGAATTATTTGATCGGCGGGGTTTTGATTGTGCTGATTTACACCTTCTCCCGGCAGATACTGGCTTTGTTTTTAACCGATCAGGATACACTCCACATTGCCCGCAATCTGATTATGATTACCCTTTGGAGCTATCTGATTTTCGGTCACGCTCAGATTGTTTCAGCAACAATGCGGGCGAGCGGTACGGTGTTATGGCCGACGATTATCAGCATTTTTACGATTTGGGGAATTGAAGTGCCTGTGGCCTTTATTCTTTCTCATTATACGAATCTCGGCATTCTCGGCATTTGGGTCGGTTATCCGGCGGCTTTTGTCGTCAGCCTGCTGCTGCAATACGGATATTACCGGTTTGTATGGAAGAAAAAACAGATTACCCGGCTGATTGAATAAGGTTTTACCGCACATCGCTCAATTCATACGGGCGATGTTTTTTTAGAGAAGGAAAATGAGTTTAGAAAATGGAATTCCTATACATGCTAGAAAACAAGGAAAGGGCAGGTGCTTATGACGATTGAACATACGACTTATTTAGGAGTTTCAGCCATAAAGGCGGAGACTGATCAGGCTGAATGCATCATTGTGCCGGAGTGGGGATCAAATGTCATATCGCTTCGGGATAAAAGAACCGGTATGCGGCTTCTGAGAGAACCGGAAACTGCGGAGGAATTCCTCAAAAAACCGATGCTGTACGGCATTCCCGTTTTATTCCCGCCGAACCGGATTACGGACGGGACGTTTCGTTTTGACGGCCGCGCGTATCAATTCGAGATAAACGAAGAGGATAAACATAATCATATTCACGGCTTTCTTCACAATCAGCATTGGAAAGCGGCGGCAGCGAAAGAAGAGGGCGATGGAATGACAGTCGAAACAGAAATTGATCTTTCAAAGATTCCCCGTGTTCATAAACAATTTCCGCACGATGTCATTGTCCGGATGACCTATACATTAAAAGACAATGTGTTTACGCAGCGGGCGCTGATTATGAATAAGGGAACGGAGGCTTTTCCTTGGGGGCTAGGCTATCATTCCACATTTGTTTTCAATGAAGAGCGATCCCGTCTATTTTTGACGGCTGACCGCATGTGGGAATTAAATGAACGTTTCGTACCGACAGGCCGTTTATTGGATGTGCCTGATAAAGAAGCGTTCCGTCACGGGATGTCTTTGAAAAATAAACAGTTTGACGATGTTTTTCTTTCTTCCGGACGGAATGGCGGCAATAACGAAGCTGTTATTTATCATCCGAATGAGAAATTATCCGTTTTGTATCAAGCGGACACGTCTTTCAAGCATTGGGTGGTATATAACGGCGACGGAAAGCAGGGGTTTGTCAGTCTTGAGCCTTATACTTCCGTTACAGATGCTTTTAATCTGAATCAGCCTGCATCACTGACAGGGCTTCAGATTCTGAAACCGGGCGAAGAAGCGGCTGCGTCATCCAGGATCACCATTTTGCATGACGAAGAATAGGAAAGAGGCGGGATAACATTGAAAACATATGTGAAACGCTTGTGCGCGGTGATTCTGCTTTTGATCATTGCCGAAGTTCCTTATATTGATGATGCGGCTAAGGCGGCTGAACAAAAAAATACTTTGCAAAAAGAGCTGGAACACATTCTGGATGAAGAACCCGCTTTAAAGGGGGCTTCAGCGGGCGTCAGTGTCCGGTCAGCAAAAACAGGGGAGGTGCTGTTCGGCAGCCGGGAAGATATGCGGCTGAGGCCTGCATCATTGATGAAACTGTTGACGGCATCTGCGGCGCTTTCCGTTCTCGGAGAAGATTACACCTTTAAGACAGAAGTACGGGCAGACGGCGCCGTGAAAGGAAAACAGCTGCGCGGAAACCTTTATCTCAGGGGAAAAGGCGATCCGACCCTATTGGCTTCTGATTTTGAGAAGATGGCTAAACAAGTCAAAGCCAGAGGCATCCATGTCATTAAAGGAGATCTGGTCGGGGATGATTCGTGGTATGACGATACCAGGTATTCAGTTGATCTTCCGTGGAGTGATGAAGGCCAATATTATGGCGCGCAAGTATCAGCTCTTACTGCTTCCCCAAATGAAGATTATGATACCGGAACGGTGATTGCTGAAATCACCCCGGCGAAACAGCCCGGTAAAAAGCCGCGTATTTCGATTTCTCCCCATACGGACGTCGTTCGTGTGAAAAATGAAGTGAAAACCGTCGCTTCTGATGAAAAGAAAGAATTGACGGTTGAACGGGAGCACGGTGGCAATGTGATTACGATAAAGGGAACCATACCTGCCGGCTCGGCAAAGGCAAGAGAATGGGCGGCAGTGTGGGACCCGTCGTCCTATGCTTTAGATTTATGGAAACAAGCGCTTACTAAACAGGGTATAACTGTAAAAGGGAAAATCAGAACAGGGCGAATGCCGCACCGCACCCAGCTTGTCACATCACGGACGTCCATGCCTCTTTCAGAATTATTGATCCCGTTTATGAAACTGAGCAACAACGGGCACGCCGAAATTCTGATCAAGGAAATGGGAAAAGTGAAAAAAGGGGAGGGCAGCTGGGAAAAGGGCTTGGACGTGATGAAATCGGAGCTCAAATCGTTCGGGCTGAATCCGGATGAATTGATTGCAAGAGACGGATCCGGCGTTTCTCATATTAACGGCGTATCCGCCGGCCAAATCGGAGAGCTTTTGTATGCGGTTCAGAAAGAAAGGTGGTACCCGGCTTTCCTTCGTTCGCTCCCTGTCGCCGGTGCAAGCGACAGAATGACGGGAGGCACTCTTCGGAACCGGCTGAAGAATACTCCGGCAGAGGGCAAAATTAAAGCGAAAACCGGGTCACTAACATCAGTCAGTTCGATTGCCGGCTATGCAGACACAAAAACAGGAGATACGCTTATTTTTTCCGTGCTTCAAAACGGGCTGCTTGACGAAGATGACGGCAAAGACATCGAAGACAAAATCGCAGTCGTGCTGGCAAATCAATAAGAAGGGCCGGATCCTTAGAGGGTTCGGCTTTTTTTTGATGTCTGTAAAACATTATATTGCGATTATGAATCAATCTTTTCAAAAAGTAATATCGCAATATACTTCCTTTTTTTTACATACTACTTTCTTACTTGTTCACCGATTTTTCATTTTCTAACATGAAACTTCTTTTCAGGAGGAAAAACCTTTTTAAAAGCGCAATTAATTATACATTTTATTCCTTATTATAGTGTTTAAGAACCAGTTTGCAGTGTGCATACATACCGTTTTACATGGTATAAAGATTATAGAAATGAAGAAATGAAGTGAGGAATATATACTATATTCTAAAAAATGTTAGAGAAAATTTAATTTTTTATTGTGATTTCTAAAATATGTTTTAAAATAATGCTTATATGGATGATTTAGTCATATGCTGTCGAAATTTAATTGTAATTATTTCACTTTCTTATCCTCTTAAATTGAAGCGGAGGGATTCCATTGAAGAACACTGTTTATTCTTTAACTCACGCACAAAGAAGAGTGTGGTTTACCGAGCTGCTCGAACCGGGCACAAGTATCTGCAATCTCGCGGCATGCGTCAAATTCAGGGGGGACATTGATTTTGACGTACTGCGCCATGCTTTAGATTTTTCTATCTCGCAAAATGATTCGCTCAGGTTTCAACTGACAGAAGGGGACGGATCAGAACCCCAGCTGTATCTGGCCGGGCATCGGCCGATTTCTTTAGAGACTGTTGATTTTACTCATACTGATAACTCAGAGCGGGACGCATGGATTGACACGCAGACCCGTGTTCCGTTCAAGCTGTTTCATTCACCTCTGTATCAATTTACTCTGCTTGTCATGTCAGACGAAGAAGTTTGGCTTTATTCAAAATTTCACCATATTATCATGGACGGCATCTCGCTCAACCTGCTCGGCAACCAGCTCATTGATATCTACCAAAAGATCATGCGGGGCGAGGATTTAGCTGAACATCACAGGCCTTCCTATCTCAGCTACATGGAAAAAGAACAGCAATACTTACAGTCTTCCCGTTTTCAAAAGGACCGTTCATTTTGGACTGAAACATACCGAACCGTTCCGGAACACCTTTCACTGGCGGAACGAACCTCTCATCTTAGACAAAGCACTGCGGCTTCCAGAGATACAATCACTCTTTCTCACTCCTTAGAACAATCTATCCGGCGTTTTTGCAAAGAAAATAATATCAGCATCATCTCTCTGTTTATGGCTTCGTTATACATATGCATCAGCCGTCTGACGGCTAAAAAAGATATTGCCATCGGCACTTATTACGGAAACCGGGGCTCCAGGCTCGAAAAGGATATGCTCGGCATGTTCGTCAGCACACTGCCGATCAGAATGACGGCAGATCCTGATGCGGAGTTCCTGTCCTTTGTCCGCAGCGTAGGAAAAGAGCAGCTGTCTGTTATGCGGCACCAGAAATATCCTTACAATCTTTTTGTCAATGAATTAAGGCAGGTTCATCACGATCTGCAAAATATCATCGGGATTTCGATGCAATACCAGCCTCTCGCGTGGCATCAGGCGGAGGGCTTCGATTATGAAACGGCGATGTTTTTCAGCGGGCATACGGCAAATGAGCTGTCCATTTTAATTAAGGAGCGGACAGATACGGGGTTGATTGAGCTGAATTTTGATTATCAATCCGCTTTATTTACTGAAACATCGATTAAACGGATTCAAACTCATTTGCTGACGATCGTTGAAAATGCCGTTAGAAATCCAAACCGGCTGATTCGGCATATTGATATGGCGGATGAAAAAGAAAAGAAACGGGTGTTAACTGCTTTTAACCATACAGAAGCGGTTGAACCGCCGGCCCCGACGCTTCACGGGCTGTTCACCCGCCGCGCCGCGCTTTCGCCGCATTGTCCGGCGCTTCGTTTTCCGGACGGTATGCTGACGTACGCCGAGCTTGACCGGTACACAGACAGACTCGCTGTTCGGCTCCGCCAAAAAGGCGTCCGCAAAGAAAGCGTGGTCGGTGTGCTCGCTGAACGCTCGCCAGAGGTGGTGATTTCAGTGCTTGCCGTGTTAAAAGCAGGCGGCGCCTACGTGCCGCTTGACCCGGAATATCCGGAGGACAGGCTGCGCTATATGCTCGATGACTGCGGCGCCTATCTCCTGCTTCAACAGTCGGGGTTATCCGTTCCCGGTTTTTCCGGCGAAACGCTAGAAGTGTCTCTTTCTGCCCTTACAGGTGAGGCGGAGACAGGGGCTGTCTCTGACGAAGCGGATGCTGATTCGCTCGCTTATATCATTTATACGTCCGGTTCGACGGGAACACCGAAGGGAGTGGCTGTTGAACACCGTCAGGCCGCCGCCTTTTTATCAGGGATGCAAGGGCAGTTTCCGTTAACGGAAGAGGACATTATCGTGCTGAAATCATCCTTTTCATTCGACGCCTCCATCTGGCAATTGTTTTGGTGGACGATGTCAGGCGCCTCCGTGTATCTGCTTCCGGCCGGCTGGGAGAAAGATCCTGTGCGGATGATTGAAGCTTTTTCTTCTGAAAAGGTGACGACCGCGCATTTTATTCCGGCGATGGTCAACAGCTTTTTAGACGCGCTGGAAACTGAGCCTGCAGAAACAAGAACACGCCTCGGCAGAACACTGACACGCGTGTTTGCCGGAGGGGAAGCTCTTTCCCCGCTTACGGCTGCCCGGTTTGCCGATCTTCTGCCGGAGACCGTGCTTATTCACGGCTACGGGCCGACAGAAGCGACGGTCGATGCGGCCTTTTACGTCTGTGATCGAAAACGGGACAGCGGACGGACGCGGCTTCCGATCGGAAAACCCGTTCCGGGTGCCCGTCTTTATGTGTTAGACGGCGGGGGAACCGTCCAGCCTGCGGGCGTGGCAGGAGAGCTGTACATCGCGGGGACCGGCGTGGCCCGGGGCTATCTGAACCGCCCTGAGCTGACGGAGGAGCGCTTTCTCGATGATCCGTTTTATCCGGGAGAACGCATGTATCAGACGGGCGATATTGCACGCTGGACAGAAGACGGCCTTGTCGAATGGCTCGGGCGTTCAGACGGACAAGTGAAAGTCCGCGGCTACCGGATTGAACCGGGGGAGATCGAAACGGCGATCCGGCGCATTGACGGCATTCGTGAGGCGGCGGTCACTGCCCGGACCGAACACGGCGAGACCGCACTTTATGCCTATATTGAAGGACGAAAAAGCGATGACGTGCGGGCGGAGCTTGCGGCACGCCTTCCGGCCTACATGGTGCCGGCTCAGTTTATAGAGATGAGCGAGTGGCCGGTCACACCGAGCGGAAAGCTTGACCGCCGCGCGCTGCCGGCTCCCGGCGGATCGGCAGACAGACGGGCGTACACAGCCCCTCGGAACGTCACGGAAATGAAGCTTTGCGCCCTTTGGGAAGAGGTGCTGAAAAACGGCCCTGTCGGCATCCGGGATCACTTTTTTGAGCGGGGCGGCCATTCGTTAAAAGCGACGGCTCTCGTCTCCCGCATCGCCAAAGAGTTCGGTGTTCAGGTGCCGTTACAGGACATCTTCGCCCGGCCGACGGTGGAAGAGCTCGCTTCGGTTATTCAGGACTTGGAAGAGAGCCCGTATGAAGCGATTCAGCCTGCGCAAAAACAGGACACATACCCGGTGTCTTCGGCGCAGAAACGGATGTATGTGCTCCAGCAGCTTGAAGACGGCGGTGTCGGCTACAATATGCCGGCTGTGCTGGAACTGACGGGCCCGCTTGACCGCAGCCGGCTGGAGGAGACGTTCCGGCAGCTTGTGGAGCGGCACGAGTCGCTCAGAACGTCCTTTGAAACAGGGCCTGACGGCGAACCGGTGCAGCGCATCCATGACAGCGTACCGTTTCAGCTCGATGAGGCCGATTCAGCTGACGCATTCGTCCGGCCGTTTTGTCTGGAGGAAGCGCCGCTCTTCCGTGCGGCCCTCGTGAAAGAATCGGACGAACGCCATCTTTTATTAACGGATATGCATCATATTATTTCCGATGGTGTGTCCGTCAACACCTTGATAAAAGAATTCGGCGAGCTGTACGCAGGCCGTTCGCTTGCGCCGATGCGCCTTCAATATAAAGACTATGCCGTCTGGCAGCGGTCGTTTCAGCAGAAAGAAGGGTATCAGAAGCAGGAAGCGTATTGGCTGAAACGGCTCGAAGGAGAGCTTCCGGTGCTTGAGCTTCCGGCTGATAAGCCCCGTCCGGCTGTCAGAAGCTTTGCGGGCGGCAGCGTATCGTGCACGCTTGACGCTGAAACGGCATCCGGCCTTCACCGCATCGCACGCGATCACGGCTCCACTTTGTATATGGTTCTTCTCGCCGCGTACAATACGTTACTCGCGAGATTGAGCGGGCAGGAAGACATCATTGTCGGCTCGCCGATTGCCGGGCGTCCGCACAAAGACCTTGAACCGATTCTCGGCATGTTCGTCAACACGCTCGCCATCAGAACGGAGCCGAAGGGGGACAAACGGTTTACCGATTATTTGGCGGAAGTCCGCCAGGCGGCGCTTGAGGCGTATGAGCATCAGGACTACCCGTTTGAAGAGCTGGTGGAACGGCTCGGCGTGCAGCGGGACATGAGCCGCAATCCGCTGTTTGACGCGATGTTTATTCTTCAGAATATGGAGCGAGAGGAGATAAATCTGGCCGGTCTGAAGGCGTCACGCTCAGAGCATACCGAACATGATGTATCAAGTTTTGACCTGACCTTATCAGCGGCTGAATCCGATGGAAACATCCGCTTTGAGATGGAATTCAGCACCGAGCTTTTTATAAAAGAAACGATTGAACGCTGGATGGGCCACTTACTGAATCTCTTGCGCCATGTTGCCGCCGAACCGGAAGTCACACTATCGAAAGCTGACATTTTGGATGAAGAAGAAAAACAAAAGTTACTGATTGAGTTTAATAACACACAAACCGAATTCATGGAAAAACACAAACTGTTTCACCAGCTGTTTGAAGAGAAAGCAGAAGAAACGCCTCATCAGACCGCTGTTATTGAAGGAGCACAACAGATCAGCTATTTCCAGCTTAATGAGCGGGCAAATCGGCTTGCCCGAACATTACACAAAAATGGATTCGGTCCGGGAAAAAGAGCAGCTATATTGGCAAACCGTTCGATTGAAGCGATCGTCAGTGTTCTTGCCGTCATGAAATCAGGAGGGGCGTATATACCGGTTGACTCCCATTATCCTGAGGAACGGATTCGCTATTTATTAAAAGACAGCGCGGCATCCGTCTTGATGGTGCAGTCAGAATACAAAGAACTTGCTTCACAGCTGACGGATCACAATCTATTTCTCATTCAGCTTGATCATGAAGATCAATACGATATTTCTGCAAAGAATATTCAGCCGGCAGCGTCACCGGATGATACCGCATATATCATATATACTTCGGGAACAACGGGAACGCCGAAGGGAGTCGAAGTCAGAAATCGCAGCTTTACGCATGCAGCACTTGCATGGCGCAGGATTTATGAGCTTGATCTTATACCGGTCAGAGTGCTGCAGATGGCGAGTTTCTCATTTGATGTATTTTCAGGGGATCTTGCACGCGCCCTGCTGAACGGGGGAACGCTTGTCATTTGTCCGGATGACGTCCGGCTTGAGCCGCAGCAGCTTTATCGGCTCATTGATCAGCACCGTATCACGTTTATGGAGTCGACACCCGCGCTGATTGTTCCGTTTATGGAATATATATACCGCCGGAAACTCGCGCTGCAAAGCGTAAAAATACTGGTACTTGGTTCAGATATGATCAAGTCGCAAGATTTTTATACGCTTCATGAACGCTTTGGGAAAGAAATGCGGATCATTAACAGCTACGGTGTAACAGAAGCGACAATTGATTCTTCGTATTATGAAGCCGGAATGAGCGAAGAGCCGCGGGAAGATGATGTGCCGATCGGTGTTCCGCTTCCGAATGTGCAAATGTACGTCTTAAACAAAGACAAACAGGTCCAGCCGATCGGCGTTTTCGGAGAGCTGTATATCGGAGGCGCCGGCGTCGCCAAAGGATATTGGGGACAGCCTGAGCTGACAGAGGACGCATTCAGTGACCCGTTACAAACGGGAGAAACACTTTACAGAACCGGAGATCAGGCTTGCTGGCTGCCGGATGGAACTCTTCGTTTTCAAGGGCGGATTGATAAGCAGGTGAAGATCAGGGGATACAGAATTGAGACGGGAGAAATAGAAAGTGTGCTTTTGAAACACGATCAAGTCAAAGAAGCGGCTGTTACCGTGATGAAAGATGCCGAAGGACAAGCCCGGTTAGCGGCATACATCGTTCCTAAAGAGGCCGATATCTCATCACTCCGCCAGTCTCTTATGCAGGAGCTTCCGGCTTATATGATGCCGTCTCATATTATCGGTTTAGACAGCATGCCCCTGACACTGAACGGCAAACTTGATAAATCGGCATTGCCGGCAGAAGAGATACATTCATCACAGGCATTTGTCGCGCCCGGCGATGAAAAACAGGCGATGTTATGCCGGATTTGGGAAGATGTGCTTCATATTCAGAAAGCGGGAATTCATCACTCTTTCTTTGAGCTTGGGGGAGATTCCATTAAGGCGCTTCAAGTGTCAGCCCGACTCGCCGGAGAAGGCTGGAACATGTCGATCCGCGATTTGTTTCAGTTCCCGACGATTGCAGAACTCGCGAAACACCTCACGCCGGCTGTTGCAACGGCTGATCAGGGCCCGATAGAAGGAAGCGCTCCGCTGACACCGATCCAGCAGAGATTTTTTGAGGAGCCGGGTGCGTTTGAGCTTCATTATAACCAATCAGTCATGTTGTGCAGTGAAGACAGCCTCGAAATAGATGCGCTGTATCAGGCGGTTTGCGCGCTGACAGAACATCATGATGCGCTGCGAATGACTTTCACTGAAAATGAGCATGGGGAAGTTGTTCAATATAACCGCGGAATCACAGAGCAGCATGAAGAAATCTTTACGCTTAACGTCATAGATCTTTCAGAAGAAACACAGCCGGAAAAACGGATAGCCGCTGAGGAAAAAGAAATACAGCAGGCTATGCGCCTTGATCAAGGCCCTCTGCTTCATCTCGGAGTGTTCAGGCTGAAAGAAGCCGACCATCTGCTTATCACGATTCATCACCTTATCACGGACGGCGTGTCATGGAGGATATTGCTTGAAGATCTGCAGACAGCTTATCAGCAGGCATTGGACGGCAAACAAATCGAACTGCCGCCGAAAAGCGATTCTTATATAAAGTATGCTGAAGAGCTTTTTGACATTTCCAAGAGCAAAGCATTGCTGGAGGAAGCCGCATACTGGGACAGCGTGATGTCTGGTAAAACAGCGCCGCTGCCGAAAATAACTGATGAAAACGCCGGACGATTGCAGGAAAACGCGCGCACTGCATCGTGGATATTAAGCAGCGAAGTCACGAAGCAGCTGCTGTTGGAAACACAGCAGGCATACGGAACGGATGTTCATGAATTGCTTTTAACGGCGCTTGGAATGGCGCTTCATGAGTGGACGGGTTCCGAACAGATGCTTATCAGCACTGAAGGACACGGACGCCAAGGGCATATTCCTGACATTGATATGTCAAGAACGGCAGGCTGGTTTACATCTGTTTACCCGGTGCTTTTGGATATGAGAGTGCCGGACGGCTCAGGCGAAAAAACCGCGCACCGCATAAAGACGGTAAAAGACATGATGAGACGGGTTCCTCATCACGGAACCGGCTACGGGCTGCTGAGATATTCGCGAAACATTCTTTATAAAGACCCAGAAATAAGCTTTAACTATCTCGGTGCGTTTGACGGTCTTGAGGGGACGCTGAAGATGTCACCGTTCAAGCCGCAGCATGATATAGCATCCGGGCGCATCCGCGAGTTTGATCTGGATATTAACGCGATGGTGGCGGCCGGGCAACTGGAGGTAAAAGCCGTTTATACCGATGTATTTGCACCGGGGGCAATCGAGTTCTTCATGAATCGTTTCCATACTCACCTCGAGGACATCATCGCCCATTGTTCCGGCAAGAAAGAGCGGGAAAAAACATTAACGGATTACAGCCATACAGAATTGACCGCTCAAGCACTATCAAGCATTGAAGATCTCGTAAAAGGACTTTAATTTCATAAAAAGGTGTGTGGCATTCGTGACACAAGCGACAGAAATTCAAGATATTTACCCTTTATCATATATGCAGGAAGGCATGCTGTTTCATTCGCTTCTGGATTCCGGATCAAACGCATATGTCGAGCAGATTTCGTTTACAGTCAGCGGGGATTTATGCATTGATACATTCCAAAAAAGTCTGGATATGCTTGTCAGCCGTTATGATATTTTCAGAACGATTTTCATAAAAGAAGTGCCTGACCTTGAAGGGCCGCAGCAGGTTGTCCTTTCACGCCGTGACACTGCCGTACAGACTGAGAACATTTCAGACTATTCGGAAGAATGGCAGCAAAGCATCATTGACAAATTTAAGGAAAACGATCGGCATAAGGGGTTTGATCTGCAAAAAGGCCCCTTAATGCGCTTGACTCTTTTTCAAACGGGAGAAAACCGCCATACATGCGTTTGGACTCATCATCACATTATGATGGACGGCTGGAGCTTGGGCCTTGTACTGAAAGATTTCTTCAGCATGTATTATGCGATCCGGAACGGGCGGCCTGTAAACCTCGGCAGTCCGGCTCCTTACAGCACTTATATCAAATGGCTCCGAAGCCGGAATAAAGAAGAGACGTCAGCGTTCTGGTCGCGCTGCTTGGAAGATTACGGAGAAACCGTTTCCGTTCCGCAAACGAAGAATAAGCCGGCGCAAAACGGTTATGTATCTGAGCATTTTCAATTTTCCCTTGAGCCTGAAACCGTGCAAAAACTGACAGACATTGCCCGAGGCATCGGGGTCACGCTGAATACTATATTTACGGGCATTTGGGGTCTGCTGCTCCATCGTTACAACGGCACTGAAGATGCCGTCTTCGGTTCAGTTGTTTCCGGCAGGCCGTCAGCTATCAGCGGCATTGAATCCATGGCCGGACTGTTTATCAATACCGTGCCGGTAAGGGTGCGCGCGGCTGGTGATATGACTTTTTCTTCTCTTCTCAAAAAGGTGCAAAAAGAGTCACTCGCTGCGGAAGAGCACAGCTATTATCCGCTTTATGACATTCAAAACGAGAGCGGCCTGCAAAAAGATCTCTTGAACCATATCCTTGTCTTTGAAAATTATCCGGTTCAGATGCAGGCTGCGGTAAACGGCTGGCAGCAAACGGAAAGCAGTGCGCTCTCACTTGAAAACTTTTCGATGGCGGAAGAAACCAATTACGATCTTAACGTCGTCATCGTTCCGGGAGAAGAGTTTTATGTGAAATTCAGCTACAATGCGGGCATCTACGATCGGGAAGACATGAAACGGATCAAAGGGCATATTCTGGAGGTCATCTCCTGTGTAACGGAAGATCCGGACAGGCTTTTATCAAGCATCAGTCTCGTACCTCCGGGGGAAGAAGCCCTGATTCATTCGTTTAACGAAACGAACCGTCCGTACCCTGAGACAACCGTTCATGGGCTGTTTGAAGAACAGGCGGCAAAAATGCCTGACCAAGAGGCGTTGAGATATAACGGAGTAAGCTGGAGCTACAAAAAATTAAATCAGCGGGCGAATCAGATTGCCCATGCGTTAAGGGAAAAAGGCGCCCGTTCCGATCAGATCACCGCTGTTATGCTGCGCCGATCAATGAGTACGGTTGCCGCTCTGCTCGGAATTTGGAAGTCGGGCAGCGCCTATATGCCGATTGATGCGGAATTTCCGCCTGAACGGATTTCATTTTTACTGAGAGACAGTGAAGCCTCACTGCTCGTGACTGAAAAAGACCTGCTCCCCCTCATTCCGCCCCATTTCAAGGGCAGCGTCGTCATCATGGAGGAAACGGTTTCTCAGCAGACCGCACCGCTTCCGCCGGTGTCTGACAGCGGAAATTGGGCGTATGTCATTTACACCTCCGGAACGACAGGCCGGCCGAAAGGGGTGCTTGTACAACACAAAGCGATCAGCAATACATTGCAATGGCGGCGTGAAGAATACGGGATGACAGGAGGAGACATAGCGCTTCATCTTTTTTCATACGTATTTGACGGGTCATTAACGAGTCTTTTCACTCCGCTTCTGTCGGGCGCCTGTGTACTGTTAACTGATGAAGATGATGCGAAAGACGTCCTTTCAATAAAACAGAAAATCGCCCGCCACGGAGTGAGCCATCTTCTGATCGTTCCGTCTCTGTATCGCGTTCTGCTTGATTCGCTGACGAAAAAGGATGCGCAGACGCTTCGGGCGGTGACATTTGCCGGGGAAGCGGCCACCCCTGATATCGTGGAAGCGAGCCGCAACATATGCCCGAATGCCGAGCTGCTGAATGAATACGGCCCGACGGAAAACAGTGTGGCCACGACGGTTCTGCGCAACCTGCAAAAAAGCAGCCGGATTACGATCGGGCGCCCGATTGCCAACACTTCTGTCTATATGATGCACGGAGATCGGCTGCAGCCGGTCGGAGCCGTCGGTGAACTGTGTATTTCCGGAAAAGGTCTGGCGGACGGATATTTTCAGCAAAAAGAGCTGACGGACAAAGTCTTTACCCCTCATCCGTTTCGTAAAGGTGAACGGCTGTACAGAACGGGAGATGCAGCCCGATTTTTACCGGACGGAACGATTGAATATATGGGACGCTTTGACGATCAGGTGAAGGTAAGAGGTTACAGAATTGAATTGGGAGAAATCGAAACGGCACTCAGAAGTCTGTCCGGGGTAAAAGAGGCGGCAGTCATCGTGCGCAAAACGGAGGACGGGGAACAGGAGCTTGCAGCTTATGTCGTGCTGGAAAACGCGGGTGTGACATTTGACCCTCATGCCGAATTGGCCGGGAGATTACCTGCTTATATGATCCCGGGAAGCTTTACCAAATTGACGGAAATGCCGCTGTCTGTGAGCGGAAAACTTGACCGGGCCGCACTTCCTGAGCCGAAAGAAACTGAGAGAACCGGTGATTATCAAGCTCCGCGCACAATACTTGAGACTGAGCTGCTGTCTATTTGGCAAGAAGTGCTGAAACGGAAACACATCAGTATGAGAGATGATTTCTTCCAAATCGGCGGACAGTCGCTGAAAGCCGCGTCGCTTGTTTCAAACATACATAAACGGCTGCAAATTGAACTTGCCGTCCGCCATGTTTTTGAACATCCGACCATCGAGAGCATGGCCCGCTTCCTAGAACAGAGGAAAAGAGGAGAATATGCAGAAATCACGCCTGCGGAGGCAAAGGACTTGTACCCGCTATCTTTTGCGCAAAAAAGGCTCTATGCCCTTCATCAGCTTGCGGCGGACAGCACGGGCTATCATATGCCCGTTTGTCTGGAGCTGAGCGGCAGACTCAACCGGGATTGTCTGCACGAAGCCTTTTCAGCGCTGTTACAAAGGCATGAAGCGTTACGCACATCATTTGTTTTACGAAACGGGGAGCCGATGCAGCACATACATTCACATGTCGATCTCGATCTCACAGAGGTTCACATGCCATCCGGGACACTTCTTCAAGAGACAATGGAAGCTTTCGTCAAGCCGTTTGACGTGGAAAAAGCGCCGCTTTTGAGAGTGACTTTAGCCAAAGCCACTGAAGAACGTCATTTTCTGCTGCTTGATATGCATCATCTTATCGCAGACGGTGTGTCAATGAGCGTTCTGATTCAAGAATTGACGGATTTGTACAGAGGAAAAGAGCTGCGGCCGTTAAAACTTCAGTACAAAGATTTTTCCGTCTGGCAGCATGAGCGGTTCGCCGCTGAAGAATTCAAAAAACATGAGCGGTATTGGCTGGATGCGATCGGGGAAAACATTCCCGTTCTTGATCTGCCGCTCGATAAAAAGCGCCCGCAGCTTCCTGATTTCAGCGGGTCCGTTGTACGAACGCGCCTTCAAAAAGAAACGGCGGAGAATTTGCGCCGGCTTATGGATGAGACGGGTTCGACGCTGTATATGATTCTTTTGGCAGGCTACTCCTTGTTCCTTTCTAAATTGAGCGGGCAGGAAGACATTATCGTCGGTTCACCTGCGGCCGGCAGAAGCCGCGCTGAGCTTGATGGGGTCATCGGCATGTTTGTAAATACCGTGGCAATGAGAAGCAGGCCGAAAGGGGATAAGACATTCCGCGCTTATTTAGAAGAGGTGAAAATGCTCGCCCTCGGCGCAGCCGAACATCAGGACTTCCCGTTTGAAGAACTTGCCCAAAAGCTTGATACACACCGGGAAGTCAATCGCAATCCGCTGTTTGATGCCATGCTCGTTTTGCAAAACAGTGATGATTTCAAAGTGAACCTTCCGGGCTTATCCGTTTCTTCACATGCAGTGAAACATGACATTTCAAAATTCGACTTGACGCTTCATGCCGAGGAACAGCCGGACGGCTCACTGGATTTTCATTTTGAATACAGTACCGCGTTGTTTGAAAAAGATACGATCGAACGGTGGGCCGGTCATTTTAAAGCGCTTTTAGGACAAATCGCATCGGATGATGAGCGGAAGCTGTCTGACATTCATTTGCTGGATAAAAACGAGCGGCAGATGCTTCTTCAAGCGGAAAATCAAACAGCTGAGTATCCGAGGCATGAGACGATCGTCAGTTTATTTGAAGCACAGGCGGAAAAAATGCCGGATCAAATTGCAGCCGTTATGTCCGATGAGCGTCTCACATACCGCGAGCTCAATGAAAAGGCGGATCGAATCGCCGATATGCTGTCGGAAAACGGCATCCGCTCCGGACAGATTGTCGGAATTATGACCGAACGATCCCCGGATATGCTGATTGGGATTCTCGGTATTTTAAAAGCGGGAGGGGCTTATCTGCCGATTGATCCTGACTATCCGGACGAGCGGATTTCATTTATGCTGACTGACAGCGGCGCGCGTGTTCTGTTGACGCAATCGGGTCTTGGGATATCCGGAATGGACGGGCTGCCGGTATTATACATTGATAAGCCTGAATCCGTTTCAGCAGACAGAACGAAAGAAATGATAACGCCTGAACAGCCGGCTTACGTGATTTACACATCGGGCACAACCGGAAAACCGAAAGGCGTTATGACGGAACACCGCAATGTCATCAGCCTTATCACACATAGAGGACTGCCGTTTGATTTCGGCTCTGGAGACGTTTGGACGCTGTTCCACTCCTATTGCTTTGATTTTTCTGTCTGGGAAATATTCGGCGCGCTCTTATACGGCGGAAAGGTAGTTATCGTGCCGAAAGAAACTGCCCGTGATCCGCATTTGTACCGGCAGCTGCTGCAAAGTGAAGGCGTAACGGTGCTGAACCAAACGCCGACGGCTTTTTCCGGACTCATTCATGAAGAGGCCGGGCATACGGACAAGCTGAAGCTTCGATATGTCATTTTCGGTGGAGAAGCGCTTCAGCCCGGCATGCTGAAAAGCTGGAAAGAGAAGTACCCGGAGACGGAGCTTGTTAATATGTACGGCATTACGGAAACCACGGTTCACGTCACATGCAAAAAACTGAAGATGGATGATATTGAGAGAAATAAAAGCAATATCGGCAGACCGCTGGAAACCCTTCATGCTTTTGTCATGGACGCCTATATGAATCCGCAGCCGATCGGAATTCCAGGTGAGCTTTATATCGGCGGGGAAGGCGTCGCGAGGGGATATGTAAACAGGGATGATTTAACCGCCTCCCGGTTCATCACGAATCCGCACAATACCGGCATGCGGCTCTACCGGACGGGCGATATTGCCAAAAGACTCTCAAATGGCGAGCTGGAATATGTCGGGCGGAAAGATGCGCAAGTAAAAGTCAGAGGCCACAGAATTGAGCTGGGAGAAATAAAATCAGCGCTGCAGGAGCTTTCCTTCGTGAAAGAGGCCGCCGTGATCACACGTGCTGATCAGCACGGTCAGCACTCCATTTACGCATACGCGGTCTTACACGGGAATGAAAAAATAAAAGAAGCAGAGGTTCAGGCCTCTCTCAGAGCTTTTCTGCCGGAATATATGATTCCCGCACGCTTGATAGAGCTTGATGAACTGCCTTTGACGGCGAATGGGAAGCTGGACGAGAAGGCACTCCCGCAGCCTGAATTAAATGAAAGCCTTGGAGATGATATCAGCCTGAGAAATGAAACTGAAGAAATGATGGCTGACATCTGGGAAGAACTCTTAGGTGTTGAAGGACTCGGCCCCAATGCTCATTTCTTCCATCTCGGCGGGGATTCGATTAAAGCGCTGCAAGTATGTGCGAGGCTGAAACAGCAGGGCTATGAAACGACCGTCCGCGAGCTGTTCGAGCATCAGACACTGGGAGAAGTGTCGATGCGGCTCCGGAAAGTCCGCCGCGTGATTGATCAGTCTCCCGTCACGGGAGACGTGCCGCTGACGCCGATCCAGCACTGGTTCTTTTCGCAATCATTGCCGTATGATCATTTTAATCAGTCCGTTATGCTCCGCAGTGCGGACAGAATCAATGAATCTGCTATGAGAAAAGCGCTGGCGCAGCTCGCGGTTCATCATGACGCATTACGGATGGTATGCGGCACACAAAACGGATCAGTGATTCAATATAACAGAGCAGAAAACCTTTCTGAAGAAGAACTCTTTACGTTTGAAACGCATGACGTAAGAGAGAAAGGTTCATTACAAGAGGAGCACGCCGCAATTGAACAGGCGGCCGCCCGTATTCAAACTTCCATTCGGCTGGAGACAGGTCCGCTCGTAGCTGTCGGCTTATTTCATGCCGCTGATGGCGATCATCTGCTGCTTTCCATTCATCACCTTGTCATTGACGGAGTGTCATGGAGGATTTTATTTGAAGATCTCACCGCGTGCTACAGGCAGGCGCTCGAAGGAAAAGAAACCGCGCTTCCGGCGAAAACCGATTCCTATCAGACTTACGCGAAGCAAATCTCTGATTATGCAAAAAGCCGCCGGCTGTTACAGGAAGCAGACTACTGGTCCGAAAGAGAAAAAGCGGCGGTCAAACCGCTTCCGAAAGATGCCCGCACCTCTTCCAATCTTCTGAAAGATACAGATGTGATGACCGTTACATTGACAAAACAGGAGACTGAGCAGCTGTTAACGGAAGCAAACAGAGCATACACAACAGAGACGGGCGAATTATTGCTTGCCGCGTTAAGCCTAGCGCTGAACAGATGGACCGGAAACGAGACATTCAAAATCAGCATGGAAGGCCACGGAAGGGAAGAGCATCTGGAGCATCTTGATATCAGCAGAACCATCGGCTGGTTTACGTCAATTTATCCGGTATTGGTTGACGCAAGTTTTCAAGATCAGCCTGATGACGGCGAGCGTCTCGGCTATCACATTAAGCGGACAAAAGACATGATGCGCCGCATACCGCATAAAGGAGCGGGATACGGGGTGCTGAAATATATAAGCAAACTCTGGGGAGAGACTGAATCTGATTCTCCTGAAATCAGTTTTAACTATCTGGGACAGTTTGACCGGGAAATCCGTTCCAGCGGCTTCGGTGTTTCTCCCGTAAAAGCGGGAAATGAAGTCAGCCCAGACTGGGAACGTCCGTACACACTTGATATCAGCGGCTCCGTATCGTCGGAATGTCTCAGCATGCATGTCGTGTACAACCGTTTTCAGTATCAAAAAGAAACGATTGAAGTTTTGACGGGATATTTTCATACCTTTCTCAAGCAGATCATCACGCATTGCACAGGCAAAGAGGAGCGTGAATGGAGCGCCGCTGATTTCAGTGACGAGGAGTTAACGCTGGAAGATCTGAATGACATTATGGGAGCCGTCAACAAACTATAGAAAAGGAGTGGCGCAATGGGGCAGCAACCGGAAATACAAGATATATATCCTTTGTCTTTTATGCAGGAGGGCATGCTTTTTCATTCTCTGTTGGATCATGACTCAAGAGCCTACTTCGAACAAGCGGTGTTTACGATCAGCGGACAGCTTGACCGGGAACGATTCCAAAAAAGTATAGATGCTGTTTTTGAACGATACGATATTTTCCGTACGACATTTATTCATAAGAATGTGGCGAAGCCCCGCCAAGTCGTGTTGAAAAACAGGCCGAGCCGCGTTCAGTTTCATGATATTTCTCATTTGGACGAGAAGGCGCAAGACAAATATGCCGACCGGTTCAGAAAAGAAGATAAAGATAAAGGCTTTGATTTGCAATCAGATCCTCTCATGAGAGTCTCCATTTTGAAAAAAGCGCCTGAACGCTATGTTTGTATATGGAGCCATCATCATATTGTCATGGATGGCTGGTGCTTCGGAATTGTCATGAAGGAATTTCTGATGATCTATCAATCTCTGGGAGACGGACGGCTTCCGTCTCTCGAGCCTGTTCAGCCATATGGGAAGTATATTAAATGGCTCATGAAGCAGGATCGTAAAGAAGCCGAGATTTTTTGGAAAACGAGACTTGCCGATCTTGAGCAATCGGCGTCTCTTCCGAAAAAATCCGCGGAACCAAACGGCGAACTTGAGCAGGCGGTTTTCACCATTTCTGAAGAGCAGACAAATGAGCTGAAGAACATTGCGGCAAGGGCTGGAGCAACGCTGAATACAGTGTTCCAGGCACTGTGGGGCATTTTGCTGCAGCGTGTCAGCCGCTGTGATGATGCCGTTTTCGGTTCTGTCGTTTCCGGCCGGCCGTCGGATCTCGCAGGCGTGGAAAAAATGGTGGGACTGTTTATTAATACGATTCCCGTACGGGTGAAAAGCGGTTCATTTTCTTTTCTGGAGCTTGTCAGGCATTTGCAGCAGGAGACGCTGCAAGCAGAAGCGTACAGCTATTATCCGCTGTATGACATTCAGGCGCAAAGCCCTCTGAAGCAAGCGCTGTTTGACCATATTATCGTGTTTGAAAATGTGCCGGCCCAGCGTGAAATTGAAAATGTGAGTCAGGCCGGTTCATTTGATTTTGCGGTAGAGGATTTCACGATGGAAGAAGTCACAAACTACGGATGCAGCATAAAGGTGATTCCGGGCAATTCTCTTTATATCCGCTTAAAATTTGATACCGGTATATACGACGATGTTTTTATGAAGAATATCGAAACATTTTTACGGCATATGGTGAACTCAGTCATTTCCGACCCTGAAATCGGCGCTTCCGAGATCGCATTGCTGGATGCGTGTGAAGCCAGAAGTATGATGGATGCATTTAACCATACAGAAACGGTTGAACCGCCGGCTCCGACTCTTCACGGGCTGTTTGCCCGCCGCGCCGCGCTTTCGCCGCATCGTCCGGCGCTCCGTTTTCCGGACGGTATGCTGACGTACGCCGAGCTCGATCAGTACACGGACAGGCTCGCCGTCCGGCTCCGACAAAAAGGCGTCCGCAAAGAAAGCATGGTCGGCGTACTCGCTGAACGCTCGCCGGAGATGGCGGTTTCTGTGCTTGCCGTGTTAAAAGCGGGCGGCGCCTATGTGCCGCTTGACCCTGACTATCCTGAGGACAGGCTGCGCTATATGCTCGATGACTGCGGCGCTTGTCTCCTGCTTGCACAGCCGGGGTTATCCGTTCCCGGTTTTTCCGGCGAAACGCTAGAAGTGTCTCTTTCTTCTCTGACAAGTGAGACGGAGACAGGGGCTGTCTCTGACGAAGCGGATGCTGATTCGCTCGCTTATATCATTTATACGTCCGGTTCGACGGGAACACCGAAGGGAGTGGCTGTTGAACACCGTCAAGCCGCCGCCTTTTTATCAGGGATGCAAGGGCAGTTTCCGTTAACGGAAGAGGATATTATCGTGCTGAAATCATCCTTTTCATTCGACGCCTCCATCTGGCAATTGTTTTGGTGGACGATGTCCGGCGCCTCCGTGTATCTGCTTCCGGCCGGCTGGGAGAAAGATCCAGTGCGGATGATTGAAGCTTTTTCTTCTGAAAAGGTGACGACCGCACATTTTATTCCGGCGATGGTCAACAGCTTTTTAGACGCGCTGGAAACTGAGCCTGCAGAAACAAGAACCCGCCTCGGCAGAACACTGACACGCGTGTTTGCCGGGGGGGAAGCTCTTTCCCCGCTTACGGCTGCCCGGTTTGCCGATCTTCTGCCGGAGACCATGCTTATTCACGGCTACGGGCCGACAGAAGCGACGGTCGATGCGGCCTTTTACGTCTGTGACCGAAAACGGGACAGCAGACGGACGCGGCTTCCGATCGGAAAACCCGTTCCTGGTGCCCGTCTGTATGTATTAGATAGCGGGGGAACCATCCAGCCTGCGGGCGTGGCAGGAGAGCTGTACATCGCAGGGACAGGCGTGGCCCGCGGCTATCTGAACCGCCCTGAGCTGACGGAGGAGCGCTTTCTCGATGATCCGTTTTATCCGGGAGAACGCATGTATCAGACGGGCGATATCGCACGCTGGACAGAAGACGGCCTTGTTGAATGGCTCGGGCGTTCAGACGGACAGGTGAAAGTCCGCGGCTACCGGATTGAACCGGGAGAAATTGAAGCGGCGATCCGGCGAATTGACGGCATTCGTGAGGCGGCGGTCACCGCCCGGACCGAACACGGCGAAACCGCACTTTACGCCTATATTGAAGGACGAAAAAGCGATGACGTGCGGGCGGAGCTTGCGAAACGTCTTCCGGCCTACATGATGCCGGCTCAGTTTATAGAGATGAGCGAGTGGCCGGTCACACCGAGCGGAAAGCTTGACCGCCGCGCGCTGCCGGCTCCTGACGGAGCGGCAGGCAGACAAGCGTACACCGCACCGCGGAACGTCACGGAAATGAAGCTTTGCGCCCTTTGGGAAGAGGTGCTGAAAAACGGACCCGTCGGCATCCGGGATCACTTTTTTGAGCGGGGCGGCCATTCGTTAAAAGCGACGGCTCTCGTCTCCCGCATCGCCAAGGAGTTCGGTGTTCAGGTGCCGTTACAGGACATCTTCGCCCGGCCGACGGTGGAAGAGCTCGCTTCGGTTATTCAGGACTTGGAAGAGAGCCCGTATGAAGCGATTCAGCCGGCGAAAACACAGGACACTTATCCGGTGTCTTCAGCGCAGAAACGGATGTATGTGCTCCAGCAGCTTGAAGACGGCGGTGTCGGCTACAATATGCCGGCTGTGCTGGAACTGACGGGCCCGCTTGACCGTGTCCGGCTGGAGGAGACGTTCCGGCAGCTTGTGGAGCGGCACGAATCGCTTAGAACGTCCTTCGAAACGGGGCCTGACGGCGAACCGGTGCAGCGCATCCATGACAGCGTACCGTTTCAGCTCGATGAGGCCGAGTCAGCTGACGCATTCGTCCGGCCGTTTTGTCTGGAGGAAGCGCCGCTCTTCCGTGCGGCTCTCGTGAAAGAATCGGACGAACGCCATCTTTTATTAACGGATATGCATCATATTATTTCCGATGGTGTGTCCGTCAACACCTTGATAAAAGAATTCGGCGAGCTGTACGCAGGCCGTTCGCTTGCGCCGATGCGCCTTCAATATAAAGACTATGCCGTCTGGCAGCGGTCGTTTCAGGAGAAAGAAGGGTATCAAAAGCAGGAAGCGTATTGGCTGAAGCGGCTAGAAGGAGAGCTTCCGGTGCTTGAGCTTCCGGCTGACAAGCCCCGTCCGGCTGTCAGAAGCTTTGCGGGCGGCAGCGTATCGTGCACGCTTGACGCTGCCACGGCATCCGGCCTTCACCGCATCGCCCGGGATCACGGCTCCACTTTGTATATGGTGCTTCTCGCCGCGTACAATACGTTACTCGCAAGATTGAGCGGGCAGGAAGACATCATCGTCGGCTCGCCGATTGCCGGGCGTCCGCACAAAGACCTTGAACCGATTCTCGGCATGTTCGTCAACACGCTTGCCATCAGAACGGAGCCGAAAGGGGACAAGCGGTTTACCGATTATTTGGCGGAAGTCCGCCAGGCCGCACTGGAAGCGTATGAACATCAGGACTACCCGTTTGAAGAGCTGGTGGAACGGCTCGGCGTGCAGCGGGACATGAGCCGCAATCCGCTGTTTGACGTGATGTTTGTGCTCCAAAATATGGAGCGTGAATCCCTGAATTTAAATGAGCTGCATTTGACTCAAGCTGCGGATACAAGTCATAAAACCGCAAAGTTTGATGCCACGCTTTACGCGTCAGAAGGGTCTGACGGTTCCATCAGCTTTGATTTTGAATTCAATACAGATATCTATCAAAAACAGACAATCGAAAAATGGCTTTCTTACTTTACCCGAATTCTTACAAAAGTAATTGAAGACCAAATAATACCGCTTGGTGACATTCACGTACTGGATGATGCTGAAACAAATCGCGTCATTTATCAGTTTAATCAGACGAAAAGCGATTACCCAAGACACGAAACCATCAGCCGTTTATTTGAGCGGCAGGCTGAAGAAACCCCCGATGCCCGGGCAGTTGTATATGATGGACAAATCTTGACATACCGTGAGCTGAACGAACGGGCTAACAGAATAGCGGCGGCTCTCCGATCAAATGGCGTCGGTCCGGAAAGCGTTGTCGCATTATTAACCGGCCGCACAACAGAGCTTGCTTCCGGAATCCTCGGAATATTAAAAGCGGGAGGCGCCTACTTGCCTATCGGTGACGATGTGCCTCGGGAACGGGCTGAATGGATGCTTAAAGACTGTAAAGCTGATATTCTTCTCCAATCTGATAAACTTGACGGTCTGCCGCTTTCAGGAAAACGTTTATTCATAGAGGATATTCAAACAAAGGCCGGCTTGAGTTCGGAAAATCCCGAACCGCTCGGCGGATCTGAATCATTGGCCTACATGATTTATACATCCGGGTCAACAGGTGCGCCAAAAGGCGTCATGATTGAACAGCGAAGCGTGATCCGCCTTGTGAAAAACAGCAATTATATTGATTTTACGCCGGAAGACAGACTGTTGTTTACTTCATCATTAGGATTTGATGTAACGACATTTGAAATATTCGGTCCGCTTTTAAACGGCGCTTCTTTATATGTAAGTGACCAGGAAACCTATCTCGACTCTGATGTTCTGGAAACATTTATACAGCAAAACGGCATTACGACACTGTGGCTGACATCGTCTTTGTTCAATCATCTATCAGAACAAAATGAATACGTGTTTTCCGGATTATCCCGATTGATTATCGGCGGGGAAGCACTGTCCCCAAGTCATGTAAACCGGGTTCGGAATGCGCTGCCGTATCTCTCGGTATGGAATGGATACGGGCCGACTGAAAACACGACGTTCTCGACTTGCTTTTTGATTGAACAATCATACGATCATTCAATCCCGATCGGCCGCCCTGTCGGAAATTCAACCGCATATATCATAAACAGCAGGGGAACACCGCAGCCGATCGGCGTCATCGGTGAATTATGCACAGGCGGAGACGGTGTGGCAAGAGGATATTTCGGCCGCCCTGAGCTGACGGAAGAAAAATTTGTCCCTAATCCTTTTGTTCCCGGAGAACGGATGTACCGCACCGGGGATTTAGCCCGCTGGCTGCCGGACGGAACGATTGAATATGCCGGACGGATGGATGATCAAGTGAAAATCCGCGGTTATCGGGTCGAGCTGGGAGAGATTGAAGCCGCACTAAGGAGCCTGGACGGCGTGAAAGAAGCTGCCGTGTCAGTCAGAACCGGGCAGTCCGGCAATAAAGAACTGATCGCATATATGAGTCTGCAGGCGGACATGGATACAGAAAAAGTGCGTTCTTCACTTTCTAAGCAACTGCCGAATTACATGGTTCCGGCCTATATGATGGAACTTGAGAAGCTGCCGCTTACGCCGAACGGTAAATTGGATCGGAAAAATCTGCCCGAACCGGAGCTCGCGCTTCAAACCGCATACACAGCTCCCCGCAATGAGCTTGAAGAACAGCTTTCCGTGATCTGGCAGGAAGTGCTCGGCACAAAACAAGTCGGGATTGAAGACTCATTTTTTGAGTTGGGCGGCGATTCAATCAAAGCGCTGCAAGTTGCCGCACGGCTCGGACGCTACGGGTGGAAAATGACGGCAAGTGACTTATTCCGGCATCCGTCCATTAAGGAACTCGCGCCTCTTATCCGGAAAGCGGAAAGAGTCATCGATCAGCGGCCGGTGGAAGGAGACATACCTTGGACACCCGTTCAGCACTGGTTTTTATCACAGCGGATGGAAAACAGAAATCATTTCAATCAGTCCGTCATGATGTTCAGCTCTGACGCATTGCATAAACAGCCGCTCAAACAAGCTTTGGAGCATCTTGTCATTCATCATGATGCACTCCGGATCACCGTCAGTGCAGAAAACGAAAGTATCAGACAAATCAATCACGGTATTCAAAAAGAAGAACTGTACAGCTTGGACATTTGGGATCTGTCTGAGACAGATACTTGGGAAAGAGAAATAGAAGATGAAGTGGCTGCGCTCCAACAGCGGATGGATATTGAAAAAGGGCCGTTATTAAAAGCCGGCTGGTTCAAAACCCGGTCAGGGGATTATTTATTCATCACCGTACATCACCTGGCGGTTGACGGAGTGTCATGGCGTATTCTGCTGGAGGATTTATCTGCCGCTTACACTCAAGCCGTAAAAGGTCAGCCGGTCCAGCTTCCGCCAAAGACCGATTCGTTTAAGCAATACGCCGTAAGGCTTTCAGAATACGCAAAAAGCAGCAAGCTGATGCGTGAAGAAGAATATTGGCGTTTTATTGAAGAAGAAACAGCCGCCGAACTTCCTTATGAAAAACCGCAGCATCAGACGGGAGCCGACAGCATTCGGCAAACGGTAAGCTTTACACTTACAGAAGAAGAAACGTCCGTTTTGCTTCAGCAGGTCAACCGGGCATACCATACCGATACGCAAGATATTCTTCTGACTGCCGCAGCTTTGGCTTTACGGGACTGGACAGGGGGCGGCAGACTGCGCATCGCGATGGAAGGGCACGGGAGAGAGCACATCATGCCGGAGCTCGACATCAGCCGCACCGTAGGCTGGTTTACCTCCATGTACCCGGTGCTCATTGACTTGAACACAGCAGGCGCTGAGCTTGGAACGGCTGTAAAAACGGTCAAAGACACACTCGGAAGAATACCGGATAAAGGAATAGGCTACGGCATTTTAAAATACATGACACCGCCTGAACAAAAAACAATCCGCTTCAGACAAGCGCCTGAAATCAGTTTTAACTATTTAGGGCAATTCAATGATACAGAAGATCAGCACACATTCAGTTTATCCGGTCTTGCGAGCGGGCACGACATCACGCCGACATGGCAGCGGGAACAAGCGGTGGAAATGAGCGCGATGGCCGCTCAACATAAACTGCACTTCAGTTTGAGCTATCCGCCGAGCCGCTTCCGCAAAGAAACGATGGAACAGCTGCTGCAAACTTTACAGCAATATTTGCGTGATATTATGGCGCACTGCACAGGCAAAGAGGAAGCAGAAAAAACCGTTAGTGATTTTAGCAGCAAAACGTTAACATCTGATGATTTGGACAGCATAGCGAGTTTTGTCGAGGAACTGTAGAAAAAGGCGACGGGGAGATTATAACATGACAAAAAAGAATGCAATTCAGGATATTTATCCGCTGTCTTATATGCAGGAAGGAATGCTTTTTCATTCCCTCCTGCAAAAGGAATCACAGGCTTACGCCGAGCAGGCCTCCTTTTCAATAACGGGGAAGGTTGACACCCGCGTGTTTGAAGAGAGCGTTCATGCCCTTTTCGAAAGACATGATATTTTCAGAACGATCTTTATCAGCCAGAACGTGTCAGTGCCGCAGCAGGTCGTATTAAAAGAGCGGAACGTCAGCATCATTGAGGAAAATCTCACCAATTTAAACAAGGCTGATCAAATCAAGCATATTGAAGAAGCCAAACGAAGAGACCGTAAGAAAGGATTTCACCTGCAAAAAGACATGCTGATGCGGGTGACGCTGCTTCAAACCGGTGAATGTGAATATACGTGCATATGGAGTTTTCATCACATTATTATGGATGGCTGGTGTCTCGGAATCGTGCTGAAAGAGTTCTTCCAGATATACGCCTCGCGGCTCCGCCGGACACCGTTAACGCTTGAGCCCGCTGTGCCGTACGGGACCTACATCAAGTGGCTGATGGAGCAAGATAAAGAAAAAGCCGCTTCGTATTGGGAGCGATACCTTGAAGGCTTTGAGCAGCAGACTGTTCTGCCGAAGCAGAAAAAAGCCGGCGAAAGCAGCCAAGAGGAAGTGACGTTTTCCTTTTCAAAAGAGGACACGGCTAAGCTGAAAGATCTGGCCGTGAAAGAAGAGGTCACGCTGAGCACCATTTTCCACACGCTCTGGGGCATTTTGCTTCAGGCGTATAACCAGACAGAAGATGCGGTTTTTGGTTCTGTTATTTCCGGAAGGCCGTCTGAAATCGAAGGCATCGAGCGAATGATCGGTCTGTTCATTAATACCGTGCCTGTCCGGATCAGCGGGGCGGACATCCCGTTTCAAAAGCTGATCAAAAACGTGCAAAAGGACGCTTTGAAAGGACAGGCATACAGCTATCATCCGCTTTATGATATACAGGCGAATTCACAGGTAAAACAAGGCTTAATTGACCATATTCTCGTCTTTGAGAATTATCCGGTTGAACAGGAGCTTGATGTACTGAACAGCAAGGGGGACACGAAAGACCTTTTTCACATCCATGATTTCAGCATGGAAGACGAAACCAATTACAGTTTTTATCTTATGGTGGCGCCGGGTGACGAGATTCATTTGAAAATGAGATACGATTCAAGCGTGTATGACCGCCAATTTATCGAAAATATCAAAGGTCATTTGACACATATCGTTTCCCAGATTCTCGACAAACCTGATATCACGCCGGATAAGCTTGTAATCATCACTCCTGAGGAAAAAGAGCAGCTGCTTGCTCCGATTTCTGAAGAAACTGAAAAGCCTGAGTATGACACGATTCATGCGATGTTTGAACGGCAGGCCGCACAAACGCCGGATCAAATCGCGATCCGGTATGAAGGCGGGTCAGTGACGTACAAAGAGCTGAATGAATCGGCTAATAAGCTGGCCCGTCTGCTGCAAAAACGCGGATTAAAGCGGGAGGAGCCGGTAGGCGTCATGCTCGGCCGTTCCCCTTCTTTAGCGGCGGCCGTTCTCGGTATTTTAAAAGCAGGCGGCGCCTTTGTCCCGATAGATCCCGGCAGTCCAAAGGAGCGTATCCGATATGTTATTGAAAACAGCGGCTGCATCCATGTTGTAACAGAGCGGCATCAGTCACTCCCCGCGGGACAAACGCTGCAGGTTACATATATAGAAGAGGCCGGGACGGAAGCGGACGGAAGCAATGTGCAATCCATTAATACGGCGGACGACCTCCTTTATATGATTTATACATCCGGTACGACAGGGAAACCGAAGGGCGTGCTGCTCGAACATAAAAATATGGCCAACCTTCTTTCTGACCAATTGACGAACACAGACATTGATTTTTGCACAAATGTGCTGCAGTACGCATCTTTGGCGTTTGACGTCTGCTATCAGGAGTTATTTTCAGTACTCTTAAGCGGCGGCACCCTTTGTATCGTGCCCGAATCAATCAAACGGGATGTTTCTCAGCTGTATTCGTTTATCGATCAGCACAAAACAGAGGTGGTGTTTTTCCCGACTGCGTTTGTCAAGATGCTTTTCAATGAAGAAGGTTATGCACAGTCTTTTCCCCGCTGTGTGAAGCATGTCATTACGGCCGGGGAGCAGCTGACTATCTCACGTTTGTTCAGGCAGACGCTCCGTTTACACGGTATGCATTTGCATAATCATTACGGCCCGTCAGAAACCCATGTGGTTTCAACGTATACGATTTCTCCGGGAGATGACATACCTGAACATCCGCCGATCGGGAAACCGATCCATCATAACAAAATGTATATTCTCAGCAAAAACAGACAGCTTCAGCCTCTCGGAATTGCGGGAGAATTGTATATTTCCGGAGCGAATACAGGAAGAGGCTATGTGAACAATCCGGCGCTGACCGAAGAGAAATTTTTGCCGGATCCGTTCAGAACGGGCGCCGTCATGTACCGGACCGGAGATTTGGCAAGACTGCGTGCGGACGGCCAAATTGAATACATCGGCCGGACAGATGATCAAGTGAAGATCAGAGGGTACCGGATTGAACCAAAGGAAATTGAAACCGTCCTGGCAAATCATCATGCCGTGAAAGAAGCTGCCGTGCTGATTCAAACGAATGAGTCGGGCGAAAATGAATTATGCGCCTACTGCAGCGTCTCACAAGCGACTGATCCTTCTCAGCTGCGAAGTGATTTGGCCAAGGAGCTGCCTGATTATATGATTCCGGTCAAATGGGCTTTCGTTGACTCGATTCCGCTCACTGGAAACGGCAAAGTCGATCAGCGGGCCCTTCCGGAAGCTTCGGCGTACGCAGCGGGCCGTCGATATACAGCTCCACGGAATGTGACCGAGCTGAAGCTTACCCGCATATGGGAAGAAGTGCTTCAAACCGGCCCGATCGGCGTTCACGATCACTTTTTCGAGCTTGGCGGCCATTCATTAAAGGCGACGGCACTCGTTGCAAAAATAGCTAAAGAGTGCAGCGTGCAAATCCCGCTGAGTGATGTCTTCAGCTATCCGACTGTAGAAGAACTCGCCAAAATCATCGGTGAAGCAGAAGAGAATCCGTTCGCATCCATAGAAAAGACAGAAACAAAAGAAACTTATCCTGTCTCATCCGCTCAAAAACGGATGTATGTCCTTCACCAGCTTGAAAATGGCGGTGTCAGCTATAACATTCCAGCCGTTTTAGAGGTGAAGGGGCCGTTTGACCGAGACAGGATGGAAGCCGTGTTCAAGGAGCTGATCCGGCGGCATGAACCGCTCAGAACGTCCTTTGAAGAAAAAAACGGCCGGCCTGTGCAGAGAATTCATGACGAAGTGCCGTTTGCATTTACAAAAGAACAATCAGCCGAATCGTTTATCCGGCCGTTCGATCTCGGCAAAGCGCCCCTTTTCCGGGCGGGATTTGTCCAAATAGAAAAAGACCGGCAACTGCTTTTAGCTGACATGCATCATATTATTTCAGACGGCGTATCCGTCAATCTTTTGATACGTGAATTCAGTGAGCTGTATGCTGAGAGAAGTCTGCCGCCGTTACGGATTCAATACAAAGATTATGCCGTCTGGCAGCAATCATTTAAGGCGGGCGCCGCATATCGGAAACAAGAGGAATACTGGCTGAACCGGCTTGCCGGGGAGATTCCCGTGCTTGAATTGCCGGCTGATAAGCCGCGTCCCCCGGTGCGGAGCTTTTCCGGTGACCGGGTGTCATTTGTCATCAGCGAAAAACATACAGCACAGTTGAAAAAGCTGGCGAAAGAAAACAAATGCACACTTTATATGACGCTGCTCGGTGTGTACACGGTTCTGTTAGCCCGTTTAAGCGGACAGGAAGATATGATTGTCGGGTCTCCGATTGCAGGAAGGCCTCATGCCGACCTTGACGCCGTTCTGGGCATGTTTGTCAATACGCTCGCTTTCAGGACGCGTCCCGACGGAAGCATGACGTTCAAAGAATATTTAAAGGAAATTCGCCAAACAGCGCTTGAGGCTTACGAACATCAGGATTACCCGTTAGAAGAGCTCGTCGATAAGCTCGGTGTGCCGCGGGACATGTCCCGAAATCCGCTGTTTGACACAACATTTGCGCTGCAAAATATGGAACAGCAGAAGCTTAGGGCAGCCGGACTTGAACTGCAGCCGGCAGATGTCAGCCTGCCGATTTCTAAATTTGACTTATCGCTGTACATCTCCGAAAACGCCGGTGAATTGTACTGCCAGTTTGAATACAGCACCGATTTGTTTGAGAGAAAAACGATTCAAAAATGGGCGGAATTTTTCACGACACTTGCCGAAAACGCCGCAGCTGATCCGGGTTTGGAATTAGACGATATTTCTGTTTTGTCAGAAAAAGAAGAA
The DNA here is from genome assembly GCF_053663395.1 of Bacillus sp. JK74. Lineage (NCBI taxonomy): Bacteria > Bacillati > Bacillota > Bacilli > Caryophanales > Bacillaceae > Bacillus > Bacillus sp. JK74. Next base: position 1,976 of record NZ_JBSJQB010000008.1, on the reverse strand, counting down.
GTGTCTCTGCTTCAAAATTTCAGCCCCTTGCAGAAAACAGCGTTTCCGCTTCATCAGCCTCTTCATGAGCTGCTGGAACAACAGGCAGAAAAAACGCCGGACCGTCCGGCGATTTTAACTGATGACATTTCGATTACGTATCAGGAACTGAACGAAAGAGCGAATGAGCTTGCGCACCAGCTGATCAAGCGGGGGATAAGGCTGGAGGATAAGACTGCCATTATGGGCCGGCGTTCTCCTGACATGCTGATCGGCATTTACGCTGTCTTAAAAGCAGGCGGTGCATATCTGCCGATTGATCCGGATTATCCGGAAGAGCGGATTCGCTTTTTACTGAAAGACAGCGGCGTGAAATTCTTACTGGCAGAACCAGAACTTTTCGCACCAGATCTTTTTGAGGGAGAAATGATCTCTCTGAAAAGCGGACAAACAGGAAACCCGGAAGCTGCGGCCAACCCCAATGTTCCGGTGAAACCTGATTCATTGGCTTATACCATCTATACATCCGGTTCTACGGGACGCCCAAAAGGCGTGCAGGTTGAACATCAGTCAGCCGTAAACTTTTTATACTCGCTGCAAACGCGTTATGGATTAAAGGATTCCGACACCATTTTGCATAAAACATCATACTCTTTCGATGCTTCGATTTGGGAGCTGTTTTGGTGGCCGATCGCGGGAGCTTCTGTTTTTCTCCTTCCACAAGGCGGCGAGAAAGACCCTGAAATGATACTGAACGCATTGGAGAAAAACCGCATAACGGCAGCTCATTTTGTGCCATCCATGCTTCATGCTTTCTTGGAATATATAAATTCCAGAAAACAGCCGATCAAAAAGACCTGCTTAAAAAGGGTTTTTGCCGGGGGCGAACAATTGGGCCCGCACTTGGTTTCCCGTTTTTATGACCTTCTGCCGGGAACGGAATTGACAAATTCCTACGGTCCGACGGAAGCGACGGTAGAAGCGGCGTACTTCGATTTGCCGCAAGGAAAGGAATTTCACAATGTTCCGATCGGCAGTTCCGGACATAACATGCGGCTGTATATTTTAAATCAAAAGAAACAGCTTCTGCCGCCGGGCTGTATCGGAGAGCTGTATATCGCAGGGACAGGCGTGGCCCGCGGCTATCTGAACCGGCCTGAGCTGACGGAGGAGCGTTTTGTCGATGATCCGTTTTATCCGGGAGAACGCATGTATCAGACGGGTGATATCGCACGCTGGACAGAAGACGGCCTTGTCGAATGGCTCGGTCGTTCAGACGGACAGGTGAAAGTCCGCGGCTACCGGATTGAACCGGGAGAAATCGAAACGGCGATCCGGCGCATCGACGGCATTCGTGAGGCGGCAGTCACCGCCCGGACCGAACACGGCGAAACCGCGCTTTACGCCTATATTGAAGGACGAAAAAGCGATGACGTGCGGGCGGAGCTTGCAACACGCCTTCCGGCCTACATGATGCCGGCTCAGTTTATAGAGATGAGCGAATGGCCGGTCACGCCGAGCGGAAAGCTTGACCGCCGCGCGCTGCCGGCTCCCGGCGGAGCGGCAGACAGACAGGTGTACACCGCCCCGCGGAACGTCACGGAAATGAAGCTTTGCGCCCTTTGGGAAGAGGTGCTGAAAAACGGACCCGTCGGCATCCGGGATCACTTTTTTGAGCGGGGCGGCCATTCGTTAAAAGCGACGGCTCTCGTCTCCCGCATCGCCAAAGAGTTCGGTGTTCAGGTTCCGTTACAGGACATCTTCGCCCGGCCGACGGTGGAAGAGCTCGCTTCGGTTATTCAGGACTTGGAAGAGAGCCCGTATGAAGCGATTCAGCCTGCGCAAACACAAGATACCTACCCGGTGTCTTCGGCGCAGAAACGGATGTATGTGCTCCAGCAGCTTGAAGACGGCGGTGTCGGCTACAATATGCCGGCTGTGCTGGAACTGACGGGCCCGCTTGACCGCAGCCGGCTGGAGGAGACGTTCCGGCAGCT
>NZ_JBSJQB010000007.1:0-163514 GCF_053663395.1 Bacillus sp. JK74 | reverse complement strand
ATGACACCCTTCGGCTGTCCGGTCGTTCCTGACGTGTAAATCATATAAGCGAGATGATCCGCCGTTGTTTCCGTCTGCGGGTTCGCTTCATCGTTTTCATCAAGCGGCAGGCTCAGAATGGAGCGTCCGCCGTCAAGCAGAATCGTTTCACCTTTGTAGCCATCCGGCACGTCCAGCGCTTCCTGTGTGAGAAGAAGCTTGGCGCCGCTGTCCTGCAGAATGTAGCTGATCCGCTCTTCCGGGTAATCGGGGTCAATCGGCACAAATGCCGCGCCCGCTTTCAGGACGCCGAGTACGCCCGCGGCCATTTCCAAGGACGGTTTCGTTAAAATGCCGACACGTTCGTCAGCCGTGACGCCGCAGTCCATGAGAATGCGCGCGATCCGGTTCGCCCTTGCGTTCAGCTCGCCGTACGTCCATTTCGCGCCGTTGTATGCCGCGGCCGGCCGGTTCGCGTAGCGGGCGGCCGTTTCTTCAAAGAGACGATGAACCGTTTTGTCCCGCGGCACAGGAATTGTTTTTCCTTTCCATGCACCAAGGAGGGCTTGTTTTTCTGTTTCATTCACCAATGAAAGCTCAGAAAGCTTCGCAGCCGGATTTTCCGTTGCGGCTTTTAACAGATGAAGCCAATAATGCTTCCACGTCTCTGCCGTTTCCGGTTTAAACAGCGCGGTGTTATATTCAAGCACAAACGTTAAGCCTCCGTCTGTGTCCTCAGCCGTCATTGTCAGGTCAAACTTGGCTGTTTTTCTGTCAAACGGATGGTGCTTCAGCTCGATTCCTTCCATGACCAGATCTTCAGCATTTGCATTTTGCATTGAGAATACCGCATCAAACAGCGGATTTCGGCTCGTATCACGCTGCACCTCAACCTTTTGCAGAAGGTCTTCAAGCGGATAATCCTGCGCGTCAAATGCATGTAAAGCGGTTTGTTTTACTTCTTTAAGATAGTCCGTGAACGTTTTGTCCGCTTCCGGATACGTACGAAGCGCGAGTGTATTCACAAAAACACCGATGACGTTTGCGAGATCCGCATGTGATCGTCCCGCAACCGGCGAGCCGACAATGATGTCATGCTGTCCGCTCAGTTTTGAGAGAAAGGCGCTGTATGACGCCAGCAGCACCATGTACATGGTAGAATCCGTTTGTTTCGCAAGACTGCGAAGAGCCGACGTCTGTTCCTCAGTCAGAGAAAAGACCAGCTTGTCTCCTTCAAAGGTTTGCACGGCCGGACGGCTGTAATCAGCCGGCAGCGTCAATACCGGAAGCTCGCCGTCAAGCTCCCGAAGCCAATGCTCCTCCTGCTTGCGGTACTGCTCTGATTGAATAAATTTCTGCTGCCATACCGCATAGTCTTTATAATGAATCCGCAGCGGCTCAAGCGTTTCGCCGCCATACAAGCGGGACAGTTCATCTATCAGCACGCCGACTGAAGCGCCGTCCGAAATGATATGGTGCATATCAAACAGCAGCAGGTGGTCATGTTCAGCCAGCTTGACCAGTCCCGTTCTGACGAGAGGAAGCTGATCCAGACGGAACGGCCGGATAAAGCTCTGAATAATCTGTTCAGCATCTTCTTCAGAGGCTTCATAATATTCCATGTCGATATCAGCTTCCGCCCATATACGCTGAACCGTTTCTCCATCCTTTATGTCAAATGTCGTTCTGAAGGCTTCATGGCGTTCTGTCAGCTGTTTTATAACGGATTTCAGCTTTTCTGCATCAAGCTTTCCTTTTAAGCGGAGCACAGACGGCATGTTATAGCTTGTTTCAGCGCCTTCCAGCTGCTGAAGCACGAACATCCGCTTCTGCGGTGAAGAAACCGGATACGTTTCCCGCTCGGCCGCCGGTGCGATGCTCTCAGCCGCCTTCCGCTCAGCCCCTTCAATCAGCTGCGCCAGCCCCGCAGCCGTCGGAGAAGTGAACAGATCCTTTAATGTAAGCTGCACGCCGAATGTCTTCTGGATGAGAGCAAGCAGTTTCATTCCCGCTAACGAATGGCCTCCGATCTCAAAGAACTGATCATGGACGCCGACCCGTTCCATTTGCAGCACCTCAGCCCAAATATCCGCCAGTTTTTGTTCTGTTTCATTGCGCGGCGCCGTATATGACACGGCATTCGCTGCGGTCACATCAGGCATCGGCAGCGCCCGTCTGTCGATCTTCCCGTTTCCTGTAAGAGGCAGTTCATCCAATTGAATAAAGACGGACGGAATCATATAAGCCGGAAGATCCTTCGCCGTATGCTCTCTCAGCTCCCGGGAAGAGATTTCCCTGAGGCCGACAAAATACGCGCAAAGAAGTTTGTCACCCGCGCCTTGATCCACAGCGAGCACAATGCATTCCTGAATCTGGTCATGGCTTTGAAGCTGATGCTCAATTTCGCCAAGCTCAATCCGCTGACCGCGGATTTTCACCTGATGGTCGATACGTCCGATAAACTCGATATCGCCATTCGGAAGCCATCTGGCCAAGTCCCCCGTTTTATACATCCGTTCACCTTCCTTAAACGGATGCTTTACAAACTTTTCTTCCGTCAGTTCAGGACGGTTGTAGTAGCCTTCTACGAGACCTTCCCCGCTGACGCACAGCTCTCCCGCAATACCCGCCGGCTGAATGCGTCCGGCTGAGTTCATAATAAAGACTTCCGTATTGCTGACCGGTTTACCGATCGGAACGGAGAGCGTATCCTCTTCAATGACATCCACCGGATGGTATGTCGCAAACACCGTGCTTTCCGACGGGCCGTACATATGAAGCAGTCTTCCTTTTCCGACTGCCGCCAGCGCCTTTTTGACATGTTCTACAGACGCTCTTTCGCCCCCGAACATGATTTTCCGAAGCGTCGTCAGACAGGACGGCTCCATATCAACAAGCAGGTGGAACAGAGCCGTCGTAATCATCAGAATGCTGACGTTCTCCCGTTTGATTACACGGGACAGGCGCGACATGTCCAGCACCGTATCTTTCGGGACGATCACAAGCTTTGCACCGTTTAACAGCGAACCGAACATATCAAACATAAAAGCGTCAAAGACGTAGTTTGACAGACCGAGCACTGTGTCCTCTTCAGAAACGGTCAAATAGTTCGTGTTTTTTACCGTCCGCAAAATGTTGGCATGTGTGACGATGTTTCCTTTCGGCGTTCCCGTCGTGCCTGATGTATACGTGAGATTGGCAATCGTTTTGGAATCAAACGGCAATGCTGGATTGCGAGAGTCCTTTTCATAACTCGCCTCATCATCAGCAAGCACAATGACGCCTTGAAAACCGGCCTTTTCCGCAAGCGGCTTGAGGCTTTGCTGAGTCAGGAGCACATTCGCCCCGCTGTCGCGGAAGAAATGCTGAATCCGCTGAACCGGATGCTCAGGATCAATCGGCACATAGGCGGACCCCGCTTTTAACACAGCCATAATGGAAACAATCATGTCCATTGACCGTTCACATAAAACAGCCGCGGTTTTCCCGCCGCCTCCGACCGAAAGAATATGCCGCGCAAGCCTGTTGGCGCGTTCATTCAGCTGCTGATACGACAGAGTTTCCCCTTCGAACTGAAGAGCTGTCCGGTCAGGGTTCTTTCGGGCCTGTTCTTCAAAGATCTGCACGATCGTTTGCTCTTTCGGGTATGCTGTGCGCTCCGGATTGAACCGCTGTAATTGGTTCAAAGCCTCCCGTTCAGAAAGCAGATCATATTCGCTGATTTTCGCATCCGGCTGAGCTGCCGCGCGCTCCAGCAGACGGACATAGTGCGCAAGCATGCGATCCGCAGTTGAGCGCTTAAACAGCTTCGTGCAATAATCCAAATCGAGCGCAATGCCTTCCGCTGTTTCCCGGGCCTGCATTGTCAGATCGAATTTAGCGATATTGAAGTTGGTTTCATGAAGAGACAGCGTCAGGTTGCCGATCTCCGGAATTCCGTCCGAAGCATTTTGCAGACTGAACATCGTGTCAAATATCGGATGCCTGCTCATGTCCCGGGGCACGTTCAGCTCCTCGGTCAGCCACTCAAACGGATAATCCTGATGGGAAAACGCGTCCAGCACCTGTTTCCGCACATGACCTAACAAGCCGGCAAATGTCTGATCCTGCTTCACGGAGCTTCGCAGCGCAAGCGTGTTGACAAACATCCCGATAAGCCCCTCGGTATCAGAGTGATTTCTTCCCGCTGACGGTGTTCCCACGATGATGTCTTCCTGTCCCGAATACTTAGAAAGCAGCGTATAGTATGCCGATAACAGCACCATGTAAAGAGTGGCTCCGTTTTTCTCGGCAAGCTTCTGCAGCCGTTCCCGCAGCATTTTCGGCAGCTTGACGGACACGCGGTCACCTTCAAAGCTTTGCACCTGCGGCCGCGGATAATCAGGGAGCAGCTGAAGCACCGGCAGTTCGCCGCTGAAGACTTCTTTCCAGTACGCCCGCTCCTTCTTGTAGCCTTCTTTCGCCCGTTCCGCCTGCCATACGGCATAATCTTTATATTGAATGCGCAAATCAGGCAGCTGATCTCCGCCGTAGATGTCAGCCAGTTCCTTCAGCATGATGGAAATAGACACCCCGTCAGAAATCAGGTGATGCATATCAAACAGCAGCATATGGCGATTGTGACCGAGCGTTTGCAGGCCGATTCTGAACAGCGGCGCCTCAGATAAATCAAAACGGCGCACAAAGTCCTTCATGACCTGTTCATTCGTTCTTCCGCGCGCTTCGATCATTTCAATATGAAACGGAACATGTTCGTGAATCACCTGTCTCGGCGTGCCGTCCTCTGATTGAAACGATGTTCTGAGCGCTTCATGCCTGCTGATTAAGGCAGAAAATGCACGCTCAAGCTTTTCACGGTCTAAAGCGCCCTCAATCATGGCCGCAGCCGGCATGTTATATCCGACTCCCGCGTCTTCAAATTGGCTCGCGATATAAGTCCGCTGCTGAGCGAGCGAAAGCGGATAGCTCGCCTGCTTCTCAGCCGGCTCAATCGCACTGAATGCCTGTCCTTCGTTTCGGTTTTCCGCATAATCGGCAAGCGCCGCAATCGTCGGATGCTCAAACAAGTATTGCAGCGGAATTTCAACGCCCATTTGCTTATGAATTTTCGTCAGAAGCGTCATCGCCTTTAATGAATGACCGCCTGACTCGAAGAAATGATCATAAATGCCCGCCTTATCCATTCCGAGGACTTCCTGCCAGATGACGGTGAGCGTTTCCTCCGTTTCATTTCTCGGCGCGGCATATTCGGATGAGCTGACAGCCTGCACATCGAGCGCAAACAGCTTTTTGCGGTCTGCCTTACCGCTCGGCGTGAGCGGAATTTCGTCCGTTTTTGTAAAGTAAGCGGGCACCATGTAATCTGGAAGGTGCTTGGACACATACTCCCTGTACTCGGCAGGGTGAAACTCGGTTCCTTTTTCCTGAACGATATATGCGCAAACATCTAAGCTGCCCTGCTGATCCGGCCGTGCCAGCACGACGGCCTGCGCCGCGCCCGGAGCTTTTCTGAGCACCGTTTCAATTTCTCCCAGCTCAATACGGTAGCCGCGGACTTTCACCTGATCATCTTCACGGCCGATATATTCGATCGTCCCGTCCGGCAGCCAGCGCGCCATATCACCCGTGCGGTACATGCGGCCGCTTCCGTTAAACGGGTCTTGCAAAAACTTCTCTGCGGTCAAATCCGGAAGATTTAAATAGCCGCGGCCTACACCGTCACCCGCGATATACAGCTCACCGGCCGTGCCGTCGGGCTGAAGCCGCTGGTGCTTATCCAATATATACAGACGGGCGTTGCCGAGCGGTTTTCCGATCGGAACGTACGCCGCCTGTTGATTCATTCCGTTATCGGCTGACACCTGATGCACGGACGCATCTACGCACGTTTCTGTCGGCCCGTACACATTCGTCAGACGCGGCGCCCTGCCCGATTGATGAAAGAGCGTCATCAGCTGTTCAGCAACAGCGGCGGACAGGCCCTCTCCCCCAATGAGCATGTGGCGCAATTCAATTCCGCTGACATCTCCCGCCGCAACCATCATCTGCAGATGCGCAGGGGTTCCGTCAGTGGCTTCAATCCGGTTTTGACGATAATAGTCCAGCAGTGCCGAGCCATTCGTTACAGTCGTTTTCGGCACGATATAAAGCGTCTGTCCCAAAAGAAGCGAGGCAAAAATCTGTTTGACGGACGCATCAAAATGAAACGGAGCCAAAAGCGCCATTCTTAATGTCTGCTCACCGCATTGATAAATCTCCTGCTGCAGTGATTGCACCAGATGATGAACTTGCCGGTGCTCAATCATCACGCCTTTCGGCCGCCCGGTTGTACCTGACGTGTAGATGATGTAAGCCAGCCGGTCTGATTGTGTGCTGACACCGTCCGCAGCCGTTTCAAACTGAACAGCCTCGTCAAAATCAATCGGTTCGGCATCCGATACAGGCGCCTGTATTCCGGCCTCCGTCAAAACAGCCTTCGCTCCGCTGTCCTCCAAAATGTACTGAATCCGATCCGCCGGAAAATCAGGATCTATCGGCACATAGGCGCCGCCCGCTTTCAAAATTCCCAATATTGCCGCAATGACACGCTCAGAACGGCCAAGCAGCACCGCGACAGGAGTATCGGCTGATATCCCGGCTTTAAGAAGGCGTCCGGCAATTCGGCCTGACTGTTCATGCAATGTGCGATAGGACAATGTTCGGTCTTCATACACCACCGCCGGTTTGTCAGACAGTGACTTCACTTTCTCTTCAAACAGCCCCGGTATCGTCATCTCCCCGCGGTAATTCACCGGATTGCCGGAGGCCCGTGTCAGCAGCCGCTCTTTCTCGGATTCAGAAAGAAGAGTAAGCTCATCAATTATGCGATCAGGAGATGAAATCGCATCTTCAATCAGCGTGATCAAACGTTCAGAAACAGATACAATCTCCTCTCCCTTGAATATGTCGCTGCGATAGTCAAAATCAATCGTCAATTTCCCAGTGTCCCATCGTTCCTTCACATGAATCGAAATATCATTTGTACCGCTTCCGCTGAAAATAGGGTCTGTCAGGAAGGACAGATTCTCTTTTTTCTGCCACTGCATCACCTGGTACTCCAGAGATACCGTAAACAATCTGCTCAGCGAACTTTTCGAAGCGCGCAAATCATTGACAAGCAGGTTATACGGATACTTTTGGTGGCGGAGAATTTTCATCAGATCCTTCATCCGGCCTTTAACGAATTCCAAGAACGACTGTCCTCCGTCAACGCTTGTCCGCACAGGCACCGTAGATACGAACATCCCGAGCATCTGCTTTTCTTTCGCATTCGTCCGGTTTCCCATAAACGTACCTGTGACAACGTCATCCCGGCCGGTCACTTTGTAGAGATAAGTGATCAGAGCTGATTGGAACAGAGATAGTACGCTGACTTTATGCTCCTCGCAGAATGAATGAATGCGGCCATATAAGTCGTGAGGAATTTCTTGAGAAAACCGTTTCGCATCAAGACCCGCATCTGCCTGGCTCCGTTTCAGGGACACAAGCTCCGGCACGGTCTCAAACTGCCCGTTCCAAAAATCCCGATCCTTTTTAAACCGCTTCGACTGCACATATTCCTGCTCAGTCAGCACATGCTCGATAAAGGAAGGAATCTCCGTCTGTTCCTCACTTGATCCGCCCGAAAGCTCCAAATAAATATCAGTAATCGCATTGCCCAGAATCGTCATGGAAATCCCGTCTGAAATAACGTGATGCACATTAACGTAGAACCAGACCTCATTTTCGCTGATGGTATACACGGAAAAACGGAATAAATCCTGATCATATAATGCCAGAGGCTTGCTTGCCTCGTCACGTCCCCATTTTGACAGCTCTTCCGCAGAGCAGCCTGCTTGCCTGATGTCTGTATGTTCGATAGTCAGCGGACGGTATTCGCTCACATATTGAACGGGCTCCCCCTCATCATCAAGCCGCAGACGGATTCTCATCGACTCATACCGCCGGACGAATTCCTGTATCGCTTTCTCAACGTAATGAGCCTGTACGCCGTCATCAGAAATGAGTTTCCCGAACCCGGCAAGATTTGAAATACTTGTGTTCGGATAGAATTTTTCTGTATACCAGATACGTTTTTGAGCATTTGTTAAAGGATAAAAAGTTATTTCCATATGTGTGCGCCTCCCCTTTTTAAGATAAAATTGTCAATTCTCCCTTAGAAACAGCCTCCCTCAATGTCCCTAACTCATTATCAAGCCAAAAGAACCACTTACCTCCAAAACGATCCCGATTCAATCACCGCCGAAATCCGCAATCCACTCACCCGCACAGTCCGAAATGCGGCTCAAATTTATGAGAAATCAAGACAAGAATCCAATGTTTGTAAGCAACAGGGTTTACCTATTTCTTCATGAATTACTATATATCTACTTACGTTCACTTTATATGAAATTATTGTTTTTATCACCGAAAAATGGGTGAAAAGTTTCATTCGGCACACCGAAAAAAATTCCGACAATTCCAGAGGGTATTTTGCGGCATCCCGCAATTTATTTTTAAAAATATTATTTATGTAAAATTAAAAATCTTTAAACTATAGTATAAATCTTTCGAATATCCAGTTATGGCAGAATGAAAATAGTTTTCATATATTAGCTGATGGGAAAAAAACAGCGCAAGAACCGAAACAGGAGATTTAATCGTTCGCAATATGATTTCATTAAACCGCAAAAAAAGCACTCTATTTTACATAGAGCGCTTCAAAAAGATTCCTTTATTGCAGTTTTATCAATGTTGATTAATTCCATATATTCTTTTCCCCACTTATACATGGCGTCCAAAATCGGCATAAGGGTCTCTCCTTGCTCCGTTAATGAGTACTCCACTTTCGGAGGGACGACAGGGTAAACTTCCCTGTGAACGATCAGATCCTGCTCCAGCTCCCTGAGCTGATTCACAAGAATTTTGTGCGTAATATCCGGAATTAAAGCTTTCAGCTCATTAAAACGCTTTGTCCCTTCTTTTCCCAGGTGCCACATAATCAGCATTTTCCACTTCCCGCCTATCACGGCAAGCGTCAATTCCTTTTCGCAATTAAACGTTTTCTTATCCATTCGGCTCACGGGCCATTCTCCTTCCTCTTACTTTTTGTACGTTCGTCATCTATTCATACACGCTTACTTTTTTACACAACTTTCATCAGTTTATACTACCACGCAGTTTTGCTGAAACAAAGCGCATTGCCTGCGGGGACAGTATCCTCAAAGTAACTATTAGACTTCAAAGTGCGTACTTCTCAATATGCGGGGCACTCTATAGAATGTAAATACACGAAAAAGAGGAGTGGATATAAAGTGGAATTACAGCTGGCATTAGACTTAGTGAATATCCCGGAAGCAATTGAACTTGTGAAAGAGGTCGAACAATATATAGATGTTGTAGAAATCGGCACTCCCGTTGTCATTAATGAAGGCCTGAAAGCCGTACAGGAAATGAAATCAGCCTTTCCTCACTTGAAAGTGCTTGCCGATCTTAAAATCATGGATGCAGGCGGCTACGAGATCATGAAAGCGGCAGAAGCGGGCGCCGACATCATCACCGTTTTAGGAGCGACAGACGACTCAACGATCAAAGGGGCGGTTGCCGAAGCAAAAAAACAGCAGAAAAAAATTCTCGTCGACATGATTAACGTAAAAAACCTTGAAACACGTGCAAAAGAAATTGACCAACTCGGTGTTGATTATATTTGTGTTCACACAGGTTATGATCTTCAAGCAGAAGGAAAGAATTCATTCGAGGAACTGACGGCGATTAAAAAAGCGGTCAAGAGCGCTAAAACCGCAATTGCCGGGGGCATTAAACTTGATACGCTTCCTGAAGCCATCAAACAAAACCCAGATTTAATCATTGTCGGCGGAGGCATTACGGGAGCTGACAATAAAGCGGATGCTGCTGCTAAAATGAAACAGCTGATTTCACAAGGATCATGAAAACGACTGAATACTTACATGAAATACTCAATGAAATATCCCGCACCGCAGCATTAATAGCCGACAGTGAAGCTGACAAGCTTGCGGATCAGATTTTATCGGCAGATCAAATCTTCACGTCCGGAGCGGGACGTTCCGGCTTTATGGCTAAAGCGTTCGCCATGAGGATGATGCACATCGGCCTGAACGCTTACATCGTCGGTGAGACGCTTACCCCTCCCCTCCAAGAAGGCGGTCTCGTCATCATCGGCTCAGGCTCAGGCGAAACAAAAAGTCTGCTTCATACGGCTGAAAAAGCCAAAAGCCTTAACGGCATCATCACTGCATTAACGATTAACCCCGATTCAAGTCTCGGCAAACTTGCGGATCTTACGATAACGATTCCCGGCTCTCCTAAGGAAGAGACCGGCGGAGACAGAAAGACGATTCAGCCGATGGGTTCTTTATTCGAACAAACTCTTCTGCTGTTTTACGATGCGGTTATTCTAAAAATCATGGAGAAAAAAGAATTAAATTCAGCAGACATGTTTACAAAACATGCGAATCTGGAATGATTTGCTGACGGCCTTCTTATCAGATGGCCGTCTTTTTATCGTCTTGTTGCGCACGGTCATGCAAGCCAAGGTTTTCGGGTCGGACACTCGCAGACGAAGATATCCTGCCGGTGAGCTTATCGCTATAATAAGTCAATTGACGATACGGCCGCAACCGTTCATTTCTGAATAGGGAAACGGCAAAAAACACTTTCTGATCGGATATTTAATGAATAAAATTGATTTGTGCGGATGGTTTTACAGATATTCAGCTGAATTGCGGCTGAGAAATATATTTTAACAGCTTTACAGCCGGCCGATTCTGCTTTATTCTTGGACCAGCTTTACAGCAATTTAAAACTGGAGGTGATTGATACTCTTGAAAACATTAAAAGCACTGCTGCTTGTTCTTATCATCATTGCCGGAGCAGTCGCGGCCCTGATCAAGGGTGATCTTTTCTCAGATAACGAGCAGACCGTTCAGAAGAGTGATTACGACAAAGTAATCCTATTTCCGTCCGATCGATATCCGGAAACAGCAAAGCATATTAAGGACGCGATAAAAGAAGGGCATTCCAGCATATGCACCATTGACAGAGACGGAGTACATAAGCGGCGTGAGCAATCTCTTAAACATGTGCCTGTCAAAACGGGATACGATAGGGATGAATGGCCGATGGCGGTTTGTAAACAGGGCGGAAACAATGCCTCCGTAGAATATATTTCTCCGGCAGACAACCGCGGAGCCGGCTCTTGGGTCGGACACCAGCTTACCAATGATCCCGACGGAACGAGAGTATTATTTAAAATCAAGTAAAAAACAGGAGGAACAGCGCATTGAATAAATCATGGAAACCGCAAGAACTGGCCATTTCTTATCATCAATTTACAATCTTCCAAAAAGATTCAGAACCGCCTGTTATCGATTGGACCGATGAAGCCATTGAAAAAGGATATGCGGAAACTGACGGAGCTGTTTCATTTGAAGCAAGGAGAAATACGAGGGCATTTATCGTCCTCAGGCTTAACACAAGTGAACCGGTACTATCCTATGAGAAAAAAGCGACTGTTCCCTTTGAGGCTGTAAAAGATGGAATTGAGATTGAAAGCGTGATGTCAAAGCGGCTTTTCTTTAATATTCCGAAAGGCCGATACAGCCTTACCTGTTATTCAGTGCCTGCCGAAATATCCGATCTTCATGCGGATACGTATATTATTGATGCAGACGCAATGTAAAAGAAATCCCTGAGAGAATCATATTTCTCTCAGGGGACTTTTACCGTTTGTTTCAATTACATTCTGGTACCAATAAAAACTTTTTTCCTGATCCGTTTCAAATCCTTTTCATCTTCTTTATCTCGATTGATTATACACAAAACCGTAGCGTTTTTGATAGCCGTTCAGCCAGCTTAACAGATCCGTGAATGACCAGCTGCAGCAGCCGATGAGATGAACTCCGTCACTAATGGCCACTCTGCACTGTTCACCCATACTGAAGGTCCTTTACCGTCTTATTCCAAGCTCCTTCAACCTGATAGGCAGACGAAGCTGCCCCCCCATAGAAATGTATCAGGGAACAGACCCTGTTTTTTATGTACCATGTGTTTCATCCTCCTGATGCGTATGATATTGATATCACACGTTATGAAACTCATTTCAGAGCAATCCCGATAAAAAAGCATCCGGCTTGCCGGATGCTTAAGAATGATGATGCCGCTTTTCCAATTTATGAGGCGGAGGCTTCGGGACAAAGCCATTTTGTTTCATCATATTAAAGCGCCTGTCCATATGCTGTTTAATATGTTCTGCTTTTTCTTTCGGCAGGACCCCGTACTCAACATATTTGGATATGACATGTTTGCGTTTTTCGAGCACTTCTTTTTCAAGTGATTCAATTTCTTTTTTCTGCTGTTCCGTGAGTGACATTGTTGAAGGCATTTTTGTTTCGGCGTGTGCCGGCATTGTGAAAACCATTGCTGTAATGAAAAACGCAGCTAAAGACAATGCAGCTTTTTTCATGACTCTTTCCTCCTTTAACGTTTGTTATATGTTGCTCCCTCATCCATTTTTTATGCAAAAAAAAGAGCGAAATTATTCGCTCTTTTCAATCGATTCGTCCGGCAGCGCGTATGTGACATACGTTCCCGCTACAAAATCGTGGATTGACCGTTTGTCTTCTCTCATTCCGACCATGAATGCGCTCACGATCACACCGATTCCAAACGTCACGCCATATATCAGGCCGCCCACAAGCACTCTCAAAATCATAGTGAGAAAGCCTACCTGAGTTCCGTCTTTTTTGACGATGCGGATACCGCAGATCTTTTTGCCGATAACATAACCGTTCCAGTATACAGGGAGCAAAATACCATAAAGAGTCAAAATGATGCTGATCATTGCGCTCTCATTCGGATCTTTTCCTGTTGCCAGCATAAAAATAATCGCCAAAGGCACTGAAGTAATTAAATAGTCGAGTACAACGGCTCCCAATCTGATCCAAAATCCCGCCGGTCTGTAAATATTCATCATGTTTCCCCTCGCTATGGCTTCAAAATCACTTTAATGTTGCCATCTTCTTTTTTGTCAAATATATCATATGCAGCAGGAGCTTCCGCAAGACTCATTTTGTGTGTAATGATATCCGTCGGATCAATTTCATTTTGTTCAATCATTTGATACAGCATCGGCATCAGATGAATAACGGGTGCCTGGCCCATTTTTAAAGAAACGTTGCGTGTGAAAAAATCGCCGAGCGGAAAGCCGTCCGCTTCAGAAATGTATGCGCCCGTGAGCTGCACGGTTCCGAACTTCTTAACGGCTTCTGATGCTGTAAGAATCGGGCTGATCGTTCCGAACTGATTCGGTTTTTGCTCTGCTTTTTCTTTTGAAAGCGGCGTGCCGTCCATTCCGACACAATCAATCACTACATCCGCGCCCCCTGACGTTTGTTCGTGCAGCAGTTTCCCGATCTCATCATGTTCTGAAAAATTGAAGGTCTCTGCTCCGTTTATGCGTCTCGCATGTTCAAGGCGGTGCGGGACTTGATCAACTGCGATAACCCGTTTAGCTCCTTTTTTCCACGCGAATTTTTGCGCCATTAAGCCGATCGGACCTGATCCTAGAATAACGACTGTATCTCCTTTCTTCACTCCGCTGTGCTGAACGCTCCAAAAGGCGGTCGGCATGACATCTGACAGAAGCAGCACCTGCTCATCTTCAAGCTCACTGTCTGCCGGAACCAGAAAAGAAGAGAAATCAGCGTAAGGAACACGTAAATATTCAGCCTGTCCGCCGGGATAATTTCCGTTAAACTCCGAAAAACCGAATAAACCGCCGGCATCTGTATGAGGATTTGGATTTGATTCATCACACTGGCTTTCCATCTGGTGCTTGCAATAATGACATTCTCCGCAGCCGATGTTAAAAGGAATCACGACCCGGTCGCCTTTTTTCAGCTTTTTGACTTGACTGCCCGTTTCTTCCACAATTCCCATCGGCTCATGCCCGACAATATAACCCGGATCGGCGGGTATTCCGTTTTTATATAAATGAAGGTCTGAACCGCATATCCCGGTTGCGGTAATTCGAACGATGACATCTCTCTCATCTTGAATGGCGGGTGCCGGGACTTCTTTCACTTCCATATGTTCTTTTCCTTGGTATGTCAATGCTTTCACACTTGGTCAGCTCCTTTTTCATCACTCCTTCCCTTTTCACCTGCTTCTAAACTTGGCCGGTATGTTATTCAGCCCGCTGAATATCCCATTGAAAAGGATCCTCAAGCTGCGACCAGTCGGAATCGAACTCAGACGGCGTGAGCAGGCACTGATCCAATTCCTTTGTAATGGCGGCTTCATCTAAATCTGTTCCGATAAACACCAGGTTCGTATGACGATCTCCGAATTGGTCGTCCCAATCTTCCAGAATCTCCGGTTCCTGCTGTTTGATCTGCTCCTGCTCAAGTTTCGGCATTGCCGCCACCCAATAAGAAACAGGCTCAATCGAAACCGCCGGACCCGCCTGAGACATCAGCAGCGCAAGGCTGTTGCGGGTTGCGCACCAAACAATTCCTTTTGCGCGCACAATGTTGTCAGGCATTGATTGATGCAGCCAGCTGTCAAAACGAACGGTATGAAACGGCAGACGCCGCGAGTACACAAACGAAGTGATGCCGTACTCTTCCGTTTCCGGAGTGTGCGCTTCATGACCTGCCGTCAGTTCCTTTATCCACCCTGCTGATGAACTCGCTTCCTCAAACTCAAATAAACCGGTATTCAATATGCATTCGGCGGGCACTTCTCCGCGGACGGACCGGATCAGTCTGGCACGGGGCTGTAATGCGCAAAGAACCGTTTCCAGCTGTTCAAGCTCTTTTTCGCCCACCATGTCGCATTTATTTAAAATGAGCACATCACAAAACTCGATTTGGTCAATTAATAAGTCGGCAATCACCCGTTCATCCTCTTCTCCCGCCGCTTCCTTCCGGTCAAGAAGGGTGTCACCGGACTGGAAATCATGCCAGAAGCGGTTTGCATCCACCACGGTCACCATTGTGTCCAGCCTGCAGAATGTTGTCAGATCAATGCCCATTTCTTCATCTATATAAGAGAATGTCTGGGCAACGGGAATCGGTTCGCTGATCCCTGTTGATTCAATGACAATATAATCAAACCTGCCGTCTTTCGCGAGTTTCTCAACTTCGACTAATAAATCTTCACGCAGCGTGCAGCAGATACAGCCGTTGGATAATTCCACGAGTTTCTCATCCGTCCTTGACAAACCGCCTCCCTGCTTTACCAAGCCCGCGTCTATATTTACTTCGCTCATGTCATTGACGATGACGGCAATTTTTAAACCGTTGCGGTTTTGTAGAATATGATTCAAAACGGTCGTCTTTCCGGCACCAAGATAGCCGCTCAATACTGTAACCGGAATTTTTTTCATATCAATAGCCTCCTGACAAAATAGAATGATTACGATTTATATCCCGCAACTCCCTTATTATCACGATGTACATGGCTACAAATCGTAATTGTTACTATTTATTTTGATATATTCTCCGTTAAAAATCAAGTAAAAGTCAGACATCATACATTGTTTGTCCCCATCCATTGGTCTGACACGCAAAACGTCAACGATTTAATTGGTGAAGCCTTCGATCCGGACTGTAAAATGCCCGGTTTTAAGATGTGTGCGGTACGAATCAGCCCTATCTAATTTTTCATAAAATTTTTAGATTTTTTCGTATTTTTTGTTACATTTCATAACATGCATCTTAAATATTTGTTTTTGCTGTGCTACGCTGAAAAAAACAAAGATAGGAGCGGATCATCTGATGGGAAAAAAACAGCTAGTCCTTGTTGGAAATGGAATGGCCGGGGTAAGAGCGATTGAAGAAATACTGCGTGTTTCAAAAGATGAATTTGAGATTACAATATTCGGGGCCGAACCTCATCCCAACTATAACCGAATCCTTCTGTCAAAAGTGCTGCAAGGCGATACCGACATTCAAGACATTACGTTAAACGATTGGAACTGGTACAAAGAAAACAACATTCAGCTGTATACCGGTGAAACAGTCATCAAAGTCGACACGGAAAACCAAACCGTCATCACCGATGCAGACAGAATCCAGCCTTACGATGAACTCATCCTGGCGACAGGCTCTGTCCCTTTTATCCTTCCGATTCCGGGCGCAGACAAACAAGGCGTCACGGCATTCCGGGACATAAAAGATACCGACACGATGCTCGCCGCGTCAAAACAATATAAAAAAGCAGCCGTCATCGGCGGAGGACTGCTGGGTTTGGAAGCCGCGCGCGGACTGCTGAATCTCGGCATGGACGTGTCTGTCATCCACCTCGCCCCATTCCTGATGGAGCGCCAGCTTGACGCAGCGGCGGGACGCCTGCTGCAAAACGAATTAGAGAAACAAGGCATGACCTTTTTCCTTGAAAAGCAAACCGAAGAAATTCTCGGTACTGACCGTGTCGAAGGCATACGCTTTAAAGACGGCACAAGCATCGAAGCTGATCTGGTCGTCATGGCGGTCGGCATCCGTCCGAATACACAGCTTGGCACAGAAAGCGGCATCCCGGTAAACCGCGGAATCATTGTCAACGATTATATGCAGACTGAAATTCCGCACATTTACGCGGTCGGTGAATGTGCCGAGCACCGCGGAATCGCATACGGTCTTGTGGCGCCGCTCTATGAACAGGCAAAAGTGCTGGCCAAACATATTTGCGGCATTGAAACAAAACCGTACGAAGGCTCCGTTCTCTCCACTCAATTAAAGGTATCAGGCGTCGAGGTCTTCTCTGCCGGCGACTTTGATGAATCAGAGGACAAAAAGGCGATTAAAGTGTTCGATGAACAGGACGGCATTTATAAAAAAATCGTCCTGAGGGGCAATCAAATTGTCGGCGCTGTTTTGTTCGGAGACAGCAGCGAAGGCAACCGCCTGTTTTCTATGATTCAAAAACAAGCAGATATCTCTGAAACCTCCAAAATATCAATCTTACAGCCTCTTGATCAGGAAGCAGGCGCAAGCATGACCGCGGCGATGAGCGACGATGAAATCATCTGCGGCTGCAACGGCGTTTCAAAAGGCGCGATTATTCAAGCCATTCAGGAAAAAGGCTGCACATCAACGGACGAAATCAAAGCATGCACCGGGGCATCCCGTTCCTGCGGAGGCTGTAAACCGCTCGTGGAAGACATTCTTCAATATACACTGGGCTCAGAATTTGACTCATCCGCGCAAAAAGAAGCGATTTGCGGCTGCACCTCACTGTCGAGAGATGAAGTCGTAGAAGAAATCAAAGCCAAAGGGCTCTCACATACAAGAGAAATCATGAACGTGCTCGGCTGGAAAACGCCGGAAGGCTGCTCCAAATGCCGCCCTGCCCTCAACTACTACTTAGGCATGATTAATCCGGCTACATACGAGGATGACAGAACATCCCGTTTTGTGAACGAACGGATGCACGCCAATATTCAAAAGGACGGAACATACTCAGTCGTTCCCCGGATGTACGGGGGCGTAACCAACTCTCAAGATCTCCGCAAGATCGCCGATGTCGTCGACAAATATGAGATCCCGCTCGTTAAAATGACCGGCGGCCAGCGAATTGATCTCATCGGCGTTAAAAAAGAAGATCTGCCGAAAGTATGGGCCGAGCTTGATATGCCGTCAGGCTACGCGTACGGAAAAACACTCCGCACGGTAAAAACGTGCGTAGGCGAACAATTCTGCCGCTTCGGCACACAAGACTCCATGGCACTGGGTATTGCGCTTGAGAAAAAATTCGAAGGGCTCAATACGCCTCATAAGGTTAAAATGGCCGTGTCCGCCTGCCCGCGGAACTGTGCGGAATCAGGCATTAAGGACCTTGGCGTTGTCGGCATCGACGGAGGCTGGGAGCTTTATGTCGGCGGAAACGGCGGAACCCATTTGCGCGCCGGTGATTTGCTGATGAAAGTAAAAACGAATGAAGAAGTCTTAGAATACGCGGGTGCTTACCTTCAGTACTACAGAGAAACGGCAAACTATCTGGAGCGGACATCCGCATGGCTTGAGCGCGTCGGTTTATCTCATGTCCAATCCGTATTAAACGATCCGGAAAAACGGCAGGAGCTCAACGACAGAATGAATGAGACACTCTCTGTCCACAAAGATCCGTGGCAATACTTCCTTGAAGATAAAAAAGCATCTAAAGATCTATTCGAAAATGTCGTCACGACTTCATAAAACAGTAAGGGGGAACGGACATGGTTAATAAAGATATGACAAAGGTTTGCATAGGCAATGTAAACGAATTACCCGAGGAGTTAGGAAAAACCGTATATATAGAAGATAAAGAGCTTGCCGTATTTAAGCTTTCTGACGGGAACATCCGTGCCGTCGAAAACCGCTGTCCCCATAAAGGGGGCGTCCTGGCTGAAGGCATCGTCAGCGGAGAATACGTCTTCTGCCCGATGCATGACTGGAAAATTTCCTTAGAAGACGGAAAAGTCCAAGAGCCGGACCATGGCTGTGTCAAAACATACGAAACACTGATCGAAGGAGAGAATGTATACATCCTGTATTGATCAAAGACCGGATCACTTTTTCAAGTGGTCCTTCATTTTTTAAATTGCTGAAGGGATGACGCCATCATGAAAAACGGAATCGTATACTTTGTCGGTGCCGGACCAGGAGACCCGGGGCTGATCACCGTAAAAGGAAAACAGGCTCTGGAGAAAGCGGATATCATTTTGTATGACCGGCTCGCAAACCCAAAGTTTCTAGAATACGCCTCACCTGACTGCCGGTTCATTTATTGCGGAAAGCTGCCCGACCGCCATTTTATGAAACAGTCTGAGATAAATGCCCTGCTGATTGAAAAAGCGGCGGAGGGCTACACCGTCGTCCGCTTGAAAGGCGGAGACCCAAGTGTGTTCGGCAGGGTCGGCGAAGAGGCAGAGGCGCTTCATCAGCACGGCATCCGCTACGAAATGGTGCCCGGCATCACCTCGGGAATCGCAGCGCCGCTGTATGCGGGAGTCCCCGTCACCCATCGTGATTTCGCTTCGTCCTTCGCGATGATCACCGCTCATGATACATCATTGCAAGGCAGGCCGAATCTCGACTGGGAAGGGCTTGCCCGAAGCGTTCAAACGCTTGTGTTTTACATGGGCATTAAAAATCTGTCATTTATATGCCGGAAGCTTATGGAGTACGGAAAATCCCCTTCCATTCCCGTACTCGTCATTCAATGGGGAACGTGGGGGCGGCAGCGGAGTGTTAAAGGAACGCTTCAGGATATCCATGACAAAGTTCAAAGCCAAAACATCACCAACCCTGCCATTATCGTCATTGGTGATATTGTCAATTTTCAAACACACAGCTGGTTTGAAAGCAAACCCTTCATCGGGCGGCATATCATGGTGGTCACTCATGGCGATGATGAACATACACTGACAGACAAGCTGCGCGAGTATGGCGCCGATGTTATTGAATGGCCGAAGCGGATCGTTAAAAAAATGCCCGCAAACGAAAACATCCTGAAACAGATCAGCACCTTTGAACAACTATTTTTCACATCACGCCTTGCGGTATGCGAATTCTTTGACACACTGGCATTCAAGCAGATCGACATCCGCCGGGTGACCGCAAGCCTGAATGCAGCGACCGAAGCTGCAAAGACGGAACTGACAAAACGGGGCTTTCTCCTATCCGAATGGCAAAATGATTCTCCGCACTCGCTCATTGTAGGAAGCCGTCAAGCAGCAGAAAACTTGTCAGACTCAAAATCATGCCCGTTTTATATCACCCATGAACATATCGCGGATGAGCGGTTCACTTCCATGATCGAACGCACGATCAGTGAGTCTCCTCTGCAAATGATTATCTGTACGGGCAAAGAATCCGCTCAGCATTTGATCAGCGCCGGAAAACAAATCGGCATATCACCGAATCCGTCAGGAAACCGCCCTCCCGTCATCTGCATGGGCGAAGACGTCCCCGCCGGCTGCGGGTTTACCGCCGTGAAAAATCAGAAACAGTTATTTGAGTTTATACGAAATGAAATGAAAGACATGCTCGTTCACAGCTGATACGCCGGAATGCTTTTCTGACCCCCAGGCTCAGCATCGGGGGTCAGCCCTGTTTTATTGTGTCACCAATTTTTTATGATGAGTCGAATACATCGCCATCTGATCCGCCTGCGGGTCCAAATAGGCTTTGGCGCTGTTCACGGCGGTCGGCCCCTCCGTGAAACCGCCGGCAATCAGTCTGAGCTTGCTTTCATAATGGGCGGCGTCACCGGCGACAAACACGCCCGGAAGATTCGTCCGCATATGTCTGTCAGCTTTAATCCTGCCTTCTTCTATCTCAAGCCCCCAGTCCTTCATCGGACCGAGATCAATTTTAAACCCGTGGTTGATAATGAGCTCATCAAGCTTGATGACTTCAGAAAGTCCGGACTCAGTTTGGCAAACGGTGACGCTCTCGATCCGTTCCCCGGTGCCATTGAGATGCTTCAGACGATACGGCGCAAGCACCCGCACGGAAGACCGCTTCATTTTCGCCACGCTGCTTTCCAAACCGCCGAACTCCTTACGGCGGTGCAAGACGGTAACAGACGCCGCAATCGGTTCCAGCTCATTCGCCCAGTCAACCGCGGTATCTCCCCCTCCGGAAATCACGACATGCTTATCTCGAAACGCATCAAGCTTCTCCACCTTATAATGAAGGTTCTTTCCTGAATACCGGCTCGCATCCGCGCTGTCAAGTTCATTGACCTCAAGCGTCCCCATGCCCACGGCCAAAATCACCGTGCGCGTATAGTGCTTTTCCCCTTTGGAACTTTCGAGCACAATGGTTCCGTCTTCCAGCCGTTCAAATCCGGTCACCCGCTGATTCAACACGATATCCGGCTCAAATGTCGCCGCCTGCTCCTTCAGCTGCTTAATCAGCTGTTCCCCGGCAATCCCGGGTATTCCGCCGATATCACGGATGATTTTTTCAGGGAAAAACATAGACACCTTCCCTCCGAGCCGCGGTAAAAACTCGATCACCTTCGTTTTCAGCTCCCGCATCCCGCAATAAAAAGCCGCAAACAGGCCGATCGGGCCTCCGCCTATAATCGTGACGTCATACACCTCATGATTTTCCGCCATCGTTCTGCCTCCCGTTAATCTATACTTCATACATTTTTAATTGAGAATCAATATCAATGAAAGTATAACACATATTGAGGAGCAGTGTTTATTCATTTCTCATCTTGCGGGAAAGGAGTGATTCAGAAGCGAGGTTCTGAGATTGATAAGCGGGAAGGTATTAAAACTGAAACCAGTACGGCGACTGGTTTCTTTTTTATCTCTTTTTCATCAGCATGATATCGAGATACAGCTGGCACCTTGTCCTGAAGTCGTTTAAATTAATTGATGTCATGTCAAGAATCTGTTTGATGCGGTAGTTCAATGTGTTTTGATGAATAAAAAGCTGTTCTGCGGCTGGTTTTGTTTTGCAGTTATTGAGGAGATAGATTTCTAACGTTTTCAGCAGTTCGGTGCTGCTTTCTCTGTCTTTGGCTTTTAATAACGCTAAATCATCGTTTACATATTCCAGTGAGGCGTTTTTTTCTTCGATGCTTTCAAGATAGCGGTAAATCCCGAGCTTACTGTATTCGTACGGGATATTTTCCTGATTTCCGGTAATTTCGGCGGCCTTTATGACTTCAAGGGCTTCTATATAACTTTTCCCGAGCTTCAGGATGCTGCTGTATTCATTGCCGATTCCGATATAGATGGGAGTGGGGATCTTCTGAAAGTGAAAATGAGTCAGCAGTTTGTGGATGAATTCAGATGCTGCCGAAGTGCCGGAGCTTTTTTGCGAGAAGCTTGCGACGACGATGACAATATTGGAATCAATGGTTAAGACGTGGCTGACTTTATCCCGCAAATTCAAGTACGATTTGATATTTTCCTTTACATCTTCGACTGCCTCCCCATCCCCATTTGCGGCATGCAGGACGACTACCGAAAAAACCGACGGCAGCACGGCGTTCATCTTTTCCGCTTCCCGCCTGAACTCCTTTTCAGAGGAGAATTGCTGAAAGATCGCCCGTTTCACCAGGTCTTCCGCTCTCTCTTCTTTTTCCTGTTTCAGCCGGTTCGTTTTATAGATGATTTTTCCGACATGGAATGAAGTTTCATATAAAAAATCGAGCTCCTCGTCCGTCAAGTTTCGGTCGAGCTCCTGAATCCAGATGTAGCCCATCACTTCCCCTTTATGTTTTGCGCTTACAACCACTCTCTGATTCAGTCCGATACTGTCTATTTTTTCGACACGGAACGGTTCAGGAACGGTTTTCAGCTTTTCGATCACCCCGTCCTTCAGAAACCTTTCAAAAATCTGCACGGGGCATTTTTTTGAGAATATCGTCTGCTGGTTGGCGGAGTCGAAGTGATTAATGTAATAAGAATTATAGGCAAGCAAAAAGAAATCCGCGCTTTCCAGAATAACGGGCTTCTGCAATTCATAACTGATGAAATCAATTAATTTATCAATGTCCGTAAATGAAAAAACTCTCTCTAAAAGCTCTTCCATACCTATTTCTCCTATGCTCTTTTTATCTTTATCATACTCTGAGGGGTGACTTTTTGTATAGAAAAAAATTCATATACTCCCAAAACGGAATGATCCGAAAGCCTGTATCGTGAAAAGAGGAAAAAGGGCGGTCCCTTCTTCCTCTCGTTCCTTGCTTTTATTGAGAAAGTGTATCACGGTAGTCATGAAACTGATCTGTGACATCTTTTGACGGAGCCTGTGTCAATAAGCTGACGACAAATACAGCGGCAAGGCTTACAGCAAACCCCGGAATGATTTCGTACAAAAAGTCTGAAAGACCGGCATTCGCCCAAATGATTACGGTAATCGCTCCCGCAATCATGCCGGCGAGTGCCCCCCATTTCGTCATCCGTTTCCAAAATAAACTGAGCAGTACGACCGGCCCGAATGAAGCGCCGAATCCCGCCCATGCATAGCTGACAAGACCAAGTATCGTGTTGTTTTTCTCCCAGGCGAGCACCAGGGCGACGATTGACACCGCAAGCACTGCCATTCTCCCCAGAAATACGAGTTCCTTATCAGAAGCTGAACGCCTGAACATGGACTTATACAAGTCCTCCACTAAAGAACTGGACGTAACGAGCAGCTGAGACGAAATCGTACTCATAATGGCCGCTAAAATCGCAGAAATGAGAAATCCCGTAATAATCGGGTGGAACAGAATATTGCCGAGCTGAATAAAAATGGTTTCCGGATCATCCAGCTTCAACCCGCGCTGGTGGTAATACGCGATTCCCGCAAGACCCGTAAACAGCGCGCCGAGTGCAGACAAAATCATCCATCCCATTCCGATCCGTCTGGCGCGTTTGATCTCTTTCACAGATGTGATCGCCATAAAGCGCACAATAATATGCGGCTGCCCGAAATAGCCGAGCCCCCACGCAAATAAAGAAATAATGCCAAGGACGGTGGTCCCTTTGAACATATTAAACAGTTCCGGGTTGACGGAACGGATATCGGCAACGGTTTCCCCCGGGCCGCCCGTATGGAAAATCGTCACAATCGGCACGAGAATAAGCGCCGCAAACATGATGATCCCTTGGACAAAGTCCGTCCAGCTTACCGCCAAAAAGCCCCCGAACAAGGTGTAGGCGACAACGACGCCTGTCACGGCCCACAGGCCGGTGTGGTAATCCCACCCTAAAATGCTGTTGAATAAGACACCTCCGGACACCATGCCGGATGATACGTAAAAAGTGAAAAAGACGAGAATGACGAGACCCGAAAACAGTCTGAGAAGCTTCGTATGATCACCGAAACGGTTTTCAAGGAAACCCGGAATGGTGATGGAATTCCCCGCTTTTTCGGTATACGTTCTCAGCCTCGGCGCCACGAAAAGCCAGTTCGCCCAAGCCCCGAGCACAAGTCCGATTACAATCCAAGCGCCGCTTAATCCCGTCGAGAACATGGCGCCAGGAAGCCCCATCAAGAGCCATCCGCTCATATCCGCCGCTCCCGCGCTGAGCGCTGTGACGGCAGGGCCTAAAGAACGCCCACCGAGCATGTAATCCGTCAGATTCGACGTCCGTCTGTAGGCGAAATAACCGATAAACAGCATGCCCGCCATATAAATACAAATGGAAATAATCAACTGAATGTTTGCTATGGCATTTCCTCCTCCGCTTTATAGGTTTATGGTGAAATGGACACCCCCCGCGAGGAGGATGCCCATTCAGTCCCTCTTAAAACATTTCACTGATTGTTTTCGCCTGCATGTGGAGGGCCAAATAATCCGGGCCGCCCGCTTTTGAATCAGTGCCGGACATTTTGAAGCCTCCGAACGGATGGTAGCCGACAATCGCTCCCGTACAATTGCGGTTGAAGTACAGGTTGCCGACATGGAATTCCTGTTTCGCCCGTTCAATATGTTTGCGGTTATTTGTAATGACCGCGCCTGTCAAACCGTATTCAGTATTGTTGGCCACTTCCAGTGCTTCATCAAAGTTTGATACTTTAGAAAACGCCACGACAGGCCCGAAAATTTCTTCCTGCATGAGTCTGGCTTTCGGATCAAGGTCAGCGAAGATCGTCGGCTTGATAAAGTAGCCTTTTGAATCATCTCCGGTGCCGCCGCTTACTAAACGGCCTTCTTCTTTTCCGATTTCAATGTAGCTCATGATCTTGTCGTAAGAACCTTGGTCGATGACAGGTCCCATATACACGTCAGCGCTGTCAGGGCTTGCCGTCACTTTTGATTCAGTGATTTCGATGACGCGCTCTAATACTTGATCATACACTTTTTCATGGACAACTGCACGTGAACCTGCAGAACATTTTTGTCCAGCGAAGCCGAATGCTGATGTAAAGATGGATTGAGCCGCCAATTCAATGTCCGCGTCCTCATCGACAACAACCGTATCTTTACCGCCCATTTCAGCGATAACACGCTTTAAATGCTGCTGGCCCGGCTGCACTTTCGCCGCGCGTTCGAAAATTCTCGTACCGACTTCACGTGATCCCGTAAACGTAATGATGCTTGTTTTCGGGTGATCGACGAGATAGTCTCCCACTTCCGCTCCGCTTCCCGGCACAAAGTTGACAACGCCCTTCGGAAGGCCTGATTCCTCAAGCACTTCTACGAATTTCGCCGCGATGACCGGTGTCGCGCTTGCCGGTTTAAGAACGACCGTGTTGCCCGTTACGATCGGTGCCACCGTCGTTCCCGCCATAATCGCAAAGAGGAAGTTCCATGGCGGAATGACGACCGTTACGCCGGTCGGTGTGTAGACATATTGGTTCTTCTCGCCTTCGCGGCTGTTGACCGGCTTGCCTTTTGCCAATTCAACCATCTGGCGCGCGTAGTATTCCATAAAGTCGATGGCTTCCGCCGTATCCGCATCAGCTTCGTTCCAAGGTTTTCCCGCTTCCTTGACGAGCAGGGCGGAGAATTCGTGCTTTCTGCGGCGGACTTTGGCAGCCGCGCGGAACAAAACGGCCGCTCTTTCTTCAGGGGATGTGTATCTCCACTCTTCGAACGCTTTCGCAGCCGCTTCAATCGCCTGCTCAGCGTGCTCCTGGGACGCCTTTGACACTTTTCCGACGACTTCTTCTTTGTCTGCAGGGTTAATGGATACGATTTTCGCTTCCGTCTCTACCTTTTCACCGTTGATGACGAGCGGATAATCTTTTCCCAGATACTCATTTACCGTCGCAAGCGCTTTCTTAAATTCTTCAACGTTCGATTGATCTTGGAAATTCGTGAATGGTTCGTGTTTATAAGGTGTAGTCATTGTCATCTCTCCCTTTTTTTACTTCTTAGTCATTCCTTTAAAGGCGAATGCGATGTTTGAGGGGCGTTCGGCGAGCCGTCTCATGAAATAGCCGTACCAGTCATCCCCGTAAGGCAGGTAGACTCTCATGCGGTATCCTTCTTCCACCAGGCTGAGCTGGGTTTGCGAGCGCATGCCGTACAGCATCTGAAACTCAAAACGGTCGTTTGAAATGCCGTGCTCTTCGGCAAGCTGTTTTGTAAACTCGATCATTTTGTCATCATGCGTGGCAACTGCCGTATAATGTCCTTTTAAAAGCTGTTTGCGGATGAGTCTTTTATAATTTTCATCGACGTCGCTTTTTTCAGGATAGGCCACCTTTTCCGATTCTTTATAGGCCCCTTTGACAAGCCGCAGAAACGGATTCAGCGGGCTGAGGTCATCAAGATCCTTCTCCGTTCTGTACAGATAAGCCTGCACCACGGTGCTTACATATTCATACCGGCTCCGGAAGTCTTTAAAGATATCCAGCGTTTTCTGGCATCTCGTTTCATCTTCCATGTCAATCGTCACCATGACTTTATGTTTTTCAGCCGTCTGGAGGATTTTCGTCATATTTTCATAGACGAGATCGAGATCTATATCAAGACCTAAAGACGTCATTTTTAATGACACTTGGGAATTCAGCTGTTCATCAGCAATTAAGGCGATGGTCTGCATGCACTCCTCGGTGCGTTCTTTCGCGACGTCACCGCTGTTGACAAATTCCCCCAAATGATCGACAGTAACTGACAGCCCCTGGCTGTTCAAATGTCGGATTGTCGGGATAGAACTGCGGAAATCCATTCCTCCGATGATTTTGCCGGCTGCCACACGGCTTCCCCAGCTTCGCGCCATCTTATTGAGAAAGCTGCTCTTGGATAAAAATAAGAAAAAATCTCTTGTAATCACTTCCAACCTTAACACCCCGCAATCTAAGAAGTATTTGTATGAGTCTATTGTAAATGGACAAAACATCCTCTCACAATATTCTAAAAATACAAAGATTCTGATAAATTTTTGTGGTTTTACCACAATCAGCTTCTTAGATAGCAGGCGGATTATGCCGAAAAAAGGCGGACGGAAATGACGGCAATCGTCAATTTCCGCCTTTTTCCCCCCACGCCTCTTCGACGGTCTGAATCAATAGCTGATTCAGTTCCTCCGTTATGTCAGGTTTCGGTGTTTTGATCGTTTTGACATAGTGCCCGATGCGTTCTATTTCTTCTTCTATAAAACCGTGAATGATCGTATTTCTCGGTTCCGGAGCCAGCTCCTGACCGCTTTTTTTCCTTGTAAGCAGTGTATTGATTTCAGAAATGAGCGCTTCATCCGTCAATAAGGCATCGGCCAGTACGGGAAATGACATCGGCGGTACGGAGCCGAACGTTTCAATCCATCTGCAGGCAAGGAGAGGACGCAAAACATAAAAATACTTTTTAATCTTCACTTCACTGCCCTGCAATTCCGTTTTTTCATTCCGTTTTGCCATATTGAGATAATGATAAATGCCGGCTTCAGGCGAAAAGGCGCGGATTTTCAGTTTCCGAAGCTTTTCAGCCGCTGAGAAAGCTTCATAATAGATCATCTCAGAAGAGAGCCATTCCAAAAGAGGCGGATTTGATTTTTTAAAAAGCCGCAGCGCTTTTCTCAGTTCCCAGCCGCTGATGTCAAGCATGTCATGAATCGGCTCTTCTATGACATCCCTATGCGGTTCGATCGAAAAGTACCATTCTTTTTTCGGCACATAGAGAAACCGCACATCGTAGTCGCTGTCGCTTGACGGAAATCCCCATGCGCGGCTCCCTGATTCTACGGCGTAAAGCACCTTGACGCCGTGCTGTGCTTCAATTCGTTTTAATTCTTCGATGATCCTTTGTTCCATCTGTATCCGTCCTTTTCCGTGATCATTCCTGAAAAAAGCCCAAGTACTTGGGCTTTTCGCTGCTGTCAGCCTTTCAGATGCGCTTTCAGAAAGGCCAGCTTTTCCGTATGGAAAGAAGGTATGTATTCATGTCCGAAATACCGGTAAACCTTCAATTCTTTTTCCGTTTCCAGATGATTGTAAGCGGCAAACACCGTCGACGGCGGAGTCACGCGGTCAATCAGCCCGATGGACATGAGCACCGGAACTTTTACGCGGTCCGCCAGATTCATGATATCAAAATAGGCCAGTGTATTCATCGCGGCCTTCTCCGTTTCAGGGCTGCCGTTCTTTCTGAAAAAGGAGTTAATCTCAAGATACGGCTCATCAAGAGCGACATCAATGGCCCGCTCAAAATTGCTTAAATAAGGATAATCGGCCGCAACCGCTCTCGGAATGTCAGATAGTGCCGCCGCGGCGATTGAAAGTCCGCCTCCCTGGCTTCCGCCGATGACGGCGATTCTCGTTTCATCCACTTCATCAAAGCCGCTGATGACTTCCAAAGCCCGGACGGCGTCTAAGTACACGCCGCGGTAATAATATGTATCTTTATCTAAAATCCCTTTCGTCATCCAGCCGGGAACGTGTCCGTGCGGTGAGACGCTTGTATCTGTGCTGCTGTGCTGACCGCGGACAAGCATGCCGAACGCGGCATATCCGTGAAGCGCCCAATTTACGATGTCATGTATATCCCCGTCATAGCTCGCGTTGTAGCCGTGATATTTCACGATGGCCGGATGCGGTCCTTGCCGGTCGGGAACGGCGTACCATCCCTCAATTTCCGCCTTGCCGAAGCTCCGGTATGTCAGCCGGAATACTTTCACACCGTCAGCCGGGTAGCTTTCAGCCGTCAATTCAGGCTTTGCCTCTTCCTTTGCAAGCTCATGTAATGATGATGCCCAAAAATCCGAAAAGTCATGAGGAGCGGTTTTATTTGGTTTATAGGTTTGCAGTTGGTCGAGCGGCAAGTCGTATAATTGCATATCCGATTAATCTCCTTTGTTTTATAAGATTTAATTTTCTGACTCTATCTTAACACGATTTTACACTCATTTTCTAAAAATTTTAATAAACGTTTGTTTAAAAGAAAACAAAAAAGCCGTACGCTCACAGCGTCACGGCTCTTTTTACATCGGCTGATACAGATCCCAGCCGATTTTTAACGTTTCTACGATATAATCGGCGATTTCTTCTGGTTCCAGATTATCCGTCGCCACTTTTGAATTATGTTTATCATAGATGCTTTGGCGCTCGTTAAAGAGCTGCTGCATTTCATCCATGGAACGGTTATGAAGAACGGGACGGCTTTCAATCAGCAGATCAGCCCGCTGCTTCCAATTCTCCCATGATAAATCAAGATGGAGCACGAGACAGTTTTCAAGGCAGCACTGTCTGATTTCCTCTTGTTTAAACGAACCGCCCCCAAGTGACACGATCTTGAATTTCGTATTGCGGCAGATATCTAATATATAATCCTTTTCGGTCTGACGGAAAAAGGCTTCACCTTTTTTCTCAAACATTTCAGGGATGGACATATTGAAATCTTTCTCAATCTGCAAATCAATATCAATGAAGTCTCTGTATAATTTCCTAGCGACCAGCTGGCCGATTGTTGTCTTTCCGACCCCCATGAATCCGATCAGTACGATATTTCTTTCTCTTACGGGAATGGCACGTTTTGCGTTCATCTTCGGCGAAATCCTCCTAAGAAATGAAAAAGTTATGTTTATTATATGATAACTCAATATTGAAATATAGAGATAATGCAATGAAAGAAAACCCACCCTTTATAAGAAGAGATGAGTTTTTCTTTCTATCGGAGCGTAATGCGTTCCACCTTTCCGACAATGAAAATATAAGAAAATGCCCCGATAAATGCGACAGCGCCGACAAACAGAATCGCTCCGTTATATGAACCGGTCGCAGAAACGATAAACCCGATGATAAGCGGGGTGATAATGCCGGCCATATTGGCGAAAAAGTTAAACACGCCTCCTGCCAATCCGATTGTTTCGCTTGGCGCCACCTCACTCAGCATCGTCCAGGATATATTGGACATGCCCTGCGCAAAAGAAGCAATGGATAAGATCGTCAAAACCGCAGGAGCAGAATCCGTAACATTCGCGAGCACGATGGAGCCTGTCAGCAGAAGACCGAGGATGACGGGGGTTTTCCGGGCAACGTTCACCGACACGCCCCGTTTCATCATTCCGTCAGACCAATATCCGCCGAACAATACGCCGAAAAAGGCGGCGACATACGGGATTGATGCGGCGAAGCCGACTTTTAAGAAAGCCATGTGCTTTGCCTCCGCCAGATAAGTCGGAAACCATGTCAAAAAGAAGAACAGCGTGGAGGCTACGGCGAATTGGCCGATATACAAGCCGACAAGCTTGCGGTATTTAAGAAGCTGGACGAAATCCCGCCACGTGATCCTGCCGGCTGATTCAGACACCTCTGTCAGTCCGCCGCCTTCTCTAATATAATCAAGCTCTTCCCGGTTCACTTTCCGGTACCGATTCGGCTCGTGATACATTTTGAACCAGAAAACGGAGAAAACAAGCCCGAGCACGCCTGAAGAAATAAAGACGGCGCGCCAGTCAAATGCCGTTAACACCCAGAATAAAACCGGTGTGGCGAACGCCAGCCCCACATATTCCCCCGCCGTATAAACACCCGTCGCAAAGGCGCGTTCCCGCCTTGGAAACCATGTCGTGACAATCCGGTTGTTTGCCGGAAACGCAGGCGATTCAGCCAGCCCGATAATCAGGCGGCAGCCGAATAAAAACCCGAAACTGGCCGCAAAAGCCTGCACTCCGGTGAAAACAGACCAGATCATTAAAGAAACGCCGTACGTCCGTTTTGACCCGAATTTGTCCAAAATGAGCCCGCCGGGAATCTGCATACCCGTATAGGTCCAGCTGAATGCGGAAAAGACGACGCCCAAAAGCGCGGGGCTTATGTTCAGCGATGTCTGAATGGACGGGGCGGCGATGGATACACTGGCACGGTCTATATAATTAATCGCAGTGATAAAAAACAAAAGAAACAGTATCACATAACGAGCGCGAGTCGGTTTATTGCGGACGGGACTGAAGTCCGTCAGCTCCGTTTCATTTTTCAATGGCTTCTCCCCCCTTACTCGAATGAAATTAATTGTACAACACTTCGGTCAATTATTTAATACTTTGACGCAAAAAAGCGCTAAACAATTTGTGTGCCGCACTGACACCCTGCTTATAAAAGTGTCTGCCCTTTTCACCTGTTTATCCGTATCTCACCCGGGGAAAAGTACACATATGATAGACAGTTACGGGAGGATTACCGATGAAACTGAGTTTTTGCACGACAGGATTTAAAAAAAAGCATATTTTCGACATCATTTCTTTCGCGAAGGAGCACTCCTTTGACGGAATCGAACTGTGGTACGGACACGCTAAACAATATATAGAGGAAATCGGCCCGCTCGACAGGCTTGATCAGCAGCTTCAGGAGGAAGGCATCGGGGTGCCTGCCGTCAGTTTGTACACTGACTTCGCCGCTCAGGATGAAAGGCAGGCGTTAAAGGATGTTCAAAGGGCATTAAGCGCGGCACGACAGCTGCACAGTCCCTTGATCAGAGTCTTTGCCGGCAATCTTCCTTCGCATCGGACGTCACCGGAAAAGTGGCAACGTGCGGTTGATCAATTTCAGCAGTCGGCACGGCTCGCAGATGACTATGAAGTCGATATCGGGCTTGAGATTCATTACGATACGTACGCGGATACACCGGAGGCGGCGCTGGCATTTTTGGAGGATGTCGGACATCCGCGGGTCCGCACCATTTTTGACGGCTCCAACCTACACGTCAATCACGTTGACCAAATGTCCGCTTTAGAAAAGCTGTATCATACCGTAAGCCATATTCATCTGAAAAACTATCACTGGAATTTTGACAACTGGTATCTCAGCAAGCCAACTCCGATTTTTCAAGGAGATCTCGATCAAAAAGCATTTTTAAAAGAGCTGATGAACAGACAATATGACGGTTTTGTTTCTCTTGAGTATTTTGGAGAACATGCCTTTACGCATATAAAGGAATCGCTCCGGGAATATACGTCTGTTTTTTCCCGCTGACTCTTCGATCGAAGGGTCTTTTTTTGTATCATATAGAAAAAGGGGGATATCATGATGATCATTTGGATAAATGGGGCTTTCGGTTCCGGAAAAACACAAACAGCGTTTGAACTGCACAGAAGACTGAAACCGTCTTACGTATATGATCCTGAAAAGATGGGGTTTGCGATGCGTTCGATGATACCGCCGGATATCGCTGAAGATGACTTTCAAAGCTACCCTCTGTGGCGGGAATTCAATTACAGCATGCTTTCCTATTTGTCAGATACATATCAGGGCATCATCATTGTGCCCATGACCATTACGAACGATCAATACTTCCATGACATTATCAGCAGGCTGAGACAGGATGGCCGGACCATTCACCACTTTACCCTGCTGGCTTCAAAGGAAACATTGCTGAAACGCCTGCGCACCAGAGCGGAAGGAAAAAACTCCTGGGCCGCAAAACAAATCGACCGCTGCATCAACAGCCTGTCTGATAGCCTCTTCGCAGAACATCTCCATACAGACCAAATGTCTATTCAGCAGGCCGCAGAAACGATCGCTGCCCAAGCAAATCTGCCTCTTGAGCCTGATTCGAGAGGCAGCCTTCGAAGATTTACCGACAAATTAATGGTGAAGCTGAATCATATCCGTATCAAATAAAAAAGCGTTTTGAAAACATGTCCCTGACCCATGCAAATGGATCAATAAATAAAAAGTCCCTCCGAAGAGATGTTTTTTTCAATTTAAGAAAAAAATTTTAGAAATAAAGGAGGAATTATATGGATAATCGTCTAATTATTAACACTGTAATACATTTCATTTGAAAAGGGAGTGTTCGAAATGAAATTCAAAAAAGTGTTAACCGGTTCTGCGCTGTCTCTTGCCTTACTGATGTCTGCCGCTCCTGCCTTTGCCGCATCACCAACAGCATCCCCATCCGTGGAAAATAGCCCAATCTCAACGAAAGCAGATGCCGGCATTAATGCCATCAAGCCCGTTCCAAGCCCTAACGGTATTTTCGCTGCTTCTTTCGAACTGAATGGTACAACATGGATTTTTAAATACAAATACTATGACAGCAGCAAAGGGTATTGGGTAGGGATTTATGAAAGTGTAGATAAATAAAAATGAAATAAACAAAAAACCTCCCTTTCAAAAGGGAGGTTTTTTTCATTCTATTTCCACCAATCATCAAACATTGATGCCGGCACCTGGCGCTTGTGCTCCGTACTGAGGTAGCGTTTTTCCAGCGCCTCAATCACTTCGGAAGAAACGTCCTTGCCTTCTAAATAATCATCAATGTCATTGTATGTGATGCCGAGTTCGGTCTCATCCGTCTGCTGCGGTTTTTCATCAAGCAGATCGGCCGTCGGTAATTTCAAATACAGGCGTTCCGGCGCGCCGAGCTCTTCTAATAAACGTCTGCCCTGGCGTTTCGTTAATCCGGTCAGCGGCAGCAGATCAGCTCCGCCGTCACCGTATTTCGTGAAGAAACCGGTCACCGCTTCAGCCGCATGGTCGGTTCCGATGACAAGCAGCCCCTCTTGTCCGCCGATGGCATATTGCGCGATCATCCTCATTCTGGCTTTTACATTTCCTTTGTTAAAGTCAGACAGCTGATCGCCCGTTTCTTTTTTGTACTGATCGGCGAACGCGCTGACAGCGGACTTAATATCAAATGTCCATGATTTATCAGGTTTAATGAATTTGAGCGCCAATTGGGCGTCATCCTCATCCTGCTGTGTGCCGTGCGGAAGACGGACGGCGATAAATTCCGCGTTTCCGCCTTCTTCTCTGATGCTTTCAGCCGCCAATTGGGCGAGGCGTCCCGCAAGCGTGGAATCCTGCCCCCCGCTGATGCCGAGCACAAAGCCTTTGGCACCTGTTTTTTTCAAATATTGTTTCAGAAAGTTCACTCTGTCCTCAATTTCTTGTTTCGGATCAATCGAGGGTTTTACATGGAGATCATTCATAATTTGTTTCTGGATGCTCATCCCAATCACTCCTCCTGCATTGTTTCTTTATGATTCATTTCCCGTTCATGCTGAAAATGAATCATGCCACTATGTACGACTCTTTGTTAAATATAGCACAGGTGCAGTTTTTAAGTGAATCAAATACACCGGGATCAGCTGATTTCCACCCGCAGCGCCGTGATGCTGTCGCCGTTGCATTTTCCTTTTTCGATCGGACAGGATGAAAATGCGACGACGAGATCCATTTCCGCACGGAGCCGTACATAATCACCCGCGTCAGAAAGAGGCGTTTCGACTGATAAGTTCCCCTTCTCATCGAGCACCGTGTTCATAAAGATGGCAAATGGGTAATGCATATGCGGCCGCGGCACCCCGAACGGTTCAAGCGCCCCGCTCATATTGTCATAGCACGTATCCTGGAGCTCGTCCTTATGCTTTCCGTATAAAAGCCTGTTCATATCCGGACGGCAGGCGGGAAGCAGCAGGTCATGCTTGCCGACTGTATCCTCAATCAGCGTCAGCATCGGCTTGTATAAATTCGAATAAATATGGTCACCCGTTTTTACATGAATAGACTGGTTGGCATCAATCGTCGCGCCCTGATCAAGATGCTCATAAAAGTCCTTGGCATGATACGCCGTGAAGTCAGCCACCTGCTGCCCTTCCACATCGACTACTTTTATGATCTGCCCTTTGTGAACCTTCAGGCCGAGCCCTTTTTTCGGCGGTACGATAAATTGCTGTGTCATCAGACTGCTCCTTTTTTTCTTCTATTATGAACTCCGGCCGTTTGTTTCATGTAAAGCAATTTATTGGATGTATATTCCCCTTCTGACGGCCGCAATCTAAGCTTTGATAAAGGGGTTGAACTTCATGGGTAAATCACAGGACCAGCCTAAAGGAAATCTCGCTTGGTGGCAGCTCTCCTTAATCGGTGTCGGCTGCACAATCGGGACGGGCTTTTTTCTCGGGTCCAGCATCGCTATTGTCAAAAGCGGATATTCCGCGCTGATCTCATTTCTTATTGCCGGGCTTGGCACCTATTTTGTCTTTGAGCAGCTCGCGAAGCTTTCGGCCAAACAGCCCGAAAGGGGGTCTTTTTGCGCCTATGCGAGAAAGGCTTTCGGCACTTGGGCCGGTTTCAGCAACGGATGGGTGTACTGGTCGTCCGAGATGCTGATCACGGGAAGCCAGCTGACAGCGATCTCGCTGTTTACGAAGCATTGGTTTCCGAATGTGCCGCTGTGGATTTTCGCCTCCATTTATGCGGTGCTCGGTCTTTTGATTATATTTACGGGGCTGTCCGTTTTTCAAAAAACGGAAAATGTGCTCGCTGTTGTCAAGACGGCGGCGATTTTTATGTTTATCGTGATCGCCATATTGGCGCTGTGCGGTATATTTTCTCATAAACCGGATGTGCAGGTGCCGAACGAATCAAAGGATTTGTTCCCGCACGGAGCGATGGGGTTATGGACGGGATTGATTTATGCGTTTTACGCCTTCGGAGGAATTGAAGTCTTGGGGCTGATGACCGTCCACTTGAAAAAGCCGGAGGAAGCCTCAAAATCAGGCAGACTCATGCTTGCCGTACTTGCAGTGATTTACGTCATTTCTCTCGGCCTGGCGCTGCTGTTAGTGCCGCTGGGCAAATTCACCGAACAGGACAGCCCGTTTATTACATCGCTGAAGGGTTTTCATTTAGATATCATTCTTGATATTTTTAACGGAATTTTTATTATTGCGGGATTTTCCACGCTCGTCGCCTCGCTGTTTGCCGTGACGACATTGCTTTGTACAATGGCCGATGACGGGGATGCGCCGAAATGCTTCAGATTAAAGGAAAACAAAAAAATCTGCTGGCCCGCGCTCGGATTGACGTTTGCCGGACTCATCGTCTCCATCATCCTGTCATTGGTGCTGCCGAAAAATATATATGAACACATGACAACCGCGGCGGGCCTGATGCTTCTTTATACGTGGCTGTTCATTTTGTTCTCGGGCAAGAAACTGCTTGAAACGACAAAGATGGGAACCGTACAGATTGTTATCGCCCTTGTGCTGATTGTCGCGGCCGTCTCCGGGACGCTGTTTGAGAAATCGAGCCGGCCCGGTTTTCTGGTCAGCCTTTGTTTTCTCGCCGTCATTGCGATCGTGACATGGATCGTACAAAAAAAGCAGGGACACAGCCCTGCCGGATCATAGCTTATTTCATCGGTTTAAACAGTCTCTTCAAATAAGAAAAGGGACACTTTGACACTTGCGTCTCATCATCACGGAGGAAATATTGCTTCCATTCTAAATTGTCTTTTCCTCCGTACCACCCCAATCGGGGATGAAGAGGGGCTTCATCATACGCCTCTAAGCGTTTTCTGATCAGCCGGCTCATGTTTCGTCCGAACGCGGTTGAATCATTTAATCCTTCAAAAACCCATCTCGGCTGAAACGCCAGCATAAAAAACGGGAAGCTTCTGCTTTGTCTCGCTTCATGCGCAGGCGTCGCGCACAGAATAAAATACGGCTCGCCGTCAAAGCAGAACTCCCATTTATAATGTTCAGGGTCTTCCGGCATGTCTTCCGGCCAGTCTTTCGGGTCGCAGCCGCTCAGCCGGTTTAAAAAAGACCAGAACAGCTCTTCATACGCCTCAACGGAATAATGCTCAGCTAAATCCTCAGGCGTATCAAAAATCACAAGCAGCGACGCGTATCTTCCGGTATTCCTTGAGATCTTTCCGTACTCTGACAGCAGCATCCCCACTTCCTCCGGGGTTCCCTCTTCGCGGGGATCACCCGCAAAGGATATCCGGAGCTGATCTGTCAAAAATCCCTGACGTCCGGGAATGCACGGAAACGTATCCGCTTTATCGCCTACTTTTTCTGATAGAAGCTCAAAAGCGATTCTCTGCCAATTTGGCAGATCCAATAACTTTTCCTCAAGGCAACTTTTTGTGTACAGCCCGCTTGCCATCGGCCCACCTCCAGTATCGTCATGATACGTTATGACGGAGATAGGCGATGGGTGACTCTTCTATTTATGAGATGAGCATTTGAATCCCCTGCCATCCGAAATAAAACCCGAAAACGATCAAAGACACACCCGCCGCTCCCGTCAGCCAGCGGAGCGCTTTTTCATGAAGGAGATTTCTGAAAGTGCTCGCGGCGACCGCCATGCAGAAATCCCAGATCAAAATGCCGAGAAGAATGCCGGAGCTGTAAATCAAAAGCTGATTTGCATCGAAGGATTCAGCGGTTTTGGCGAGAATGCTCCCGTATATGCCGAGCCAGAATAAAATGCTCAGCGGATTGGAAAGAGAAATAAAAAACCCCGCGCCGAATGTTTTGTAAAAAGCCGGTTTTCCTTTTCCGCTTCTGACATTCATGGCTTCCCTTATATTTTTTAACGTTTCGACTCCCGTGTAGGTCAGCACGAAAAAACCGAAGAGCCACAAAAACGTTTTTACAAAAGGAGCGGTCAAAAATTGAGACAGCCCGAAATAGATCAGAATCATATATAGCCCGTCCGCGGCCATAGCGCCGAGACCGAAAATCCATGCATGCCAAAAGCCATTTTTGATGCCTTTGTCAATTTGCGCCGCATTGACCGGTCCGACAGGTGCTGACAATGACAGCCCGAGAACGATGTAGCTTAAAAAGATGTTCATTGGCTTCCCCCTCATTCATGCAACTTGTACAAGTTATTCATGAATGGGCCGTGCTATGATATTTTATTTTAATTTCTCAAGCTCGTCTTCCATTATGTCCGTCACTTTTCCTAAAAAATCGAATATCAGCCGCAGTTCTTCTTCTTTATATTGCCGGCAAAGGCTGATCGTGGACTGGGATAAGGAGCTGAACAATTGCTTCACATTCGCTTTTCCGGCTGTCAGCGGCACGATGATCACCCGCCGTTTGTCTTCGGGGTCTTTTTTCCTCATGACATATCCCGCTTTTTCGAGCCGGTCAATGAGCGCCGTTACCGAACCTGTGCTGAGGCCGGTTTTTTTCCCGAGCTCGCCTGCGGTCATCGGGCCTGCTTCATTTAAGATATCAGCTGATTTCAAATCGGTCGGAAACAGACCGAGAGATTGAGCGGCCGCCTGATGAAAAAGGATCGTCCTTGTGGCCATCTTCCGGAATAACTGTATGGCGGTTTCCTCCGTCTCGCTTCTGGTATTTCTTGTTGACAACTGACAGGCCTCCCTATAAAATCAATTTATCTTGACGATCAAGATAATTTTCGGCAAATCTAATATGATCATAGCAAATTTAATGATCAAAAGTAAGTATGGGAGGAAAAAAGCATGGAACAAACAGCCGCGAAGGACGCCTCGACAAAGTTTGTCGTCATCGGTCTTTTGCTGGGCATTTTAATGTCGGCTATGGATAATACAATCGTTGCCACTGCGATGGGAAATATCGTGGCGGACCTCGGAAGTTTCGATAAGTTCGCGTGGGTGACGGCATCATACATGGTAGCCGTTATGGCCGGTATGCCGATTTACGGAAAACTGTCCGATATGTACGGACGCAAGCGTTTCTTTTTATTCGGTCTTATTCTTTTCTTAATCGGATCTGCATTATGCGGAATCGCTCAAACAATGGATCAGCTCATTATTTACCGCGTCATTCAGGGAATCGGCGGAGGTGCGCTGATGCCGATCGCCTTCACGATCATTTTTGATTTATTTCCGCCGGAAAAACGCGGGAAAATGTCGGGCATGTTCGGTGCCGTTTTCGGCCTTTCCAGCGTTCTCGGGCCGCTTTTAGGCGCGCTCATTACCGACTCCATCAGCTGGCACTGGGTGTTTTACATCAACGTGCCGATCGGTATTCTATCATTGTTTTTCATTCTTCGTTATTATAAAGAATCTCTTGAACATAAGAAACAGAAAATCGACTGGGCCGGCGCAATCACACTGGTGGTTTCCATTGTCGGTCTGATGTTCGCTCTTGAGCTCGGCGGAAAAACGTATGATTGGAACTCCGTGCAGATCATCGGTCTGTTCGCTGTGTTCGCCGTGTTCTTTATCGCCTTTTTTATCGTGGAAAGAAAAGCGGAAGAACCGATTATCTCATTTTGGATGTTTAAAAACCGTTTATTTGCTACGGCACAGATTCTGGCGTTCCTTTACGGAGCCACGTTCGTCATTTTAGCGGTGTTTATCCCGATCTTCGTTCAGGCTGTGTACGGAAGCACCGCGACAAGCGCGGGCTTTATTTTGACGCCGATGATGATCGGTTCTGTTATCGGAAGTATGATCGGCGGAATTTTCCAGACGAAAGTGCGGTTCCGCAATTTAATGCTGATTTCCGTGGTCGCTTTCTTTATCGGAATGCTGCTGCTTTCCAATATGACACCGGATACGGCGCGTACGATGCTGACGGTATTCATGCTGATCTCAGGATTCGGCGTCGGCTTCAACTTCTCACTGCTCCCGGCTGCGTCCATGAACGATCTGGAGCCGCGTTACCGCGGAAGCGCCAACTCAACAAACTCGTTTTTGAGATCATTCGGTATGACGCTCGGTGTGACGATTTTCGGAACCATCCAGACGAATGTGTTTACCAACAAGCTCACAGATTCATTCAGCGGCATGAAAGGAGCGGGCGGCGCGATGCAGAACATCGGAAATCCGCAGGACATTTTCCAGGCCGGCACGCGCGCCCATATTCCGCCGCACATTCTGGATCGCATTATTGACGCCATGTCGCAAAGCATCACATATGTATTTACGCTTGCGCTGGCG
This sequence comes from Bacillus sp. JK74, assembly GCF_053663395.1. Taxonomy (NCBI): domain Bacteria; kingdom Bacillati; phylum Bacillota; class Bacilli; order Caryophanales; family Bacillaceae; genus Bacillus; species Bacillus sp. JK74. Next base: position 123,920 of record NZ_JBSJQB010000007.1, on the reverse strand, counting down.
CCGATCGTCATTGCGGCCGTTACCATTTTGTTTATGGGAAAAGCGAGAGTAAAAACCTCTCAGGAAATGGCGAAAAAAGCGAATTAAAAAAAGCAGTACATGGCGTTTGTCATGTACTGCTTTTTTGTTTACTCTGCGAAATGCGGAGCGAGAATATCTTTCAGCACGTTTGCGCTGCGGCTGAATTGAGCCTGTTCTGTTTCATTCAGCTCAAGTTCCGTCACACCTGCGATGCCGTTCCGATTGACGACGGCCGGAACGCCGATAAAGACGTCGTTTACACCGTATTGGCCGTCCAGATATGTGCTGACGGTTAAAATGCTGTTTTCATTACGCAAAATCGCTTTTGTGATGCGGGCGAGGCTCATCGCCACTCCGTAATATGTCGCGCCTTTTTTCTCGATAATATGGTAGGCCGCGTTTTTCACATCGTCAACGATCTGATCCAGCTCGTCCTGTTTGTAAGCTGCATTTTTCTCCAGCAATTGCTGTACCGGCACTCCGCCGATATTGGCGTGACTCCATACAGGAAGCTCGGTATCGCCGTGCTCGCCGATAATGTGGGCGTGTACGTTTTGCGGAGCGGCGCCGAAGTATTCACTCAGCATATAACGGAATCGCGCAGAATCCAGTGTCGTGCCGCTGCCGATGACGCGTTCTTTCGGAAGCCCGCTGAATGTCCATGTCGCATAAGTGAGAATGTCGACCGGGTTTGTGGCAACGAGGAAGATGCCGTCAAATCCGCTTGCCATTACTTCACCGACAATGCTTTTAAAAATGGCGAGATTTTTTTCGACCAGCTCAAGTCTCGTTTCGCCCGGTTTTTGATTGGCTCCGGCACAGATGCACACGATATCGGCATCCTTGCAATCCTCATATATGCCGTAAGACGTTTTAACCGGATGAGGCGCAAATGCCTTTCCGTGATTTAAATCCATGACATCGCCCATGGCTTTTTCTCTATTTACATCAATGATCACAAGCTCATCTGTGATCCCTTGGTTAATTAACGCAAATGCATAACTGCTTCCAACAAAACCTGCTCCGATTAATGCTACTTTGTTCACTCGTTCGTTCATCATGTATGCTCATCCTCCAGTGTTTCGTGGTGTCTGTTTTTAACTTGTGAAGTATTTCACATTTATATTGTGCAACACTTCACAAACTTTTGCAAGAGAAAAGTTTGATTTTTGGACAAAAAAATATCGGTGATGGTTTCCAGATTGTTGACAACATCCTAAAACGGAACCGTTTTAGGATGTTGTCATCTTTTCAGCGTGATTGAAGATGCGCTGTCCTTTTCCCAGAAGCGAGGGTTTGCCGGCACGCTGATGTGATGATGGCCCTATCCATTAATGCGGAAGATAACCGTCTAAACCGGAGTTGTTATACAAACCATTCTGCACATAATCAAAGCCGGGCTGGTTCTGTCCGGGCACTTGGGCGCTGCCATTGTTAAAAATCACTTTGGCATTGGCCGTATCCGCATTCGCAGGCAGCGTCAGCGTGTAAATTCCATTTGCATTCTTAGTCATTGCTTTCCCCGGCCACGATCCGGTTAATTCTATGGCCCTGCCTCCATCATGTTTGTAAATATAAGCATTTACCTGGCCCCAATGATCCGGATTTTGATAGCCAATGATGTTGGTTTGGGCCGGGTCTTTTTTGACAAACGTGTATTCTTGGGTTCTCTCTGCACCCTCGCCGTTCGTTCCGGTTAACTTGATGTTGTATGTCGTGCCGATTGGATCTCCTTTCCCGATCGTTAATCGGTCTCCATCCTTAAATGCTGTCTGCTGCCCATTATTGATTTGGTAAACGGCTTTTGTTGTTTTCGCATTTGCACGCAGGGTGACCGTCAGCTGATCATTGAAAGAATGGACTGCCCCCGTTTGGTAATTCTCAAGAAAGACCTGAGGCGCATTTCCAATATCATCGGGATAAAGAACAGCCGCGGATCTGGCATTGATCGTACCTGTCAGTTTGCCGTTCGCTACTTGAAATGAACCGGCGCCGGCCCTATTATCATACCTGCCGTCAGGCAATTTCGTTGAAGTATTGACGGTGACAGAAGACGATCCTGCATTAGCCAGCACAACGCCTTTTGAGCCGCGCTGATTCATAAATATTTGATTGTTCCCATTCGGATTCGAGAGTTCCTCAGGCTGCCCGGCCATTACATTGTGAAATTGATTGACCGCGGTGATCGCCTGATCTTTAAATAAGGCGCTCCCGCGATCTCCTATTTGACTTTTTCCGGGAAATCTTACACCATTTCCTCCGCCCTCAGGTCTGGAAAAGAAAAGAGGCGTGCTTCCTGAGCGGGAACCAATCACTGCCCAGCCTAAACGGATATCGTCATCACTCATCCATGTGGACTCTTCCTCATCATTGGCATACGTATCATGTGATTCCACCCATGTGACTAACTTGTCCGCAGACACGTCAGATGCATAATGGGAGATATTCGACACACTCAGATTACGGTTCTTTAAAGCGGATCTGATGGAATGCCCATAGTTAGAAGCCGTCACATTCATATAATTCGCATAAGCAGTATCTCTGGACGCGCTGTCTTGCAGGATTTCTCCGTATTGGAACTCCGCCGATGTATTTGTGATATTCGGCCAAAATCGGCTGCCGTAATTCCCATCATCCGGAAGCTCTATATGCTTGGCGGCATCATAGCGGAACCCGTCTGCTCCGTCATTCAATGCTCTTTCCAAGAAACGTTTCAGATAGGCCTGCACCTCAGTATTCTGTGTATTCCAATCATACAGCCCAAGCAATGAATTTTGAGTGACGTCCCACCTGTCCGACCAATTTTTAATTTGTGTGTTTCCATGGGTCCAGTTTGGAATACGCTTAATCTCGTCAGAAATCGCGGCGTAATCGCTGGTGGTATGATTGATAACCGCATCGACAATGACTTTTACGCCATACTTTTCCGCGGCTGCACACATGTCCTTAAATTCTTGTTCAGTGCCTAAGTAACGGTTGCCGATTTGGTACGATGTCGGCTGATACAGCCAGTACCAGTTCCTCATGCTTTTATCTCCTTGGTTCCCTTCCTTTACTCGGTTAATCGGAGACGTCTGAATGGCTGCATAGCCCGCATCACGAATATCTTTCATATTTTGTGTTAACGTATTGAACGACCAATTCCAGGCATGAAGGATGGTCCCGTTTTTGACCGATGACGCGGCCGCCTCATTCGATTTGTTTGCAGTTTCAGCGTTTGCAGCCGCCGGGCCTGACAAAACCAAATGAAACAGCAATAAAAATCCGGCGAATAACGGCAGTAAAGAGGTTTTGAATCGTTTTTCAAACATTTTTGACACTCCTTATTTCATTTTTGAAGACTGACTGCGGAGTCAAAAATTCCTCTTACTCTTTCTTCAGCTCCTTTCAACTGTTGTGAAGACTGGAGAATTATGTTAACGCTTACATTTCAACTTATCACACTCTCTCTATCAAAGCAACGTGACAGAGTGAATTCAAATCTATATTCCTATCAAATCAAAAGACTTCCCGCTTTCAAACAAAAAAAGAAACCACCTGTCAGGATGATTTCTTTTTTATTTCTTTTATCGCTCTTCTGTAAGACAGCTTCACAATGACATACCGAAGCAAAAACAGAACGCCTCCGCAGACGATAAAAAGAAAGATCATTTTCAGCCAAGCAAAGAATGTATGGGGAAACCCCCTGTCGTACATCGTAAGCGCCGCCACCGCAAAAGTGACCGCAATTGAATCTATCCGCTGCTGCTTCACCCGCTTTTTCAGTTCTTCTTTGGTGTCTATTCTCGGCATGAGCATTCCCGACGCTCCCGCCCTGATGCAATAATAAACAATTATAATGAAGAAAACCGCCAAGCTTCCGGCCCATTCCCTAAACGGACAGTTCAGAACAAGTCCGCGTACGATGATGTCAAGCAAAGACAGTGTGCCCACAAGCATTCCGACTTCTGACCAAATCATTCGTTCTTTCTCTTTCACACTCTCACTCTTTCCATTCACGTTTGAAAGTCCGTTCCGACGCTGATTCATGACTTCCTCCCGTACTATTAAGAATGGCTTACAACTCCCATTATATCTTGCCGATTCATAATGATAAACCGAAATATCATTGACAAAATGTTTAATAAGGACCCCAATTGATCAGGACGCCTATGCAGATAAACACGAGGCCGATGACAAACCAAATCAGCGCCAGCGGAATCATGAAGCGAAGCCACTTTACGTACGGAATGCCGCTGGCAGCCAGTACGGCCATCAGCACGCCGGAAGTCGGATTGACACAGTTTACGACGCCTTCCCCGAGCATGACCGCTTCAACCGCGACCTGTCTCGTGATGCCCATCAGATCGGCAAGCGGCGCCAAGATCGGAATAAATACGACCGCCTCCCCTGAGCCCGATGATATCAGAAAATGAAGCAGGGCGCTGGAAATATACATTCCGATTGCGCCTGCCATCGGGCTGAAACCGTGCAGCAGTGACGCAAGTCCATTGACTACCGTATCAAGCAGCTTTCCGTGTTCCAGAATAACGGAAATGCTTCTCGCCATTCCGACGATCAGCGCGCCGTAAACGAGGCCCTGACAGCCTGTAATAAACGTTTTTGCGATATCATTTGCCGCCATTCCCGCAATCAGGCCTGACACGATTGAGATAAAAATGAACACGGCGGCCATCTCTGAATCAGACCAGCCAAGAGTAAGCGCGCCGTATAAAAAGCCGGCAAGCGACAAAGCCGCGACAGCCAGAATCAATTTGTGGCGGACGGTAAACGGGACTGGCTTGTCCTCCGGATCGGAAGCCTGCGGGATTGAACCTGCCGCCGGAAACCAATCGTTCCCCAGCAGACTGGCGTCCTTTGCTTTTCTGAGCCTTCTCGTATACCGATAAATATATAAAATAGATGATAGCAGAAAACAAATGTAGACGGCAATCCGCAGGCCGATGCCGGAAAACAGCGGCAGCTCCGCGATGCTTTGTGATAACCCGAGCGGTGAAGGTGATAAAATCGTCGCGTTAAACCCGGCATAGCAGCCGATATAAATGACGGCCGCTCCGGCCACGGCGTCCCATTTCAGCGAACGGGCGACGATCAGGCCGATCGGAATAAAACCGATCACGGAATTAACGACGATGCCGGTTGTGCCGAGGATCGAAAATAGAGATCCGACAATCGCAATAAACAGCAGCTGTTTGGTGCGGAACGTACTGATGACATTACTGATCAATCCATTGATGGCGCCCGTTTTCTCCAAAGTCGCAATGGTTCCGCCCGTAAACAGGATTAAAAAAATAATCGGCGCGGAACTTGTCATCCCTTCCTGAATCGCGGTAAAAAAAGCGATCGGGCTGACAGGAGACTGGTCTAAAGAATGATAACTTCCCGGGACGGCGGACGTCACACTGCCCTTTGTCACCCTGTCAAATTCCCCCGCGGGAACGATGTACGATGCTATCGCGCATAGTAAAGCGACAATGAACAGCAGCACATAAGCATCAGGCATCACAAACAATTTCTTCTTTTTCAATACAGGTTCGGCCTTCGGCACAGCCATAACATCACCATCCCGCTTTAAATTTATAAACTATTCAGAAAATACAGATATGTGCTATATTATATACAGACCGATTGCCTGTTTTCAATATCAAAAAATAAAAAACAGACAGCTTTTGAAGGAGGACTTACGGCATGAACAGACTCACAGAGCATGAAAAGCAAGTCATTATGGACATTTTTGACCACCTGCACGCCAATCCCGAAGTAAGCTGGAAAGAATATCAAACAACTGAATATCTGACTGAAAAACTGAAAGAGGCCGGCTGCCGAATCCGTACGTTTGATGATTGCACCGGTGTTGTCGGCGAAATCGGAGAAGGCTCGCCCGTTGTGGCTGTCCGGGCGGATATTGACGCGCTGTGGCAGGAAGTGGACGGTGTCTTTCAGGCGAACCATTCATGCGGACATGATTCACATATGACGATGGCGCTCGGCACGATGATGCTTTTAAAGAGTCAGCCGAAGCTTCCGAAGGGCACCATCCGCTTTATTTTTCAGCCGGCTGAAGAAAAAGGCGGCGGAGCGCTGAAAATGATTGAAAAAGGCGTACTGGATGATGTTGACTTCTTATACGGCGTGCACGTGCGCCCCGTACAGGAAACGGCAAACGGCCGATGCGCACCGTCCATTCTGCATGGCTCAAGCCGGCATATAGAAGGCCTGATTATCGGAGAAGAAGCCCACGGCGCGAGACCGCATCTCGGGCTTAACAGTATCGAAATCGCCGCTCTTCTCGTCCAAAAACTCAGCTTCATTCATCTTGATCCCGGCATCCCGCATTCCGTGAAGATGACAAAGCTTCAGGCAGGCGGAGAAAGTTCCAATATCATTCCGGGAAAAGCATCGTTCAGCCTTGATCTCCGCGCACAAACCAATGCCGCCATGGAGAAATTAACCGCCGAAACCGAAAGAGCCTGTGAGGCGGCGGCTGCCGCATTCGGCGCAAAAATCGAACTGCAAAAAGAACACAGCCTCCCGGCAGCCGAGCGAAACAAGGAGGCGGAAGCCATCATGGCATCTGCGATCAGCAGCATTCTCGGAGAAGAACATGTGGATGAACCCCTTGTGACAACCGGAGGAGAGGATTTTCACTTTTACGGGTTAAAGGTGCCGAACTTGAAAACGACGATGCTCGGCCTAGGATGCGGTCTGGAGCCGGGACTTCACCATCCCCAAATGACATTTGACAGAAGCGCCATCTTTACTGGCGCTGAGATATTAACGGCCGCCGTCCTCAAATCGTTTGAAGCATAAAAAAAAGCAGCCCGTTACAGGGCTGCTTTTCCTCATTACTTCTTCAGATCTTCAATTGAATTGACGTTTTTCATATACTGAGGAACGACCAGACCCATCTTGACGCCTGTCAGACTCGTTCCTACATCTTCATATTTGCCTTTATATTTAGACGCATATGCCTTATGGGTATTCGGAAGCCAAGCAGACAATGACGCATCCGCGCTGCCTGTCGCAATCGCAGTCCACATCGGTCCTGCCTCCACTTGCGTCAGCTTCACGTCATAGCCGAGGTCTTGAAATACTTTTCCGATTACATTCGTACTTGCGATTTCACTGTCCCATGCCACATAAGCCAGGTTGATTTTATCCCCTTTGACTTTATGGGCGCCTTTTGTCCATTGAGCCACTTGGTCTTTATGTTTTTTCACATATTCAGCAGCGGCTTTGGCCGGCTTTTCGCCTTCCTCAACGGCAATCATGACTTCTCCCATATCGTCCTGCGTCCATTTGAACTGGCTGAGAACTTTGGCCGCGTTAGGCTGTTCCTTACTGAAGCCGGTTCTTGTAATCGTATGAATCTGCTCGGCAGTTCCGTACGTTTTTTTCGGATCATCAAGGAACTTCAGCTTGTATCTGGAGAACATCCAGTGCGGCGTCCAGCCCGTTACGATGATCGGCTTTTTCCGGTCATATGACTTCTTCAATGTCGCCGTCATGGCGGCACTTGACGCCGTGACGACATTCCAGTCTTTCAATCCGTAATCCTTCACGGCCTCATCCGTCAGGGCCATGATCCCCGATCCCGGATCAATACCGATAATGGTTTTGTTCACCTGGTCCGCAGCCGTTGCCTTACCATCAGTCTGCGAACCGCAGGCAGCCAAAGAAAGAGCCAGCGCAGCGGTAACGCCGACACCGATGATTTTCTTAAGCATCAGGCATTCCCCCTGCTCTTCTTCTTCACTTTAATGTTTTGCGTGATACGGTCGAGTGTAATCGCTACGATAACGATCGCGATACCCGCTTCCACTCCGACACCGGTTTTCAACTGTGTCACGGCGCTGTATACTTCAGAACCGAGGCCCGGCGCACCGACCATGGCCGCGATAACGACCATTGACAAAGCAAGCATGATGCTTTGGTTAATACCGGCAAGAATTGTTTTTGTGGCAAGCGGAAGCTGCACCTTGAACAGACGCTGAGACGTCGTTGAACCGAATGCTTCCGTCGCTTCAATCAGATCAGCCGGAACCTGTTTAATACCGAGAACCGTCATGCGGATCGTCGGAGGCATCGCGAAAATAACAGATGCCACAACGCCTGGCACAACCCCGATATTAAAGAAGAAAATTGCAGGCAGCAGGTATACGAAAGCCGGCATGGTCTGCATTAAATCCAGAATCGGTGTGACAATGCGGCGGACCGTTTCTTTCTGAGACGCCCATATGCCGATCGGAACCCCGATAATAATGGAAATCAAAACAGATGTGACGACAAGCGCCAACGTTTGCAGCATCGGCGACCAATAACCCAAATAATCAATAACAAGGAATCCGATTAACGTAAAGAGTGCAATTCCTCTCGTACTGATCCACCAAGCGAGAGCTGCAAAAATAACAGTCAATAAAATAGACGGGATGAAACCCAAACCGCTCACAATCGCGTTTACGAAAGCGGCCAAACCGTTTGAGATTCCGTCAAAGAAACCTCCGAACGTCATGGTAAGCCAGTCAACAAACCGGTCAACGATATCTGCTAACGGAATTCTAGGCAATCTGTCCATTTACTTCACCCCCTGAACAGAAGAATCCTGAGCTTGTTCAGCAGAATCTTCAACATTTATATAATCGTTATTTCCTGAAAGCGCGCCGATTAATGCGCCTTTTACGACAATGCCTCTCATGCGGTCCTTATCGTCCGTGACGGCGATCGGAATATTCGCATCAGACACGACATCGAAAATTTCCGTCAAGTATGTGCTTTCATGCACAGTCGTAAATTCAGTATTTAAAATATCCTGAAGCGATAAGTCGGATTCCACCGCTTTTTTCGCATCCGCCGCGTGAATGACGCCGAGAAGCTGTTTCTGTTTATCAACGGCGTAAATAGAAGAAATACCGAGATTCTTCATGAGCTGCAGCGCTACACGAGGCCCTTTGTCAATCCGCACGGTTTCAGCGCGCTTCATGATGTGGCCCGCTGTCAGAACTTTGGATAAGTCAACGTCCTCAACGAATTTCTCAACGTATTCATTGGACGGGCTCATCAGAATTTCTTCAGGCGTCCCGATCTGAACGATGTTACCGTCTTTCATCAGCACGATTCTGTCACCGATGCGCAATGCTTCATCAAGATCATGCGTGATGAAGATGATCGTCTTGCCGACAGAGTCATGAAGGTCTAAAAGCTCATCCTGCATGTCTTTGCGGATCAGCGGATCAAGCGCACTGAAAGCTTCATCCATCAGAAGAATGTCAGGATCATTCGTCAATGCGCGGGCAAGTCCGACACGCTGCTGCATTCCTCCGCTGAGCTGATCAGGGAATTGGTGTTCAAAGCCTTCAAGACCGACAAGTTTAAGCGAATCAAGCGCTTTTTGCTCACGCTCTTTTTTGTCGACGCCTTGGAGCTCCAACCCGTATTCCGTATTTTCAAGAATCGTTCTGTGCGGAAACAGCGCAAATTTTTGAAAGACCATGCTGATTTTTTTCCGGCGCACTTCCCGGAGCTGGTCTTTTGACATATTTGTTATCATGTCACCATCAATATAAATATTCCCGGCAGTCGGTTCAATAAGCCGGTTTAACAGCCGAACTAAAGTTGATTTACCGCTCCCCGATAGACCCATGATGACAAATATCTCCCCATCATATACATCAAAGTTTGCTTGATTGACACCAACGGTTGATCCGGTCGCTTTCAGGATCTCTTTTTTGTTTTTTCCGCTGGACAGCATCTGAATGGCTTTTTTTGTCTGTTTTCCGAAAACCTTAGATACATTTTCGACTTTTATCTTAATTGGTTTCTCATCCAAATTCATATTTTCCCTCCATAATAAGCAATCTTTAATACCGTAACACGTTTGTAATAAGTCAAACAAACATCATAATCCCTTTTATTTTGTATCATTACTTTAAAAACATCCCTGTGTCTTATTTTCCTCTGGTATGCTTCTAAATACTCTCTAATCCTCCTTATTGAGGATAAATTATAACGGAAACCGGGCTTTTATCAGGCTTGAGAACGTTTCCATCGAATGTGCTGCAAACTGATTTCCTATCCTTTTTTTACAAATACAAGAACTTTTTTGCGACATTGTCCCGGAAAAAGAAGTTTTCGCTTCCTAAAAATAAGGAATTTTAAGGAAAAATATAGGTCTGCCAACAGACAGCCCCACTAAAAAAAGCACCCCAAAAGGGTGCTCATTGCGCAAGCTCTGTCTGTTTCGTTTCTTTTCCGAGAATAATAATGGTGATGACGGCAATCAGGATGGCCGCACAAAAGACGGCGAAAATCACTGTAAACGAAACGTTCCGTGCTGCAAGCGATCCGACGAGAAGCGGACCGAAAATGCCGCCGATTCTGCCGACGGCCGCCGTTGTTCCGGAACCGGTCGCACGGATCGCCGCAGGATACTGCTCCGGTGTATAGGCGTAAAGCACGCCCCATGCGCCGAGATTGAAGAAGGACAGCAGCATGCCGGCTGTGAGCAGCATGCCCAATGAATCCGCGGCACCGAAGAAATAAGCGCTGCCCGCCGTTCCGAGCAAATAGATGACTAAGATGGTCTTCCGCCCCGCTTTTTCGATCAGCCACGCCGCTGAGAAATATCCGGGAAGCTGGGCAAGTGTCATCAGAAGGACGTATTCGAAGCTCTCAATCATGCTGTAGCCTTTCATCAGCATCACGCTCGGCAGCCATAAAAACATGCCGTAATAAGAAAAGACGACACAGAACCAAACGACAGACAGCAGCACCGTCGCCCGGATATACGGTTTCGTCCAGACACTTCCCGCCTGCCCGCGTATGCTTTTTTTCTGCGGCAATGCCTGATGCGCCGGTGATTCCGGAAGGCTTTTCCGCAAGTACAGCGCATAAAACGCGGCCAGCGCCGTTAAGAGCAGTGCGGCCTGCCAGCCGAATGCCGGTATGACAAAGTAGGAAATCACCGCCGCAAGAAGCCAGCCCGCGGCCCAAAAGCTCTCAAGCAGCACGATGATCCGTCCCCGCTTTTCGGGAGCGGACGCTTCTGACACGAGCGTCGAGGCAACAGGCAGTTCCCCGCCAAGCCCCATTCCGATCAGAAAACGCAATATGAGAAAAACCGTCAATCCCGTTGCGAAAGCGGATATGCCGCTTCCGACAGAAAAGAATAACAGCGTGATCATAAACACTTTTTTCCGGCCGATCCTGTCGGCCAGCATTCCGAATACAAACGCACCCGCTGCCATACCTATGGAATTGACGCTTCCGATCCATTTCATTTGATCGGGTGTTAAATTCCAATCAGTGTGTAGCGCGGCGATAATAAACGATAAAATTCCGACATCCATCGCATCAAACAGCCAGCCCATTCCGGCAATCCCCAGAAGTTTTCGCGGAGTGACGGCAGGTTGTTTGTTCATAAGCAGCACCTCAAATCGAAAATGATTACCGTATAAGTTTACACCTGTCTTTACACATTGTCATTACCTTTTTCACAAAAAAAATCCCGCTTGCCGTAAGCAAGCGGGGTACCGGTTAATTCTTTAAGACTGCGTTTTTAATATTATCCTGGAGCTGTTGAATCCGTTTCGCTCCGTCTTCTCTGATACGTCTGTTCTCTTCCTCGATCTGTTTCGTTTCCTGCATACCGCTGACAATCGTATTCCAAGACGTTTCGATCGTCTCAATGTCAATGCTCGGACGGCCTGCCATACGGGCGATCTCCACGCTTTGGTTTGAAATATTTTCAGCGTTGCGCTTCAGCATTTCATTCGTGCGTCGGTCCAGTTCGCTCATTGAATCAGCCACAAGCTTTTGGCGTTTGACGGTAACAGCCTGAATGATGCCGTTTTTGAAAATCGGAATCGTAATGACGAATGCAGAATTGATTTTCCCGATGAGCTTCGTGTTCCCGCGCTGAAGGAGGCGGATCTGCGGTGCCGTTTGCAGCGCGACCATCCGCGCCATATCTAAATCATAGACACGTTCCTCAAGCGCTTGAAGCCCATCGCGCAGCGTATCGAGCTGCATTTGCGCAAGCTGGTTCCCGCCGGCCGCTTTTTCTTCATAAGAAGGAATGAGCGCCTGCATTTCCTCAAGCTTCATCTGCCCGGCAACGACATATTTTTCAAGCTCCATGTAGTAGTTAATGTTGTTTTCGTACATCTCTTCAAGTGTATGGTTCGTCTTTGCCATTTCATCTTTGTATTTCGAAATTTCAACATGGATTTTTTCAATTTCTCCGCCCAGGGTGCGGTACTTCTGAAAGATCTTTTCAATCATGCTGTTGCCGCGTTTGAACATTTTAGCAAGGAATCCTTTTGGTTCATCGAAATCATTTTTGTCGAAACGGTCCATGATTTTTCCGAGCTGCGTCAGCATTGTGCCTGAATCTGTGACACTTGTTGTTTTCATCATATTTAAGATGCGGTCGGAAAACTTCGAGATCTCAACTGCCGGTTCTTTTCCGTACTCCAGCAGCTCCATTTGGTTTTTCACGTCAATCTGCTGCGAAATGCGCTGCACCTCAGGGTCTTGGCGCAGCTGCGCCCTGATGTCATCTGCTTTTTGTTCAGAAATCTCTTCATTTTTATCAAGAACAAGCGGATTTTGATTTTCTGTCATATTTATTTACTCTCCCTGCTTTTGCGTAATGGTTCTAAACAGCTTTCTTACGAGTGACGGCTCCTTATATTCCTGCCGAAACACCATGTCCTCCAGCCAATGGACATCAAATTGGCTTTCTTCAATATAATGCTCAATGTCCTGATGACCCGGCGGATTATACAAGATGATATCGACGCCGAATTTATTTAAAAACAAAAGAGCGGCGGCATCAGAACGTGTGAGTTCGCCATTTTGTTCCGTATGATATAAAACGAGTTTCGGAACGGTTTGGGCGTAATCAAACGTCTGAATCAATTGCAGCAGCGAAGCGGGCAGATTCGTCGCCTGGCGGAACAAATAGATTGCGGCATCCCTTGACTGCTCCCCGGGCAAAGCCTTCAGCCCTGGGTTTCTGCACATGTCAGAAATCACATTGGCGATGGCGCTCTGCACACCTGAAGGCAGATGCTTGTACTGCCAGATGTTGCTTCTTTTCAGCCTGTCCGCGTCAACCTCTCCTTTTTCATTTAAAACCTGACTGTAGTGATACTGGTAGTTGGCTTTCAGCTCTTCCGTAAACGGAAAACTGCGGATCATGTGTGTCTCCTGATAGTCCGCGGCGGTATGGAGTCTGTTCCAATATTCTTTCGTATCTTTGGAAACCCCCATCACTTTAGCAAAAAGGTTCGGAACGGCCACCCGCTCCCTGTCCGCTTTAAATTGCGGCCGGATAAACGCCCGCTCCTTCGCAATGAGAAATAACTCATCATACGTCGTTTTTAAGGTCACGGACTGCGGGGTGTGCTCCCTGAACTGCCAAGGCTTATACATCATGGATTCCTCATGGTTCAGCACATGCTCAATTTCTTTCGTTGACCGGTAGGCCGTCGTGGACGTTCTGTCCGGCTTTTCTTTCGGAAAAGGCTCAAGACCGCCTGTTGCGGGGAGCTTTATCACAAAGCTGAGCTCCTCATCCGGATCAATCAAGCTGAACGGATCTTCCGCAGCCGGATGAAACAATAGGACATCACAGCCGATCAGCATGAGATAATAGAGAAAATAGAGCTGGCTTTTGGTCGCGTCTCCATACCACACCACCTTCGGCATCTCACGCTCTATATCGGCTTGTTCGAGCCATGGATTCAGGTGGTTCAGCGAAAACTTTGACACATCCAAGAGCACACGCCGGAAATCGGGATGATTCAGCCCGTTTTCATGCCGGTCCGCAAAGGTTTCCAAAAGCGTCATAAACGCGGTTCTCAGCCGGCGGTGCATAAGCGGATCAGCGTGTTTGGCAAGCAGCCTGCCCCCATCGAGAAACGCGACAAACCTGGAAACCGAAAGCCCTTTCTCTTTTTGATTGACCGAATGGATGTGCTGCAGCGCCTGAAACGTTTCCGGCGCGATGGTCTTATCCAGCGTCTCGCTCAACACATGGATGTTTTCATGAGAAGACAGCTCGAAAAGCTTACTGTAATACTCCGTCTCATCATAAGGAGTGCCCAAAATCCGGACGGCAAGACGGGTAAACGCCAGCCCGTTTTCCCGCTCGTAACCGGGACGTTCCGGCAGCGGCCGCATCAGAAACGTTTCCCAGTCATCATTTTCCGGCTCGGCCTTTCGGATCACCAATTCCTCCTGCTTCATCATTTTCCTCCTTTCTCTTCATGATAATCGGTACAAAAAAGGAAGGAAATGAACTCTCCCTCCTTTTTTGTTTTATTCTTCTTTAGATGCAGCCGTCTGCTCCTGAACCTGCTTTTGTTTGTTGAAATAATGGATAATAAACGTGACCACAAACGCAGCGATGATGATTCCGAAGAACACCACGTGCGGCATTTCATAATCAAAGGCGCTCGCCGCCATTTTCACGGCGATAATCCCGATCAGCACAAAAGCCGTGTTTTCAAGTTCAGGGATTTTATCAATTAACACAAGGAATACTTTTGCGACTGTACGCATCATGAGAATGCCGAGCATACCGCCGATCAAGAGCACCCACACTTTTTCCGATACCGCAAACGCGGCTAAAATGCTGTCAACAGAGAAGGCCAGATCCATTAACTCAACTGAAACGACAGTGGCCCAGAAAATTCCGAACGTACGGACCATCCATGAATTTTTCTTCATGCCTTCCGTATCGTCATCACCTTCTCCGATCCAGAAATGCTTAATGACGAGCCAAGCCAGGTACAGCGCGCCAAGCACTTTGATCCACCAGAACTTAATGAGCAGCATCCCGATTCCGATAAAGATAAAACGGAAAATATATGCCCCGAACAATCCGTATGTTAATGCTTTCTTCCGTTGTTTTTCAGGCAGATGCCTTACCATAACCGCAAGCACTAACGCATTGTCGGCCGACAGCAGCCCTTCCAGCAGAACCAAGGAACCGATCAGCCCCCATGATACAGGGTCAGTCAGCACCTCACCCCACATTTTCCAATCAAAAAAGGAAGCGTAGGTCGACATAATATGATGTAGAAAATCCAAGTTTTTTCCTCCTATTTAGTAAAACGGTAATTTCCTGCTTACACCTGCAAGCCGTAATTCCGGCAAAGTGATGCCAGACCGCCGGAAAACCCGCTGCCGATGGCGTTAAACTTCCACTCAGCCCCATGGCGGTAAAGCTCACAAACGACAACCGCCGTTTCAATTGAGAAGTCTTCCCCTAAATCGAAACGAAGCAGTTCATTCTGGCTGTTTTCATCGACGACGCGCACGAACGCGTTCGAAACTTGTCCGAAGTTTTGGCCGCGCGCTTCCGCATCATGAATCGTGACGGTGATGCCGATCTTTTCAATATTTGCGGGTATTTTTGAGAAATCGACGATAATTTGTTCATCGTCTCCCTCTCCCTCGCCCGTCCGGTTGTCTCCCGTATGGATGACGCCGCCGCTCGGGTGTTCCAGGTTATTGTAGAAAACAAAATCAAGATCATTTACACAGTTGTCATGGGCATCGACAAGAAAAGCCGACGCGTCAAGGTCAAAGTCATGCCCTCCGGAGTACTTGTTCGTATCCCAGCCTAAGCCGATCACCGCTTTTGTAAGACCGGGGTTCGTTTTTGTCAGATCAACACGCTGTCCTTTCGCCAATTGAATAGCCATGTGCCGTCTCTCCCTTCTGTGCTTGATATGGTTTTAGCCGATTTGCAGGCCGTAATCTGTCGCAATACGGGCCAGTCCGCCTTGATAGCCTGAGCCGATCGCGGAAAATTTCCATTCGCCGTTATGTCTGTAAAGCTCTCCTGCGATAATGGCTGTTTCAATTGAGAAATCTTCAGCCAGATCGTAGCGGATCAGCTCTTCATTTGTCTCTTCATTGACAATGCGCACGAACGCGTTGGAAACTTGTCCGAAGTTTTGGCCGCGCGCTTCCGCTTCATGAATCGTGATGACGAATGAAATTTTGTCAATAGCCGCAGGCACCGCGCTCAGGTTGACCCTTACACTTTCGTCATCGCCTTCGCCCTGGCCTGTGAGGTTGTCGCCTGAATGTGCGACAGAGCCGTTTCCGCCTTCAAGCTGATTATAGAAAATAAAATCATCGGGCGACGCGCATCTTCCTGCTTCATTTAATAGAAAGACGCTGGAATCTAAATCAAAATCATGTCCGCCGTCGTATTTGTTTGTATCCCAGCCAAGGCCGACAACGACTTTAGAAAGACCCGGATTTGTTTTAGTCAAATCTACTTTTTGTCCTTTTGCCAATGAAATTGCCATGTGTGCACTCTCCTTTTTATTGTTTAGGCGTATCGGTTAACGATATCGCCGATTTTTGTATCGTTTGTGCCTTCTCCTACCGCGGCGAATTTCCACTCGCCGTCCTCGCGGTAGATTTCAGCCGCGATCAGGCTCGTTCTGCCTGAATAGTTATCTCTTAAATTGTACGTCACCAGTTCTTCGCGATTAGCCTGATCAACGACGCGGATGAACGCGTTTTGAATCATGCCGAAGTCCTGTTTTCGTCTGACGCAGTCGTAAATATTGACGACAAACACAAGTTTATTAATCTGAGCGGGCACTTTCGCCAAATCGATGAGAATTTGTTCATCATCGCCGTCGCCTTCACCCGTCAGATTGTCACCCGTATGTACGACACCGCCGCACCGGCTTTTCAGATTGCCGAAATAGATGACGTTTTTGCTGTCTGTCATTTTATCATTTTCAAGCATCAGTACGGAAGCGTCACAGTCGATATTGGCACCGCCTCCGCCGAACAGCTTTCCGAAAAAGCCGCCGGATGATACAGGGTCCCAGCCGAGTCCGACCAGCAGTTTTGACAGGCCGGCTTTTCCTTTTGTTAAATCAATCCGCTGTCCTTTTTGTAAAGAGATCGCCATATGATTCACTCCTATTCTGTAAGGGTGCCGCTAAGCACGCCGCAAGTGCGCATTTTTACTAAATTCCGGGACAAGAATCCCGGTGTTTATTAAGATATACGTCTTTTATTATATCAAAGTTTCATAAAACATAAGAATTTTTGGCGAAAAACGGCGAAAAATTACTTCCTATATTCTCCTTCGTTCCGGAGAGAATAGAGAAAACAAAGAAATTGACGGAGACTGAACATTTTTCCTATCCTTGTATCAATACATGTCAGGAAAGGGGCAGACGAGTGATTGATTTAAGCATACTTGATCAGGCGCCCGTATCCAAAGGAAACGGGCCGCACGAGACGCTCCGCCGTTCAGCGGAGCTCGCCCGCCTCAGCGAAGGTTGGGGCTATAAGCGGTACTGGTTTGCCGAGCATCACGGCACAAGAGGGCTCGCAAGCGTTTCGCCGGAAATTATGATCGCTCATACCGCCGCAGCCACAACATCCATCCGTGTCGGATCAGGCGGCGTGCTGCTGCCGCAGTACAGCCCCTATAAAGTCGCGGAAACTTTCCGTCAGCTTGAGGCGCTGCATCCGAACCGGATTGACCTTGGGGTCGGACGCTCACCGGGCGGCACGACGAAAATCCGGCTCGCCCTCACAGACGGGGTAAAGAAAAGTATGACCGAGTTTAACAGGCAGCTTCAGGATTTATCATCCTTTCTGACAGATTCGGTTCCCTCGGACCATGCTTATGCCGGAATAAAAACAGCGCCTTTGATTGAAACAGCCCCGCAGCTTTGGGTGCTCGGCCTCGGGGAAAACAGCGCCAGACGCGCCGCTCTTCAAGGTGCGGGCTATGTCTTCGGCCATTTCATTAATCCGGAACGCGGGGAAAAAGCCTTTCAGATCTATCGGGACCATTTCCGGGCCTCCGCCCATTTTTCCGCTCCGGCCTCACTCTGTGCCATTTTCGTCATATGCGCAGCTACGGATGAGAAAGCGGAAGAACTCGCCTTAAGCCAGGATTTATGGCTTCTTCGTGTTGGAAAAGGCGCCGACAGCCGCGTGCCGAGTGTGGAAGAAGCGAAGGCTTATCCGTATTCGCCGGAGGACCGTAAACAGATTGCAGAAAACAGGAAGCGGATGGTGATCGGCTCACCTGCCGCAGTGAAACGCCGTCTGCTTGAACTTTCCGAACGTTATCAGACAAAAGAGATGATGGTGCTGTGCAACGTCTTTGATTTCGAAGCGAAAAAAGAGTCATATGAGCGTCTTGCTGATATATTTCTGTAAAAAAAAGCCGTCAAACGGAGCAGCAGATGAAACTGCTGCACCGCTTAACGGCGGTTTTTTCGTTCTTTTCCTTTTTTAAACGCATTCCAAATCCCCTGCAGCATAAAGCCGAGCAGAAGCAGAATGATTAACAGTAAAGTGATTGACGGCCCCGGAGGCGTTCCGAGCTGATACGAAGACGTCAGCCCCATGAACACACTGAAAAGAGAAATAATAATGGCTGCCGCAAACACCCATTTAAACCCTTTGGCGATACGGATTGCAAAAGCCGCGGGCAGTACGAGGAGCGCGGAAACGAGCAGCACGCCGATAATCGGAATAATGACCGAAATCGCCAGCCCCGTCACGATGCTGAATGACATTGACAGGAGGTTTGTGTTAATGCCTGATGTCTTTGCCGTCGCCTCGTCAAAGGTAAGGAGATAGAGCGGTCTGTTTAAAATAATGAAATAAAGCAGAATCAGCAGGGTAATGCCTCCGATAATATAGACCTGCTGCTGGCTGACCGTGACAAGCGATCCAAATAAATATTGATCGATGCTCATCGACGCGCCGCCTTTTGACAGGCTGATCAGAAACATCGCAAACGACAGCCCGGCCGCCATTAAGATTGCGATGGATACCTCTGAATATGTACGGTATGCCCGCCGCATATATTCGATGCCGATCGCTCCGATCGTGACGACAACGATGCTCGCCGCCGTAATATTGGTACTGAGAAAAAAACCGATGGCCACGCCCGACAATGAAATATGAGACAGCGTATCCGCCATCAGCGCCTGTCTTCTCAGCACGAGATATACGCCTAATATCGGCGCCATAATTCCGATCATGCTTCCCGCTAAAAAAGCTCGTCGCATGAATTCCAAGTCAAACATTTCCATCCGCCTTTTTCCCCCCTCTCAAGCCGTATGACTTTATCCAAATACTGCTGTACTTCGTTTTGTTCGTGTGTCACCATGACGACAGTGCGGTTGTGATTTTTCACCTGATGGTGCATAAATTCGTAGAAACCCTGTCTGCTTTCATAATCAACCGCGGTTGTCGGTTCATCAAGCATCAGCAGATCCGGATTGCTTGCAAGCATTCTCGCAATGCAGATTTTCTGCTTCTGTCCGCCGGATAAATCGCCGATTTTCCGGTGGCGGAAATCCCACATTTCCACCATCTTCAGCGCGTTTTCCACCTCGTGGTGATCCGTTTCGTTCAATCGTTTAAACCATTTTCCTTTCGTATAACGGCCTGATTGCACAAGCTCCAGAACCGTGCTTGGGAATCCTGCGTTAAATGAAGAAATCTGCTGCGGAACATAGCCGATTGTCAGGCGTTTTCCGGCAGCGTTTTTTTTACTGATCTCGGCCGTTCCTTCCCAAGGTCTGAGCATGCCGAGCATGACTTTCATGAGCGTCGATTTTGACGCGCCGTTCGGTCCTGTAATGCCGACGAATTCGCCGCTTTTGATTTCCAGCGACACACCGTCAAGCACGGGTGTATGCGAATAACCAAAAACGATATCCTGTAATGTAACGAGATTCATGCTGACCTTCCTTTCCCGCATAGAAATAGTGTGCACCCCGCGGCGCACACTATGTTATTTAACCAATAGCGAATCTTTCAGTGCATCAAGGTTTTTCTCCATAATGTCGATATAACCGATGCCTTTATCCCGTTCTTTTTGGCTTAAACCTTCCAGTGTATTGAGCACTTCCGTTTTCGCGCCAATTTCACCGGCAAGTGTATCTGCAACTTTAGGCGATGCAACTTCTTCAAAGTAGATGATCTTCACATCATGCTTTTTGGCAAACGTTTTGAGATCCGCCAGTTTAGCCGCACTCGGCTCTTCTTCAGGAGAAAGGCCTGCAATCGCGACTTGTTTTAAGCCGTATTCTTTGGCGAGATAGCTGAATGCCGCGTGCTGTGTGATCAATTCTTTTTTCGACGCTTTATTTAATGTTGTACGGTATAGTTTATCAAGATCCTGCAGTTTTGCAATATATTCTTTACTATTTTTCTCATAGTATGCTTTATTCTTCGGGTCCTGTTTTACGATCTGCGCCGTAATGGTTTTGACCTCTTTTTGCGCAAGAACCGGGCTGAGCCACACGTGAGGGTCCATGCTGCGGCTGTGGTCATGACCGCCGTGTCCATGTTCCTCTTCCTCTTCATCCGAACCTTCGAGCAAGTCAATTCCTTTTGACGCCTTTACAAACTTCGCATGATCAGAGCTCATGCTTTTTTCCGCTGAAGGAACCCATGTCTCCATATATTCGCTGTTGTATACGAAAAGATCGGCGTTTTGAATGCCGGCGATATCCTTCGGCGTCGGCTCCCAATCATGGGGTTCGACCGAAGACGGGATGAGAATGTCTACATCGCCTTTGTCTTTGACAATTTGTTTCGTGAATTCGTACATAGGATAAAAGGTCGTCACGACGTGCAGTTTGCCGCTTTTCGAAGAACCTGACGAACCTTTCGAAGATGAATTGCCGCAGCCCGCCGCGATTAAAAAGCATGCCGCAATGACAATGATTCCGCTCCATTTTTTAAACAAGCCGTTTCCCCCTGTTCTGTAAATCAGAATGATGACGATTTCCAAAGCGTACTTTCTCGTTCATTTGTTACCTATACCATAATAAAACGAAGTAATTACGTTTTGCAAGATATTTTTTCTAAATTGATATCCGACTTACCTAAAAAGCGCCCCCGCCATGTATGGACGGGGGCGTCGTATCACATATCAGGCAAGCAGATAGACTCTTGTTTCATAAGGGCGGAATGTGATGCGGGATTCCGCGCCGCCGCCATTTTCATAGTTGCTGAGAAGCAGCTCGGCCCTTTCAGATTCGGAACCGTCCGGCCAATAAAAGACGGCTTCTTCTTCCGATACGTTACTGATGGACATGAGTTTTTGCCCGTTTGCCTGTCTTTCATACACAAACAGCTGCGGATCATCAGGAAGCAACAGCGTGTAGCTGCCTTTTATGATATCAGCATACTGTTTTCGCAGGCGGATCAGTTTTTTGTAAAAGTTCAATATAGAATCGGGATCATCCTGAGCCTCGGCCGCATTGACGGTTTTGTAATTGGGATTGACCTTCAGCCACGGTTCGCCCTCCGTAAATCCGGCATTCTTGCTGCCGTCCCACTGCATCGGTGTTCGTGCATGGTCCCGGCTTTTCGCCATAATGGACGCCATGACTTCTTCTCTGTCACGGCCCATTTCAAATACCCTTTTATGATACATATTGACGGTCTGAATATCTTGATAATCCTCTATTCTGTCAAACGGAGCGTTTGTCATGCCGATTTCTTCCCCCTGGTAAATGTACGGCGTGCCTTTCATGAAATAAAGCAGGGCGGCAAGCATTTTGGCGGATGCTTTGCGGTATGTGCCTTCGTCTCCGAAACGGGATACGATCCGGGGCTGGTCATGATTGCACCAATACAGCGTATTCCAGCCTTGATGTTCCAGTTTTTCCTGCCAGTCTGTGAGCACTTTCTTCAAATCGGCCAGCTCAAGCGGTTTTACATCCCAATGCTCTTGGCCCGGCTTTTGATCAAGCTCCATATGCTGAAAATGAAAAATCATATTCAGCTCATGCTCATCGGTTCCCGTATAAACGAGCCCCTCCTCAGGCGTCACTGATCCCGCCTCGCCGACCGACATCACGTCATATTTAGAAAATACCTCTTTCGTCATTTCTTTTAAGTAATCATGTATCCGTGCTCCGTTTGGCCGGAAAGGCTTTGGATCGGCCCGGCGAGCGATATAATCTTCATACGGCGGCAAGTATTCTTTTTTTGACAGAAGATGAAGCTGGTCTATTCGCAATCCGTCCACGCCTTTATCGAGCCAAAATCTCATCATCTCGTATACTGATTGCCGAACCTCGGGATTTTCCCAATTCAGATCGGCTTGTTTGACGGCGTTCATATGCAGGTAATATTCGCCCGTATGTTCTTCGTACTGCCAGACGGATTGTCCGTAATCCGACACCCAATCGGTCGGCGGGCCGTCCGCGGTGCCCGGCCGCCAAATATAATAATCGCGGTATTTGCTGTCCGGATTCATTTCCGCCTCTTTGAACCAAGGATGCTCCGTGGAGGTATGATTTAAGACGAAGTCCATCACAAGCTTTAATCCGCGGTTGCGGCATTCTGTAAGCAGATCGTGAAAGTCCTCCATCGTTCCGTATGATTCCATAATCGCTTGATGATCCGTCACATCGTAGCCGTTATCGACGTTTGGCGACGGATAAATCGGGCAGATCCATATCACATCAGCGCCAAGTTCTTTTATATAATCGAGACGCGCGATAATCCCCCGCAGGTCGCCTATGCCGTCGCCGTTCGTATCTTGGAAGCTTCGCGGATAGATTTGATAGACAACGGCGTCTTTCCACCAGTCACTCGCCATCTTGCGGCCCTCCTGTTTTTTAGAGAACCATTTCCTTTATGACCCTTCTCTAAACAAAAAAGAGAAGGTTTCCCCTCCTCTTTTTAACTTTCCAGCTGAGACGGATAAAGCGTCATGCCTCCGTCGACGAAAAGTGTCGTTCCGGTTACGTAACTCGCTTCTTCCGACACCATCCATGCGGCGGCCGCGGCGACTTCTTCCGGTTTTCCGAAGGCGTTCATCGGAATTTTTTTCAGCTGGGCCTGTTTATGTGTTTCATCTTCCAGATCCTTATTGGACTCTGTGGCGATCGTTCCGGGAGCGATGGCATTCACCCGGATGCCTTTGTCTGCGTAATTGAGCGCCATCGTTTCCGTCATCATTTTGATCCCGCCTTTGGATGCCGAGTACTGCACGTTTTCAGGACGCGGTATTTGCTGATGAACGCTCGATATGTTTAAGACCGTTCCTTTTTTGCCGCGCTCGAGCATATGTTTCAGTGCCGCTTTCGCCCCCAAAAAGGTGCCGGTCACGTTGACGTCGATGACCCTTTGCCAATCCTCCAGGCTCATTTCATGGGGCATCGCTTCGGCTCCGTTAAAGCCGGAATTGTTGACCATCACATCCACGCCCCCGAAATACTCCTGCGCGGCATTAAACAGCGCCTGAATCCCTTCTTCTGAGGATACATCGGCTTTTACGGTGACGGCTCTGCCTCCCGCTTTCTCAATGATGTCCGCCGCTTCTTCCGCTCCGGCGGAATCACCGAGGTAGTTCACAACCACATTCATCCGCTCCTTGCCGAAGCGTTCGGCAATGGCTTTTCCGATTCCTTTCGAAGAACCTGTTACAATCGCTGTTTTTCCCTGTAAATCCTGATACATTGTCTCATTTCCTCCCTGATGTTAATACAGAGCATGTACCCGGTTTTAATCGGCTGAAAACAAAAGGAATCATAAAAAGAACGATGAAACCGAAGCTCCCTCGTTCTTTTTTTCATTATGCGTAGTTGTTCATTTGCAGCCTTTTTTGCACGCCGACAAGCCTGCTGAAAAAATAAGATGCCGCTTTGTAGTTCTCCCGTTTATGAAAGAAATGAGCCGCGTCCTGAAGCAGTTCCTCTGTGTCAGCCAACAGCTCCTTTGATTCCAGGATGTCAAAATACTCTTTGAGCGAATCCTGTCCGCCTTCCCCCTGATAAAGCTCTTTAATCAGACGGAATTTCGTCATATAGATCTCATCTTCCCACTCCGCCGCGCTTCTCATGCCCCGCGCGCAGCTGGCGGCGGCTTCACTGTATTTTTCCGTTTTAAAGTAGATATGTGTGAGTGAAAAAACAGCCTGGATGACCTGCCGGAAGCTGTGTGCTTCAAATCCGGCAGCCGCCCGTTCAAAATCCTCCGCCGCCTTGCAAAAGTCACCCAGACTGTACATACAGTGCCCGATATTATAATAGGCCGCAGCAATCATATATTGATCATCAAGCCGCTCCGCGTGCTCCAAGGCGCATTCGAGGTATTCCAGCGCTTTTTTATGCTGCTGGGCGTCCATCAGATTTCCGGCAATGATAAATTTGCACTGCACCCTTCTCATTCCGTATAATTCATATTTCTTGTAAATATCAAGCGCCTGTCCCGCGTAATTCATCGAAAAGAAAGTCTGCTTGATATGATAGTACACCTCAGAAATTTTATACAGAAACTCGGCTTTCTCTATGTCATCTTCCACATATTCAAGCTTTTCCTCAGCCCGCTTATAATGAGAAATCGCTGAGATGAAGTTTTTCTGCTTAAATTCATACATTCCCCTGAAATAGTAAAAATAATATTCCAGTAAGCCGGTCAGCTTTTGCTGGTTCATCTCAATCTCAGTGAGCATTTCAGAGAACGGAGGCTGGCAGTCGCCGTCTTTCATGGGTTTTAATTTATCCAGCATGATGCGGTGCCTAAATTCCATTAATGAAAAATACAACAATAAATCCTGATTTTCTTCCATATCTTCGAGTTCATATTGAATCTCCCGCTTCAGCGCTTCAGCTTTATCGGCTTCAAACGCGCGGATCAGCTTATACCATTCATTCATCTTAACGGCCACTTCTTCAGATGGAATCTTGGATTTCATAGATTTGCCTCCTTCCTCCGGCTACTAATTATGTTATATTTTATCATAGCAAATTTATGGCAGTGAGCAAACAAAGATTTTAATCAATTAAAGAAAGAGAGAATTCACCATGAAACTACCAGTCAGAATTGCACTGCTTTTGATCCTCTTCTTTTCCGCAGACCTATGTTTTTCCTATGTGCAGAAAGAATTGAGGCCGCAGACGGCATTACAAGATAGAGCCATTCCAAGCGCTCTTCATCCGCTCGTGAAACAGAATGCGGAGCTATTGCGGACGGCCGCTCTGAAAAAAGGCATCACCGTCGTTATCACAGAGGGTTTCAGATCAATTGAGGAACAAAACGAATTGTACCGTCAAGGACGTTCAAAAAAAGGAAATATCGTCACCTACGCAAAAGGCGGGGAATCTTACCACAATTACGGCCTTGCGATCGACTTCGCCCTGCAAAAAAAGGATGGAAGCCTGATGTGGGATATGACGTACGACGGAAACCGAAACGGCACGCCCGATTGGCTTGAGGTCGTATCGATTGCCAAAACGCTCGGTTTTGATTGGGGAGGCGATTGGAGAGGCTTTAAAGATTATCCTCATTTACAAATGATCCCTGGCTAATAAAACCTTTTCTTTTTTCGCTTTTGCGCATCAATGTACGGAGGATAGACAGGCCTGTACACAAGCTTATATCCTTCATTGCCGGACGGCGTAAAATCGCGCTGCCACTCCAGCCGCAAATGGAAATCGGATAAAAAAGCGGCCTTTGCTTCTTCGGGAGTAACGGCCGGCACCGGATTGATCTTCTCCAGCTGCTCCGGGTCAATGTCAGGCGCCATGTAAGCTTCCACAAGCCCCGTTACGGGACTGACAAGTATTCTCGCAGCGCCGAACCGCAGCGGAATATCCTGATGCCATACGGAAAAATGGAAGCGGAACCTGCCCCTTCCGTCCGTTTTCAGCGGGTTCATTTTAAAAAACTCGTCCGCTCTCGGATAAAGCTTGTATAAAAATTGAAGCGCGACGGTCTCACACTCTTCCGCAGAATAAAAGGCCGGGCCCTGATGCTCAATAAAAGATTTAAAGGCTGTCATTTTCCCTGTCTTTTTGTCCGTTTTCATCTTCATTGTATTTTTGTTGCTGGTTTCAAAATAGCTTTCGATACTCAAATCTTTCCGTTCCGGAACCGATCCTTTCCGCCATGTCGTTCCGATCTCATCCCCGAGATCGCGCCGGCGCGTCTGAACCATATCCGAGGTAAACCCCATTAATTCATCCAGGCTGATTTCCCGTTTATGTTCAAACGCGGGAAGCGGTTTTGCCGGCTCATTCCTGTCTTCGCAAAGCTGCTGATCCGGCACGATATCATCTTCACCGGCCGGATAGCTGTAAGCCGGCAGAATCGGTTCATAGACGAGACGCGGTATTTTCTCAAAATTGACCACATCATAGACGAGACTGAATGTCAGCACACTCATATAATGCGAGACGACTTTTTCCCGATCGACGAATGTTTCCGGGACGGGCGCTTCACCCTTATCCCCGTAATAGATAAACTGCACGACGAAGCCGCTCCTGGTTACATCAACGAAAAAACCTGAATCGGGAAGCGGCCGGCCGAGCACTTTTTTTGTATAGATAAATCGGATGCACCCATTGCGTTCTTCCCTCGCCTGAAAGATGAAATTCATAAAAGTAAGCGGGCGGTGTCTCGCCGCAAACCGAAGAGCCGTCAGCTTTAATTCGGCGTCTGACAGCTGCATGTCTGAACCCGGACAGTCGTTGCGTGAGTATGTAAGCAAAGATCCGTCGTCGCCCAGCTCAATCGTTACCGTTTTATCCGGATGGTTACGATCTTTCCATATATAATAGGCTCTCGTTTTTTGTTTTTCATCATAATCTTCTATTTCAAGCTCATAGTGCGGCGGTATATTCCCGATCTCCAGCGCTTTTTTTCTCAGATGTTCTTTCAGCAATGGGGTCATCCTTTCAGAAGAGTGTATAAAAAAGAACTGTTTTTAATTATATAAAAACGTCCTTATCCTTTTAAAGGGAAGAAAGTGCCTTTTATGTGTCTATTTTTAGCAAAGAGGGAAAAGAGCCGTATTCAGAGCGGTTGTTTCCCATACAAAAGTCACATTTCCCATGAAAGACCCGGGACGAACGCCCATGACCTTCAGCCTATTAAACTCGTGATCACTTCTCCCGTATGAGCCTCAATAAACCGCGGGAAAACCGGCTTATATACGAGCCTGTACACTTTTCCGCAGCTGCCGTCTTCGTAACAACGATCCCAAGCGAGCTCGGCTTTGATGGCCCGGCGGATCGCGTCCTTCGCCTCTTCCATTGTCAATGAAGGAACGGGATCGATTTCCTCGAGCTCTTTCGGATCAATTTCCGGCGGCATATATACAGTGACAAGACCCGTCTTTTTGCTGACACAGATTCTCCCCTCTCCGAATCGCAAATCAACGCCGCCCGAACAAGCCTTATATGTAAGTCCCACGTTTTCTCCTTCATCATCCGGCTCATCATATTGAACCCGGAAATACTGATCCGCTTCCGGAAACATGGCGAACAAAAAGCGGATGGCCATGTGATGGCATTCTTCCTCGGAAAACTCCGGTTCGCCTTCACTATGTATAAATGACATTACCCCGGTGAGCCGGCCCGATTCTTTATCATACCTTGTTTTCAATACATGTTCATTCCGCTCTTTTAACAGACTTTCAAAACTTTTATCTTCCCGTACGGATTTTGTTTTTTCAGGGCGCCAGGCAATACCGATACTGCCCTCTCCAAGATCGCTTTCCCTCTCTTTATAAAAACCGTCGTGCAGCCCGATCATGTCATTGATGCTCATCTTTTCCGCTTCAGGTGCAGGGCGTGAAATCGGGACATACGGCAGCGTGCCGTCTTCCAGCTCTTCATATTCATCTATTTCTGCATTCTCTTCCTTCAGGTCGGCCGATATCGGCCGCGTCGGAGACACGATTTCATAGACGAGATGGGGCTTGTCATCCCCCTGCACATAGACGGACTGATGCAGTACGGTGAACAACAGCTCCGCTTCAATATGTTTGACAAAGTGAGCCAATGCTTCCCGCTTGTCCGCAATTGTTCCGGGTCTTAAGAGATTATCGGCCTTCCCATGGTAAGAAAAGCCGGTTACTTCCCCTGTCAAAGACAGGTCGACGTAAAACCCGGTCAGCGGAAGCGGCAGACCGTCAGCCATCTGAACATAGGAATATCTCACATCATCATCATTGGCGGAGCCGCTGTTTTCCAATTCGAACTCAGCCAATGCCCCCGGACGATGGGTTTCTACAAACGCCCGCATCCGCTCTTCTATGTCCGATTCCGAAAGAGCCGGCAAATCAGTCCGGAAAGCCGGACGGGATAAGGATTTCAGTTTTCCGTCCCGGTCTAGTTCAACCATGATGCCGGCTTCCGGATCATTCTTATCTTCCCACCAAAACAAAACCTCATCTTCTTGGTATTCTTCCACATTACTCTCGTAGCGGGCAGGTACGTTTCCGATCCGGAGAGCCAGCTGTTTCAATTCTTCTTTTTTCATCATAACACTTCCTTTTCTTCCAAAAAGATTGATGATTACCAAGACTCTTTTATACAAAACTAGTATAATTAACCTGTCTGTCTTCATGACTATTGAATTAATCATTATAACAACAGGGGGTAAACCAGATGTCCATCAAAAAAATGAGCGCCGTGTTTTTCATACTGCTTCTCACGGCATTTACCGCCGCATGCAGCAGCGAAACGAGCGGCGGCCAGGAAAGCAGCACGGCGAAAGTGAAAATAAAAGAGACGGCATGGGCCGCTTCAGACGATACTGAACATCCGGCCGCGCTGAAAGTAACGGTCACCGTCAAAAATACGGGCAAAGACCCGCTTACCGTCAAAAGCAGCGACTTCTCGCTTTATCAGGATGACGCGAAAACAGCGGCGGCCGATAAGGATGACCAGATGCAGAGCGGCACGCTTCATGCGGGCAAGACAGTGACGGGCAATCTGTACTTCACGGCTGACGAAGGCAAATCATATGAATTGGTATATCAGCCGCAGGCAAAAGACGCGAAGCCTTTATCTTATAAACTGAAAGTCAAAGGCACAGCCTCAAACGCAAAACCTGACCCGGCGGACGCATTATCCGCATACATTGATGTGATGCTGTACGGCAAGCACAATAAAGATTTCACCCGCCTGACCGGTGTAAATGAAAAAATGACGGCCGCCGCATATCAGGAATCGGCGAAAGCCAGCTTTATCGCTTCTGCAGGCATTTCACAAGAACAGGCGGATTCAAAAGCCATTTCCGCTATTATTGACGCCATGTCATCAGCGCTTCGGGATAACACAGAGCTCAAGGTGCATACCAAATCCATGTCAGGCAAAAAAGCCGTCCTTGAAGCAAAAGTGACGCCGCTTGATATGTCTCCGCTTGCGGGCCAGCTGCAAGACCGCGTGCAAGACTATGCCGGAAAGCACCCCGATGCTGATGAAAACGAAATTGTCAGCCACCTGCTTTCTGTCTATCCGGAAGAGTTTATGCGCCTGAAACCGGCTTCTTCTTCCGTAACAAGAGAAATCGAGATGAAGAAAAACGCCCGCGGCCAGTGGTATCTGGATACAGACGCGGATCTGGAAGGATTGACAGAAGCGTTTTTGAAAACGTCCTGACAGCAAGAAAGGAAATAGCGCAGGCTATTTCCTTTTTTTATTTTCACTTGAAGATGTCACTGATATATTGAACCTCATCCTCGGTCAACTGCACATCAAGCGCGCCCAGATTGTGTTTCAGCTGGCTAGGGCGTTTGGCTCCGGGAATGATCGCATCCACCGCCGGCTGCGACAGAAGCCACGCGAGTGCGATATGCGCTGTCTGCGCCCCTTTTTCTTCCGCAACGGACCGAAGCTTATCCACTCGCTCCAAGTTTTGGTGAAAAGCTTCTCCCTGAAACGGCGGCCTGTTCTTTCGGCTGTCCTCAAAGACTGTGTCTTTTGTAAACTTTCCCGTCAGCAAGCCGGAAGCAAGCGGAAAATAAGGAATAAAAGAAATGCCGTTCTTTTCACAATAAGGCAGCAGATCATGCTCCGCCTCACGCTGAATCAGTGAATATTCCGATTGAAAAACCTCTAAATAACCGTCGGCGTTAAACTCCTGCAATTGCCGGAAGCTGAGATTGGACGCGCCGATTGCTCTGATTTTCCCTTCGTCCTTCAGTTCTTTTAGCGTGCCCGCCACTTCGGAGAGCGGTGTTTTGCCGTCAGGGAAGTGGACGTAATACAAATCAATTACGTCTGTTTTCAGCCGCTTCAGGCTGTTTTCCGCCTCACTCCAGAGAAATTCACGGCTGTTGTCCAGCTCGATTTGTCCGTTGACCTCTTTGTGCGCGCCTTTTGACGCAATCACGAGGCTGTCCCGCACGCCGCGCTCTGCGACAACTTCACCGATTAACTCTTCGGAACGCCCCAAACCGTATATAAACGCCGTATCAATAAAATTGACGCCGCCGTCCAACGCTGTGCGGATGAGTTCTTTTCCCGTTTCATCATTAAGATTCGGAAACAGATTATGTCCTCCGACCGCATTAGCGCCAAAACCGATACGCTTTACCCGTAAATCCGTCCTGCCCAGCGTACGTGTCTCATCCATGGCTCAGGCTCCCTTCCTTTTATCGCTCTGTTTAGTATTAGATAACCGGTAAGAATTATCCTGCCCCGAGAGCATTTCTGCAGAAAAAACCTTGAAAAGCATGTGCCCTTCAAGGTTTTTTGGCTGTGTATTAAGATGTCAGAGCTGCGGCGAAGCGTTCGGCTTCATCCGTGAGAGCACCCTCAATTTCCTTATAACGGCTGGAAATCGTTGAGGCGCTGACGCCGTACTTCTTCGCCAGCTTAGCTTGAGAAACGGACGCGCCGTTCAGAGAAATACTGTTTACGTAATATTCGACCGCCGCCGCGAAAGCTTCCGGCTTTCTGATCGTCGGTGTTTTTTTGACACAGAACGTTTTCCACAGGTCAATAACGGCCGGAACCAGCTCAGCCGGGTATTCATCCCCGCTCAGGCCTTTTTCAATAGCGTCCGCCGTTTCCTTCTCCATGTCGTTCGCCCACTCTGTCTGTTTTTCTTCAGCAGCCTGCTCAGGCTCTTCCGCCGTTCCTAAAAGAGCGGCCAGCACAGTGTCGAAGTCCTCCTGCATAAAGCGCTCAGGCGATTTTCCTTCCGCAAGGGCCGGGGCAGCCGCCTTTTTCACTTTGCTGATTAGAGCTTCGGTCCGCTTCACAGGGAAGATCGTAAACTGCATGAAGAACTCCGCTTTTTCCGCTTCGTGGATCGGATAGCCCAGAATCAGGCTTCCCGCCGGCGGAAGATCCTGCTGGCTGACGTCCATTTCCACTTTGAATTGTTTCTTTGTCATCACATCTTCAAAGTGAATCATTCCTTCTTTCACATCTTCAAGCACCATAACCGCTGGTGTCATGCTTTTCCATGATTCAACGATTTCCCGTGTTTTCGGGCGGTTGATGCTGCCGGCTTTTTTCTGAAGATATTCTTCAAAAATCGTCTTGCCGCCTGCCAGCGGACGGAAGAAAATTCCCCAGATGCCGAGGTTGAAGACTCCGATGTCTTTAGTCTGTCTGTCCAGCTCCGTAATGAACGCGTGCTGGTTAATAAATGATGATATGCCGTCTCTATGTGCTGTAAAGGCGTACTCCATTAAGCTTTCCTGAATCTGTTTCGCTTCTTTTGCCGCGATGTCTGCCGGAATGGCAGCTTCTTTGCTTCCGCAGCATTTTTTATATTTCTTCCCGCTGCCGCATGGGCAAGGGGCATTTCTTTTCACTTTTCCCACAATAAACCCTCCGAATTCTGATATAACTTTATTATTTTAACAAAAATAACTTCAGAGGGCTTGGTTTACGGCGAAAAAAGAATATGGAAGAAAAAAAGCCCCCGGGATATTCTCATTCTCCGGGGGCTTTGAAACTGTTAATTTGTATTTTGTCCGCCGCCATTCAGACCTTCTTTAATCAGCCCGTTTACTTGGCTGTTCATCAAAAGTCCGATGTGTCCGACACCGTGAATCTGCACGTTTTTCCCGCCGATCAGTCGTGACAGCGGGTTCAGGACAATCAAGTCCGCTGAGCTGTAAATCGATGTATATAAAATCTTTTGGTTCGGATCAGTCCCCGGAAGCGCCCGGTTGGTCACAAGGCCGTTCGCTCCGCCGAGTGTGACGACGTTGGCGATTTTGTCTCCGCCGTCAAGATTTTTAATGTAATAGAGCGTGTTGGCGCCGCCCATGCTGTGCGCGACGATATCGACTTTTTTCGCGCCTGTTTCGCTGAGCACTTTTTTCACGTAATTGGACAGTCTCGGCGCATTGTGTCTGTTGTTTCCGGTTTTGTCTAAGAAATCAATGGCGTACATCTCTTTTCTTGACCAGCCTTGGGATGCCAAGTATGTTTTGATTCCCGCGAAGTTAAAGGACGCCCCGCCGATTCCGTGGACCATGACAACAGGGTTATGCCCTGAGGAGGCTTTCGATACGGTCGGCTGGAAGGCAAATACGGAAATGACGGACAGCATGCAAACTGTAAGAATCGCTAGGATTTTGCTTTTGATTTGTTTCATGAACTTTCCTCCTGCTATGTAATATTTTTGCAATTTTCATTCTATTAGAGAAGGAAAGGAAAAAATAGTGTATTTTTTACTGTTTTCAACAATTGAAAAAGAGGCGAAAAAATGAGAAAGACGCCCCTTTCCCGAAAGCACGCTTATGCTTTAATACGTCATACCGAAAAAGGAGAGAACACCCGGTTCTCTTCTCCTAGTACTCATTGAAATAGGTTTGAATCCGCTTAGGATCATGCGTTTTTGTCAGCGCGAGCATGAGCAGAATCCGCGCTTTTTGAGGGTTGAGAGAGTTTGAAGCTGTCAAATGGTCTTTTTCATACTCTCGATTAGGTGTTACCGTTCCGTTTCCCGTCCTTGTGGAACGGACGACCGCCAGCCCGCTTTTGACCGACTTTACAGCGCCTTTTAGCGCCGCATCAGACATTGAGCCGTTTCCCGGGCCTGCAAAAATAATGCCTTGCGCCCCTGATTTTGCGGCGGCTTCAAAGAGATAGCTTCCGTCATTTTGATAGCCGTATATAATATCGACCTGCGGCAGTTTATCAAGTTTATCTATCTGGAAATCTGTATCCTTCGTATGCTTTCGGGTGATGATGTTATTAAAATAGACGTCATCGGCAATTGTTCCGATATAACCCATTTCTTCCGATTTGAAAGTGTCGGTCGCGGTTGTATTGGTTTTTGTCACATAACGCGCCGAAGCGATTCTGTCATTTAATACGACAAGCGTCCCCTTGCCTTTCGCCTCAGGCGCAGCCGCTGTTTTTACCGCGTTATATAAGTTGGACGGCCCGTCCGCTCCGATCGCCGTGGACGGCCGCATTGACCCGGCGACAACAACGGGCTTGTCACTTTTGACCGTCAGATTGAGAAAGTAGGCGGTTTCCTCAAGTGTGTCTGTTCCATGTGTAATGACAATGCCGTCTGTATCATCAGACTTGAGCAGCTTGTTTACCCGTTTTGCAAGTTTCAGCAGTGTCTCGTTATTCATATTCTGGCTGCCGATATTCACAACCTGTTCTCCGCTCACATGCGCGACCTCTTTTATCTCCGGAACGGCCTGAATCAGGGCATCAACTCCGATTGCCCCCGCCCTGTACTCCGTAGCGGACGTCTTTGAAGGAGCAGCGCCTGCAATTGTGCCGCCGGTGGCAAGAATTTTAATATTCTGAAGTCCGTCTTTTTTCGCAGAGGCTGCGGCTGCCATCTGGGGCGGTGTTTCTTTCGTTTGAGGAGATTGGGAGCAGCCGGCCGCGATGAAGAGCAGAGCCGTGATAAATGTAATGAAGGGCATGAATTGTTTTTTCATTCTTTTCTCTCCTTTTCTTTATTTATGAAGATTTTCCTCTCACCGGTCAACGCGCTTGTCAGGCAACCTTCCGAAGAAAATAACCGTTAAAAATCCTTGACACCGTCATGCGAAATCCAGATAATAGACCAGTCACTATATTTTAAATTTGTCACAAATCAGTAAGGTGGGAACATTATGAGCTATGGAGATTCTCGTGAAAAAATCCTCGCCGCGGCAACCAGGCTGTTTCAGCTTCAGGGGTATTACGGCACGGGACTGAATCAGATTATTAAAGAAAGCGGTGCGCCGAAAGGTTCTCTTTACTATCATTTTCCGGACGGCAAAGAGCAGCTCGCCATTGAGGCTGTCAATGAAATGAGCCATTATATCCGTATGAAAATAAAAGAAAGCCTTGATGCCTATCCTGATCCTGCGGAAAGCATTCAAGCGTTTTTACAGGACTTATCAAGCCAATTCACATGTCCGGAGAATTTTGAAGGGTTTCCTGTCGGTTTACTGGCTGCCGAGACTGCTTTAAAGAGCGAAAAGCTCCGGCAGGCCTGTCAAAGCGCTTATCAGGAATGGGAGAATCTGTTCGCGGGCAAATTAAGATCAGCTGGTTTTTCTGATGAGAAAGCGGCGGAAATCAGCACTGTTTTAAATGCCATGATAGAAGGCGGCATCATTGTGTCCTTAGCCAAAAAAGACAAAATGCCGATCCTCCATATTTCTAAACAAATCCCCAACCTGCTGAAGACATAAAATACGAGAGACATGTACGTATAGAAAGAGAGGAGAATGATTTTGGAAAACGCTCAGCCTTCCAAACAATATAAAGTCATGCCGATCATGATTTCTTTGCTGACGGCAGGGTTTATCGGCATGTTCAGTGAAACGGCGCTGAATATCGCCCTGACTGATCTGATGAAGGAGCTACATATCACTCCTGCGACCGTCCAGTGGCTGACGACGGGCTATCTGCTCGTTCTCGGTATTCTTGTGCCGGTATCAGGTCTGCTTTTGCAATGGTTTACGACGAGACAGCTGTTTATCGTTTCACTCGCTTTTTCCATTATCGGCACGCTGATTGCAGCGCTTGCGCCGAGCTTTCCGTTTCTTTTGGCGGCAAGAATCGTGCAGGCTTTAGGAACCGGGCTGCTGCTGCCGCTGATGTTTAATACAATCCTCGTCATCTTCCCGCCGCATAAGCGCGGAGCGGCGATGGGGACGATCGGGCTTGTCATCATGTTCGCTCCTGCGATCGGTCCGACATTTTCAGGGCTTGTGTTAGAGCATTTGAACTGGCATTGGATTTTCTGGATTTCTCTGCCGTTTCTTGTGTTGGCTCTTTTATTCGGCATCGCCTACATGCAGAACGTGTCTGACATTACAAAACCGAAAATTGACGTGCTTTCCATTATTCTGTCTACGATCGGGTTCGGCGGCATCGTATTCGGATTCAGCAATGCGGGCGAAGGATCAGACGGCTGGTCAAGCCCGACGGTTATCGGTTCGCTCACTGTCGGTGCGATCGCGCTCATCTTATTTTCCATCAGGCAGCTGACAATGAAGCAGCCGATGATGAATCTGCGCGCTTTCCGCTATCCGATGTTTGTTCTCGGTGTCGTGATTGTGTTCATCTGTATGATGGTTATCTTATCGACAATGCTCCTATTGCCTATGTATTTACAAAGCGGACTGATGCTGACGGCGTTTACGTCCGGGCTCATCCTGCTGCCGGGCGGTATTTTAAACGGCTTTATGTCTCCGGTGACGGGGCGTCTGTTTGATAAATACGGGCCGAAGTGGCTTGTCATTCCCGGGTTTGTCATCACGGCAACTGTGCTTTCGTTTTTCTCAAACATTAACGGCGCTTCTACGGCGCTTCTGATTGTCGCGCTTCATACATGCCTGATGATCGGCATTTCCATGATCATGATGCCGGCGCAAACGAACGGCTTAAATCAGCTGCCGCCGGAATTTTATCCGGACGGAACAGCCATTATGAATACGCTCCAGCAGATGGCCGGCGCAATCGGCACTGCGGTGGCGGTCAGCATCATGGCGGCCGGCCAGAAAAATTATATGAGCACCGCGAAAAACCCGAATGATCCTTCCGCATACTCTCACGCGCTGATTGCGGGCGTCCAGCACGCCTTTATCTTCGCGATGATTGTCGCCGTTATCGGCTTGATCAGCGCTTTCTTTATGAAACGGGTTAAAGTGAATCATTGATAAGAAAACAGCAGACTCCCCGGGAGTCTGCTGTTTTTTTATATACCGCGCGCTTCAGCCAGTTCATCAATCGCATAAGTCAGATCGTCAGCCGTGTTATAGAAATGAGGCGCCAGCCGGATGATTTGCCCGCTGGGTGCGCATACGATGTTTTTCCGCCTCAACAGCGCAGCCGTTTCCGCCGCTTTTTCATCCCGTATGGAAATCATGCCGGGTCTGTCATCGGCAGACGGCGGCCCTGTGAGATTCAGTCCTTTTTCAGAAGCGTATTCATACGCAAATGCGCTGAGTTTTTTTACTTCTTGGTGAATGCGGTCTGTGCCGGCATCGTTTAATAGAGATAAAGCCGCCTGTGCCGCATATATGCTGATAAATGCCGGGGTCCCGGTCTCAAAGCGTTTGGCTCCGTCCGCATAAGAAAAACGGGTTAAATCCGGCATCGACGCCCGCTGCTGCCCGAACCACCCGGTGACTTTCGGCTTCAGCCGTTCGGCAAGTTCCTTTCTGACATAAAGAAACGCCGTTCCCGGTATGCCGAGCATATACTTTCTCGCGCCCGCGGCCAGCATGTCAACTCCCCATTCTTTTACATCAATCGGGATGTGCCCCGCAGATTGATAAGCATCGACAAAAAGAAGCGATCCCTTCTTTGCGGATATCTCGGCAATGCGCTTCATATCCTGGACAAACCCCGACGTATATGACACATGGGGCACACAGGTGAAAAGCGTCTGCTCCGATATGTACGTCTCATACCGCTCTAACGGGATCATTCCATCTTCAGACGGCACGACTGAAAGCTCCATCTCAGTCTGTGCCTTCAAAATGTGGGCGATCGCAGGAAAATCCAATTCCGTATACACCGCCTGTTTCTTTCGGCAATCCGTTAAAGCAGAAACGACGGCAGAGACAGCAGCCGTTACTGAAGGTAAAACGGCGATTTCTTCAGGATGGGCGCCGATCAATTTCGCAAATTCACACCTTGCCTGCTCCGTACGTCCAATGGCTTCTTCCCAGTTTCCGCCATGCTGAAGCAGGCTTTCCTGATAGTCATTGACCGCTTTTGAAACCGGCAGGGCAAGAGCGCTTTGAGAGCAGCTGGCGAGCATCGTATGTGTGCGGAGCGCCGGAAATAAAGATCGGTATTGCACCAGAGGCGAATTCAAGACATGTTTCCCCCTTCGGCAGGAATATATGTCCATTATAGAGTATGGTAAAAAGAAAAGGAGGGTTTTATATGGAGAAAAAAGTATTGCTGACAGGCTTTGACCCCTTCGGCGGGGAAACGGTCAATCCTTCATGGGAAGCGGTCAAACGGCTGGACGGTGCCGCTGAGGGCCCTGCCTCTATCGTATCTGAACAAGTGCCGACCGTTTTTTATAAGTCTCTTGCCGTGCTGCGCGAAGCGGTCAAAAAGCATCAGCCTGACATTATCATTTGTGTCGGACAGGCAGGCGGCAGAATGCAGATCACGCCGGAACGGGTCGCAATCAATCTGAATGAGGCGCGCATACCGGATAACGAAGGAAACCAGCCTGTCGGGGAAAACATTTCTCAAGGCGGTCCCGCAGCCTATTGGACCGGCCTTCCGATTAAACGGATCGTTGAGGAAATCAAAAAGGAAGGCATTCCCGCGGCTGTATCCTACACGGCGGGGACGTTTGTATGCAATCATCTCTTTTACGGGCTGATGGATGAAATCACCTGCCATCATCCGCACATCCGCGGCGGGTTTATACACATCCCGTACATTCCGGAGCAAACCTTGCAGAAGTCTGCGCCGAGCCTCAGCCTGGATCTCGTGACAAAAGCGCTCAAAATCGCCGCGGTGACCGCCGCGGCGCATGAGGACGATATTGAGACCGGCGGAGGCGAACTTCACTAAGCTGCAGACGGCGCCTCGGCCCATTTCTTCCGGTAAACGATGCGGGACAGCGTCACACTGATTTCATAGAGGACGAGCAGCGGAATCATGACGAGAAAGTCAGACATAAAATCCGGCGGCGTAATCAGCACCGAGACGACGATCAGCAAAAAATACGAAAGCTTCCGCGCCTTTGCCAGCCGGGTTGGATTCACGATTCCGAGCCGTGTCAGAAACATGACGGCCAGAGGCATTTCAAACAAAAATCCGAACGGCAATGTAAGATTCAGCATAAAGGTAAAATACTTGTCCGCCGTAAATACCATGTCAAAATGGCCGGCGGATAATTGTGTTAAAAATCCGAGCACAATCGGAAACAGCACAAAATACCCGAAGGAAATTCCGATAATAAACAAAAGCGAAAGCCCCGGAATGTAAAGCAAAGCGGCGCGGCGTTCAAACGGGGTCAAAGCCGGCGCCGTAAAACGCCAGAGCTGAAAGGCCGCAACCGGAATCGCTGCCGTAAGGGCGCATATTCCCGCAATCATCATATACACCCATAAAATCTCGCTCGGCCCTAAAACGGCCAGCCTGCCATGCAAATCCTTGATCAGCCAGTCATAAATATCCTGCACAAACCAGCAGGCGCCGATAAAAAACACGAGAAAGGCGATAACGGTTTTAATGAGACGCTGCCGGGCTTCCTCTAAATGCCCGATCAAGTGGGTTTCTTTTTTATCCAATCGTACATCCTCCTTATAGAGAAAGAGGCAGAAGCGGATTCGTCTGCCCCCATGTCAGGATTCAGCCTGCCGTTTTGTCTTTCTCAGCGGTCTGCTTGTCCGGCTCTTCATTTGAGACCAATGTTTTTGCGGCGCTTTTAAATTCAAGCAGCGTGCGGCCGGCGGCACGGCCGATTTCCGGAAGCTTTGAAGGCCCGAAAATGATGAGAGCGATGACGAAAATCAGGATCAACCCGGGAATGCCGATATTTGAAAACATGAGTGTGCCTCCTTATTGTGAGATTTTGGCCCGTTTCTTTCTCATTTGCTTTTCATGCGCATTGTTATGGGCGAAGAAACGATCCTCTTCCACCTCGTTTGACTGCTTTAAACCACCTGCAACCGCCGCTTGAGAGACCTTCCGAATCCCCGTCTGGTCTTTCTGATAAATGAATGAAGCCCGCGTGGATACCTCAGCCCCCGGCTCCGTCACGTACGGCACCACTCTGTAATCCGCTCTCCATTGGGCAGGAGTCACCGTACAGCGGACATAGCCGCGGTAATCGTTGAAAAACTTAATATGCGGGTTTTGTTTTAAGATCTGATCCGTATCGGCCCGTTTATCCGCCCCGTTTCCTCCAGATGTAATGGAAGTCCCGACGAATTCGGCTCCGAAAATTTTTGAATTCGTTTGATTAAAATCGGTATGCAGGTTTGACGCCCAGCTTGCATGAACATCACCCGTCAGCACGATGACATTGTTCAGGTTTTTGCTTTTTATAAAATTGATGACCCGCTCCCGCTGAGCCGGGTAGCCGTCCCATGAATCCATGCTGTATATCGGATTGGCGGTTGTTCCGAAATTCCATTGCGCGAAAAAGATTTGCTGCGCCAGCACATTCCACTTCGCTTTTGAGGCCGCTAAATTTTCGAAGAGCCATTGCTCCTGCTCTGTCCCCATCAATGTGCGCTTCGGGTCTCTCCACTCATCAGAAGGCGGCTTATTCCCGTCGCCGTTGGCCTGATCATCTCTGTACTGTCTTGTATCAAGCACATTGAACGATGCTAAATTGCCATAAGAAAATTGCCTGTACAGCCGCATATCAGGACCGTTCGGCAATGACATGCGCCTGAGCGGCATGTGTTCATAATAAGCCTGATAAGCTGCGGCCCTCCTGAGCACAAACGCTTCAACGGATTGGCCTTTTTCAGGGATAACATTGGCATAATTGTTTTCCACCTCATGATCGTCCCACGTCACGACCCACGGAAATGCGGCGTGGGCGGCTTTCAGATTGGCATCAGAGCGGTATTGGGCGTGACGGTTGCGGTAATCTGACAGTGTGTACACTTCGGCGCTGCTGTGCGTCCTGACATTTCCCGTTTTTGACACATACTCGTTCGGTCCGTATTCATAAATGTAATCTCCGAGATGGAATACGAGATCAAGCTTTTCCTTCGCCATATGTTTATACGCCGTATAATAGCCGTGTTCATACTGCTGGCATGAGGCAAATGCAAACGTCATGGCGGATACGTCAGCGCCTGGAGCGGGCAGCGTTTTCGTCCGGCCGACGGGACTGAGCTCATGCCCGCTTTTAAACCGGTAATAGTACACTTTATTGGGCTTGAGCCCGTCCGCCTCGACATGGACGGAGTGTCCGAGATTCGGCTTGGCCATTTCCGTTCCGCGTTTGACGATGTGACGGAAATGTTCATCTGCGGCGATTTCCCATTTTACCGGCACGGCCTGCTTCGGCATGCCGCCCCCATTCAGCGGGTCAGGGGCAAGACGCGTCCAGAGAATGACGCTGTCAGACAGCGGGTCGCCGGAAGCTACGCCGAGGGTGAACGGATAGTTTGAAAATTTTGGAGCGGCATTCACTTCAAACGCGCCGATGGATTGCGCGATCGCTAACCCAAGGGAAAGACCGGCGATTTTCCCGGCGCCCTGTATAAATGCGCGGCGGTCAAACGTATTGTTCTGAAAGCTTTTGTTCTCCAATTCCTTGATCCATTCATCTAAACGGCCGTCATGTGTCATGTCAGTTCCCCTTTCGTCTCATTGATCGCCCTTATTATAAAAAAGAAATGTTAAACCGCTATGAAGAAGTGTGAAGGGTTTGTAAGGCTGAAAAATGGACGGCGGGAGACATTTTTCACATTGTTTCGACAAACCTTGCCCCGCCGGAAGAAAACCCCCTCTGTTTCTTTTTGGCTTGTCATCCGTCAAGCGCACTTTTTTCCTATTTTTCTTCACAAAACATTAAAAAAACACCGTTCATTTTAAGAACGGTGCGCCCGGGATCAAAATGTATTGTATACGTTTTCGCACGTCTCACCTGTCGGCTGATAGAAGCAGTGGGATCTGAATCTGGCGACAAACGGCTGGCCATACCAAGTCTGCGGGCAGTTGCCCGGCGGCTTAAAGTACCACAGACTGAACTTAGCCGGCCAAAACCGTTCTCCGTTAATGTTCCTGCGGGCAAGCCTCCGCTCGGATTCACGCGGTCTCTGGTAAAAGTATCCGTGAGTCACCGCTTCAAACGCGTGCGGCTGAAACACCATCTGCCTGATGGTGCGCAGGCCTTTAAAATCAGAACAATTCGCCCGCACCCGATTGATTCCCACATTGCCGACCAAAAGCATTCCCTGCTTCCCTTCGCCTTCCGCTTCCGCCCTGAGCAGCCTTGCCATTAGATCGACATCGGCGCTCGACGCTTTTACGACTGCCATCATGACACCTCCCGTATTTTCTCCTTTCATCATATTCAGCAGCGGCCCAGTGATGACAGCCAAAAGCCAGAAAACAAATGTTCACGAAAAAAGGGTTTATATTTCACGTTATGAGGAAACATACTAACATGATTTCCATAAGGAGGAATTCGCATGGAACACATTAAAGCGCTTGCCATTAAAGGCATTATGACCATCATTATTCTGTATCTGATACTCGGCTTAGGTTTTCGCTTTACATTCGGTGACGTGCTGCTGATGACCATTGTGCTGGGAGCCGTTTCCTACTTTACGGGCGACCTGTATGTGCTTCCGAGATGGAATAATATCACGGCGGCGTCCGCTGATTTCGGAATCGCGTTTCTTGTTGTCTGGCTGATGGGAATGCCGCTGTCCATGGGCATTTCCGGAGGAAGACTGGCGTTTGCCGCTCTTATTTCCGCCGTGATCATCGCCGTCGGAGAATATTTTTTCCATATCTATCTGATGAGAAAAGACTTGGGCGGGTCCCGTTTTTTAGAACCCCGGTCCGAATAATGTAAAAAAGGCCGGATAACGGCCTTCAGCTTGTAGAGAAAATGATGTTTTTTCTGCAAGCTTTTTTGTTTTTGCTGTTTCTTTACATATTCATTTGATTTCAGGTGCAGAAAAAGGACATCTATGTATTTATCAATTTTTCGAAGCAGGTGATCCTCTTCGACGAGTTGGTCAAACAGAACGAATTCGCCTGGGTTTTGAGAAGCGTCTCTTGTGCGGGTCTTTTATTTTATGACAGGGGAATGGATATTTTAAGGGAAAAATAAAGGCTGTCGAGATTTCCTCGACAGCCTGAGCCCCTTAAAGGGGGGCTTTTTATTTGTAAAGTAACGCTTTATACATCTTGATATAACTGATAAACCCTTTTCAGCCTTTCTTCGAGCTGTTCAAAATGAACAAAGCGGGCTTCTCTCAGAAACTCATCCCCATCAATGAACAAAAGAAGCACGGGGACAGTGAAGACTGAAAACCTGCCGGCAACCTCTTCTACCTCGTCAGCGTTGGTATGCCCCAATTTGATATTCGGAAACTGATCCAATACGTTTCTGAGTTGCGGCAGAACGGCGTGACATACTGTACAGGCAGGTCTTGAAATGTAGATAAAACTGAATTGATGCTGCTTAATAAAATTCTCGATAGAATCTAATGAATGTAAGTCTGTCAGCTCTTTCATCAAAACCCTCCTTCAAATCGGCTCGTCTTTCATGACCAAGCTCATCAATACTCGTACATTCACTATACACATTTATATGGATCATATCCGCTTTTTTGCGATTCAGAGCACCTTAACGTCGTGCTTGAAAAATAAAAGAACAGTTACCGCTTTTCAGTAACTGTTCTTAGATACTTATATTAAAAATGCAAAGCGTAAGCTCCTGAACCGATGAGTGCAACTCCGATGGAGACGGCAATCAGCACCACGTTATATTCAAAACCGCCGGCACCGTTCGCAAACCCTTTCGCTCCATGAACTTTTACAATGGCACCTAACATAATGATCGTTATGATAGCAGCTCCAAGCGGGAGGAATACACCTAAAATAAATAAAATTCCGCTTGCGAGTTCCCCGAGACCTGATAAAGCGGCCGCGGCATTGCCTGGTTTAACTCCAATTGACTCGAACCATTGTCCGGTTCCTTTAATCCCGTATCCGCCAAACCAGCCGAATAATTTTTGTGATCCATAAAACAGAAACACCACACCAATCATGATTCGAATAAGTAATAGTCCTGCATCTTCCATTTTTATCTCTCCTTATTTTTCATATTATATGATGTGCTGCAAGGCAGCTTGTTTACCAACAGTCGCTTCCAGCAAACATCTGTTGAATATATGTCTCTTTCTTTTTCTTCATGCGTCAGCAGTCATTAAGACTAATCTAATTCCCTTACTTCAAACGGCAGCAGCCCTTGTTCAATTTGTGCCCGATGCGGTTCATACTGCTCAGGGAGCATCAATTTTCCCCCCATTGTTTCTTGTGATTCATCATGTGCAAAGCCCGGCGGATCAGTTGCGATCTCAAATAAGATTTCCCCATGTTCTCTGAAGTAAACCGCATTAAAATAGTTTCTATCCTGAACAGGAGTTACACCATATCCGTGCGCAGCAATGAATCTTTGCCAATCTAATTGATCTTCGTCATCCTGAGCCCGCCAAGCGATGTGATGCACTGTGCCGACACCCATTTGTCCGCGGCCGATCGGCGTTAATTTAAGATCAATCACATTCCCGATATCACCGACAGAACGATAACGAACAAAGTCTCCTTCCTTGCCGACTCGCTCAAGCCCCATGATGTTTTCCAGCAGTTCACCTGTTTTTTCAGGCTGTGCTGATAACAGGGTTGCACCGCCAAAGCCTTTAATGGCAACATCCGGGGTTACATCACCGAAAGTCCACGTATTGGCCTCCCCTGCTTCTCTTTCCACGATTTCTAAATGCAGGCCATGCGGA
Organism: Bacillus sp. JK74; assembly: GCF_053663395.1. NCBI lineage: Bacteria > Bacillati > Bacillota > Bacilli > Caryophanales > Bacillaceae > Bacillus > Bacillus sp. JK74. The sequence goes on along the minus strand of NZ_JBSJQB010000007.1, from coordinate 80,170 downwards.
TCATCAAATTCTATATATTGTTCTCCAAAACGCTCGATTTTGGTGTATGGCACGTTGAACTTTTCAAGTCTCTTTTCCCAAAATGCCATGGCACCTCTCGGCACGACGTAAGATGTCACGCCAACCTGTCCGTCTCCAATGATGCCTTGACGGGCGTCCGCCCACGGAAAGAATGTGATGATTGTTCCCGGCTTCCCGCCTTCATCCCCAAAATAAAGGTGATACGTACCCGGATCATCAAAATTGACCGTTTGCTTGACCAATCGCAGCCCCAGCACTCCAGCGTAGAAATCAGCATTCTCTTGAGGGTGACCGACAATTGCTGTAATATGATGAATTCCCATCGTTTTTTTAGCCATTTTTATCCGCTCCTTTACAAATATTTAAATATACTCCACAAACTCATTCACAGGCTTTCGGTAGCCGCGCGGCCTTCTGCTTTCTATTTTTTCTTTCCCGATTGTAATCATCATGACGACCTCAAATTGATCATCTATATTCAAAATCTGTTTCACGGCTTCAGTATCAAACCCTATCATCGGACAGGTGTCCCAGCCTTTTTCCTTAGCAGTCAGCATAAAGATCATCGCAGAAAGTGAAGCATTTCTTATCGCCTCATCTCTCTTAAACAGTTCTCCCCTGTTTTCATAAAACGAAACGGTGTCTTGAACCATGTGATCATACTCTTGTTTATTTAATACCCCCAGCATCTTCAACCCTTCATAGATGCCAGCCGCTTGCTGATATGCCTGCTTATCCCCTAAAACCAAAAGAACCGCTGATGAGCTGAACACTTTATATTGTCCGTTTGCGGCCTGCTTCAGCTTTTCTTTTACCTCCGGGTCAAGAACCGTCACATATTTTGTATGCTGCAAATTAAAAGCTGATGGAGCCAACGCAACCAATTCAAACATTTCGTTGAGCTCATCTCTTGTGATTGGATGTTCTGGAAGAAAGTTGCTTGCAGATCTTCTTTCATTCACCAGCTGTACAAATTCAGCCATTTCTCTCGCACTCCCCTTTATCTCGAATTCGAGATATTATGGTATAAAAAATCAAATAGCATATGATCAAAAAACGAAACGATCGGCAGGTTCTTATCCTGCAATCTAATTAAATTATCTCGAATTAAAATATCTTGAATTCAAGATAATAATAAAAGATAAATACTCAAATGTCAACAGTTCATTTTTAAATTCAGCGCAATTTTGTTTATGTACTATTTAGCCCTGCTCCAACTTTTTTTCTGTCACCTTATTTATTAGTAAACAGGAAACAACCTTGCTATAGACCCACTCGAAACTGAATTGATATGATAAGCAAAGTGATTACACAAGAAAGGATACGGAGAGCGAATCAAAAGCGCTCCTATTTTTTTGTGCAGTTTTATAGGAGGAAAAAATGACAAGTGAAAGAGAACAAATAAGCAAAAAAGTTGCTTTGATTGCATTGATAGCCAATCTGATCTTAATGACAGGAAAGATCTTTTTTGGACTGATAGGCGATAGTGAAGCAGTTTTTGCCGACGGTATACATTCTGCAGCGGATGTCGTGGCTTCAATTGCTGTCCTGGCCGTCATCGGTATTTCTAATAAGCCGCCCGATCAAGACCATCCTTTCGGGCATGGCAAAGCTGAGGTCATCAGCGAAGCGATTGTAGGAATCATATTAGTGCTCGTTTCCGTGTATATTCTGATAGAAGCGATTTCGTCCTTTGTTGAAGGTCCAAGCATCCCGCAATACAGCGCATTGTTTGCGGCTCTGATATCCTACGTGGCTAAGCAGATCTTATATCGTTATTCGATCAAACAAGGGGAAAAATGGAACAGTAAAGCGATTATAGCGATTGCTTACGATCATAAAGGCGATATCGTTGCCTCTCTTGCCGCTTTTATCGGCGTCCTATTGGCGATTATCGGGAACACACGCGGATGGTCCTATCTGTTGTACGCCGATGCAATTGCCAGTGTCATTGTGGCGTACCTCATTTTTAAGATTTCAATGGAATTAATCAGGCCGTCTGTTGACGTTCTCATGGAAAAAAGTGTCGATCCCGAACTGATAGAGGAATATAAATCGGTTATTTTGCATTGTCCTCAAGTCAAACGGCTCGATAAAATCCGAGCGAGAGAACACGGCCACTATAAATTGCTTGATGTCCGGTTATCTTTGGATCATGATTTGACGATTAAGCAGGGACACGATATAGCCCGCGAAATCCGAAATGAAATCAAAAGACACTTTTCAGATGTTGAAGAAGTGCTCATCCATGTGAATCCTTATTTTGAAGAATGAAAAAGCAGCTTGTAGAGAAAACGATGTTTTTCTACAAGCTTTTTTGTTTTGTGCTGTTTCTTTACATATTCGTTTGATTTCACTGATCCATATGCTTTCTGATAAAATGCAGCAGCGTGTTTCCTTGAGCGGTCAATATGACGCCCTTCGCGCCGCACTTCGGACAGGGCGTCCCTTCTTTCTCCTCGCCGGTTCCTTCACAATGCGGGCACGTGAGCTCAAGATCGTCGGTTGCGATCACCATGAATATCCCTCCTTTTTTGATTGTCTGCCCGTCTCCAGTCACTTTCCATGGCCATCACCTCCTTAACAACACAAAAAAACCCCGTCCATCAAAGGACGAGGTTTTCGCGGTGCCACCTTTATTAACGGCTGAAAAGCCATTCTCTCAAAAAGTACAGAAACTCAGGGTTTCAATACTCCTTTCTTGATAACGGGGAAAGAATCCCGGCACCGCCTACTGTCATTTCAGCGCAGCAATTCAGAAGCCCATTCGGCACCGGACGGGGATCGGTTCACAGCGGCCACCGACTCTCTGAACCCCGCGCGCTGATGCGTACTTACTCTTCCTCAGCATTGTTCATCCGTTCTATGATTTTAAAATGTATCATACGCTGTCATCCGGCGGAAGTCAATAACCTTTCGGATCGGACAGGCCGAGCATGTCCCGCGCCATTTGCATATGCTCCTCTTGCCCCGTCTGAAGCGCGAACTTCGCCGTTTCCACAGGGTAAGCGGCCTGCCATTCTGTCACATGCTCCTGCATTTTCAGCCAGACGCGCCCGCCTTCAGCTTCGTAGCTCTTCATCAGCCGTTTTGTTTCTCTTTCTCCTAATATCACTTGATAAAGGACAAAATCCTTGGCCGGATCGGCAACCTTCGCCTCCGTCCAATCGAGGAGACCCGTCACACGCTGATTTTCGCCGATCAAAATATGCGGAGGATGCAAGTCGCCATGGATCAGCGCGGAAAAATCAGGCCAGTACGAGCTGTCATTTATCCACGTTTGCCATCTTTTCCAAAGCTGTTCTGAAACCCCGATTTCTTTTTTTATATGATCCATTGATTCCGCCGCCCTTTGCCTGACGTCATCCGGTTTTATAATTTCAATTCCGGATCTGGAGGCCGCATCCGGGTCTGCCCCGTGCAGCCCGGCTAATGCCGCGGCAAGCGAGCCGACAAAACCGTCTGAAGGCGGCTCGTGTTCCATATTCCAGACATACTGTTTCTTATCCAGATCAATTGCGGCAGCCGGTATTCCGTCCAGTTTCGGATAAGCGATCAGTTCCGGTGTATGAATCCGCCAATCGGGGACTGATACCGCGGCATGGCTGCGGAGAAACGCGAGAACATCGCTTTCTGCAGCCGCTCTTTCGATAACATCGGGACGGCGCGGCTTTCGGAGCACCCATGTCACGCCGCTGTCATCTTCAGCAAATACGACTTGGAAGTCCATACCCGTTTCATTTATGTCCGCCCCTTCATATTTTAACCGTAAGCCATTTTCCTTTGCGATGTTCAGAACGGATTCTATTTCCCTTTGTTTTGTCATTTCGTTTCCCCATTTCCCTTATTTACTGACACAGAGCTTCGCCTTTAGGCGGAGGAGAAAGAGATGTGTGAAGACGCCAAAAAGAGGGCGGCATAATCGCCGCCCCCTCACTATTACTGTCAGGTTCCTTATTCAGGCAGACAATCCCGGTTTCCTCCGCGCTCAAGGCAGAGACTTTGACACTATTTCATTAGTGCGTAAACCGGAATTTGATCAGCCATCAGGATCCCTCCGTTCCTTCTTAGTTAACATTATTTTACACAAAAACCTTATATACGTAAACCCTATTTATCAGCTTACCGGCTGCCTCCGCTGACAAATTTTGATCCTTCGCGTAAATCTTTCGCCTCCAAAAAAAAGACGTGAATGAATTTTTTCATATTCACTTTAACCGGAGAAAGCGGCACGGTTTCCTTGGCCTGCATTTCTTTCATTCTCTTGCTGACAGCGGGGAAATCAAAGAATTTCGAGGCGTAATATTCAAATTTGGGGTTTGAAAAATCTGTTGTGCCCAATGAAGCGAAATGGTTTAACGAATGAATGACGGCCCTTCTGATCCGCTGTTCCGAGGCTTTGATTTCTCTGTTAACCTCGGCTTGTGCCGCCGCAGGCCCCAGCTTCCGGATGGCGGCGTTTGTAAACATCTGCTTTAAAGACGGGATGTTTCTTTCCGCCTGTCCATCCTCAAATAAATAGTGAAGGACGGCCATGAGGTCATGCGCCCCGCTTTCTCCCACGATGCCTAATTCCGACAAAAGAAATTTTCCTGTTTCTTTGATTGATTTCTCGTGCATCCCCCCCGGCCCGCTTTTTTTCGGTTCATTCCGCTGAATAAGACGGCTTAATGAATGTTGGATGTCGCCGATCGAGGTTTCCAGTTCAATCCGCTCTTTTACTTTTCGCAAAACGGTGACGATCTCGATTTTGTTGATCGGTTTATGGATAAAGTATTCGATGCCGAGAGAATAAGCTTCTCCCACCATTTCCTTTGCCTCCACCTGCGATATCATCACCGCTTTTCCGTTGTACGCCCCCTGAAGATGCCGGATCGTCTCAATCCCGTCCCGGCCCGGCATCAGCAGATCAATTAATAAAATATCGACTTGTTTAAAATGGAGATAATGCCCTTCAATCTGGCTTCCGTCCTCTGCCTCACCGACGACTTCGCCTAAGTCCTCGTCCTCAATCATCTGTTTTAAAATGGAACGGATCGCCCGGTCATCATCAGCTATAAAAAAACGCATATTATGAGTTCATCCTTTCTGCAATCAAATGCTTCACCGGCAGCTTAATCGTAAATATGACGCCTTTTGGCTTGTTATGAAAGGAAATGTCTCCGTCAAGTTCGGTGACGATTTCCTTCACGTATGAAAGCCCGATGCCCGTTGAAGGTGTGCCGAATTCATCGTATTTGGACGTAAATCCGGGATCATAGATTACCTCTCCGATTTTTTCCGGGATGCCGGGACCGTCATCTTCCGCCTCAAATTCGGCCATCTCCCCCTCAGCCCTGCGCAGCGCGAGGCGGATCTCACCCCTGTCACCCATGGCTTCGACGGCATTGGCGGTCAGGTTATTTAAGATCGACAGGACGGTAAAGACGTGATAATCGGGGTGTTCTCCTTCAATCACGCTTTTGAATTGAATGTCTTTGCCTAAAGATTCGGCGTATTTTTCATTGATGCGGATAACGAGGCCGACCAGATCGGCGGCCTTCATGTAATCCCGGAATCTCTCATTTGAAATCAGCTTCGACAGGCCGGCGAATATTCGCTGATTGTCTTTTTTCACTTCATGAATTTCTCCCGCAAGGCGCAGCATTCGGCTCCCGAGCTCCCGGTCGTTCCCGCTCATTTCCCGATACAGCTGATAGGATTCTTTCGTCACATGCTCCGTCGTTTTTAACGTTTTTTTCAAATGAATCGTTTCTTCATATAAGTTAGATACAATCATCAGCATGTGCTCATGCTGCTTTCTTGTTTGTTTTTCCCTGACCTGAGATTCGTGCAGCTTCATCACGTTGAAAAAACTCAGCACAATAAATGTGTGAGAAACAGCGATAACCGCGATATCCGCCAGCTTGTCCGGCATCATAATCTGCTTGCCGCCGGAAAACTGAACCGTCATTTCAACGGCATCGGACGCCATTTCAATGAGAAAACCGAGAAACCCGATCATGAGCGGCCGATCCCAAAAAAGCCTGACCTTCAGCACATAAAACAAGCAGGCATATGTAAAGTAAAAAAAGAAACTGGGATATTGGCTGAAAAAAGCCGCCGTAAATCCGGCATGCTCTCCTCCCCAGCAAGCCAGGCCGATTCGGAATGCCACAACGGCTGCACCTGTCAACAGCCCTGACAATACCGCCGGCACATGCCGAAGCAGCAGAAGAAAAAAGAAAAAAGCCGGGGCGCCGAAGCTGATCCGGTACACCTCATTCAGGGGGTAAAATTTCAGTTCCCCCGCCAGCGGCACCGTGATCAGCATAAGGGCGAAAAGATAGCCGTCTTTTTTCAGTAAATAGTCGAGCCTGATCATAATCACTTCCTTCTTCTGTCTATTTTGAACAAGACCGATACAGTCCGCAAATTTCTTTAGACCCGAATGGCGGGACACTCCGGCTGATTTATAAATCTATCGGCTTATTTTAAGAATGATTTTGTCGTATTTTGTATGATTCTGTAGATGTCATTATACATTAACATGGAACACGCTATTTTTGAAAACGTTTTCCAAGACCGGTTTCCGCTTCGGACAGGCTTGCAATAGAGGAGGAATGTTATGAAAGATATGGTCAGAGAGCGCCTTGAAAAAGAGGAACTGGCTTCACTTTTACAAGATTGGGTCGAGCATTACCGACCGTTTTCCGTCAATGGAAAAAGCGCAAATTATATACCCGCCCTCGGAGAAATCAACGACTCTCAGCTGGGCATTTGCATATTAGAGCCGGATGGCTCAATGATTCATGCCGGTGAATGGAATGTCCCGTTCACATTGCAGAGCATCTCAAAAGTCATCAGCTTTATTGCCGCCTGCATGTCCAGAGGCATTCCTTATGTGCTCGATCGTGTGGACGTGGAGCCGACAGGTGATGCGTTTAATTCTATCATCCGGCTTGAAATCCATAAACCCGGGAAGCCCTTCAACCCGATGATCAATGCCGGCGCCATTACCGTCGCCTCGCTGCTTCCGGGTGAAACGGCGCATAATAAATTAGAATATCTCTTTTCCGTTTTTGAAAAATTAATAGGGAAACGGCCTCACATTCACGAGGAGGTCTTCCGTTCTGAATGGCAGACCGCACATCGGAACCGAGCGCTCGCCTACTATTTAAAAGAAACAAACTTTCTCGAGGCGGATGTGGAAGAAACGCTTGAAGTGTATTTAAAGCAGTGCGCCATGGAGAGTACAACCGAGGACATCGCTTTAATCGGATTGATACTTGCCCATGACGGCTACCATCCGATCCGACGGGAACAGGTCATTCCGAAAGATGTCGCGAAACTCGCCAAAGCCCTGATGCTGACGTGCGGGATGTACAATGCGTCAGGCAAATATGCGGCTTTCGTCGGCGTCCCGGCCAAAAGCGGGGTATCCGGCGGCATTATGGCATTGGTTCCCCCAAGCGCCAGAAGAGAACAGCCTTTTCATAACGGCTGCGGCATCGGCATTTACGGTCCGGCCATTGATGAATACGGCAACAGCCTGACAGGCGGCATGCTGCTGAAACATATCGCACAGGAGTGGGAGCTCAGTATTTTTTAATCAAACGAACCAAGAGGTGATTGGATGCAGGAATTCCTTGAAAATGTAATCGGCTCGGCAAATGATTTTTTATGGTCAAAACTGTTAATCGTACTGCTTCTTTCTCTGGGACTGTTTTTTACGTTCAGATCAAAGGGTCTGCAAATCCGCATGCTGAAGGAAATGATCCGGGTTTTGAAGGAAGGCGCGGCCGCCCGGACAAAAAACAGCATTTCCCCGTTTCAGGCATTTTGCATCAGTATGGCGGCGCGTGTCGGAACAGGGAATATTACCGGAATCGCCATTGCGATCGCACTCGGCGGTCCGGGCGCTATTTTCTGGATGTGGATTATCGCAGTCATCGGTTCGGCTTCAAGCTTTGTTGAAAGCACGCTGGCCCAAATTTATAAAGTAAAAGATCAAAACGGATTCCGCGGCGGACCTGCCTATTACATGGAAAAAGGCCTGAAGAAACGCTGGATGGGCGCGCTGTTCGCCGTATTAATCACACTGTCATTCGGGGTTGTTTTTAATTCCGTTCAATCCAATACGATCAGCGTCGCCTTTCAAAACGCATTCGGCACCAGCCGTCTTACATTGGGCATTATTTTAATCTTGGTTTTCGGCGGCGTAATCTTCGGCGGCGTCAAACGAATTGCGAAAATGGCGGAATACATCGTAGTCGTCTTGGCCGTTTTATATATCGGTGTCGCTTTCTTTGTCATTCTGACGAACATCACCCAATTGCCCGGCGTTCTGTCGCTAATCGTAAAAAATGCGTTCGGCATTGATCAGGCAGCGGGCGGCGCTTTAGGTGCGGCCTTGATGCAAGGTGTAAGACGCGGGATTTTCTCAAATGAAGCGGGTATGGGAAGCGCTCCGAACGCGGCGGCGACAGCTACGACGAGCCACCCGGTGAAACAGGGGCTCATTCAGGCATTCGGCGTCCTGACGGATACGCTCGTCATTTGTACAAGCACGGCGCTTATCATTTTATTTTCAGACGCTTATCACCAGCCGGGACTGAGCGGCATCGCGCTTTCTCAGGCTGCCTTGAGCGATCATGTCGGCGCGTGGGCGTCAGGTTTCCTTGCCGTCTTAATGCTTTTGTTCGGCTTCAGCGCTCTGATGGGCAACTATTATTACGGAGAAACCAATATCGGATTTTTAAGCCAGAACAAAAAATGGCTGTTCATTTACCGTATCTGCGTGCTCGGAATGGTACTGTTCGGCTGTATTTCCAAAGTCCAGCTTGTGTGGGATATGGCTGACTTGTTCATGGGTTTAATGGTGGTCGTGAACTTAATCGCGATTTTCCTTCTGTCGAAAAAAGCGTTTGCCGCTTTGAGCGATTATGCCCGGCAAAAGAAAGCCGGAAAGGACCCCGTCTTTTACAGAGATGTGCTCCCTGATGATGACGGGATCGAATGCTGGGAGTATTCAGATATCGCGAAAAGCGCGAAAGGCAAAAACATTTCCTAAACAAAAGGTGTTCGGGCAGCGTCCTGAACACCTTTTTTCCGCCGGTTCATTGACAAAGAGAATAGCGTCCATTACCCTTTTTATATATTTTCAGTAAAGTCAGAAAGGAAGGCCTATGAATCCCATTACACAAATATTAAATGAATACCCGGTTATGATCATAGACGGCGCGATGGCAACCGAGCTTGAGCGGATGGGCTGTGATTTACATGACGATCTGTGGTCGGCCAAAATTCTTTTGGAGAGACCCGAACTGATCAAACAGGTGCATGCAGAATATTTTGCCGCCGGCGCTGATTGCGCGATCACCGCCAGTTATCAATCGACAATTGAAGGATTTGCAGCGCGCGGCATCCCGGAAACCGATGCGATACGTCTCATTCAGACATCTGTTGAACTTGCCGCACAAGCACGCGATGAATTTTGGGCGCATGAAGAAAACCGTTTACACCGGCCCAAACCTTTGGTCGCCGCTTCTATCGGACCTTACGGCGCGAGCCTCGCTGACGGCTCTGAATATCGCGGGCATTACGGACTGACGGAAGATGAGCTGATCAGCTTTCACCGCCCCCGGATGAAAGCCCTCATAGAATCCGGTGCCGATCTTTTGGCCTGTGAGACCATTCCGTGCCTGTCAGAAGCAAAAGCGATCACAAGGCTGCTGGAGGAATTCCCCGGCACTTATGCATGGATCAGCTTCAGCGCTAAAGACGGACGGCATATCAGCGAAGGCACGCCTATTTCCGAATGCGCGTCCCTGCTTGACTCCTGCAGCCAAATCGCAGCGATCGGCATCAACTGCACACCGATCGAACATATTCCGCCGCTGATAGAAGAAATCAAACGGGCAGCATCCAAACCGATTATCGCCTATCCGAACTCCGGTGAACAATATGACCCGGTGACAAAAACCTGGAAAGGCGCAGCGTGCGAAAACCATTTCGGAAAAAGCGCGCAAAGCTGGTACGAAAACGGCGTGAGCCTGATCGGAGGCTGCTGCCGGACGAAACCTGAGGACATCCAAGCCATTGCCGATTGGGCCAAGACCTTAAAAACAACTTGACTAATCGGAATAGTTTGTATATTCTATTCAAAAAGCCGGTTCGCCGGAATCTCGTGCCGTTCGCCGGCATGAGATTTTTTATTAGAACGGCCCTCGCAGAAAGTTGGAAAACAATGAACAACAAGAACGAGACGAATTTTCAGAGAAGTATGAAAAGCAGACACCTCTTTATGCTATCACTCGGAGGTGTGATCGGAACGGGGCTGTTTTTAAGCTCTGGGTATACCATTCATCAGGCGGGTCCGGCGGGCACCATTTTCGCTTACCTTTTGGGCGCGGGCATCGTCTATCTTGTCATGCTTTGCCTCGGTGAACTATCAGTGGCCATGCCGGTGACGGGCGCATTCCACACCTATGCGAAGACCTATATCGGGCCCGCGACGGGCTTTACGGTCGCATGGCTGTACTGGCTGACGTGGGCGGTGGCGCTGGGCTCTGAATTCACGGCGGCCGGGCTCTTCATGCAGCGCTGGTTCCCGCATACTTCAGTTTGGATGTGGAGTGCGGTATTCGCTCTTTTCATCTTTTTATTAAACGCCTTCTCCGTGAAATTTTTTGCTGAATCGGAGTTTTGGTTCTCAAGCATTAAAGTCTTAGCCATCTTACTGTTTATTTTATTGGGCGGAGCGGCGATGTTCGGCCTCGTCCCGATGAAAAGCGGTGAGGCCGCACCTATGCTGTCGAACTTTACGGATGGCGGCAGCCTTTTTCCAAATGGCTTTTTCCCGATACTGATGACGATGCTTTCAGTAAACTTCGCCTTTTCAGGGACGGAATTGATCGGAATCGCTGCCGGGGAAAGCGCCGATCCGGAAAAAACCGTTCCGCGCGCCATTAAGACCACAGTCTGGCGGCTGGCGCTTTTCTTTATCGGAACGATTTTTGTGCTGTCAGGGATGATCTCCATCAAGGAAGCCGGTGTGATTGAAAGCCCGTTTGTCACGGTATTTGACAGAGTCGGCGTGCCTTATGCGGCCGATCTGATGAATTTCGTCATTTTAACGGCGCTTCTGTCCGCGGCCAATTCAGGGCTGTACGCGTCATCACGTATGCTGTGGTCCCTGTCTAAAGAAGGGGAGCTTCATCCCGCCTTTGCCAGGCTGACCTCTAAAGGCATTCCTTTTAACGCTCTGATCTTCAGTATGATCGGCGGCATTCTGTCATTGTTGTCAAGCGTATTTGCAGCGGATACAGTCTATCTTGTTCTCGTCTCTGTCTCAGGATTTGCGGTAGTGGCTGTGTGGATGAGCATCGCCGCCTCGCAATTTTTGTTCAGAAGACGGTTTCTGAAAGAAGGGCACCAGCTTTCAGACTTGAAATACAGGACGCCGGGATATCCGGCCGTACCGATAGCGGCCTTTCTCCTATGCCTCGCCTCCTGTATCGGCATCGCTTTTGATCCGAACCAGGCCATCGCCCTTTATTGCGGAATTGCCTTTATGGCCGTTTGCTACACCGCTTATTACTTGAAAAACCGGAAAAGCAGAGCCCGCGTGCAAGCCGTAAAATCCCAATAATCCAAAAAAGAACCCTGCAGCGCAGGGGTTCTTTTTTCATTTATACTTCAACCACCCATCTGAACGAATCCGGCACCTTCCCGACCTGGATGCCGGTAATCGTTTCATAGAGCCTTTCTGACACTTCACCGATCAAGCCGTTATTCAGCTCAATTGTTTCTCCGTGAATGTGCAGCTCGCCGACCGGTGAGATGACGGCTGCGGTTCCCGTACCGAATACTTCTGACACCTCGCCTCTCATTGCAGCCTCATAGATGTCATCAATGGCGACCTGTTCTTCTCTGACACGGATGCCCCAGCTTTTTAACAGCTCTATCACAGATGCGCGTGTGATGCCCCCGAGAATGCTTCCGTTTAACGCCGGCGTTACGGCCTCTCCGTTTATGATGAAAAAGATATTCATACTCCCTACCTCTTCGGCATATTTCTTTTCCACCCCGTCGAGCCAAAGCACCTGATCGTACCCCAGTTCTTCGGCTTTCCGCTGAGCCTGTAAGCTGGCCGCATAATTTCCGGACGTTTTGACGTCGCCCACTCCGCCGGTGACGGCACGCACATACTCATCCTCCACATAAATGCGGATCGGTTTCAGCTGATCGCCGTAATACGAACCGACCGGCGTCAGAACAACCATGAACTTGTAACGCTTTGAAGGCCGGACGCCTAAAGAAGGCTCAGTCGCAATCACAAACGGACGGATATATAAAGAGGTTCCTTTTTCTATCGGTATCCATTCCCGCTCCAGCTCCACCAATTGTATCAATGCTTCCAGCGCCAGCTTCTCGTCAAGAGGCGGCATGCTCATCCGCCGTAACGATTTATTCAGCCGTTTTATATTTTGGTCAGGACGGAACATCAACACCCGTCCGTCTTCTGACCTGTAAGCCTTCAGCCCTTCAAATACGGCCTGCCCGTAATGGAAAACCGATGCGGAAGGATCCAGATGGACCGGTTCATAAGGTGTGATTCTCGGATCATGCCACCCTCTCTCCTCTTCGTAATCCATGACAAACATGTAATCTGTGAAGTACTTGCCAAATCCCAATGAAGCGGAATCCGGTTTTTCTTTTCTAGCTGTGACCTTACGTCTTTCAATCAGTTGATTCAACAAAAGCACACCTTTCTTCTAATTGTTTAAATTTTCAGTCTTTTCTGGGCTGCATGTTTTTTCTGTCCCGAATCTTGTATGCACAGATATATGAGAATGCAGTTGACCATATCATATCAAATATACCACTTATAAGAGGATAATTATCAAAATTTTTAATATTTTCAGCAGAAATCTTTCTTTATTTTTATGCTCCTTCTTTTTTTCCAATGCGGACTTTTTGTCATATTCAATGATTGCGCTTACATAATGTAAAGCAATCCTTCCTTTCGCACAGTCAATAATGTGACAAATTTATGGCGGAGAGGAAGGTGGTTGCCGCCTGCTTCACGAATTACGTAAGAAATGCGCAAGTAAAAGGGGGATTCGCTTGAAAAAATTTATCGCATTCCAGATTTTGATCGCTTTAGCCATCGGAGCATTGATCGGCCATTTCTTCCCGGATTTCGGGATGGCGCTGCGGCCCGTCGGAGACGGATTTATCCGCCTGATTAAAATGATTGTCGTGCCGATCGTGTTTTCGACCATTGTTATCGGAGCCGCCGGCAGCGGCAGTATGAAAAAAATGGGCAGTCTCGGCATCAAAACGATTATTTGGTTTGAAGTGATTACGACGCTCGTTCTGGCGCTCGGTCTGTTATTGGCAAACGTGCTGAAGCCGGGAGTCGGACTTAACCTCTCTCATCTTGCTAAAAAAGACATTCACGAGCTTTCCGGCTATACGGAAAAAGTAGTCGACCTGAAACAAATGCTTCTTGATATTATCCCCGTTAACATCATTGACGTTATGGCGAAAAATGATCTACTCGCCGTCATTTTTTTCGCGATCCTATTCGGTGTTGCCGCAGCCGGCATCGGCAAAGCCTCCGCACCTGTCATGAATTTCTTTGAATCCACGGCAAATATTATGTTCAAGCTGACGCAGATGGTGATGGTCACCGCTCCGATCGGCGTTCTCGCCCTGATGGCCGCCTCCGTCGGGCAATTCGGAATCGCGCTTTTGCTCCCGATGCTGAAGCTGATCGGCACTGTGTTTCTCGGGCTGTTCCTGATACTCTTCGTTCTGTTTCCGATCGTGGGGCTTATCTTTAAAATCAAGTACTTTGAAGTGCTGAAAATGATTTGGGATCTGTTTTTGATCGCTTTCTCCACGACAAGCACAGAAACCATTCTGCCTCAGCTGATGGATCGGATGGAGAAATATGGCTGTCCGAAGAGGGTCGTCTCCTTTGTGGTTCCGTCAGGTTTATCGCTGAACTGTGACGGCTCCAGCCTCTATTTATCGGTGTCCTGTATTTTCCTGGCGCAGGCGTTTCATGTGGAGATGCCGCTTTCTCAGCAGCTTCTGATGATGCTTGTGCTCGTCATGACAAGCAAAGGCATTGCCGCCGTCCCGTCAGGCTCACTCGTCGTGCTTCTGGCGACAGCGAATGCGGTCGGTCTCCCCGCGGAAGGCGTCGCCATCATTGCCGGTGTCGACCGCGTCATGGACATGGCGCGAACCGGTGTCAACGTGCCCGGCCATGCGGTCGCCTGCATCGTCGTATCCAAATGGGAAAAAGCTTTCACATATAAAGGACCTGTCACGGCAGACCAGACCGCACGGACAGAAAGTATGTAAACACAAAAAAGACCACCTCATTGGTGGTCTTTTCTATTAATCAATCGCCGCATGATCCTCTTTTTCAATCAAAGCAAGGCGTTCATTGATTTCTTCCTGAGTCATTTCGTGCTCTTTCACATACATGTTGCGTTCGTTCGTACGGCATTCGTGACTGCAGCTGCGCATGTATTTGTATTCATTCTCAGGTGTGCAGATCATTTTTTTATTACATGCCGGATTTGCGCAGTTCACATAACGCTCGCACGGCTCGCCCGTGAAATAATCTTTTCCGATGATAACGTGCTCTACGCGGTTGACCGGTACGCTGATTCTTTCGTCAAACACATAACACTGTCCGTCCCACAGCTGCCCTTGCACTTCAGGATCTTTACCGTAAGTGACGATACCGCCGTCAAGCTGGGACACGTCTTCAAAGCCCTGCTTCAGCAGCCAGCCGGAAAATTTCTCACAACGTACGCCTCCTGTGCAGTACGTGAGGATTTTTTTGCCTTCAAGCATGTCTTTGTGTTCTTCAATCCAGTCCGGCAGCTCACGGAACGCCTCAATATCAGGTCTGACCGCTCCGCGGAAATGACCGAGGTCATACTCATAGTCGTTTCTGGCGTCGATCACGATCGTGTCAGGATCCTGCATTTGCTCATAAAAGTCTTTCGGTTTCAAATGCTTGCCCGTCGTGACATTCGGATCAACATCATCTTCGAGACGAAGCGTCACCAGCTCTTTTTTATGGCGCACAAACATTTTGCGGAATGCATGGCCGTCAGCCTCGTCAATTTTGATCGGCATGTCGGCAAAACGCGGATCAGCTTTCAGCGCATTCATGTATTGATCCGTCTGTTCAACTGTTCCGGACACCGTGCCGTTAATGCCTTCCTCAGAAATCAAAATACGGCCTAACAGACCGAGCTCCTTACAAAACTTCAAATGCTGAGCCGTGAACTCTTCAGGCTCATCAATCTTTACATATTTATAATAAAGTAAAACTCTATATTGTTTTTCCATGATTTATACACCCTGTTCAATTATATTAATGATCACGCACACTATACTATATCATACAGGAAAACGGGCGAAAGATGAACATTTCCGTCCGTACTCTTTCTTCCAGTCACGCTTCGCCTTTTAAAACCTGCTGAAAATAAAACCGATACGTATTGCGCAAAAAGGTCTCAAGCGAAAGGCCGGCCGCGGTCTGATACTTGCCGATAATAAACGGAAAACGGTCACGGCCTTTTGCCCGCAGAAGATCGGCGCTGTCTTCAGCCAGTTCTGAGATGAGCGCCTCAACAACAGGCCGGCATGCTTCCCGCACCGCTTCAAGAATTTGCTGATCGCCTGTATGCCGGTACTGTTCTATCAGCTTTCCCAAATCCTTTTCTTCCATAAAGTTCACTTCCTTACACCATATAAAAAAGAGGAGCAGCTTTTATAAAGCGGACGCCTCCTCCTGTGACTCCGCATAACCGATGATCTGACCGACCTGTAATTCACGGCCTTCAGTCAGGTTATCCGAAGGGGTAAACATATCTTTCTCGAATACTAAAATAACGGTCGATCCAAATGAAAAATAGCCCAGCTCTTCCCCCGTCTCAAGCCGGTTTCCGGTGTTTGTCTGAACGATCGAGTTAATATTCATCGCACCTACCGGAATCATGAGCATCTGCTGATCAGCACGGGTCAGCTCGTACACATAACGGTAATTTTTTGAGAGCACATCTTTCCCGTACTTTAACCCCATCGTATTAACGGGATAGGAGCGTTTCCCCAGCTCGGCCAGCTTTTGATACGTGCAGCTGACGGGAGAATGGAAGCGGTGGTAATGTCTCGGGCTCAGGTAAAGCACGGCAAAACACCCGCCGTTATACTTGTGATCGGCGCTTTTAAACCCCGTCAGTTCAGCGAACGAATAATCCTTCCCTTTTACCATGAAAGTTTGATTGGGATTAATCATGCCCACCGTCTGAACGACGCCGTCCACCGGGCTGACGATGGCGTTCTTCTCTTTTGCCACGGGGCGGAGATTCAAATTAATATCACGAATGAAAAATGACGCCAGTGAATCAAAGTCAGAAGCCGTGCGTTCCGTTTCATTCCAGTTAATGCGATAGTGTTTGGAAAACAGCGGAATCATCGGCTTGCTCAGTTTCGATTCACAGAAGTTTTTAATGAGATAAGACGTCAATCGATTATTAGTCAGTTCAATCAATGAACGGTAAAGAACTTTAGCGGCAGTATTAAACATTGATTACTCCTATGAATTTTCCTATAGTAATAAAAATAAAACACCATAAAAACGCTCCGATGGCGGCGAAGCATAAGTAGGTTTTGAATTCCATTCTGCCGATTCCGGAAAAGTAGCAGGTCACGTGTCTGATGCCGGGGATAAAATAGCCTAAAATAATGGTGTACGGCCCGTACTTCTTCATCCACCTGTCTACTTTCGCCATCCTCTTTTCCTTCAGGCCGACCCATTTCCCGAACTTATTAATAAACGGGCGGCCGGCTTTTCTGCCGATGAAGTAGCTGATAATCATCCCAAGGAGCGCTCCGATAAAGCTGATCAGAATGGAGAGCCCGTAATTCAGCACGTTTATATGAGCGAAGTAGCCCACAAGCGTCATCATGACTTCATCCGGAATAGGCAATCCGATAATACCGAGTGTCAGCATGAGAAAAATCGCGATATATCCGTAATCGGATATTAATTGCTGAACTAATTCCATCTTCTGCTCTCCAGGTTTTCAGGCGCCTGTTTTTTAAAGTGCGGAAATTTAATATTGCTGACCATTAAATAACCGAGCGCGATCGTTCCCGCCCCCAGAAGAAAAGCGTTATTGATAAAGCTCAAAATGACAAGACACATACCCGCAAACGGAATCGGCATCCCGATAAACGTCGGCAGCTTGCTTTGTTCAATATTAAATCTGGAAAGACGGATCATCCCGCAGATGCTGTAGGAAAGCGCGATTAAAATTCCGATGAACGGAAGCGTATATAGTGAAACACTGTAAGCGAGCATGGACGGCGCTACGCCGAACGTCACGAGATCAGCAAAAGAGTCAAGCTCTCTTCCCATCTCCGATACCGCGTTCAGCTTACGGGCGGCCAAACCGTCAAAGAAATCAAGAAACATCCCGGTGAAAATAAAGATCACCGCAGAGTGTATATTATGATACAAAAGGGAATGAATCGATAAGAGCCCGCAAATGAAATTTCCAATTGTAATCATACTAGGTATATAATTCACAGTTTACACAAACCTCCAATTAAAACCATATCAAATCGGACTGCGTATGCATAAAGAATACATTTTAAGGAAACATAAAATGAAATTCTTTCGATGCTATCATTCAAATTCTTTTATTATACAGCATTTGGTGTTATTTGAACAATCTAATCTGGTGATTTTTGTTTTTTCGCCGTTCATATTAAGGTAAGCAATCATGGTTTCCTCTATTCCGGATTACCCTGCTTAAATATTCCATGCTGCGATCCGGATTGTCCGTTCTTGATGAATGAAAAGCCGTATGATGTATTGTTATTTCCTTCTCCGTCAAATGAGAACATTACATATAACGATTGCGGACATAAAAAGTTTCAAGAATTAAAAAACCAGCACAAAACGGCCTCATACATTATCTCACAACCCCGTTTTCCAGTATATAGTCTGTCCAAACAAAAAAGGCGCCTTACCATTACGGTAAAACGCCTTTTAAGATCATTTTATGTAATTGATAAATGACTGAGTGCTTCGGCCGCTCTTTCTCTGGCCTCTTCAACGGTCTCGGCTGCAGAAAGCGCAACCGCCATACGGCGTCCGACTTTCGTGACGGGTTTACCGAATACGCGGACCTGAGTGCTTTTTACCGCCAAAGCTTTCTCCAAACCTTCAACCGCATAATCAGCAAGCTCTTTAGGCGCCTTCAGCGGACGGCTTGCCCCCGGCGACAGCTGAGTGATTTCCGGAATCGGGAATCCCAATATCGCGCGGACATGCAGCGCAAACTCTGACAAATTTTGCGTCACAAGCGTAACGAGCCCCGTATCATGCGGACGGGGAGACACCTCGCTGAAATATACTTTATCTTCAGTAAGGAAAAGCTCCACCCCGAACAAACCGTATCCGCCGAGCTCATCCGTTATGCTTTTCGCAATGTGTTTCGCCTCTTCAATCTGCTGTTCCGTCATATGATGAGGCTGCCATGATTCAATATAGTCACCGTCTTTTTGTTCATGTCCGATCGGCGCGCAAAAGGACGTACCGTTCGCCGCGCGCACTGTCAAAAGAGTGATTTCTGACTCAAATGGAATGAATTCCTCAACGATGACCCGGCCGTTTTTCACCCGGCCGCCTTCCATTGCCATGTCCCAGCAGCTTTTCAGCCCGGAAGCCGAGCGGCACACGCTTTGCCCTTTTCCGGAAGAGCTCATCAGCGGCTTTACCACGCACGGAAAGCCGATTGTTTCTGCCGCTTCTTTAAATTCTTCATATGTATTCGCGAATTCATAGCCGGCAGTCGGAAGATGAAGCGTCTCTGCCGCAAGCCGTCTGATGCCTTCACGGTCCATCGTCAGCTTTGCCGCACGCGCATTCGGAATGACGTGAAACCCTTCTTCCTCAAGCTTCAGCAGCTCATCCGTCGCAATGGCTTCCACTTCCGGCACGATCAAGTCCGGTTTTTCTTTCTCAATGACTTCTCTGACCTGCGCTTTATCAAGCATATCAATCACATAGCTTTTGTGCGCGGCCTGCATGGCGGGAGCATGCTCATAGCTGTCAACGGCTACAGTGACAACCCCGAGCCGCTGCGCTTCAATGACGACTTCTTTCCCCAGCTCGCCTGATCCTAATAACAACATCTTCTTCGCCTGATACATGTCCTTTGGCCCCTCCCTTTCTATACCCCACTCATTATAACGGAAATATTCAAAAAATAAAGACAAGACAGATTACAAGCTCTATCCTGTCTTTTGCGCTGATTCGAGCGATTCAATCGCCGCTGACACGTCCTTCTCGCAATATTGCCCCATTAAGCATAACGATTCTTCCGCCCGGCAGGCGTGAGAAGCGATGCGGCGCTTTGCTTCCTCATGGTTGTCAAGGATGCCGAGATCACAGAGACTGACGGGGAAACCGAGCCGGCGGTAAAACGGAAGCAGCTCTTCAATCTCATGTCTCCGATTCTCAAGCGCGAGCTGCACCAATATGCCGTAAGCAACCTTCTGGCCGTGCAGCACCTGATGTGTCTCCTGAAGAAAACTGAGGCCGTTGTGGACCGCATGCGCCCCTGCCATCCTGCACAAACGGCCGCCATACCCGCCGACCGTTCCCGCAAGCATAATGATCGTTTCCGCCGTATGGATGAACGGCACGGACAGCTCGCCTTTCTCCATGCTTACGACGGCGGCTTCACTGTAACGCAATAACAGATGACGGATATATTCCGCCTGTCTCAGCCCCGCCTGCGCCATCAGCGGCGGCGCCTCCTCCGTATTTCTGATGACCGCCTCGGCCTCATACCATTTCGCCAGCGTATCACCGATCCCGCTTTTCATATATTCAATGGGAGAGGAAAGCAAAAACAGCGGATCAACAAGCGTCAAATAGCTTGAACGCTTGTGATAATCAACTCTGATAAAATTGCCGCTCTCATCATATATGACACTCAACGGCGTACTTGCCGCACACGTCCCCGCAATGGAAGGAACCATCACAGCCTCAATATCAAGCCGGTCTGCCGCCGCTTTTGCCAAATCCAAAATCGTGCCGCCTCCGATACCGATGATCACATCCGCGTCTTCCGCCTGCTCACAGACCTTACGCACCGCCTCAGGTGAACAGTATCCGTTGTGCTGAATCACATCCCAGGAAGAACCGCCGCCGTAATCGGAGAACGCCTGATAGGATTTGATTCCGGTCACAATAACGGGTTTTCTGAATGTCTCCAGCAGCCCCGGAAGTTCCTTTGCGATTCCTTCCTTGCATATGTACTGATTCGGGCCGCTTCGGACGATATCTTCAGGCTTCATTCGAATCTCTCCTTCGGCTGGAATTTATACATATTTTCTCACTTGTCAGAAAATACATCAACCGGAGGTGCGTCAGCGCTTCGCTTCCTCCGCCTCCAAAAACAGCTCATCAAGCCGCTCCAAAGCCTCTGCCTTTTCAAAACTGCTGAACCACAGATCATCATAAGAATCAAGGATGCGGTAATGGTGGGAAATCAAATGCTGCTGCAAGCGGAACTCGCCTTTTTTCTCGATGGCTTTCCACCACACCTTGCCGCCCATCGTCTTCCCCTTCGGCCTGTCAATTGTGCGGTGAGCAACCGTTTCAATGACCTCCAGCGGATCATCTCCTAATACGGATTGCAGTGTTTCACTCGATCTGAAAAGCGCGCAAACCGCCACAACGTGCGGCCATTCCGCAAGCGCCCGCCCTTTCTCAATCTGCACCAGCGACTTTTTAGAAAGGCCGATCACATCCGCCATTTTCTCCTGTGTGTAGCCTCTCTCCGACCGGATTTTCTTCAGCTGGACTGAGACAAGCTCAGTCATATAATCTTGATCCATCTCAACCTCCATATTTATCAATATAGCCATTTTACACCGCGGCACGCCTTTTTTATATCAGAACATTTTCAAACAAATCAAAAGGACCCGGGATTGGCTTATCATTGAAGCGATGTACCTTTCCGCATAATCCAGAATGATGCGGTGAATACAAACGTACGCCCGAAGAGACAGGTGGGGGCCCTCCTGGCGGTTGAGCTCCGGAGAAAATAAAAAGCTGCCGCAGCTGCGGCAGCTAAAACATTATAAGCTGAAAATCAAAATTATGAAGCGAATACAATCCAACTCGCACTATAATTGACACGTTTTTTCGAACCTTGATTGACCATTTTAAATCTGTATGAATCTCCTTTTTTTAACGAAGGTGTTTCAAAATAAGTCGTTCCATTTTTCTTTGCATTGGCGGTTTTGATTGTTTTCCAGGCACCTTTGCCGTTGACTTGCTTTTGGACGTATATTTTATACGTGCCCTTCCCTTTACTGTTGGATTTAAAAGTCACGGCTCTCAAGCTGTACTTTTTTGTCGTCTTAGTGAATTTAGGGTGATACGTATTGATCACATAGTTAGTGAAATACCCGCTTTTATAAGTATGAAGCCAGTCTTTAGCCTCTGCTTTTTGCGGAGAAGAAAAACCCATAAAACCAATTCCGCTGATTAAAAGAGTAAAAATAATGATGAGCGACTTAAAAATCTTTTTGCTTTTCATCGAGAAAACCCTTCCTCCCTGTAACTATTTACCCTATTTATGTTAATGACAATATAGCTAATCATAAATCCGTCCAACTAACCATTTTGACTGCAGGAAGAGGTATGAACAGCCCTAAAAATGACTATATGACTACTACTTATGATTCTTGTTATTTCTGACTAAGTGATAAAGTTACTTTAAACCGCTATCCATTTTGCTGTTTTTATATCAATTGTCATAGAGAGATCTTTTCCTATCAATGCCTCTCTTTCGGCGTTTGTGCTGCGATTGTATGATGGGGCTGTCCTCGGACAAACTCCTGCGCCCATGACAAACTGTCATACGTTTGCCACCTATGAATGAACGCACACTACACATAATGGAGGGATTGCAATGGACGAAATGGTCCTGGAAACACAACAATGGCTGAATGAGACGTACAAAGGCAGACACGGGTACAACAAGGTGCCGGAAAACGGAAAAACAGGCTGGGATACCATTTACGGTCTGACACGGGCGCTTCAAATTGAGCTTGGTATTTCAGAACCCGCCGATAACTTCGGACCGACGACACAAAGATTGTTTAAACCGCTGAAAAAGCAGGCTCCCGATTCTAAGCCGACAAACATGAATTACATTCTGCAGGGGGCGCTGTGGTGTAAAGGATTTAACCCGGGCGGATTTTCTGGCGTTTTCTATGAAAATACCGAAAGCGCTGTAAAAGAGTTTCAAAAAGCGGCCGGGCTCACTAAGCAAGACGGCATCGTCACGGCACTCATTATGAAGGCCTTGCTGGATATGAGCGCTTTTCGGTTAGTAGCGGGAGGCGACAAAAGAATCCGCCAAATCCAGCAGAACCTGAACCGGGATTACAATGACTACATCGGCTTGATGCCTTGTGACGGCTTATATGCCCGCGATACAAACAAGGCTCTCATTTATGCTCTGCAAAAAGAAGAAGGCATGAGCACAAGCGTCGCCAATGGATTTTTCGGGAACGGAACGACCAGCTTATGTCCTACCTTGACTCCCGGCGATTCACGGACAGGCTTTGTTTTGATTGTGCAATACGCGCTTTACTGTAATGGGAAATCATTTGACCCCGGTGAATTCGACGGAAAATACGGCGTCGGAGTTGTATCGGCAGTGAAAGCTTTCCAAGAATTTATGTGTCTGCCGCAGACAGGTTATGCGGACATGCCGACGATTAAAGCTTTATTATCAAGCTCAGGCGACACAACGCGGGCTGCTTCAGCTTGTGACACCGCTGCCATTTTGACGGCAGATACGGCTAAAACTTTGCGTGAGAATGGCTATAAGATCGTGGGAAGATATCTGACCGGGAATGTGCGGACAAGCAGCGGACTGACATCGAAAGCGTTAACGTCAAAAGAACTTTCCGCGATTTTCAATGCCGGCTTAAGCGTGTTTCCGATTTATCAGGACGGCGGCTATGAATCTTCTTATTTTGTAAAAGACCAAGGAACGAGAGATGCGTACAGCGCTGCATCAGCCGCCCGAAGATTAGGTTTTCCGTCAGGAACGACCATTTACTTTGCCGTCGATTTTGATGCGTATGATTATGAAGTCACGGATAAAATCATCCCTTACTTCCAAGAAATCAAGTCAGCTTTTATGAAAATGCAGGCGTTCTCAACTGCGCCGAAATATGAAATCGGGGTATACGGACCGAGAAACATTTGTATCCGGACGTCAGAAGCAGGTCTGACCAAATATAGCTTTACGGCTAACATGTCGACCGGATTCAGCGGCAACCTCGGATACCCGATGCCGAAAAACTGGGCTTTTGATCAATTTTATGAAGGAACGATCGGAAGCGGAGCGGGAAAAGTCGCCATTGACAAAGACGGATACTCCGGAAAAGACTCGGGTGCAAGCAGCGTCCATCCGCCTTCTGATCCTGTGTATGATGCAAGACTGCGTACACTGACGGACATTTTAACAACCATTCCTGCTTTAGAAAATATATCGAATCTTGCGAATGCCATGTTTGAATTCGACAAGACAGAAACCATTTATACATCACCTGAAATGGATATTCTTTTATCCACTTCACTTTTGGCAACAGTGCCAAGCGAAGGTTCTCCCAACACAGTTACCATTACAAACGGCAAACCGGGAGCTTATATTACCGGTCTGATGGGAGATTCACAAGTCTCTTTTACAGCATCACAAATTGATTCCTATCAAAACCTGCTTAACAGTCTGAGCTTGTCAGTCCGCAACGGTTATTTAGAAGTGTATGTCAATCCGTCTGCGGGATCGCTGAATATTCAATTTAAAATTTATACACCTGATATTCCGGTCGGTGACAGTGCTACAACTGGACTAACAACTACCATTACATTTAAAATAAAACAAAAGAGCTTCAGGCTGCCGGATTCCGAAGAGGTGTACTCTCCGGATTGGGATTCTGTCGTGAATACCATGGCTATTGCAGGCGCAGGAATTATTGTTATTGTAGGGATCGGTGCTTTAGTCGTTTTAGCACCTGAATTAGGAGGAGCTGCAGCCTTGTTCAGCACAGTTTTATCACTATTTCTATAATTGAACAGGCAGCTCCTTGCTCCAGGAATGCTCAATGAGTATTCTTGGAGTTATTTTTAAAGGAGGATTCGCATGAAGATTGATATGGAGACATACAGGGAAACCGTTCAAAAAATAGAAAATGATTTGATTCCGCGAAGTCAAAATGACAAAGAACTGCTTACATATTTGATGAAACAAGATTCGCTCACACTGAATCAAATGAAAATGTGTTTCACTGAACCGCCCCTCACATTCCGACATACTGTCAAAATCGTATGTACAGTCACTTTCATCACATTATATATCTTTTTTTTCAGCACTCATTTTAATGAATTGATTGAAATGGTTCTGCAAATGGTTTTTGGCCTGGCCGGCCTTGTTTGGATTTTTGCTGTATTTCCGTTTTCAAGGAAAATCCAAGTGTCTGACCGTTTCAGACAAAAATCTGAAAACACCCGTATCACCGGAATGATAGACTTTGTCCTCGAACAACGATACAAAGACATGATCAGTTAAAAACCCCTCTGCTTAAGGGGTTTTTTTATGATGCAATCCCTTCACCCCCCTTATCAAAAAAGGCTCTTCCCCTTTGGAAATAACCGGAACACCCAATTTCGTTTTCAATATAATGAGGTAGTGGATCTGCAAAGAAAGAAGGGCGACATGATGGGTATCATTAATGGCAAAATGTTCATTGACCGATTAAATCAGCTTGGAAATGAGATTTGGCTTGATGGTGAAAAGATCGAGGGACAGATTTCTGAACATCCCGCATTTAAGGGCCTTCTGGAAACGAAGCGCTCTCTTTATGATTTGCAAACGAAACCGGACATGATAGATCAAATGACTTACAGTCTTCCCGGTAAAAAAGAACGGGCCGGGCTTTCATACCTGCAGCCGAAAACGAAAGAAGACGTAAAAAGAAGAAGAAACATGTTCGAACATTGGGCCAGGCACACGCACGGAATGATGGGACGAAGCCCGGATTATATGAATACCGTGCTGATGAGCTTCGCCTCCTCTGCCGCGCTTTTGAAAGACCGCGATCATTGTTTTCCGGAACATGTTCAAGCGCTGTACGAACGCGCTGCCGCACAGGATCTTTCTTTTACGCACACGTTTATCACCCCTCAGGTGAATCGTTCACAAATGGGCGTAAACGTATCGCCGACACCTATCTCGGCAAAAGTCGTCGATAAAAATGAAAAAGGCCTCATCATACACGGCGCGCGGATTTTAGCCACACAAGGCGGCCTGACGGATGAAGTGCTCGTGGTTTCTCTGCCTAAGATGTATTTTGAATCGGATGAAGCGTTCGCTTTTTCAATTCCTTCCAATACAAAGGGAGTAAAATTTATCTGCAGGGAATCTTTCGTACTCGGAAAATCATCGTTTGATTATCCGCTCAGCTCAAGATATGAAGAAATGGATTCTATCGTTGTATTTGATCACGTTTTGGTCCCTTGGGAACGCGTATTTTTTTACAATAATTACGAGGCGGCTTTTGATTTTAATATGAAAAGCTCTTTTAACGCCTTCGCATTTCATCAAGTTATCACGAGACAAATTGTAAAGACGGAGTTTCTCCTTGGCCTCGCCCAAACGCTTGTCGATGCGATAGATGTAGGCGAATATCAGCATATTCAGGCTAAGATGGCTGAGATCATCACCGGTCTGGAAACGATGAAAGCCCTTTTGGAAAAGTCGGAGAATGATGCGGAAACAGACGAATGGGGTTATATGCGTCCGAGTGTCACTCCGCTTCGTGTGGTCAGCGCGATTTTCCCTGACATCTACCCGCGCTTCACGGAAATCATCCAGCTGATCGGGGCAAGCGGAATGGTGACTTTGCCGACTGAAAAAGCGTTCCGTTCCGACATCAGAGGAGACCTTGACCAATATTTGCAGGCGGCCGAATTGAACGCTGAAGACCGGGTAAAAGTGTTCCGCCTCGCATGGGATTTGACCATGAGCCCCTTTGGAACAAGGCAGACACAATATGAGCGGTACTTCTTCGGTGACCCCGTCCGCTTAGCCAGCCATCTGTACAGAAGCTATCCGAAAGAAGAACAGACCGCGGTCATCAAGGAATTCCTGCACATTCATAAATAAAACAAAGCAGAGATGTGTTCTCTGCTTTTGATAGCTGGATCGGCTGCCGCCGATCCTATTTTTTATTTTGGCTGATCACCACCATCGTAATATGCGATAACGCGAAAGAGACGAGCGTGTACACGACGGCCCACCCGATAAACGAGAAATTCAATATGGTAAAGGTGCATATAAGGCAAACGGCCAAAGCGGCAGCCGGCATAATGAACGCGTTTTTAAACAGGTACGTTCCGGCGACTGACAGGATGATGATACAAAGCGGCAGAACACCGAACGCAAAATCCAATTCATCAATCAACAGATGCACTCCCTTCGCTTTTCTTAGTTCGGCCTAACACATCTTATGCCTGAGTACAAAATCGAGTACCTCAAATCTTTCGCGCTCCGGCTGATATTCCCTCCGGTTATTTATTCAAAAAAATGAAAACTTTCCTTAAAGCGTTTACATCCACGTCAGACTGTGGTAATTTAAGAAAGCGCTATCATATACAAGTTAATGATTTTTGGATGGAGATGAGGAGAACCAGGAAACCGCGCCCTTTCATAAGGGTGATTTCTGGTTCTTTTTGTCATTTCTAAGGAAAGGAGTCATACATACATCATGATAGACGTTCAGCAAAGGGGAGGATATGATGTTTCAATTGTTCAAGCCGGCTCCGCATATTGAGAGATTGGATGATTCAAAGACGGATGCGGCCTATAAACGGCTCAGGCTGCAGGTATTTTTGGGGATTTTCATCGGGTATGCCGGGTATTATTTACTTCGCAAAAACTTTGCCTTCGCTATTCCTTATTTTCAGGAACAAGGGTTTTCAAAAGGGGAACTTGGCTTGGTGCTTGCGGCCGTATCAATCGCTTACGGCTTCAGCAAATTTATTATGGGGATGGTGTCTGACCGCTGCAACCCGAGGTATTTCCTTGCGACAGGTCTGTTTTTGTCAGGTGTCGTCAACATTTTATTTGTTTCCATGCCATGGGTCACGTCAAGCGTGACGATTATGTTCATTTTTATGTTTATTAACGGATGGTTTCAAGGAATGGGCTGGCCGCCTTGCGGACGGACGATGGCTCATTGGTTTTCCATCAGTGAACGCGGCACGAAAATGTCGATATGGAATGTCGCCCATAACATAGGCGGAGGTATTCTCGCCCCGCTCGTGACTCTCGGCATCGCCATGTTTGTTACTTGGAAAAGCGTATTTTTCTTTCCGGCGATTATCGCCATCGTCATTTCATTTGTGATTGTTCTTCTCGTTCGGGACACGCCGCAATCCTGCGGGCTTCCGCCGATTGAAGAATACCGGAATGACTATCCGAAACATGCGTTCAAAGACCAGGAAAAAGAGATGACGACCAAAGAAATTCTTTTCAAATACGTGCTGAATAATAAATTTCTGTGGTATATCGCATTTGCCAATGTCTTTGTTTATTTCGTGCGGTACGGTGTCGTTGACTGGGCGCCGACTTATTTGACGGAAGCGAAAGGGTTCTCTCCTGAAGACTCCAGATGGTCTTATTTCCTTTATGAATATGCGGGAATTCCGGGAACGATTTTGTGCGGCTGGATCAGCGACCGATTTTTCAAAAGCCGCCGCGCACCGGCCGGCGTGCTGTTCATGGCCGGCGTATTTATCGCTGTATTGGTCTACTGGCTTAACCCTGCCGGTCATCCGCTCATCGATAATATCGCGCTGATCAGCATCGGATTCTTAATCTATGGGCCTGTCATGCTGATCGGACTTCAGGCCATTGACCTTGCGCCTAAAAAAGCGGCGGGAACGGCAGCCGGCTTAACCGGGTTTTTCGGCTACATCGGAGGCTCTGCTTTCGCCAACGCCATCATGGGTTATGTCGTAGACCGCTTTGACTGGAACGGCGGCTTTATCATGCTTATCTCCTCATGCGTGCTGTCCATCGTCTTCTTGGCTATGACGTGGAATACGGGCAAGCGGGCGGAGCATGTGTAAGAAAACAACATAAAAGATTAATATTTTTGCAGTACAGCATTTACAACGATTTTCTACACTAGAGACAGATATTGATTTTTAAGGGGGAAGAAAACATGCGGAAACATAAGTTGTTTGCTTTGGTATTGCTTTCATTCGGTTTATTGTCATTCATCGTCACGCCTGTATCGGCGGCGGGAAAAGGAAACCTCTTGTCTCCTGACAGAATTTTAACCATTGCCCATCGCGGTGCTTCGGGGTATGTCCCGGAGCACACGATCCTTTCTTATGAAACTGCGCAAAAAATGAAGGCTGACTATATTGAGCTGGATTTACAAATGACAAAAGACGGCAAGCTGATCGTCATGCATGATGAAAAACTGGACCGCACCACAAACGGACAAGGCTGGGTGAAGGATCATACATTAGCAGAGATTCAAAAGCTCGACGCCGGTTCTTGGTTCAATAAGGCCTATCCGGAAAAAGCAAAACCGCAATACGCCGGACTTCGCGTTCCCACACTTGATGACGTGTTAAAACGGTTCGGCAGACATGCAAACTATTATATTGAAACAAAGGCGCCCGAAACATATCCGGGTATGGAAGAAAAACTGATCGCCTCACTGAAAAAATACAAATTGGCAGGTAAGCATGCGAAACTTGGACAAGTGATCATTCAGTCTTTCAGCAGGGAGAGCCTTCTGAAAATCAAACAGCTCGATCCGAAACTTCCCGCCGTCCAATTGCTTGAAGCGGAACAGATGACGTCAATGACTGACGCAGATTTAACGGACATCAAAACATATGCCGTCGGAATCGGACCGGATTACAAAGCGCTGAACGCTCAAAACGTCCGGAACATACGCAGCCACGGCCTACTGCTTCACCCTTACACCGTGAACAGCGAGACGGACATGCGCCGTCTGCTGAATTGGGGCGTAACCGGTGTGTTTACCAACTATGCGGATATATTCCAAAAGGTTAAAAAAGAATACAAATCATAAAGCCAGCATGGGTTCGGGGATGATGCCGAACCCATGTTTTTTGCCCGATAATGCAAACGCCATCATGGGTTATATAGCGGGCGGGGCATGTTATTATTAGGCTGAGATTCACCTTAATTGTAAAAAGGTATCACAGTAATGATGAATTACTTGTGATACCTTTTTAATCAAAGGAATATAATTATTTATTTCTATTATCTATTTTCTTTCTTATACTATTTGTAATATATGATAATATTAGTGATACTAAACCATAGACAACAACCCATCCCCAGAAAGATAGATTAAAAACAGTAAACATTAGTATGACAGAAACAACTATGCTGACAAGCGGCATTATATACACTTTTTTGAAAATATAAGTGAATATAATCGATAAGACAATAATAGAAAGTGGTAAAATACCAAAAGCAATATCTAGCTCATCCATTATTATTCTCCTTCGTGAATTTAATTTCCCCTTAAGTATACTCACTCAGCTGCCTAGCCATTTATATCTAATCACTCCATACTTCTTTGTTTTTCTTAATCATAAAAAAGTCATATTCAGAAACATGGGTATTGTTAATAATTTTCTCAAGTCCTCTGATAGGAGTAGATTTTAATTTTTTTCCGTTTTTATAAGAGTAAGAATTAATCACATATTTCCCGCCCTTGCTTATTTCTAACAAGAAAATTTCAGACTCGTCAAAATAAGTGAATTTTGCTTGGTTTTCAAATTTTGTTGACCTATGTAATGGGAGTTTTTTCTTCGGCTTCATACTTTTCAGATCGAAAGTATAAAGTATTGAATTAGCTGCCAAATGATATAAAGTGTCATTTTTTACAAAAAAGTTATTAGTGGAAAGAGGAATAGCCAGCTGAGAAATTTCATCAGGGATATGATAACTGCCTAAAGGATATGCACCTTTAAACTTATTATGCTTTAAATCAATTTTTGCTACTTTGAATTGTACTTTGTTTGATTTATCCGTTTGGTTATATAGTATAAAAAAGGCTGAGCTTTTTTTAACTATTATCTGTGAATAAACACTCCAATTTTCTTCATTTAATATAGGAATTGTTGTTCCTTTCCCAACTGTAACTTTATCTTTATCTATTTTAATACCCTGAAAAGTCGGTGTTTTGATTGAAGAATCTTCATTTATCACGTAAATATATTCACCGTCATTACCGGTACTTGTATAGAAACCCGGAATAACTTTTTCATGAAATCCACTGCTGTTACCCCATCTAATTAAACTATTATAATGGTTTTCACCGACTCCTTGATTATTCAAAAAATAAAAGATATTTTCTTTTATTAAATGGCCTGATGATTGCCCATAACTTGTATGTACTTGATGCTGCATCGGGAATTTTTTAAAGTTATCGCCTATCATATAAACTTCTTTTTTGTCCTGTCTAACTATGTTTTTTTCATCTTGTGCAATGGTTCCAACTTCAATAGCATCTCCTTTTACAGCTGTTGCTTTTCCTTTTTCATCAATATATACAGTATAACTCCCATCTTTAGGGTAATCTATTGTAGCTGAATAATATATAGCTGCAATTTTATCATTCAAGAAATTCTTTTCTTTTTCTGTTTCAGTTTGTTTAACATCAGAAACTGTATTAGTATATTTAAAAGTTCCGATACATATAAATATACCTATTAATACTATGACCGCAATTATTATTAACCACTTAATCTTGTTCAAATATAATCTCACTCCTTAAAATAATATGACTCCCTAAATAAACTTAGGGAGTGAAAATAATTCATCTAATTGTTTTAATAGTTTTTGTATAACCGGAATCTCTGATGTCTCTAGGGTAGACGCCCAGTCCTTTATCCTTATCCATATCTATGCCAGCCTTCAGCTTAAAAGCTGACCATAATAGTTTTGAACAGTTTTTATCACCATAATGACTTGATTTTCTATTTGTTGCAAAATTATATGAATAACCATCCTTCCCAACCCTGCTATAACCCCAATTTACTGAATTATTTTTTTAGAACTAGAAACTTTTACATTTTGAATTACAGCGTTTTTTTCGACCTTACGTTTCGAGGATGCTATTGCACGAACACCTTTTTTAGGAACCGATTCGACAATTTGATTTCCCTTATAGTACATACCAACATGTCCATGCGGAAGCCCAAAAGTAGATGCAGGTGTATAGTAAACATTACCTTTGGAGCTTGATCCTATAATTTTTGGCCCGCTATTCTTGCCCATTGTGCTCATTCTATTACTTTTATCTTCTTCTTTATCTAGCTTTTCTTGCTTCTTTAATTCTGTTTTAATTTCCTCTAAGATTTCATTAGATGTTTTATTATCTTGTTTAACTAGATCATTAACGGATTCAATTAATTCTTTTTTCGCCAGATTCGGATTCATTTTCAATATGTAGTTTACTGTTTCTGAATTATACGAGTCCACAGCCTTAACACTCGTAAAACTTCCAAACACTAAGGGAGTAACGATGCATAACGTTGCAAAAAATTTTCGCGTTTTCATACTTATTACCTCGTGCTATTTGTTTATTATCCTATATTTTAATTTATTATACAATTATTGTAATCTAAACTTACGTACTGTATTTTTTCTGTGGTTAATTATTTGTTTTGTCTCTAAAACTTTGACTTTAGAGTACAGGAAAAAGGATGAAGCATGGAGAAGAAGAAACATAAAAGATTAATAGTTGCCCAACATATATTTTACATTCATTGTTTAGTATGGAAGGCAGTTATTGATAAGGCGGAGAAATCATGAAAAAAAAGAATACTGGCCTTGGTTTTCGTCGTTAGGCTTGCTCTCAATCATCGTCAGCCTGTATCGAGCGAGCATGGGTTCGGGGATGATGCCGAACCCATGTTTTTTTGCCCGATAAAAAAACCTTGCGGGAACGTTACCGCAAGGTTTTTATCAATCATTATTCTTTTCCGGCGGCGGCTTCCGCCTGTCCGCCTTTTAATTGATCGTTGATTGCTTTGGCGTCTTTCAAATACTCAGTCTTGAATCCGCTCTTCAGCGCCCACGCATAGAAGGCAAGGGCAACGATTGCGATCAGCCCCATATCCCATCCGTACGGAATGATGTTCAGACCGCCGAATTTTTCACTTCCGAGCCATGAAATGACCATCATGCTGAGCAGATAGACAACCATCCAGACGCCGCCTTTAAAGTTTCTGCGGAATCCTTTCCACTTCACTTTCGCTTGGTAGTAGAAATAAATCGGAAGGCCGATCAAAATGATAAACAGCACCTGCCCTGTTAACGGCCAGCGCGCCCAATACAGCACGAGAGACGCGAACACGAAGCCGAGCGGTGCAACCACGCTGAGGCCTTTCAGACGGAGAGGCCTGTACAAATCCGCCGCCGTCCGCCGCAGCGTCATCACCGTCACTGGACCCGTGATATAAGAAATCAGCGTCGCAACGGAAATGATTTCAGCAAGCACGCCCCATCCTCTGAATAAAAACAGAAAGATAAACGATACGATCAGGTTGAAAATCATCGCTTGGCGCGGCACGCCGTACAGCGGATGAAGCTTTCCGAAAATGCTCGGCATATATTTATTTTTTTCCATGCCGTAAATCATGCGTGACGTCGTAGCGGTATATGTGATACCCGTTCCCGACGGAGATACGAACGCATCCGCATAAAGAATAATGACAAGCCAATTGATATTCAATGCGATCGCCAAATCGGCAAATGGAGAGTTAAAGTTCAGGTGACTCCAGCCGTGAACGATCATGGAAGGTTCAACCGCACCGATAAATGCGATTTGCAATAGGACGTAAATGACGGTTGCGACCAACAGCGAACCGACAACCGCAATCGGAATCGATTTGCCGGGATTTTTTGCTTCTCCGGCCATGTTAATCGGGCTTTGAAACCCGTTAAACGCAAATACGATACCTGATGTGGCCACCGCCGTCAGCACGCTCGCCCAGCCGTTCGGCGCAATGCTTGAACCGGATGTGAAGTTTCCGCCGTGAAAACCGGTAAACAGCAGCGCTCCGATTGTCAGCCCCGGAATAATAATTTTAAAGATGGTAATCAATGAATTCGCTTTTGAAAACAAGTTAACTGTCCAATAATTCAGTAAAAAGTAAATAATCAGCAATACGGATGCGAAGCCGAGCCCCTCTCCCGTAAGTGTGCCGTTGTGAACGAGATTGCTTGTCCACTTTGCCCAGTCCCACGGCCATGAGCTCATATATTGAACAGACGCAACCGCCTCCACCGGAATAACGGAAACAATCGCAATCCAGTTTGCCCATCCTGCGATAAATCCAATAAATGATCCATGAGAATATTGAGTATATTTTACCATTCCCCCGGCTTCGGGGAACATTGAACCCAATTCACTGTAAGAAAGTGCGATAAACAAAATAACGATCATACCGATAATCCAGGAAATAATTGCGGCAGGTCCCGCAATCTGAGCCGCCCGCCACGCCCCGAATAACCAACCGGAGCCAATCATCGACCCAAGTCCGACCATCATGAGTGCAAACGTTCCCATTCTGCGATGTAATTGATTCATAAAGTTAACACCTTTCAATTAAAATATGACTCCAGCGCTATCATATATTTATAATATTATTCTGAAAATAGTTTTGTCAATCTTTATCGCATTAAAGCGGCAAGCCAAAATTAACCTTCCGATGTTTAAACAGCCGTTAAGCGGGAATAACTACTGCAAGCCAGAAATAGAAAGGAGTTTTTATCGTGAAACAAAAACTGCTCATTTCAGGACTTGCCGTGTCGACTGTCGGAGTGACTTCCTACCTGCTCAAAGATAAATCAAACCGCCAAAAGGTGATGAACTTTATCCGCAATATGAAAACATCGCTCTCCGGGAAGCAGGATATTGAATCATTCCCCGTCAACAAAGCAGGCAATCCGCATCCCGAAGATATTGAAGACAACAAAATGGTATCGGAAGGCTCCATGTACCCGGTTCAATATTATGATGACAAGAAGAAATAATCTGTTCCCGGGCTGCCCGGCCGTATCAAACGGCGGCAGCTTTTTTATGCAGACGGCGTTTTATAGATCCGCCAATATTGGCGCGATCCTTTCTCCCGCACAGTAATGCCCAGTTTGGATATTTCCGCTTTCAGCTCTTTCGCATCTGCCTTTTCCTCCTCTTTCAGCGCCTTTTCTCTCGCTTTTAAAAGAGCATTTGCCCCAGGCTCCAAATCCGGCGTGTCCGGCACCCACCGTTTGTATTCTTCTTTAAAAGGATCTTCCGTCCCCAGCCAGACATACCCATGCGCGCGAAACGCATCAGCCGCTTTTTCAACCGCCGGCTCAAGCTTCTCCCGAAAAAGCTCCTGTCCTTCAGTGCCTAATAAGACAAGATACTTCCCATCCGTAAACACACCGGAAATGCTGTCTTTCGAAAACACGCTTTCTTCATTATATATGGTTAAG
This sequence comes from Bacillus sp. JK74, assembly GCF_053663395.1. Taxonomy (NCBI): domain Bacteria; kingdom Bacillati; phylum Bacillota; class Bacilli; order Caryophanales; family Bacillaceae; genus Bacillus; species Bacillus sp. JK74. The sequence continues at coordinate 45,479 of NZ_JBSJQB010000007.1, read as the reverse complement.
GACACCTCGCTGTCCGTCACGACTGCCACAAGACTTTCTTTAAAAGCTGCCTGCGTCAGCCACACTCCCCCAATTAAGCCGATAACGGCGGTTGCAGCCGCAGCCTTCCATCCGTGAAAGGAAGCGATTATTTCCAGCGGCCCGTGAAAAGGCAGCCAATCCAATGTTACGGCCCACTTCGCAATGACCGGCAGAAACCATCCGATGACCAGCCCTAATAATGGCGGCACCAGAAAAACCAAAGCTTTTTCAACCGATGACAACTCAAGAACCGTCTGTTTTTTTATTTCGTTCATGTTTCTCCTCCGTCTGTGTTTTTCACAACTATCCATTATACAAAGGGTTGGATGATTCTGTAAACTGTTTCCGAAACAATAAAAAGCCTCCCGGCCGCCGGGAGGCTTTTTAAAACAGGAGCTCATATACTTCATTCAATTCCATCGTGCGCTTCTCATCCTGCTCGTTCTCAGCATATTTGATTTCCTTTTCAAGCACCTGATTCAGCGCATCCATTTCCAGATCATTTAGATCTTTCACGAACTCGCCTTCATTTGCATAATGCTTCACCTGAAGCTTTTTATAAATCCCCCGGCACACATCATGCTCCAAGTGGTTCGAAAGCGACTCGCGCAAATATCCAAGTGTCCTGTCCATCATGTAAGCCCTCCCTTTTCTTTAGGAATAGCTTCCCGGAAAGAGAGAAAAACTATACATGAAAGCACCGGGCGGCTGTTTTAACTCTGTACCTGAATGGAGAAAAATCCGCTGCTTAACGGCGTGTACGGACCGTTCAGTCCCGTTGCGGAGAAAGAGAACGTTCCTGAACTGACATAAGAAAGAGGAACGCTGTAATATTTAATATAGCCTGTAACGATATTGCCGTTTTTCGTATATTCATCTTCCAGCGCTTTTGACGTAAGATTTGTAATATTCGTTCCGTTGTTAAACGCCTGAATCGAGTTATTGTTCGGATACCCTTGGAAATATACGGCTAAATAACCCGTTGTCCCCTTCATCGGTTTTGATGCGCTGATTTGGTTCGGCCCGATATTTTCCCATTGGTAATTCTGACCGTCAGACGTCACACCGATAATACGGATTTGTGTTAAAGCAGGGGCCGGCGCCGCAGACGCTGACGGAGCCCACAACCCGCTCACAAGCAACAAAGCAGCAGCGGCCGCGGCAAATAGCAAAACGAGTCTCTTTTTCATGTTTCTTCCTCCTCTTATTCTTTTCGTAGAATCCTATACTATTTTACATGATTCCCAAGGAAAAAGATTACATTTTATAAAAGAGTCCGGAATATTTTGTGAACTAGATATGAAACGCTCTGGAAACGCCATTGATTATGAGAAAGATGCCGCAGATTCTTAACACGACTCTTGAACTTCTGTCATCCTTACCGAAAAAGGTTTTTCCGAGCCAGCCGATCCATACGTTCATTGCGGCTCCAGCGAGCACTTCTATGATTCCGATGATTTCTGCCATATACAAAGCAGCCATCCTCCTAACTGTGTTTTTTCATATTACGGTTTATCAAATAGAGTGATAAAACCAATGACGCTGCACCGGCGGCAAGAAACAGGCTCAGCGGCACTATCTGCATGCTGCCTCCGCCATTGTTTTGAAACGCGCCGATCGCCCATTTTTCAGGGGTAAACAATGACAGCATCCGCATGTACTCCGGAGCCGTGTCTAATGTGAAGAAAGCCCCTCCCAATAAACCCGTGACAGCTATAAAAACGGAAGCAAGCGACGTGAATTGCTTTTGGCTCTTCATGAATGGTATCACGGCCATCGTTACAGCAGTCAGCGCAAACGAGCAGGCCGCAAGCACCGCTCCAGCAGCAAAAACATGATCAGCAAAACGGATGTGCAGCATGAATGTTCCGGCAGCGAGAATCACGATAATATGGAGAAGTCCGAAAAGATACGCCGCCGCAAACTTAGAAATTGCATATGCCGTATAGGAAACGGGCGTGCTCAGCAATCTGTCATATGTATGATTTTCTTGTTCATCTATAAATGATCGCAGGCTTTGGACTGCAACGAACCAGATAAACATCACTAAAAATCCGATAAGTCTGTCGGCTGCCTGTCCGCCTTCATAAACGTGATGGCGGTCAACGGTGACGGCGGAATGACCCTGAATATCCTTCAAGAGATCAGCTGCCACCTGCTTCCCGTCGGTGTGCAGCGTGCGGGATATCACTTTTGCATCGCGGACTATTTTTTTCAGCGCGCCCGCCTGCTGCGCAATCAGCTGCTCTGTCAAAACAGCATCACCCTTTTCTTCATTCTGAATAAATGAAACGTTCAATTCATCTCCGGAAAATAATGTCTCTTCAAAATGAGAGCCGATCAGCAATCCAAAGGATATATCCTGATGATTAACCTTTGTTTTTAATACGTCCTCCGTGACCTTCGTGACTTTTATATGGCCGGCTGTCTGAATCATTTTCATAAATTGCGCTGAATAGGCGCTCTGATCCTCATCAGCTACATATACTTCCTTCTGCTGACTGCCTTCCGCAGAAAAGGAAAAGAAATATGTGAGAAGGAGCGGGGCGGAAATCGTCGCAAAGATGGCAGCCCGATTTTGCAGCATCAGTTTCAGCTGATGTCTGATCATGAATAACAGCTGCGTCATGAAACCGCCTCCTTCCGTTTAAACACCCAGACGGTCAAACATACAAACACGGCGCCGATGGCAGCAAGCTCTGCCAAATCCGCCGCAATACCGCTCAGACCGGCATGCTGCGTGACACTGACATAGCTGTTGATCGCTTTGCCGTTCGGTATCAGCTCCTGCACGATTTTCAAACTGTCAGGCAAGCCGTCTTTTGCGATAAAACTTCCTCCTAAAAAACTGAAGCCATACAGAATAGGAGCCGCCATGCTTGAGACGGTCTCGTGGTTTTTTGCAGCAGCCCCCCAAAGGAGCACAATACTGCCGATCGCAAATGAATAAACGATCGTCACCAGCAATACTTCAAACAAATTGCCCCATTTTACCTGATATAAGATGCTGCTTGCGATGATGACAGCAGCCATTTGCATCAGGATGGCAAACATGATTCCCAAAAGCTTACCCGCCACGTATTGGATACGTAAAACAGGCATTGATTTGATTCTGAATAACGTGTGCTGCTGTCTCTCTTCCACTATCCCGTGAATGAGCGCAAACGCGGTCATAATGGAGAACATGACGACCATTGCGATTGAATAATACTGCATCGCATCAATCGGAGCCGCGTGATTGCCTGCGGACTGTTTCGGAATGGTGACAGCCTGTCCACGTTCACCCGAAAGGCCGCTGATGATTTTGCTGACATCTCCCTTTGACAGATGTCCCGACTGCTTCAGCACCGCTTTTTCTTCGCTGAATTCCGCTTTTACTCTGGTGATAAACGAATCGGCCATCATTTCCACAATGTCTCCGTTTACAGAGCCTTGTTGGTCCGAGATGACTTTGATACTTGTTTTTTTATTGTGTTCCGCCGCTTTTGCAAAGCCTTTCGGCACGTATACAAAAACGGAGACTTTGCCGCTTTCGACAAGCTGTTTCCCTTCTTGATAACTGCCTATATCTTTTACACGGATGAGATCGTTTTGTTTCAGCACGTCATTCTTTAATATCTCACCCAAAGAACTCTCCGCGTGATCCGCATTATAAAACGCGGTCTGAAATGGCTTCACTTTCGAATCGCCGTGAAAAACCGTTCCTAAAATGAAAATCATCAGCGCCGGAAACAGAAGCAGTTTTATATAGAAAGACTTTGCGCCGGCCAATAACCGAAAATCTAATAAGATCAGCCTGAATAATATTTTCATGACGCCCCCTATGAATCCCGCAGCGTTTTGCCGGTGAGCCGGAGGAAAATGCTTTCCAGATTGGCTTCCTCGAAATGAATGCCCTTAATGGTGATACCGGTTTTCCTGATATCATCCGCAATATCAAGGATATTGCGATCTGCCGCAGAGACGAGCATCGTAATGGTCTGCCGGCTGACAGCAGCCTCAGCAACACCGGGAATGCGGCGGATTTTTTTAACGGCATCATCATTCAGCCCCTCTGCATTCACGGTCAGGGTATCAGAGGCTTTGGCTGACTGCTTCAATTCGTCTTTCGTCCCGCAGGCAATGATTGAGCCGTGATCCATGATCGCCGCTTTTTCACAGAGGTATTCGACCTCTTCCATGTAATGGCTCGTGTAGATGACGGTCATCCCTTTTTCTTGATTTAACGTCTTCACGGTTTCAAGAATGTGGTGTCTGGATTGCGGATCAATTCCGACGGTCGGTTCATCTAAAATGAATAGTTTCGGTTCATTCATTAGCGCGGCACCGATATTCACCCGTCTTTTCATGCCGCCCGAAAACTCAGATATCCTTTGATTTCGCTGTTCCTGTAATTCGATGATGTCCAGCACTTCATCAACCCGTTTACAAAGTTCCTTACCGGAAAGTCCGTACAGACTTCCGAAAAAAGCCAAATTATCCTTTGCGCTTAACGCTTGATATAAAGCGATTTCCTGCGGGACGACTCCCATCACTTTTTTTATGGCCGCAGGCTGCTCCTGCAATGAGGCTCCGTCAATACAGATTGTTCCGCCCGTCGGCGGGAGCACGGTGCTGATCATCGACACCGTTGTTGATTTACCGGCGCCGTTTGGCCCCAGCAGACCGAATATCTCTCCTTTTTCGATGCGCAGTGATATATGATTGACAGCGGTAAAATCGCCGTACTTCTTTGTCAAATCCGTTAATTCGAGCATTCGTGCAGCACTCCTTGTGTCATGTCTGCACTTATTCTACTCTTGGCGATCCTTGTTTTCTATTCACTTTCGTACTCGATATGGGTATTACTTTCGTCATATGTTTAGTGATAAAAAGGGAGAGAGGAGGGTGAAGCGGGGTTATAGCAATTTTTGCAAATATAAGGTAAGCTCGGTTCTGTTTGACACTTCAAGTTTATCGAGGATTCTGGATACATAGTTTTTCACAGTGCCTTCAGTCAGAAATAAGTCTGCGGCAATGCGTTTATTGCTTTTGCCTTCCATAATGTGTTTCGCCACATCAAGCTCTCTCGGCGTGAGAATCTCCTTCAGCTTTGACCGCGGCTCTTCCTGCACCGCAGGGATCTCCAAATTGTTCAGCGCTTTTACGACGGAAACCGTGATTTTGGGATTCAGCATCATCTTCCCTTCATAAACGGCTTGAAGGGAGGCGGTAATTTCATCTGAATCAGCATCCTTCAAGAGATAGCCGTCGGCTCCGCTTTTCAGCCCGGCAAAAATATAGTGATCATCTTCAAACGTTGTCAGAATGATGACTTTTACGGAAGGATATCGCACTTTTACCGCTTTTGTCGTTTCGATTCCGTCCATACCGGGCATTCTGATATCCATCAAAATCACATCGGTTTCGGTTTGAGAAAGCAGCCGGAGTACCTCTTCGCCGCAAGAAGCCTCTCCCGATATTTGAATTCCTTCGTGAAGACTCAGAATCATTTTCAGCCCCTCTCTCACAATGGACTGGTCGTCTGCAATCATGACATTCACTTGATTATTCCTCCTTGCATGGAATCCTTATTTTCACGTCAAAACCCGTTTCCTTCCCGGAAGAGAAAACAGCCTCTCCGCCAAGTGCGGCCGCTCTTTTCTCAATTCCTTTCAGACCATTTGATTTTATGATCGTTCCGCAGGCTGAGCCGTTATTATGAATATGCGCCAATATCATGTTTCGGTTTTTTTGAATCCGGACAGAAACATATGAAGCATGTCCATGCTTTATCGCATTCGTAATCGTTTCCTGAACGGATTGATAAAGACAATGCTTCACATCCGGCTGTTCCGCTTCTATGGCCGCGTCCGTCTCCAGCTCGAAGCGAATGCCTCCCGCCTCTTGAAAATGACTGAAAATGTCACGGAGCTCTTGCTCAAACGCCCGCCCGGCCAAAGAGCCCTGCAGCAGCGTAACCGCCTGGCGAAGCTTTAAAATGGATTCTTTCGTAAGATCATGCGCTTTATGAATGATCTGCTTCACTTTGTCCGGCTGATGCCCGGCTGTCTTCCCGGCAAATTCTAAATTCATTTTCAGAGCAGTCAGATAATGACCGAGCGAATCATGCAGCTCCTGCGCAATTCTTGTTCTTTCTTTCGTAACGGCCAGTTCCTCAATCCGGTCTGAATATTCCTTCAGTGTATCATTAGCGGTTTTCAGCTCTCGGTTCAGCAATTCTACCTTCGACTTCTCCTGCAGGTTTTTCCGATATAAATAAATCACCGCAAACATGATGAAGTATGGCGGCACGATATCACTGACACCCGCTCCTCCGGCGTATAAAGCTGCGGCAAATGCGGCGGCATTCACCGTTAACAAAACAGCCGGAATCTGCTGATCAGTAATAAGCACCTCCGCCAATAAAAGCACCATTACGGCCTGTGTCCCCACACTATAGACATTGTACAAAAGAACTCCCGCGATAACGTTGCTCAGGAGAAAAGAGCCTTGATATACAGCCGGCCTTCTCTTCATATATAGCGGCCGCAGGCAGTCATTAGCCGTCAGCATCATCACGAGCACAGACAAAAAAACCTTCAGCTCCCCCCGGCCGGGAGGAAGCTGAAGAATCGCATGAAAGATTGATAGTAATGCAAAACCCCTGATCAGTAACTTCGTATGTGCAATCTTCATCGTATTCTCCTTACAGATGAGCGGCGGCTTTTCGCTCCACGTTCAGCACATCATACAGCTCATCAAGCGAATGAATTTCATACGTCGGGATGATCCCGGACTCATTTGCTTTCTTTCCGGGATTAAACCAGCACGTATCCATTCCCGCCATCTGACCGCCTTTTATGTCCGCGCTCAATGAATCGCCGATAATAAGCCCGTGCCCGGCAGAAAAACCGGGAATTCTCGCAAATACATAATCAAAGTATTCCTTCATCGGCTTTTGAAAACCCGTGTCCTCAGATACAAACACATCTTTAAAAAACGGATACAGACCGGAGTCGCCCAGCCGCTTATATTGTGATCTTGAGACGCCGTTCGTCACGATGTATAAATCAAATAAAGGACTCAGCCGTTCAATCAGCTCATAAGCTCCGTCTATCATCTGGTGCCCTTCTTCTAAGTATTGGCGGTACGCCTGATTCATCAGCACGCCGTCGGCTTCAAGTCCGTATTCTTTAAACAAAAGGGCAAACCGTGTATTCACCACTTCATCGCGGGTCATTTCCCCCTCTTCAAACGCCTTCCACAGCCCTTGATTTAACGCTTTATAACGGGCTTCCACCTCTGCCGTCAGCTCCAGCTTTGAACCTTGGAACAATTTTTGAAGAGCATCGGTTTCTGAAGCGGTAAAATCCAGCAGCGTATTGTCTATATCAAATAATAACGTACGGTAATGACTCATCGATGTTTCCCCCGGTTCTGCTTTTTTTAACCAGTATACCACTCGCGGACAAGCCGAAAAAGACACCCCTGTAAGAGAGGTGTCTTTTTGAATTATACAGCGTCTTCTATTTTCGATTTTTCACCAGGCATGCGCTTGCCGATACCGAACGCATAATAGCTGACCGTCACAATCGCCAGGAAAATCACCCCGACAACCAAAGAAATCCGCGTATCTTTGTTAAACCACATGCCGATCAATACCATGAGTAAGAAAGCGATCGTCAAATAGTTTGTAAACGGCGCAAAAGGCATTTTAAACGGATGCTTATCAAGCTCAGCGCCTTTCGCTCTTCTGAAACCGAGATGGCTGATCAAAATGACGAACCACGGAATCATTCCCGGCAGCACACTCGCGCTGTACACATAAACAAAAATTTTCGGAGGCGCGATGTAGTTCAGCACGACACCGATCACAAGTCCGATTAATACCGCAAGCGTACCGAATATCGGCACACCGCTCGAAGAAACTTTCTTAAAGAATTTCGGTGCCTGTCCGTTCACGCCTAACGTATAAAGCATACGTCCTGCACTGAATATCCCGCTGTTGCATCCGGACATCGCAGCGGTAATCACAACAAAGTTAATCAAACCGGCCGCCGCCGTAATCCCGACTTTCGCAAATGTCGAAACAAACGGACTGCCGAGTGAGTGAAGCTCATTCCACGGATATACGGTAACGATTACGAAAATCGCACCAATGTAGAAAATCAAAATCCGCCAGATAATGCTCTGAATCGCGCTTCGCAGCGTTTTTTGCGGGTCCTTCGCTTCCCCTGCCGTAATTCCGATCAGCTCGACCCCTTGATAGGCCGCAACAACCAAAGACAAAGCAAAGAAAAATCCTGAAAAACCATTTGTAAAGAAACCGCCGTGCGACCATAAATTAGATAATCCGATCGCATGCCCTCCGTTACCGAAACCGAAGAAAATAATTCCGATTCCGGCCACAATCATCAGAATAATGGTGACGATTTTGATCATGGCAAACCAAAATTCAAACTCACCGAAAGATTTTACTGAAATTAAATTCGCCGCACCGAGAATGGCCATGGCGATAATGCCGGGAATCCATGCCGGCAGATCAGGAAACCAATATTTCATATACGAACCGACGGCGATAATTTCAGACATCCCGACGATCACCCATTGAAACCAGTTGCTCCACGCCGTCATATAGCCGGCTAACGGATGTATATACTTATGGCCGAATGTCGCAAACGACCCTGTACTCGGCTCTACATAGAGCATTTCGCCCATCGCACGCATGATAAAAAAGATAAAGATACCCGAGATCGCATAAGCCAGCAGGACAGACGGCCCGGTCCATCCGATCGTGCTGGATGACCCCATGAATAAACCGACACCGATCGTGCCGCCCAGCGCAATCATCTGTATATGACGCGCGCCTAAGCCTCTCTTTAATTCTTTGTTTGCCACTTCGCTTCCTCCTCTTAACAGCTCTGATATATGTGAAATAATGAAGCAGAAGGTGCACCTGTTGACCCTAACTCAATCTTCATTTCCCGCAATATTAGAAATATTCTATCTTCCTATCGTTATATAATCTCCAATTTCCTTATTCCATCATAATAAATTTTCGTGGAAAATACAATTGTTTTTTTCAGGCAAACACCTTACACTCTGGACCACCGGAGTAAAAATAAAGCGCTTTCATTTTCATTGAATTATGAATATTGAGATAATAAATGCCGCAGCCTCCGAGAAACATTATTTCCCAGGAGAAACGTTTTCCGCCCCCTATTCAATATTATTTTTGCTAAGCAGAATGGCGTAAAGCCTTACTCTCTTCCATTCTCCCTTGTATACGCCATAATCCTGCTTAACCCGGCAAAAATCATGCATTAATCGATAAATGCCTCATTCAGCCGCAGCAAAAGCCGGCCGAACATTTCTTTTTCATCGCCGGACCAATCGTCAAGCATACGATGATACCGCTCAAGGCGCATCTTTTTATCAGCTTTTAACCTCTGTTTGCCAAGCTTCGTAATCGCAAACAGACTGACCCGCCCGTCAGAAGGATCAGAAAAACGCTGGATCAGCTCTTTCGACTCCAAGGCCGCTGCCTGGCGTGACAATGTAGAAATATCCAGCTTAAATGATTCGGCCAATTCCTTCACACGCGCAGGCCCGAATTCATCCAGCTGCCGTAGTAACAAATACGCAGCCCTTTCCAGATGTCCGATTTTACGGTCGGAGTTATCAAGATAAACAGCTCTCCTGATAAAAGTGGTGAGCTCATATTCAATTAATTCAATCGGATCTTGTTTTGACAAACGCCTCACTCCTTACATTGACAACAGCAACATTAGTTGTATAATACAAACATATGCACATTTACTCAAAAAACATATAGAAATATTTTGCATACATATATTTGTATAGTACAAATATATGTGCCAAAAGTAAAGAAACTTATAGAAACATCAAGAAAGGGGGAAGCTGCTCTTCTCCAAAGAACAGCATTGTCGTGAAAGTCATACGCATCATCTTGCAAATCATTATTTTATTCGCATTTTCCTTTATCGGGGGAGCCGTTCAGCAGTTCTTTCACCTGCCCATTCCCGGAAGCATCATCGGTTTGATCCTGCTGATCATATGTTTATCGGTTAAGATCATTCCCGTCAAAATGATTGAAGACGGAGCCGGATTTTTGCTGTCTTTTCTTCCGCTCTTATTCATTCCGGCCATGACGGGTGTCATCAATTACCCGTCACTGTTTTCCGCCAGCGGGGCTGCTCTGTTTCTGATCATCGTGCTGAGCACCATCGTCACAATGATCGCCGCAGGATACGCGAGCCAGCTGTTAGAGCACAAAGCCAATCAGAGAAAGGAGAAAAAGAAGTGCAGCAAGCATGTATCGCAATCGTTATAATTTTGTTCACGGCCGCCGCCTATCTGGCTATGGTGAGATTATATGTGCGCTTTCCATATCCCTTTCTCATACCGGTTTTGACGACTACGATTTTCATTATCGCCGTGCTGCTTGTTTTTCATATTCCGTATAAAGACTATATGATCGGCGGACAATGGATCAATTCACTGCTCGGCCCCGCCGTGGTGGCTTTGGCATACCCGCTTTATAAGCAGCGCCGGGTGTTAATCAAGTATATGTTTCCGATCATCGGCGGCGTGTTGGCCGGTTTATTCTCCGGAATGGTCAGCGGCCTGCTATTTGCAGAGCTGTTCGGCATCAGCCGGAGTTTGATTTTGTCAATTATCCCAAAATCAATTACGACGCCTGTCGCCATACAGATTGCGTCCGGTATCGGCGGTGTCCCTTCCATGACAGTCGTGTTCGTCATGATCGCAGGGTTTTCCGGCGTTATCTTAGGACCGCTGCTTCTCAAGTGGATCCGCATCCGCAGCTCACTCGGGAAGGGAATTGCATTCGGGAGCGCCTCCCATGCGCTCGGCACCTCAAAAGCAATGGAGTACGGAGAATTAACGGTCTCCATGAGTTCTGTTTCCATGACGCTCTGCGCCGTGTTAGGGTCGGTCTTCGGCCCTGTTGTAGCATGGATGTTTCAAATTTAAAGCCGGCGGTTCTCCGTCAGCTTTTTTCATGTGCGGATCATCTCATTTCCTTCCATTATTATGTTTCATTTGTAAGAATAATGGTAAAGTAGAAAACAAGGAGGGATTTAATGATGACTGGGACAATTCCGCAAAAGAAACTGCTGGATGGGACAAGCATTCCCGCGATCGGCTTCGGTACATACGCTCTTAATGGAAACAATGGCGTTCATGCCATTACCAGCGCCATTGATATCGGCTACCGTCTGATTGATACCGCTTATAACTATGAAAATGAAGGGACGGTCGGAGAAGCCATCCGCAGAAGCTCTGTTCCGAGAGAACAGCTATACGTGACGTCCAAGCTGCCCGGGCGCTACCATGACTATGACAAAGCTGTACAAACCATCCAAGAATCTTTATACCGCGCCGGTCTGGACTACTATGACCTGTATCTCGTCCATTGGCCGAATCCGAAACAAGACCGCTATCTGGAAGCATGGCAGGCACTGATTGATGCGAAAAAATGGGGCCTGATCCGCTCCATCGGCGTCTGTAATTTCCTGCCTGAGCATATCGAACGGCTCGAACGTGAAACCGGCGTAAAGCCAGGCATCAACCAAATTGAACTGCATCCCGCTTTTAATCAGCAGCAGCAGCGCCAATGGCACGAAGAACAGGGCATCGTGACAGAATCATGGAGCCCGTTATCCCGCGCCGGCGAAGTATTAAACGATCAAAAACTCGGACAGATTGCGGACAAATACGGCAAAACCATTTCTCAAGTCATTTTGCGCTGGCATATCCAGCTGGGCGCCATCCCGATTCCAAAATCAGCATCGCCCGAGCGCCAGCTTGAAAACATCTCTGTTTTTGATTTCTCCCTTGATGAAAACGACATGAACATCATCGACTCGCTTACCCGCCCCGACGGACGCATAAACGGCCAAGACCCGGCGGAGTATGAGGAGTTTTAAGAAAACACATAAAGAAAAGCTGACGGCATCATTCGTCAGCTTTTTTCTCATTTTATATACGCACACCCAGCTCCCGTTTCCATTCAGAAAGCCAATCTGTATCCCCAGATCCGTATTGCCTGCTTTGACCGGCATCACGCAGAGATCCGTTTTTATACTCAATGGACAGCACCAAATCAGGAATGGCGTCATAACCCGTTCTCGCAAGCTTCGTGAGCGCCTGTCCGTAATGGGCGGCCGCTTCTGCCGCCGTATGTTTCAGCAAAGGATCGTGCTGCAGCGCTTCCTTATAGACGTCTAAAAGGTCACGGCCGTCTTCTGTGACGTACTTTCCGTCCACGATCTGCAAGTCTTTCAGATGATAGCCGGTCACCTCATACATTTCCCGAACGACTTGATATTTCTCATATGTTTCCGGCGTAAACTGCGAGGAGTCATCACTCCGGCTGCGAATGATGTGCGCAAACAGCTCTTTGCTGTTTTCCCCGGAGTTTAAGACGGCTTCAATCTGCTGAGTGAGCTCTTTATCGTCAATCCCGCTCACTTTTAACAGATAATCAATCGGTGATATCGTAAATGTAAGATTCGCACCCTCCGGAATCTGAATATGATTCCGATGAAAAAGCACACCGATTTGCTGATTGACCTGCCCTCTCTGAAACACCTTTTCATTTTCTCCTTGAATCTCTCCGTTGAGCGTTTCACCCCGAAACGCCGCATCACGGAAATCATAGCTCTGGGCTTTCCCCTTAAACAGCCATTCCGTTTCATTATGATAAGCAGCCTGACGCTCCGATTCTGATAAATCACTTCTGAAATAAGGTGAATAGGCACGCTGGTATTTGTCCTTAATATAATGCAAAGGATCTGGTTTTCGTTTATTGATTTCATTGATACGGCTGTATTTCTCATCAAGAATCTTGCTCGCAATATCACTCTCAGACTCATACCGATTATTAGCGTCTATTACCGTCTCATTCCCATTATCCGTAATCGTTTTCTGATTTGCGGATTGATATAAACGGGACAGACTGCTCCCTTTCTCAGTGACACCGCTCCTTGAATAATTCACCTGGCTGAGATCGCGGGTGCCGCTTGCCTGAATCAATAAGCTGTCCGGCCCTTTTGCCGCATCTTTCACATTTGTTTTGGAAGAATACCGCTGAAGCGCTTGCTGAGCCATTATTTGATTTTTTATATAACGAGCGTTTAGGCGCATGTTTTTAACCTCCGCTTGAGATAATGTTCTAGTGTTTGTATCGGCTGTTTTCCAGTTGATTTTAACCTAAAATAACAAATGTTTACATTATGGGGGTTTTTTATGTATGATGTAGTCAAAAAGGGGGATTTTTCCATGAAAAAGTATATATCTATACTATTTGTCAGTGCAATCGTATTATCAGGCGTATTGTTTGCACCTTCAGCCTCTGCCTCTGCGTCTCAAAAGAACTCATCACAAATAAGCGCTATTACAGGAAATCACTCATTTGAAACTGCCAATCCAGTAGGCTACTGGAAATATAAAAATATTGATACTGCCATATTGCCGGAAGGGGAAAAAGAATCGTACTTCACTTTCACGGCAAATAAGGGAGAAAGACTCTATGTTAGGAGCTCAACAAGAAGTGAATACAAGGGAATGAGCATTGAAATTTATAATAAAAACAAAGTGCTGATCAGTAAAGGCACAGAAGTGATAAACCCTGATACGCCGCTTCCTTTTATCTATGCCATTACAGATGCGAAAGAAAACAACGAGACGTTCTACGTAAAAGTGTCCCGCGGCTCATACACTGACGATATATACTTTACACTCTCCATTTACGATCGAATCAAAACCGGAAGCGAGACCTTCTCATTCAGCGGCACGGCTGAAAATAAAGGAAATACAAACCTCAGTCCGAATGGATCAGATTCAACTGTTCTCAGGCTCGACTTAACCAAACAGACAAGCATTCCAAAAGACGCCATAGTGAAAAGAATCAGCACCGCCGCGACTCAAATACCAAGTCAAGGAAACACAAGACACTGCATAATGTCAGAAGAAAATAAAGTGTGGCACCGCGCACTCGCAAACAGCTCCACTCAAGGAAATTACGATATCACACTGGAAGATAACCTCTCAGTCTCAAGCATCTGGAATTTTAAATACAACACACTCGCAACAGCAAAATCGGCTATGAAAAATGTGAAATTGAAGATTGATTATGAGTACGATGTGACAACGCAGTTTTAATTAGAAGAACAGCCGCCCATTGTGCGGGCGGCTGTCTGCTTAAAGTTTAAGTGAATTTATGAGCCCGTTCCTTGCCTTATCCTGTTGTAAATTCTTTTTTATGATAGATAGCTGCGGCAATGAAAAATGAAATGATATATAAGATAACGCCGATCATGAGATATATAATCGGAACATATAAAGAAGGATTTATGTGCAAAAATGACAGCGGTACTTGTTCTGCTACATACCCAACGACACTTTGCAATCCAAAGGTAGCAAAAAGTCCCCCCATTGCCCCTCCAATCACGATAGCATCGGATTTTTCCGGGCCTATCATGTAGAGAAGAGGATAAACGATTGCACCGGCAAAGAGAACGATGAACGTTCCAAAAGAGACAATATTAAATATGCCGTCAATTGGTTCATCAGAACCCAGGCTGTATACAACGAAAATACCATAAGATATTACAGCTCCGATCACAACAATCAAAAGATAAAAGAAATAGTGACTTTGAACAATATTTGTTCTGCTGACCGGTAAAGTCAGGACATACCTGTCATAGCCAGACTTGCTCTCATACTTTATAACCTCAAGTGCGGGCATAACGACAAACAATATAATCAGCATAGCAACAAAACGATGCATTGAAGCATCCCCAAAATAAAAAATGACTGCTGATACCAATATGGCCAACCCTGTGTATGCAAAGAAACTCCGATAAACCAAGTAATAGTTAGTCAGTAACAGACCTCTCAATGTTTTCACTCCTCGTTAAAAAGACGCTGATTTCTTCTATGGAAATGGTGTTGGCCGTTACGCCATTCGGCAACTTCTGTTGATCCGATACAAGCACACTCCAATAAGATCCATGATTCCTTTTTGCTAGAACGATATCTTCGTCAAGCTCAGCCAATTGGCCTTCATCAACATCTATAACGGTATAGCTTTCAAGAACCTTATCTTTCTCTTCATTTAATAAAATTTCGCCATCTTTCATCATAATGATATGGCTGGCTATCTTCTCGACATCAGTCATAATGTGCGATGAAAGTAAAATACCGCCGTTGCTTTTACTCACAAAGCTTTTTAATTCATTTAACAGATCATCTCTTGAAGAAGGATCAAGCCCTCCCGTTGCTTCATCCAGGAGTAATAATTTTGCATTATGCGACAAAGCAACAGCTACAGATAACTTCATTGACATGCCGCGCGAGAATGTATTCACTTTTTTGTCCATAGGTAAAGAGAAAGAATGAACCAACCGGTAAAAATGGTCTTGGTCCCAAGCGTCGAATAGTTTCTTAAATACATGGTTCAGCTGCTTTATCGTAAGGTGCGCGGGCAGATTCATCGCATCAAATACGACCCCAATATCTTCTTTAAACTTTATATGTTTATCCAGATTCTCCTCACCAAAGATTTTCACTTTTCCTCTATCTTGAGAGATTAACCCTAATATCGTTTTAAATGTTGTTGATTTGCCTGCGCCGTTATCACCGATAAAACCGACAATTGATCCGGCAGGCACATTGAATGTAACATCCTTTAAAACAGCTTTATGACCAAAAGATTTGCTGATGTTTCTGATTTCTAAAAGATTTGACATCATTCCACTCCTATCATTGTTGTCAGGACTTTTTTAAGAATTGAACCGGAGTATTGCAAAATGTTGTTATTTTCATATCTAGTCTAGGTGTTCATAATGGGTCAGGAGCCGGCAAATTCAAAAGGGATTTTAAAGTCTTTTTTAATCATAATTTGGATGTGTAATCGATTGATTACGTTTATATAATGGAAGTTCATGATGAAAACTGCTGAGGTGTTTACTTTCCGATGAGACATACACAAAAATGATTTACTAATGATTACATTTATGGATGTTAACCGGAATGCATCTCGTATTATAAAGCAGGTGTTATTCCTTTTCAATATATAAAAGGGGATTTCTTTACAATCGCAAAGAGTATGTATTTCTCATTTCCGCATTAAAAAACCCCTCTGGCTAATAACCAAAGGGGTTAAATATATTATTCCACAGTCACACTCTTCGCAAGATTGCGCGGTTTATCAACGTCACAGCCGCGGTGCAGCGCAGCGTAGTAAGCGATCAGCTGCAATGGAACAACAGATACCAGCGGAGCAAGCGCAGGGTTGACTTCCGGCAGGATGAATCTGTCGTCTGCGTCTTCTAAGCCTTTCAGCGAGATGATGCAAGTGTTGGCGCCGCGGGCTGCGACTTCCTTCACGTTTCCGCGGATGCTCAGGTTGACGTGTTCTTGTGTCGCAAGCGCAAAGACCGGTGTTCCTTCTTCGATCAGGGCGATTGTTCCGTGCTTCAGCTCGCCGCCGGCGAAGCCTTCTGCCTGAATGTAAGAAATCTCTTTCAGCTTCAGGGCGCCTTCGACACATACGAAGTAGTCGAGGCCGCGGCCGATGAAGAAAGCGTTTCTTGAAACAGTCAGGTACTCACGCGCGATCATTTCCATTTCGTCCTTCTGGTCGCAGAGGGCTTCCATGGCATTTGCCGCGATACCTAATTCTTTGACTAAATCAAAGCCGATATCAACGCCGTTGCGTTCTGCCGCAACTGATGCAAGGATCGCGAGGACGGCAATCTGAGCCGTATACGCTTTTGTTGATGCCACGGCGATCTCAGGGCCTGCGTGCAGAAGCAATGTGTAATCCGCTTCACGGGAAAGCGTTGATCCCGGAACGTTTGTAATCGTCAGCGCTTTGTGACCCAGCGCTTTGACTTGAACAAGCACGGCGCGGCTGTCCGCTGTTTCTCCGCTTTGAGAAAGGAAGATAAAGAGCGGCTTCTTAGACAGAAGCGGCATGTTGTAAGAGAATTCACTCGCTACATGCACTTCAACCGGTACGTTTGCCCACATTTCAATATATTGTTTCCCGACAAGACCGGCGTGGTAGCTCGTTCCGCAAGCCACGATATAAATGCGGTCCGCTTCCGCCACGGCGTCAGCGACATCGCCCGCCACGGCCAGTCTGCCGTTTTCGTCCTGATACGTTTGGATGATTTTGCGCATAACAAGCGGCTGCTCATCCGTTTCTTTTAACATGTAGTGAGGGTATGTGCCTTTTTCGATATCACTGGCGTCAAGCTCAGCGATATAAGACGCACGTGTCATGACTTCACCGTCAAGGTTTTTAATCACGGCTTCGTCTTTTGTCACGATCACCATTTCTTTGTCCAAAAGCTCAACGTATTCATTCGTTACTTGAAGCATAGCCATCGCGTCAGATGCCACGACGTTAAACGTATCTCCAAGGCCGATTAACAGAGGGCTTTTGTTTTTTGCAACGTAAATGGTGTCTGTGTTTTCACCGTCAAATAATGCAATTGCGTAAGAGCCTTTTAACAGAGTCAGTGTTTTACGGAACGCTTCTTCTGTGCTGAGTCCTCCCGCCACAAATTGCTCGATCATTTGAACGACTACTTCAGTGTCCGTGTCGCTTTTCAGTTCAACGTTTTCAAGATACTCGCGCTTCAGCTGAACATAGTTCTCGATCACACCGTTATGAACAAGTGTAAAGCGGCCGAGTGCGCTTTGATGCGGGTGAGCGTTCAGGAAGCTTGGTTCGCCGTGAGTCGCCCAGCGTGTATGGCCGATTCCCGCTTGAGATTCAACCGTGTGATCCACCACTTCACGAAGGTCGGCGATGCGGCCTTTTTCTTTGTACACATGCACGCCCTGCTCATTCGCCACAGCGATACCGGCAGAGTCATAGCCGCGGTACTCCAGCTTCTCTAATCCTTTTAACAAAATCTCTTTCGCATCAAGCTGACCGATGTAACCTACAATTCCACACATATTTTCTTCCTCCTAAAGGTGTAAAAGGAGACGAAGAAAGTCAAATTACAAGGGGACTTTCAATCGTCCCCTCCCACATGTTTTTTTGGAAGATCATGTGATTTCTCTTTGTTCGGAGAGTCGCCCCTCCGGTTTGAAGAAATCCTTACGGCTGTGATCTAAATGAATCAGCCGGGAGGCATCCGCCGAAAATTCGATAACCTCCATCCTCGTCAACTAAGCCGTTTTTCGGGCGCTTAGTTCGGGCGCTGTAATTATAAAAGATGCAAACAATCCCGCCTTTCCTGCAAGTGAAAAACAAAGGCTGAACAAGCTTGATTTTACAGCATGTGCCAAGGACGGTCAATTATTTTTTGCCGCCCCGGCATCATGTTTACTATCATTTTATGCTGATCGCACTTGTCTTGTTCGCTCTCTGCTTATAAACTTCGCTACTCCGCTCCCATTTCTGTCCGCACGACATCCACGATTTTTGTGACATATTCGTCACAAAGCTCTTTTGTTCTCGCTTCCGCCATCACGCGTACGAGCGGTTCGGTGCCTGACGGGCGCACTAAAATCCGGCCGTCTCCGTTCATTTCTTTTTCCACTTCAGAAATAACGGCCTTCACCTTAGCGTTTTCTTCTACCTTATATTTATCCGTCACTTTCACGTTCACTAAGAGCTGCGGGAATTTTTTCATTTCATCCGCAAGTTCTGAAAGGGTTTTGCCGGACGCCTTCAGCGTATTCACAAGCATGATCGCGGACAAGAGACCGTCGCCGGTAGTGTTGTAATCAAGGAAAATAAGGTGCCCTGACTGCTCGCCGCCGACATTATAGCCGTCTTTTTTCATCGCTTCTACGACATAGCGGTCGCCGACTGCCGTTTGAACGCTTTTGATTTCTTCTTTTTCAAGCGCTTTGTAGAAACCGAGGTTGCTCATCACGGTCGATACGACGGTATCATCCTTCAGACGGCCTTCTGATTTCAAATACTTCGCGCATATGTACATGATCTGATCGCCGTCGACGATGTTTCCTTTTTCATCAACGGCAATGAGGCGGTCGCCGTCTCCGTCAAACGCAAGGCCGATATCGGCGTTTTTTTCTTTGACGAAAGCACTCAGCGCTTCCGGGTGTGTAGAACCGACGCCATCATTAATGTTTAATCCGTTCGGAGACGTCCCCATTGTAGATACGTCAGCATCGAGATCGGCAAAAAGGTGCGTCGCAATGGAAGATGTCGCACCATGGGCGCAGTCAAGCGCTACATGAATGCCCGTAAAATCTTCGTCCGCCGTCTGCTTTAAAAATTGCAGATACTTTTGAACGCCTTCAAAATAATCGTTCACAAGCCCGAGGTCCGCGCCTGTCGGTCTCGGCAGCTTATCTTCCGGTTCATCCATGAGACGTTCAATCTCGGCCTCCTGCTCATCAGAAAGCTTAAAGCCGTCCCCTCCGAAAAATTTAATTCCGTTATCCTGTACGGGGTTGTGAGAAGCGGAGATCATGACGCCCGCCTCAGCATCCATGGCTTTCGTTAAATAGGATACCCCCGGCGTAGAAATAACGCCGAGGCGCATCACTTCAGCTCCGATCGATAAAAGTCCGGCGACAAGGGCTCCCTCCAGCATATGTCCGGAGATACGTGTATCACGGCCGATCAGCACTTTCGGGCGCTGCTTATCTTTGGTCAGGACATAACCGCCAAAACGCCCCACTTTAAAGGCCAGCTCTGGCGTAAGCTCGCTGTTGGCAACACCTCTTACACCATCTGTTCCAAAATACTTGCCCATTTTGTATCGCTCCTTTTTCATTCTGTTGAAGAAGAATCAGCGCTTGATCCGTCTTCATCCTGGTCTTGATTTTGATCCTGGTTTTGACTTTTATTCTGATCGCTGTCAGTGTCGTCTTCCCGGTTCTTGTTCTTGTCTTTGTCTGCGTCTCCGCTTGTGCCGTTCTTATTGCCGGAATCAGCGGAGCCGCCGTCATTTTTATTTGAACTTGTGTTTTTCCTAGAAGTCAGCTTGATCTTAACCGTGTCTTTTGACAGGGACCATGTGACGTTTTGCGGGCCGTTTACTTCAAGCTTTACAGAGTGCTCTCCGTCATCCAAGTCCGAGACATTGGCATACAGTTCAATGTCCGACTTTTTCAGCGCCTTAATGTTGGCGGGAGAGCCTTTGGCCGTAATATTTATCGCCTGCGATTCAGGGTCGAGAAACTCAATCTGCTGTGAGCCTCCCAGTCCGACCGTCTTGATTGCGACATTGTCAAAATCCTTTTTGTCTTCACTGTCCACTTTAACATGAAGCGTGATTTTTTCCGGTGATACCTTAGTGACACCCTTAGGAAGCGGGATATCGGCATTGATATCGGTATCTTTATCAATTTTGCCTAAATCAAGAGATACGCCGTCAATAAATTCCAGTGAATCCAGCACATCCTGCGGGCCGTAAACCGTCACCTCACTCGGATTCGAGTCAATGCTCGCAACACTCACCCCGTCCGGAAGACTTCCCTTTCTTTCGATTTTGAAAGGAAGCTTTTTGCTCGGACTGGCTACGGGAACCGTCACTTTAATGACTGACGGTTCAACATCAACAGGAAGTGCGTTGCCGTCTTTGTCATAGACGGTCACCTTCACTTCCTTTTCAATGGTCTCATTTGCATTTTCAAGGTTCACGGATGCTTTGACAAGCGAAATGTTATCAATCACATTTTTCGAACCTGTAATCTGCACGTTTTTCGGGCTGATAATCGGCTGCTGAGGGGTATATCCCTTTTTCATTTTGCTTTTATTGTAGTATTCAACTTCCACGGGAAAACTCTCAGCCGTTTTTTCCTGAATCGTAACCGTCGTGACTGATGGGTTAATGGAGATCGTCAGTCCGTCCGATACGTTTTTCGCCTTCAATTCGACCTTATGAGTCCCGGTCTTCAGCTTATTCATATCGGCGTATATCTCAAAATTCTTCGTCTGTCTCGCCTTTTTCACCGCGCTTGTCGAGCCTTTAATCGTGACATTTACCGTCTGGGGCACGCCGGTGACGACATAGTTCGCTTCATCGTAGTATGCTTTTACAGGAATATCAGTAAGCGTAGCCTCGTCAGTCGTTGATGTCGGAAAAAAGGATTCCCCCGGCTTTTTCGGAGTCGGCGCCTGGTTGTTGTTAACCGCAACGTAAAGCAGCAGCGCCAAGAGCAATGCAATGATCTTTACAGCCCAGCGGTTGTTTAAGAATTTATCCATTTTTCTTGCCCCTCCAGTACCAGCGGTTAGAAGAAGTGTCTCTGGCGTTCTTCTTAAACTCGGCTTCAAGCATTTCTTTCAGTTCTTCTTCCGTCAATTCTCTGTGAAGGTCTCCGTTTTTGGCCACACTGATGGCGCCCGTCTCTTCAGATACAATAATGGTTAAGCTGTCCGTCACTTCACTGATGCCGACAGCCGCTCTGTGACGCGTCCCCAGCTCCTTTGAAATAAACGGGCTTTCAGAAAGCGGCAGATAACAGGCTGCCGCCGCAATCTCGTTATTTTTCATAATGACCGCTCCATCATGCAGCGGTGTATTCGGGATGAAGATATTAATCAAAAGCTCCGAGCTGACCTGCGCATTAAGCGGGATGCCCGTCTCAATATAATCGCCCATTCCCGTATCGCGCTCAACGGCGATGAGTGCGCCGATGCGGCGTTTCGCCATGTAGCTGATCGATTTTGTAATCGCTTCAATTGTCTTATGCTGCGCTTCTTCCACGGGGGTTCCGCTCCTGGAAAAGAACCGGCCCCGTCCGAGCTGTTCAAGCGCCCGTCTCAGCTCAGGCTGGAATATAATGATGATCGCTAAAAATCCCCATGTTATCGCTTGGTCCATCAGCCACTGAAGCGTGCTGAGTCCCAAATATGAACTGGCCATCCGGACCAATACGATGACGACGATTCCTTTTAAAAGCTGAACCGCCTTCGTCCCGCGTATGACCATGATTAATTTATATATCACATACCAAACAAGGAGAATATCAACGGCATTGCCGAGGTATTGCAAAAATGGGATGTCCTCAAAAGCCATTTCCTCGTCCTCCAAGAATTCAGTCATTTCGTTTTTTCCGTTATGAATTGTGCTGCATGAGCAATATGTACATCATATAGCGTGCTCATTATACCACATTTTGATTTCTCAAGTGAAATGGGCCAGCACGGCGATGCATAAAAAAAAGAGTAAAGCGATTATACGCTTTACTCATCTTCATTCGGATCCAAAGCGCTCACGACGCCCTGGCCCGCCGATTTCAGTTCATACCAGACCCAGTCAAACAATTGGTTAATCTCTTCAATCTGCCCGGTGACTTGTCCGGCTGAGGCCATGTATTTTTCTCCGTTGACGACGGTCACATTGCCGTCGACTTTTCCTTCAATGAACAGCTTGCCGTTTTTTACTGTGACATCGCCCTTTACGGTCTCGCCTTCAGGGACGGTGACCGTGTGATTCTGCACGATAAGGTTCGGCTGTTTGGACACACTGAAATTGTGGTCATTATGCCAGCTGTTGAAAAAACCGCCGCCCATTAAAATCACAAAAACCGCTGCGGCTGCAATCATCGGATGAGTTTTGATCCATCGTTTTACAGAAGCGCGTTTTTTCTCTTTTGGAAGATTCGCCATAACTTTGGCAGTAAAATCAGCAGGGGCCGTGACATGCGATGTGCTTCGGACGAGTGCTACGGATTTCTCCATTTCATGAAAATGCCGTTTGCAATTCCCGCATGACTGCAAATGTTGTTTTAATACGTTTTCATCTTCAGGAAGGATATCTCCATCAAGATGCTTATGCATAAGCTGCACAATCTGTTCAGGACAGCTCATTTCATCACCCCACTTAAAGATCCCTCAATTGTTTTCTAAGAGCCTCTCTGCCTCTGTGTATCCTTGTCTTGACGGTGCCGACAGGGATATTCAGAATCTCCCCGATTTCAATTAAAGAGAGTTCGTCAATATACTTTAATACAATAACTGTTCTGTACTTGTCCGGCAGCTTTAAAATCTTTTTCTGAATTGTGTCCGACAGCTCCAATGACAATACGGCGTCTTCAGGGAGAACCCCGTCTGCGGCGATCTGCGAATACATCGTCAGACCTTCTGCTCCCGCTACTTCTGCGTCCAGATAGTAATCAGGCTTTTTCTTGCGGATGCGGTCAATGGTCAGGTTGGTCGCAATTCTGTAAAGCCACGTTGAAAACTTTCTGTTGATATCGAAACTGTCGATATTGACATACGCTCTGATAAAAGCTTCCTGCGCAATATCTTCCGCTTCGTGAACATTGCCGAGCATGCGGTAGCAAAGCTGGTAAATCTTATCTTTATAAAGGTCAACGATTTCTGCAAACGCATTTTGATCGCCTTTTTTGACTTGCTTGATTCTTTTTTTAATCAGGTTTTCCATGTTTTATCTTACCTCTGCCCTTCACCGGTCTGTATCTATACGTTGATTGTTTTAAAAGGTTTCATTTTTTTTATTACATTTATTTTACCAAATTTCAGGCAGGGTGTAGATGGAAAATACAGAATATACTGCCTTAACAGCAGCTTAAAAATAGTATATCTGATGAACAATCAAAAATCGAAACAAAATGCTGATAAAAAAAGACACCTTTATGCAAAAGGTGTCTGATACTGGGCTAGCTGGATTCGAACCAACGCATGACGGAGTCAAAGTCCGTTGCCTTACCGCTTGGCTATAGCCCAAAAATGGTGGAGGGGGGCAGATTCGAACTGCCGAACCCTGAGGGAGCGGATTTACAGTCCGCCGCGTTTAGCCACTTCGCTACCCCTCCGTATTTTTTTGGAAAACAGTGCCGGCCAGAGGACTTGAACCCCCAACCTACTGATTACAAGTCAGTTGCTCTACCAATTGAGCTAGGCCGGCAAATATGGTGGAGGATGACGGGCTCGAACCGCCGACCCTCTGCTTGTAAGGCAGATGCTCTCCCAGCTGAGCTAATCCTCCATATGACCCGTACGGGATTCGAACCCGTGTTACCGCCGTGAAAGGGCGGTGTCTTAACCGCTTGACCAACGGGCCGTTGTGTCCGCGTCGAGCTGACAAAAGTTATTATATACAGGTTGCACCCCATTTGTAAAGAGAAAAAATATTTTTTTTATTTTCAAACTTTTTTACCCGTTTTTTAACTGAAAAACTCATCCCTCCTCTCTTATTTCATTTATGATGAAAGTATCAAAATATTGAAGGGAATGGACACAGATGATCTTAGTCAGCTCTTGTCTCGGCGGTATCGAATGCAGATATAACGGCTCTCACGCCGCTTCGGAAAAAATCCGCAGACTCGTAGAAGAAAAGAAAGCTGTTATGGTCTGCCCCGAACTTTTGGGCGGCTTCACCACTCCCCGCGAACCGGCGGAAATCATCGGCGGCACGGGTGAAGACGTGCTGAACGGAACGGCAAGAATCGTAACGGCATCAGGCGAAGACGTTACAGCTTTATATATGGACGGCGCGGAAAAAACGTTAGCATACGCAAAAGAAATAGGCGCCGCAACGGTCATCCTTAAAGAAAACAGTCCGTCCTGCGGCAGCAGCTTTATCTATGACGGCACTTTCTCAGGAAAAAAAATACTCGGAGACGGCATCACTTCCGCTCTTTTAAAACGGGCAGGCTGCCGTGTTCTATCAGAAGATGAATTGGATCAATTATAAAAAAGGAGAGTAGATATCATGGATGTAGCCCTGTCCTTTTATAAACCGGAGCATGCAGACGGGCTGAACGGGTTTGTGCTGAGTGAAGAAGATAAAAAGTTCACAGCTCTGCCGATAGATGTCCTGCCGCAGGCGCTTGTCATCCGGGATCGCTACCCGACAGTCATTTTAAAAGAAGACCGTCCCGTCGGTTTTTTTATTTTACATACCTCAAAAGAAACCATTGCCCCGTATTCGAACAATGTGTCTGCCATTTTGCTGAGTGCGCTGTCATTACATGCGCCGCATCAGGGAAAAGGTTATGCCAAACAAGCGATGCTGCAGCTCCCCGCTTTTGTCGCAAATTATTTTCCTTGGTGTGATGAAATCGTGCTTGCTGTAAACCATCGCAATCAACGTGCAAAGAACCTGTACCGGTCTTCCGGTTTTATTGACAAAGGGCGGCGCAGGATCGGCCCGATCGGTGAACAGCACATTCTGCATCATTTTTTGTGAAAGCGCTTGATTATTCATCTCATCCCTGCCGATTTTTCTTGAAACATCTATTCAGAAGCCCATATACTTCAAGTATTAACGACTTGGGAGGGTACAATCATGACAGACCGGCTTAACATTCACAGATTGACCACAGAAACCAGAAACCCGCAGACCGCTTCAATCCATCAGGCAGACACGATGGAAATTCTCCGCATCATTAACGAAGAGGATTTCAAAGTGGCTGAAGCCGTTCAGCAGGTGCTGCCCGATATTCAGATTGCCGTTCAATTCGCCCATCAGTCCTTGCGGCGAAACGGCAGGCTGATTTATGCGGGAGCGGGCACAAGCGGCAGACTCGGTGTACTGGATGCGGTTGAATGCCCGCCTACATACAGCGTAAGTCCCGACACCGTCATCGGTCTGATGGCCGGAGGGGCAGACGCCTTTTTGCAAGCGGCTGAAGGTATAGAAGACAGCGAGGAAACCGGCGCTCTCGATCTCAAAACGATCGGGCTTACCGCAGAAGACACCGTGATCGCCATCGCGGCAAGCGGGCGCACGCCGTATGCGGCCGGTGCGCTGAAATATGCAAAAACAATCGGCGCCAAAACCGTCGCGCTCACATGCAATAAGAACTCATTGATCAGCACCTTTGCCGATCACAGCATTGAAGTCATTGTCGGCCCCGAAGTGATTACAGGGTCAACACGAATGAAAGCCGCGACGGCACATAAAATGATTCTGAACATGATTTCCACGGCCGTGATGATTAAAAGCGGCAAAGTGTACGAAAATTTAATGGTGGACGTTCATGTCAGCAACGAAAAATTGAAAGAACGCGCAATCGGCATTATCCAAAGCATCACTGGCGTTCCGTACGACAAGGCAAAAGAAACGCTTGAGGCCGCAGGCAGCCATGTCAAAACGGCAATCGTCATGCTGAAGACGAATTCGGACGAAACACACGCGAAGGCACTGCTCAAAGAATCAGAAGGATTCATTGATAAAGCCATTGAACAGCACGTTTCAAGAGAAAAAGAACGCTGATCGTTCTTTGGTGAAAAATAATGTGCTTTTACGAGCCCGCGCCGTTTTCATGTTCGGCGCAGGCGCTTTTAGGACGCGTTTCAGGCATAGCTCCCCGGGAAAAATCGTACGGAAAAAGGAGGATCTCCATGAGCAAAGAGGCATTTTATCAGTCACTGGCCAAAGATATCCTGGACAATTGCGGCGGTTCATCGAATATTTCAGGCTTTACCCACTGTATGACACGCCTGAGGATTACACCTTTAGATCGGGACAAAACGGATATTGAGGCGCTGAAACGGCTTGACGGGGTAATAGGCGTCGTCGAAGCTGAAACACTGCAGATCATTCTCGGCACGGGTGTCGTCAATCATGTCGCCGACGCTTTCGCAAAACTTATGCCATCCGGAAAAAACATTGATTTAAAAGAAGCCGCCTCACGGAAAAAAGCCGATCTCAACAGAAAAAACACCACACCCATCAAATTGTTTCTGAGAAAAATATCAAGCATCTTCATTCCCCTTATTCCCGCACTCATTGCATCAGGTTTAATCACCGGTATTACGAAAGCCGTCATTCAGGCCGGCTGGCTCCCGAAAGAATCTCAAATCGCACTTATTTTAACGGTTATCGGTTCAGGCTTGTTCGCTTACCTCGGCGTCCTTGTCGGCATCAATGCGGCGAAGGAATTCGGCGGGACACCCGCGATGGGAGGCCTTGCGGGCATATTGATCCTTAACCCTGAGATCGCCAATATCAGTTTGTTCGGAGAGAATCTGCTCCCTGGCAGGGGAGGATTAATCGGCGTTCTTTTCGCTGCGGTTTTTATCGCTTATACCGAACGGTTTATCAGAAAGTACGTCCATCAATCCATCGACATTATCGTCACGCCTACATTGTCTTTACTTATCACCGGGCTGGTGACATATGTCGTTTTTATCCCTGCAGGCGGTTTTATTTCTGATCTGATTACATCAGGTTTATTGTCGCTGCTGAATGTCGGGGGAGTGCTCTCAGGGTTTGTACTGGGAGCCGCCTTCCTGCCGCTTGTCGTCACCGGCCTGCATCAGGGCTTGACTCCCGTACATTTGGAATTAATTCGATCAATCGGAGATGACCCGCTTCTTCCGATTCTCGCGATGGGAGGCGCGGGTCAAGTAGGCGCGGCCTTCGCCATCTTTATGAAAACAAAAAAAGCCTCATTAAAAAGAGCGATCGGCGGCGGACTTCCATCCGGTCTGCTCGGAATCGGAGAGCCGCTCATCTTCGGCGTCACGCTCCCGCTCGGCCGGCCGTTTTTGACAGCGTGTTTAGGGGCGGGAATCGGCGGCGCTTTTCAAGCCCATTTTCAAGTGGCTACTTTTTCAATCGGTGTCTCCGGCCTTCCGCTCTCGTTTCTCGTACAGCCGGCTCAAATCGTTTTGTATATCATCGGTCTCTTCATCTCTTACGCGGCGGGCTTTGTCTTCACTTATGCATTCGGATTTAAGGATGACATGGCTGCTGAATTTGAATAAACCGGGAGGGATCAGAATATGAAAACACTGACAGCCGCCGTACTCACAATGGTCATCAGCCTCTCTTTTCTGCCGCAGCACAAAGCCGAAGCCCAATCCAAATTATACGACGCAGCAAAGCTCAGAAAGGTTGATCAAATGATTGAAAAAGACATCGCAGCAGGATTCCCCGGAGCCGTCCTCGTCGTCGTAAAGGACGGACGGGTGATCAAAAAGAAAGCATACGGCTACAGCAAAAAATATGACGGGAACACCCTTTTATCCCGTCCGAAAAAAATGAAAACATCAACCATGTTTGATTTAGCTTCCAATACAAAAATGTACGCGGCCAATTTTGCACTACAGCGACTCGTCAGCCAGGGAAAGCTTGATGTGTATCAAAAAGTCTCGGCTTACCTTCCTGATTTCAAGGACAGAAAAAGCGATCCGATTCAAGGAAAAGACCGCATACGCGTCATCGATGTGCTCCAGCATCAATCCGGTCTGCCGGCAAGCTTTTATTTCTATCAGCCGGACACCGCAGGCCCTTTATATTCACAAGAACGGGATAAAACGATCCGTTTTCTCACCCAAATCCCGCTTGAATACAAGCCGGGAACAAAACACGTATACAGCGATATCGGTTACATGCTTCTCGGCTGCATCATTGAAAACATAACCGGAAAAACCCTTGATACCTATGCGGAACAAGAACTGTACAAACCGCTGAAACTGACGCACACACTGTTCAATCCGCTGCGAAAAGGTTTTAAAGAAAAAGCATTCGCAGCTACTGAACGTTTAGGCAACACACGTGACGGAGTCATCCATTTCCCTCACATCAGGACGTATACGCTGCAGGGGGAAGTTCACGATGAAAAAGCATTTTACTCAATGGGAGGAGTGTCCGGACACGCCGGGCTGTTTTCCAGAGCTGATGATATGGCCGTCCTACTTCAAGTCATGCTGAACGGCGGCAGTTATAAACATGTTTCTCTCTTCAATAAAAGAACGGCCGATTTGTTCACAACCGCGGCATCCTCTGATCCGACATTCGCTCTCGGCTGGCGGAAAAACGGCAGCCCGGATATGGAGTGGATGTTCGGACCTTATGCAAGCAGGCAGGCATACGGCCATACGGGATGGACCGGCACCATCACGATTATTGATCCCGCTTATAAGCTGGGGATCGCACTTTTGACCAATAAAAAGCATTCCCCCGTCGTCAGCCCCGGTGAAAACCCGAATGTTTTTGAAGGGGATCTTTTCCCGACCGGAAGCTACGGCAGCGTCATAAAAGCGATTTATGAAGCCATTGAATGACAACCCATGTCTTTTGTCCAAACTATGACGGCAGGAGGGCACCATTATGAAACTTTTCATCTCAGCTGTATTACTGTTGTTTATTGTTTTCGGCACGCATCATGCATCGACAAAACCGGATATTCCGTCACAGGCGGAACAAGCGGTATCCCGTATGACATTAGATGAAAAATTAGGGCAGATGCTTATGCCTGATTTTCGTAATTGGCAAAAAAAGGGGCAGTCATCACCTGAGGCTCTTACCCAAATGAATGACGAAGTCGCAGGGCTTATTCAAAAGTACCGGTTCGGCGGCGTCATCTTATTTGCAGAAAATGTAAAAAATACTGAGCAAACGGTACGCCTGACAGATGCCTTTCAAAAGGCGAGCCCTGACATTCCGCTATTATTAAGCATTGATCAGGAGGGCGGCATCGTAACTAGACTTGGTGAGGGCACTCATTTCCCAGGCAATATGGCGCTCGGGGCTGCTAGAAAAACAGCCTACGCGTCCCAGACCGGCGCCATTATCGGGAAAGAACTGAAAGCACTGGGCATTAATACGAATTTCGCTCCCGTTCTCGATATCAATAATAATCCCGGAAACCCTGTCATCGGCGTCAGGTCGTTCAGTTCAGACCGTGATCTGACAGCTTCACTCGGCCTTGCCTCAATGAAGGCTCAGCAAAAGCAGAATGTCGCTGCCGCCGTCAAACATTTCCCGGGACACGGCGACACGGATGTCGATAGCCACTACGGTCTTCCGCTTGTCACCCACAATCAAGAAAGGCTGCGTCAAATTGAACTTTATCCGTTCCGGCAGGCCATTCAGGCCGGAGCTGATATGATCATGACAGCCCATGTGCAATTTCCCGCTTTTGACGATACAACCTATAAAAGCAAGCTGGACGGTTCAGACATCCTCGTACCCGCCACACTCTCGAAAAAAGTGATGACTCATCTTCTCCGTGAGGAAATGGGATTTAACGGCGTCATCGTTACGGATGCATTAAATATGAAAGCCATTGCCGATCATTTCGGCCAGGAAGAGGCGGTCGTCATGGCAGTAAAAGCAGGAGTCGATATTGCCCTGATGCCGGCCCAAGTGACATCGCTGAAAACGGAAAACCGCTTTGCCCGGGTTCATTCCGCTTTAAAACAGGCGGTGCAAAAAGGGGAAATTCCGCTTCAGCAAATTAACAAATCAGTTGAACGCATCATTTCCCTGAAAATAAAACGAGGGATATATCCCGCACCGAAAGAGACAAATCTGAAAAAGAAGATTGCAAAAGCAAAGAAAACCGTCGGCAGTAAAAATCACCTGAAAACTGAAAAACAAATCGCGGAAAGATCCGTCACCGTCTTACAAAACAAAAACCGCACGCTCCCATTCAAACCGAAAAAGAACAGCCGCGTTCTCATTGCCGCTCCTTATGAAGATCAAACAGCGTCAATGGAACAAACCATCCGGCAGCTCATCAAGAAGAAAAAAATCCGGCCGGTAACCATCAGTAAAATGAACTTCGCCGAGCGCACATTTCATGATGAACACAAAAAGCTGGTATCTGATGCGGATTACGTGATTACAGGCTCCTATGTCGTAAAAAATGACCCTGTCGTAAACGACGGCGTGATTGACGATTCCGTCACAGATCCCGGCAAGTGGACGACCGCATTTCCGCGGGCCGTCATGAAAGCCGCACAATCGAACCAAAAACCCTTTGTGCTGATGAGCCTGCGTAATCCTTACGACGCCGCGAATTTTGAAGAAGCTGAAGCCCTTATCGCAGTCTACGGCTTTAAAGGATATACAGACGGACAATTCCTCCAGCCAAACATTCCGGCAGGCATTGAAGCGATATTCGGACAGACAACACCGCAAGGCAGGCTGCCCGCTGACATTCCTTCCGTCACGCATCCGGGAACGACACTGTATCCTTATGGTTTCGGTATCAATCTGAAGACCGGAAAACCGCTTTAAACAGGAGGGCTGATTATGAAAACACATACGGCTGCACTTCTCGCCGGACTTGTCGTCATCAGTGCTATGACGGCAGTCTCGGCGGCTTCTGACAGAAACCTTCATACCGCCAAGAAACCAAGCATCCAAACAGGAATCGACCGCCTGCTGAAAGATTATAAACAGGAACTGAAGGGAAAAAGGGTCGGGCTGATCACCAACCCGACCGGTGTGAACGCATCATTGAAAAGCAGCGTTGACGTGCTGTATGAGGCGCCAGACATCCATTTGACGGCATTATTCGGACCCGAGCACGGTGTCCGCGGCGATGCTCAGGCCGGAGACAAAGTCACATCCTATATAGACGAAAAAACAGGGCTTCCCGTCTACAGCCTATACGGGGAAACGAGGAAACCGACGCCTGACATGCTGAAAGATACAGATGTGCTGATTTTCGATATTCAGGATGTCGGAACGCGATACTACACGTACATTTATACAATGGCCTATGCCATGGAAGCGGCCAAAGAAAAAGGCATTCCTTTTTATGTCTTGGACCGGCCGAATCCGCAAGGCGGACGAAATCCGGACGGCCCGGTTCTTGAACCGGATTACGCTTCATTTGTCGGACTGTATCCGATCCCGCTGAAGCACGGCATGACGATCGGTGAGCTTGCTCTTTTATTCAATAAAGAGTTTCATATTGGCGCCGACCTCACCGTCGTAAAAATGAAGCGCTGGAAGCGGACGATGACGATTGAAGATACCGGTCTGCCGTTCGTCCTCCCTTCGCCAAATATCCCGACCCCGGACAGCATATTCGCATATTCGGCGACAGGACTAATCGAAGGCACAAACGTGTCCGAAGGAAGGGGCACGACAAAGCCGTTTGAACTTATCGGCGCGCCTTATATGAAAAGCACCGAGCTCGAAGAACGCCTGAACAGTCTCAAGCTTCCGGGCGTCACCTTCAGAGCCGCTTCATTCATCCCCAGCTTCTCCAAGCACCAGGGCAAGCTGTGCCACGGCGTACAAGTCTACGTAACAAACAGAAACACATTTGAAGCGGCAAAAACAGGGCTCTCCATTCTGAAAACCATGCATGACTTATATCCGAATGACTTTTCATTCTTGCCGACAGGCTCTTTTGACAAGCTGATCGGTAACGGCTGGGTACGCAAAAAAATAGAAAAAGGCGCTTCCATTGAAGACATCACCGGCACATATCAACGCCGGCTGGACCAATTCAAAACTCTAAGAAAACAATACCTCATATACTGACAACATTCGTGTTACACGTGTAACATTTTGTCGCATTTCACATTTCCGCTTTTTATAGGAAAACATTCATTTATTTGGTACAATTCAATTGATAACAGTTATCATTTAAATGAATGTTTCCTAAAAGGTGGTTTCTCATGAAAAACACATTATTCTTTCAGCCCATTGATATCATCTCCGTAAAAAAAACAGCCGACCTTCTGTCAGAGCATCAGCTCACTGATTCCCCCGTATTGATCTTTCATGTGAAAGGCGAGGGACAAATTGATATCGGCACAGACAGCTTTCCGCTGCAGAAGGAAACGCTCTACATCTGTCCTTGTGATGAGACTTTCAATATTGCCCCTATATCGTCAGGCGGCATCCATTTGTATATCGTCAGACTCCGTGTTTTCTCCTATTCCTCAGATGATGAAGCGATGCTTCCGGATAACGGGGAAGACATCTTCCACGGACTTCAGCAAATGAATTTACAAACGGTTGATCATTTGACAAGCCGGCTCCAATCACTTTCTGAAAACGTGCGATCGGCGGATGGAGTGCAGAAAATGAAATATACAGCCGACTTTCAGCAGCTGATGTACGACCTTTATGCCGCAAAAGTATGCCATCAAAATAATACGAAAGCGGCGATCGAACAGACAAAACAATTCATACATGCTCAGTCCGACACAAAAATCACACTCACCCAGCTCGCTCATATGGCGGGAATCAGTCCCAAGCATTACAGTGAAACCTTTAAAAAACTATACGGGCAGAGCGTAACTGAATATATCACAGACATCCGCATAACCAATGCGAAAAAACTGATGGCCAAGGCAAGCTGCAAACTGCGGGAAATCGCTCATCAAATCGGCTACCAGGACGAATTTTATTTCAGCCGCATCTTTAAAAAACATACCGGCAGCTCACCTACAAGCTATATGAAAAAAAGACGAACAAAAATGGCCGCGTACGGAAAAGAAACGATGGGGCATCTGATTCCTCTGCATCACGTGCCTTACGCTGCGGCGCTGCACCCGAAATGGACGGCCTATTATTACAAACAATTCTCTTCCGATATTCCGGTTCACCTGAGCGCTTACCGCTATAATGCAAATTGGGAAGAGAACCTGCACACGCTGTCTCAAGCTGCCCCGGACATCATTTTCAGTCTCGATTCTGTCAGTGAAGAAGAAAAACAGCGCCTGAATGACATCACTGAAGTTTTTTATCTTCCGGCTCAAGAGAATTGGAGAGACCAGTTTCTTCGCACAGCCGCATATCTGAATGAAGAGCAGGAGGCGCGGCACTGGCTTAAAACTTATCAAAGTCTCGCCCATTCAGCGAAAGATGCTCTTAAACACGTGCGGCATCAGCGGTTCTTATTTGTCCGTGTATATAAAGAAAATATGTACATCGCCCATAACAACAGTATTGAGGAAGTCTTCTTCGGTGATTTAGACTTTGCCTCCGCAAAACCGGAATCTTTTGCTCCTGACGAAAAGATTTCCTTGGAAATGCTGGCGGATTGCCAGGCTGACTGCATCATGCTTTTCACTTGTAAAGAACCGGAAACGCTTCGCTATTTTCAGCGGATTCAGCAGACCGGGATATGGCAGAACCTTAGTGCCGTCAGCAATAAACGCGTGTTTCCCATTTCATCTGACCCGTGGATTGAATATTCTCCAAGCGGACATCAGCGGATGATCGAGCAAAGCATTTCCATTTTATCCGAAGATCGTCCATGGTAATGCCGGAAATTATCCATGGTCTTATCCCTGTTCATTCTCTATAATTCCAATTGATAATAGTTATCAATTGAACAGGAGGAACAATAGATGAAGAAATTGGCATTCGCTTTCATGATTTTGCTTTTGGCTTTCACGGCCGCGGCTTGCGGAAGCTCAGAAACATCTGATACAGCAAGTAAAGGAAAGGACGCTTCTTCAGATAAACAGAAAATCGAATATCTCGGAAAAACATATGAAGTCAAAGCGCCGACTGACAAAATCGCCATTACAGGCAGCGTAGAATCAATGGAAGACGCCAAATTGCTTGACGTTCATCCGGCAGGAGCAATTTCTTTCTCCGGCAAATTCCCGGAACTGTTTAAAGATATTACAGATAAATCCGTATCAACGGGAGAAAAAATGCAGCCGAATATGGAAAAAATTCTTGAGCTGCAGCCGGACGTCATTCTGGCATCAACCAAATTCCCGGAAAAAACGTTGAAAAAATTGAGCGGCACCGCTGAAACCATCCCTGTCTCTCATATCTCATCAAACTGGAAAGAAAACATGATGCTGCTCGCCCAGCTTACAGATAAAGAGAAAAAAGCGAAAAAAATCATCGCAGATTACGAACAGGACCTGAAAAAGACAAAAACAAAGATCAACAGCAAAGCGAAACAGTCAAACGCACTGGTCATCAGAATCAGACAAGGCAATATTTATATTTATCCTGAACAAGTTTATTTCAACTCCACGCTTTACGGTGATTTAGGCCTGAAGGCACCGGACGAAGTCAAAGCGGCGAAAGCGCAGGAACTGATCTCTCTTGAAAAATTAAGCGAAATGAACCCTGACCATATCTTCGTACAATTTTCTGATGACGAAAACGCAGATAAGCCGGACGCTTTGAAAGACTTAGAGAAAAATCCGATCTGGAAGAGCCTGAAGGCAGTCAAAAAAGACCATGTATACGTCAATACGATTGATCCATTAGCCCAAGGCGGAACCGCGTGGAGTAAAATCAGCTTCTTACAGGTTGCGGCTGACAAATTGACTCAAGACTAATAAAGAGTAGGTTTTTCACATGTATGCAAAACGGCGGACACACATTATTATCATTGCTTCACCGATTGCCATTGTTCTGTCACTGCTCCTTTCCGTTTTATACGGCGCAAAGCAGCTTGACTTCCATACCGTGTTCTCCGCATTGCTGCACTTTAATCCGGAGAATACCGACCATCAGATCATATGGCATTCAAGAATCCCGAGGGCTGCCGGCGCTATGTTTATCGGCGCCGCCCTTGCTGTTTCCGGGGCGCTCATGCAGGGAATCACACGGAACTATCTGGCCTCGCCTTCGATCATGGGTGTGTCGGACGGCTCCGCTTTTATCATCACCCTTTGCATGGTATTGCTCCCTCAATCGACATCCATTGAAATGATCATATACTCGTTTATCGGTTCCGCATTCGGCGCGGCTCTTGTTTTCGGGCTGGCCTCCATTCTTCCCGGCGGTTTTACCCCTGTGCAGCTTGCCATTATCGGAACGGTAACCAGTATGCTTCTCAGCAGTCTGTCGGCTGCGCTTTCGATTTATTTTCAAATTTCGCAGGATCTCAGTTTTTGGTACAGTGCGAGACTGCATCAAATGAACCCTGATTTTTTGAAACTGGCCGTCCCATTTTTTGCGATCGGAATCATCACGGCCATGATTCTCAGCAAAAAGGTCACTGCCGTATCATTAGGAGACGACATTTCAAAAAGTCTGGGACAGCAGAAAAGAACCATCAAACTCATGGCGATGGCAGCCGTTGTCATATTGACCGGAAGCTCGGTGGCGCTCGCCGGAAAAATTGCCTTTGTCGGTTTGGTCGTTCCGCACATCACACGTTTTCTCGTCGGATCGGACTACAGCAGGCTGATCCCATGCGCGTGCATCATCGGCGGCGTCTTCCTGACCCTTTGCGATCTTGCCAGCCGATTCATCAATTACCCGTTTGAGACGCCTATTGAAGTCGTCACTTCTATCATCGGTGTTCCTTTCTTTCTTTATTTGATTAAAAGAAAAGGAGGGGATCAGCGTGGTGCGTAAAATGGCCGGAATTTATATCATTCTGATTGCTCTCATATTGCTCGTAAGCTATTTCAGCATGACAAGCGGTTCTTTTTCCGCAAAGCCGGGTGAACTGCTCAGTACGCTTTTCCGCATCCATCCGAATCCGCAATATGACATTTTGCTGTTTCAGCTGAGGCTGCCGCGCATAGTCATGGCTGCTGCCATCGGACTCGGATTGGGGATAGCCGGAGCCGTTATTCAGGCCATTACCAAAAACGGTCTTGCCGATCCCGGTATTTTGGGCATTAATGCAGGAGCCGGAGCGGGAATCGTCACGTTTATGCTTCTGTTTCAGGGACAATCTGAAGCGACGGCACTTGCCTCTGCGATGGGTATGCCTGTCTTCGGCCTCATCGGAGGATTGATGGCGGCCGTGCTGATCTATATTTTCGCCTGGCACCGGGGGCATCTGGAATCGGGCAGAATTATTCTCGTCGGAATCGCCATGAATTCCGGATTCAGCGCGCTGTCTTTATTTCTATCATTAAAAATGGACCCGCAGGATTATGAGATGGCGATGGTTTGGAAAAACGGCAGCATCTGGTCGGCAAACTGGATGACCATTACGGCAATCCTTCCGTGGCTGATCTTGTTCATTCCTCTTCTTATGGCGAAAACGTCATTGCTGGATACCATTCGTTTCGATGAGGACACGGTGAAAAGCCTCGGTGTTTCAACCAATAAAGAAAAAACCATTTTACTCATTGCCTGCATCGCTTTGATCAGCGCATGTGTAACCGCAGCGGGCAGCATGGCATTTGTCGGACTGATCGCGCCCCATATTTCCCGCAGGCTCGCCGGCATTGAGCACAGATACTCATTACCGGTCAGCGGACTGGTCGGTATGCTCCTCGTCATATCCGCCGACTTTGCGGGCAAATTGTTCTTTCAGCCTTCAGAAGTGCCGGCGGGAATTATTCTTGCGATTCTCGGCGTTCCTTATTTCTTTTTTCTTCTGTTTAAGCAAAAGAAGGGGCTGGACGCATGAGAGGCACCCTTACAGAACACCGGATAAACGGAAGGGAATGCACTGTGTATCTTCCTCCGTCCTATTCGGTTCAAACGGGGGCTTTACCCTGTGTGTACGTACTTGACGGAGGATCTTTGTTTTTAGAACAGATAGATAAGCTTGAATTCCAATTTGCAGACGGAACACTTTCCGAATTGATTTTCATCGGCATCAAACCGGCTGACAGACTCGATGAGTACACACCGTGGCCCGCGCCTTCCCTGAGCCCTGCGTTTCATGATTTCGGCGGCAAAGGGAGGCTCTTTCTTGAGGAGCTGACAAATGTCATCATTCCAACTGTTGAAGATATGCATCACATTTCTGCACATTCGGAAACGAGAGGACTGATCGGCGCGTCATTAGGCGGACTGTTTTCGATATACGCGATGCTGCAAAAGCCTGAAATATTCGGCAGAATCGGCTGTATTTCCGGTTCCTTCTGGTATGAAAAATCAGCAGATTATGTCCGCTCCGCACCTTTGCGGCCGGCACGGCGGCGTATCTATATGTCTGTCGGCAGCCGTGAAGCAGAGCAAAAATGTAACATCCAAAACACCATGATCGGACAAAATAAAGGCGTGTACAAAAGCCTGAGGCAAAAAGGCTTTTCTCAATCTCAGCTCTCATTTACGATCGAAGAGGGTGCCGTGCACCATCAAGAAGCGTTCAAACGACAATTCAATTCAGCACTAAGCTGGCTGTACGGAAAAAACCGCTCACGTAGCTGAGCGGTTTTTTTCATACTTGATCACGACCGGCTTAAGTTCAAAGCGTCTCAGCAAATAGCCGAACAAAGCGGCAAGGATTTGCTGAAAGAGCATCCCGATGACGACCGGAACCGCCACTTGAGACGGAAAAAAAGACACGGCGAGAACAGCTCCGGCGCTGATATTGCGCATGCCCCCCGTATAAATCAGAGACACGATTTCATCCTGGCTCCGCTTCATCAGTCTTCCGATCAGCCAAGCCACGGCATAACCCGTCATGGCAATAAAAAATACCATGCCAGCGATGCCCGCAAATTTGATATCCACATGCGTGACATACGGCGCGATTTCCGAACTGTTAATGGCAATGACAATCATCAGACAGATTTTTGAAAAAGGAGACAATGACCGGCTTATCGCCTGAGTCCTTACCGGCGGGGAAAACTGGTTGACCATCATCCCTGCGATGGACGGAATCACCACCATCTCCGCCAGCCCTTTCATCATGCCCCACACATCCATCTGAACATTCGCCCCGGCCAGGACAGACAGGCTTAACGGTACGATAAAAGGAGAAAGTACGGTATCAACCAGGATAATAGACAGCGTCAATCCGACATTTCCCTTATACATCGCAGCCCAAATCAAACTCGTAATTCCGGTCGGGATCACCACACCCATAATCAGCCCCGTCACAGTTAAAGGGTCACCGCTGAAAATCAGATGGCCGCTTCCCCATGCAAAAACAGGCATGAAAATATGCAGAACAAACAATGCCATGATCATCGGGAGCGGCTTCTCGATACTGCGCTTCAGCGATTGAAAATTGGCACTCAGACTGCCCGTAAATGTAATAAATGCAAATATCCACGGCACAGCGCCGGCCATCCAGCTGATATGCTGAGATAACAGCACACCCGCCGCCACACTTGACGGAGTCAAAAGCGGCATGATTCTCCCCAACACTTGGTTCAACTTCTGAAGCCACATCATATGCAAGTCTCCTATATACGGTTTTCAAGTCTCATTCATTATAACAATGCACATCGCCAAATTTAACCGAAAAAAAGCCCGGATATATTCATCCGGACTTCACAAATTCTATGCCATTTGCTTCATTAAATCTCGGCTTTTCTGATTTAATCCCTTTAATTCAGCCTCAATTCCGTATTCTTTACATTTGGCGACAATCTTCTCAAGAGCAGCCGCTCCAGAATCATCCCACACGTGGGCATCGGTCAAATCGATGATAATCCGTTTCACGTCTTCATCATAAACGATGGCATTCATCAGTTCAGACACGGAAGCAAAAAAGATCTGTCCCGTGACCTTATAAGTTCTGACATCTTTCTGTTCGGAATGTGACACAATCTTCAGCTTAGAAATTTTCGCCGTAAAAAAGATTGCGCTTAGCAGCACACCCGCGAAAACACCCTTCGATAAATCATTTGTCAGAACGACTGTCACGACGGTAATCACCATAACGATCGAATCAGTAAGGGGCGCTTTCCGCAAACCTTTAATCGATGACCAGTCGAACGTGCCGATGGACACCATAACCATCACGGCCACAAGCGCAGCCATCGGAATTTTCACGACGATACCGCTTAATACGGCAATTAAAAACATTAAAAACGCTCCGGCCGTAAAAGCCGACAACCGGCCGCGTCCGCCGGCTTTCGTATTAATGACAGACTGGCCGATCATGGCGCATCCGGCCATGCCTCCGAAAAACCCGTTCACAATATTGGCGATGCCTTGTCCGCGGCTTTCTTTGTTCTTATCACTATCCGTATCCGTCATTTCGTCAATGATCTGGGCCGTCAGCAACGACTCAAGCAATCCGACGAATGCCAGCGCCAGTGAATACGGGAAAATAATCCGCAATGTCTCAAACGTCCACGGAACATCCGGTATCAAGAAATGCGGAAGTGAACTTGTAATCCCGCCCATATCACCGACCGTGCGGACATCCGCATGGAAGACCACCGCAATGATCGTCATGACAAGAATCGCCACCAGCGGAGACGGCACAGCCGTCGTAACCTTCGGCAAAAGATATATGATAGCCAGTGATCCGGCAAGCATGGCGTACATGACCCATGAAGCTCCTTTGAACTGCGGCAGCTGCGCAGAAAAAATCAAGATCGCCAAAGCATTCACAAATCCGATCATGACCGAACGCGGAATAAATTTCATCAATTTCGCTATCTTACTGACACCAAGAATAAATTGAATAATACCTGTCAAAATGGTTGCCGCAAACAAATACTGCAGCCCGTAATCAGCCACCAATGTCACCATGACAACCGCCATTGAACCCGTAGCGGCTGAAACCATTCCCGGTCTGCCGCCGAAGATAGAAATAATAATCGCGATACAAAATGATGCATAAAGGCCGACCATCGGATCGACACCTGCAATAATTGAAAATCCGATCGCCTCAGGGATCAGAGCGAGAGCAACCAGAATACCGGCCAGAATGTCTTTACGGACATTTCCGAACCATTGCTGCTGTAACGTATAATCTTTCAAATGATAACGACTCCTTTTCACTATAAAAATCCGCACCTTATCAGTTGGAAACATTGATTTTTATCTGGGGAATATGAGGCAAGCTTACGGGGAAAAAGGGGACACGCTCAGAGTATAATGTCGTTGAGGAAAGGAATGGTTAACAAAGAGTATCATATTAAACTTTAAAGAAATGTGCAAGACCGTATAAATAAGAAAAGAAAACGGCTCTCACTGGAGCCGTTTCCGCTTTTATAAAAGTTCCGGATCAGACACAAGAATCGTTTTTATTGCGCTGATATCCTTTCTTTCTTTTGTCACCGGGTCGATGCCCATGAGATGATCAATGGCTTCTTCATAATTCTTCAGTTCCGTCTTTTCCGTAATAAAATCATAGAGCTGCGGAAGGTCGGACGCGCATGCTAACGCAGCCTCCATGATCTGACGGGCTTCACCTGTGCCCACAATCGTTACGCCGTTTGACAGCAGCTGGTACGGCCTGACTGTCATCTCATACGTATCATCAAAGCCCATCGGCACGATTCTGCCTCCCTTTTCAATAAAAGGATAAGCCCAATCAAGCTGATTGCCGATCGCGTCAAAAATCACATCAAATTTTCTTCCTTGATTAATCCGTTTCACTTCATCCACGGTTAATGCTTCAGGGTGGTAGACATAATCCGATATCCGGCTCGCCGCTTCGCTTCGGAAACTGCCTATTTCAGTCGCAACCGTCAATCGCGCCAGTTTTTTCACCATCATTTGCACAAGCAGTCCGATCGGTCCGGACCCCAAAACCAAGACCGAGTCCTCCGGCTGAATCGAAGCTTTGTCCACAACATTCAGCACACAGGAGAGAGGCTCAACCAATGTGGCCCGCTCCCATTCCATTGAATCCGGAATTCTGTACATGAACCTGTCTTCTCCCACGTAATATTCCGCAAACGTTCCGTGCGCCCCGATTCCGAGCTGCCAATCCTCGAAGGTTTCGCAATAACACGTCAGCCCTCTCCGGCAATAATGACATTTCCCGCAAAACTGCGTAGGATCTATCACGACGCGGTCTCCGACTTTTACATTTGTCACGTCCGGTCCGATTTCCACGACCGCTCCCACCGATTCATGCCCCATAATCATATGATGGGTTGCATTCATTTTTCCTTTCAGCACATTTAAATCCGTTCCGCATATACCGGTGCCGAAAATTTTCACTTTCACATCATTGGATTTCCGAATTTGAGGCTCGTCCACCTCTTGATATTCAAGCTTATCATTAGGAGTCCAGACCAACGCCTTCATATTTCTCTTCCTTTCTGCCCCAGCGGATTTGGTCTAACAATGTTTGATGAAGCTCCTTCGTTGATGCCGCAATACATGATTGCTGATTCTGATAACTTAAATCTGTCAGAAGCGTTTCGTCCAAAGACCGGCCGTATGCATCCGTAATGACCACTCCCGCTTTCTTCGCCAAAAAGACGCTTGCGGCAATATCATAAGGAAACAAATGCAGCACCTGTCCGTTCCCGACCTGCTGAAAATCTGAAAGCAGCTTCGGATCATCTTTCAGCAGACGATTGCCGATATCCACATAAGCATCCATCTGCCCCGTGATAATTCGTGAAATCGAATAAGAAGCGCTGTTGAAAACAAAAACCCCGCCATTATTAGCCGATTGGTCAATCAGATGGCCGTATGCGTCCGTCATCAGCTTCGCCGGATGCCCGTTAAATTCAAGGCTCCAAAACATATTTTTAATATCCCGCACTCCGCTCAAATTCGGCAAATCTCCCTGATACCCCTCAAATTGAATGACATCGCTGTAAATATCACCGTACATATAAGCGCCCGATTTCAATTCAAGCAAAAAAGCAAATTCGATATCCTTAATCTTTGCGTTTGGCTTATATGAAGCAAGCGCAATCGAAATACACGACATTTCAAGCCCCGCGGCGGCCGGGCGCGTTCCGTCTATCGGATCTACAATTAAAATATATTGCGGATCTTCTCCAATCAGCTTCAG
The DNA here is from genome assembly GCF_053663395.1 of Bacillus sp. JK74. Lineage (NCBI taxonomy): Bacteria > Bacillati > Bacillota > Bacilli > Caryophanales > Bacillaceae > Bacillus > Bacillus sp. JK74. Next base: position 3,143 of record NZ_JBSJQB010000007.1, on the reverse strand, counting down.
GCCGCCATCCTCCGTGTAAAAAGCAACCGGATGGCCCTTTTCTTGAATATAATCCAGCACCGCCTCCTCAGCAGCGGCGTCTATGTTAAATTGGGCGTCGCCTCCCGGAGAATAGCCGTTTACGAGCCGGTTTTTCAGCGTGCCTTTTTGATTTTTCACCTTATGATAAACAAATTGTCCAAGCTCAATGATATAGTCTCTCACTTGATTTCCTCCAATAGCTTGCGAAGTCTGTAGCAGAGCACTTCGGCTTCACTAAGTGTAATGGTTAAAGGCGGACGGATTTTAAATACATTTCCGAACCCGTAACGGGATGTCCGGAGAATCAGCCCGTAATCCATTGCCCGTTTTGCAATATAATTGGTCAGCTCCACATCCGGTTCATTGTTCTCTTTTACAATCTCCACACCGATCATAAGACCGACGCCTCTTACCTCAGAAATAAAAGCGAAATCCTCTTTCATCGTTTCTAAGCGATCCATAATATAATGACCGACCGTCGTTACATTTTCCAAAAATCCCGGACGCTGCATGATATCTATGGTTTTACACGCGGCAGCGGCGGCCATCACATTTGAGCCGTACGTGAAGGAGTGCGTATACCCCGGAAGCCCGGTATACTTGTCCTCCGTCAGAGTGGCGGCGACTTGGAAGCCTGTGCCCCCGAGCCCTTTTGCTACCGTCATCATATTAGGTTTCACATCGAAGTGGTCCGCGGCAAACATTTTGCCCGTCCGTCCGAACCCGGTCTGAATTTCATCAAAAATCAGGGCGATATCGTGTTCATCACAAAGCTGTTTCAGCTGTTTAAAATACTCTTTAGGCGGAACGACGTTTCCACCGTTTCCGGATATCGGTTCAATAATCATGGCGGCAATTTTTCCATTGCTCGCATACTCAATAAAATCATTAATTCTTTCTACGCACAGCATACCGCATGAATCAGGTTTCTGATTATAAAAACAGCGGCTGCAATACGGATCGGGGACTTGAAGGCCAAAAGAAATTTGCGGCGGGAAAGGTTCTTTTCTGAATGAGTTGCCGGACAAAGCGGAAGTCATATACGTTTGTCCGAGGTGGCTTCGAAATAAGGAGATGACATCGGTTTTTCCGGAGTAATACTGAGCCATTTTAATAGCTCCTTCATTTGCACCGGAACCGCTGCTGACTTTAGGGTGTACTTTTGTGAGATTATCGGGGGCGATTTCTACTAGTTTTTCTGCCAGTTTATTTACAGCGTCTGTTTGAAAAGATGATGTCACATGGATCAGCTTATCGGCTTGTTCTTTAACCGTATCAATGACTTCTTTGTTACCGTATCCTAAATTCAAGTTAAATGTGGCAGAAGCGCAATCAATGTACTCATTCCCCTCTTGATCGTACAGGTAAATCCCTTCTCCGCGCTCCATTACTACATCGTCAACACTGTAATACAAGCTGTCTGGATTCGTGATTTCCTTCGTTCCCACAAATACCACCCCTATGAAATTATTAGAATTTCGCTTTTTATCGTATTAATTATTGAAAATAATGTCAACGATCTTTCTTGTAAAAAATGTTAACAATTTGTTAACGTTACCATAAGGGATGTATGAGAAAAAGTTATGTGATATAGTAACAATACTTGGATTTTTTGTAAAAACGTCATGTCATACGAGTAGAGAGAAATATTATTTTACCAATAAGGAGATAAAATGATGAAAACTCGTCTGCTGTGGATAAGCTGTTTTTCTTATGGATCGATTGCTTTTACACTTGTTATTCTGGGAGCCGTACTGCCTGAGTTACTCACACATTATTCACAAAGCTACAGTAATGGCGGTGTATTGGTATTCTCTCAGTTCATGGGCTTTCTCATCGGTGTCATCGGAATGCCTTACATGGTGAAAAAGCTTGGGCGCAAAAACGTCGTTATCTTTGGCATGGCACTCATCAGCTGTGAAATGTTCATCACCTTCCTGCCGCCCTGGCCGCTGCTCTTTCTTCTCGTCAGCATCGCGGGGCTTGGCGCCGGATTGGTGGAATCCTGTGTAGGCACGATCATCCTCACCGCTATTAAAGAAAGACAGGCTGTGGCCATGAGCAAGATGGAAGTGGCCTACGGATTAGGTGCGCTTTTCATGCCTCTGCTCTCAGGCTTTCTTATCAACAACCACAGGTGGACAATTGCTTTTTTAGTATTAGGGTTATCCAGTTTTGCACTTTTAATCGCATGGAAGCAGATGAGTTTCGGCAGTATTGATCAGCTTCTCATCCGAAAAGAGGTCTCTTCCGATGACACTAAAAAAGAAAGCACCGGTTATCAGTCACACGGATTGCTTTTTATTACCTTGGCGGGGGCTTACTTCTTCTTTTACGGCGGCAGTGAAGTTTCAATTGTACATTTTATCCCCTCCATTTTCGCTGAGAAATGGGATATCCCCAACTCTTTGGCAACGATAACAGTTACAGTGTATTGGACGGGGATGATCATCGGAAGGTTATTAACAGGCCCGGTATCAGAAAAGCTGACATATCACCGTTATCTTCGTCTCATAAGCATTGGAGGTCTAGCTGCACTTACCGTATTGGCACTAAGTAAAAACGTATGGTTCGGCTTTGCCCTTTGCTTCTTTTTAGGGCTGTTCATGGCAGGCATGTTTGCAATAGCCCTAATCATCACGAATCATTTTTATCCCGGAAAGACAGAAACGACTACCAGTATTCTGCTTGCTTCAAACGGATTAGGAGGTTCACTCCTTCCGATCGCCGTCGGCTGGAGCTTAGATGAATATCCCGCACAAACTGCATTCTGGCTGTTTACTGCACTGATGGTCCTTATGCTGCTGATTGTGTTCAGTTTAAGAATACTCGAGACAATAAAATCAAACAATCTTCAAAATCACAACAGCAAAGCAAAATCAATGTAAACAAAAAAGCTAATGCCCTTGAAAGGCATTAGCTTTATATATCTATGTGATCTTTCATATAAAAAAACCAGTTCATCATGAACTGGTTTAAGACAGCTTGGCGGCGTCCTACTCTCACAGGGGGAAACCCCCGACTACCATCGGCGCTGAAGAGCTTAACTTCCGTGTTCGGCATGGGAACGGGTGTGACCTCTTCGCTATCGCCACCAAACCATTGAGAGTGTTCTCTCAAAA
>NZ_JBSJQB010000006.1:5000-263508 GCF_053663395.1 Bacillus sp. JK74 | reverse complement strand
TAAGTTCACTGCATCCTGCAGTAACGTCTGTGTGATCTGCATCATGCAGACCTTAGTTTGACTGACTACGCACATCGCTGTGCGATTTATTTAAAACTTTGAATTAACAGGTACGTTTTGTCTTGTTTAGTTTTCAAAGATCATCTCAACCTCATCTCGAGGCGACTTTTTCAGTATAACATTTCAGCGTTTTGCTGTCAAATGTTTTTTGTTTTTATTTCTCCGCCGCTGTGAGCTTTTTGGTGAAGCGCATCAGCGACGTTTAATAATATACCATGCCTATGATTCAGCGTCAACACTTTTTTTGAAAGAATATCCTCGATGATATACTTCCTGCCCTTTGGTCTCTATTTGAGATACTTCAACAAAGCCTTTTTCCGTCAGGTAATCAAGCATGACACCGAGATCTTGGGTGAAGTGCACCAGTTCAGGGTGCTGAAGCAATTCTCCAAACTGCCACATTTCTTTTTCTTTCATCACTTGAAAAAGGTGCGCAGAACCGATTTCAGCTTTTGAATGGATGAGAAAATCATTTGCTAAGAATAATAATTCAAGCCTTTTCTCCAAGCTTTCGTGACTCTCGACAAGTTCGGAATATAGCTTATATACCTGCGGCTCAATGTGACGGACCTGGTTCCAGACTGTCGTTTCGGGATAAAACCCCCGGTCAATCACTTCTATGCGGGCCAAGTGGTGAAGAGCGTGCACTACCGCATAATATGCATCCAGAAAATGATCAGCTTCAAAAAACGCTTTTCCTTCTACAAATCTTCTGATCAGCTTGCCGTATTCCATTCCGATCTTTAATTTCCGCTCGGCGAAAGGAAAAGTGCTGAGCCGGTCATTGAGTTCAGATATATATTCATTGCGGTCAAACAGCACTTTACCGTTGATGATCCAATCTATGACTCTTCTATTTGTCCCAAGCAGAATCCATTCCTGAAGCAGAGCATCCGTTACAATATGTAAAGAAGCGGTTTTGTGTTCGAATTCATAATGCTTTATAAAAAGAGGTTCATCAGCCTGTTTGACAATGACAAGCATGACCGCATCAAAGTTATCCGTGATGGATGATGCTTTACTCCTTCTCTCAATCATAAGGACGGCCAGCGTATCGGGATGACTTGCTCTTTCTTGGTAAATTGGACGGAGAAGATTGTCCATTACGATTCCTCCAATGCGATTGTTTCACTAGCTATTGTTTCTACATTTCTATGATAAAACATGAAAGTCCTTTTTTCTAAACACATTGCACTATTATAACAAATTTCCTTTTAGGTGCCATATTTATTCTTCCCTTTTCTTACGAAAACATGAAGAATATGCCATCTGTTTTGTGCTATAGTTAAACCAGAGGGGGATGGACATGGCGAAATACTCAAGCAAAATTAATAAGATCAGAACGTTTGCGTTAAGTTTGGTTTTCGTTGGGTTTATCATTATGTACATCGGGCTGTTCTTTAAGCAGTCTGTTTTGCTTGCCAGCTTGTTTATGATTCTCGGCCTGCTGTCGATCGGACTCAGCACCGCCGTTTATTTTTGGATCGGCATGCTGTCCACAAAAGCGGTTCGGGTGATGTGCCCCGCTTGCGAGAAAGAAACGAAGATTCTGGGAAGAGTGGATATGTGCATGCATTGCAGAGAGCCGCTTACATTGGATAAAGGATTGGAAGGCCAAGCGTTCGATGAGTCTTATAACAGAAAAAACAGTGTAAAATAAACGAAGCTGACCGTATCAAAGCGGTCAGCTTCGTTTAGTGGTTTTCTTTTTTGGAACATTCTTGGCAGACGCCGTAAATCTCCAAACGGTGGTGGCTTACCTTAAACCCTGTGACGTGAGCAGCAAGCTGTTCCACTTCGTCAAGCCCGGGGTAATGGAAGTCCACGATTTTTCCGCAGCTTTCACAAATGGCGTGATAATGGTCAGAGGTGACAAAGTCAAATCTGCTGGACGCATCTCCGTACGTCAGTTCCTTTACAAGCCCCGCTTCCCGGAATACACGCAAATTGTTATACACTGTCGCAACACTCATATTAGGGAATTTCCCTTCCAAGGCTTTATATATATCGTCCGCTGTCGGATGTGCCATAGAATCCACGAGATATTCCAGAATGGCATGACGTTGAGGAGTAATCCGGACTCCCGTATCCTTCAACGTGTCTAAGGCTTCTTTTAATTCATGTGCAGCCATCCGTCATGCACCTCTCTTCTAAAAAAGATTCTTACTTTATAATGTTTATAATTAGTGTACATCTTTTTCCGGTCTCCTGTCAAATGTAATCTGAAGAAAACCCCGTGAGTTCAGCATTTGTCCATTAATTAGACGCAATTTGTTCCAATTCGCGAAGCGCCTCGGCAACGTGATCTTTCACTTTTACCTTTCTCCACTCCTTCACAAGACGGCCTTCTTTGTCTAACAAAAAAGTGGATCGCTCGATACCCATATATTCTTTCCCAAAATTCTTCTTCAGCTTCCACACATCAAAAGCTTCCGCCAGTTTGTGCTCATCATCAACGAGGAGCTGGAAAGGAAGATCGTGTTTTTGCTTAAATTTTTCATGTTTATCACGGCTGTCAGGGCTTACTCCGATGATAACCGCATCAAGTCCCGCGAAACTTTCGTGCTGATCACGGAAATCACATGCTTCCGTCGTGCATCCGGGTGTCATGTCTTTCGGATAAAAATAGAGAACGACGTACTTCCCTTTAAAATCCGTCAGTGCTACTTCTTCCCCGCTGTCATTCACTAATTTCATATCCGGTGCTGTTTGTCCGATTTCAATCGTCATTTCTTATACCTCCGGGTTTTTTATTAAGCGTATCCAATTCACGTTAAGATTACAACCGTTATCCCCCCGCTCTTTTCTGGAAGCATGAACCGTTGTGCTCGCAATGAAGCATGCTACAATAGAACATGATGTAAGGAGATATTAGGAGGGTCATTTTTTGTATACAAAATCAGTTGAACTTCATAAGGAAGCGTTAGAGCATATCGTCGGAGGCGTGAACAGCCCGTCCAGATCCTATAAAGCGGTAGGCGGCGGTTCACCCGTTGCGATGGAAAAAGCGAACGGCGCTTATTTCTGGGATGTAGACGGGAATCAGTATATCGATTATTTAGCGGCTTACGGCCCGATTATTACCGGACATGCCCATCCGCATATTACTGAAGCGATTAAAACAGCGGCTGAAAACGGCGTGCTGTACGGGACGCCGACCAAACATGAGGTCACTTTCGCCAAAATGCTGAAGGAGGCCATTCCTTCACTTGATAAAGTACGATTCGTAAACTCAGGCACCGAAGCGGTGATGACAACGATCCGGGTTGCACGCGCTTATACAGGCCGGACAAAAATCATTAAATTCGCCGGCTGCTATCACGGCCATTCTGATCTCGTACTTGTCGCTGCGGGTTCCGGCCCGTCTACGCTCGGCACCCCTGATTCCGCCGGCGTGCCGAAAAGCATCGCCAATGAGGTCATTACCGTTCCTTTCAATGACATTGAAAGCTACAAAGCCGCGCTGGATAAATGGGGTTCAGAAATTGCAGCGGTTCTCGTCGAGCCGATCGTCGGCAACTTCGGCATCGTTGAACCTGAAGAAGGATTTTTAGAACAGGTAAATGAGTTGACCCATAAAGCGGGCGCGCTCGTCATTTATGATGAAGTGATCACGGCGTTCCGTTTTATGTACGGAGGCGCGCAGGATCTTCTTCAAGTGAAGCCTGATTTAACGGCGCTCGGTAAAATTATCGGGGGCGGCTTGCCGATCGGCGCTTACGGAGGCAAAAAAGAGATCATGGAGCAGGTTGCTCCGCTCGGCCCGGCATATCAAGCCGGCACGATGGCCGGAAACCCAGCATCTATCCTATCAGGCATCGCCTGCCTGGAAGTGCTGAAGGAAGAAGACGTTTACGAGCGGCTTGATGAGCTCGGCGCCAGACTTGAGCAGGGCATTCTCGCCCATGCGGAGACACATGGCATTACCATCACCGTCAACCGTTTAAAAGGCGCGCTCACGGTTTACTTCACTGATGAAAAGATCGTCAATTACGAGCAGGCGGAAAATACGGACGGAGAAGCATTCGCCAAGTTCTTCAAGCTGATGCTTGAGCGCGGCATCAATCTCGCTCCATCGAAGTATGAAGCTTGGTTTATCACAACCGCACATACTGAAGAGGATATCGACGCCACTTTACAAGCCGTTGAAGATGCGTTCAGACATATGAAAAAATAACTGCTGAAACAAGCGGGAGCCCGGGGCTTCCGCTTTTTCTTTTTGTCCGATTTGTGAGATAATGGTTTTTTTAAAAAAAGACCTTGAATAATTGGTATGATCCCTGTATATTACTTTATTGTTTAGCAAATCAGCCGACAGGGAAATGTAAGTGTCAGCCGTTCGTTCGGCACATAATTTATTAGAGAAAGGAATGCACGCACAAACCAATGAAACTTGGTGCCCGCATTTTTAAAACAGGGATTGCGATTACGCTCGCGCTCTACTTAGCATCATGGATCGGACTTCCGTCGCCGATCTTTGCCGGGATTGCAGCTATATTTGCCATACAGCCCTCTATTTACAGGTCTTTTCTTATCATTATTGATCAGGTTCAGGCAAATATCATCGGCGCTGTCATCGCTACGGTATTCGGACTGATTTTCGGACCGAGTCCGATTATGATCGGATTGACCGCAGTGATTGTCATCACGATCATGTTAAAACTGAAAATTGAACACACCATTTCGATTGCGCTCGTGACGGTTATCGCGATTTTAGAAACACCGGGAAACAGCTTCCTGACGTTCGCTCTGATACGAACAAGCACCGTTATTTTAGGCGTGCTGTCTTCTTTTATTGTGAACCTTGTGTTTCTTCCGCCGAAATACGAAACGAAGCTGACTCATCATACGGTTGAATATACCGATGAGATCATGAAATGGATCAGGCTGACGATGCGTCAGTCCACGGAACACTCGATATTGAAAGAGGATATTGAGAAGCTGAAGGAAAAAATGATGAAGCTTGATCATACGTACCTTCTTTATAAAGAGGAGAGAAGCTACTTTAAGAAAACGACGTATGTAAAGTCGCGCAAGCTTGTTTTATTCAGACAGGCGATTATTACGGCAAATCGGGCGCTTGATACGCTGAAAAAGCTGCACCGCTATGAAAACGAGATTTATCATATGCCGGAGGAATTTCAGGAGACGCTGACAGAAGAAATTGATTATCTGCTTCATTGGCACGAAAGGATTCTGATGCGGACGGTCGGCAAGATCAAACCGCATGATGACGATGCTGAAGAAAGCATAAGATATAAACAGCTTTTGACGAAGTCTTTCTTGAAAAATCAGCAGAACTGCGAGGATGAACTGCTTGATTACAATATGCTCAGCATTATGGCTGCGGTTGCGGAATACCGCGAGCAGCTGGAGCATCTCGATACATTAATTACGAGTTTTCAGACATACCACCCGAAAGACAGCGAATTAGAAACAGACGAAGAGTAACCCGGTGCTTCCGTAAAACCGGGTTTTTTTGCATTCAAAAAAACGTATGCCGCCCATTCGGACGGCATACGTTTTTGTATCAGTTCAAATTCTGAATCGTAAATAAGTGTCTGTACTGGCCGCCTCGGGCCATTAATTCCTCGTGCGTGCCGGTTTCGACGACGGCGCCGTTTTCCATGACGACAATTTTATCCGCGTGCGTAATCGTGGACAGCCTGTGGGCGACGATAAAAGTCGTCCGGTTTTTCGCAAGCTTTTCCATCGCTTCCTGAATGTAGTGTTCACTTTCAAGATCAAGAGCCGATGTCGCTTCATCCAAAATCAGCAGCGGCGGATTTTTTAAGAATACACGGGCGATCGAAATCCGCTGCTTCTGCCCGCCTGACAATTTGACGCCCCGTTCGCCGACTTTGGTTTCGTATCCTTCGGGGAAGTTCATAATAAATTCATGGGCATTTGCCGCTTTTGCAGCCGCAACCACCTCATCCAGAGACGCTCCCGGTTTACCGATGGCGATATTTTCACGAATCGTCTCACTGAACAGAAACGTATCCTGAAGCACCATTCCGACTTGATTGCGGAGGCTTCTCGCTTCATAATCGCGAATATCTGTGCCGTCAATCAGCAGGCTGCCGCCGGATACATCATAAAAACGCGGTATGAGGCTGACAAGCGTCGATTTTCCGCCGCCGCTCATCCCGACGAGCGCGACGGTTTCCCCTTTTGTCACCTTTAAGGAAACGTCCTGCAAAATCGTTTCTTTTCCTTCCTCATAACGGAACGAGACATTTCGGAATTCAACTTCGCCCTTAATGCCGTCAGCTTTTAGTGCATTCGGTTTATCAGTCAGTTCATACGGCTCGTCGATAAATTCAAATATGCGGTCCATTGAAGCGATCGACTGGGTCAGCGTCGTCGATGAGTTGATCAATCTTCTGACCGGATTGTACATTCTGTCAATATAGCCGACGAACGCAACCATCGTCCCTACCGTCAGCGGGCCGTTTATGACAAAATAACCCGCAAATGCGATAACGAGCAGCGGCGCCAAATCCGTAATGGTGTTCACAACTGCGAACGTTTTCGCGTTCCAATTCGTATGACGGATCGCTTTGTCCAGAAAATGTCCGTTTTTTTCATCAAAATTGGCTTGTTCATAATCTTCAATGGCGAAACTTCTGATAACGGGCATCCCCTGAACTCTTTCGTGCAAATGTCCCTGAACTTGGGCGAGTGCCTGAGAACGCTCACGTGTCAGTTTTCGGAGACGGCCGTAAAAGTATTTCACTGAAATTCCGTATAACGGAAACAAAATGACAGATATCAATGTCAGCTTCACATCGAGTGTAAACATAATACAGATGACGATCAGCACCGTCATCATATCAAGCCAGATATTCATCAGTCCCGTTATGACAAAGTCTTTTGTCTGTTCGACATCATTTATCACCCGGGAAATGACTTCGCCCGTTCTCGTGTTGGCATAAAACCTCAGGCTCAATTTTTGAATATGATCGAACAATACCCCCCTGATATCGTAGAGCACCCGGCTGCCCGTCCATTGCGCGAAGTATTGCCGATAGTACTCTACCGGGGGACGCAGAATTAAAAACAGCACGAACATGATGCCCATTATCGTGAATAGCGATGATGTTTTAGCGCTTGCCGTTCCGCTCCCTTGAATAATGTCATCGACCACGTATTTTAACAGAAGCGGGAGAGCCAGCGGGATGGAGAATTTTATAATGCCGATTAACACTGTGATAAAAATTTGTTTTTTATAAGGTTTTACAAATTGCATATAGCGTCTGATTACGCCCACACTTTATCCCCCTCTCTCTTTAAGGCGTGTGAGCCCATGTGAAAAACCTGTTGACACCCCAACAGGTTTTTTATTGTATTCTTTATTTTGTATAGCGCAGATACCGTTCATACCACATATCAACAAATTCCGGAGCAAACGGTCCTTTCCGCTGATGAATCCAGTGCAGCAGCGTATTCAGATACTCCTTCAGAATGCTGTCGATCTCTTTAGGGTAATTCATTGATTTGCGGTGGTCATCGTATTCATCCTCGTCAAGAATGTTATATGTCATATCCGGAAACACCTTGACATCCAAATCGTAATCAATATATTTGATGGCCTCTCCGTCATAAGCGAACGGCGAGCTGATGTTGCAATAATAGTGTACCCCGTCATCTCTCAGCATTCCGATGACGTTAAACCACTGACGGGCATGAAAGTAGCAGATCGCCGGTTCTCTCGTCACCCACGTCCGTCCGTCGGATTCGGTTACCATTGTCCGGTCGTTAGCTCCGATGATACACAATTCCGTACTTTTTAAAATCGTCGTTTCATTCCAAATTCGATGAAGCAGCCCGTTATGCTTATAGCTGTGAATTTGAATGGTTTCTCCTTCCTTGGGATATCCCATATTTCTCCCCTACTTTCTGTAAAGCCCTGCAGTCAATGCAGCCGCAATTGCTTTCCGACAAGTCTTTTCACTATTATAACGTTACGAATTAAAAAATGAAAATAAAAGAACCACTCCGCTTCCGGAATGGCACATTCATTTCTGCACATAGGAAGACGGCTTTTCCGTGCTGCGATAAGACTGGATGACTTGCTCTGTCTGCCTTTGGAATAACTCCTGTATGCCGGCCAGGTCTTTTCGCTTTGTCGCAATTTCGTCCTGTACATTGTCCAGCTTTGCATCTCTTTCCAGACTGATGAGTTCCGCTTCCACCTGCCGGCAGCGGTCAAGTTCTGACTGCAGCTCGAGAAGCTGATCCATGATTTTCATCTGTTCACTTACAAGCTTTTCAAACTCTGACATCGGGTTCCTCCTTAGGCTTTTAGGTTGATACTCCTTACCATTTCGATTTTACGCCGGAAAACCCTTTGACTCATTCTGTAGAGGAATCACAAGTTTTGTCGTTTCGGCAACAGAAAAAAGCACTTCCATCCGAAGATGAAGTGCTTTTTCGTTTCAGTGATTAGCTGTTTTGCTGTTTGTTTTGTTCAGCAGATTGGTTTTGCTTTCTAACCTGCTGCGCATCAGTTTCACTGCCGAATTCAGTGCCGTATTGACCCTGACCGGAAGCTGATTGCTGGTTTTGTTTTTTCACCTGCTGAACGTCTGTTTTGCTGTATTTTGAGTTTGCCATTGTTATCACCTCCACGCACTTTAGAATGCGCAGGAGACGATAAGGCTATTCATCTTTTTTAAAACTTATACGAGCAGAGAGCGTCCGCCGTCAATAATGATGGTCTGGCCGCGGATCATGTCCGCTTTTGAAGAAACTAAAAACTCCACCGTGTCGATCATATCTTTGATCTCGACCATTCTGCCGGCCGGCGTATTTTGGCGGGCATCTTCCAGCAGTTCATCTCTGTTAGGGAAATGCTTCAGCGCGTCCGTATCAATCGCTCCGCCTGACACCGCGTTTACGATGATGTTTTTCGGAGAAAGCTCAACCGCCAGATAACGGGTTAACGATTCTAAAGCGGCTTTTGAGACACCGACCGTCGTATAGTTTTCAAGATAGCGGATGCTGCCGAGCGAGCTGATGCTGACGATGTGGCCTCCTCCGTTTTTCTCCATCATCTTTGCCGCTTCCTGGGCGCAGAAAAGCAATGCTTTCGCGTTGATATTCATCGTCCAGTCCCAGTGTGTTTCTTCGAGTTCCATAACCGGTCTCAGCACGCCTGAAGCCGCATTATTGACGAACACGTCCAGTCTGCCGAATGTTTCGTCAATCTGGCGGAACATGTCTTTGATTTTTGCCGGCTGGCCGACATTAGCTTTAATAACGAGCGTTTTAACGCCGAGTTTTTCAATTTCTTCGGCGGTTTCTAATGCCGCTTTTTTACTGCGGGCGTAATTGATGACGATATTGTATCCTTTTTCCGCGAGTCTGATGGCGGCTGCTTTCCCGACGCCTCGGCTGCTTCCCGTGATCAGTGCGCATTTATTTTGTTCCATTTTTCCTCAGCTCCTTGCTGTGTATAGTTCTTTTCATTCAACAAACAATAAAAGCAATATGTGTTGAAAGGGGTCTTTTATATGTATGTCGGACGTGATATGGGCGAATTGGCCATGATGCCCAAACAAGATTGGAGAGATTCAGAGCTCGCCTATTTCCATCATGCCTTCCAGCAAATTATGCCGTATTTAAACGAAGAAGGCCAGTCCAAATACCGGGAACTGATTCAGGAAATCGAAGCCCGCGGCGGACTGAAACGGAATGAAGCGGATTACGGCCACGGCACTCGCGTCAGCTATGACTGACGCTCTTTAGCGGCCGCTTTCTTCCGCCATTTTCCATATCTTTTGATGGGAAACGGGAAATGCGTATTCCTTGAGCTCCTCTTTTGTGACCCGTATAAATTCCGTTGTACCCGACACTTGTTTTACTTTACCGAAAAAGACCGAAATATTCCAGACGAGATGGGTGAAAACATGTTCTACGATGCCTTCCAGCTCCCCGATTTCAGCGGTTATTCCCATCTCTTTTTCTAAATAGGCTTCAAGCTGCTCTCTTTCGGTTTTGATTCCTTTCTGGGTTTCGGTATTCGGAAACTCCCACAGGTTGGCGAGCAAGCCTTTTGGCGGCCGTTTATGAATATAGACATCGCCTTGATCGTCTGTCAGCACAACGGCTGCCATTGTTTTTATTCCGGGCTTTTTCTTTTTGCTTTTAACGGGCAGCTCCCGCTCTGTCCCTTCCGCAAATGCCGAACAGTGCTTTTGTACGGGGCAAAGCAGGCATGACGGCGATTTCGGGGTGCAGATGATCGCGCCGAGCTCCATTAAACCCTGATTGAATTCAGATGGTTTTTCATGAGAAATGAAAGCGGATACCGCCTGTTCGAAAATGGTTCTGGTTTTAGGTTTTGCGATATCGTCCCATATGGAAAGAATTCTCGACATGACACGCATCACATTGCCGTCTACGGCGGGAATCGGTTTGTTGTATGCGATGCTGAGCACGGCGCCTTTTGTATAAGGGCCGACGCCTTTCAGTCCGCCAAATTCCTTTTCCCCGGCAGGGACGACTCCCCCGTACCGCTCATGCACTTCTTTTACGGCACTTTGCAGATTTCTTACACGGGAGTAATAACCTAGCCCTTCCCAGGCTTTGAGCACTTTTTCCTCATCGGCTTCAGCGAGCGCCGAAACGGTCGGAAATTGCTCAACAAACCGCAAGAAATAAGGAATAACGGTATCTACGCGCGTCTGCTGCAGCATCACCTCTGACACCCACACCCGATACGGGTCCTGATTTTCTCTCCACGGCAGAATTCTCTGTTCTCTTTCGAACCATGTAATTAAGTCCTCGCGAAATTTGTCTATATCTTTTTGTTTCATTTTTTCTTCAAGTGCGTTCATATCTTCTCCTCAGATGTTTCGGGTTCCGCTTTTCTTGACACTGTATTTTGGTGTAAACTAAGGGCACGTTACGATAATATGTTACATTAAATAGTGATAAAGAAAAAGCGGAAACATATGAGAACGGCGGATAAACGCCATGATTGGGCAAACAGAAAATGGGGAATATCTTATAATGCGAAATATGCGGGCGGCTGATTTTTAACGCCTGCTAGGAGGTCAACAATGGATACTGGCACTCACGTTGTCATGGGTATCGCGCTTGGCGGAATCGCAACTCTTGATCCTGCCGTCGGCATGCACACCCCCATGTCTCAGGCAGTTATGATCGCCGCGCTTGCCGGCTCTCAGGCACCTGATATTGATACCATATTGAAGCTGAAAAATAATGCCGTTTATATTCGAAATCATAGAGGATTCACGCACTCCATTCCCGCCGTATTATTTTGGTCCGTTCTGATTCCGGGCATTTTGTTTATGTTTTATCCGGAAGCGAACTTTTTGCACCTGTGGCTGTGGACGCTTCTGGCTGTCGTTTTGCATGTGTTTGTTGACATTTTTAACGCGTACGGCACACAGGCCATCCGTCCGTTTTCGAGAAAATGGATCGCTCTCGGTTTAATCAATACCTTTGATCCGTTTATTTTCGTCAGCCACTTGGCCGCGATTGCCGTGTGGTATATCGGAGGTCATCCGGGCGTGACATTTCTGATGCTTTATATCATCCTCGCAGGATATTACGCCGTCCGGTTTTTGATGCAGCTGCGGATAAAGCGAAGGCTGCGCGAAATGATTGAAGAGGAGATTGAAACCATCATTATTTCGCCGACGATGAAATTCAGGCAGTGGCGTATCGCCGTGACGACAGCGCATGCCTTTTATGTCGGCAGAAGCCTTGACGGCCATGTCGTGATATTGGATACATTCAACCGCGTGCCCGTTCCGGAAACCGATGTGATGAAGGCCGCGAAACAGGACGAAAATATTGCAGCCTTTCTTTCATTTTCCCCCGTTTACAGGTGGGAGGTCGATACTTTTAAAGATCATTATGAGGTGCGCTTTATTGATTTGCGCTACCGGAGCAAAGGTCACTATCCTTTTGTCGCCATCGTCCACCTCAGTCATGATTTAGAGCTTCTCTCTTCCTACACGGGCTGGATATTCAGCGAGGAAAAACTGCAGAAAAAATTAAAGCTCGGCTCTGTTTAAGAGCCGGGCTTTTTTTGTCTTCTCACATATATAGCGGCAAACACGAGGCTGATCACCGATAGAGCGGCCGCGGGTTTAAAAAACGGCGGGTAATACGTTAATTGAATATCGTTTTTTCCTTTTTGCGCTTTAAATCCGATAAAGGAATAATCCGCTTTTTCAATCTGTTCTTTTCTGCCGTTTATCTTCAGCTCCCAGCCTTTTTCATATGGAATCGGAAGCATGATATACGGCGCGCTGGTTTTGTTTTCATACGAGATATGAAGCGTATTTCCGCGCCATCTGAGATCGGCCCGCGGTTCTTTTTCCGCTTTTCGGTATGCGTTTTTCAGCGTATCGTACCGTTCTTCGTAAAGCGCCAGTCTGTCAAGCTGATACGATCCTTTCGGCAGACGGATTTGGATGTTTTTTGTTTTCGGCACTCTGACAGTAAGATCGTTGACACCTGTTTTGTAAATGGATTGATTCGATTTTCTCGTTGTCGTGTAATCGTTCACTTTTAATGTAAAGCCCTGGTCCTTCGCTTTATTCTTCAAATAAAAGCTGACGTAATAATCGCCGCCGTCCATCTTAGCGGCTTGCGGCGTAATGATCAGGCCGCCGCCGTCTTCGTTTACCGTCAGGATGCCGTCTTGATAATCCGCATGGTCGGCCGCTATCTCTGCATGGCGGATCATATTTTTCGCCTCAGGCGCTTTTTTCGTGTTGGCTGTGCTTGATTCCGTGATGATCCCGTCAAGCATTGCCCGTTCTCTGGCAAGGGCGGGCGCTTTTTTCAGACCGTCCTCGTTATATACGCGATCAGCTGTCCGTACGAACGGAAGCATATATTGATTTTGATAAACCGCATAATGGGATGATTCCATGGTTTTTTTGAACCCGTACGGCACGCCGGCCTCGTTTGTTTTTTCCGTCATATAATATTTTCCGTAAAGCAGGCTGTATAAATTAGCCCTGTTTCCTAATGTCGCATAGCGGCTGACGCTTTCTCTGCCCATATCAATCCGGAGATCGTTCCAGTAAAAGGACAGCAGATTGCGGTTCAGAATGCTTGAGTATACGCTGAATCCGTTGAACCCGTAAATGATCGGGGTGTTATTGAAAACACCGTTCATCCAATCCAAACGGGCAAACGGATCAGGGTCTTTTTCTTTCAGACGCTGAATAAGCTCTGTTTGTTCTTTGCCCTTATAGTCAGGACCCGTCATAAAGGTATGCGATACCGTATAAATCTTCCCGCCTTCTGATAACGCATATTTTTCATATGTATTAGCCGTCAGCACCGCCGTCAAGAGAATGACGGCATAGACGGCGGGCACCGCGCCTTTCAGTCTTGTCTTTGCTGCAAGGAAAGCGGCAATGGTCAGCCCCAGAAGGAGCAGGATAGGCAGGTTGGCCTGATCAGAAATATCCAGGCTGAACCGTCTCACTTGGCTCCAATAGAGCAGAACGGCGAGTACGGCGGATATCAGCATACTCTTCATGCTGATGTCTGAAAGCTTAGAAAGCCCTGCTGCAACCGTTCCGGCAATCGTGAAGCACAGGACGTATTCAAACCTGTTTTGCGGAGCTGAAAAACCGTTAAAGGCGCTTGCCGCAAACGGACTGAAGTGAAACAGAATGTACAGCAGACTGATTCCCGCAAACAGCCGGAACAGCCGGTTTTTATATAAAGAAAATGTAAATAGAAAAAGTAAAAAAACCGCCGGCAGAATGATTATCCGGCTTGAAAATAAAATGTTGTCGGAAAAATCAAGCCATGCAATCTGCTCTGAATACGGCGGCCGCAGATTATGAAGATATCCGTATACGACAGGGATAAAGGAAACTGCGCTTATGCCGAACCCGAGAAGGCCCGACAGAATAAATATCCTGCATTGAGTGAGCCTTTTCGCCTCATTGCCTTCAAGGGGGATCATCCACCTGAATAAGATATAAATGCCGATGAAAATCAGATTAATATACGCAAAATAAAAGTTGTTGATCAATGTCAGCGCACAGGCGAAGATAAACCACGCCGGCTTTTTTTCCCTGATGATTTTTTCCGCGCCGAGCACGAGCAGCGGCAGCCACACCATACTGTCAGTGAAAAAGTCCCAATACACCTCATGCCGGAAGTAGATAATCGAGACCCCGTACAACACGGCGCCGGCAAAAGCAGGCACCGTCCGTTTGACGAAATAG
The DNA here is from genome assembly GCF_053663395.1 of Bacillus sp. JK74. Lineage (NCBI taxonomy): Bacteria > Bacillati > Bacillota > Bacilli > Caryophanales > Bacillaceae > Bacillus > Bacillus sp. JK74. The sequence continues at coordinate 249,211 of NZ_JBSJQB010000006.1, read as the reverse complement.
CGGAACACACACGCCGCCGTGAATATGATAAAACTCTGCTTGGCGATGCTGATAAAAACGGAGGCCTGCGCCCAAAACAGCGCATCAGCCTCACCCGCCAGCTGAATAAGCTGCAAAAAGCGGACAGCGGCGGAGATAAACAGGAATAGAAAAGAAGTAGAGAAATAATAGCCGAGCTGACTGTACACTCCCCCGCCCAGTCCGAACGAATAGCTGTAAAACAGCCTGCCGTTCATATATTGATCAAACAGCAGCTTTTTGAAGACCGCCATTTGGGCGATCCCGTCTCCAGACCCCGTCATATAGCGGCCTGCCGACCACTCTTTTAAGAAAAAAATATGAGCGGCTGCCGCAGCCAGCACACAGGCTGCCGGCAAGATCCATTTATTTTTTTTCATACAATGTCCCCAGACCCTGCGCACAGCGGCGGCTGTTTAATGGTTCCACTTGCGCTTTTTTGTATAATTCGTTTCATTTTGTTCTCCGTACGTTATATTCGCTTCTTTAATTAAATAGTGCGGGCGTTTTTTTGTTTCATAGTAAATCCGGCCGATGTATTCTCCGATGATGCCGAGACTCAAAAGCTGGATGCCCCCTAAAAACAGCACGGCGGAAATAATGGTGAAGTATCCGGGTACGGACACGCCGTGTGTCAGAATATGAACAAAGGTCGTTACAATATAAACCATCGACAGAAGCAATATCAGAATACCGGTGAAAAAGCATACCCTGAGGGGCTTGTTGTTGAAGGAGACGACACCGTCCATTCCGTAGTTGAACAGATTGCTGAATGACCATTTGGACGTGCCGTTCTTCCTTTCGACATTTTCATAAAATACGATTTTCTGGTCAAACCCGATCCAGCAGAACAGCCCTTTCGAGAAACGGTTCCCTTCACTCAGCTTCAAAAGAGCATCAACGGCCTGCCGGCTCAGCAGGCGGAAATCTCCGACCCCGTCACGCAAGTCCACTTCGACGGCTTTGTTGATAAATTTATAATACAGGGAAGAAAGCACGGAACGCACGGGGCTGTCCCCTTTTCGGTTGCGCTGCGCGATGACTTGGTCATACCCTTCTTCATAGCCTTGAATGAAGTCTTTCAGCAGATGGGTCGGATGCTGCAGATCGGCGTCCATCACGATTACCGCTTCGCCCTGCACGTGTTCAAATCCTGCCAGAATGGCCGCTTCTTTCCCGAAGTTGCGGGAAAAAGATATGTATTTGACGCGATGGTTTCTGGCGGCCAGTTCTTTAATCTGCTGAAGGGTGTCATCCGCGCTTCCGTCATTGATGTAGAAAATTTCATAGTCATAATGAATCGTCTGAAATTCTTTTTTTAAAGATTCATGGATGAGCTTGACGTTGTTCCCTTCATTGTAAGACGGAATAATAATTGAGATTAACCTTTGTTTCATGAAGGCACCTTCTTTGTATTATTCTTTTTTTAGGACGGCCTTAAAGGAATTGTCCGCAAAACTTCAGTAAGGCTTTTCCTTTTTTTAATGACGTTTAAACCCTTTTTTTGTTACAGGGAAAGAAATTTTTTTCTGCATATGATTTATATTTTGTCATGTTTTTCGGCAGATATGAGAAAAAAAAGAAAAAGTCTGTACGCGAGACAGACTTTATTGCTGAAGGTATTCATGAATCAAATGGCTGACGATGCGCGGTTTTTCGTGAATGACCCAATGTGAGGCATCATCTATGAAGATTAAGTCGCCGTTTGGAATCATCCGTTTTGTTTCCTTGGCGAGCTTTTTGCTCAGCGCGCGGTCGTTGACGCCCCATATTAACCGGTACGGAACGGGCATTTTAAGCGGAACGGCAGGGCCTAAACCGCCGGCTCTGATCGCCCGGTACCAGTTCAGCATCGCCGTGAGCGCTCCTTTTCTGCCCCATGCTTCTTTGTAGCTGTCGACATCTTCCCGTGAAAAAAGCGCCGGGCGTTCAGATAAGCCGATCGCGTGATCCAATACGCGGTAATCGTCTTCAGACAATCTCCGTTCCGGCTTTTCCGGAAGCTGAAAGAAAGCGATATAAGAGCTTTTCTTCCACTGCGGCGGGTAGAACGGTGTGACCTTCCGCATAACCGCCGGGTGCGGGATATTGACCGTGATCAATTTTTCAACGTATTGCGGCCGCGTGGATGCCAAATGCCAGGCCACGGCTCCTCCCCAATCATGTCCGATGACGACGGCTTTGTCATTTGTAAAATGAGTGATCAGCCCGATAATGTCGTCTCTGAGCGTATCAATGGTATAGTTTTCAATGCCCTCCGGTTTGTCACTGAGATTATAGCCGCGCTGATCAGGCACGACAACATGGTATCCGGCATCCGCCAGCGGTTTGATCTGACTCTTCCAGCCGTACCAGAATTCCGGAAACCCGTGCAACAGCACCGCCAGAGGACCGTCTTTCGGACCGGCTGAAGCCGTGTGCAGCGTCACTCCGTTTGTTTCGATCATGTGAAACGTAATGTCATTCATCGATTCTCCTCCCCGTTTGTTTCAATCTTCTTTCTGTTAAGACGATGATCAGTACGCTGATCGCAATCAACAATACGGCCTGAACAATCAGGGCGAACGGCTGAGTAAGCCGGATAAGCAGGCTGCCCGAAAATCCAGCTGCCGCCGAAATAAGGCCGAACAGAATCATGAGGAGCGCACTGAATCGATTGCCTTCTTTCCACTGCGACTCATCCGCCATAGAGCGCTTCGTCCGATATCCGTACAGGCTGCTGATCGACTTCGGCGGAAAAAATGTGACTGAAATGCCGGCCGCAGCCATCAGAAGGCCGCCGATCACCATTATCATATCCATCACTCTCCTTTTCATCTTTTACGAAAGGAAAGGCGAAAAGTTTCAGAAAAAAAGCAGGCTCATTCGCCTGCCTGAATCTTTATTTTTGAGTTAAGTCGGCCGTTTTCACATAACCTGCTTTCCCGCCGTATGTGATGTACGCCCATTTACGGTCAAACCCTCCGTCATGGCTGAACCCCCAGCCGAGCACATTGACGGTTTCACCCGCTTTAACGGACCCTTTTTTGCCGGTTTCCAAAGTCGGCGTATAAAAATCGGTTTGTTTCGCGGTCACCGCCTTCACCGGCTGCTTCATCAGAAAATGCGTGGAAATATAGGCTTTGTGACCTTTGTAGTCAATTTCAGCCCAATCTGCTCCTTGAAGCCGTTTAACCTTTACGGAATCCTCTGAACGAAGCGTGCCGATAATCCGCCCTTGTTTATTGGGTTCTTTGCGGACATTAAGTTCTCCTGCTTTCACGATATATGTATCTGCTGCGGTGTCTATTTTTGTCTGGTGAACTGCTGCGGCATTCGCTGCCGGATCAAAAAAAACGGTGCCTGCGGCTAAAAATAAGCAAAGTCCTGCGGCCGGAATAAATGCGGTTAACCCCTTTTTCATGTTCATTGTGGTTCCTCCCCGCTATTTTATAAGTTATTACACATTTCCACATTCCGCCGGTCGTCAAACATGATTTTCCCATTTCTTTTATAAAAAGAAAAAACCGCCGGACGGTATCCGGCGGGCTCACTGCTATATTAATGCAGGAGACCCCTGCTTTGATCCAAATAATGAGAAACGTCTTCCCGAACGCTCTGGAACATATGGAGCTTGCTGCCGTATGATTCGATCCATTCCTTGACGACGCGTTCCGTCATTTGCTCTCCTTGATACGGGCGGCCGGCTTTTGCGTAAGTCGCTTCGAAATCTCCCCATAAAAGCTCAACCCAAGTTCGCGCTTGCAAATAGCTGAGCATGTCATTTTTCTCAAGCAGCAAATTCGTCAGTTTGTCGATATATGTATTCATGTCTCTGTCTCCTTTCCTTGGGAAAACCTGCTGCTTTTACGCAGCTTGTCACAGGCATATACTAACTTTACGTCTTCAGTCCAGAAGGCGCAACCTTTTGATATTGGCCGAGGGGGAAAACAAATGGTCCGGAACAAGGCAAAAGGATTTCCTAATCAGAACAATAATAAGTTTGAAGGCGAACCGCGGGCAAAGGATGACTACGCTTCTAAACGGGCGGACGGTTCAATTAATTCGCACCCGCAAGAGCGCATGAGAGCTTCAGGCAGACGATAACACACACCGTAAGAGACCGGGAATGACCCGGTCTTTTTTTTGCGAAAAAAACATCCTCTTGCGGTCATAACGCTAAATAAATTCCATAATATGTTAAATGTTAAAACGAAAGCCGGTAGACAAAAAAGGAGGGGTTTTATAAAATGAAGACAGTTTCAAAACGATTGCTGAGCCTTACCGCATTCTTACTGTCAGTTTCATTATTTGCTGTTTCAGCTGAAGCAGCGGGCAGCCCGCAGACATCTGTATCAAACAGCGGTGAGGAGTTTGACGCAAATCAGAATCAGCCTGTACAAACAACACAGACATCCCCCGCTTATGAAGGAACGGGCCTCACCAAAAGACAGCTTGCACAAAACAGCAAAGCTGACATCAAGTCATTAAAGCCTTCCAGTATTATTGGGACAGACGAACGAATCAGAATTTCTCCCACAACATCATTTCCATATCGAGCGACAGCACAGCTGACCGTTACATACAGCGGCAGCACAAGCACCTACGGATGCACCGGTTTTTTTGTCAATGCCGACACGATCGTTACGGCGGGACATTGCGTGTATGATCAGAAAAACGGCTGGGCATCGAAAATTACGGCAGCTCCCGGCCGCAACGGGTCATCGTACCCGTACGGCTCTTATTCAGGCAAGACATTCTACAGTGTCAAAGGGTGGACAGAAAACGGTGACACAAACTACGACTACGGCGCAATCAAAGTAAACGGGTCGCCCGGGAATACTGTCGGCTGGTACGGCTACCGGACGACCAACAGTTCCAGTCCGGCCGGGCTTTCCTCAACCGTGACAGGATATCCGTGCGACAAAGTGTCCGGTTCCATGTGGTCGGACAGCAAGCCGATACGTTCTGCCGAGACATATAAACTCACTTACACGACAGATACGTTCGGCTGCCAGAGCGGATCGCCCGTTTACCGCAATTACAGCGACACCGGCCAGACCGCCATTGCCATTCATACAAACGGCGGGTCGTCTTACAATCTGGGAACAAGGGTGACAAACAGTGTATTCGACAACATTCAATATTGGTCAAATCAATAAAGCTTTTGTTATCTTTCTCGCGGCGGCCGTTTTATGCGGATGCGGCAAAGCGGATGATTCCGCCGCCAAAAAAGCACTGCCCGTTACGCTCCATGTTGAGGATGCAGACGGTTCACCGGCGGCCGGTGTGACGGTTACCGTGATGAAAGCGGCGGAGTCAGATCATCAGCCCAATATAGACCGCGGAGAGATAATAGGCAAGACTGATCACCACGGCGAGATGACATGGAAAAGCGGCGCGAAAGGAACCTATGCCGTCGTTTTTGAAAAAGACGGAGTACCGGAAACCCGGAATATTTCCTTAGCTGAGAGTGATAAACATACGGTGATCAGCATTACATTGAAACACTGAAAAAAGCTTGCAGGCGGAATATCCCCTGCAAGCTTTTTGTTATCCTTTATGCACTTGGTATTCATAAACATCTTTCTTCTCAGACAGATGAGCGAACGTGGAAAGCACAAGGCCGAGAGCCGTCATCAGCGCACCGCCGGCAAACAGCCATGAGTAAGATCCCGTTCCCCCGAGAATCAATCCGCCGATCCAGGCGCCGAGCGCGTTTGCCAGGTTAAAGGCGGAAACGCTCACCGCAGCGGCTATTGTCGTGCCGTTTTCAGAGGAAGAAATAACCTTGGTCTGCAAAAGCGGCGGCGTGCCGAACGCACATGCGCCGAACAAAAATGTCGCTGAAACGGCGGCGGCGGGAAAGACAGCGATATAAGGGAAAATCGCCAAGACGCCGATCAAGCCGATCATCACACCGATCATCGTGCGCGTCAGCAGTTTGAGCGGCACTTTCCCCGCGAAGAAATTCCCCGCCACTCCGCCGAGACCGTAGGCAAATAACGCGCCTGTGATGCCGACTGTGCCGAACCCCGCTGAATCTCTTAAAATCGGCTCAATAAACGTGTAAGCGATAAATACGCCTGAGTAGCCGAGAATGGTGATCGCAAAGGAAAAAATCACTTGTTTATGCTTAAAGACACTCCATTCATTCATCAGCATCGGAATCACTTTCGGTTTTCGATTCGGTACGACCAGCATCAGTCCGATCAGCCCGATCAGGCCTAAAACGGAAATAATGAAAAAGACGGCACGCCAATTAAGGGCATCCCCTAAATAAGAGCCGAACGGGACGCCGAGCATCAGCGCCACGGTTAATCCGCCGTTCATGGAAGCCGCGGCGGCGGAACGTTTTTCAGGCGGCACCATTTCACTCGCAAACACCATGGCGATCGCAAAAAAGGCTCCGTGAATGGATGCGGATAAAATTCTGGAAATCGCCAGCACGGCGAAGTTCGGCGCAAAGACGCTCATCAGGTTGGCAAGGACGAAGATGCCCATCAACCCTAGCAGCACTGGCTTTCTCGGCAGCTTAACCGCGATAATGGTTACAATCGGGCCCGTCAGGCAGACGCTTGCCGCGTACGCCGTAACAAGCATGCCCGCTGAAGATACATGTATATGAAAGTCATCGGCAATCGACGTCAGAATACCCATGACAGCATATTCCGTATACCCGATGGAAAATGTGCAAATCATTAAAACAAAAATCATTAATTTCACAGATGGCTGTTTCATTTTGATATTCAACGCAAATCGCCTCCTTTTTATTAAAAAACAACGAATTCCATCTTAAAAGATATCAAAAATGAATTCAATCATTTTTTACTGAAAGGTTGAGACGAATGTGCCCGAAAAGAAAAAGAGGCCGGAACCGGCCTCTTTTGTTATTATTTTTCTTTTAAAACGGAAATCGGCAGTGCTTCTTCCCCGTCAGACGGGGAAGATCTGTGTCCCCAGGCGAATACGCCGTTGATGTAATCAATGCGGAAAGTGTCATCAGAACCTTCTATCTGATACACCCCGCCGGGCCGAAAGTCTTCCGGGTTCAGCATGTAAGCTTTGGCCATCGTCATTTTCCGTTCAAGCACGGCCAGTTCATTTACAATGCCCATCTGTTCAGCTTTTCGCGCTTTTTCCGTCAGTCCCGCAATTTCTGTCTGTAGTTCATGAGGCGTCATTTGACTGTATCGTTTGTCCATTTCAGTTTACTCCTCTTTCTGCAAGAATTGATCAATATCGTCAATCGAGAATCCTTTTCTGAATAAGTACTGTTTGACCTTCATTCCGCTTTCATAGCTGCCGTCATAGCGGTATTTCCTGATCGCTTTTTCCGCATGAGCCTTCAGAGCTTCCATCTCGGCTTCATCATCATTTTCATACTCCGTCTGCTCCAGAGCGGCATTGATGACGTCAAAAGGGAAACCTTTTCGCTGAAGCTGCATCTGCGCCCGCTGTCTGATCTCTTTTGTGGACAGCTTTTTGTCTTTTTTGAGGATTTTGCCGATATGTTTCAGCGCTTCTTGTATCTGCTCATCAAATGTAAACGCGCTGAGCGTCTCCTTGATGGTATCGTCGTCTATTCCTTTCGCTTTCAGCTCGCGGAACAGGACGTCAGGGCCTTTGCCGTTTGTTTTTTTGTGGGTGCTCGCATAGGCTTCGGCAAATTCTTTGTCATTTAAGTAGCGGTAATCGTACAGTTTATGGATGACTTCAGAAATAACCATGTCCGGTGTTTCTTTTTTCTTCAGATGATCCCGGACTTCTTTTTCAGAGCGCATCCGGTATGATAAAAATTCTACGGCGCGGTTAAAGGCTTTTTTCACGTCATCGCCGTGCTGGATCTCAAGAATGTCAAGCTCGTCAAGTTCTTTCCCTTTTTTCAGGTCAAAACGCACAAGCACGTCGGCGTCGACGCTGAATGCATATTTCTCATCAAGAAAGATGTTGAAGCGCTCGGTATTTTTCTTTTGGGTCGATATTTTTGTAATAAACGGCATCCCGGTCTCCTTTCCCGCCCCGATGTTCAGGCGTTTTTCTTTTTGGCAAATGAGGTACAGTATATGTATCAACGTGTAAGGAGAGATGGATATGAATATCGCGATGACAGGCGGCACTGGTTTTCTGGGCCGGCATCTGACAGGTGTGTTTACCCGCCGGGGACATCATGTCTATATTTTATCAAGAAAACAGAGAGAAACCGAACAAAAAAATGTGACATATGTTCAATGGCTGGCCGAAAACGCAGCGCCTGAGCGCGAGCTTCCCCCTATTGATGTATGGGTGAACCTCGCAGGCAAATCCATCTTTGACCGCTGGACGGACACAACGAAAGAACAAATCATTTCAAGCCGGGTAGAAGCGACGAGAGAAGTCAGACGTATTATGAAGCAGCAGCCGAAAAAACCCCGGGCTTTAATTCAGGCAAGCGCCGTCGGCATTTACGGCACCAGCACTGAGAAAACGTTCACTGAGCAGTCCGATACGTCAAATGAAGACTTTCTCAGTCATACGGCTCATATGTGGGAGCGTGAAGGCCAGAAAATTGAAGCGCTCGGCATTCGGACGGTATATGCCAGATTCGGGGTGATGCTCGGTGAAAAAGGCGCCCTGCCGCTCATGGTTCTTCCTTATAAGCTGTTAGCCGGAGGCACCGTCGGCTCTGGACGGCAGTGGCTGTCATGGGTTCATGTCGATGACGCCGCGGAACTTATTGCTTTTGCGACGGAGCATGATGACTTGTCCGGTCCCATGAATGTGACATCGCCGAACCCCGTAGAAATGAAGCAATTCGGAAAGACGATCGCAAGCGTCCTGCACCGCCCCCATTGGATTCCCGTACCGGAATTTTTTCTGGAGAAGGCCTTGGGGGAAATGAGCCTGCTGATCGTAAAAGGCCAGCGCGCCCTGCCTAAGCAGGCGCTGACATCCGGTTTTCAATTTACGTATGAAGAACTTGAGTTGGCTTTAAAGGATCTCTTATCTGCATAAAAACGGAAATAAAAGCCAATCCTATTGGTATTCTGTTTTGAAGGAGGGTCTTCTTTTATGGAAAAGAAGCGCGAAAAACATCAGCAGGGAGCCAATCTAAAAAAAATGCAGGAAGTCCTTTATTCCGGTGAATTCAAAAAAGCGGAAAGAGCAGCCAAACGGAAATAAACTGAATAAAGATCGGGACCGGGCAGATACTATGTTTGTTTGATATCACTTTTTTCAGGGGGCGATTGATATGGGCAGAAATCATACTCACAAAAACCGTGATAAAAACAAACAAAAACTTCCTCAAGTTCCGGATGCTTTGAAACGCGAAACAGACGGCACGTACGAGGAATATTCAAGCGAGCTTGCTGATTCCGCTGACCGCGAAGCGCAGGCGCGGATGAAAGCCGCTGACAACAGAGCTAAAAGCAAAACCCGCTAATACGAAATCCCCGCCTCTGTATGGAGACGGGGATTTTTTTACAACTCGGTAAACAGGCTCTTTGCCGGCGTCCGTTCTTTCGCCTTAGGCTGTTCATCCGGATAGCCCGTTTGAATGATGGCGGCGAAGCGCTCATTGTCTGCAAGGCCGAAGTCTTGGTGAACCTGTTTGTCATACATGATGCGGCCGCTTTTCCAGACCATGCCGATGCCGTTTTCATGTGCGAGAAGCTGAAGGTTTTGAATCATGCCGCTCAGCGCCGCGAAATCATCGTTTCTCGTAAATTCATTTTCATCTTCTTTTAAGACGACCAGCAAAAATCCCGGAACGGCGCTGAGATTTTTTCTCATGTTCCGCTCTTTTTCCTCGTTGAAATCATCTTTTATTTTTTTGAAAAATGAGACGTAGCTGTCCGCAAGCTTTGCTTTTCCCGCTTCGCTTGCTGCGTAGATAAAACGCCATGGCTCCGTCAGTCTGTGGTTCGGTGCGTAAACGGCCGTTTCAAGCATATCTAATATGACTTCAGAAGGTACGGTTTCCGGTTTAAACGACCGGATGGATCTTCTGTTTCTGATTGTATGTGCAAGACTTTCGTTTTGCTGTAATTGTTCGGTTTTCGGCATGCCGATTCACCTTCCTATTCAATTGAAAATGATTATCATTTATAATATAACGGATACGACCGTCTTTTGTAAACCGTTACGGAAGCTGAAAATTGATTGATTCGGCATACACGGCCGTTCCCGTCATCTTGATGTTCATCTCTCCGTTTTCCTCCGTAATCCTGATTTCCACTTTTCCGTCTTTCCCGATTTCCTGGCCTTGCTCGATCGTGAGGCATTCGGCTTCAGAGCCTCCGTATTGCCGCATATAGGCTGCCATGACGCCTGAAGCGGTTCCCGTGACGGGATCTTCGGTCGTTCCGGAGAAAGGGGAAGAAAAATGACGGCCGTGCAGATCACTTTCCGAATGAACGGTTTCCAGAGAAAACGGATGAACGCTCGCTTTCGGAAGATCGCGCAAAACAGCGGGGAATTGTGCGTTTTCAGGCACCATATTCCGTGATGCTTGAAGTGATCTCAGAGGAACAATCAGTGTCCAGATCCCCGTTGATCCGTAAACAATCGGCAGCTCGCTGTGAAAATCCTCAGCCGTAATCCCGAGCGAGGCCGCAAGCTTTTCTTTGTCGCCCGTAAACGGCAGAAATTGCGGGGGTGCCTGTTTGAGCGTGATGTATACCCGGCCGTTTCGTTCAGCGGCTTTTGCGGGAAGAATGCCGGCTTTTGTCTCAATTTGATATGTCTGATCAGCCTGAAGCCTTCCCTTTTCAATTAATGCGTAAAGAGAGGCGACGGTAGCATGTCCGCATAAATTCATTTCGTGGCCGGGTGTAAAATAGCGGATGCGCAGATCGGCTTCTCCGCTTTTGCAGAGAAATGAGGTCTCATTGTACCCTGCCATTTCGGCGATCATCTGCATCTCTTCATCTGAATAATCATCTCCGTTAAAGACGATTCCCGCGGGATTTCCCAAATCAGGAATATCGGTAAACGCTTCATATTTAAACACGGTTGCCTGTTTCATTCATCAGCCTTCCTTTCACCTTATGATCATGTTATTCAGTATAACAGAGTAAAATTAGAATTTTTAGTTAATTCTTCAAAAAAAAGACGCCTTTTAACGGCGTCTTTTTTTGGTTTTTCCGATCAGGCGGGTGACGAGAATCATCGTGACGGACAGCGATCTGTTTTTACGGTACGCCAAGTATTTCCCGCGCCACTCCGGTTTGTATTTTTCTTTAAAGGCCCGCAGCCCGCTGAAGCTGTACATATACCGGACGTTGTTGAAAATGACGGCCGCGATTCTTTCCGACCAGAAAGATGTAAAAGCCGTTCCTACGTTTGACAAAGGCGCCATGCCCATATTAAAGGTGGTATAGCCTTTTTCCTGCGCCCAGAGAAACAGACGGATGAAAAGCGCGTCCATAATACCGTTCGGCGCGCTTTTCCGATAACGCATCAAGTCGACTGATATCTCGCCTTCCTGATACATCGGCATCAGGTTGGCAAAAGCGATGATCTCCCCTTCCGCGTTTTTCACGTAAGCAATCGGCGCCTGTTCCAGATAATCCCGGTCGAAGAAACCGAGAGAAAAACCTTTCTCTTTTTTCGGTCCGAGCCATTCGTCCGAAATGTCTTTCAGCTTGGCGATAAACTCGGAGGAAAACGGCGGTTCCCCGACATGAAATGTGTAGCCTTCGCGGTCAAATTTGTTGTTAATCGCCCGCAGCCCCGCTTTTTTCTTACCTGACAGCGTAAAGGCTTCCATATCCACGAACGCCTCTTCTCCGAGCTTGAAGAAGTTATAGCCGAAGTCATGGTACAGCGCCAGATCTTCACGTTCGATCTGATAAAACATGACACTCAGCCCCTGCTTATGCGCTTCATTCAGAAATTCCTCAATCACAAGCGGAAAAGAGTCTCTCTGTCCTGACGGATCACCGAGCACGACAAGCCTTCTGGAAATCTGGCCGAACAATAAAAGCGCTTTGCCGTCGCTTGAGAAATAAAACCGCTTATCCCCGAGAAAGCCGAGATGGCTGAGGGCGTTTCCGCCTTCTTCCGCCAAAAAGGACTTCAGCCGTTCAGGATCGGCCTTTTCTCCGATCGGCTCCGATCTTTTATGATAAAAGACCGTAAACAAAAGGAAAAACAGCGGCACAACAATAATGGCCGTCATCGTGGCATATGTAATGTGAGAATTGTTATGAACGAAATAATCGTGGCGCAGCAGCCGATTCATTTTATCCCAAATAAAGCCGGCAATGAGATTGTAGTTAAACAAGGCGATAATAAACAGAGCGGCGGCAAAAATCATCTGGCCGAGCGTATACGATGCCTGCTCTCTGATAAACTGCCGCTTTAACAGCACCAGCAATACAATGACGACAGGCAGAATAAAGATCGCGCTGATGTTCAATCCTTTTAAGAAACTGAACACAAAACCGCCGACCAGCGCGGCAACCGCCATTGAATAAGAACGTTTCGTCCGTTTGTATAATTCAATCGGCAAGATTAAAAGAATCAAAGCCGCGCTTAACGATAACGCGTTAAACGCAAGGAGCGCCGGGCGCGGAATATGCGGGATGACCGTCTCCCTGTCAATCGGCAGGGCGACGGACGCAAGCACAACGACTCCCGCCATAAAAACCAAAAGCGACAGCGAACCGTAAAGCACTCTGATTAAGATGGCGCGCTGGAATACGAGAAGCACGTTCGTCGTTTCCACGGCGGGCGCCATCTTCGGATTTGATTCCAGCCGTTTAAGCGTATTTTCCGTTAAATCGCCGGCCGCAAAGAACAGCCCGAACACAAACGGAATAAATGAATACACAATCCGGTAGATGACGATGGATGTCACAACCGCCTCCTGCGGAAAGCCCATATTCTGCATGCCGAGCAGAAACAGAAGGTCAAACGAACCGAATCCTCCCGGCACAAGGCTGATGATTCCCCCGATAGCGGCAATGGCAAATACACCGAATACATGGCGGACATCCGCGTGAATCCCCATGACATACAGGGAATAATACATGACGACGGCCGCCGCAAACCATTCGGCAAACGATGCCCCGATGTAAGAAAAAACCGGATGCCTCGGTTTTGCTTCACCGTCTTCTGCGCCAGCTTTTTTATTGTTGATCCAAGCGGCGATTAAGGCTGCCGGCACAATAAGCGCCACTCCGGCGATAACAGCCCACAGCCACGGTTTCTCACCTGTAATCTCTCCGACCGGCAGAATGCGGGCAATGGTCAGGATACTGAAGACGGACAGCCCGAGCAGCGCTGAGGACGTAAGCCAGGCGATGCCTGCGACGAGGCGTTTTACGTCATTCGTATGCTCTTTGTAAAGCATCGTCCGCAGCCCGACGCCCGCCAGACCGCCAAATCCAAGGACATTGTTAAAGGAATTGGCGATAAAAGAAACCCTGAAAACTTTCCAATTCGGAATGTCGAGGCGAAGCGTCCGTTTCAGCACAAAGTCATAAAAGGACATCGCGCTGACGGCAAGGAGGCCGAGCAGAACGAGAATAAATAAATCGTAACGCTCAATCCCGTTAATAATGTACAGCGTTCGTTTAAAAGAAAGGTCTGTCAATTCCTTTTTGGACTGATAAATGACTAAAAGCAAAACTGCAATAGGAAATAATACTTTTAATATCGATAAGGCATTCTTTTTAGTCAGCAATGTTCTCTCCAATCATCATAAAATAGCTTATTTATTATAATTCCCCCAATAATCTCCAACATATTATACACTACCACCTCACATTCAAACAAAACTCGTCTGCAACTTTCTTTCTCTGATTAAAATCAGTAATATGGTATGCAGGAGTATGAATGAGGAAGTGAGACGATGGATTATAATCTGCATGATACAACGGTACTAGGCGGCGATATTTTTTCTCCTGAGGAACGGGATATTTGGGTGCTGTATATGAAAGTGATGACCTCGGCGGGACTCGGCGATGTGTCGGAGTGGATGAAGCTTGATATGAGCATGCCGCAAATGAAGGTGCTGATGCTTCTGAACAATCACGGGACGCTGAAGGTGAGCGAAATTGCAGAAAAAATGGGTGCTTCCCTTTCAAATACGACGGGACTGCTTGACCGGTTGGAAAAATCGGGTTTCGTTACACGCGCCCCGTCAGAAGAAGACCGCCGTTCAGTCGTCGTTCAATTGACGGAAAACGCGAAAGACATTTTCCGCAGCCTTTATCAAAAAGGACATCTAAAATTAAAGCGTTCATTGGAAACGCTGACCGCTGAAGAAAAACAAACGGTTAATCAAGGGCTGGCCATTTTGGCAAAAGCGCTGGAATCCTCCAAACAGGCATAGAGATGAAAAAGGCCTGCCGTATCGGCGGCCTTTTTTTATTTGACATTTAATTCACTCAAAGTGAATAATATATTTTAAGTGAATTAAAAAGGAAGGATTGATCAGTATGCCGAGGCGAGTTCAAACAGGAAAAAACCAGAGCTGGGCCATCACCCTTTTTACGATCGGTGTGTTCATGGCGGCGCTGGACAACGGAATTATTTCCGCTGCTCTGACGACGATTAACAGCTCTTTTGATATTTCTCCTTCATGGGGATCGTGGGGCGTGACCCTTTACACATTGGGACTCAGTGTCAGTGTGCCGATTGTCGGCAAGCTGTCGGACCGATACGGGCGGAAAAAGCTGTTTATGATGGAAGTCGGCCTGTTCGGACTCGGCTCTTTGCTTGTCGCACTCAGTCAGAGCTTCCCGATGTTTTTGGCGGCACGGCTCATTCAGGCGCTTGGCGGCGGCGGAATTTTTATAATCGGGAGTTCGCATGTGCTGGCCGTGCTTCCGAAGGAGAAACAGGGGAAAGCTCTCGGGCTTTTAGGGGCGATGAACGGTATGGCGGCCGTCCTCGGACCGAATATCGGGAGCTTTTTGCTTGATGTAACCGGGTCGTGGCATTGGCTGTTCTTGATTAACCTGCCGATTGCCGCCGCTTTGGTTGTGTGCGGCGGTTTGTTTATCGCTGAAACGAAAGAGCCTGAGGCGAAACGGCTTGATCTCGCCGGCACAATGCTGCTGTCTCTTGCGATCTTATCTTGTATGATCGGTATCACGAATCTCAATGGGGCGAAGCTGTCAGAAAGCATAATGGACGTAAAGGTGTACGGGTATCTTTTGGGAGCGGCACTTCTCTTTCTGGTGCTGCTTAAGGTCGAAAAGCGGGTTGAAAACCGGGGGGGCGATCCGATTCTCGCCTACTCGCTGCTGCAAAATAAAGTGTTTCAATGGACGCTCGTCATCGGATTTTTATCGGGAGGGCTGCTCGCTGCGGTCATTTTTATTCCTTCTTATGCGGAGCAATATTTGCACGTATCGGCGGAGAAAGCGGGTTATTGGATGACGCCGCTTGCGTTGGCGTCAGGCATCGGAGCGTGGCTCGGCGGGGCGGTCACGGATAAAAAAGGGCCGGTCTTCTCCGCGGCTGTATCAGGCGCCATCGCCTTTGCCGGATTCAGCCTGTTTCCGTTATGGGTGACGGATAAATGGGAATTTGTCACGGCGAGTGTCATTGCGGGGATCGGTTTCGGATTTCTGCTCGGGGCTCCGCTGAATGTGCTTGTATCAGAAACAGCGGGCCATAACAAAGGAACAGCGCTCGGCACGCTGTCACTCGTAAGGCAGGTCGGGCTGACGCTCTCTCCGGCTTTATATGCCGGCTTCATTACAGCGGGCTTTGACCGGATCGGAGATGACATTAAAAACCGCTTAATGAAAAGCGGCATTCCCGCTGATCAGGCGCAAACGCCCGATATTGGCGGCGAACTTTCTTCGTTGCAGGAGCAGGTAAGCCGAATCCCCGTTCCCGCCGTCAAAAAAGCGGTTTCTGATGCGATTGAAGCGGGCATTTCCAGCGGCTACCACCATCTTTATACGGCAGCCGCCGTCATTTCATTATGCACGATCGTGTCTGCGGCTGTTTTGGCGTTTTTCCGGAAGCCGGCATCCTCTAAGACAGGTGCCAGCCCATCCGCCGGGAAAGCTCAGTAATATGGGCGATGTGATGTTCAGAGTGCCAGACATATAGCCCAAGCGCCTGTTCCAGCGTAACCGTCTCTTTAGATACAGGATGGAAGTATGCCCGTTTGAATTGGGCTTCCGTCATGGAGCGCAAAAGAGAGGCCCATCTTCTGTGCAGGATTGTTAACAGCTCAAGCGCATCCCCGCAAGCGGCGGTTTTGGAATCATGAAGATCGGCCCAGCCTTTTTCATCATAAGGACGGATTTCCGGTTCATTCTCCGTTAAGCTCAATTTAAACCGGGTATAGCCGTTCATGTGGCTGTCCGCCAGATGGTGAACCACTTGGCGGACAGTCCATCCCCCTTCGCGGTACGGCGTATCAAGCTGACTGTCCGACATCGCTCTGACAGCTTGTTTCAGTTTGGCCGGAGCGTGTTCCAGCGCATTGATCCATTCTTGTTTCTGTCCGACAGAAATCGATTCAGCCGGCTGATATTCTCCAATCGGATAGCTGAGGGTTTGTTTTTCCATTTTTGTCTCTCTCCCGTTGCTCGTATTATGAAAGTATGATGGTGATGTCGCAGCCTTCCGCTTTCGCTTCACGAAAGACCTGAAGCACACTCTCGGCGCCATTTTCTGTAAACTGCTTGCTTTGTTCAAACTGTCTCCATTCTAAAACGAGGGGGTATTCCACCCAGCCGGTCAGACAATCCCATAAAGCGTCAAGGTTTTCACCGTAGTATTCAGGAAGGGCAAGTTCCTTTTTCAATGTCTGGTGCAGGTCGCTCATACTTCTGATTTGCTCCCCGTTAATAACTGCTTTATTCATGCGCGACTCCTTTCTCTTGATTCTATTCTATCAGTTTACCATTTTCCTCTTCAGAAGTGACCGGAGTCTGCCGCGGTTCCAGCTGAACGATGCCTTGCCCGCCGTCAACGGCCACCCTGTCCCCCGTTTTCAGTTTTGACGTTGCATTTCCGCACCCGACAACGGCAGGAATCCCCAGTTCCCGGGCGACGATCGCCGCGTGGGACAAAGGGGCGCCGACGTCCGTTATGATAGCAGCCGCTCTTGGAAAAAGCGGGGTCCAGCCTACATTGGTTGTCGACGTCACTAAAATTTCCCCCGCCGCAAAAGAATCCCCGTCTTCCGGGACATCAAGGACACGGACAATGCCCTCCACTCTCCCGGCCGCTCCCGCGAAACCTTTTAAAGTATGCGCTTCATCCGTTTCCGCAGGCATAAAAGCATCGTAATAATCCGCTCTTCTGTCAGGATCCTCAGCCCATTTAAACGGATTGAATCTTCCGTTAATAACGGATGGGAACGGCGGCAGTTTTTTATAGGTTTCATAGTTTTGCTTTCTCGCTTGAATCGATGCAACCGCCGGCTCTTTCCCCGCGAGCAGATCGGTTATTTCATGCAGATACAGAAAGAAAATATCGTCCTTCATGCCGGTCATTTCCGCCGCTCTGAGCGCGAATGCTCTGGCTGTCCGGTACACCCTGACAAATTCGGATCTGGTTGTTTCTCTCATATTCGCGTATTCTGACGCTTTTTCCATTTTGGCTTTGAGCCATTTGACCTTATGAGGATACTTTTCTGCAAATCTTCGGAAGGCCTGTTCATGCGCCCGCTGCTGTTTCAAAAGCAGTTGTTCGGCATCAATACCCGACTCCTTGTGTTCTTTGATCTGCTTCGTCAGCCAATCCCGGTTTTCTCCCGGATGCGGTATGGAAAGTTCGTATTCATGCGGACCACGGTGGCCTTGGTTCCTGAGATATTCTTCCTCGCTCATACGGCCTTTCATGACTTGATCAATGCCGATAATCGGCTCCAGGCTGGCCAGTCCGCCTTTTCCCCTCAGATTGGAAAGCAGGAGATTCGCATCTTCTATGCCTGCGAGTTTTGTTAATTGAGAGGTTAACGACGAAGAGGATTGCGCAGAATCACGCCCGCCGGATATTAACGCAAACCACGCGTTGCATAAATACGGATAGATCTCATTGTTCCATATCGCTAATAATGCCCGCTCCGTTTCGGCGCGTTTCAGCTTTTCCTCAATATTCCGGCACCACTCCGGCGATTCGTCCAAGTAGGAGGACATGTTTTTTTTCGCTTGCTTCATTTTCGACAGATACGGTTTCAGTTTTTTCGGGATGATCTTCAAAAGTTCATACTTTGAGAACGGATATAAAGGAATCTTCATTTCCGCCGGGATTTCTCCCAATGTATCGCTCATCATTTTTCCAATTTTTCCGCCTTTCGGATTCAGACCGAAAGCGGCGAGAACGGAAAGAGGCTGGCTCATATTGTTATAGGCTCTGCCGCAAATATTGCCGGACCAGACATAATAGCCCGGAATGATGCCCGACTCTTCATCCAGATTCCGGAGGAGCGACCATGTCAGCGGCGTCATCACATCGGGAATCGCTTCTCCTATATTGGTGTTTGTCCATAAAAAATCACCGCTGAAAGAATCGTTCCATTCATAGGTTTCCAGATTTCCGGCTTGTAAGGTCGTAATCGGGCGGGATTGAAGAATATACAATGTCCCGCCCGCGGCGGCCCATTCAATATCCTGCGGCCCTCCAAGATCTTTTTCCAGCTTTTTCGCCAGTTTATAGAGCTTTGACGCATATTTGCGAAATTCCCCGGGGCCGTCATATTTTTTCTTGGGCCGTGCCAGTTTAAAAGAATAGGCATCGGCTTCCCCAGAAACGAGCTGCTCCCCGAGACCGTAGACGTAATTGCCTGTCATCTCCCGCCTGCTCCCCGTAATCGGATCTGCGGTAAACAGCACTCCGGATATCTCAGACGGTATCATCAGCTGGATGACGATTGCGATTTCATGCTCATCTTCCATTCCCTGAACGGCGCTGTACGCTTTTACTCTTTCTGACTGTACCGACCGGCGAACTTCATCAATCGCCCTGGACATGTCTTGATCTGTTTTGACATTCAACACCGTATCGAATTCTCCGGCGAAGGAAGCCTGAGCGGAATCCTCGCTCAGCGCGGATGAGCGTACGGCAAACAACGCAGCTGCATGGCGGCTGCGGATGGAATTCACATATTGATCAACAGCCTCTCTCGCCTGATGGCGGAGCTGTCCGTCCTGAAAGGCTGACGGCAAAATCACAAACCCTTCAGGCACAGGATACCCGCTTTGATACATTTTAGAGAGAATGCTTCCTTTTCCTCCCGCAAAGGAATAAAGTTCGGCCGGAAGTTCTCCGAATGTTTTGACACAGTCATTCATAATGTCCCCGCTCCTTTTTAGTCGTTCATCCAAGCTCACAGTTTTTCTCTTTTTCACTTTTTTTGAAAGTATTTCCTATAAGTATACAATATATCGGTCTTCACAAGGGAGAAAATCAATGGCGTTATTTTGTCATAAATGCATCCGTCAAAACAGCCGCAGGCGGGGGCTTTGTTTGCAGGATGTACAACTATCCGTCCTCGTGCAGGATAAAGCGGACCCGTATCAAAAAGGCGGCCGAAACGCCGCCTTTTTTTCAGACTGTGCGGCCTTGATGCGCCGCCGTATTTCTTTTGGTCTGCTTCGGCTGATACACTTTCCCGACAAACAGGTATCCGTATCTGAAATGGTTGCACCCCCACGATACGAAAATGGGACCGAGCGTGCAGATCAAAAATAAAAGAAGAATGGCAGCCGCTAAAGGCATTGACCGCAAATAGCCTTCCAGAAGATATCCGCTGATTAAAAAGTAGGAGTGCAGCAGATAGATTGAAAACGAATAGTTGCTGATCATCATCACAATCGCGGGCACTTTTTTGAGCTTTGAAAACAGATGAAAACACAGAAAGATCATACTGACCGCGTAAATCATAATATCCGGACGCTTAGAGGAAATGGAGCCGCCGCTGATATATGAAACGGCCACAATCAATATTGCCGATACGGCCGCACTGAAGTAAACCGCATAACGGTACTGATTGATGAGCGATAAAAAACGCGGATATTCCTTTCCGCAATAAAATGCCAGACAGAAATAAAACACCCAGCCCGGAAACGGAACCCAAAAGAACGGAAAAATAGAATCAAGCCCCGATGATGCCGGCGGATGAAAGATCGAAAAGTAAGCCAGATAGACGGCGTTGATGATAAACGAAACAGACAGCACCCACACGGGGGATGTGTTGTTCAGCCAGCGGTGCAGCAGCATATGGAGAATGTAAAATTGAAAGATCACAAGAATGAAGTAGCCGATGAAGTTTCCTAAAAACACATTTTCTAAAAATTTACCGATCACTGAAACGAATCCGGCTCCTTCTTCCGCCACGCTTTTCATTAAAATGGCATCCACCGCGGCAATAAACAGAAACGGCACGAAAATGACTTTGCCCCTTTTCTTTAAAAAACCCGCTGGAACGCCTTTCGGGTATGACCTGGCAAGCAGAAATTCCGAAATAAAGATAAACGCCGGCGTGCTGAACATCAACAGGGTCCGAAACGCATCAACCGTATGGGCGGCACTGGCTAAGGACTCTTCCTGAATCATCAGCACCATTGAAACTGCGTGAAGCAGAACGACACTTAAACAGGACAGGCAGCGAATCACGAAAATTTCTTTTATCTGCATGCGGCCGCTCCTTTTTCACAAGCGCGCCGGACTTTGGCGTATGCTTGGCGCAGCCATTTTTCCCGCAGTTCGGGGGTGCTCGTTCTGACGACAGAAAAAAGGTTCCGCTCGGCTTTTTGAATGCCGCAAAATTGCAGAATGCTTTTTTTCAGCGTAATCCAGTCCGAGTTTTTCCGGAACCACTTTAAGTACCAGCCCGGAGAGTCCGCCGTATAAAAGACCTGTGCCGTCTCTGCCCGTAGCAGTCCTTTTACGCGGCCGTTTTCATATGTGTAGGCTTCTCCGGCGACAAGCACTCTGTCAAAAAAGCCTTTCATAATCGCCGGAACGCCTCCCCACCACAGCGGGTAGATGAAAATGAGATGATCCGCTTCTTTCATCAGTTTCCGGTATTTCTTCGTTTCAGCGTCCCGGTTCATGTCAGAGCGCTTTTTTTCGCCGCCGTACTTCAGCACGGGATCAAATTGATCGGCGTATAAGTCAATGACCGTATAGCTTTGGCCGCTGTCCTTTAAAGCCATGGCGACGTATTTTACGAGAGCCGCATTGAAACTGTTCTCATCCGGGTTTGCATACACAATCACCGTCTTCATATGTCCCTCCCAGTATTTATTAATTTTTACAATGATTATATCATGATGTCATATGAATGAGGCAAAGACACGAGAAAGGCTTTTTCCAGTTCTGCTGCCGTTTCGATAACCCCTTTCTGCATATTTTGCTGATTTTGCCGCCGCGGATTCAATGACAAGCATCCGGCGCTTCTGCGTTTTTAAGCGGCCGTATGGTATACTAGCTGTCAAATGAATGGGCTTGGAGGACAACATGAGAATTTTAAAGTA
Source organism: Bacillus sp. JK74 (assembly GCF_053663395.1). Classification (NCBI taxonomy): domain Bacteria; kingdom Bacillati; phylum Bacillota; class Bacilli; order Caryophanales; family Bacillaceae; genus Bacillus; species Bacillus sp. JK74. The sequence continues at coordinate 227,771 of NZ_JBSJQB010000006.1, read as the reverse complement.
CGCGATTTTAGGGCTTTTGCGAAAAGGCGAATTGAGCGGATATGATATATCGAGCTATTTTAAGGAAGAGCTCGGCCAGTTTTGGAGCGCAAAGCACAGCCAGATTTATCCGGAATTAAAAAAACTGACGGCTGAGGGATTTATTACGTTTCGCACTGCGATTCAAGGAACGAAGCTTGAGAAAAAAATGTACACGCTGACTGACAAGGGAGAGCTGGAGCTTGCTGCCTGGCTGACGAAAAAAGACCCGATTCCGGAAACGGTGAAGGATGAATTTATGCTGAAGGCTTATTTCATCTCAGCTTTGACGCAGGAAGAAGCGGATGAGCTATTCACCGATCAGCTCGTAAAGCGTAAGGAGAAATTGTCCGATCTGGAAAACAGTTATCAAGAACTGATGACATCGTCCGCGGAGGCGGATTCATTTTCTTCTCCTGATTTCGGCCATTATCTCGTGCTGACAAAAGCGCTTGAGCGGGAACGGAATTATATTTCCTGGCTTGAAGATATTTTGGCTCTCATCAAAAAAGCATAAACAAAACGGGGCGGCTCTGTATCTGCAGGCCGCCTGTTTACGTTCTGAGAACCGCATTGATAAACGAATCAGCCATTAAAATAAGAAAAAGCAGACTGAAATAAACAATCGAATAAAAAAACATCCCCTTCGACCATTGCGTGTCATCCGCCGCCTGAAAGCCTTTGACGCTCCGGTACAGCCAGATGGCCCCGAGCAGGAGAGCGGTTGCGGTATAAAACGGGCTGACGTCTATATAAAGAGGAACGAGCAGCGAAACCGCAGTCAGAACGGCGATATAGCGCAGCATTTTTATTTTTGTGACGCGATTGCCTTTTATGATCGGCAAAAGCGGAATGCCGGCGGCACGATACTCTTCCTTTCGCCTGATTCCGATCGCCCAGAAATGCGGCGGCTGCCACAAAAACATAATCGCGAATAACAAAATCGCGGGCATATCAATGTACCCGGCCAGCGCGCAATAACCGATTAAAGGCGGAGCCGCCCCGGGAAAGCTGCCGACAAATGTGCTCCAGACGGATTGTCTTTTAAACCAAAGCGTATAAACGACGGCATACAGCAAAAATGCAAGCAGGCCAAGAACGGCGGTCAGTACATTAAGCGAAGCAAGCATGATGAATCCGCATGCGCCGAGACATGTGCCGTACAGGATCATGACCGTCGGCGGTATTTTTCCCGTGACGCTGGCGCGGGTGCGGGTTCGCGCCATCTTTGCGTCCATGCCGCGGTCAAAGAAGTTATTAAAAACAGTGCTTGACGCCATGACTAACGCCGTTCCGATCATGGCAACCGCCATGGCGGCAAATATACCGGGCCCTCCGCCCGTCCTTTCCGACTGAAGCCACGCGATCCAAAATCCGCCCAATGCGGCGAGTGAATTTGAGATGATAATCCCCGGTTTGGCAAGAATGATAAAGTCCTTGACCGTCATCCGGTTTCCGTTATGCTTCATAGACTGTTCCGTCTGTGCTGCATTTGAATTCATTTGTGGAGGTTCTCCTTTTTCGGCTTATCATATCAGGAAGAATCAGGAAGCACAATTTATTTTGGGCATTTTTCACACAATTGTAAATTGTATATGAAAAGCCGCATCTTGTGACCGGATGCGGCTTTTCCCTTTTTCTATTCAAAGTCTGCCCATACTGCTCCCTGATCCGCCGAACGGACACCATTTTCAATCCAGCGGATGCCCTGAGTTCGGGCCGGCGATGGCAGGCTCCACGCGTCATTTTTGCGCCTCACTGAGATGTTCGCTCTCTTCAGTCACACAAAAGCCGGGTGTATATTGCAAATCGACGTTCTTCTTTCCCGAGCCTTTAGAAAAATAAAAACCCTTGCCGGTGAGACGGCAAGGGTTGTTTCTTACAGTGTAAATGCGATATCCGCCCCTGATACAGGGTCTTTGACGAATACGCCCTCTTCTTTTTCTTCGATCTCAAAGCCGGCATCGGTCAGCGCTTTTGTCACACGTGACAGCTCTTTTTGATGCGGCAGCGCGATGGTGTAATAATCCAGCCCGCTTGCATTTCCCGGTTTCGGCGGCGCATGTTTTCCGGCCCATATATTCAGACCGATGTGATGGTGATACCCTCCCGCCGAAACAAACAGAGCGGACATGCCCGCGTAATTGCCGACAATGTCAAAACCGAGGATATCGGTGTAAAACGCTTTGGCTTCCTGTAAATCCGTCACATGAAGATGGATGTGACCGATTACGGTTCCTTCCGGGAGACGGCTTTTCCGTTCAGCTCCGGCTTCTTCCAAAAGCCCGTCCACATCGACGGGCGCCGTTTGCATGACATAATTGCCCTCTGCATCCCGGCGCCACGTGCTGCGGGGACGATCGGCGTATATTTCAATGCCGTTGCCGTCCGGATCAGACAGGTAAAGAGCCTCACTGACCGCGTGATCCCCCTGCCCGAGCGCGATGCCGTTTTCAATCAGCCTGGCCAATGCGATGCCGAGTTCTTTCCGGTCAGGCAGAAGTATCGCGAAATGGTAAAGGCCGGTGACAGACCGCTCCGGCAGAACGACGGCGCTTGGATTTTCTTCAAGCACCAGCAGGACGCGTTTTCCGTCTGCTGACAGTTCTGCGGAACGATCGGTTTGCGAGATGACTTGAAGGCCGATCACATTTTGGTAAAAGCCGAGCGACCGTTCCATATTTTTAATGGTCAATTTGACATAACCGATTGCCGTATCTTGATGAATGCCGGTCATTTGAACGCCTTCTTTCTTATGCTGAAAAAGTTTCTCCCTTTTTTGATTTGAAAAGGAGCTGATCCAATGAAAGCAGTCGGCTTCCTGAAAGCGCTAAGTGAATTGACGCAACCAGTAAGATGAAATCAAATTCCGATCCGCCCATAAATGGTGAGGAAAGCTTCGCCGTGAAGATGGCGCCGACTAATGTGAGGGCAAACAGAACGCCGATTATGCGCGTCGCCAAACCGAAAAAGATCAGAACCCCGCCGACAAGCTCAATCGTCGCGATGACGTAGACCATAAAGGCCGGAAGCCCGATGCTCTGGAAAAATTGCGTAGTTCCTTCCAACCCTTGAAACTTGGATAAACCGTGAACAAAAAAGATAATACCTGTTACAACCCTTAAAAGCAGTGTTCCTGTTTCGAATGATTTATTCATAAAATCCTCCTTGAAAATTATTATCACTTACTTTATGTAAGCTAGTATATATACATAACTTATTTACGTCAAGTAATTTTGTTACATTTAACGAAAATAACTTAAAAGTACTATTTGTCTTCGCAAAAAAAGACCTCCGCACTCTGTCGGAGGTCTTTTTCCCTATCTATGATTCCCGGAACTGGCTTTCATATAATTCCCGGTAAAACCCGTTCTGGCTGAGCAGTTCAGCATGGGTTCCTTTTTCAGCCATTTCGCCGTCTTTCAGCACAAGAATCTGATCGGCTTTTTGAATCGTGTTCAGCCTGTGAGCGATGATGACGCTTGTTCTGCCCGCCATTAAACGGCCGAGCGCTTCTTGTATTTTCACTTCCGTCACCGTATCAATGTTGCTCGTCGCTTCATCCAAAATGAGCAGCACCGGGTCCGCCAGCACAGCTCTCGCGATGGAAATAAGCTGTTTTTGTCCTTGGCTGATGCCCGCGCCGTTTTGGGTAAGGACGGTATCGTAGCCTTTCGGGAGCCGTTCGATGAATCCGTGGGCATTGGCGGCTTTTGCTGCTGCCTCCACCTCTTGGTCAGATGCATCCAGACGGCCGTAACGGATATTTTCCCTGATGGTGCCCTGAAAGAGAAAGGAATCCTGCAGGACAAACCCCATGTTTTTTCTCAGACTGGATCTCGTCAGTTTTTTGATGTCCGTTCCGTCGATGAGGATTTTCCCGTTATTCGGCTCGTAAAAGCGGGCGATCAGGCTCGTAACGGTCGTTTTACCCGCTCCGGTCGGTCCGACGAAGGCGATTGACTGTCCTTTCGGAACGCTGAAGGACAGATGTTTTAAGATCAGGCTGTCTTCCTGATAGCCGAAGGAGACATCTCGGAATTCAATCTCTCCCGTTTTGATCGGCTGGTGCGTCGCATGCTCTTCATCTTCCCGCTCCTCTTTTTCATCCAGCACGTCAAACACCCGTTCAGCCCCGGCGATGGCCGATAACATCGTATTGAACTGATTGGCTAAATCATTTAAAGGGCGCGTGAACTGCCGCGAGTATTCTGCGAATACGACGATGGAGCCGATCGAAATCCACCCCTTCAGCGCAAACAGCCCGCCGACCGCCGCTATAATCGTAAAGCTTAAATTGTTTAAAGAATTCATGACTTTCGGAATGAATCCCGAAATTGTCTGCGCCCAAAACCCTGATGATTGTAACGCCGCGTTTTTTTCTAAAAATTGCTCCATGACGCGGTCTTCCCTCGAATAGGCTTTAATGACCTTCGCTCCTGATATCGACTCTTCAATAAAACCGTTCAGCTCGCCGAGGTTTTTCTGCTGCTGCTTAAACAGGAGTCCCGTCCGGTTGGTGATCCATTTAATGCTCAAAAGCATGATCGGAATAATCAAAAGCGTGATCAATGTTAAAAGCGGGCTCATGTACAGCATGACGGCGATTGTGCCGACGAATGTAATGACGCTCGACAGCACTTGAATGACGGATGTATTTAAAGTGGAGCTGACATTTTCGATATCATTGGTAACCCGGCTCATCAAGTCGCCGAGGCGCTGTTTATCAAAAAACGGTATCGGCAGCTCATGCAGATGGGTGAACAGTTCGCTCCGCATTTTAAACACGGTGCTTTGCGAGATATTGATCATCCAATAGTTTTGAAACCATAAGGACAATGATTGCACGAGGTAAATCCCAAACAGTATGAACAGTACACCCGCCAATCCGTCCGTCGTCCGTCCGACGATAAAATGATCAATTGCTTTCCCGATGACGAACGGTCCGAGCAGGCCGAATATGGCGCTTATGACTACCATGATGATCACAAGGGTTAAAAGCCCTTTTTTCTCGGCTACATACGACCAGATTCTGCGCAGCGTGCCTTTTGTATCTTTTGCTTTCGCGCGTTTTCTGCCGCCTTCATTTGGTTTGAGCGGTATTTTCGGATATCGGAAAGGTTTACGAATGTCTTTCTCCACTGTCAGCTCCCTCCTTTCCGAATTGTGATTCATAAATCTGCCGGTACAGATGAGACTGTGCCATCAGCTCTTTGTGCGTGCCTTTTGCCAGCAGTTCGCCGTCTTCAAGTAATAAGATGGTGTCAGCCTTCATCGCGGTCGTTATTTTCTGCGTAATAAGCAGTGTCGTGCATTCATAGGATCTGATGGCTTGTAAAAGCTTCGCTTCCGTTTGAAGATCGAGCGCGCTCGTACTGTCATCTAACAGCAGGAGGGACGGCTTTCTGATAAAAGCGCGCGCGATGGAAATCCGCTGCTTCTGCCCGCCTGACAAATTGACGCCCCGCTGTCCCAGCACCGTGTCGTATCCGTTTGACAGTTTCATAATCGTGTCATGGATTTGCGCGTCTTTGGCCGCTTCCATTACTTCATCTAGTGAAGCATCCTCCCGTCCCCAGGCGATATTTTCACGGATTGTGCCCGAAAACAGAAGCACTTCCTGCGGCACATAGCCGATTTCCCTGCGCAGCCCGCAAGCGGAGAATTCACCGATCGGTTTGCCGTCTATGAAAATACTGCCCGAATCAGCCGTGTACAGGCGCGGAATCAGCTGAAAAAGCGTTGATTTCCCTGAACCTGTCGCGCCCATAATGGCAACCGTTTCTCTCGGGCTGGCAGAAAAGGACACGTGATGCAGCGCGTCTTTTTCCATGTCCGGATAGCGGAAGGACACTTCGCGAAACTCAATCCCGCCTGCAAGCGCCCGTGCCGGGTCGTGCCCCGTTCCCTCGCCGCCTTCTGTTTCCAGCACCTCACCGATTCTTTCCCCGGAAGCCTTCGCCCGGGAAAATACCATGATGAGAAAAGGAAGGACGGACAGCGCGCCTGTAATCCGCGTCGCATAGTTAATGACGGAAACGACATCGCCGACCTGCGCTCCGCCCTGAGCAATGCTTTTGGCGCCGAACCATAAGATAAACAAAATGCAGCTGTTCATCAACAGCATTAAAATCGGCATCGCCGCTTCCACGAGACGAAAAGCGGAAACCGTTTTTTCCATCAGCTTCGTATTCGATTTCAAAAAACGTTTCACTTCGTGGTTTGCACGGAGGAGCGCTTTAATCAGTTTGATCGCCGTCAGGTTTTCCTGCATGATCGTGTTGACCTGATCAAGCCGCTTTTGCACAGACCGAAACAGCGCGCCGCCTCTTTTCAGCACCCACAGCAAAAACAAAAGCAAAATCGGCACCGTGATCAGCAGAAAAAACCCGAGTTTCACATTGACGGTCAGCGAGAGAATAATGCCGCCCGCGATCATTAACGGCGCACGAAGCATAAACCGGAGACTCATGAAAAGCATATTCTGGACCTGCGTCACATCGTTTGTCAGCCTGGTGATAAACGACGTAGATGAGAATTGCGCAAACGTCGAATAAGAGAAGGATTGAATTTTTTGAAAAAGCCCTTTTCGCGTATCATACGCATAGCTCTGGCTGATGTGGGCGGAGTAGAATGAATTTAAAATTCCCGATGCGAATGAAACAGCGGTCAGCCCGATCATCACGCCGCCCCACAGCCAAACCGTACCGAGATCCTGCTTTAAAATTCCTTCGTCAATGATTTTCCCGATCAGCAGGGGCTGTATCAGCTCTACCGCAAGCTCGATGAGCATGAAAAACAGAGCGATTCCCGCCAAAAGGGAATACGGTTTTACATATGATAAAGCCTTTGACATGTGTAAGCCTCCAAATCCTTTGTTCAATATTATTATTTTATGCCTTTCCGGCAAATGAATAAAGAAATTTGGTGTGCCGTTTTTTTAATAATCTGCGAAAAAGATAAAACCTTCCCGGGGAGGGGAAGGTTTTGACCTTATTGATCCAATTGCTGTTCAATGCGCTCCCGCATTTGCGGAACGCCTAATCCGACAATGACCTGAAGCGCCCTGCCTTTTCTGACGACGCCGTGGGCTCCCAGCTCTCTGAAATCGGCGTCACTTTTGACCTTTGATTCATCAGCGACAGTGACGCGTAGACGGGTGGCGCAATTGGTGACCTCCGTAATATTGTCCTTTCCGCCCAGCGCTTCAATATACAAAGCGGCTGTATCCCGCTGTGTTTCGTCTGCCGCGGCTGTTTCTTTTGAAGCCTGCTTCCGTTCTCTGTACTCCTTTTTCGAATAAAGCTTTGTTTCCTGCCCTTCCTCTTTTTCTCTGCCCGGTGTGGCGATGTTGAATTTGAGAATGAGGAAACGGAAGACGAAAAAGTAAACAGCGGTAAAACACAGCCCGATGATGATCTGGTATACATACGTCAAGCCGTGGCTTGACGCCAGCGGGATCCAGTTCAAGGTCGCAGCTTCGATCAAACCGCCTCCCATATTTCCGACGACGCCGGCCATATACATGACGGTTGCCATGGAAGCGGCAAGCAAAGCATGAACCGCAAATAAAAACGGCGAGATAAAAAGGAATGTAAATTCAATCGGCTCTGTAATCCCTGCGACAATGGACGTCAAGGTGACCGGGATCAAAAGGCCGGCGACGATTTTTTTCTTTTCCTTTGAAGCCGTGGCGTAAAAAGCGAGCGCGATTCCCGGAATGCCGAAGATTTTCGAGTTGCCGTGAAGCGCGAAGCCCCCCTGCGGGAACAATTCTTTCAGCGGTTTGACGCTTTGAGAGTATTCCCCGAGATGCTGGGCCCAATAGGTGACGATACCGCCTTCAGCCACAGCCGGACCGTAAATAAACGGCGAGTAAATAAAATGATGCAGGCCGGTCGGAATTAAAATCCGCTCCAGGAAGGTGTAAATCCACACGCCGATCGCCCCGGAAGAAACGAGAAAACTTTGCAGCGAGCCGATTCCGGACTGAACCATCGGCCATACGTATGCCACCGCAAGTGAAATCGGTATCATAATGAAGAAAGAAATGATTACGATGTATGAAGAGCCTTGAAAAATCCCCAGAAAATCCGGCAGTTTTTTATCAAAATAACGATTGTGCAAATACACGACAATAGATGAAATAAAGATGGCGCCGATAATATTCGTATCAAGCGTTTTGATGCCGGCGATCATCGTCAGCCCGCTCGTTCCGCCGGCTTCCTGAGTCATATCGACATGAAAAGCCCCGCCCCAAACCGTCAGAATCGCATTGATAAAGTAATTGAATGTCAGATAAACTGTAAGCGCTTCCAAACAAGCCCGCGCCTGCGCTTTTTTCGCTAAGGCGACAGGTATGCCGATCGCAAACAGGAGCGGCATCTGATTAAAGACGGTCCAGCCGCCCTGTTCAATGACGTACCAGCATTGATACCAAAACCCGTCAGGATCAGCCAGCGGCCCCATCAGCGTTTTATTTTTAAACAGCGTGCTCAGACCGACAATAATACCGGAAAATGCAAATAATAAAACAGGCACAAACATCGCGCTGCCGAAGCGCTGGACTTTTTGCATCATTTCACGTGACCTCCCGCTATTTATCAAAATTTTCGAGCTCTTTATAATCAACATATGCACGGAATAACGCTTCGCCCACCAGAAAAAACGGGGCAAATGCGACGATTTCCGTTTTATCGCTTAACGTCACCGGCTTGCTGGTCGCATAAAGATTATACGGCGTCGTTTGCGCCAGGACGTTGTTTTTCAGATTGGTGATTGAAATAAACGGAACTCCCTTTGCGGACAGGGTCCTTACCTGCGGAATTAATTCGGGTGTCTCGCCTGATAAAGAAATAATGATGAATACGTCATCAACCTTAAAATCATCACACATGATATCAAACTCTGTGATGTCCTGAATTAAAATCAGATACTTCCGCCGGGATACAAACATCCGCTGCAGCTCACGGGCGCACACCCTCTGAGCCGTCCCCGATCCGTAAACGAAAATCCGCTTTGCTTCATCTATCAGCCGGCACATCTCCGTCATATCTTTTGACTTCACGTATTTTACATTGGCTTCAATATCATCCAGCAGCTTTTCAAACGTCATATTCTCGCCCTCTTCAGGCTGATCCTCCCATTTCAGAAAAACACGGAATTCACTATAGCCGCTGAAGCCCAGTTTTTGGGCGAGCCGCAGGATGGAAGACCGAGAGACATTGCAGGCTTTCGCCATGTCATTGATACCGAGATGGTAGCACGTATGCTTATGATTCAATATATATTTTAAAATATAAAAATCGTTGTCATTTAATTTCGCGTAATGCTGATTAACCAGTTCTTCAAGACTCATCCCAAAAATCCCCCCGTTTTCTTTCTATTATATAGAATAACAGATAAAGAAAACGGGGAAGATTGTCATCAGGAAATAGGAGACGGGCTTACATCAAGCTCAGGCCAGTAGTCCTTATTAGCCTCCATCAGATCTTCAAGAATCAGTCTTGCCACACGGGCATTCGGCACTGTTTTTGACAGGATCAGCGCCTGCCACAGCTTTTGAAATGACCGCTCTTCCCACGCTTCAGCCGTCAGTTTTTCGACAGACACCTGCTGTTCCATCAGGCCTTTTTGAAATTGCGGTATGTTCCCGACTGAGAGCGGTTCCGGTCCGTTTGAACCTACGAGACAAGGAATCTCAACCATGGCTGACGGATCAAAATTTGCGATCGCGCCGTTATTTTCAACGATTAACAGCATTCTCTCCCCTGTGTTGTAAGCGATGGCCCGGGCAAGATCGACGATATAGGAAGCATGATCATCAATTTTAATTTCACTCTTCTCCGATGATTGTTCGCGCGTAATCATATCGCATTGGCTGAAAATGAAAGCTTCCCGCCCTTCCATGACTTCGTTGGCTCTCGTATGGTTCGGATTTGATTTTTTCACCATATCATCCGGGAATAAGTAATATTGCAGATATGTGTTCGGAAGCGTATCCGGATCAGCCGCCTGTACGTCGCGCGCTTTTTTGAATGTGTCATTCCAGCTTGCTTCAGTCTCTTCGGCCTCCGTCTTCGGAACGTAGCCGTATTCACGGACATGCTCTTTCAGCTTCGGCATTAAATCATTGCCATGCCGGTCTGTAATGGACGTCCACCAGCCAAAGTGGTTCAAGCCGTAGTAACGGACGTTCATTTCTTTTCGTGAAGATAATCCGAGGATGTTCGCCATGCGATCCTCAATTCCGACCGGCATGTCGCAGATGTTCAATATTTTTGAATTCGGTCTGAGGCGCCGTGTAGCTTCGGCCACAATCGCCGCCGGATTGGAGTAATTCAGCATCCATGCGTCAGGCGAGTACGTTTCCATATAATCAAGAATCTCCAGAACACCGCCGATAGAGCGCATGCCGTATGCGATTCCGCCCGGCCCGCATGTTTCCTGGCCGACCACGCCGTACTTCAGCGGGATTTGTTCATCGAGCGCGCGCATCGCATATTTTCCGACGCGGATATGCGCCATGACGAAGTCAACATCCGTAAAAGCCGTCTCTGGGTCATCAGTCGCCAAAAATTCAATGTCCGGCGCTTTTTCTTTTATGAATACCTCACACGCACCCGCAATCCGCTCCTGCCTTTCTTTATCATTGTCATAAAGTTTCAGCTTTCTGATCGGAAACTCTTCCAGGTGATTCAAAAGCATTAATACAATTCCGGGGGTAAATGTGCTGCCGCCGCCTGCAATAACGATTGAGAATGATTTGTCTGTCATGTGAAGCCCTCCTCTGATAACGTTTACATTTTATTTATATCATGAGAAGGTCCGATCTGTACCGGGTTTGGAGGAGTTAGATCATTTGATCATTTTTAGTTATTTTTCTCAAAAATCGGGAAAGTTCCCACAGGTACAAAAAAGGCCTGCTGTCATCAGCAGACCCCTTCTCAAAAATGCTCTTGTAAATCAGAAAGCAGCACTTCCTGCTCAAATTGTGGATTTCCGATCGGAAAAATCCTGGCTGTTTCCTTGTCTTCGTTGACATGCTGAATATAAATCGGAACTCCTTCATACGTCACATACGCCATGGCGGCGGATTCCGAAATGTCTTTCGCACGCTGTGTATTCACGTCTCAAACCTCCTTTAGGCCTCACACATAACGTGTCCGGCAGCCAAGAGAAGTATGCTTGTTTCTTACAATTGTCCGGCGGTGAGTTTGAATTTTTTGAGGCGTTTGTAAAACGTGCTCCGCGGGATTCCGGCCATTTTGGCGGCCTGCGTGACATTCCCCTTCGCTGATTCAAGCGCGTTTACGATGATGTTTTTCTGAATGTGCTCCCGGATGGAGACAGGGGACGCTTCTTCCTGTTCATAAGACTCGGCCGCCTCTTTAAGACCTGACGCTTCAAGCAGGGCTGCGATGGGGCGCCCTGACAGCCGTCCGTCCGGGAACATGACGGAAAGACGTTCAAATACATTAAACAATTCCCTGATGTTCCCCGGCCATTTCCGGCTCTTTAATAGGTCTAAAAAATCATCAGGAAGCTCCCCCCGCCAGCCGCGATTTCGCTGAAATTCAAGGAAGAGGCCGGGAATGTCTTCGGTGCGTTCTCTTAATGGAGGGAGGTGGATCGGACAGACGTGAAGCCGGTAAAATAAATCTTCTCTCAGCTTTTTGCATTCGACAAGCTGTCTCAGATCAGTGTGGGTGGCAGTGATAATTCTGATGTCAACGGGAATCTCTTTTGTCCCGCCGACCGGGGTGACTTTCCGCTCCTGCAGCACCCGTAACAGAGCGACCTGCATGGAGTGTGATATTTCTCCGATTTCATCGAGGAAAAGCGTGCCTTTATCGGCTTTTTGCAAAGCGCCGTTATGTCCTTTCCGTTTGGCCCCGGTGAAGGCGCCTTCCGAGTAGCCGAACAGTTCGCTTTCAATCAGCTTTTCAGGAACCGCTCCGCAGTTGACAGCGATAAACGGGCCGTTTTTCCTGGAGCTGTTGTTGTGAATCGCCCGGGCGGCAATCTCCTTTCCCGTCCCGGTTTCTCCCGTAAGACAAACGGTTGCGTCCGTTCGGGCGACAAGCTCCAGCTGCTGAAGCATATGTCGGGATGACGGGCTTTTGCCTGCCGCACCATGAAATATAAACGACGGCTTTTCTTCCCGTTTGGATAAGTAAATGCATGTGAAGCCGTTCTCCTCCCGCTTCGTCTGCTTGATGTGATAGCCCTGTTCCTCAAGCTCGCGCAGCATATGTCCGGTAAAATGCTGAACGGGACGGCTTGCGGCGATAACCCGGCTCATTTCATTGCAAAGCACGATCGGATCGTGAGACCGGGTAAGCCCGGCGAATTTGCTGATCATGTCAAGTTCTGTCATTTTGATCTTTAGGGCAAGCTCGCGTTCCGCCGTATAAGCGATGGAGGAGGCAATTCCGAGCATAAAAGGCTGAGCGCGGGCGGCGGGGCAGGAAATATCAATGACACCCGCCAGCCGCCCGTCTTCATAACGGATGGGCGCGGCGGAACAGCTCCATTGATGAGAAGCGAGCGAATAATGTTCAGAGCCGTGTATCATGACCGGTTCATTTGTATAAAGAGCTGTCCCGATCGCATTCGTGCCGACGGCCGTTTCCGTCCAGCGGGCGCCTTTTAAGAAATTGATGCGGTTCGCTTCATGAATGGTGCGCGGGTGGCCGTCAACTGAATGGACAACGCCGTCAGAATCAATCAGAAGAACCATCATTTCCATTTCCCGCATCGCCGTTTTCATTCTTTCTGCGTGCGGCGTTGAGGCCGCTAAAAATAACGCATGCTTTTCGGCCTGCCTTTCTAAATGATCTGCCGGCATTACATTCGGTCCCTTTTCTAGATAAGGGTTGACGTCGGCTTTTTTGCAGCGGTGCCATGAGGCGGCCACCCGCTTCTGAATACGGGATTCATCGAGCACGCCTTCTTTCACAAAACGCTTCCAGGTTTTAAAATCATTCCGAATGACATTCATTGTATTCGCTCCCCCCTGTTCAGACCATCTTTTCATATATTGTAGGGGAAAAGTAAAGCGCTTTCAACGAAAAATACCCCTTCTCATCTGAGAAAGGGTATTCCGGTTATACGGAATGCACCGCAAGTCCGGTGACATTCAGCAGGGCTTCCTGAAGCGTTTCTGACAGAGTCGGATGCGCCGCGATAAAGTGCTCCGACATATCCGCCGTCATTTCACCGTTCATCATCATGACCGCCTGACCGATCAATTCCGTCACGTCCGGCCCGATCATTGACACTCCGACGATTTCTCCGAATTCCGGTTCGGCAATGATTTTCATTTTGCCGCCGTGCTGATGCTTAATTAACGCTTTTCCGTTAGCAGAAAATGAGCATTCTCCGATTTTCACATCTCCGTATGTCTCTCTCGCCTGTGTTTCCGTCAGCCCGACAGCTGCCATTTCGGGCGATGTATAAATACAGCGGGGCACCGCCCGCATATTGACTTTGCTGTCCTTTCCCGAGGCATGCGCGGCGGCTGTGATTCCTTCATGAATGGCGGCATGCGCGAGCTGCATTCCTCCGGCCGCATCGCCGCACGCATATATATGAGGCACATTGGTCTGCATATGGTCATTGACTTCAATCCCGCGCGGAGAATACCGGATGCCGGCTTGATCCAAATTCAGCCCTTGCAAACGCGGCTTTCTGCCGATTGCAACCAAAATGTGATCAGCCTGAGCCTCAATTTCTTTTCCGTCTTTTGTCCACACGGCGGTTTTCCTTTCTTTGTCAATCCGCTGAAGGGCGGCTTTTGTCTGAATATCAGCCCCGCTGTCTCTTAAAGAGTCTTCGAAAGCGGCGGCGATTTCCCCGTCTTCTGCCGGGAGCAGCCGGTCAGCCGATTCAATCACCGTCACTTTCGTTTTAAACCGGCTGAATAAAGAGGCAAATTCGCTGCCGATCACACCTCCCCCGACAATGAGCAGAGACGAAGGGATTTGCTGTAAAGAAAGCGCATCTTTGCTGTCGATCACCCAATCGCCGTCAAATGGGGCAAACGGCAGCTCCGCCGGTTCAGATCCGGATGCAATCAATATCCGGTCCGCTTCCAGAATGTCTTTTGCGCCTCCTTCTTCTTCAACAAGCAATGTCTGCTCTGTGAGAAATGAAGCTGTCCCGCTGATGACTTTAATCTGATTTGCTTTCATTAAGTATTGAATTCCCTGCACGAGCTGGCTGACGATTTGCCGTTTGCGCCCCTGCATGCGGTTCCAATTGAGTGTAATGTTTTGCGGCAGTTCGATGCCGAATGTATTTGCGTGCCTGATTTTATCGAGCACATTCGCACTTTCCAAAAGCGACTTTGTCGGGATGCACCCCTCATTGAGACAAGTGCCTCCGAGCGGCCCTTTGTCGATCAGAACGACTTCTTCTCCCCTCCGCGCGGCAGTCACGGCAGCTGCATATCCGGCCGGCCCGCCGCCGATAATGGCTAGTTTCATTTTTTCACCTCTCTCTATAAAATCAAACCGGCAGGCTCTTCAAGCAGCGCTTTGACCGTTTTCAGGAAGTCCGCAGCCGGGGCACCGTCACATACTCTGTGATCAAAGGTAAGGCTCAGCGGCAGCATGGTGCTTTTGACAAGCTCATCTCCTTTAAACGCCGGCGTTTCATAGCTTGCGCCCACTCCGAGAATACCGGCTTCAGGCGGATTAAGAATCGGGGTGAAATGCTCAATTCCGTAACCCCCGAGATTTGTAATAGAAAATGTCGATCCGTGCAGGTCATCTCCGGAAGCATTGCCTTCCCGCGCCCGGCGTGCCGATGTGCTGATGTGATCCGCAAGCTCAAGAAATGAAAGCTTTTCCGCATCCCGGATCACCGGCACGACGAGACCGTTTTCAAGAGAAACCGCCATCCCGAGGTGGACATATGGATAGGTGATGATCCGCTCCTCTTGATAAGAGCTGTTCAGCTCAGGATGCTGTTTCAGCGCAAGCACCGCGGCCCGGGATACGAAATGTGTGACCGTCAGTTTAACACCGCTCCGCTTTTTCGCACTGTCGGCGAGCTGCTTTTGCCATTTCACAAGCTCCGTAATGTCCGCTTTCATCGTCAGCGTCAGCTGGGCGCTGTTTTGCAGGCTTTTGTGCATTCGGTCTGCAATCACTTTTCTCATCGCTGAAGCCGGTTTTCCCTCCGGCTGTGCCGTCTGAACCGAAGACTGCGGTTCAGCTTCTGTCTTCATCGCCTTGATGACGTCAGCTTTTACAATTCGGCCTCCGGGACCCGTCCCGTTCAGCGTATCAACTTTCAACCCGGCTTTCTCCGCCATTTTTCTGGCAACGGGAGATATTTTCACGCGGTGTTTACGCTTTTGCCCGGCTTTGGGAGCGGGAATATGTTCAGGTTCAGATTGCGGTTTCCCTGCATTTTCAGGAGCCGGCGCCTCCTTCTCCCGCACTTCTTCGCCGTTTTCCCCGATATAACAGATGGGCGTTCCCGGGGGGACTCCTTCTCCCTCTTTGACTTTAATGTGAAGAAGCGTGCCGCTTTCAGGCGCTTCTATTTCCATTTCTATTTTTTCCGAGTTGATGCTGGCGATGCTCTCTCCCTTTTCAACCGGGTCGCCGACTTTTTTATTCCAGACGGATACTTCACCTTTCTTCATCGCCATTCCCAGCTTCGGCATTACTACTTTTACAGCCATTCTATATCCCTCCTTTAATTCATTGCCGGCTCGCCAAGCAATTCAAGCGTGACGCTGACAATTTGGTCTGGTGTCGGCAAATATTGATCTTCAAGCACCGGCGAAAACGGCACCGGTGTATGCGGCGCTGTAATCCGCTTAATCGGCGCATCAAGCAAATCAAAGCCCTTATCGGCGACAATCGCAGCAATATCCGTGGCGATGCTGCAGCGCGGATTGGCTTCGTCAATGATGATCAGCCGATTTGTTTTTTCTAGCGATGTGAAAATCGCTTCCTCATCTAAAGGAGACAGACTCCGGGGGTCAAGCACCTCGGCGTCGATGCCTTTCTCAGAAAGCTGTGCAGCCGCCTCAAGCGCGGTATTAACCTGCTTGCCGACCGCAAACAGCGTGATGTCGCTGCCTTCGCGTTTGATATCCGCTTTTCCGAGCGGAATTGTATAATAATCTTCCGGCACCTCGCCCTTCATGCTGTAGGACGTTTTGTCTTCAAAAAAGAATACCGGATCATTGTCTTCTATTGCCGCCAGCAGCAAACCTTTGGCGTCATACGGATTGGACGGCACAACCGTCTTCAGACCCGGGATGCTGGTGAACAGGCCATACAGCGCCTGCGAATGCTGAGCGGCTGCCCGGAACCCGGCTCCGTATGTGGTGCGGACGGTGATCGGCACTTGCGCTTTACCGCCGAACATATAGCGGAATTTCGCCCCTTGGTTGATCACTTGATCAAAGCACGTTCCGATAAAATCGTTAAACATCAGCTCGGCAATCGGTCTCAGCCCCGTGGATGCCGCAGCCATGGCCGCACCCATGTAGCCCGCCTCAGAAATCGGTGTATCCAGCACTCGGCTGCGCCCGAATTCCTGTACGAGACCCTTTGTGACCCCGAGTACACCGCCCCATGCCTCATCATCTTGCAAATGATCGACCGCCGCTCCCCCGGCGACATCCTCACCGATTACAAGCACATTGTCGTCTCTTCTCATCGCAAGCTTCATTGCTTCATTGATCGCGTCCGACATGCTTATGACTCTCGCCATCTCACATTCCCCCTTTTTCATATGACACGTAGACGTCTGTCAACAGCTCTGACTCTTTCGGATACGGACTCTTTTCGCTGAACGAGACGGCTTTTTCAATCGATTCGCTGACTCGCTGTTCGATGTCTGACAATTTATTTGCATCTGTTTCTTTTAGAAGATAGTTTTTAAAGCCTTGGATGGCATCCTTTTCTTCAAGATGCTCAGTCTTTTCATCCTTTGTTTTATAAGTTTGGGCATCGCCTTCGAAATGGCCGTAGTTTCGGTAAGTCATACATTCAATCAAAGACGGGCCTCCGCCGTTTCTTGCTCTTTCTATCGCTTCCCCGGCCGCCTGATAAACTGCTAAAATATCTTTTCCGTCCACCGTGACCCCAGGCATGTTGTAGGCAGCCGCCCGATCGGCGATTGAATCACAGGCTGACGCGTACTCAAATGTCGTGGCTTCGCCGTAGCCGTTGTTTTCGGCGATGAACACGACAGGAAGGTTCCATACTGCCGCTAAGTTCAGCCCTTCATGGAAGGTGCCTTGGTTATTGGCTCCGTCCCCAAAAAAGCAAACGCTTACATTTTTAGTTTGTTTATATTTAGCCGTGAGCGCTGATCCGCATGCGAGCGTAAATCCGCCCCCGACGATTCCATTTGCGCCTAACATGCCTTTATCAAGATCCGCAATGTGCATAGAACCGCCTTTGCCTTTACACAGTCCGGTCGCTTTTCCGAATATTTCCGCCATCATGCCGTCCAGATCACAGCCTTTGGCGATACAATGGCCATGTCCCCTGTGTGTGCTTGTAATGCTGTCGCCATCATGTAAATGAGCGCACACCCCCGCGGCTACCGCTTCTTCACCGGCATACAAATGGACGAATCCGGGAAGCACTCCTTGCGCGAACAGTTCATGCACTTTGTCTTCAAAGCCCCTGATTTCCAGCATCTTTTGGTACATCCACAGCGCTTTTTCCTCAGTTAATGACAAGCCTTCTCGTTTTAACAATTCCATTTTGTGCGCCTCCTTCTATTTAGGGTTCACACTTATAAATGCAAGAAGCATGCCAGCCTTTGAAGCCCGTAAAATGAATGTTTTTATTTTTACAATGGAGACAGTTTGAGACAGGTGTCTCATTTTGTCTCGATCTGATCACTTTGTCTCGTTTTATGGCATACAAAAAAGACCGGGCATCACCCTGTCTTTGACAATGATCGACGTATTTATTTCCTCGGAAATCTTTTATTGCTTCATTCTTCCGCATACAGTCTAACGCGGCGTTTGAGTGGTTACACTCTTTTTTTCATATCCACGTGCTGCAGTTCATCCTTTTCTTCAACAGCCCGATTCAGCGCTTGAAGCATGTAACCAATGCCTTTATACGATGACAGAGGCCAGGTGATATGCTGATGCTCTCCGATGACGGCGTTTAGGACGCTTCGGTATTTTTTCCCGCCAAGCATGACAAGCTCTTCGACGTCGGAAAAGCCTTTTTCATGAAATTGACGGCGCAGCTCGTCCGCTGCCATGATCTCCGGGTGACCGGTTCCAAAAGTGACATCGTAATTTCCGGGAACAGTATCATCCGGACGAAGAAATCCGTGCTTCGCCGACAAAATCACCCACTCATCGAAAAATGCTTTCGCATATCGCTCGCACGCCTGATGAAACGGGCTGAGATAAGCGTCTTCCGCCCTTACCGGCCCTGTATCTGAATGGACATCCCAAATTTTTTTCTTGCCGCAGGGGATGATGCACAGTCGTTTCATTTTTCTCTCCCCCTTTATGATGTATCTCCTATCAATGTACCATTATTCGTTTATTTCTGCATGACGAAAACGGCCATGGATCTGTCTGGGTAAAGCTGCACACAAAAAACCCGGAATTCAAACCGAACTCCGGGCCGGATGAAGAGTTGTTTATGTCACTCTTGCTCCATCCCATCAAGATACTTTCTCTCAAAGTCATCGAGCAATGCACGCACTTCATCTGTTGACTTTGTATTCATGCATTGATTTCTTAATTCACTTGCTCCCCGGAATCCGCGGAGATATATCTTGAAAAAGCGAGGGAGCGGTTTATATGCTCTGGCTTCTTCTTTTGAATACTCATCATGGAGATCCAGGTGCAATCTCAAAAGATCAAGCAATTCCTTACTGCTATGCTCTCTCGGCTCCTTTTCAAAGGCGAACGGATTAGTAAAAATGCCTCGTCCAATCATAATCCCGTCAACACCGTATTGTTCAGCGAGTTTCAAGCCGGTCTCCCGGTCAGGAATATCCCCATTGATCGTCAAAAGGGTATCTGGCGCAATCTCGTCACGAAGTTTCTTAATTTCCGGAATCAACTCCCAATGCGCATCTACTTTACTCATTTCCGCTCTTGTACGCAGATGAATAGAAAGATTCGCAATGTCTTGTTTCAGTATGTGTGTCAGCCAGCCGCGCCATTCGTCAACATCCGTGTAGCCAAGTCTCGTCTTCACACTTACCGGCAGACCTCCTGCTTTCGCCGCCTGTATTAATTCTGCCGCAACTTCAGGACGGCAAATCAGGCCGCTTCCCTTTCCATTCCCCGCCACATTAGGGACAGGACAGCCCATATTGATATCCAGGCCCTTAAACCCTAATTCCGCCATCCCAATACTCATTTGGCGAAAGTTTTCAGGCTTATCTCCCCATATGTGGGCAACCATCGGCTGTTCATCCTCCGTGAAAGTCAAACGGCCGCGTACACTATCCTTCCCATCCGGGTGACAATAGCTTTCTGAGTTTGTAAACTCTGTGAAAAACACATCAGGTCTGCCTGCTTCACTCACAACATGGCGAAAAACGACATCCGTCACATCTTCCATTGGTGCCAGTACAAAAAATGGCCGCGGTAATTCACGCCAGAAATTATCTGTCATAACAAATCCAAATCCTTTCATGATGGGATACAGCCAAACCTTTATCCCAAAATTAAAAACTGACCATGCTTCTTTTACACTTATAGCATGTGTCAGCACTTCTTATCAAACGATAGTAAATTTTGAACATTTCACTTTTTATACGTGAAAAAGCAAACTGGAGTAGAACACATTAATTGAGTTAACGTAATAGACTACCGCTATAGTTAACCCCATACCGTTCATTTCTGATCAAATCAGTCAACTCCTTAACCTTTAAAAGGGTTTGAGAGAGAAAAAAGTGTGATGATTATCTACACCTAATTTTTATTTATATTGTGGTTTATTAAGATTAGCGCTGACCTTCATCTTTCTTAGCGGCCTTACTTTTGCTCTTTTTGGATAAAAAGGAGTCCAACCTAAATAGAATATCATATGAGTTCTCCCTATTACCATAAAACAAATTTCAAGAAATAAGTTGATTAAGCAAATGGGGCTGGGGGGGTATATCTGAGTACTGAAGAGAATGTAAAAAGAAAAAGCCTTAACTTGCCGATTGTGAATCACATGAAGTAAAGAGGATGGGAAGAGAAAATAAACTCGAACTTAACAGAATTCAAAAACTTCAATCTGGATCTTTTGGGATTTGCTCATGGTTTAGAAATAACCAACGCAGCAAGTGGCTTCTGGCTCTATACAGTATATGTTCTAAGGGTCGATCGGCTTTCAAAGCCCATATGTTAATATCTTTATACAATCACCTATATATATTTGTATAAGGTTACGATCCGGTAATCCTGATCCAAAACCAATAAAATAGACTGCTGACTAAGTGCCGCAGTCTTCATTCATAAGATTAATAAGAAAGTGTTCATTTTCTTTCATCATTAAATAAGGCGTCAGAAGTTATTGCTTTCATTTCGAATATTCTTTGTTATACCTGTAATGATTTGTATAACAGTGAAAACCCCCAAGAAAACAGTGACAATATTAAACCATGGATTATCATAGAATGAAAGATATGTTTGAAAGAAATCCAGTTCAACTATGTTTGCTGGGAATCCATTCATTTCTCTATAGTTCGGACCCCATCCCGTTAATTCTACAAAATTAAAATAAAGCTGTGATATTAAAAATGCCAACAACGTGTGAAACCAACTTCTTTTATATACTTTACCCATTTCATTATCCATTTCCTTTTCTGCAATACTTTTTAGCCTAGTGTCAATCTAACATCATTATATGATGAAGCATGATTGTCGCAATAATTACTTATTAAGAATATAACCATCGCAGGTATTACTGTAAGAGTTGTTATCTCTTGCGGTTCCGCCTCATATTTATTCCTTTTTTTGGAACAAGAGAAATAATTGGGGTCCTTTTCCTGTTTAGGCTTTCATATTATGTATAACGACCAAACATGCTTTTTTAGTGTGTTTGATCTTTTATCGATGTGCCAACTGCCGCTGGTGATTAGTGTAAGTAAGCACCCTTGCCTTTTACAGCTTCTACTTCAGAACCTTCGTTCAGTTGTTGAAATTCCAATATCTCTCATTCGGTTTCACCTCCTGTTTATCTTTTATTAAAGACCTACTTACTTTGGCATGATAAATACTTTACAGTTGAATAATGTTACAACTTCATTTCAAACCAATGATATCAAATTATTTTATATTATCCTAATAATGTCATAATACACCACATCGTCATTATACAAACGAGGTCAAAATTGGCTGTTTTTCACTCGCTTTTCCACACGTTTTTCAACTCTTTTCGTCAGTTTAAATAAAGATCTCCGAGAAAAGAAGAAACATAAAGTTTAGAAAAGACAGCCAGGGCAAAGGCTGCGCATAAAAAAAACCCGGAAATCGGAAATGTTTATACCGAATCCAGGTCTGATTACGAATTGTTTATTTTAGTTAGACGATTTCAACACAAGCTTCGCCACGGCTTCCACATGAGCCGTCTGCGGAAACATATCCACAGGCTGAATATATTCGACGCGATAGTCCTTCGACAGCGTCTGCAAGTCTTTCGCCAGTGTGGAAGGATTGCAGGATACGTAGACGAAGCGTTTCGGTTTTACTTTTTTGATGGTATCTAAAAATGTTCTGTCACAGCCCGTTCTCGGCGGGTCGACGATGACCACGTCAGGACGGAAGCCTTCTTTCGTCCATTTCGGGAGCCAGTGTTCGGCTGTTCCTGTGACATATGCCGCGTTTTTGATGCCGTGTTTTTTGGCGTTTTTCTTCGCGTCATCAATTGATTCTTTAATGACGTCCATGCCGCGGATCTCTTTTGCGCCGCTTGAAACCCACATGCCGATCGTACCGACGCCGCAATACGCGTCTACGACTTTTTCTTTTCCTGTCAGCTGAGCCGCTTGTTTCACTTCGTCATACAGCTTGACCGTCTGCTCAGGGTTGAGCTGGAAGAAAGCGCGGGCGCTCAGTTCGAATGACACGTCACCGAGCACTTCTTGAATGGCATGGCTTCCGGCCAGCGCTTTTGTTTTGTCACCGAAAATGACGGATGTGCGCGCGCCATTGACGTTTTGAATAATCGATTTCACTTCCGGCAGCCGGTTCTGAATGGCTTTGACAATCTCGTCTTTATTCGGCAGTGTCTCTTTCGCGGTGACAAGCACGACCTGCACTTCGCCTGTTTCAAAACCGACTCTCGTCACGATGGTGCGGACATCGCCTTTTTTGGTCCGTTCGTTATAAACGGATACGTTGTGTTTTTCCAAAATACGGCGGACGATACCCGTTGTTTTGTTTGTCGCCGGATGCTGGACAATGCATTCCTTAATCGGGACGATTTTATGGGAATCAAGTCCGTATAAGCCGGCAATGATGCTGCCGCTTTGCGAGCGTCCGACTTGGAACTGGCTTTTGTTCCGGTAATTCCAAGGGTTGTCCATTCCGATCGTATCTTTAATGTTCATTTCTTCGACATTGAATCTCGTATGACGTTCCAGAGACTGAATGACAATGTCGCGTTTTTCGCGAAGCTGCTGGGTGTATGCCAGATGCTGAAGCTGACAGCCGCCGCACTGGTCGTAGACCGGGCATGGCGGCGTGACGCGGTGTTCAGACGGCTTGCGGATTTTTTTGACGCGTGCTTCTGAAAATTTCGGCTGCACATTTGTCGCTTCGGCAACGACTTCTTCCCCGGGCAGAGCGCCGGGAACGAAGACAACTTTTTTCTTAAAATAGCCGACGCCCTCTCCGTTAATGCCGAGACGTTTGATGGTCAGCGGAAATGTCTGCCCGATTTTCAATTCGGCAGGCGCCTTTTTTTGATGTTGATTCACGTTTTTTTCTCTCCGTTTCTATATAAAGCCTTTCTCCTGGGAAAACGGCTGATTTGAAATATCACATCTTTTCAGTATAACATGCAGCCGGCTGTTCCTTCATGTTTTTCACTGGAAGTTTCCAAAAATCCTCAAAGCGGTTTTTCATTCAATACTTCTCCACAAATACAAGGACGCATAGCTTAAATACGGCGCCCATTCGCTGCTTACCTGAAGCATCACGTCTTTTGACGGTTTATCCTCAAGGGCGAAGCGGCGTTTGATGGCATTTTGCAGGCCGATATCCGCCAAAGGAAACAGATTCGGGCGGCCGAGGCCGAACATGAGCACGTTTTGGACGGTCCACGGGCCGATGCCTCTGATGGTGATCAGCTTTTTCATAATGTCTTCATCCGATAAATGGGTAAGTTCCGCCAGATTGAGCGCTCCGTCTGCAATCATCCGTGAAATGTCAATCGCATATTCCGCTTTTCTCATGCTGAACTGGAGCTCCCGCAAGTCCTGATAATCAAGCGCCGCGATCGTTTTCGGCTCGGGATAGCACCAGACGCCGTCTTTTTGTTCACCGAAGGCATGGACGAACCGTTCCGTTAAGGTAAATGCGAAAGACAGGTTGAGCTGCTGGTGGATGATGCATTTCATGAGACAGTTGTAGACGTCATATTCCAAGACGAGCGGGGTTCCCGCATGCTCCTCAAAAAGCGCCGACAGATTTGTTTTTGAGAAATGATCAAGCACAGGCTGAAGCGGCTGTTCCCATTGAAAAATGTGTTTGATCCGTTCAATCATCTCCTCGCGGTCCGTTTCTCCGCTGACGAGGAAGACCGGGTCTGCGGCGGTGCCTTCCGCTTGAACCGTGATGACGGACAGTTTGCCGTCCCGTGTTCTGAGCGGCACTTTGATTGATCTTGCATGAAGATCGACCGCATTCAGCGGATCGAGCGACAGCCTTTCAAGGACTTTATCAAAATAATACGGCGGCGTGACCGAAACCGTTTCCTTCCACATATGCTCCACCCCTTTTTGTCCAAGTATATCATGAAGCGGCCGGGCGGCAATTCGTATACTTTTCTTCATAACGCCGCATGATATAATGGCAGGCGGAGGGTTGTTTATGATACATATAACCGCAATCACAACACATAATGAGATATTAGATAATATCCCCCTATCACGTACAGAACAACCGGACATCGCATGGTACTGGATTGATTTTTTCGGCGCTGAGATGCATGAAACCGAGCTGCTGCGGGATTATTTTCACTTTCATCCGCTTGCGATCGAGGATTGCTTTCAGCACATGCAGCGGCCGAAAATCGACCATTATGACGGCTACCGTTTTTATGTGCTCCACGCCTTGAACCCGGACACACTGGAAATGGAAGAGGTGGACATTTTTCAGTCCGACCGTTTCATCGTCAGCTTCCATTTGCACGAATCGCCCGGCGTCTCAAGGGTGAGAGAACGGTTTTTCGCTTCTCCGGGATTAGCCAAAAAAGGGCCGGGGCACATCACTTATATGATTATGGATCAGCTTGTCGATGAATATTTCCCCGTGCTGTACAAAATTGAAGACCGGCTGAATGAAATTGAAGACAGCAGAACCCATAAATCTTACGGCACATTAATGAATGAAGTGTTTGAATTGCGGACTGATCTTTTGAACCTGAGACGGACGATCATTCCGATGCGCGATTTAATGTACCGGATTTTGAGCCTTGACCATGTAAAAGAAAGCCGTGAAACGAAGGCGTATTTCAGCGATATTTATGACCACCTGTTAAAACTGGCCGAGCTGATCGAGTCAAACCGTGATATGACGTCAGATTTGCGGGACAGCTATGTGACGCTGAATTCAAACCGGATGAACGCCATTATGATGACATTAACCATCGTCTCGACCATTTTTATCCCGCTGACGTTCATCGCGGGGGTTTACGGCATGAATTTCGATAACATGCCTGAGCTTCATTGGAAATACGGGTATTTTATCGTTTTGGGCGTCATGGCCGTTCTTGTGGCCGCCATGCTGTTTTGGTTCGCCCGCAAAGGCTGGTTTAATATTTTCAAGTAAGAACGGCTGCCGGCTGTTCTTTTTTTTGAGAAAACATGATATGTTGGAAAAAAACGTAAAGAGGTGTGCGCCGTTACCATCTTTTCTCACAAAATCATTTCTTCTGTCCTCCTGCTATTCAGTGTTATGTCCATTGCCCCGCTGTATAACGGCTGTACGGTGTCTGATTACATCTTTGAGTCGCTCGGCTTTTCTTCCTGGTCTGAAGACGGAGCCCATATCTCCGTCATTCCCGGGGTCGTCCTTTACTTTGCGGCGTTAATCTGGTGTGCCGCCGCGTTCAGGCGGACGCTTCCCGCGGCGGGGCTGTTTCTGATCTTTCTCAGTATGGGGGCCGCTTCCGGTATCAGTCCTGCCACCGAATATGCCGCTTTTTCCTTAAAACAGTTCGCGCCCGAAAAAGAGGCTGTCGAATATTTGAAGCACCGCAGCGAATGCAGCCATCTGATTGAGCGAAAAAGAGCGGGCATGAGCTGCACGCTTTATATCAATCATTATGGAAAAGGGGAACAAACCATTTCTGTCACGCCGGATTTATCAGAAAACATAAAGGACGTCACATTCAAATCAAAAACGTTCACTGTAAAACCCCGTTCAAAAACAATCATCAAAACGCGGTTTAGCGGATTTTATAAGGGGAAAGCCGCCTCAGACTCCGGATGGTCTTCAGAACCTGAACTGAAAGTGGCAATCCTGTACACAGCAGAATAACCATTTCGCATGTATAATGGTGGAAAACTTTTCATTGGAGGGACTGTCAAATGAAGATCGCCATCGTCGGACTCGGCAATATGGGCCGCCCCATCGCCGAAAATATCATGAAAGCCGGATACAGCCTGACTGTATATAACCGGACGAAAGAAAAAGCGGCTGACCTGCTGGATAAAGGGGCCGAATATGCCGAAACGCCCCGCCAGGCAGCTGAACATGCGGACATCGTGCTTTCAATGCTGTCAGACGATGAAGCCGTAACAGGCGTGACGTTCGGAGCTTGCGGCATTATTGCCGGGTTATCTGAAAACGGCATTCATATTTCAATGAGTACGATCAGTACGGCGCTGTCAGAACAGCTCTCCGCCGCACATTCGGGCAGAGGGCAGTCCTTTATTGCCGCTCCCGTCCTCGGCCGCCCCGATGCCGCCGAGAAGGCCGAGCTTCGCATCATCACAGCCGGACCGGCAGAAGCGAAGAAAAAGGCCGAACCGCTGCTTAACATCCTGAGTCAGCAAGTATTTGATACGGGTGAAGAAACAAAAACGGCCAATGCCGCGAAAATCAGCGTCAATTTCTTGCTCGTTTCTATGCTGGAGGCGTTATCTGAATCATTCTTAATGATGGAAAAGTTCGGTTTAGAACAAAAACAATTTTTAGAAATCGCCGGTGCGCTTTTTGGCTCTCCCGTCTATCAAAATTACGGCACGATCATGGCTGAGGAAAAATTTGAGCCTGCCGGTTTCAAAATGTCTTTAGGGCTGAAAGATACCAATCTGGCGCTCGCCGCCGCAGAACAGATTTCCGCAAAACTCCCTCTTGCCGAACTGGCGAAGAGCCATTTTGAAAGCGGGATCGCACAAGGCTTCGGAGATCTGGATTGGGCGGCATTGATTAAATGTATCAAATAACAAAACACCTCTCCATTACCAGGAGAGGTGTTTTTTACAGGCGCGGCAGCTTCATTTCTTTCTCAAACATCAGGTCATCAATGCTTTTAAACGTGTAGCCTTCTTTTTTCAAATCGGTAATGGCATCGTCCAGAGCTTCTGAATTGTCCTTTGAAACAGTGTGAAGAAGGTAGATCGCGCCGGGATGCGCCTGCTTTATCATGTGATCATAGGCGTATTGTTTCCCTTTTTGCTCGTTAACCTTCCAGTCGACAAATGCGACGGACCAGAAAACGGTTTGGTAGCCGAGACGCTTCGTTTCTTTGAGGACATATTCGCTGAATACGCCGCGCGGCGGACGGAGATACAGGTTGTCCCGCTTTCCGGTAATGTTGTACACAGCTTCCGTGACGGAATCGAGTTCGTCTTGAATCTGATCGCCCGTTTTTGTCGTCAGATCAGGATGATGAAAAGAATGATTGCCGATGATATGGCCTTCCTTTGACATCCGTTTAATCAAATCAGGCTGCTCTTTCACAAAATGACCCGTGACAAAAAAAGTGCCCGTGACGTGATGTTTTTTTAACACATCAAGCACTTTCGGGGTGTACCCATTTTCATATCCGTTATCAAACGTTAAATAGATGGTCTTTTCTTTCGTATTGCCCAAATAAAAGGCATCATATTTTTTGACCAGATTGTCCAGCTGTCTGCCGGCATCCGGCGGCTGATGATTGACGCTGCGTTTAAATCCCCAGTTTATCCGTTCATTCGGCACGGCTTCTGCGCTGTTGATGCCTCCCGCAAGTAAAACGGCCATGCAGCAAATTGAACAAAACCATTTCATGACCAGCACTCCTTCTGCATTTTTCCTTATTTTGCAGTTGGCCCTGCCCTTTTATACAGCCGCATTATGGAAAAAGAAAAACCCCGGCATCCGCCGGGGGTTATTCCCAATCCTTTTTAAAGCGTTCGTATTTTGCTTCCAGATCATCAAGCATGCCGATGAGCCGATCTATATCTTCAACGTCCGTTGATTCAGGGTCTAATGAATCAATGACATTCATAAACATATCGAGTCTGTTCTTCAGGTAATCAAGCTGCTGATCTTTGCTGTTTACTGCATTCCCCATACTTCCACTCCATTCATTTTTTATAATGGTAGCGTATTTTTTGGCGTTTTTCAATGGTTCCGCTACTTGCGATCTTGGCAGATCAGGTCTAAAATTAACAGTTGGCAGACGTTAGTATGCCCCATTTATAAAGGAGTTAGATAGTCATGACACAAAACACAGCACTGCGTCCGATCACACCGGAGTACGATCCTTGGGAAGCGTACATGGATGTCGACCAGTATGGAGATATGAAATTGACGAACGTTGAATTCACAACGACGACTTTGTGCAATATGAGATGCGAGCACTGCGCCGTCGGGTACACGCTCCAGCCGAAAGACCCGAATGCGCTGCCGATTGACCTTTTATTAAAGCGGCTTGATGAAATTCCTCTGTTGCGCTCTATCAGCATTACGGGCGGCGAACCGATGCTTTCGCTGAAATCGGTAAAGGAATACGTCGTCCCGCTTTTGAAATATGCGCATGAACGCGGCGTGCGCACACAGATCAATTCAAACCTGACGCTTGATATCGGGCGCTACGAACGGATTATTCCTTATTTGGACGTTCTTCACATTTCCCACAACTGGGGAACGGTCGAGGACTTTGCCGACATCGGATTTGCGATGATGGAGAAGAAACCGACATTTGAACAGCGGGCGCGCTATTTTGACAAAATGATTGAAAACAGCCGCACGCTGGTCGAAGCAGGCGTAATGGTTTCAGCGGAAACGATGCTGAACAAACGCACGCTGCCGCATATTGAACATATTCACCGGCAGATTACGGAAGAAATGAAATGCCAGCGGCACGAAGTCCATCCGATGTATCCGAGTGATTTCGCCAGCGCGCTTGAATCACTCAGCCTGAAGGACATGAGACAGGCCATTCATCATCTGCTCGACATTCGCGATGAAGAGACATGGATGCTGTTCGGCACGCTCCCGTTTTACGCATGCAGCCCTGATGAAGAAGACCAGAAGCTCCTCCGCCGCCTGCGGGAAGCGAAAAACGTTACGGTGCGAAACGACCCTGACGGCCGCTCCCGCCTGAATGTCAACATTTTTGACGGAAATATCATTGTCACGGATTTCGGCGATACACCGCCGCTCGGCAATATTAAAACAGACAGCCTTCCCGATGCATATGACAAGTGGAGACAGACGAAGCTGAGCAAAGAGCTGAACTGCCGCTGCACAAACGTCCGGTGCCTCGGACCGAACGTCCTTGTCAAAAACAGTTATTATCAGGACACGGATTTTTCATTACGAAAAGCCAGAGGTTAACAGAAGATGGAAACGACAATTACGGATATTTTGAAAAGCAAAGTGGTTGAGATCATCATCGTCGCTCTCGTGCTTTACGCCGGTGTTTTTCTGATCAACCGCTTTGTCCAGGTGTTATTTAAACGCATAGATTTCTTGGAGGAACGGAAAGGGAAAACGATTGAAAGCCTCGTCCGATCCATCACCCAGTATACGGCGACGATCGGTTTTATCTTTTACGTCATTTCGTTATTCGTTCATGATTTCGGCCGAATTTTAGCCGGGGCGGGTGTTGCCGGTATCGTCATCGGTTTCGGCGCCCAGTCGTTAATCAAGGACATATTGGCCGGTGTCTTTTTGATATACGAACGCCAGCTTCATAAAGGCGATTACGTGACGATTAACAATCTGTTCAACGGCACAGTCGAAGAAATCGGGCTCCGTTCCCTTCAGATCCGTGAGTGGACCGGCAAGCTGCTTACCATTTCAAACGGTGAGGTCAGACAGCTTCAAAACTATAACATTGATTTTATGCGGATTACCGAGTCCGTCGTGATCAGTTATAAAGAAGATCCCGAGCGGGTATATGCCGTCTTAGAAAAAGCTTGCGACATGCTCAATGATGAGCTTCGCGATTCACTGAAGCGAGATGAATTTCTCAATGCGACGGAGCCGTTTCAAGTTCATGGAATCATGAGCCTGAACAAATTGACGAGAGGCATAGAATTTACCGTCAAAGGCATGGTTCAAGATAAAGAATACTTCTCGGCAAGCCTTGCGGTGAGACGCGTTCTTGCCCGGGAGCTGTACAACAACAATGTGCAATTGCTTGAGGAAATGTATCACACACAAAAAAGCTGATTCCCGAACCGGAATCAGCTTTTTTTAGTTATCTCGGCTGCGCTGTCATTTGAAAACCGAATGTGACGTGATCCTGAACCGGAATCCAAGCCCCGATTCCTTGCGAAGTCACATTTTTGACGACAAGTTTCCGCTTGCTGCCTTTCAGCACCAAATACACTTCACCGTATGTTACTTTTCCTTTTTCATTAACGGCCGGAGCGTAGGCGTGCAGGTAGCCGAGCCGCTGCGGAGAAATTTTGTAGGTTTGATCGCGTTTTGTGCCTGCGCCGATAACCGTTTCAAAAGCGAGCGGCAGTTTTGTTTTCTTCATCGCTTTTTGCATCATCATACTTTTTACGTCTTCTGCGTTCGGCACCTTCGCTGTGAGCCCGCCTTTGATTTTGTATTGCTGTTCTTGGGCGTATGAGATAATCGCGGTTTGCTGTCCGCCCCGGTTATCCGCTCTGTTCGTATTGATTTTTTTATATTCCCAGTTGGCGACCGTTTCGTTCGATTGATAGCCGAGCGCCCATTTCCCGAGAAATATTGTCGCCCGATATCCGATGGCAAGCGGTGAACCGGAAACCGAGGATTCATTCAGCATCTTTATCAGATGCGGATTTTCGATATTGATCTCGGATGTATCTAACAATTCCTTTGCCAGTTTGCTCGGCTGAAGCATCGGCTGGTCCTGTGAAGCATTCGGATACGTATTTTCCTTTGAAATGCTTACGACAGAGTTGGGAACCTTAAACGGTTTCTTTGCACCGGCAGACGGCATTGCGAAAAAACTAAAGGATAACAGCAGAATCAATGTGGCATGAAACAGCTTTCTCATCATATCACTCTTTCTATAGCATTTTCCTTTAGTCTTTTCCTACGCAATCGTTGTTATCCGCATTTTTTACAGGTTAAAGCAGGAAAAAACCGATCGCCATGATGACATAAGCGGCAAGGAGCGTAGCCCCTTCAAACCAGTTCGAATCGCCGTCATTTGAAATCATCGTCATCAAAAGGACGGATGATATCATCGCCACAAGCTCGGGCAATGTGAATACAAGCGGCATATTGACCGGAAAAAAGATAGAACAGATCACAAGAACCGGGGCTACAAACATGGCGATCTGCAAAGTCGAACCTACCGCGATTTCAACGGCGACATCCATCTTGTCTTTGTACGCCATAATAATCGCTGACGCATGCTCTGCGGCATTTCCGACAATTGCGACGATAATCACCCCGATAAACAGCTCGCTCCAGCCGAACTGTTCAGCCACCGCATGAAACGTATGGACAAGGTTTTCAGATATGTAGGCGACAATAATAGTTGAAATAAATAAGACGGCCGTCGCTCTTTTCCCTGACCACTCAGGCTGCTCCTCTTCTTTCTTTGCCTCCGGCTGATTCGGCTGATAAACACCGCGGTGGGTGACGAGCTTGAAATAAAGAGCCGCCACGTACAAAAGGATCATGATAATGCTGATGCCGACACTCAAATTTAGCTTGCTTTTCTCCCCCATATCCATGGAAAACACTTCGGGAATGACAAAAGCTACGATAATGGCAAAAATCAGCAGGCCTGAATTATGCCGTGCATCATGAATATTGAATTCCTGCCGCTTATATTTCAAACCGCCGATAAAAAACGACAGTCCCGCGACGAGCAAAAGATTGCCGAGCACCGAACCGGTCAGTGAAGCAAGAACGATGCCCGTCAGCCCTTCTTTTAGGGCAAAAAGCGATATAATCAGCTCTACCGCATTGCCGAACGTGGCATTCAGCAGACCGCCGATCCGCGGTCCCGCGATAATGGCAAGAGATTCAGTCGCTCTCCCCATATAACTTGCAAGCGCAATAATCGTCAAGCAATAAATAATAAACAAAACCGCTGACGGCCAGTGCATCAGGCCGCCGATGACTGAAAGCGGAACTCCCGCCGCAGCCGTAAAGAAAAAAATCCGATTCATATCTGCCTGGCTCCTTTTTTCGAATAAGTCTTTTTATATCCTTCTCAAAAACTCCCTCAATTACACTTCCTCGGCAGCCCGAATTGGCATTTTCAGGTTGCCGGACGCGGAAAATCCGTGTACGATCAAGAAAGATACTGAAGAAGGAGAAATACGCGATGTCACGACTGTACTTCTTTATTTTGGTTCTGCTTGTTTCCATCTCCGGATTTTCCCAAGGCATGCTTCTGCCGGTGATCTCCGTCATTTTTGAAACGAACGGAGAATCCGCAGCCATAAACGGACTTCACGCAACCGGCCTTTATATCGGCGTGCTTCTGGCGTCGCCGTTTATGGAGGCCCCGCTGCGCAAGCTCGGATTCAAACCTCTGATGGTCATGGGCGGATTTCTTGTTATCATCAGCTTATTCAGTTTTATTTGGCTTCAATCCATATGGTTGTGGTTTTTTCTTCGGCTGCTTATCGGAATCGGGGATCATATGCTGCATTTTTCAACCCAAACGTGGGTGACTTCCAAGTCAACGCCCCGAAACAGAGGAAGAAACATTTCGCTGTACGGACTGTCCTTCGGGCTCGGATTCGCTGTCGGCCCTTTCATGGTCCCTCTTGTGAAAACAAGTCCGTCCCTTCCGTTTATCGTATCCGGCTGTATCAGTCTTTGTGCCTGGCTGTTTGTGTTTGCCTTACGTAACGAGTACCCGGCGCAAGGTCCGGATGAAACATCCGGGGACAACAGCGCAAAACGGTTTTACCGCGCCCTCCTTTTCGGCTGGGTCGCTTTTCTCCCGGCTTTCGGGTACGGTTTTTTAGAAACGGCGCTGAACGGAAGCTTTCCCGTGTACGCCCTTCGTTTAGGTATATCCGTTGATGCCGTAGCGCTGATATTGCCCGCTTTTGCCATCGGAAGTATTGTATTCCAGTTCCCTCTCGGTTTATTAAGCGATCGATTCGGGAGAAAACCTGTCCTGCTCGTCATCTTATTAACGGGTGCCCTTTGCTTTTTGACAGCCGGACTGTTTCCGTCGCCTTCTGTCATCGGCTGCTGCTTTTTCACGGCGGGAATGGCGGTCGGCAGTATGTTTTCCCTCGGCATCAGCTATATGAGCGACCTGCTGCCGTCCCATCTGCTGCCAGCGGGCAATCTGCTCTGCGGCATTTCCTTCAGCCTCGGCAGCATGATCGGCCCGGTGGCGGGCGGCTGGTATATGCAGCGGTTTGAAAGCGCCAACTTGTTTTACTTTATTACGGTGATTCTGGTCTGTATTTGGCTTGCGCTCGTCTTCGGAAAAACAAAGCACAGCCCCGCTTCCGAATCCCATTCTTTTCCGGTCTCATAAAAAAGCCGCCTGATCTGAGCCAGGCGGCTTCTTTCTAGTGGTATCCGTTCTGCCCGTTAGCGCTTCCGCTTGTTTTATTCTTCGGGCCGTTTTTTGAGTTTTGTTTATTATGGCTTCCGCCTTTTTTCGTATGCTTGGTCATAGCCGATTCCCTCCGTTTTTCAGCTTGAACGTCATCCGTTCCTCTATAGCTTGCTCCCGCGGTACGGATTTTCATCAGGAAGCTTTTTACGTTTATGTAAAAGCGCGTTGATTTCTCCTCCTAAAATCAGCAGGGTTCCCGTAAGGTAAAACCAGATCATCAGGACGATAATTCCCCCGATGCTCCCGTATGTGGCGCTGTAGTTGGCAAAGGTGCCGACGTAAAATGAGAACAGCATACTGACGATAATCCAGCCGGCTGCCGCGAACACGGCTCCCGGCAGCACAAAACGGAGGGAAAGCTTTTTATTCGGCGCGAAAATGTAAAGCGCGGTAAACACGATTAACAGGATAAGCGGACTGATACCCCAGCGGACAACCGACCACACCTGCAAAAACAGGCCGGAGGCGCCGATAAAATCCGCGGCCAGCATTCCGATTTCTCTGCCGAACACCGGCAGAAGCAATGCGATTAAAATCGTAACCACCATCGCAATGGTTAAAAAAATTGAGGTCAGGCGAATGATGATAAATGAGCGGTTTTCCTCGACTTCGTAGGCATGGTTAAATGCTCTGACAATCGCGTTCATACCATTCGAAGCCGACCAGATGACGGCGATAATCCCGAATGACAAAAGCCCGCCGCTGCGCTTGTTCAGCGTTTGCTCCGTTATGGATTTCACCATGGACATGGCGCTGTCGGGCGCGTATTGATCGACCGCCCCGAGCACGTCTTCTGCCGATATGGGAAGATAGGCGGTGAGCGTCAGCATGAAAATCATCAACGGAAACAATGACAGCAGGAAAAAATACGCCAGCTCCGCCGATTTACTTTGTCCTTCATGCAGAGAAAACCTTGCAAACAGCTCCTTTATAAAACTCATGACATCCCACCTCAATGATCGTTTTTCGAAAAATGCTCCTTCGTTTCTTTTAACAGGTCAATGACCTGCGGTGTCGTCTGCTTCAGCTTGGTGATCTGCCCGTTTAAAAAACTCAGATCTTCCGATACGGTATTGGCGAAGATTTTCACTTGATCCATTTTTGCGGAAGCCTGCTGCTTCAGGGCTTCAGGATGTTTTCGGTAAAATGCCGCACGCCGCCTGCACGCGTCCATGTTCCGGAAACATGCCTCTCTCGTCGGCTTATGTAATAAGGACAGTGCTCCGCCGGCGGCAGCGCCGATCAGAATCGCTTTTGCCATGATGCGTGTCTGCTTCATCGGTCAATCCCCCTTATAAATGATGGTCTTTCTTTATTATCTCCAGCAAATGACGGCACCCGGACTCGACCAAAGCGTACACCTCGCTGAAATTTCCGGTATAATACGGATCGGGCACGTCGGCAAGGTCCGACTCCGGTACATAATCAAGCAGCCTTGCAATACGCGGCGCCGCTTTTTTATAACCGGCCATGCTGCGCAAATGTCCGATATTTTCTGCATCCATCGCAATGACGTAATCAAAATCGGTCAGATCAGACTCACGGACCTGCCTCGCCGTGATGCCGCTTGCGCTGATCCCTTTCTTCTTCAGGATCTCCTTTGTCCCTTCATGCGGCGGATTTCCCGCATGCCAGGCGCCGATTCCCGCTGAATCAATGTTAATCTGCCCGTTCAGCCCGTTTTTCTTCACCATATCAGAAAATACCGCCTCTGCCATAGGCGACCGGCAAATATTTCCCAGACAGACAAACAGCACATGTATCATATCGATAACCTCCCTATTCTTTCCCCGCATTTTGAGGATCAAAAACCTTATCAACATCTTAGCAACTTTTCTGCGGCTGTGGAAATAAGCTTTTATTCTAAATGAATTCTGTTAGAATAAAGGGTACGAAAACGGTCATGAAAGGATGCATGAATTTGCCGAGCCAACAAACAGAAACGTTAAACAAAATGATTGAAGACATTTCGCAAAAGCTCAACATGCTCAATGTCGGCGTCATCAGAGCGGAAGATTTCAGTGATGAAAAAATAGAAGATCTTACATACCTTCATCAAATGGTCATGAAAAAAGCATCATTCAGCCCGAGTGAAATGCAGGCCATTGCCGAGGAGCTCGCTTCTCTCAGAAAATAAACCCATGTCAGACCTGCCGAAAAACGGCAGGTCTTTTCTTGATTTAAAAAAGTAAAAAATAAAAGTTCATCGGTTTGACACATATAAAAAGAAGGAGTATAGTAACTGTGAACTTGGTAGAACGATATACTAAAAGAGCGGGCCGCTTATCTTTTTTGTTTAGTATAACGATATACTCATTGTGATATCAGCGTTATTCAAGTTTGTCTATGCAATCGTTTTATCAAACCAGTTTTCAAAGAAAGGCAGTGGTTCAATAAAGGGGAATGGCGCTGTGCTTTTATCAATTAAAAAAATAATTTAATTCTTTATTAACCGCATTAGGGGATGTCATCATGAAAAACATATACACCAAAATGGCAGCAGGTCTTTATATTAACTATTTCCTGCTGGGCATGATCAATATTATTATCGCATCCAATATGGAGGCATTATCAAAACAGCTTCATACATCCGCAGCCGGGGTCAGCTATTTGGTCTCCGCCATCGGGATCGGGAAGCTGATTTCGCTTCTGTTTGCCGGGAAGCTTTCGGATACATTCGGGAGACGGCCGTTTATCGTGTCGGGCGCCTTTCTGTATCTGATTTTCCTAATCGGAATTCCGCTTTCGACAAACTATACGGCCGCGTTTATCTTCGCCATTTTCGCCGGGATCGCCAATTCCTTTTTGGATTCCGGGACATATCCGGCGCTTATTGAAGGATTTCCGAAAAACGCAAGCTCTGCAACCGTGTTAATCAAAGCGTTTGTATCCATCGGCGCGACGGTGCTTCCGTTTTTTATCGCGTTTATTGCGGACAGGCATTTGTTTTACGGCTGGACGTTTTTCGTACCGGGCATTATTTTCTTCCTGAACGGCTTTTTCCTGTTGAAAGTTCCGTTTCCGAATCATAAGCAAAAAGAAGACGGCGGCCGGACGGAAGCCTCTCCGTCTGATGACGCGTTCACATCACAGCCGTCGATATGGCGCGAAGGCCTCGCAATCATTCTGTTAGGCTTTTCATCAACGGCGCTGTTTATGCTCGTTCAAGTATGGCTTCCTAAGTTCGGGCAATCCGTTTTGGGCATGCCTGAGGTGCAGGCCGTCAAATTGTTGAGCTATTACAGCATTGGGGCGCTTGTGTCCGTGTTATTGCTGGCTGTGCTGTTAAACAGAGTGATTCAGCCGATTACGGTAATGGTGCTGTACCCTGTGATCGCGGCAATCGCGCTGCTTGCTCTGATTTTCATTCATCAGCCGGCCGTATCAGTCATCAGCTCCTTTGTCATCGGACTTTCAACTGCGGGCATTCTGCAATTGGCGATGACGGTTATGGCTGTTTTATTCCCTAAAAATAAAGGTACGATCACATCTTTTGTTAATATAGCATCAAGCTTATCTTTTATTGTCATTCCGCTTGTAACGGGAGCGATATCCAAAGCCGCCGGCCTGACGCCTGTTTTTCTGCTTGATATCGGAATTGCGGCCGTCAGCGCCCTTCTCGCATTGTTTATCGGAATCCGCTTTAAGCAAGTGATGAAAGCCTGACTATTTTTTAAGGGAGAGGATTTATCATGCAATCTATCACGATCAGAAATACGGTCATCGGCGAAGGGCTTCCGAAGATCATTGTGCCGCTGATGGCGGCCGGAGAGAAAGAACTGCTCGAAGAAATTGAAGCCGTCAACGGGCTTCGCCCGGATATCATTGAGTGGCGGGCGGATGTATACGAGCATGTTGACAGCCTGGACGCCGTAAAAGGCATGCTTGAAAAGCTGCGGAAAGCCGCAGGCGCAACACCGCTGCTTTTCACATTCAGAACCCATAAAGAAGGCGGAAATAAAGTTATTGATGACCGCTTTTACATTGAATTGCTTAAAACCGCCGTCGAAACAAAACATATTGACCTTGCAGACGTTGAGCTGTTTACGGGAGAAGCGGAAGTCAAATCAATTGTGAAAACCGCTGAAGACAACGGCGTATATGTCGTCATGTCCAATCATGATTTTCATCAGACACCGAAAAAAGAAGAAATCATTTCCCGGCTGCGGAACATGCAGGCGTATGGCGCGCACATTCCGAAAATCGCGGTGATGCCGCAAAGCACGGAAGATGTTTTCGTCTTATTGGATGCCACTCACACGATGAAAACACAATACGCGGACCGGCCGATCATCACGATGTCAATGGCGGGAACAGGCCTGATCAGCCGCCTGGCCGGCGAAGTCTTCGGCTCAGCGTGCACGTTCGGAGCGGGCAAAGAAGCATCAGCGCCCGGGCAGATTCCCGTTGAGGAATTGCGCAGCGTACTCAGCATTTTAAATAAACATATGTAATCAGCGTTTTTTGCCCTCAAAGCGGGATGAAAAACAAATGAATGGACTAACGGAGGAATACATCATGAAGAAAGAATTAGGACGGATTAACGGAAAAACTCAGCTTATCGGATTATTCGCGACACCGATCGGACACTCTTTATCTCCGGCGATGCACAACCTGGCGTTTAAAAAATTAGGATTGAACTACGCTTACCTCGCGTTTGAAGTCGGCAATGAACAGCTGGAAGATGTGGTAACGGGAATGCGTGCCTTAAA
Source organism: Bacillus sp. JK74 (assembly GCF_053663395.1). Taxonomy (NCBI): domain Bacteria; kingdom Bacillati; phylum Bacillota; class Bacilli; order Caryophanales; family Bacillaceae; genus Bacillus; species Bacillus sp. JK74. Next base: position 189,823 of record NZ_JBSJQB010000006.1, on the reverse strand, counting down.
CGTCAGAGGCTTCAATGTCTCGATGCCGAATAAGATGAACATTCTCCCTTATCTCGATGAACTCGCGGATTCAGCGAAATTCACCGGCGCGGTAAATACAGTCGTTAATGAAAACGGCAGACTGATCGGACACTCCACTGACGGTATGGGATACGTCCGCAACTTAAAAGAACACGGCATCGATATCACAGGGAAAAAAATGACGCTGGCCGGTTCCGGCGGGGCCGCCACTCCGATAGCGATTCAATCCGCATTGGAAGGCCTCGGAGAAATCTCTATTTTCGCCCGCAATGACGCGTTTTTCGAAAAAGCGGAAGAAAATGTCCGCATCATCAATGAAGAAATGAAGGGATCTTCTTGTAAAGCGAAAGTCTTCCCGCTCGAAGATCAAGATGCGCTGCGTGCTGAAATCGCTTCAAGCGATATTTTCACAAACGGAACAGGTGTCGGCATGAAACCGCTTGAAGGCTTGAGCGTTATTGAAGATACATCCATGCTCCGTCCGGATTTGATTGTGACAGACGTCGTTTACAACCCCGTTACGTCAAAATTGCTTGAACAAGCTCAAGCGGCCGGATGCAAAACCATTAACGGTCTCGGCATGATGCTTTGGCAGGGCGCCATGGCGTTTAAATATTGGACAGGCCGTGAAATGCCGGTTCAGTATATTAAAGAGCAAATGTTTGAATAACCTATTGTGACAGAAGCGCCGAAGGACAATCCGTCTTCCGGCGCTTTATCTTTTTCCCCCTCCTCTCTCTTTCTTCTCATGCGCCAAAACGCTTATAATGGATGTAACGAATAAAAACCAAGTGAGGAATGCGACGTATGAAACAGCAAAAAAAACGCCGGGTGACATTGCAGCAGGTCGCCGAACATGCCGGCGTCTCAACATCCACCGCTTCATTAATTGTCCGCAATAATCCCCGAATTTCCGAAGCGACCCGTGAGAAAGTGCTGCAATCCATGCGGGAGCTGGGATACGTATATGATCGGGTCGCCGCGAATTTACGATCACAGACGTCCACAACGGTAGGATTGATTATCACTGACATTTCCAATACATTTTTCTCAGAGTTTCTGATCGGCGTTCAGAATACGCTTGAGGAAGTCGGATTAACGGTGCTGTTAGGCACGACATTTGATTCCGTCGCCAAGCAGGAGCAGCTGATTTCGACCATGCTGGAGCACAGGGTCGGCGGATTGATTTTGTGTCCGGTTTCAGGTGCGGCTGAGGAAACCCTTTCCCGCCTTGAGCAGCTTGACATTCCGGTCGTGCTCGCCGTCAGGGAGATTGCCGATGCAGACTGTGATTTTGTCGGAGCCGATTATGAAGAAGGCACTTATAAGGCAGTGCGTCATTTCATTGAGAAAGGCCATCAGGAGATTGCGTTTCTGGGCGGCGTGAAGCACTCATCAACATGGACGAAGCGTATGAAAGGGTTTAAAAAAGCGCTCCGTGAAGCGGATCTGGAAGTGAAAAATGAATATGTCATTGACAGCGCGCCGACCCGCGAAGCAGGCTGTGAGGCCGTGTCGGAGCTCCTCCGCCGGTCTGAGCGCCCGACCGCGATTTTCTGCTTTAGTGATTTGGTCGCGTTCGGCGTCATGCAAGGGATCAGAAAAGCCGGGCTCGTTCCGGGCGAAGATATTGACATTGTCGGCTTTGATAACGTGCCGGAAGCTGAAATTTCTTATCCCCCGCTTACAACCGTTTCTTCCTTTCCGCGGCAGTCGGGAAAAGAAGCGGCTCAATTGCTGCATCATAAAATCACCAATTCCCAGCACAAAAAACAACGCATTATTCTGGCGCCTGAGCTGGTCATCCGGGAATCTTCACAAAAAAAGCGGAACGCCTGATACGGCGCTCCGCTTTTATATTACGCAAGCAGTTTTAATGATTCGCGGTTGAATGCCGGAATGTCATCCGGTGTGCGGCTTGTGACCAGCTGGTTCTGGCAGACGACGACTTCTTCATCCACCACATTCGCGCCCGCGTTTTCCATGTCGATTCGGATTGAAGTAAATCCTGTCGCTTTGCGCCCGTCCAATGCTTTCGCGTTGATGAGAAGCTGAGGGCCGTGACAGATGGCGAACACCGGTTTTTCATCATCCATAAATGCTTTGGCAAATTGGACGAAACGGTCATCCGCACGCAGCATGTCAGGTGAGAATCCGCCCGGGATCAGCAATGCGTCAAAGTCTTTCGGATTCACATCATCGATGGACGCGTCCACTTTCACTTCCGCTTCCCCTTGTTTGCCTTTGACTGTTTTTCCTTTTTCCTGTTCAATTATGGTTAATTCATGACCCGCATCTTTAAAAGCTTTCGCAGGTTCAGTATACTCGACATCCTCAAAGTAATCCGTTAATACAACTGCAATTTTTTTACCCATAGTTACTACCTCCTGCTTGATGAAGTCTACATAAATCCATGTACCCCAGCCACACTAACATCAAACATAGGTAACGCGTTTACCGCCCGCCTGTTTTACATAGGTCATTATCCTCATTTTTTATCTTTTTACAAGAATCATCATGAAATCTATATAAACTTTCACAAAATATTCTTACAATGGTACTGCATGATAAAATTTGTTGAAAGGTGGAGAACAGGTGAGAATACAGAAAAGACGATGCAGCGTCAATATGACACTCCGTATTCTGCTGCCCCTAGTTATGATACTTAGTCTAATCCTCCCAACATCACCCATTAAAGCAGAAGAAAACAAATCCTCCAGTGTGAATCTCAGCATTTTAGCCACAACTGACGTTCACGCTAACATGATGGACTACGATTACTACAGCGACAAACCGACAACGGAATTCGGGCTGGCCCGAACGGCTCAGCTTATTGAGAAGCACAGGCGCGAAAACCCGAATACGCTGCTTGTCGATAACGGAGACCTGATTCAGGGCAATCCCCTCGGAGAATACGCCGTAAAATATGAGAAAAATGATATCATTTCAGGCGCAAAGACCCATCCGATCATTGAAGTGATGAACAGTCTGCATTATGACGCAGGAACACTCGGCAATCATGAATTTAATTACGGGCTTGAATTCCTGGACGGGACAATCAAAGGCGCTGATTATCCGATCGTTAACGCCAATGTGAAAACAGTAAGCGGCGAAAACCGTTATACGCCTTATGTCATAAAAGACAAAACCGTCACGGATGAAAACGGCGGCAAGCATCAGCTAAAAGTCGGCTATATCGGCTTTGTTCCTCCCCAGATCATGACGTGGGATAAGAAAAATCTCGAAGGCCGCGTTCAGGTCGAGGACATTGTGGAATCCGCAAAGAAAACCGTTCCGAAAATGAAAGCTGAAGGAGCCGATATCGTCATCGCCCTCGCCCACAGCGGCATCGAAAAAAAAGCGCAGTCTTCCGGAGCGGAAAATGCCGTTTTTGATCTGGCAACGAAAGTCAGCGGAATTGATGCGATCGTATCGGGCCATCAGCACGGTCTTTTCCCTGATGCCGAATACAAAGGCGCTGATCAATTCGACGTCGATAAAGGCACGATTAACGGCATCCCCGTTGTTATGTCAAGCAGCTGGGGCAAATATGCGGGCGTCATCGACCTCCGGCTTGAAAAAACAGACAGCGCGTGGCATGTGGAAGATGCAAAAGGCAGCATCGAGCCGATTGCCGGCAATGTGAATTCGGAAAACGAAACCGTCGTCAATACCGTCAAAAAAGCGCACGAAGGCACTTTGAAATACATCAGAGAACCCGTCGGCCAGACAAAAGCCGATATCAACAGTTTCTTCGCCCAAGTCAAAGATGATCCGTCCATTCAAATCGTAACGGATGCGCAAAAATGGTACGCCGAAAATAAGATGAAGGATACGGAGTACAAAGATCTGCCTATCCTCTCGGCGGGCGCCCCGTTTAAAGCCGGCGGGCGGAACGGCTCAAACTACTATACAAACATTTCCGCTGGCGACCTCGCCATCAAAAACATCGGCGATTTGTACCTGTATGACAACACGGTTCAGATCGTCAAGCTGAACGGAAGCGAAGTGAAAGACTGGCTCGAAATGTCCGCGGGGCAATTTAATCAGATCGATCAGGCAAAAGGCGGCAGCCAAGCGCTTTTAAATGACGCCTACCGCTCATACAATTTTGATGTCATTGACGGTGTCACCTATCAGGTCGATGTCACAAAACCGGCGAAATACAACGAAAACGGAACAGTTATTCATCCCGATGCAAGCCGGATCGTCAACCTTTCTTATCAAGGAAAGCCCGTCAGCGCCAAGCAGGAATTTCTGATCGTCACAAATAATTACCGCGCTTCAGGCGGCGGAGGGTTCCCTCACTTAAGCAATGATAAAATCGTATACTCTTCTGCCGATGAGAACAGGCAGGTCTTAATGGATTACATCATCCAGCAGAAAACGATTAATCCGCAGGCTGATCATAACTGGTCCATCCTTCCGGTCAAAGGGACAAATCTGACATTTGAATCTTCCTTGGCCGCAAAGCCGTTTGCCGACCGCGCAGATGACGTCGCCTATATCGGTGAATCACAAAACGCGGGCTACGGACAGTACAAGCTCCAATTCAAAGATGATGAACCGGGCACAGATCCGCCGAAAGATGACGCATGGAAACTCACCGTTATGCATACTAATGACACGCACGCCCACCTTGATAACGCGGCGAGGCGGATGACGAAAATCAAAGAAATCAGAAGCGAAACCGACCGCAGCATTTTGCTGGATGCGGGAGACGTTTTCTCAGGCGATCTCTATTTCACAAAGTGGCAGGGGCTGGCTGATTTAAAATTGATGAACAGCATGGGCTATGACGCAATGACCTTCGGAAATCATGAGTTTGATAAAGGTCCGGGTGCTCTCGCCAGCTTCCTGAGCGGTAACGGGAGCGCGTCTGACCCATCCGGGAAATACAATTTTCAAGCGCCTGACTTTCCGCTCGTCAGCTCAAATGTCGATGTGTCCAAAGAGTCAAAACTCAGACCATTCATGAAAAAAGCAGACACATTTACGGCAGGGAAAAAGAAAAAAGCAGGCATCTATCCATATATTCTGCTTGATGTAAACGGAGAAAAAGTCGCCGTGTTCGGCTTGACGACAGAAGATACGTCCGTCACATCAAGCCCGGGAAAAAGCATTGTCTTTCATGATGCCTTCCAATCCGCACAAGATACGGTAAAAGAAATACAGAACAAGGAACATGTCAATAAAATTATCGCCCTGACCCATATCGGGCATCAGCGTGATCTCGATCTCGCCAAAAAGGTAAAAGGCATCGACTTAATCGTCGGCGGACATACGCATACGCTTGTAGATAAAATGGAAATTGTCAAAAACGAAGAGCCGACCATCGTCGCCCAGGCAAAAGAATACGGCGAATATTTAGGCCGTGTCGATGTCGCATTTGACAAAAACGGCGTCGTCCTGCCGGAACAATCCTCTCTTCAAGCGCTGCCGGTGAATGAGCAGACGAAAGAAGACCCGGATCTGAAAAAAGAGCTTGATCCGTTTAAAAAAGAGCTCGTCTCAGTTAAAAATGAAAAAGTCGGTTCAACGAAGGTCGCACTTGACGGCCAGCGCGAGCATGTCCGCTCCAAAGAAACCAATCTCGGAAACTTCATCGCGGACGGCATGCTGCAAAAAGCGAAGGAAGCGGCCGGCGCCCAAATCGCGATCACAAACGGGGGCGGCATCCGCGCGGGCATTGATAAAGGAGACATCACACTCGGCGACGTGCTGAATGTAATGCCGTTCGGCAACACGCTTTACGTCGCGGATTTAACCGGAAAACAGATCAAACAAGCCCTGGAACAAGGGTTAAGCGGAATTGAGGCTCAAGGCGGCGCCTTCCCTCAAGTTGCCGGTTTAACATACACGTTTACACTGAATAAAAAGCCGGGACACCGTGTTCTTCAAGCTTCGGCCGTACAGGATGACGGCAGTGTAAAGCCGATTTCTGATAAGAAGACATACAGAGTCGCCACCAGTAACTTTGTCGGTGAAGGCGGAGACGGATATTCCGTCTTTAACGAAGCGTCCCATAAAGAAGACCTTGGCTTTGCCGACTATGAGGTCTTCGTTGAGCAGCTTGAAAAAGCGGGAAAAGCGGTGGGACCGAAAGTTGACGGCCGCGCGCAGGAAGTGTACCTGCCGACGAGACAAAAAAACGGTTCGTGGACGCTTGAAGATGACAGCGCATTTGCCGTCTATGCAAAAAACGCCAACACGCCGATCGTGTATTATGATAAGAATGACGGCGCCAAAAAGCCGATTGATCTCAGCGTGACCAAAAAACAAATCGGCCTGTTAAAGGACAGAACATCGGATTCTTCCCTTACGATCCTGCATGACAAGTTCAGCATGAAAATGCCGATGGCAAACGCTGCTTCAGCTGATACACGATTCGGTGTGACGCCGAAAGGAAAAGTTAGCGGGGCGCTTTCAAATGTATACGACTTTACAATGAAGCAGAAAAACAAAGACATCAAAACATTCAAAGCGCCGGTAAAGCTCACCCTGCGCATTGAGAATATGAAAAAGGCGAAACAGCCCGGCATTTATCATGTAGACCGGAAAAAGAACGTCTATACAAAAACAAACAACGGTTCGGTTTCACACGATCTCGTCACGGGCTATACAAATCATTTCAGTGAATACACCATATTAAACGCAAACACGAAGAGCGCGCCGCCGACAAGCGGAGATCACGGCTCCGGAAAGCAGCCAAGCGGACAAAAACCGTCATCCGGCCCTGCGCAGGACGGAGTATCGCCGGGCGGCCTGCTTCCTGATACGGCCACAACGATGTATTCCATCCTTCTTGCCGGGTTACTCATCAGCGCGCTCGGAACGGCACTGTATCTGTATCAAAGAAGAAAAGCAAAAAAAGTGAACGAAGCATAAAAAGACCGCTTTTATCAGGCGGTTCATCCCAAAAGCTCTCCTGATCTGATATCAGGAGAGCTTTTTCTGCCGGTCCCCCCTCTGAGTCGACAGCCGTATGGCCGAGTGATAAAATATGAACGTTATTCGCGAAAGACTGCATCCGCATCGTTTAACACTTCACGGCGGGGCCTCTCTTTTACACGGCGCCGCCTGTTTGGAGGACTTTTTTTGAAGATTACAGGAAACAAACGAATCCGCATGTCTTACAAGAAAAAGCTGTTTTACGTGATAACAGCGCTTTGTTTTATCAGCTCGCTCATTTTTGTCACTCACAACGCTTCTTTTTATGAGCGGCCGATTGCCAGAGTGACGAAAACAACATTGGAACACCAGTCTGACGTACAGGACATGCATAAAAACAAAGATAAGATTTTCAATCAGACGATCACTGCCAGACTTGAAAACGGCAGTCAGAAAGGGCAGCTCATTCATTTGTCCAATCAGTATTCTTTATCCGGAGCGAATGATCAGAAATATTCGATTGGCGATGAAGTATTCGTTTCTATTGATAAAGGGAAACCATCAAACAAAGTTATATCGGGAAGCATTATAGATAAAAAACGGGATAAACAGCTTTTGCTGATCGCTTGGGTTTTCATCTTCACCTTGCTTATCGGCGGCAAAAAACAAGGCTTCTTTTCGATCGTCAGCCTGATGTTTAACGCCGTTTTACTGTCGTTTGCATTAGATTTGTACAGGAAGCATCCTAATATAGGGTTAATTTTCATCTGCGGTATCTGTATTCTCATCTTTACTGTCATCTCATTGCTGCTTGTCAGCGGTTTTCACGCGAAAACATACGCCGCCATAGCCGCGACGCTCGCAGGCACTTTCGTTTCCCTGCTGATTACGTATCTGGTGATGCTGGCAACCGGAGAGAAAGGTCTCAGATATGAGGAAATGCAGTATTTAACCCGCCCTTATCACACGGTGTTTATGGCCGGGGTATTTATCGGATCACTGGGAGCGGTCATGGATGTGGCCATTACCATGACGTCATCTGTCTTCGGATTATATGAAGAAAACAAGGGTATCTCATTACAAGCTCTCAGACGTTCCGGGATGGAGATCGGAAAAGACATCATGGGGGCGATGACCAACATTCTGTTTTTTGCTTATATAAGCGGCTCTATTCCGATGATGCTTTTGTATTTGAAAAATGATTCCCCGATAGGATTCACTCTTTCTATGAACATTTCCTTGGAAATAGCCAGAGCATTGGCCGGGGGGATCGGAATTGTATTAACCATCCCCGCCAGTCTGTATGCTTCTGTCTTTTTTATTAAACGAAAGAAGGCAAGCTCATGAATGTCATCGTAATTCTCGCGGCGATTTTATTTCTATTAATGGTCATCATCGGCGGAAAAAAAGGAGCGAGGTCTTTTATTGCGTTATTCTTAAATTTCGGTGTTCTCTTTCTCACCATTATTTTCATGACAGACCCGCATATCAATCCGATTGTTTTAACATTGCTCTCTTCCGCCGTGATTTGCAGCATTACTCTTTTTTATATTAATGGAGGAAACGTCAAAACCGTAACCGCCTTTATTTCTGCAATGCTGACCATTTCATTGCTGCTGTTTTTTATTATGGCCGTAACAAAACATACTTCGATTCAGGGATTCGGTGAAGAAGAATTGGGGGATATCGGCATATTCACACTGTTTGTCGGGGTGGATTTTGTAAAGGTTACCGCAGCTATGATCATCATGGGCACGATTGGGGCGATTACCGATGTCGCGATTTCCATTACTTCACCCATGCGGGAAATTTACAGTCATAATCCGTCCATGAGCAGAAAAGAACTGTACACATTCGGATTAAGCATTGGGAGAGATATTTTAGGAACGAATACGAATACGTTATTCTTTGCTTTTTTCGGCAGCTATTTGGCTTTAATTATCTGGTTTAAAGACTTATCATACTCAGCTGAAAAAATAGTGAACTCAAAAGTATTCAGTGCGGAAGCCGTCACCATTCTTTGCGCCGGAATCGGGATCGGCATCATCATTCCCGTGACGTCCTGGATCACCGCCTGTTTTTTAGCAAAACCAAATAAACAGTAAAAGCTGCCGGGACACGCCCGGCAGCTTTTTTTATCTTATACCCACTTTACAACGTCTTTTGAGGCAGATCTTGTTTTCGGGCGCGGTTCTCTGACACGGTAGCCGAATGCGGCCATGACAGAGATGTCGAAACTTCCGTTTTCCAGAAGCCCTTCTTCTTCAAGAATCCGGTGGATTTCTTTATAGTTGAAGCCTTCAACAGGACAGGAATCGATGCCGATCTGCGCAGCGGCTGTCATCATATTGCCGAGGGCGATGTAAGTCTGTTTGGATGCCCAGTCAAACAGCGCGCGATCTGATTCAAGCAGATTGAAATCATTTTTCTGGAATTCTTCCGTTTTGCTGATATAGCCTTCATACATATCTTCCGGCATTTTTTTGACTTCCCGCAAGTGATTTTTGACATAATCGGCGTCAAAACGGATATCCTTTGCCGTCCGGGCAAGCAGAAGTACGAAATGGCTTGCGGTCGGCAGCTGCTTTTGCGCCCCCCATGTGAACTCGCGGAGTTTTTCACGAAGCTCCGGATTTTGAACGACGACAAATTTCCAAGGCTCCAAACCGAGTGAGCTTGGGGATAATCTTCCCGTTTCTAAAATGAATTCAAAATCGCTTTCTGAAATTTTTTTCTCAGGATCAAATTCCTTTGTGGCGTGTCTGAATTGATACGCTTCGATGATCTGCTGTTTTTTATCTGACATTCATGATCTCTCCTTTTCATCTCGTTATGTACTATTGTAGCCATTATTTTTGAAAGTACCAGTACGCACATTTTTGTTGGATAGTATTCATTTTGATACTGACAAAAAAACGGGCTGCCGCGGCAGTCCGTTTTTATTTTTCTCTTCTCGCAAAGTCGACGAAACGGAATTTATCGAGCCTGTGCCGGCTTTCCGTATATTGGAAGAGGCTGGTATCCTCCAAAAAGACGCGGTTTTTCACGACCGCCATATGGCTGAACCCGCCGAGATCTAAATACTTCCCGTCTTCCTCCCCCGCCGGCTCCACGACAATTTCCTTTTGCGCGTAGCTGATGGACAGGCCGAGCTCTCCTTCGAGATACTCATAGATCGAATCTTCACAAATCGCCTTGGTCAATTGAGGCACATGTTTTTTCACAAAGTAATCCTTGTCTAAAATAATATGGTCTCCGTCAATCCGTCTTGATCTGACGACTTCCCACACCTTTTCATCCGCTTCTGTACCAAGCTCTTTTGCGGCTTCTGAGGGAGGCAGGATCAGCCCGAGACGGTGAACCTCCGTTCTCGTCTCTTTTCCGAGCGTTTCCGAAAGCTCTTTGAAGCTGATCAGGCCTGAGACGGGAAAGCGCATTTTTTCTCTGTCTAATATGACGGAGCCTTTGCCTTTGATTTTCTGGATGTAGCCGTTTTGCGCCAGCATATTGAGCGCTTTACGGACGGTTTCTCGTGATGTGCCGTATTGATCGCATAAATCATTTTCAGACGGAAGAACGTCTTCAGCCTTCCGCTGGCCGCTTTCAATCTGCCGCACCATATCTTTATAGATTGTGATATATTTATTCACTTTCATTCATGACCACCCAGATTAGTGTATCACGCTTTTGTCAGATGATAAACGATCGATTCATACGGACGGAGCGTCAATCGTTCCGGCCGCCCTTCCCTCGGTTCATCATTCGTCAGCAGCACCGTAAACCGCCAGCCGTCCGTGTCTTTAAGCGGAACCGTAAAGTCCGCTTCTTTCCCGTAGAAGTTGTTGATGCACAGAAGTTTTTCATCCTTGCCGTGTCTGACGTACGCCAGAACCGCCGGATCATCTTCAGCAAGCAGCTCAAACGTTCCTTCAGTCACGATGTCATATTCCTTTCTGAGCTTGATGAGCTTCTGATAATGGTAGAAAATTGAATCCGGGTCCCGCAAAGCCGCTTCCGCGTTAATGTCCCGATAATCATCCGCCGCCGGAATCCAAGGCGTTCCCGTCGTGAAGCCGCCGTGCGGTCCGCTGTTCCATTGAACGGGGGTTCTTGCATTGTCTCTTGATTTCTCTTTTAAAATGGCGATAATGTCTTTTTCTGACACGCCTTCTTCCTTCATCTTTTTGTAAATGTTCAGTGATTCGACATCGCGGTATGAGCCGATGTCATCGAACTTCGGATTGCCCATGCCGATCTCCTCACCTTGATAAATGTAGGGCGTGCCCTGCATCATATGAATGGCCGCCGCCAGCATTTTGGCTGATTTCGTCCGGTATTCGCCGTCGTCTCCGTATCTGGATACGGCCCGCGGCTGGTCATGATTGCACCAGAATAATGCGTTCCAGCCTCCGCCGTTTTGCATCTCCGTCTGCCAAAACGCTAAAATCCGTTTCAGCTTCAGAAAATCAAACGGAGCGAGCGCCCATTTTTCACCATTCGGATAATCCACTTTTAAATGATGAAAGTTAAAGGTCATATCGAGTTCTTTATTTTCAGGGTTTGTGTACCGGATGCAGTGGTCAGCCGTTGTCGAGGACATTTCACCGACCGTCATGCTGTCATATTTCGAAAACACTTCCCGGTTCATCTCATGAAGAAATTCGTGCACGCGCGGCCCGTCCGTATAATAAGGGCGTCCGTCACGGCCATCCTCGGCATCAGGAAACGATTGGTCTTTAGAAATGAGGTTGATCACATCCAGCCGGAAGCCGTCGATCCCTTTTCGGAACCAAAAATGCATCATGTCGTAAACCTGTTTTCTCATCTCTTCATTTTCCCAGTTCAAATCGGCCTGCGACACATCGAATAAATGCAGATAGTGCTGGCCTGACGCCGGGTCGAGCTCCCAAGCGGAACCGCCGAATTTTGATTCCCAGTTGTTCGGCGCCCGGCCGTCTTCCTTTCCGTCTTTCCAAATGTAAAAATCCCGATACGGACTGTCGGGTGACGAGACCGCTTCTTTGAACCATTGATGCTCGACTGATGTATGGTTTACGACAAGATCCATGACGACCTTGATTCCTCTTTTGTGCGCTTCATCAAGAAGGCGTTCAAAATCCTCCATTGTTCCGTATGCTTCATAAATGGTGCAGTAATCGCGAATGTCATAACCGTTGTCATTCTGCGGCGAATCGTAAATCGGCGTAAGCCAAATGACATCAATCAAAAGCTTCTGCAAATAATCAAGCTTCTCGATAATACCGTTCAGATCACCGATCCCGTTTCCCGTCGTATCATTAAAGCTCTTCGGATAAATTTGATATACCGCTGCCTTTTTCCACCATGGTGTGCTGTCTGTTTTCATTTTTCTTCACCGCCTGTATTGTTTTGAATGGAAAGGGAAAAGGGACAGCCTGTTAGAAGGCGCCCCGCAGGTTTTCTATTTTTGCCGTTTCAGCCGCGCATACCCGTATGTTCCCGCAAACGGGAGAATCAGCACAATCAGCATTCCGATCGCAAACGGACCCCAGTACCGGCTCATAATGGAGAAGATCCCCGGCACGCCGCCGACTCCGACCGAGCTTGCGAGAACGCCTTTGACGGAGATGAACATCCCCGCGATTCCCGAACTGATCATAGCGATCACAAACGGAAATTTGTAACGCAGATTCACGCCGAAAATCGCCGGCTCTGTAATGCCCAAATATGCGGAAATGCCGGCCGTCAGTGAAAGCCCCCGCTGTTTTTTATCTTTTGTAATCAGCATCATGGCCAGAGCCGCCGATCCTTGAGCGATATTTGACAATGCGAGCATCGGCCATAAAAATGTGCCGCCGAGCTTTGATCCGATTAATTGAAGATCGACCGCGAGAAACGTATGATGCATCCCCGTGATCACAAGCGCCGAATACAGCCCTCCGTACAGCAGGCCTCCGATGGCGGAGAATTGGCCGAAAACGGCAATCAATCCCGCCGTCAGCGCGTTACCGATCGCAAAGGTCATCGGACCGATGATAACAAAGGATAGAAAACCGATGACCAAAAGCGTCACCGGCGCGACGACCAACAGCTGAATGCCCTCCGGCGTCCGTTTTGTCAAAAAGAGCTCAAGCCTGGCAAGTAAATAAGACGCCAGCAGAATCGGAAGCACCTGACCTTGATACCCGACTTTCTGCACCTCAAGGCCGAACAGGTTCCACACCGGAATATCGCCGCTCTGCTCGGCAGCCCCGTAGCCCCATGCGTTTAACAGATCAGGATGCACCAACATCAGCCCGAGCACGATGCCCAAAAGCGGGCTTCCTCCGAACCGCTTCACTGCCGACCAGCCGATTAAAGCCGGCAGAAAAGCGAAGGCCGTCCCCGCGATCAGATTAATCATATTGGCAAGATCCGCCCATTGCGGATACACTTGAACAATCGATTTCGTGCTGTAAAAAATGCCTTCCGCCGTTAAGATATTGTTCAGACCCATTAAAAGCCCAGCCGTGACGATCGCCGGCAAGATCGGAATAAAGATGTCCGCAAGCGTTTTCACAGCACGCTGCAAAGGATTCATGTTTTGCGCTGCCGCCTTCTTTACGTCATCCTTGGACGCTTCACCGATACCCGTTTCCTTCACTAATTCCGCATATACTTTGTTGACCGTCCCCTGCCCGATCACGACTTGAAACTGCCCGTTTACCGCAAAAGATCCTTTGACAATGTCTATTGCATCAAGCATTTTTTGGTTTACCTTGGTTTCATCTATTAATGCAAACCGCAAACGCGTCACACAATGAGTCGCCGCCTCAATATTTTCAATTCCGCCGACAGCTTCAGCGATCTGCCGCGCAGCCCGGTTAAACTCACCCATGCCAACCCCTCCGTAACCGTTTTCATTTTGTCTCGCAAACTTGTATATACATGTTTATGACTCTATTGTAATGATGTATATACATGTCGTCAATCTATTTTTATAGCGCTTTCATCACAAATATACTGCGAAAGACCCTGAAACAAAAAAAGCCCCGCCGGAACCGGGCCTTGACTTCTTGTTTGGTCGGGAACATGTCCGGGCGAAATTCACAACAGGAGCACAAAAAGCATACAGTACTGTACAACTAAGTTAAAGAGGTGTGAAGAGATGCCATCCACTGTTATCAACCTGTACTATTTGAAGATTAACAGTATTTCTGGCAACGGATCTATTACGATTGGGGAAGCGGCATACAACAGTCCCACCACAAATAACAAATCACAAGGACTGAACTCTTCATTCGGCGATACGTCACCTATAGAATCGATGATGGAGAACTTGTTAAATGATCCTGATGTCAACGACCAGACAGCCATCGGAACCGCAGATACCGCAAATATTACGCCGGTGCCGCCCATTATAGATTAAAGGGGTTTTTATGAATGCCTTACCAAATTAACGTCGTCAATATAAAAGTAAACGGAGCAACGCAAAACGGAAACGTCGATATCGGTCAGACCGTACAAAACAGCCACACCGCCAACAGCAAGTTTGTCGGCGCGAACTTTTCTTTAGGGGATTTTTCGCCGGCCGCCGGATGTTTGAATTCGGGCCATCTTGACCCTGACGTGAGCGACCAGGATCAGATCGCCAACCCGTCAATGCCGATCGCAAATCAAATATAGGGAGGTTCTGCCGAGGTGGATATCGAAAAAATGAGAAAGTGGCTTGAGATTACGAACGAGCACAAGCCCAGCGACTTTTGGACCAATGTCCTGAAACGGAAATCTCCCGAAGATTTTTTCTCCTTACAAAAAAACACCCTGACTTATGATATTTATCAGGATGAACAGCACACATTTGTCATTGTGGAAATGCCCGGCGTTTACGAAGAAGAATTGACATTGAGGCTGCTGTCAAGGACACGGCTGCATATAAGAGGAAACATCACACCCCTTTTTCCGAAGAACATGGGCGTCTGCCAAAACCGGTATTACGGGGAAATCGATGAGACGATTGAGCTTCCTGAACCGGCTGAGCCCCACCTGTTACAGGCGCAGTGCGTAAACGGCCTGCTCCACATTTCCTACCCGCGCCTTATGGAGCACATTCCTTTTCAGAAAAAAATCTAAAGAGCCGGCTTACGGGCGGCCCAGCCGTCTGTACACTTTCTCCTTATAATGAGAAGATGCGGGTTTTGAGAACATGGCTTTCTCCTCCGTCAGTTTGTCGAGTCTGACTTGTTTTTCCGTCCGTTTGTTCCGCAGGTGATCCCGCTCCTGTTCATTGCGGCACTTGGCGATCAAATAATCGAGCGTCATCAGCTCTTTCTTCAGCGCGCCCTCATCCTCGGCGATCCCGGCGTTTTTTAATATGCGGTAGCCCATTCTGAGCGACTCCGGAAGATGTGCGGCATCGTCTTTCGGCAGGGGCTTTCCCATTCCTTTGATGCCGGCGAACTCTCCATCCTTAATGGCGCGCTTGATTTTATCTTCAGCCACGATATGGGCAATATCCATCACTGTTCACCTCTTTTTTCAATAGAACCGGGTGTGATCATACGGAAATTCACATCCCAGTTTGTGCCATTTGTGTTTTTTAAAGCTGTCATTCAACAGATGAACCGCTGTTGCGACAGCGTTTTTCGCCCTTTTTCCGATGAGCCTTTTCCACCTTTTCTATTTGCTGGTTTCATGGTATATTGATTACGTTCGTTTTTTCTATCGTTCCGTGTAAACCGTGATCGGAAAAAAGGAGTGTAACAATGAAAACATTTATAAAAGAAAGAGGACTTGCCTTCTTCTTGATAGCGGTCGTGTTATTGTGGGTGAAAACATATGTCGCTTATATTTTAAACTTTAACCTCGGCATAGACAACACGATCCAGAAAATATTGCTTTTTGTGAATCCGCTGAGCTCCAGCTTGTTCTTTCTTGGATTTGGGCTTCTTTTCAAGAAAAAATTACAGCAGACAGCCATTATTGTGATTCATTTTTTATTGTCTTTTTTGCTTTTTGCAAACATCGTCTATTATAGATTCTTTAATGATTTCATTACCATCCCGGTCATGATGCAGGCAAAGACAAACGGCGGCCAGCTCGGAGACAGCGCGTTCTCGTTAATGAGATGGACAGACGCCTTCTACTTCCTGGATACCGTCATTTTGATTATTTTGGCCCTTAAGATGAAAAAACCGGCTGAAAAACCGGCGAAGAAATCATTCAGAATCGTTTTGGCTTCCGCCGTGCTTGTGTTCCTGATCAACCTCGCCGTCGCGGAATCCGACCGTCCCGAGCTTTTGACACGCTCATTTGACCGAAATTATCTGGTGAAATACCTGGGCACGTACAACTTTACGATTTACGATGCCGTGCAGAATGTGAAATCAAACAGCCAGCGTGCGCTTGCCGATTCAAGCGATGTAACGGATGTGGAAAACTATATGAAGGCCAACTATGACGTGCCGAATAACGTCTACTTCGGAAAAGCCGAAGGAAAAAACGTCATCTACGTCTCATTAGAGTCTCTGCAATCCTTTATCATTGATTACAAAATTAACGGCAAGGAAGTGACGCCGTTTTTAAACAAACTGGCGCACGATAATCAAACATTCTACTTTGATAACTTTTTCCACCAAACGGGACAAGGTAAAACATCTGATGCGGAATTTATGATGGAGAACTCTCTGTACCCGCTTTCGCAAGGTTCGGTTTTCGTCAATAAAGCGCAAAACACGCTGCAGTCCGTTCCTGCGATCTTAAAAGGCAAAAAGTACACGTCTGCCGCTTTCCACGGAAATACGCAGACTTTCTGGAACCGTAACGAAATGTACAAATCGGAAGGCATCGATAAGTTTTTCGATTCCGCTTATTATGACATGAGCGAAGAAAACACGAAAAACTACGGCATGAAAGACAAACCGTATTTCAAAGAATCCATGCCGCTCTTAAAGAGCCTGCCGCAGCCGTTCTATACGAAGTTCATTACGCTGTCCAACCACTTCCCGTTCGGAATGGATAAAGAAGACACGGACTTCCCGGCGGGAGACTTTGGCGATTCAGTCGTCAATAATTACTTCCAGTCCGCGAACTATCTGGATGAATCAATTGAACAGTTCTTTAATGACCTGAAAAAAGACGGCCTGTACGATAAGTCGATTATCGTGATGTACGGAGACCACTACGGCATCTCCGAAAACCATAATAAAGCGATGGCGAAAGTGCTCGGCAAAGATGAGATCACTGAATACGACAATGCCCAGCTTCAGCGGGTGCCGCTCTTTATCCACGCTCCCGGCGTGAAAGGCGGCCGCAATCATAAATTTGCCGGTGAAGTCGATGTCGCGCCGACCGTTCTTCATCTGCTCGGCGTCGATACGAAAGATTATCTCATGTCAGGTTCTGATATCTTATCGAAAGAGCACAGAGAAGTCATTCCGTTCCGTAACGGAGACTTCATCTCGCCGAACTATACGAAAGTGTCCGGCAAGTATTACGATACGAAAACCGGAAGACTTTTAGATGATTCAGAAGTCGACAAAAAAGAAGACTCTCTCGTCAAGACCGAGCTTGAAATGTCTGATAAGATCATCAACGGCGATCTGCTTCGTTTCTATCAGCCGAAAGGCTTCAAGAAAGTGGATCCGTCACAATTCGATTATACGAAGCGTGAAGATTCCTCAGCAGACGATCAAAAAGAATAAACAAAAGCCAGATCATTGATATGATCTGGCTTTTTTATGTTCAGCTCCCGGCAGCGGCCATAGTGCGCTTTTGCAGGCTGTCGGAAAGAACTGAATAAGCGACGACTTTCTTTTTCTGCTGTTTGACGACATCTACATGATCTTCGTAGCTGTATACAAACACTGTCACATCTTTTTTTCCTTTTCTCGTCTTAATGACAAGCGGATCGGCTCCGTTTTGCGGATGAAGATAACGCTCTTCATCCCCTGGGTATATATAATGCCGTTCGATAAACACGGCTTCGTTAAAATCATCAATCACCCGGCGTTTGTCTTCGCCTTCCAGACGTTTTCCGCCGAGGGAAACGGCAGCGGACTCGTCACTGAGCTTTGAATGGGTTTCAAACTTGCGGAGGATCCATTCCACCGCTCCGGTAGGAAGGCATGTCAGCACAATCTTAATCAGGCTTATGACAACAATTGAAACAACTGCAATCCATGTCACCTTACATCATCTCCATACTTGTTCTACATGAATCTTAACATAGAAGGAAACATTGTTTTTTGTACATTATGTGAAACTTGATATATGTTCAAAAAAATCCGGATCACATAGGTGATCCGGATTTTTCAAGTCTGCTTCTGATCGTCAAGGCGGACGGCCTCTCTCAGCTCTTCCGCGACAAATTCGACGTTCGGCCCGATAATGACCTGCGCCGTTTTATTCCCCGTTTTGATAACCCCTTTTGCTCCCGCTTTTTTAAGCGCCACCTCATTAATGAGAGACGTATCCTGCACGGTCAGCCTGAGGCGGGTCGCACAGTGATCAATCGTTTCGAGGTTTTGCCTGCCGCCGAGCCCCTTGAGCATGGCATGTTCTTCGACGGAACCGGCCGTATCTTCACTAAGCACTTCTTCCTCTTCCTCATCATCTTCCCGTCCCGGCGTTTTCAAGTTTAACGTTTTGATGAGCATATAAAAGACGACAAAATAGATCACCGCATAACAAAGCCCGACAACGAGCAGCAAAAGCGGTTTTTCGGCAATGCCGTAGCTGAGGAGATAATCGATCGCCCCCGCCGAGAATGAAAAACCTGACCTGATTCCGAGAACATTCACGATAAATAAAGAGAACCCGGTTAATATAGCATGAACCCCGTACAAAAGCGGTGATAAAAACATAAATGCAAATTCAATCGGCTCTGTAATTCCGGTAATAAATGCCGTCAGCGCGAGACCGATCATCATTCCGGCCGTCGCTTTGCGCTTACTTGGCTTAGCCGCGGCAATCATTGCCAGACATGCGGCCGGAAGCCCGAACATCATAATCGGGAAGAATCCCGTCATATAAGTCCCCGCCGTCGGATCCTTCGCAAAGAAGCGGGCCAGATCTCCCGTTTTTCCGTGAAAATCGCCAAACTGGAACCAAAAAATATTATTCAGCACATGATGAAGACCGAATGGAATCAAAAGCCGGTTAAAAATCCCGTAAATCCCGGCGCCGATCCCGCCAAGCCCGATCATCCATTCCCCGAAGGACGTAATCACCGACTGAATCGGCGGCCACACAAATCCGAAGATCCCCGCCAAAATAATGGTAATCAGCGCCGTTACAATCGGAACGAGCCTGCGCCCGCTGAAAAAACCGAGATATTCGGGCAGCTTCGTATCCTTAAAGCGATTATACGTGTATCCCGCAATTAACCCCGCGATAATCCCTCCGAAAACGGCCATATTATTTGTCGAATTGATTGATTTTACAGCCGCGTCCAGCATGATATAAGAAATGGCTCCCGACAGAGCGGCGGCCCCGTTGCTGTCTTTGGAAATCCCGATCGCGATTCCGATCGCGAAAATCAGCGGCAGATGATCAAATACCGCGGTCCCCGCCGCGTAAATGAACGGAATATTTAATAAGTCCTCTCTGCCGATGGCCAAAATAATACCAACGGCGGGCAGAACGGCAATCGGAAGCATAAAAGACTTTCCGAGTTTTTGCAAAAATTGAAGCATTTTACCCATCCCCCTTCTTTTTTCTTAAATATACCACATAAGTTATCTAGTGATCTATACCAATTTTCCTTCATTTATTCACATAAGGCTTGTTGGTTTTCTATTTATAAACCAGTTGTGGTAAGCTTGAATCAGATGATTAAAAATAGAAAGCGGGAATGACAATGATTGTAACGAACGATCAAGAATTAGAAGGCCTTAAAAAAATCGGCAGAATCGTCGCGCTGGCGCGTGAAGAAATGAAGAAAAAAGCCGAGCCCGGCATGAGCACGAAAGATCTTGACCTGATCGGAAAGGCGGTGCTTGACGAGCACGGAGCCGCTTCCGCTCCGGAGAAGGAATACGATTTCCCGGGCGTGACATGCATCAGCGTAAATGACGAAGTCGCTCACGGCATTCCGAGCGCCTCTAAAATCTTAAAAGCCGGAGATCTTGTCAATATCGATATTTCGGCGGAGTTCGGCGGTTTTTATTCCGATACGGGCATTTCATTTGTGCTCGGAGAAGGCGATGAACGTCTGCAAAAGCTTTGTAACTGCGCAACATCCGCATTTCAGAAAGGATTGGATCAGGCAAAAGCCGGCAAACGTCAAAACCAGATCGGCAGAGCCGTCTACCATGAGGCCCGCTCCAACGGATTTACCGTCATTAAAACGCTGACGGGCCACGGAATCGGCAGAAACCTCCATGAAGCGCCGAACCACATCATGAATTACTACGATCCGTTTGATAACGCGCTGTTTAAAAACGGAACCGTGATCGCGCTTGAGCCGTTTATTTCCACGAAAGCGGAAACGATTGTTGAAGCGGGAGACGGCTGGACGTATAAAACGCCGGATAAAAGCCTTGTCGCCCAAGTGGAACACACCATCGTGATTACAAAAGACAAACCGATTATTTTAACTGCATTGTAATGTTTCATCTCCCTCCCGAACAGGTATACAACAACTAACCCGAAGGAGGGAGACGCATGAAAAAAGATAAAGAAAAAATCAAAATCGAAAACGAAATACACGCCATGCACGGCGTAACGAAACAGCAGATTTTAGAGGATTTCGAGGAATTTAAGGCGTACCTTCATCAGAAAATTTCCGCCGGAAAAAAACTGGGTCTGGATGACAGCAAAATCATTAAAAGCGCCGCCATCCTCGGGGACTATCTCGCCAAACACGAGGAGCCCCGCAATGCGGAAGAAAAACTTTTACAAGAACTGTGGGACATTGCGGATGACAATGAAAAACAGCATTTGGCCCAGCTTCTCGTCAAACTTGCCGGACACTGATACAGTGCCCGGCTTTTTTATGCTCCGTTATAAGAGTTGTGCTACACTGGACATATGTCTGTGAAAGGAGCCATTTTTCAACATGTGGTTTATTATCTTCGGGTTTATTTTCTTTATTGAAAGCATCATTCTTACCGTTTACGGGGTGAAGAAAAAGAAGGGGATGCTGATTTATTTCGGCGTCGTTTTCGGAATCATGACACTCGGAACAGTGCTGTTAAAATTAACCGGCCATTAAGCATGAAAAGACCGCCCTTTACATATATATGTAAGAAAGCTTTACATCTCTGAATCGAAAGGCTCAGTTTTTGCGTTATCCCTTTTCAGCGTCTTTTTATAGATGTTACAATGCCAAAAGTTTGGCAAAAACTGAAGAAACTCTCCCCAGCGGGAGAACGGAGAAAGGAGTTTTCTGACATGCATTATGGCAGTAAAGGCTGGTATGTAGAAGAGTTAAAGAAAAAAGGAATTACCCACTATGAAGGAAGAAAGCTTCAAAGCTTCAAAAAGTACTTCCTTGCCAATCTGCTGGAAACAAAGAAACAAGCATAACGTAAATCAGCCGTGCTGTCAGTGCAGCACGGCTTTTTTTCTATACATTAGTGAGCCTGTCCCTTTTTTTAAGGAAGGACTCCCTCCAGCTTTCTGACAGCGCTTCTTCCCGCAGTATTTCTTCAATCGCTGACAGATTGCCTGAATCACGGTATTTCACTTCGTTCGCATACCAGACGGAAA
The DNA here is from genome assembly GCF_053663395.1 of Bacillus sp. JK74. NCBI lineage: Bacteria > Bacillati > Bacillota > Bacilli > Caryophanales > Bacillaceae > Bacillus > Bacillus sp. JK74. The sequence goes on along the minus strand of NZ_JBSJQB010000006.1, from coordinate 168,241 downwards.
TGCTTTCTTTGCCTCTCGACAGACGCTTGAGGACGGGACGCGGATCGACATATCCTTCTTCAAGCACCCTGAAATAAAAGCCGGTAAATCCCGTCTGCTGTACACGGAGCACCATATCTTTGATGCCATATTTGAGCGCGAGTTTGACGCAGGGCTGGCGCGGCTGGCTTACTTGAACGACGGCTTCCCCCAGCTGAAAGACGTCTCCGATCCACACGTCTTGTTCGGCCAGTCCTTTGACCGTTACATTCTCTCCGAACGCGGCGGCGGGAAGTTTTCTCGCGAGCGTTGTTTCCCAATATGAATAATGCTCGGCGGGATACACGCACACCGCTTTATCGGGACCTCCGTGATGCTTCAGATCAGCCTGCCCGTCCCCGTCAAAATGGGTTTTATACAGCATGACGGGAGAATCTGCGGGCCGCTTGATGATGCCTGAATTGATTTGTCTGCCGGCAAATTCATGAATTGCGGGCTTTCCGAGATTGATAGATAAGACAGAATAGTCTTGCGTCATCTCGTTCACATCCTTTGCGAAATATCCTATCTTTCCTTTATCATAGTAAGAAAAAGGTGGTTTTTCCATGCTTCAGTATCATATGATTGCAGACGGCCGGGTTCAGGGCGTAGGTTTTCGCTACTTCGTCCAGATGGAAGCCGACAGACATAAGATAGCCGGCTGGGTAAAAAACCGTGATGACGGCCGGGTGGAAATCCTTGCCGAAGGCCCTGAAGAGTCGTTAAAACAATTTGCCGAAGCGGTCAGAAAAGGCAGCCCCTTCTCAAATGTCACAAACGTAACCATCGAAGAATCACACCGTCTGAAAGGGTACCGCACCTTTTCCATCAGTTACTGATAAGGCTTGTCCTGATAAAAATAATTCGGCTTCACAATCGTATCGTCATATGATTTATGAAAAATGTGGGTGGAAGCCGGCGAGATCGGCGGAATCAGCCAGGTCCAGTCGCCCGTCAGCTTTCTGCCCGCGTCTTGTTCCTGTTCTTCAAAGCGTTTAAATTGATTCGCGGCCGTATGGTGATCGACAATGCTGACACCGTGTTTTTTGTATGAATAGAGCACTGCCTTATTCAGTTCCACCAGCACCTGATCTTTCCACAGGTCAGTATTCAGGCTGGCGGAAATCCCCATGACCGAAGCGGCTTTTTTGAGCATATCATACCGCTTTTCGTCAGCAAGATTCCTTGCGCCGATTTCGGTTCCCATATACCATCCGTTAAAAGGCGCCGCGTTGTACGACAGTCCGCCGATTTCAAGCCTCATATCGGCGATAATCGGAACCCCGTACCATCTGAGATTTAAATCGGCAAACTCTTCAATATCCGGATGGGTGATCGGCACTTCTTTCACGAGCGTCTGAGGCAGGTCATACCAGACCGGCTGCCCGTCCCCTTTCATCCGGAAAAGCAGCGGCAGAATATCAAAATCGGTCCGCTTCCCGCGCCAGCCGAGTTTTTCGCAGACAGCCGTCAGCTCATATGATGCCGGATCACCGACTCTTCCTTTTTCAGTCTCATATCCCGCATAGCGGATGAGCTGGTGATTCCAGATTTCCACTTGTTTCTCCCCGTTCTTCTCAGGAGGGAAAATCGTAATCGTCGGTTTAATTTTTCCGCCGTTCGTGGCGATTTCAATATGTTCAAATAATGCGTCACGCACCTCTTCTTTCGTGTTCACATTGCGCCGGTCAATGACGTTCAGCGATTGCCAGAACAGACGCCCGATACAGCGGTTGCTGTTGCGCCACGCCATTTTCGCCCCGTGTTCAAGCTCTTCCGCCGTATGGACGTAACTTCCCGTCCGCTCTATCTCATCTTTTATCGCGTGCAGTCGCGCGTTGATTTGCGATTCCATTCCGAGTTCCTGATAGCAGACATCAATAAAATCCTTCGCCTCATCCCAAAGTATTTCCGTATGTTTCAAAAAACTCTCTCCTTCAATTTACATCTGTTTCCCATTGTATCGTTTTTAGGTGTGAACACAATGGTTTTTTTGTATCATACTGGAAACTGCGAAGAAAAAACACCTGTGATTTTCGCAGGTGTTTTACAAAACGGAATGCAGTTTTTCAGCCAGTGTAAGCAAATCCTCACGGTAGTTTTTTCCCGTCATCGGAATTCCGTGACCCGTCAAAAGCGCTTCCGGCTCCAGTTCCGCCAGTTTCTGAACGGATGCGGCCGCCGTCTGCGTATCAGCTGTAAAATAGGCGGGCGGCCCGTGAAGCTCTTGCTTTTGTATGACAACGTCCGCAAGCGATTCCTGTTCAACAGTGATCACGGCATCACCGGCAAGCAGCACGCGGTCTTTATCCCGGAATAATGAAATATGGCCGGGTGTGTGGCCGGGCGTATGCACCCATCTCCATTCCTCAAGAAACGGAACGGTACCGTCTGAAGGCAGTGCCTGAACGGACGGAATGCGGATCGTATGGCGCGGAAACAGCGGTGACAGCTTTGCGACAAGCCCTTTTTTCGCATCGGGCCTGGCAGGCGGATAATCCGCTTTCCCCGTGACGTACGGGAGCTCCTTTTCATGAATGTAAACCGGCATATCCCAAAGCTCAAGCAGTTCTTCAATCGCACCGACATGATCAAAATGACCGTGTGTCAAAATGACCGCCTTCAGCTCATACCCCTCTTTGAATCGGCGTTTCATTTCTTCTGTTATCATCTCCGCCGATTGAGGCATTCCCGCGTCAACCAGAATGATTTCCCGCGGAGCTGAGGGATTTTCGATAAAGTAAACATTCGCAATCTGCACGGTCAGTCCGTAAACGCCGTCCGCCGCTTTAAAACCGGCGCCGCTTCTCACTGAAAAAAGCGGCATAAACGGATCACTCATCATGGCACCTCCTCTGATGCCTTTAGTGTGCGACGAACCGGGTGTTTTATGTTAAAAAATCGTGATTGCACCGATGATGAGCGCAAAGGCCGTCATGACGATAACGGCAAGAACCGCCCATTTCATCGCAAATTTCTGGTGTTCATCAATGGTGACCCCGGCAAGCCCGACTAATAAATGCGTCGACGGCACGAGCGGGCTTAACATATGAATCGGCTGGCCGATAATCGAAGCGCGGGCGATTTCCACCTTATCTACACCGTACGCCACGGCGGTCTCAGATAAAATGGGCAGCACGCCGTAAAAATAGGCGTCATTAGGCATCAGAAACGTAAAGATACCGCTCGTTAAGGCAACAATCGCCGGAATAAAACCTCCCATCTGTTCCGGAATAAGCGATACGAGGGAAATGGCCATTTCATCAACCATCTTCGTCCCCGTTAAAATTCCGGTAAACACGCCTGCGGCAAAAATCATCGAACCGATCGCAAGCACATTGCTCGAATGGGCTGAAATGCGCTCCCTTTGATCGTTAAGTTTCGGATAGTTGACAATCAGCGCGATACAAAACGCAATGATGAACAGCACGGTTAAATTCACTTTTCCTGACACTAAAAATCCCACTAAAGAAAGCGTTAACAGTAAATTGAACCACCACAGTTTCGGCCGCTTCCATTCATCTTCCGCAGCCGCAGCCGTTTCATTTGTATGGGACGGCTGTTTTAATTCGATCACCCCGAGCCGTTTCCTTTCCATCCTTCCGAGTACATAAGCGACCACAATCATACACACCATTCCGCTCGCGATGACGGGCAGCATCGGCCCCGTCAGCTCTGCCGGGTCAACGCCGAGCGCACTCGCCGCACGCGGCGTCGCGCCGCCCCATGGTATCGTGTTCATGATACCCATGCCGACCCCGGCGATTCCCGCTAAAATAATCGGACGGATTCCGAGCATGATATACAAAGGCAGCATTGCGCTTGTCGTAATCATATACGTCGTCGAGCCGTCTCCGTCCAGTGCGACAAGCATGGTCAAAACGGCTGTTCCGACCACAATTTTGAGCGGGTCGCCTTTAACCAGCTTTAAAATACGCGACACCATCGGATCAAATAAACCGGTATCAATCATAATGCCGAAATAAAGAATCGCAAACATAATCATCACTGCGATCGGCGCCACCTGTTCAATGCCGGAGATCATCATCTCGCCGACCCGGTTAAAAGAAAACCCGGCAATCAGCGCAAACACGAGCGGCGTTAATACGAGCGCCGTTAACACTGAAAGCCGTTTTGTCATAATCAGCACCATAAAAACAAGCATCATAAGAAAGCCTAAGATTGCTAACACAGTATGTCCCCCTTATTATGAATACGCTTACATTTTAAAGGCCCGATCCCCTTTATCCGCCTTTTTGCTATCTTATGAGAATTGGATATTGAAGTAAATATTTTGGATTTTAAAGATTTTTAATTTTTTATAACCTTTTCGTTCATTTTGTTCATTTATAAATCAAAAGCCTTCCGCAAATATGCGGAAGGCTTATTTTTCGCTGCTCATCATCTCTTTATAAAACTCGGTCTGCTCTTCTAAAAAGCGTTTTGCGCCGCTGCTGTTTTTATAAAAGCTCTCCCAATCCCGTTTTTTCAACATTTGCTTCCACTCCGCGGATGAAGTAATCTGTTTCAAAGCCTGATCCCAATAGGCGATCTCGCCTTCGGTCATGTCTTTCGGCCCCATGATGCCTCTCCAGTGCGCAAAGACAAACGGCACCCCCTGCTCTTTCCATGTCGGCACATCGCTGAAGCCGGAGAGCCTTTTGTCAGACGTAACGGCCGCCAATGTGATTTTCCCTTTCCGATAGGCGTCTCTCGCTTCTGAAATGGTCATTGAGGCGGCGTCTATCTCGTGACTGATAAGAGCTGCAATGACTTCATTACTGCTCCCGTATTGAAAAAAGCGGATATCAAACGGAGAAATTCCGGCCATTTCCGCCGCTCTCGCAAAGGAGAGCTGGTCATCATTTCCGAGGCCGGGCGCAAATCCGATTTTTATGCCGCCCGGATTTGCTTTAATATCGCCGAGCAGCCGCTTTCCGCTTTTTATCTTTGAATCCTTGGGAAGAGCGACGGTCTGCCACTCTTTTGCGATAATAGCCAAAGGCGTAAAATCAGCTGCCTTCAGCCGGCTTTGTCCCAAAATTTCATTGCTTAACAGCAGGCTTGAATTCATACTGATGACATCCGTTTTTCGTTCGTTTACATATTTCCAGCCGCTGTCTCCGCCTCCGCCGGGTTTATAGATGATCTTTACGGGCCGGCCTAATATTTGCTTCCGCTCTATTACCGATTGCAAAGCTTTTGCCGTTACGTCCCAGCCCCCTTGAGGCGCTGCCGGGACGACAATTTCAACCGGCCCTTCAGCTGAGCGGAAGCCCTCCATCTGCCGTCCGTCAAAAGAAACCAGCGCCGCCAGCATGACAAGAAGCACTCCCAACCGCTTCATTTCTCCCATCCCTTATTCATGTGCTAAATAATATTTCCGTTCCGGCCTGCCGATAATGCCGTACTCTAATTCAGCGAGCGCTTCTTCCCGAGAAACGAGAAACTCGGCGTAGCGCCGCGCCGTTGTTCTGGAGGCGCCCATTTTTTCTCCCAGTTCTTCAGCCGTCATCCCTTTTTGGGCCGTTCTGAGCGCGTTTTTGATTTTTTGAAGCGTAATCGAATTAATGCCTGTCGGCAGATCATTGTGCTGTTTTTGTTCTTTCTGACCGCTTCCGAAAAACATGTCGATCACGGACTGGCTGAGCTCCGGCTGTGAGTGCAGCCATTCTCTTTTTTCACGGTACTGCAAAAGCACTTCTGTAAATTTATGTGCCGACACCGGTTTTATGACATAGTGGGAAACGCCTGATCTGAGCGCTTCCTGCAGCAGCCTTGTTTCGGCAGAAGCCGTAATAATGATGATATCAACGGAAGGAAAACGGCCGCGGATAAGCGGGAGCAGATCTGTTCCCAGCTCATCCGGCATATAAATATCCAAAAGCAGCAGATCAGGCTGCCGTTTCTCAAGCAGCGATATGGTGTCTTTGGCATTGATTGCTTTGCCGATGACATTGAATCCATCAAGATGTTCGATAAATTTTTCGTGAATTTGCGCTATTCGAAAGTCGTCCTCTGCAATCGCGATGTTAATCACACCGATTCCCCCTTTGGCCTTTCTTTCGGTATAAACACCGTAAATACAGCACCGCTGCTCTTTTGCTGCGAAATCTCTATCGATCCCTGCAATTCACTGACGGCTTCTTTCAGATTGGCTAAGCCGTATCCTCTCCTAGTCCCCTTTGAAGAGTAGCCCTTTTCAAATATCGTTTCTGTTTTTTCCTGAGGCACGCCGTCTCCTGAGTCCGCCACCTCGATGACGATATCCCTGCCGATATCGGTCATGAAAAAGGATACCTCTTTTTTCTCTTTTTCGGCGACGGCTTCGAAAGCGTTATCAATAAGATTTCCGATGATCGTAATGAGCTGGGATGAACCCACATGCTCCGGCAGCGATTCTAAAAAGCTGTTTTCATCTATTGAAAGCTTCACTTTCTTCTCAGACGCCTTTCCCATTTTTCCTAATAGTATGGCCTGAACCCGCTGTGAATGAATGTTTTGAAAGAGGATTTCATGCTGTTCATTCTGGATGGCGTACTCTTCTTTTATCAGTTCAATGGCTTCATTATATTCTCCCAGCTCTAACAGACCGAGTATCGCGTAAAGCTTATTCGAGAATTCATGCGTTTGCGCCCGGAGATCCTCCGAGTATTTTTTCATTTCAGTCAGCTTGTTGATCAGTTTCTTGAGCTCCGTTTTTTCGCGGAAGCTGATCACCGCTCCGTATACTTGTCCGGTCTGTTTCATTTCTTTCACATTTAAGATAAATACTTTATCTCCGGCACGCACCTCCACGTTCGGCGGTATTTCTCCCCCTGCCAACACCGGCATGAGCTTTGCGCCCGGCATGATTTCTTTTATATGCCTTCCGATCATCGGTTCCGGAAGATTCAGCATATCAGCCGCAGATAAATTCATCATGGTTACCGCGCCTTCTTTGTTTACGGCGATAATCCCTTCTTTAATCGCAAGGAGCATCGCATTGCGTTCCCTGTACAGCGCTGCAATTTCATGCGGTTCAAGGCCGAGTGTATCTTTACGGATGCTTTTTGCGAGCGCCGCCGCTCCCCCGATGCCGATAAGAAACACCAAACATGCAAAATAGCCTAAATGCCGCAGATGCGCTTTCATATCTTTTTCTATCTCATCTTGTAGAAACTCGACTGTCACCGTTCCGACGACTTCGTTATGATTTTTTTCCTCCAAAATAACCGGGGCGCTTCCCCGGACGGCCTTCATTCCGTCGGAAACCGGAGACCCGCCGAACATGACGGTTTTGTTTTGCAGATTTTGATTTTCTTTCGGAATACTGCTTCGGGCCGAATGAAATGCAACATGCCCTTTTTGATCAGTGATGTAGACGGCGTGCGCGCCTGCCTGTTCTTTCATTTGTTCAATGACGTCTAACTTTGTAAAAGCCTCTTGATCCGCAAGCCGGAACGCCTCTTTTACGGGAGGCAAATATGAAATGGTTTTTGCCGTTTGCACCGCCAGCTGTTCAGCCTGCTTCTGCCCTTCCTTTAATTGCTGAAAGGCAAATATAACCGTGAGCGTTCCGATAACAAGTATTAATAAAGCCGTAATTAATCCGGCGATTTTCATTTGCAGAGAGACATAAAACCGCTTCGCTTCCAACACAGCACCAGCCGTCCTTTCCTCCTAAAATCATACCATTTTTCAAATCTTTATTTCTCATTTTTGAGAATTTTCGTGATCTTTTTCTCTTGCGGCTTACCATAAAGGTGATGATAGGTATATATTTACTTTTACACAATTGATATAACACATAAAAAAGACTGACCGAAGTCAGTCTGCAATCTATCAGGAAATTGTAACTCCCGCGCTTGCATATCCCGCCACTGTATTAATAAGCGAAAGGCCTGTCGCAGTGGCGGAGAATACCATTAACAGCCGGGTTTGAGGAGTTACCGCAATGTTCAGCCCTGTCGTGATTCCGTTGCTGATGCTGCCGATTGACAATACGCCGGTGAGGGGAGGAGCTAAAGTGACGGATGCTCCGGGGATCGGCGTGAACGTATTGTTCGGCACAGTAGAACTGTATAGTTGTGCGGTTATCGTAACAGTCGAGCCGACAAGCGACAGTGCTGCGGTTGTACTGAAATAGGCGGCAATTGATGTAATGGTTCCGCTTCTCGGAGCAGAAAAAGCAAAGTTCAGCAGAGTTCCTCCAGCCCCGGTAAGATCAATTGCGCCTCCCCCTCCGACATTGACGCCCGTCACAGAATTGCCGAACCCGACAAGGCTCACCGTTCCGATTAATCCGCCGGCAATGGTCGTCACGGCAGTGGGAAGACCTGAAGCATAAGGAATGATCGCGCCTGCTCCGGTGATCCCAGTTGCGCCTGTTACTCCGGTGGCGCCTGTTACTCCGGTTACTCCGGTTACTCCGGTTACTCCGGTTACTCCAGTTGATCCCGTTACTCCGGTGGCTCCCGTTATCCCAGTATCCCCGGTTACTCCGGTAGCGCCTGTTACTCCGGTGGCGCCTGTTACTCCGGTTACTCCGGTGATCCCGGTTACTCCGGTTACTCCGGTGGCTCCCGTTATCCCGGTTGCTCCCGTTTCTCCGGTTACTCCAGTTGATCCCGTTACTCCGGTTACTCCCGTTACTCCGGTGGCTCCCGTTATTCCTGTCGCTCCTGTTACTCCGGTGGCGCCTGTTACTCCGGTGGCGCCTGTTACTCCAGTTGATCCCGTTGCTCCCGTTACTCCGGTGATCCCGGTTACTCCGGTTACTCCCGTTACTCCGATGGCGCCTGTTACTCCGGTTACTCCAGTTGCTCCCGTTACTCCGGTGATCCCGGTTGCTCCCGTTACTCCGGTAGCACCTGTTACCCCGGTTGCTCCCGTTAATCCTGTAGCTCCTGTAGCTCCTGTTACTCCCGTTATCCCGGTTGCTCCGGTCAAGCCCGTTACTCCAGTAGCTCCGGTGATCCCAGTGGCTCCCGTTATCCCGGTGGCGCCTGTTACTCCGGTAGCACCTGTTACTCCGGTGGCGCCTGTTGCTCCGGTTACTCCCGTTACCCCGGTTGCTCCTGTTACTCCGGTCGCTCCTGTTATTCCGGTAGATCCAGTATCTCCGGTGGCGCCTGTTACTCCGGTAGCACCTGTTACTCCGATAGCCCCTGTTACTCCGGTAGCACCTGTTACTCCGATAGCCCCTGTTACTCCGGTGGCGCCTGTTATTCCGGTTGCTCCAGTATCCCCGGTTGCTCCTGTTACTCCCGTTACCCCGGTTACTCCAGTTGCTCCCGTTACTCCGGTGATCCCGGTGGCGCCTGTTTCTCCGGTGGCTCCCGTTACCCCGGTGGCGCCTGTTACTCCAGTAGCTCCGGTGATCCCGGTTGCTCCCGTTACTCCGGTAGCACCTGTTACCCCGGTTGCTCCCGTTAATCCTGTAGCTCCTGTAGCTCCTGTTACTCCCGTTATCCCGGTTGCTCCGGTCAAGCCCGTTACTCCAGTAGCTCCGGTGATCCCAGTGGCTCCCGTTATCCCGGTGGCGCCTGTTACTCCGGTAGCACCTGTTACTCCGGTGGCGCCTGTTGCTCCGGTGGCGCCTGTTACTCCGGTAGCGCCTGTTACTCCGGTAGCGCCTGTTACCCCGGTGGCTCCCGTTATTCCTGTCGCTCCTGTTACTCCGGTAGCGCCTGTTACTCCGGTAGCGCCTGTTACCCCGGTGGCTCCCGTTATTCCTGTCGCTCCTGTTACTCCGGTAGCGCCTGTTACTCCGGTAGCGCCTGTTACTCCGGTAGCGCCTGTTACTCCGGTAGCGCCTGTTACTCCGGTGATCCCGGTTGCTCCGGTCAAGCCCGTTACTCCAGTAACTCCGGTTACCCCGGTTGCTCCCGTTACTCCCGTGGCTCCCGTGGCGCCAGTTGCTCCAGTCGTGCCGGGATCTCCAGTGACGCCGGTTGCTCCCGTGGCACCGGTTACACCAGTCGAGCCCGTTGCTCCGGTAAACCCCGTTGCTCCGGTCAGCCCTGTTGCTCCAGTGAACCCCGTTGCTCCAGTCAGCCCTGTTGCTCCAGTGAACCCCGTTGCTCCGGTCAGCCCCGTTGCTCCGGTGCACCCCGTTGCTCCGGTGAATCCTCTTACATGAAAATGATTTGGATGACAGCATGGACACCATCTTTCATGACAGCAAGAGGTCTTGCAACAGAATTCTTCACAGCAATGGGCCCGATTTTGATAACTGCGCCTTTGATTTCTTCTTTTATGTTGAAAATGACAGCAGCACTCATTACAATTCCGGCAGTCGTAATCCCAAGAGTCGTATCTGTTATACCAAGTATCTCCTTTTCTCATTACACCACCTCTTCTTGCATAATATTTCCGCAAAAGAAAAAGGTGTGGCAAAATCCCATTTCTATTGGGCGAATTTTCAAATGTTCTTAAGGCTGCACCATGCACAGCTTTTAGAGAAAAAAGACCTAACTGTGCATAAGTCAGGTCTTTCATCTTTAAAATATCAGTCTGCTATTGTCATTAGGTTGTCGGGAAACGAATGCTGTTAAAATCGATATTGAGAGCTGACGCTGCTGTTATATTATTTGCAGTTGTGAAAACAACTCTCAACTGGTACGTATTTGTTCCTGCGGTCGGCGCTGTATCCACTGTTGTATCAGCAATCGAAAAACTATCCGTAGCTGCGGTAGTATTAGTTCGCGACAGAGTTCTTGTATGAATTTGCACTGCTCCCCTATATAATCTCACTTCAAAAACAAAGTTTGAATTCGCTGCAGTTGTTAGCGCGACACTGAGTGCATAATCAAGCTTTACATTCTGCAAAGCGTTAACCGGGATTGCCAGCGTAGCAATGGGAACCTCTGTATTTAACGGCGGATAAACAGTGAGCGGCCCGTTGGTTCTTGTGAAGAGCAAGGTTGGTGTACTGCCTGTGGCGCCGGTTGGGCCTGTTGGGCCTGTTGGGCCCGTTACTCCGGTTGCCCCGGTTACACCAGTCGGGCCGGTTGTGCCGGTTGCTCCTGTTGCTCCTGTCACTCCCGTTGCTCCAGTTGGACCCGTTAGGCCTGTTGTACCTGTCGCTCCTGTTACTCCAGTTGAGCCGGTTGCACCTGTTACTCCTGTTACTCCGGTTTCTCCGGTTGCACCTGTTGCTCCTGTTATTCCGGTTGAGCCTGTTGATCCGGTTGATCCTGTTGGGCCGGTTGTACCGGTTGCGCCAGTCGATCCTGTTGATCCTGTTGCTCCTGTTGAGCCAGTAACCCCTGTTGGGCCAGTCACACCGGTTGGGCCCGTCGCGCCTGTTATTCCAGTTAGCCCGGTTGCACCAGTTGCTCCTGTTATCCCCGTTGCTCCAGTCACTCCAGTTGCTCCGGTTTCTCCTGTTACACCTGTTGATCCCGTTACACCAGTTGGACCCGTTACTCCGGTTGGGCCAGTTACTCCCGTTGCACCAGTTACTCCGGTCGCTCCAGTTACTCCCGTTGCACCTGTTGGGCCGGTTGAGCCTGTCGATCCCGTTGCTCCGGTTATTCCTGTTGACCCTGTTACACCGGTTGCGCCGGTTTCTCCCGTTGCACCAGTTTCTCCTGTTGGGCCAGTTACTCCGGTCGCTCCAGTTACTCCCGTTGCACCTGTTGGGCCGGTTGAGCCTGTCGATCCCGTTGCTCCGGTTATTCCTGTTGACCCTGTTACACCGGTTGCGCCGGTTTCTCCCGTTGCACCAGTTTCTCCTGTTGGGCCAGTTACTCCCGTTGCACCTGTTGGGCCGGTTGAACCTGTCGATCCCGTTGCTCCGGTTATTCCTGTTGACCCTGTTACACCGGTCGCGCCGGTTTCTCCTGTTGACCCAGTCACTCCTGTTGCACCAGTTACGCCGGTTGGGCCAGTTTCTCCCGTTGAACCTGTTACACCAGTCGAACCGGTTGCTCCTGTTACTCCTGTTGGGCCGGTTGAACCCGTTATGCCAGTCGATCCTGTTGCTCCTGTTACTCCGGTTGGACCGGTCTCTCCCGTTGGGCCGATTTCTCCAGTTATCCCCATTGCCCCTGTTGGGCCGGTTTCTCCTGTTGGCCCTGTTGCGCCGGTTGGGCCCGTTACTCCGGTTGCGCCGGTTACACCAGTCGAACCGGTTGAGCCTGTTACTCCAGTCATTCCGGTTGAACCCGTGGTTCCGGTTGCTCCTGTTGATCCTGTTACACCTGTTGGCCCTGTTGGCCCTGTTGGTCCTGTTGGTCCAGTCGATCCTGTTGCACCCGTTTCTCCGGTTGGACCGGTCTCTCCCGTTGGGCCGGTTGGGCCGGTTTCTCCTGTCGGTCCTGTCGGTCCGGTTGTTCCCGTTCCCCCGGTTACACCCGTTACCCCAGTCGCTCCGGTTGGACCGGTCTCTCCAGTTACCCCCGTTGCCCCTGTTGGGCCGGTTACTCCAGTAGCTCCGGTATCCCCGGTCGAGCCAGTTTCTCCGGTTGCTCCAGTCGGTCCTGTTGCTCCAGTCGAGCCAGTTTCTCCAGTTGCCCCAGTAACTCCAGTTGGACCGGTTGCTCCAGTCGCTCCGGTTATCCCCGTTGCTCCAGTCTCCCCAGTTGACCCGGTTGCTCCTGTCGCGCCTGTTACCCCCGTTGCTCCGGTTGGGCCGGTTACTCCAGTAGCTCCGGTTGCCCCGGTCGCGCCTGTTTCTCCTGTTGGCCCTGTTACACCGGTTTCTCCGGTTGTGCCTGTTACTCCTGTTGCACCAGTCGATCCAGTTGGACCTGTTACACCAGTTGAGCCCGTGACCCCAGTTGGGCCGGTTTCTCCGGTTGAACCAGTCACTCCCGTTAAACCAGTTGACCCTGTTGGACCCGTTGCCCCTGTTATTCCGGTTGAGCCTGTTGATCCGGTTACACCAGTCGATCCTGTTGCTCCGGTTTCTCCAGTTATTCCCGTTGCGCCGGTTGCTCCGGATGCACCCGTTGCTCCGGTTGAACCGGTTTCTCCCGTTGAGCCAGTCGGTCCGGTTATTCCTGTTGACCCAGTTACACCGGTCGCTCCGGTTTCTCCGGTTGCTCCTGTTGGCCCTGTTGCACCAGTCGCTCCGGTTATCCCCGTTGACCCAGTCACTCCCGTTACACCGGTTGGGCCGGTTGTGCCTGTCGATCCCGTGGTTCCAGTTACTCCCGTTGCACCTGTTGGGCCGGTTGGACCGGTCGATCCGGTTATTCCAGTTGAACCAGTTACTCCCGTCGCTCCTGTTTCACCGGTTATTCCTGTTGACCCAGTCACTCCTGTTGCACCAGTTACGCCGGTTGGGCCAGTTTCTCCCGTTGCACCGGTTACACCAGTTGAACCGGTTGAGCCTGTTACTCCAGTCATTCCGGTTGAACCCGTGGTTCCGGTTGCTCCTGTTGATCCTGTTACACCTGTTGGCCCTGTTGGCCCTGTTGGCCCTGTTGGCCCTGTTGGTCCTGTCGATCCTGTTGCACCCGTTGCTCCGGTTGGACCGGTCTCTCCCGTTGGGCCAGTTTCTCCCGTTGCACCGGTTACACCAGTCGAACCGGTTGTTCCTGTTACTCCAGTCATTCCGGTTGAACCCGTGGTTCCGGTTGCTCCTGTTGATCCTGTTAAACCTGTTGGCCCTGTTGGTCCAGTCGATCCTGTTGCACCCGTTTCTCCGGTTGGACCGGTCTCTCCCGTTGGGCCGGTTGGGCCGGTTTCTCCTGTCGGTCCTGTCGGTCCGGTTGTTCCCGTTCCCCCGGTTACACCCGTTACCCCAGTCGCTCCGGTTGGACCGGTCTCTCCAGTTACCCCCGTTGCCCCTGTTGGGCCGGTTACTCCAGTAGCTCCGGTTGCTCCAGTCGGTCCTGTTGCTCCAGTTACTCCCGTTGCACCGGTTTCTCCCGTTGCACCTGTTACTCCGGTTGAACCCGTTGCTCCGGTTGGGCCTGTTGCTCCTGTTATCCCTGTTGCTCCAGTCTCCCCAGTTGACCCGGTTGCTCCTGTTACCCCCGTTGCTCCGGTTGCCCCGGTCGAGCCAGTTTCTCCTGTTGGCCCAGTAACTCCAGTTGGACCGGTTGCTCCTGTCGCTCCGGTTATCCCCGTTGACCCAGTCACTCCCGTTACACCGGTTGTGCCGGTTGGGCCGGTTGAGCCTGTCGATCCCGTTTCTCCTGTTACACCAGTTGAGCCCGTTACACCAGTTAGACCCGTTACTCCGGTTGAGCCGGTTGCTCCAGTTATCCCCGTTGCTCCAGTCTCCCCAGTTGACCCGGTTTCTCCAGTCGCCCCTGTTACCCCCGTTGCTCCGGTTGGGCCGGTTACTCCAGTAGCTCCGGTATCCCCGGTCGAGCCTGTTTCTCCTGTTGGCCCTGTTACACCGGTTTCTCCGGTTGTGCCTGTTACTCCTGTTGCACCAGTCGCTCCGTTTATTCCTGTTGACCCAGTTACACCAGTCGCTCCGGTTTCTCCTGTTGACCCAGTTACACCGGTCGCGCCGGTTTCTCCTGTTGACCCAGTTACACCGGTTGATCCCGTTACACCGGTTGACCCAGTTACACCGGTTGATCCCGTTACACCAGTTGGACCCGTTACTCCGGTTAGGCCGGTTTCTCCAGTCGCCCCTGTTACTCCAGTTGAGCCCGTGGTTCCGGTTTCTCCTGTCGATCCAGTTGGACCTGTTATACCGGTCGCGCCGGTTATCCCCGTTGCCCCAGTTACTCCGGTTGCCCCAGTTTCTCCGGTTGGGCCAGTTTCTCCCGTTGCACCGGTTACTCCTGTTGTCCCAGTTACCCCAGTCGCTCCTGTCGATCCCGTTGCACCGGTTGAGCCTGTTACTCCTGTTGATCCGGTTACTCCCGTCGCCCCGGTTGTTCCGGTTGAGCCAGTTGGGCCTGTTGAGCCAGTTACACCTGTTGCTCCTGTTGCTCCTGTCGCTCCGGTTATCCCCGTTGCCCCGGTTGCTCCTGTTACACCCGTTGGACCTGTTGAGCCGGTTGGACCTGTTACTCCAATTGAGCCCGTGGTTCCGGTTGCTCCTGTTGATCCTGTTAAACCTGTTGGCCCTGTTGCGCCGGTTGATCCCGTTGCTCCTGCGGGGCCGGTTACTCCAGTAGCTCCGGTATCCCCGGTCGAGCCAGTTTCTCCAGTTGGACCGGTTGCTCCTGTCGGTCCTGTTGCTCCTGTTATTCCGGTTGAGCCTGTCGGTCCTGTTGCTCCTGTTATTCCGGTTGAGCCTGTTGATCCGGTTGGACCGGCCTCTCCCGTTGGGCCGGTTTCTCCAGTTACCCCCGTTGCCCCGGTTGCGCCGGTTACTCCAGTCGCTCCGGTTATCCCCGTTGACCCAGTCACTCCCGTTACACCGGTTGTGCCGGTTGAGCCTGTCGATCCCGTTGCTCCTGTTACACCAGTTGAGCCCGTTACACCAGTTGGACCGGTTGCTCCGGTTGCTCCTGTTACTCCAGTTGAGCCCGTTGAGCCAGTCGCGCCAGTTTCTCCGGTTGCTCCTGTTGAGCCCGTTACACCAGTTGACCCCGTTACACCGGTCGCTCCGGTTTCTCCTGTTGACCCAGTCACTCCGGTTGCACCAGTTACGCCGGTTGGGCCAGTTTCTCCTGTTGCACCGGTTACACCAGTCGAACCGGTTGATCCTGTTGCACCGGTTACACCAGTCGAACCGGTTGATCCTGTTGCACCGGTTACACCAGTCGAACCGGTTGATCCTGTTGCACCGGTTACACCAGTCGAACCGGTTGATCCTGTTGCACCCGTTGCTCCGGTTGGACCGGTTGCTCCAGTTACTCCCGTTGCTCCGGTTTCTCCCGTTGCCCCAGTTTCTCCTGTTGAGCCAGTTACACCGGTCGCTCCGATTTCTCCTGTTGACCCAGTCACTCCGGTTGAACCTGTTACGCCGGTTGGGCCAGTTTCTCCCGTGGCTCCGGTTGAACCTGTTACCCCGGTTGCGCCAGTCGCTCCGGTTATCCCCGTTGCTCCGGTTGGGCCGGTTGCTCCGGTTATCCCCGTTGCCCCAGTCACTCCCGTTACACCGGTTGGGCCGGTTGAGCCTGTCGATCCCGTTGCTCCTGTTACACCAGTTGAGCCGGTTTCTCCTGTTACACCAGTTGGACCTGTTGAGCCGGTTGGGCCTGTTGCGCCGGTTGATCCCGTTGCTCCTGCTGGGCCGGTTACTCCAGTAGCTCCGGTATCCCCGGTCGAGCCAGTTTCTCCAGTTGCCCCAGTAACTCCAGTTGGACCGGTTGCTCCAGTCGCTCCGGTTATCCCCGTTGACCCAGTCACTCCCGTTACACCGGTTGTGCCGGTTGAGCCTGTCGATCCCGTTGCTCCTGTTACACCAGTTGAGCCCGTTACACCAGTTAGACCCGTTACTCCGGTTGAGCCGGTTGCTCCAATCGCCCCTGTTACTCCAGTTGAGCCCGTGGTTCCGGTTGCTCCAGTCGCTCCTGTTATCCCCGTTGCACCAGTCACTCCAGTTGCTCCGGTTTCTCCCGTTGAACCAGTTCGGCCTGTTGTACCTGTCGCTCCGGTTGCTCCAGTCGCTCCGGTTATCCCCGTTGCCCCAGTCACTCCTGTTGAACCGGTTGAACCAGTTGGTCCTGTTGCACCAGTTGAGCCGGTCGTTCCTGTTGAGCCTGTTATTCCGGTTCGGCCGGTTACACCAGTTGAGCCAGTCACTCCAGTTGGACCCGTTACTCCGGTTGGGCCGATCTCTCCCGTTGGACCGGTCGAGCCGGTTACTCCCGTTATTCCCGTTGCGCCTGTCGCCCCGGATGCACCCGTTGCTCCGGTGGGGCCGGTTGCTCCCGTTGCTCCCGTTGAGCCCGTGGTTCCGGTTGCTCCTGTTACACCAGTCGAGCCGGTAGCTCCAGTTACTCCTGTCGGACCAGTTACTCCGTTTGGGCCGGTTACACCCGTCGCTCCTCTTGCCCCGGTTGAACCAGTTGCTCCAGTTGCACCAGTTGCTCCGGTCACTCCTGTGGGGCCCGTCACTCCAGTGGGACCTGTAATTCCTGTTACGCCAGGTTCACCCCCGGTTTGCGCCAATGAAACATCGTCTATTAAAACCGTGCCGGAAGAAACTTTACTTAATACAATGACGGCAGAGGCCGCGCCAGAAGGCACACTGCTTGTTTTATAGATTTCAGACCATGTGTGAAAGAGCACGTTCGGCAAATTTCCGGGTGTGATATTTTCTTGAATGGAACTGATTTGTTCACCTGCTGCGCTGACATAGATGATCTGGAGAGTGACTTGGGGACTTGGCTCATTTCCAAGCGTTGCGAGTGATACGAATAGAGTCACTGACTTGGCTGAAATGGGAACGATTTGACTGAGGTAAGCATATGGCTGAGCTCCAATAAATTGCGCAGAATATCTCCCTGAATGTGCAAACAAACTGTTAATCTGGGTATTTGCCGAACTCCAGCCCGCTAATGTGCCTGTTTCAAAGCTCCCGTTTATAATCGGATTATTCATTCAATCTTTTTCCCTCTCCTTCCCGTTGTTGACCGTCTTACTTATTAAGACAGCATATTAATACGGGCTGTGTTTTGACAACCTAAATAAAAAAGGTGATTTCTTTTCATCACCTTAATCCGATCCTTGAATGGGGAATCCCGTCGCAATGAGGGAGCGGTTTGCCGCTGCGACTTGTGTTACGTAGTTCGAAGAAAGGACGGATAAATAGAGCTGATACGCGGCTGTTTCATCCGCCTTCATTTCGTCGATGTACGTAAAAGGAATTCCTATGATTTGCCCGCCTGAAGAAAAGAGGTTCCTCTCTTGTCTCTGTGTTTGTATCGATACGCCATTTCTTTGCAGATTGACAGCTAAGACCAATGAGAAATGAGACGCGAGCGGATCTAATTCCACATTTACTTGTATGACGGCATCCGTTTTCACCAATTGATCTGTCGGCGCAGCTATCACTGCGCTTAACACGTTTATCGGTGTTCCTTCTAACGGAATCGTCATTAGTTCTGCTGTATTTTGAAAAGCTACCGCAGGAACCGCTCCCGGCGGACCCTCAGGCCCCGGGGGACCGGGCGGACCGGGCGGACCCGCCTCCCCTTGCGGACCGCGGGAGCCGGCGGGTCCTCTTTTGCCTTCGGGACCTCGCAGCCCGGGTACGCACAAGGCAGATCGATTTTCATCTGAAGACGGAAACCGTTTTTCCGTCCCTGTTTCCGGACTTTCAAGTTCACATGGTAATTGTTCATACCGGCGTTTCATATGTCTGCTCATATATTTGTAAGGTTTCTGTTTCAATATCATGTATTGATTACGGCCGCTGCTCATAATATCACCCCGGCAATATTCTATTCGCATTGAAGTCATCATGTGCAGGCCCTTCCCATTCCTTACAGAAATAAAAAAAGGCAGACCTGAGTCTGCCTTTTTTCTTCTACCATAACCCTAATACTTTCCACCATAATCCGCCGATCACAAGCCATGTCACAATATGGACGATTGACAGGATAAAGCCGATGGACCACCATTTGCTTTGCGAGATATAACCCGCTCCGAAAAAGACCGGAGCCGCTCCTGATCCGTAATGCGTCGTCGAACCGAAAAGGTTGCTGAAAAACGCCAGGCTGAGCGCCGCCA
Organism: Bacillus sp. JK74; assembly: GCF_053663395.1. NCBI lineage: Bacteria > Bacillati > Bacillota > Bacilli > Caryophanales > Bacillaceae > Bacillus > Bacillus sp. JK74. Next base: position 149,641 of record NZ_JBSJQB010000006.1, on the reverse strand, counting down.
ACAGCGGCGGAGCGCCTGCCGCCACGATGACGGCGAGAAATGCCGCATACATGGCGCTGATATGCGCGGTTGCACTCGCAAAGAAGTAATGCGTGTAATAATACACGACAATCAGAATCATAAATGCCACAATCCATGAAAAACCGGAAACAGATGATTTCATCATATCGCTGAACCAAGACACCATGCCGAGCTCATTCAGAAAATTCGCCAGCATCACAAGCGCCGCGAACCAAGTCAGCGTATCCCATGCACCTTGTTCTTTTTTGATGTCCTCCCATGTTAATACCTGTGACAAAAGCAAAACGGATAATCCGATCAGGGCCGTCGTCGTTGCGTCGATATTTAAGCTTCCTCCGAAAATCCACAGCGCAAGCACCAATAAAAAGACGATGACCATGGAGAGTTCGGATTTTTTAAACGGACCCATTTCTTTCAATTTTTCCGTTGCGATTTTAGCCGCGTCCGGTGTTTCTTTAATTTCCGGCGGATACAGCTTATAAATGACGAGCGGCGTAATGATTAAGCTCGCCAATCCCGGTACAATGGCCGCGATTGCCCAGCTTGTCCATGTGATGTCCACCCCTGCGACATCGTGGGCCAGCTTGGCGATCAGCGGGTTCGCCGCCATTGCCGTCAAAAACATCGCAGACGTAATCAAGTTTCCTTGAAAACCGGTTTTTAATAAGAAAGCGCCGATTTTCCGCTCTGTTCCGTCTGCCGGCGTTGATCCGAAAGTTTCGGATAATGATCTGATAATAGGAAAAATAATGCCGCCCGCCCGTGCCGTGTTGCTCGGAATGGCAGGTGATAAAATTAAATCACTGAAAAGCAGTGAATAAGAAAGGCCGAGTGTTTTCTTCCCGAACCGTTGTACGAATACGTAAGAAATCCTGGCGCCGAGCCCGGTTTTGATAAATCCCCGGGAAATAAAAAAGGCGATGACAATCAGCCAGATTGTCTTGTTTCCAAATCCGCTTAACGTATTTTCAATAGATAGCGTTCCCGTTAACGCGGTGACTGCCAATGCAAAAATTGCAATTGCGCCCATTGGCAAGGGCTTGGAGATAAAGCCGATAATTGTTGCGACAAAAATAGCGAACAAATGCCATGCTTTAGGTTCAAGTCCGGACGGCGCGGGAATAAACCAAATGATTAATCCCACAGCAACAGTAATAAGCAAAGGAATGATTTTTACTGCCTGCTGTTTTTTTGCGTCTTTTTCTGAAGCCATTACAGGTCTCCTCCTATTTTGTTGTCTTCCATCCCCTATCCCATTTTACTACTTAACTAAGTTAATAAACGTTTTTGTTAATTAAAAAACACAAAGGAATATTTTCCTTTGTGCTTCTTGTTTATTATTTTAATATACCCGACCCGGCTTTAGATATAACATCTGATTTTACATTTGATGATGAGCCGATGGAACCGTGCAATGACGGTGTCCAGCCGACGGACTGACTTAATCCGTTGGCGGCTGACGCATTAATTGCGGCGCCATTTAAAAGAGTGCCGTCTTCATGAAGCGCTTTTCCGCCGCTGAAGACGCTGATGACTTTATCAGCAGCCAGTCCCGGCACTTCAAAGACATTATTCTGGGCATATATTTTTGACGCGTGGCCCGCGCCCCACGCATAGCTGAACGGGTATGCGGCGCTTTTAGAGCCTGCGTAAAAATTATTATAAATATGAACCTGCCCGTACCGGACCCGCGGTGCGCGCTGAACGATGTTCTGGTAATAGTTATGGTGAATGGTCACCTTCAGTTTTCCTTCATCCGACGTCTTGCTGTCGCTGTTTCCGATGACGGAGCCTTTGTCATGGTCATGATATTTATTATAGGACAATGTAATATAATTCGCCCCGTTGGCTATATCCGTCTGGCCGTCATGGTGCTGATATTTTCTCCCGTAATAGTAAGGAAAACCGCTGTCGGGATTCGATCCGTCATTAAAGGTGCAATGATCGATCCAGATGTGCGTCGCGCCGTTAATGGTGATATTGTCATATTCCGAGTTCCAGTTGCCGCTGCTGCCGTCCGTCGGGTCCCATTGCGGAAAATAGTCGTAAGCGTCTTGAAATTCAATGTTGCGGATGATGACATTGTCGACGCCGTTCTTTATATTAAAACTTCCGCCTGTCACTTTGGCATTTGAACCCGAACCGATGATCGTCGTATTTGAAGGAATGTCAATCACGACCCGTGCTTTCTGGTTTTTTTGAGATCGATGTCTGGCGTCTTCCTGGGTGCCTGACGGCGCTTTTTTCCCCCATTTGTCCGGGTCGTACGCCTTCAGATAAGCGTTGAGATCATATGCCGGATCTTTATAATCATTAAAGCCGAGCGTTTTATTCCGGTCGTCCGTATTCATATTGATTGTGCCTTGTATGTAAATAATCTTCGGCGTGCTGTTGGCGCTTCCCCCTAATGCAGAAACGAGCTGCTGTCTGTTTGATACGGTGTAGACATTCGATGAAGAGGCTTTCGCGCCGCCGGTTGTCCCGCCGGAAGCGGCTCCCCAGCCGTCATTTGTTCCTAACGTCTGCCGTCCCAGGTCAGCGGCATAGACGTCCGCAGGGATCATACATAAACAAACCGCCAGCATAAATAACATTTTTTTCATGAATTGTGCTCCTCCTGATTTTTCATTCCAATTTATTACAATTGAATTCTATCAAATCAGTTGAGAAACGGCACCGAAAATGTACAGCATGTGCCTTTCGGTTTTATTGCGGAAACCGCAAAAAAATCCCAAGGGACCGAAAACCCCTTGGGATCTGTTCAGCTTACGCCCATGATTTTACTTTTTCGTTATCCGTGACAAACAGAAGAACTTTTCCTTCATCTAAGCGCTTTTCAAATTGTGATGCTTCCTCTTCTGAAAAGCCGATTTCGTGAATTTTGTTGCGGAGCTCGTCGCCTTTTTTATTAAACATATTGCCGACCGCGTGTTTAATGCCCGTTTCTTTCGCTCCGATGGTATTGACATCAGTATTATCTGCCAGGCGGTCCGTTCTGTCGTCATCATGAGAAAGCACATATACGTCTTCTTTTGCGACACCCAATTGCTGAAGCTCTTTTACGTCCTGCATCAGTTTTTGATCATTTGTATATTCTCTTACTACCGGTTTCATTGATAAGTCCTCCCTTTTGTTTTTGTATATTGGATGTTTACCCGCTCAACCAAAGGTCAAACAAAAGAAAGAGAGTTCCGGGAAAAAACGGGCAGATTGTCGGTGGATATTTTCCGGCGGGACATGTTACAGTAGGGAAAGCTACATTTTCAGAAAAATAAAAATCTTCATGAGCCGATTAAGCAGGGAGGTGGTTCCTATTCATTACTTTTCACCGGAACAGCGATTTAACGCTTGGGTTGTCAGTGATTTAGTGAAGCAGGTATTCCGCCGGCATACCCGCTGCCCGGATGGAATAAAAGAGCTTACGGTCTTTGCTGAAGATACTTTTCATATTAATATCGATTTCGTTTTCTCTATCATTATCAATATCGGTGATATCGAATCCGTTCTGCCGAAAGAAATTGAAAATAAGCTGGGTTCTTATCTGACCGCGCTTCAGCCCGTCATTACCGCTGACATGCTTCATTCTTCAAAAACGAATGCCTATGAATATTTGGAACATGAGAAAAACACCGATGTGTACCGGTTATTCTTTTAAATACGCATATAAGGAAAGAAGGGCCCTGGCCCTTCTTTTTTTGTTGCCGGCGGACGGTTTGATTTTGTATTCGGGAAATGGTTCGTGTTACATTTGGAACAAACACTCATGTTGAAGGAGGATGCATCATGCCGAAAAATCAGCAGCAGATTCAATTGGCAAGACGCCCCAAAGGCGTTCCCGTCCATGACGATTTCCGCTTTGAAACGATTGCCGTTCCCGAACCGAAAGACGGCGAAGTGCTTGTGAAAACGAGTTATGTGTCCGTTGATCCGTACATGCGCGGACGGATGCAGGATACAAAATCATATGTAGATCCGTTCGCTTTAGATGAAGCCATAACAGGCGGAGTGATTGCCGAGGTTCTGACAGACGGCGATAAGCTGAAAAAAGGAGATGTTGTGATCGGAAATCTCGCATGGCAGGAATATTCAGCCGTCAATGAGTCCGCCCTCCGCAAGTTGGATACGGATATCGCACCCGCCCAGGCGTATCTCGGCATTTTAGGGATGACCGGACTGACCGCTTACTTCGGGCTGCTCGATATCGGCCGTCCGAAAAAGGGCGAAACCGTCGTCGTTTCAGGGGCTGCGGGCGCCGTCGGCTCAACGGTCGGGCAGATTGCCAAAATCAAAGGCGCGCGGGTTGTCGGCATCGCCGGTTCTGACGAAAAAATCGCGTACCTGAAAGAGGAGCTTCAATTTGATGAAGCCATTAATTACAAAACGGCGGATGATATTCAAAAAGCGCTTGAACAGGCATGCCCTGACGGCGTCGATGTCTATTTTGACAATGTCGGCGGACCGATTTCAGATGCGGTGATAAACCTGCTGAATGAATTCGCCCGCATTCCGGTATGCGGAGCGATCTCTTCATATAATACCGAAAGTGAAGAGGAAGACATGGGCCCCCGCGTCCAGCCGAAGCTGATCAAAACAAAAGCGCTGATGCAGGGGTTCATCGTCAGTGATTATGCTGACCGCTTTTCCGAAGGCGCGAAACAATTGGCCGAATGGCTCAAGGACGGAAAGCTTCATTATGAAGAAACGATTACGGAAGGATTCAGCCATATTCCAGACGCCTTTCTCGGCCTGTTTAAAGGAGAAAACAAAGGCAAACAGATCATCAAAGTCAGTGATCTAAGTTAACATGATGATGAAAAAAAGGAGGGCTTTGTCCCCTCCTTTTCTGCTTTTTCGCATCAGCCGCGAAGAATCAAAGTCAGAAAGCCGTCTTCATCAGGCTCCGTATCTTCCAAAGTGAATCCCGCTGCTTGAAAGCAGGCTAAACTGATTTGATTGTCTTTTTCGATGCTTGCCGCCCATTCCCGCACGCCGGTAAACCATGGATCAGTCAGCAGTTTTTGCAAAATCTGTTTTCCGTACCCTTGAAGCTGGTGCAAAGGATTGACGATCAATCCGATATACGCCCGTTCCTCCACAAACTCTATAGAGACCATTCCTGCCGGAAGCTGCCCGTCATATGCCATAATGACAGTATCGTCTTCATCTTTATTCAATCGTGCATACCACGCGTCTAATGGCAGCATCGCATCCATTCTCCGTCTGATGTTATCGTTCTTAAACCAGTGTTCAAGTATTTTCAGCTCACGTTCCTTCAATATTTGAAATCGGTCTATTGAACCCATCTTCCCACTCCCCTGCCCGAACCTTTTCTATTATTTTACAATAAAAAAAGAAGGGCTTCCCGCCCTCCGTTTCTTATTTCTCAGATAATTTTCCGCCTGAATAAACGGCCTCTTTCAGCTCAATTCCGAGTGATTTGGCCATTTTTTTCAGTTTGGATTCTTCCATCGGCGTGACAAGGCTGAGTACGGTTCCCTCTTTACCGGCCCGCCCCGTCCGGCCGGATCTGTGGATATATCCGTCTTCATTCGGGATGTCCGCGTGAATGACGTACGGAAGATCATCGATATCGAGTCCGCGCGCCGCAATGTCAGTCGCCAGAAGCAGCGGAAATTCTCCCCGTTCAAACGCTGATAATATCTTTGCCCGCTCCATTTTTTTCGCTTCTCCATGCAGGATGCCGAGATCCACATGGTGATAGGCGAGTTTTTCCGCATAGACGCTTAAATTTCCGATATCTCTGACAAACACGAGCGCCTGCATGCCGTTCAGGCGTGACAGCTTTTGCAAAAGCTTTACTTTATCCCGCTGATCGCAGACGAGATATTGATGTGTGACGCGCGCTTTTTCCGCCGTATTCCGCTCCACTTTCAAAACGGCCGGTTCATGTGCGATGGCATTCAGCACCTCTTCTGTCTCCGGCTGCAGCGTAGCGGAAAAGCTTAGAAGCTGTCGGTCTTTCAGCGTCGTTTTAATGATTTTTTTCATCGTTTCGCGGTGTTCCTTTGTCACGAGCTGATCCGCTTCATCAAGAACGATCGTCTTGACTTCATGCATTTTCAGCTTTTTCGCCTGAATCAATTCGAGCACCCTGCCCGGTGTGCCTGCAATGATATGCGGTTTATTTTTGAGCTTCTCCACCTGCTTTTTCACGTTCGCCCCGCCGATCAAAGACAAAGCGCGAAGATCGGAGCCTTTTTTCCACTCCTGAATCACTTGAAAAATCTGCATCACAAGCTCGCGGGACGGCGCTAAAATGATCACTTGCGGATGTTTCTGTTCCGGGTTGATCCGCTCCAGAACCGGAAGCGTGTACGCCAATGTTTTTCCCGTTCCCGTCGGGGATTCGGCAATGACGTCTTTCCCTTCCATGATCACCTGAGCGGCTTTTTCCTGAATAACGGTCGGCTCCTGAAAACCTGACGTCTCCCAGTTTTCGGCGATAAATGGTTGTGTATGCTGTAAAAATGGCCATGTTTGGGTCATGTCGTTCTCCTCAATTCTTAAAATCTACTCCATAGTATCTCAAATGCACGCGCCAAACGCAATTTTCTTTTTCCTTCCAAGCCTTTTAACAAACGGTCTCCTCCTTTATAATCATAAATGAGAAAGACACATGATAAAAAAAGCGTGTCTGATAACGATAGAGGTGTAATGATGAGTATTTTATCCGTAAAAGATTTAAGCCACGGCTTCGGTGACCGTGCGCTTTTTAACAATGTATCGTTCCGTCTTTTAAAAGGGGAACACGTCGGCTTAATCGGAGCAAACGGCGAAGGTAAATCAACGTTTATGAATATTATTACCGGAAAGCTTGAGCCTGATGAGGGTAAGGTTGAATGGGCGAAAAACGTGCGTGTCGGCTATCTCGATCAGCATACCGTGCTTGAAAAAGGAAAAACGATCCGCGACGTGCTGAAGGATGCGTTCCATTACTTATTTGCGATGGAAGAAGAAATGAACGAGATTTACAACAAAATGGGCGAAGCGGACCCTGATGAGCTTGAGCAGCTGCTTGAAGATGTCGGTGTCATTCAGGACGCCCTGACAAACAATGATTTCTACGTGATTGACAGCAAAGTTGAAGAAATCGCCCGCGGCCTCGGCCTGCAGGATGTCGGACTTGACCGCGACGTCACTGATTTAAGCGGCGGACAGCGGACAAAAGTGCTGCTCGCCAAGCTGCTTTTGGAAAAACCGGAAATCCTTCTGTTGGACGAACCGACCAACTACCTTGATGAACAGCATATTGAATGGCTGAAACGCTATTTGCAGGAATATGAAAATGCGTTCATCTTAATTTCTCATGACATTCCGTTTTTAAACAGCGTGATCAATTTGATTTATCATGTGGAAAATCAGGAGCTGACCCGTTATGTCGGTGATTATCATCAGTTTATGGAAGTCTACGAAGTGAAAAAACAGCAGCTCGAAGCCGCCTACAAAAAACAGCAGCAGGAAGTGGCTGAGCTGAAAGATTTCGTCGCCCGCAACAAAGCCCGGGTCAGCACGAGAAATATGGCGATGTCCCGTCAGAAAAAGCTTGATAAGATGGATATGATCGAACTGGCGGCCGAAAAACCGAAACCGGAATTCCATTTCAAGCCTGCGAGAACGTCAGGCAAGCTCATTTTTGAAACGAAGGACTTAGTCATCGGCTACGATACTCCGCTTTCACGCCCGCTCAATCTCAGAATGGAGCGCGGACAGAAAGTCGCCCTGTACGGCGCAAACGGCATCGGGAAAACGACGCTGTTAAAAAGCCTGCTCGGTGAAATCCAGCCGCTGGAAGGCACGGTGGAGCGCGGCGAGCATCAATACACGGGCTATTTCGAGCAGGAAGTGAAAGAAACCAATAACAATACGTGCATCGAAGAAGTGTGGAGCGAATTTCCTTCCTTTACCCAGTACGAAATCCGCGCCGCCCTCGCCAAATGCGGCCTGACGACCAAACACATTGAAAGCCGCGTCTCCGTTCTCAGCGGAGGAGAAAAAGCGAAGGTCAGACTGTGCAAGCTGATCAATTCAGAAACAAATCTACTTGTGCTTGACGAACCGACAAACCACCTGGATGTCGATGCGAAAGAAGAGCTGAAACGCGCGCTGAAAGAATACAAAGGCTCCATTCTGCTGATTTCCCACGAACCCGAGTTTTACTTGGATATCGCGACGGAAACATGGAATTGTGAGTCTTGGACGACGAAAGTGCTGTAAACACAAAAAGGAACTCCCGCCTGTGCGGAAGTTCCTTTTTTTCTTAATGTCCGGCTTTTATTCCGGCGAGATGTTTGCGTCCCATGAGAAGGACAAGCATGCCGACAAAAACGACGATCCCGCCTACTGTATATGGAGTGCTTGCGGTGAAGTGTTCTGACAGCATTCCCGCAATCCACGGAGCGAGCGCACCGCCGATAAAGCGGACTGAGCTGTAGGCTGAAGACGCGATTGAACGTTCAACCGGCGCAGCACCCATCACAGCGGTTGTCATGATCGTATTCACCATACCGAGAACGGCACCGGCAACAACGATACATGTAATGATCAACGTCTGATGGTCAGTCCAGACCCCCATAATAACGAGAATGGCCGCAAAGGCGATAAAGAGAACGACGAGCGAACGCACTGTGCCCAGCGCTTTGTGCACGAGCGGCGCCGTAAAGACTGACGTAATTGCCAGCAGAAGGCCCCAGCCGAAGAAGACATATCCAAGACCGTGTTCATCTAAATCCAGCACGAACGGAGAATAAGCAAGCAAAATAAAAAATCCAAAGTTGTATAAGAATGCAGATACTGCCATTGTCAAAAGGCCTTTATATTTGAGCGCCTTCATCGCATCAAACACACCGACGCGTTTCGCCGGTTTCGGCAGCTTCGGCAGCATGAGTGAAATCGCGCAAAGCGCTATAAACATCAGGACAGACACTCCGAAGAACGGAGCGCGCCATGAAATGCTGCCCAGCTCTCCGCCGGCAAGCGGCCCGACGGAAATTCCCAGTCCGAGCGCGGCCTCATACAGAATAATAGCTTTGGCGCTGCCGCCGACAGATACACCGACGATGACGGCAAGCGCGGTTGAAATAAAGAGAGCATTCCCAAGTCCCCAGCCGCCGCGATAGCCGACAAGCTGAGCGATTGAACTTGAGCTTCCGCCGAGAGCGGCAAACACGATGATAAAAATAAGTCCGAGAAGCAGCGTCCATTTTGCGCCGATCCGGCTGGAAATCGCGCCGGAGAAAAACATCATAAAACCGGTAACGAGCAAATAACTTGTAAATAACAGAGATACTTCACTAGGTGAAGCATGTAATTGTGCGGCGATCGCCGGAAGAATCGGATCGACAAGACCGATTCCCATAAAGGAAATCACACAGGCAAACGCAACCGCCCAAACGGCTTTCGGCTGGCTGAATAAGCCTGTTTTCTGCTGTGATGATGTATCCATTTGACCAGACCTCCTGTTTCATCCATTAAAAGAAACGCTATATCCATAGCGTTTACAGCAAAATCATTCGATTGATTGAATGGCGCGGTCAGCTTGTTCTTTCATTCCGTTAAGGCGCGTTTTAAAATGCTGAAATGTGCTGATCTTCTCATCAATCATCTCAAGCTGGTGGTTCAAAGCGTGCTGAATCTCTTCCAGCTTTTCTTTCCGTTCCTTCGGATCCAGTGACAACAAGTACCCCTCTTTGTTTAATTCCAGCTGACGGCTCATCTCCATAAACTGCTGAAGCTCCTGAAGGGAAAAACCGAGCACTTCTTTTGTGCTGGTGACTTTTTCGAGCTCTTCCATATCATCTTCAGAGTAAAGCCGGACGCCGCCTTCTGTCCGTTTAGGAGCAGGAATCAAACCAATCTCCTCGTAAAAACGAATGGTTCGTTTTGTCAGTCCGCTTCGCTTGGCAACTTGATCAATCTTCATCCATTCCAAGGTGAATCCCCCTCTTGTCGTATCTGTTTCTATTATACACCATTTGAACATTAACGTAAACGTAAACTTTCTATGCCGGATAAACTTGGCTTGGACGGAACCTTTGTCTTTAAAGCGCCGGGAGACATTTGTTTAAAACAAAAAGCCGGTATGACCCGCCATCTTCTCGGGGGTCGTACCGGCTTTTCTTAATTCTCAAGTTCTTCAATCATCAGTGACAATTCGGTCCAGCGTTCCATCGCCGCTTCAAGCTCTTCAGCCGTTTTTGCCTGTTCGGCCATCAGTTCTTGTATCTTTCCGAAATCACTTCCCGCTTCAGCGATTTCCGCTTCCAGACGCTGATGCTTTTCTTCAAGGCCGGCGATTTTGTCTTCGATGCCGTCCCATTCGATCTGATCCTTGTACGAAAGCTTTTTGCGCTTTTTCTTCGGCTCTTCTTCCGCCTTTTTTTCTTCGGCCGGCTGTTTTACCGCCGTCTTCTTCGCTTTTGCTTGTTCCATGTATTCACTGTACGAACCTTGGAAACGGGAAATGATGCCGTGTCCTTCAAATACAATCAGGCGGTCCACGACGCGGTCAAGGAAATAGCGGTCATGGGATACAGTGATGACGACGCCCGGGAACTGTTCGATATAATCCTCGAGCACGCTTAATGTTTCTGTGTCCAGATCATTGGTCGGTTCATCTAAAAACAGCACATTCGGCTCCTGCATCAGTACATTCAGCAAGTACAGACGGCGCTTTTCCCCGCCCGACAGCTTTCTGATATATGTCTGCTGCATCGGACGCGGGAACAGAAAACGCTCAAGCATTTGTTCCGCGGTGATGACATCGCCTTCCGCCGTTTTGACGATTTCAGCCGTCTCTTTTATATAGTCAATGACTTTCATATCACCGTTCATTTCGCTGTGATCCTGGGTGTAGTAGCCGATCCGGACCGTCTGCCCGATGGTGATATTACCGCTGTCAGGCTGAATTCTGCCGGCGAGGCTGTTTAAAAGTGTCGTTTTCCCGATTCCGTTCGGCCCGATGATGCCGATTCGTTCCCCCGGGATGACAAGCTCATTAAACTGGCTGATCAGCGCTTGGCCGTTATAGGTAATGGCGACGTTATCGGCTTCGATTACTTGTTTTCCGAGACGGTGGGAACCGATCGCGAAATCGAGTGATCCGGAGACTGCCGGCCCTTTTTGCTCCTTGAGCGCCTCCGCTCTGTCCACTCTCGCTTTTTGTTTCGTCGAGCGCGCTTTCGCTCCTCTTCTGAGCCACGCCAATTCGCGGCGCAGGAGGTTTTGACGTTTTGTTTCTTTCTGCTCCGCCAGCGCTTCCCGTTCGGCCCGTTTTTCCAGGAATACTTCATAGTTTCCTTTATACGTATAAAGGCTGCCTCTCTCAAGCTCGTAAATTCTGTTCGTCACCCTGTTCAGAAAATATCTGTCGTGCGTGACAAGCATAACGGCGCCCGGATATTGCGATAAGTAGCCTTCCAGCCATTCAATCGTTTCATTGTCCAAGTGGTTTGTCGGTTCATCTAAAATGAGCAGGTCAGCCGGCTGGATGATGTTTTTCGCAATCGCGACGCGCTTTCTCTGGCCGCCGGACAGCTCACTGACATCCTTCATCAGATCGGTGACGCCAAGTTTGGTTAAAACCGTTTTGGCTAACGTATTCGCCTCCCACGCATCATTCGCGTCCATTTGGGCCTGCGCATCAAGCAGGTGTTTCTGGCGCTGGTCATTTTCCGGTTCTTCATTCAGCGCCTGAAGCGCTTTTTCGTATTCTCTCATCGTTCTCATGACGGCTGATCCGCCGGAATAAATATGTTCAAGAACGGTTTGTCCGGCCGGAAGCTCAGGGTCCTGATGCAAAAACTCAATATGCACGTTTCCTGAAGACGTAATCTCGCCTTCCTCCGTTGATTCAAGGCCGGCAATGGTTTTCAGAAGCGTAGACTTCCCCGTTCCGTTCGGGCCGATTAAACCGATTCTTTCATTCTCTTCAATATGAAAGGAGATATGGTCGAATAATGTCTTATCTCCGTATGTTTTATAAAGGTTTTCCGCTTTTATGATGCTCATGGTTCCTATCAATCCTCACGTAAGTTCATGTGTTCATTTTAAATCAGGCGCTGGAATAAAACTAGTAAAAGGACAGACAAATTTCCTGGAAGAGATCATTTTGTCCGAAGAATGTTTCCGCCTCTCCTTTTATACACTGGAGGGGAAGAGGTGATGACATGATCAGCGTCAGTTTGTGCGTTATCGTGAAAAATGAAGAGGAAGTGCTTGCGGGCTGTCTTGATTCCGTCAAAGACATTGCGGATGAAATTGTGATTGCTGATACGGGCTCGACCGACCGGACGAAAGAAATCGCGGCCCGTTATACGGATAAGATTTATGATTTTGAATGGATCGATCACTTTGCGGCCGCCCGTAATTTTGTGTTTTCGAAAGCGGAAATGGATTATATTCTGTGGCTGGACGCCGACGATATGCTGACGGAAAAGGACCGTGAAAAGCTGATTGAACTAAAGGCGTCGCTTTCAAAAGAGGTGGACGCGGTATCCATGTATTATCACGTCGGCTTTGATGATCGGGGAGAGGTCAGCTTCAGATACCGCCGCAACCGACTCGTCAAGCGTGAAAAAGGATTCCGCTGGATCGGAGCCGTGCATGAGTATCTTGAAGTATACGGAAACATCATAGAAACCGATATTGCCGTCACACACCGGAAATCCGAGAAAAAGCACTCGCCTCCCTCAGACCGCAACTTGAAGATTTATGAGAAAATGGCGGAAAACAGTGAAACGATGACACCGCGCGATTTGTTTTACTTCGCGAATGAATTAAAGGATCACGGCCAGTATCAGCGCGCCATCACGTATTATCACCATTTTCTTTCCACAAAACAGTGCTGGATCGAAGACGAGATCAGAACGTGCCAATATCTATCCGATTGCTACAGAGCGGTCGGCCATGAAGAGGCCGCCATGACGTCTCTCTTAAAATCATTTCTGATCGATTGTCCGCGGCCGGAGTTCTGCTGCAGGCTCGGCGACTATTTTGCGGAGAAACGGCAATACCGGCAGGGCGTGTTTTGGTATGAGCTCGCCCTATCCGCCAAAAGCAGTGATGCAGGCTTTACCCAGCTCGAATATTCCACCTGGTACCCCCATCTGCAGCTCTGCGTCTGCCACTGGCAGCTCGGCGACAAAGAAAAAGCGAAGATTCATAACGACAAAGCCGCCTCCTATCATCCGTCACATCCGAGTGTCCTGTATAATCAAAACGTGCTCGGCACATAACAACGAAAATAAGAGCTGCCCCGTATGCAGGGCAGCTCTTTATTGATTACGCTGTCGGAATTCCTCCGCTGACACTGTAAATTTGGGATGTCACATAGCTCGATTCTTCTGAGGCCAAAAAGACATAAATCCCTGCCAGCTCCGCCGGCTGTCCGGCACGCTGTAATGGAACGGCCGGTGTTTCCTTGCCGAATTTCGGAATGTTTTCACCGGGCTGTCCTCCTGAAATCTGCAGCGGTGTCCAGATCGGCCCCGGCGCTACCGAGTTGACTCTGATTCCTTTATTCGCCAGCTGCTTTCCTAGGCCGACGGTAAAACCGATAATGGCATGTTTCGTCGCGGCATAATCCAACAGCATCGGGCTTGGATTATACCCTTCTACGGACGTTGTCGTGATAATAGACGCGCCTTCCGGCAGATACGGAAGCGCGGCTTTGACGAGCCAATACAGTGAGAATACGTTGACTTCAAATGTTTGATAGATTTGTTCTGTAGTAAGATCGCTGATATCATCCACTGCCTGCTGTTTGCCGGCGACAAGAGCGAGCGTGTCAAGACCGCCAAGCTCTTGATACGCTTTTTCCGCCAATTCTCCGCAAAACGCTTCATCGCTTAAATCTCCCGGCAGCAGAACGGCTTTTCTTCCCTCTTTTTCAATTAACGCTTTCACTTCTTCTGCATCCGGCTGTTCCTCAGGCAGATAGTTAATGGCCACATCCGCCCCTTCCCGGGCATAAGCAATTGCGGCGGCCCGGCCGATACCTGAATCGCCGCCGGTGACGAGGGCTTTTCTTCCCTTCAGCTTGCCGGCTCCTTTATAGCTTGTTTCACCGCAGTCCGGCACAGGCTTCATCTCTTTCTGCAAACCGGGCGGTTCTTGATATTGTTTTGGAAATTCATCATGATCATATTTCGTCAGCGGGTTGTGCAGATTTGCATCAGACATACAAGACTCTCCTTTATCATTGGTGATGTATTCGTATGTGTACCCCTTTAGCATGACGGATCAAACGTGTAAGTGCAGTTTCCGATTGATAAGGGAAAACAAAAAAGGAGCCCGTAAGCTCCCTTTTTTTATGATTCTCCGAGCACGTTTTCAGCCATTTTCGCTAAATGCTGGGCGCTTCCTGAAATCTCCTGCATCGTGGCAGAAATTTGTTCTACCGCCGCCGCTTGGCCGTCCGTGTTCTGGTTGATGGATTCAATTGAGTCCTCCAGCCCTTTCAGCAGGCTGTGGATTTTTTTCGTAATCTGGTCAATTTGGCCGACATTGTCTTTTGAATGAGTGGCAAGCTTGCGGATCTCATCCGCCACCACGGAAAAGCCCTTGCCGGATTCTCCTGCTCTCGCGGCTTCAATGGCCGCATTCAAACCGAGCAGATTGCTTTGATCCGAGATGCCCTTGACAGTGACGGAAATGTCGGCGATTTCTCCCGCGCTTTCACTGACTTGTTTCGCCTGAGCGGAAATTCCGGTCATCTGTGCTGAGAAACCGCTGATAGATTCTGAGATATCCGCGATCGCCGAAGCGGTCTGTTCCACGACGGCGGACAGGCTTTCAGCGACATCATGAAGCTTGGCTGATTTTTCAAGGCTCGTGCCGAGACCGACGCCGCCGATGACTTTTCCGTTTTCATCATGAAGCGGAATCGCTCTGGCGATCAGCGGAAATCCGAACAGCTCTTTCGGCACCATGCTTGTCTTCTTCTGATTCATGCGGATCGCGTCTGTAATGATGTCCCCTTTTTGCAGCGGATCTCCCGGCTTTACATTAAGAGAAAACGTTTTAGCCGGAATATTCACGATTAATTTTTCTGTATCATAAATTCCGATGGTGATGTCATCTTGGATCAGGCTGTTTAAAAAAGGCGCAACTTTGACAAAAGCGTCAAGCAGGCTGTGCGTTTGCTGCTCCGTCTGTATACTCATTTCTTTCACTCCTTCTTAATATGGGAATTGACGTTTTTCATGCTGAACCGAAATCCATTTCAGCGTGGTGAATTCTTCAAGACTCCATTCGCCATTCAGCCTGCCGAGACCTGATTGTTTCTCGCCGCCGAACGCGACATTCGGTTCATCATTAATGGTCGTATCGTTGACGTGAATCATGCCGGTTTCGATCCGCTTAGCAAACTCAACGCCCCGCTCCACGTTTGCCGTATGCACGGCTCCGCTTAAACCGAACGGTGTCGCGTTTGCGATGCTTACCGCTTCATCCTCCGTTTCAAACGGCATGATGCAGACGGCCGGTCCGAACAGCTCCTCCTTCGCGATGCTCATCTCAGGTTTCACATCTTTTAAAATGACGGGCTCAGCGACCGTTCCGCTGAATCGGCCGGACAGCACCGGAACCGCTCCCTCTTCTATCGCTTTTTCGACAGACCGTCTCAGGCCTTCCGCCTGTCTCTCATTGATTAAAGGACCGATAACCGTATCAGGGTCCATCGGATCGCCGACTTTCAGCGATGACACTTTCGCTTCGTAAAGCTCTGTAAATTTGTCATATACAGATGTGTGAACGAGCACGCGGTTCGCCGACATACAGATCTGGCCTTGATGCGTAAACCGGCTGAATACGGCCGCATTGACGGCGTATTCAAGATCAGCATCCTCAAGCACGATCAGCGCGCTGTTTCCGCCAAGCTCCAACAGCGGTTTTTTAAAGTGTTTGACCGCAAGCTGTCCGATATAGCTGCCCACTCCGGTTGAGCCTGTAAATGAGATTATCCGCGGCACGGGATGCTCAACAAAGCTGTCGCCGATCTCCCCGATATCCGTCACGATGACATTCAGCAGCCCATCCGGTACGCCGGCCGCTTCAAAAATTTTCGCGATAAGCGTTCCGCCGCAGATCGGCGTTTCTTCATGAGGCTTCAGCACGACGCCGTTCCCCGCGCCGAGTGCCGGCGCAACAGATTTCATCGAAAGGAAAAACGGGAAATTAAACGGGCTGATCACCCCCACGACTCCGGCGGGTATTCTGTACAGCCTGTTTTCTTTTCCGTCAATCGTGGACGGGAGAATTTTCCCTTCCATCCGCACCGGAAATGTTGCGGCTTCTTTTATCATATTTTTGACAAGTCCGATTTCAAACTCAGCCTTCAGCCGTGTTCCGCCAAGCTCCTCCATGATTAAGTAAATAATCGCTTCTTCGTGCTCTTCAATGAAAGAAACGGCTTTTTCCAAAATGGCCCGCTTTTTAAAAGGGTTTACTTTGTCCCATTCTTGTTTCGCAAGAGCCGCGGCGCGATATGCCGCATCCACGTCATCAGGCGTCGCTTTTCGGAATGAGGTGATGACTTTTTGAGTATAAGGATTTCTGTTTTCCAATACGTTCCGGCTGCTTCCATCCCTCCATCGGCCGCCGATAAACTGCTTATTTAGTTCTTCATATTGAAACATGTAAACATCTCCCTTTCACCGAAACTTGAAATTAGTTGATGAGTCATCTTTTGTATCGGTCTTAAGGTGAGAAAATTGAACTATTTCACAATAAAATTCCCTTTCCTTCCGTGCATCGACGCTTTTTAGCTTTGTCCTTTTAAAGTGGAAAATTCTTTAATTGACTGCGAGAAATTTCGACAATATAATACAAACGTCAGTGTATATAATGATAAGAATATTATGAATTTTCAGGAGGACCCATATGTCTTTACTATTTCGGAAAAAGCCGCTGGCCGACTTAAAGGCCCAGAGCAAACAGACCAGCCTGTCCTGCTCGTTAAGCGCTTTTGACTTGGTTTTGCTCGGAATCGGCTGTGTTGTCGGCACGGGGATTTTTGTGATTACCGGGACTGTGGCCGCGACAGGCGCAGGACCGGCTTTGATTCTGTCGTTTGTGCTCGCGGGCCTTGCCTGCGCGCTCGCCGCGTTTTGTTATGCGGAATTTTCTTCATCCATTCCGATTTCAGGCAGCGTATATACGTATTCATATGTCACTCTCGGGGAGTGTCTCGCGTTTTTAATCGGATGGGACTTAATGCTTGAATATGTTATCGCGCTCGCCGCCGTCGCAACCGGCTGGTCATCTTATTTCCAGTCGCTTCTTGCAGGCTTCGGGCTGCATCTTCCGGAGGCGCTGACCGCCGCACCCGGCAGCAAAACGGGTGCCGTGTTCAACCTGCCGGCCGTTATCATTATTTTGGTCATTACCGCGATTGTTTCAAGGGGCGTGAAAGAAAGCACCCGCTTTAACAATGTCATTGTATTGATGAAAATTGCGATCATTCTGCTGTTTATCGTCGTCGGTTTCGGCTACGTGAAACCGGAAAACTGGTCTCCGTTTATGCCGTTCGGAATGAAAGGCGTCATCACGAGCGCCGCGACCGTTTTCTTCGCGTATCTCGGATTTGATGCCGTGTCAAACGCGTCGGAAGAAGTGAAAAACCCGCAGAAATCAATGCCTGTCGGAATCATCGGCGCGCTTGCCATCTGCACCGTTCTTTACATTACGGTATCGCTCGTCCTGACAGGAATGCTTTCGTACACCAAGCTGAATGTCGGAGATCCGGTATCTTTCGCGCTCCAATTTGTCGGCCAGAACAAAATAGCAGGCATTATTTCCGTCGGCGCGATTATCGGGATTACAACGGTCATGCTCGCTCTGCTTTACGCTCAGGTGCGCCTTACATTTGCGATGAGCAGAGACGGCCTTTTGCCCCGCATGTTTTCCAAGGTTCACCCGCGTTTTAAAACACCGTTTCAAAACACATGGGTGACGGGGATCGTTGCCGCCGGGATCGCAGGTTTTATTGATCTGGGAACCTTGGCGCATCTCGTCAATATGGGAACCTTGGCGGCCTTTACGGTCATTGCGATCGCCGTCATCGTTTTAAGAAAGAAACATCCGGAGATCAAATCTTCCTTCCGTGTTCCTTTCGTGCCTTTTGTGCCGATCATCAGCGCATGCTTATGCCTGTATCTCGCAAGCAGCCTGCCGGGCGTGACATGGCTCGCCTTTGTCATCTGGATCGCCGCCGGGATCGTCGTTTATATGATGTATTCGAGAAAACACAGTTTGTTAAATTAATAAAAAGGGAGGCTCTTTTTTCTGTTTGAGAAAGAAGAGCCTTTTTTGCACTTGATAATTCATTCACCTTATGAATAATATGGTGTATGCTTCGTTTACATAAAAAGGAGGAGAATCACTTTGGCAATTGCCGCCCCGCTTAAAGAAAAACCTGTCCATCGTCCCGAGACAACCATGTATTCTATTTTGTTCATTATCGGGATCTGTCATCTGCTGAACGATTCACTGCAAGCGGTGATTCCGGCGATGTTTCCGATTTTGGAACGTTCCATGAATCTTACATTTACGCAGCTCGGAATTATCGCCTTTACGCTGAATATGGTGTCTTCCGTGATGCAGCCCGTCATCGGCTGGTATACGGATAAACGCCCGATGCCGTATGCTTTGCCGCTCGGACTCACCGCAAGCATGCTCGGCATTTTAGGTCTCGCGTTCGCCCCGTCTTTTCTGACGATTTTATGCTGTGTCTTTTTTATCGGCCTTGGCTCCGCCGTCTTTCATCCTGAAGGATCGCGTGTCGCTTACATGGCCGCCGGCGAAAAGCGCGGGTTGGCGCAATCAATTTACCAAGTCGGAGGGAATACCGGCCAGGCGATGGCGCCCTTGATTACCGCGCTGATTCTCGTTCCGCTCGGTCAATTCGGCTCTGTCTGGTTTACGCTAGTCGCCGCAATCGCTGTGCTGTTTCTCATTTATATCGCCAAATGGTATAAAGGCCGCCTGATTCATTTGCGCGCCGCAAGTAAAAAATCACCGGCCGCCGCTGTGCAGACCGTGATTACAAAACCGATTATTCTCGCCCTTATCATGATTATCTTCTTAATTTTCGCGCGCTCCTGGTATGTGAGCGCGATCGGCAACTTTTATACGTTCTATGCGATGAATGCCTATCATGTCAGCATTCAGCAGGCACAGAGCTACATCTTCGTCTTTTTATTTTTCGGAGCTGTCGGAACGTTTCTCGGCGGGCCGCTTGCAGACCGTTTCGGAAAGCGGAACGTCATCATCGTTTCCATGACGGCATCGGCTCCCTTGACGATTTTCCTTCCGTTTGCGGGACCTGTCATCGCCTATGGCGTACTGGCGCTGATCGGCGTTGTTCTGATGTCCAGCTTCTCCGTGACGGTTGTCTACGCGCAGGAGCTTGTTCCCGGCAAAATCGGAACGATGTCAGGGCTTACGGTCGGGCTCGCCTTCGGAATGGGCGCGATCGGAGCGGTTGCGCTCGGAGCTCTTATTGATTCAGCGGGATTGACGCCGACCATGACAGCCGTCGCCTTTCTGCCCGTTTTAGGTCTGCTCGCCTTTGTCCTGCCGAGCGACAAAACATTAAAAGAATGGCATTCATAAAAAAATCCCTGCCGAAAAGGCAGGGATTTTATGTTTCAACCGTATAAAAATGAGTGTCAGGAACCGCATATTTCGGAATAAACCCGTCTCTGAAATCAGGAAACGCTTTTTGAATTTCATCAATCCATTTTTTTACGTTTTTGATGTACGGGACGTAAATCATACTGACTGTCGCCTCGTCATCAATGTGATAGTACCAGCAGAGATTGAATTCGTTCTCCGTGACGAGCGTAAAGCCTGAAAAATGATAAAAAATCAGCGGGGTGTCATTGACATATACAGCCCCGTCGCGCAGGCTGACGTCATATTGCTCAATATTCCACAGCGCCGCATTCGCGCCGATCGACTCCGTGACATGAACGTGTTCAAACTGCGCGGGCCACTTTTCAACATACCTTTGGTCACCGTATGTCTTTTTTTCTTCATTCATCTCCACCGTACAATAGGAGATGCAATCCTGTCTCCACTGCCAGACCGCCCGGTACGCTTCCCCGGTATTCCGCGCGCCGACAAACCCGGTGTTGTACTGCCCCGTCAGCTTGTAATAAGACGCAAACCGTTCTGAATTGCGGTGATCCGTCAGAAAAAGGGAAGCATCCGGCTTTTCCGCAAACAGCTCGCCCGCATCTGAGAAGAAAAAGAGATCGGTGTCCAAATGGGCAAAATATTCGGCTTCATCATACTCCGTCATCACATGGAACAGAAAAGCCGGCTTCAGCGTCCAGCAATATTCATGAAACGTCCGGCCGCCCTTTGCTTCAAGCAGCTCCGGGTCCTCCATTTCATGGAGCTGAACCGCCGTGACATGTTCCCACGGCACCTGCTGAAGCAGTTCGTACGCTTTCTGATCGACACACAGCACATACAGATGAAAATCCCGGCAATGCTCATGGAGAGAATGAATCATCGGCATCAGTTTAAAGATATGCGTTCTGGAAACAATGGTTGAAAAATGATATTTACTCACCATATCACATCCAATTTATTTAAGATCCACATGCAGTAAATCAGCAGTCAGCGCTTTGAACGCCCTTGCAAAGTGCGTGACGCCCAGCTTTTTTTCCGCTTTTGCCAAAAGCTTTCCGACCTCCGGCAGCTGGAAGCTGTTCGCCGTGATCCGCGGGCTTTTCGTCTTCCAGTCCGGATCGAGGTTGCGGTCTTTAACCGCGTGCAGCAGCTCGAGAAAAATGTGCAGCAGGCTTTCATATTTCTCATAATCAAGCAGCACCTCGATGTCTGCCATTATACTGTTGGTTAACTCCGCGTCAAACGGGCCGTTAAACGCGAGGTGCACGTCAAGCGAATGAATGTCATTATACTTGTCGCACATGTACGCGATATTCGCCCTGATGTCATCAACGGAAGCGCAGTTGCTCGGATGCTCCTGATGGACGCTCATGATATCGCGCCGCAGCTGAAATCTCATTCCCGACTGATGAAGCCTGATGCCGAGATCATAATCTTCAAAGCCGTATCTGACAATGCCTTCATCAAACAGGCCGAGATCTGCCACGTGCTGCCTCTTAACTGATGAATTGTTCGTAATGAAAAAACGCCACGGCAGACGGTAGCCGTTCAAATCATCTCCGTATTTTTCCAAAATGCTTTTCAGCACCCGGATAAAGTCGGTATCTAAATCAAAGCATCGGTCAAGAAAGCTTCCGTCTCTGATGTCACTTTCATCAAGGAGCGCCTCTTTATCGCCCGGCAGCTCTTCATACAGTTCGGCGAGTTTTTCCTTATGCTCTTTTTCAAAACGGTCATAATAAAAGCTGTAAATCCGCTTCCAGAACATACCGCATACGACAAGATCGTCCCGGTTCTCATGAGCCTTGATATGCTTCGCCACCAAATCCTTTTCGGCAAGCATGTCGCTGTCATGGAAAATCAAAATATCGCCTCTGGCATTGCGGACCGCCTGATTCCGGCCGTAAGCGATCCCTCTGTTTTCTTTAATTCTTACAAAAATCAGCGGAAAATTCGCGCTGAATGATTCAAGCATGGATAAGGTTCCGTCTTCCGAACCGTTGTCAGCCACAATCACTTCGAACGGCTCTGTGCATTCCTGTTCATTCAAAGACAGCAGGCTGTTATAAAGCCTCTCCTTGGAATTATATGCGGGAACAATGACGCTTGCCTTCACTTTTCGTTCACTTCCTGTATATGATCATTTATTTGTTATCATCCTCAGATGCAAAGCCGCTGAACTCCGGGCAGACGGCGCTGACCGTCCCGATCACCCGCTTCAGAATGTCCTGATAAAGCTGATGGACAAACGGCAGGTCGGTCCGGTCCGTCTCATGAATCTGCCGAATGTCGCCGGCTGTGACGATCCGGTATCCGCTGAAATGATAGAAAATCAGCGGATTTCCGTCTTCGAGCACAAGACGCCCGTCCTTCCATGAAAACGTGTGGCGTCCGTAATTCCAATGGCCGATATTCACGCCGGGCGTGGTGATGTCACACACATTCGGGAACAGGCCGGACATGTAATCCAAGTAGCCTTGATCTCCGAATTTTCCTTCGCCCGGCGCATTTTTGCATTCTTCCAGGCAGCGTTCTTTCCACCATCTGAGACAATCTGTGCCGGCACTGTCGGTTTTGAAGCTGAGAAAACCGGAATTATACCGGCCTAAAAGACGCTGCAGCATGTCGATTTCCTGTTTTTTAAATGTGGGAATGACGATATCGCCCCGTGACAGAAGCACCGAACAATCCGGCTGATTGTCAAAAATCGCGCGCGGATCAGCGAAGAAAAACAAATCGGCATCAATGTACGTGACACGCTCTAATTCCGGATGTCCGTCCAGCACGAATTCGAGAAATACCGGCTTCACCGTCCAGCAGTATTCGCTCTGATCCCTCGTCCGCTTCAGTTCAAGGAGCTCCTCATTTTCCAGTGCGGACACCTGAATCAAGGTGACATTATCCGGCCGCATTGCCTGAAGCACGTCATAGGTGTCTTGATCCATACACAAAGTAAAAATGGGGGCGTCCGCCTGAACCGCTTTCAATGAGCCGAACAAAGCGATAGCCTGATACAGCCTTCCTTTTGATAAAACTGTGCAATATGCGCTTGTCACGTCTTTCTCTCACCTCTGTTTCTGTTACTTTTGAAAAAAGGCTTTATACCATTCGATCGTTTTTTCCAATCCTTCATCAATGGTATGCGCGGGCGTCCAATTCAGAAGCTTCCTCGCCTTTTCCGCTGATAAATATTGGTGCTTGATTTCGTGGCTTCCCTGGTTGAGCACTTTCGGCTTGAGGTCACTGTCCATCGCCTTAAGAATTTTTTCTACAAGTTCCAGCACCGTCAGCTGAATCTCATTGCTGAAGTTGAACGCTTCTCCCGCAAGATTGAGCTCCTCCATCTTTTCCGCCAGCAAAAGGTATGCCTCGACCGCATCCTCGATGTAAAAATAATCACGGATAAATGTGCCGTCGCTGCGGATTTCCGGCGCTTCACCGTTCAGCACGAGCTGAATCGTCTGCGGAATAATCCGGTTGAAGTTCAAATCTCCGCCGCCGTACAAGTTGCCGCAGCGCGTAATACAGACCGGAAGTCCGTACGTATTAAAATATGTGTGGCTTAACAAATCGGCACAGCTTTTTGATACGTCATACGGATGTTTGCCCTGAAGAGGCATGTTTTCATCGTACGGCAGTGTCGGCTGGTCGCCGTACGCTTTATCACTGGACGCGACGATCACCCGTTTGATGAGCGGATGCCTGCGGCACGCTTCAAGGATGTTCCATGTGCCGAGAATATTGGCTTCAAATGTGGAAATCGGATTGCGGTTTGCGACGCCGACGATCGCCTGAGCGGCTAAATGAAAGACCGTGTCAATTTCATATTCGCCCAGCGCCCGCTCAATCACATCCAGATCTTCAAGCGCGCCGTGCACGATATTCATTTGCTTCACTTGTTCTCCCTGATACAGGTTCGACTTGGGCACAGTGTCACGGACAAGTCCCGTCACATTAGCCCCCTGATCGATCAGTTCCTTCACCAAGCAGCTTCCTAAAAGACCTGTACATCCCGTCACAAACACATTTTTATTTTTCCAGAAACTCAAACTTGATCACCATACCTTCCATACATGTTGTCCCCGGTCCCACATCTTGTTGATTTCCAGCAGGTTTTTATACGTATCGATCGCCGTCCAGAAACCGTAATGCCGGTATACCGCCAATTCGCCGTCCTTTGCCAGCTCCTTCAGCGGTTCTTCTTCAAACATGACGTCCCTGTCTTTCGGCAGATAATCAAATACCTTCGGGCTGAGCACGAAAAATCCGCCGTTGATGATGCCGTCACTTGAGGTTTTTTCAGAAAAGCTTTTCGCCATACCGTCTTCAACCGTCAGCGTTCCGAATTGCGAGGTCTTTTCTATACCGGTGACGGTCGCCGCAGCCCCTTTTGATTGATGATAGCTGATCAGATGAAACAGGTTGATGTTGGCCAGTCCGTCCCCGTACGTCATAAGAAAGGTTTCATCACCGATGATGTCCTTCGCCTGTAAAAGCCGCCCCGCTGTCTGCGTGTGTTCCCCCGTGTCTAAAAAAGTGATTTTCCACGGCTCGGATGTTCCCAATATCCGCACTTCTCCGGTAGAGCTGTCCAGCGTCATGCTGTGATTCTTCCAGTCATAATCTAAGAAATATTCCTTAATCATCTCTCCTTTGAAACCAAGAAGCAGGATAAATTCGTTCACGCCATAGTATTGATAGAGTTTCATAATATGCCATAGAATCGGTTTGCCGCCTATCATGGCGAGCGGTTTGGGACGTTCATTGGTGATTTCGCTCATTCTCGTTCCTTTTCCGCCGCAGAGAATGACTGCTTTCATCTCTACCCCTCTTCTCTGTGAATATTGGATTCGAAACCGCCCGTATAAGAGAAACCAACCCGATAATTTGTCCGATTCTCTATCACCGGTTTCAAAATCTACTGTAAGATATGAGAGATTGGCGCCCTTTGTGACCAAAAGCTCTCTCTTTTTTCAGATTGGTGAAGATACACACAAAAAAAGAGCCTCACGGAAATTCCGTAAGGCTCTTTCTATTATTTATTATCCTGATTCAGCTTTTCTTTGCCGTAATGATATTTAGACGGATCAACCGGCGTAAAGTCGCTCAATTTGTGGAATCTGAGCAAGTCTTTGTACATCACGCTGTCAGACAGCTTCAGCTGCTCTGTGACTCTGGCTTTCAGGTTTTTCGTTTCCTGATTGCCTTTCAGTTCTTTTCCTGTCTTCGTATCGTATACGACATTGGAGATGGAAGTATATTTCGGCGTGACGTAATCTCCGTTACGGAACGTCACCGTATCATCATGGTCTTTCGAGAAGAGATCGGTGCCGAAATTAATATATTTCTTAGAATCGATGCCTTCCAAGTGAAGGATCGTCGGCACAACGTCCATTTCACCGCCGTACGTATGGTTCACCCCGCCTTTTTTGCCGGGGATGCGAAGCATAAGCGGCACACGCTGATTCTGCGCGTTTTGATAAGGCGTAATTTCTTTGCCGAGAATTTCTTTCATCGCGCGGTTATGGTTTTCAGAGATTCCGTAATGGTCTCCGTAAAGCATAATCACCGAGTTGTCATATAAACCGGATGACTTCAGATCTTTAAAGAACTGTTCAAGCGCTTCGTCAAGATAACGCGCCGTCTGGAAATAGTCATCCACAGTCGCGTCGCCCGTTTTCGCTTTTTCGATCGTTGCGTCTTTTTCATCAAGCGTAAACGGATAATGGTTCGTCAGCGTGAGCAAATGCGCGTAGAACGGCTGTTTCAGCGACTGAAGCTTCGGTATAGATTCTTTGAAGAACGGTTTATCCTTCAGTCCCATATTGACAAGGTTGTCATCAGACATATCGTATGTGCTGGCGTCAAAGAATTTATCGTAGCCGATATGTTTGTAAATCTGGTCACGGTTCCAGAATGATTTGTAGTCACCGTGTAAAACGGCGCTTGTATAGCCCTCACTTTGGTCAAGGATGGCAGGAAGCGATTGATACGTGTTTTCCCCTTTTGTCACGAAGGCTGATCCTTCAGGCAGTCCGAACAGACTGTTATCCATCATCAGCTCGGCGTCAGATGTTTTACCTTGGCCCGTTTGGTGGAAAAAGTTATCAAAGTACGTCATGTCCTCTCCGCCGCGGGCGAGTTTATTCAGGAACGGCGTGACTTCTTTTCCGTCAAGTTTGTAATTGATCAAAAATGATTGGAAGCTCTCCAGGTGAATCTTAATGATGTTCTTGCCTTTGGCCTTGCCGAAATACTCGGCGTTCGGCTTCGCATAATGCGACGATGTATAGTTTTCAACGCTCGTCAGGTCATCACTGCTGGCATATGCACGCTGTGATTCCGTCTGCGCCGTCTGTACGCCGTCATAAATCGTGTAATTATAAAGGCCTAAGTATTTTACAATGTAATTGCGGTCAAACGTTCTTGTCAGCAGCTCCGGGCGGTCCTCTTCGGCAATCGCCAGGTTCACGAAGAACAACACAATACCCGTCACGATAATTAATGACGTATACCGTTTTTTCAGCTTGAATTCCTTCAGCTCACGTCTCCACACCAGAAGCGCGATTAAAATAATAATATCAACAAAGTATAAAATATCATGGCCGGACATAATGCTGAAGATGCCGTCTCCCATATTTCCGACATTACCGGATTGCTTTAAGTTCGGGAATGTCAAGAAATCATCGAAGAATCGATAGAATAGGATATTGGCATACAAAATAAACGTCATGATGAAATCAATAATCACCATGATAATCGCTGATTTGCGGCCTTTCGCAAACAATGCCAGTCCTAAAAAGAAAATGGCGCTTGAGAACGGATTGATCACAAGCAGAAACTGCTGCGTCGGACCCTTCACCCCAAGGTTGAATTCAGCATGATAGGCTAAATACGTTTTGGCCCAAAACAAAATAATAGCCAGTACAAAAAAACTAAGTCTGTAAGAAAATAATTTCTTCATGGCAACCTCTACTTTCCTAAACACTTTAAATCTGTATTCTTACTTTTTGCTTCAATTCCTGCTTTCCAAGCAAAACGAAAGCATCACACAGCCCCATAAACACACCATTTTAAAAAACGATATATTTATCATTCGTGTCATGCCCATTGAACATCTTATCCCGCCAGCCATTAGACGCAGGATATCCGTTCTTCGTTTCACATTTTTTTCTGGCATTAAAAGGTACCGTATCAGACCCGGTCTGAAAATAGGAGATACCAAATATAAGAATAACACAAACTTCTAAAAACGAAAAATGAATATCAAAGACAGCCGCCCAACAGGCGGGCTGAAGTTATTGTATGCAAAGGGACTGAAAAACTTGAAGGTTTTTTTTGTGAGGTAAAAAAAGGACCGGAGTCATCCAGTCCTTTCCCTGTCAAATTATCGCTTAGACCCTAAAGATATACAAAAATGCTTTCTTCACGTATACCTTTTGTTTTTTATAATCCAACCATGCAGCAGAGCTGGCATTTGTGACTGCTTAAACTGTTCTCCAACACTGGTCCTTAAGGCGTCTTGCAAATTTCTGTTTCTCATTAGCGAAAAAAATTGTGAACTGGTTTCATCAAACCCGCCAATAAAGGAATTAGCTCCGTTTTTTTTCTGTTCAACAACGAGTTTTTTTCATACTTTTTAAATTGAGCCTCGACATACAGTTTTAGTTTTTCACTAATCATTTCCCGCTCTCCTTTTAGTCCCAGCTGCGTTTTAATATCTTAATTCTCACGGAGGTTTAATTTCTCGCCATTTTAATGTAATGTCTGTATCCAATTAGAGAAACTATAAATCCTAGTATTGTATAGCCCAGTACAACAAATGTTACCCATACTAGACTTTCTCCTCCAGATATCGTCGAGACCGATTGAATTAACCCTTGATGCGCCCAGTACTGAGGAAAGAGCATTCCAATAGTTTGAAGATAGCTTGGCAATTGATCATAAGGAGTCCATAAACCACATACAACAGCGGTACCTAATGCAATCACATTTGTCATGACCAAGCCGGTATTTTCAGTCTTTGCAAAGACTGAAATAGCAACTCCCCAGGATGTAACTAGTAAAGATATCAACACAACAACCCACAAATACGCCGGAAAATTATTAATTTCAATATCGTACAGAAATATTCCCAGAACGGAAAGGAGAAGAATTTGCATAAAAGTTATGACTAAAAAAGGGATGCTTTTTCCTAAGAAGAAGTTATAAGGCTTTAAAGGAGTACTTGCCAGTCTTGATACAATTCCTTTTTCCCGATCCTTTACAAAACTTATAACGATGGAGATAATAATGAATGTTGAAAAGAATACGCTCATGCCGGTTACAGATTGAGAAGCTACTAAAGTTTTGTTTGCACTGTCTGTCGTAAATAGCTCAATCAGCAATATGATGGACACAATGGGTAATATAATCGTCCAAAAAAACAGAGACTTATCCTTTAACTGTTTTAGCGTTTCAATTTGAGCGAGCGGTAACATGATAAATTCCCCCTTTATTCTTCATCACGCAAATCAGTGCCGGTAAGTTTAAAGAATACATCTTCTAATTTTGGCTTATATAAAAACAACTGATGAGGCACAATATTGTTTTCCTTACTGACCCTAATTAAGCGCTCCATGGTTTCTAAAGGTTCTTTGGTTTTTATTATCAACCCTGAATTAACGACTGAAAACTCAAAACCATGGCTCTTTATTAATTCAGGAGACAATGAGGAGTTAAACATAATAGATGATTCTTCATGTCGTTTAAGCAGTTCATTTATTTCTCCTTCATCGATAATTTGCCCTCTGTCGATAAAAGCTACATAGTCACAAAGAGTTTCAATCTCTTCCATGTAATGACTCACATAAATAATGGTTTTACCGGCTTTTTTGAGTCGATTTACGATTTTAAAAATGTAGCGGCGTGATTGCGGGTCCACACCTACCGTCGGCTCATCTAGAATAATTAAGTCTGGATCGTGCATTAATGCACACCCGATATTTAAACGGCGCTTCATTCCTCCAGAAAAGTTCTCCACAACGTCGTTTGCCCTTTCTAACAACCCGATATCTTCTAACAGTTTTTTTGTTGTTTGCTTTAGTTTTAAGCCATTCAGCCTGTGTAACTTTCCGAAAAATTCCATATTGGTTTTTGCGGTTAATTTTTCTTCAAGGCTGATATCCTGCGGAACATAACCCAGCCTGCCATTTTCCTTGCCGACAAATTCAACCTTACCGTCATATTCGCGGATGATGCGCGAGATGATCTTAATTAAGGTAGATTTGCCGGATCCGTTCGGTCCAACAAGTCCATAGCAGACTCCTTTCGGAATTGTTAAAGCAACATTGTCCAAAGCCAGAGTCGTGCCATAGCGCTTACTTATATGTTCAACTTGCAGCATTTACACCATGCCCCCACTGTTATTTATTTTAAATATGGATTCAATCGTATTAATGTACTCCTTGTAGGCTGCTTTCCCTTCTTTCGTGATCTGAACAATAGTCTTCGGCTTTTTGGATACGAACTTCTTGGTTAGTTCTATATAAGCTGCATCTTCTAACTTTTTCAGATGCGAACCTAAATTCCCATCTGTGATGTCTAATGACTTTTTCAGGAAAGTAAAATCACATTGATCATAAGTCATCAATAAACTCATAATTCCCAACCGCACTTTGGCATGTATTAAATCATTGATATTGTTAACATTACTCATTTCCTTGCCCTTTTCTTTTCAAAATCATTCCTGTAAGTAATAGGCTGCCTCCGCCAATAAATGCAAAAACAATATTCATTGCATCAGGAAATAGGCAGAATGTAAGCATACCGAGTATGCTCAGCCAAAATCCCATAACAAAAATCTCTTTTGTTAACACGATGCCTAAGAATATGTACATAATAGACACCATTAAAACAATCAAAAACGATAGAAATTCTCCTGTTCGCGGCAATAATCCCATTAAAAACAGGAAAACAAAAATGCATACCACTAATATGAATCCAATCCAAGCATATTTTAATTGATTCTTTAAGAAAGTGGGCATAGGATCAAATTGTTTCTGCTTAAGATATGTCTTCAAAGTCAGTATCCATCCTAATACTGCCAGTATTAACCAGACACAAGCAAGGACTACAGAAAGTACCTTAAATAAAGAAACGGAATACGCAATAATCCATATACAGCCCCAAATAATGAAATATGGACTGGTTTGCCTTGAGTACTCAGTCTTGTAATTCGTCAAGACTTTGATATGAGATAAGTTTTCAGCTATCTCTGATTCACGAAAATTCTGATTTGACATAAGACAGGCTCCTCTTTTCGCAAAGTACTTTGTGAAACAGAGTATATTCTAATTCCATATATTTGTAAAGAGGTTTTATCCAAAATAGGCGCAACTATTTAGTCTTGGGAACAG
Source organism: Bacillus sp. JK74 (assembly GCF_053663395.1). Lineage (NCBI taxonomy): Bacteria > Bacillati > Bacillota > Bacilli > Caryophanales > Bacillaceae > Bacillus > Bacillus sp. JK74. Next base: position 119,564 of record NZ_JBSJQB010000006.1, on the reverse strand, counting down.
CAGATGGGACTCTTTGCGCCGGTATGCTTCCATTACAGCATGAGACGTCCTTTATATAAGCATCCTAATAAAAAAGAGAAGCCTGCTGATCTTCAACTCAATAGATAGCATGCAATGGCTGTCTGAATTTCTGGCTAACGGAGGAACATATGGTAAAACTTTTAAGCCACACTTCTGATGACAATTTCTGCAGGTTTTAGAAATGACCAAAATAGAAGGTCCGGGAGTCAAGCAGGGAAGATATCTTGACCAGGTGTGGTTGGACAAGCCGAATGTATATCGATTGGAAAGCAATTCATTTTATTGAAGGAAAAAGGACTGGAGTCATCCAGTCCTTTTCATCACATCGGTCAAATCCCCGCCCAAACATCTTTTGCGTAAATGCCTTTTGTCTGGAGGTCCAAAAGCCATTCTTGCGCTTGCCGTTCGTCTGTTTCGTGGACCGACTGATACGCTTTTTGCAGCGTTGCCTCTACATCGGGCGCCATTTTGCTGCCGTCGCCGCATACGTAGAGGTGCCCTCCCCGGCCGAGGATGGAAATTAAAGCGCCGGCGTCTTTCGCCATTAAGTGCTGCACATACGTTTTCGGTACGCCTTCTTTGCGGGAGAAAGCCGTATGAAGCGTCACGATTCCGTCTTTTTCATAAGCTTCAAGCTCATCACGGTAAATAAAATCATGATCGTTTCTGCATCCGAAATACAGACGAGCCTCGCCCAGCTCTTTTCCTTCTTTTTTTAACGCCGCGCGGGCCTGCAGAAATCCGCGGAACGGGGCGACTCCTGTGCCGGGACCGACCATAATAATCGGTTTTTCCGGATCTTCCGGCAGCCGGAATCGTGTTTCCGGAGTGCGGACAAACATCACGATACCATCCTCAGGGCGGCGGTCCGCTAAATAATTCGAAGCAACTCCGCGATACTCACCCAAACCGCTCCGGGCGGGGCCGCGAACGACACCGACGGTAATTGAGGCCTGCCCGGGATGTTTCCGCGGCGAACTTGAAATCGAATAATACCGCGGCTTCAGCGGGCGCAAAAGCTCCAGAAATCGCTCAAACGGAAGTTCACACGCTTCATATTTTTCAAGGAGATCGAGCATTGAGACGCGCGATGTTAAGATTTGCTCCTGATAGACGCCCTCCTCAAGAAAATCTTCCAATTCCCGTTTGTGCGGCGGACAGACCGTATAAGCGGCCATTTCCCGGATTTGGGCCCTTGATGCCGCTTCCTGCAATTCGACACAGCTGCTCAGAAGATCATGCAGCCTGACCGGCCGATCGAGCGGGAGATGAGCCGCGCTCTGTCCGCTGGCCGTCAGCAGCACTTGATCATTCCCGTTCAGATTGAACCGGCGGAGAACACGGCTGACCTGCTCTTTGCTGTTTACCGGCAGCACGCCGAGATGATCCCCTTCATGATAGGCAGCCTCTTTCGGCAGAGTGATTTCAATATGCCTTGTGCTCCGGCCGCTTTCCGGCGCCTGAAGTTCCCTGTTTTCCGCAACGGATGCGTAAACCGCCTCATACGTCTTTGCCAAAGGAGACCCGCCAAGCCCGCTGACAAATTGAAGACCCAGCGCACTTCGCTCTTTTTCGGCATTTTCATTCAGCTTGAGACCGAATGCCTTCATGGCGTCCGTCCACATGCTTTTTTTCCATTCATCAAGCTTTCCTTCAAAATCGCCGCTGACGTCCCCTTCACCCCGGGAGGAGAAGCGTTCCGCCCCTTTTTCGGCAAGCTTCTCATCAATCAGTCTCGGCACAGCCTGATATGTCGCCGCCCAGTTATGATCACCGCAGCCGAAGACGGCATATCGGACGCCTTCCAGTTCCCCGGGTTTGACTTCTTCAAGCCATTGAACGAATTGTCCCGCGTTGCTCGGAGGCTTTCCGTTATAAGAGGACGTAATGATCAAGAGCGCTCCTTCTTTCGGCAGTTTTCCGATCCGGTCATTTAAAGGCGCCGTTTCAGTCCGGACGCCGTGCATTCCGGCAGTATCGGCAAGCTCCCGCGCCACGCCTTCTGCGGTTCCCGTATCTGAGCCGTACAAAATCAGAAGCGGTCGGTTATCAAGCCCGATAATGGATGCGCCTTTTGTTTCCCGTTTTTCTTTTTCGACGTCTTCCGCCGCTTTTTCAGCCGCCGGGAGAGCTGCCGCAACGGCTCCTTTGTTTCTCGGCCGCACCCGGATATGAAAGTCGCCGGGCTTGATCGTCAGTGTCTGTTTAATATCGAGCTCATAATCGGTGTGATCGATAAAGGTAAAATGCTGCAGAATCATCCCCAGAACAAGAGTTGCTTCATGCAGGGCGAACTGCATACCGATACACGCCCTCTGACCGTTTCCGAACGGCTTGTACGCATGGTGAGGCACTTGATCAGGATGTTCAAACCGCTCCGGATAAAATTCCTCCGCATTGTCTCCCCACGCGTCTTTATCACGGTGAAGCTGGGGAATTAAGACGGAAATTCTGTCTTTCGGCGTGATCGGATATTTCCCGCCGATCACCGTATCCTCTTTCGCATAAAGGCTGAACGCAGGCGCGGTCGGCCATAAGCGCAATGACTCCTGCAATATCATCCGGATATAACTAAGCTCCAGTACTTGTTTATAAGAAGGAACGGGATCGGTCAAAACCCGATCGGCTTCTTCATAGGCTTTTTCCAAAACACGGGGATGTTTCAGCAGAAAGTAGATGGCAAAGGAAAGCAGGCCGCTGGTCGTTTCGTGGCCGGCAATTAAAAACGTGATGATTTGAAACCGGATATTTTCATCATCAAGTTTTTCGCCCGTTTCCGGGTCTTCCACATTCAGCATTCTGGCCAGCAGATCCTTTTCATCCCGGCCGCCTGACCGGCGCTCTGCGATAATACTGTCTACTAACGAAAACATCGCCTGAATGTCATGATGAAATTGGCGCTTCGTCCTGATCATGAGCTTATCCTGAACATCAAGGCGCTGCATTTGGTGCATCGCTTCATCAAGGGCGCGCACCATGCTGTTGATAAACGGATGAGGCGTTTCCCTGTAATAGCTGTTAAACCGATAGTTAAAGCCGCAAAGCCCGATCGTATCGAGCGTCAGGCGGGTCATATCGGCAGGCACATCAACGGCCTCATCCGGGTTCAGCCTAGCCCATTTTTGAATCAGCTGCACCGCGATATCAGTCATCATCGAATGATAATCTTTCATCGCGCGCTGGCTGAAGGTCGGCATCAGAATATTATGCGCCTTTCGCCAGTTAGGCTCATGCGTCCAGCTTGTAAACAGCCCGTCACCGGAAAACGCCCGGACTTTCTCCAAAGCCCCTTCAATGCTTTTATCGAACCGCTCTTCATCACAAACCTCTTTCACCAGTTCATGTCCGGACACGACGATAATGGCGCCCGCCGGGGTATGCAGCTGAAAAATAGGCCCCTGCTCGTTTGCCAGTTTGATCAGCGACATTGTAGGCTTGTCTTTATCAAGCAAAGGAAGATTGCCGAGCGGACCGAATGTCTTCGGCTGCGGAATCGGACCTGTTTCCTTCATGAATAACACCCTTTCTTACACATTGATGCGTTCCTTCCAACTACAGTGCCCTTTTCACCGGCCGATTATCCGCCGTTACGGATCAATCCCCGGATTGACGATCAATAACGGTTTTTTCTATACTGGAGAGGCTTGTCAAATACAGAAATAAGGTGAGTTCACATATGGATTTTGAAATCAAGTTTTTATCGTTTTATGTCATTCAAGTGGAAGGAAAAGACGAACAGGCAAATAAACAGTTCAAACATTTCCAGACCCTTGACACGGAAGAATTTGAAGAAAGCGAGCTGAAGCATTTTCTTGACGGGGAATTGAAGAAAATCGTCAAACGGAAAGCCGAACGGCATCCGCAATCCGAGCAGGTCCCCACAAAAATCGGCCATTTTATCACGGAGCCGGGCCATGAGCTTGATTCAAATCCGAATTACAACCTTTTCAACCGCGCCAGACTTGCGGATACGAAGGAAGCATTTATCGAGGCAAGCGAGCAGTTCGTCCGTACTTATCTTGACACGAGCGCCGTGCGCGGCGGTGTTTTTATCGTGGCATCGGCCGTTCCGCGCAAATATTTTGAGGACAAATTCGTCTTTATGATGAAATGCGATTTCGAGCCGAAGGTCGCCCGCATCTCAGACGCCTCGTCTCTCATTAAAAAGGTCGAAATGGCCATCACGACAAAAAACATGAAAAGCATTCAATATCCGTATATGCCGGAAGAAGGCATGACGGAAGAGCATGAGCTGAAAATCCACCAGGCCTCGCACGCCCGTTATTTCGAAGATTTTCTCAAATTTGTCGAATATGGCGAATCGATGCCGGAAATCATGAAAAACCAAGTCATGAACATGGTGCAGGAGCACGTGTATGAAACTTTTGAAGAAAACAGCGAAGAGCTTCAGCAGTTTGAGCACGACATTGAAATTTGGGAAGCGAGTGAAAAGCGGGAAATTCAGGAGCGCCTCGACACCCATCAAGTCATCGAGGCATCCGCGCAGATCATTGAACACACGCCGGAAGCCGAGCTGAAAATGAAAGTCGGAGAAACAGAGATTAAAGGATTACTGGCTGATTTCGGCGAATCCATCCATCTCGCAAAAGTGAACGGGCGCTATGTCGCGCTCATTGAGGCGGAGACGATCTCGTTTGAAAAAGGCAGTTCGCCGGTGGAGTTTCACAAGCCTGAGGGGCTGCATGAGGTGATTGAGCGGATACGGAATAAATCTGAACAAGACTGACAAAAGTCCAGACGCCATGTTCTGGACTTTCTTTATTTAATAAGGCTCTTTGAGCAATCGATAGCATTCACCGATGATGTCTTGGACGCCGGGCGTTCCCTTTATCTCGCGGCGGACGATTTCAGATGAGAGATTCTGCACCTGTAATGCCCGCTCCGCCCGTCTTTCAAAGTATGATTGACATGCAGTTTCATGGTTTTCGTGCTTTTGCAGTTCTTCACTAAGCACAATCGCGTCTTCAATCGCCATCGCCGCTCCCTGCGCCAATGTCGGCGCTCCTGCATGGACGGCATCCCCGCCCAGAACGACGCGGCCTCTGTGCCACGGTTCTTTGACCGCCATCTGCTCAATCTTATGAAACAAAACGGGATATTCCCTTGACATATTCTCTGTCACAAACTTTACTCCCGGAATTCCGCGCAGCAAGTCTCTCACCCGTTCAAAACGTGTGTCCTCGTCATCCCTGAAGTCAGCGTCATACGGCCGGATGATAAATACGTATCCTGTTTTTTCAGAGAGCGGCACGACCCCGACCTGCGTCTGCCCTTTTTTATACATCAGTGTTGAATCATGAAAAACCGGCTCGGGAAAAGAAATGTAAAATCTGTGCGCTCCCATGCCGAGATACTCTGTTTTCACTTCCCTTTGCAGCATTTGATCGCGGACAGCGGAGCGGATGCCGTCAAAGCCGGCGAGAATGTCAGCCGTCATCGCGGTTCCGTCTCCACAATGCACCGTTATTTCATCTGCCGTTTCTTCGTAAGACACGACTTTTTTACCGGGCAGAATCGTGACTCCCGCCGCTTCAGCATGCTTCCTGAGGATATCGTTTAATGTTTGCCGCAATATATTATTCCGCCCCGGCAATGTATCATCTAAAAACGCCTCACTCACTTTAAACTGCAGCGTTCCGTTTTCATCATGCTGCTTCAGCCAATCCGTTTGAAAGCCGTGTTGACAGCATTCATCATACACACCGATTTCCCGAAGCACCCGAAGCGCATTTTGAGGCTGAAGAATGCCCGCTCCGCTTTTTCGCATGTCGGACGCCGCCTCGCAAAGGGTTACTTCAAAACCTGCTCTGCCGAGAGAAATCGCTGCGGACAGGCCGCCGATCCCTCCGCCCGCTATGATGATCTTTTTCACTTCATGGTTCATCACGATACCGCCTTCTCTATTTATTTATCATTCATTAACTATTAGTCACCTTACTATATAGGCTGAAAAACTGTCAATCTTTATAGGTTGCCTTTTGAATCCGGCAAGCTTATACTTTGAATCACTAAAATGGTACGGAGGCTTACAAAAATGGAGTTGAGACATTTGCCGGATTACTCGCAGATTGCCGGACGCGCTGAGATTTACGCCGATATGGATGCTGAATCATTGAAAACATTTTTGACGTTATTTGATATGTCTAAAAAAATGAATCAGGTCATGGAGCATTATTTCTCAAGTCACGGATTGTCCGAAGGGAAATTCAAAATTTTAATGTTTCTGTTTGACGAACCCGGCCACAGCCTGAGTCCGACGGAGCTGGCGAAAAAATCCAATGTCACCAAAGCGACCATCACCGGATTGATCGACGGACTCGCACGGGACGGCTTTGTAAACCGCAGCCGGCATACCGGTGACAGACGAAAAATCAGCATCGAACTTACAAGGGAAGGAAAAGAAAAGCTGATGCTGTTTCTTCCCGGCCACTTCTCCAACATTTCAGCAGTCATGGAAAGCTTCACTGCTGGAGAAAAAGCGGAATTGACAAAAATGCTTGAAGTTTTATTTGATAAGCTTCTGCTGTTTTCCGGAGACAGAACATAAAGAAGTATCGTAAAAACAAAGGCAAATTTCTATGAGATAGAAATTGAAGTAAAAAGATGAGGGTTATAAAAAAACAGCCTGCACATTTGTTTGTTCAGGCTGTTTCAGAAGAAATAATTTTAAAATTACTTTCTCTTCACTATAAATGCAGGTGTTTTAATGCTGGAAGTTACATTTGTATATCGATTTTTAGTCTTCAACCTCACTCTCACACTATTTGATCCTTTTTTTAACGATTTTTGATTTGAGAGTTTAAATACTTTTTTAGGTGTTGAGTGACTGAAAGAACCTTTCTTTGTTTCATTAGCCACCCATTTTGAACCGTTCCAAACATCAATTGTCATGGAATAATCAAATGTTGCGATTGTCCCGCCCCCATATGATGCTACACAATCAATAGAAGTAGCTTTTGCAGAATAAGAATCCGCATCGGTACAAACTCTCAATACATATGTTGCATAATCTGTACTACAAGGCATAATATCCTTCCCCTTTCAAATTTTTTGAAACAGGTTTGTTATTATGACAAACCCTCCGTTCACTTCTAGCTGGCAAACGTATGACAAAGGGGATCTCATGGCTTATGAGATTAAAAATTCAAAACTCTTAGAATTAACAAAAGGCGCCCCTCTCAGCAGGGCGCCTTTTTCGCGCGGTTAATCATCACTGTTTAAAATCCCGAAAAACCGAAGCAGGTTGATAAACAAGTTGATAAAGTCGATATAAAGCGTCAATGCCATCAAAGGAATCAGGTCAGCCGTGATGTCCCGGTGCTTGATCTGGTTCAGATCGTATAAGATGTACATTGAAAACACAATCGTTCCGATGACGGAATACGCCATCATGGCGGCGGAATTCAGCGGGCTGAAAATATTAAAGATCCCCACTGCGAGAAGCGCGATAAGAGCGACAAGCAAGAAGGACCATAAAAACGACAAGTCCTTTTTCGTCTTAGCGCCGATCGTGCCGAGCACCGCAAAAATCACAAACGAAGAACCGAATGCCTCCAATACGACATAGGCTCCGGCTGCGGACGCATAATGGCTGATGATCGGAAACAGCGTCATTCCGGAAATAAAAGCGAATGAAAAGACAAACACATATCCGACGGCTTTTTTTCGGCGCAGCCAAAATGCGGCGATGATCATGACGACCTCTAAGACCGACAGCGGCAGCATCAATGCCGGCGGAATGAACTGGCCCGTATACAGGCCGATTGTCGCAACTAACAGTGTAAACACAAATACCGTTATAATGCGCTGCATAATAGATTGTTTGCTCTCATAAGCAGCAGTTTGCATGTCAAAAGTCCTCCCAAAAAATGATTGTGATAGGTCTATTATAAATAAAATGGGAGAAATTTGCATGATTTTAAGAAGATTTTAAGGATGTCAGGCCTGACGTTTTGCTGCGCACTCCTGCATATCCATGAAATCATGCAGTTTTTTCGTCAATCCGCCGTGCCCGAATCGGATATTCCCCTTCTGCCCCGGCGTTTTCACGAAATCAAGGAATGCCAGCACATAAAGACGCCTGACGGGAATCGGAATGACGCCCGCATCATAAAACCAGCCGTCAATTGTATTGAGCACGCCTTTATTTATGCCGTATTGCTTCGTGCACCAATGCAGAAAGCGCACTTCGGGCAGGTGCAGATACCGGCTCTCCCGGAAAGGAACAGTTGAATGCTTCATATGTACCGCCTCCTGTCATTGGCTGTTTTTTAAGATTGTTTTACTTCTTTGCTCTTCAGGGAAAATCGATATTTCTCCACCTTATCAATTTGTGTCACTTGGGAATTATGAACCGTAATCTGAACAGTCCCGAAATCGAGCGTTTCCAGCGCACTGATAATCTTTTCGATCACATGCGGATCTACGTTTCCTTTGGACGTCATCATGCTCCCCCTTTATGTCTGGCCGTTCGTCTTTTGACAATGAGTGTTTTAATTCATACTATTCTGATAAGAAATATATAATTATACTATTATGTTTTCATTCAGAAATCAACAGCATTTACACAATTTTCGGATATGTTTTCTTTGCGAAAACTTTCACTTCCTTCGCTTTGACATAAACCGTGTCGCCGACGCCCGCCCCCAAGGCGTCATATTGCTCTTTTGAGAGCTCAATCTCCAAGTGCTGGCCTGTGTCGGTACGGACGGCTTCCAATCTGACGGACGGTCCGATGGCACGGATATGAGCCGCCTTTGCTTCAAATGAATGCAGACCGGACGGTTTTTTTTCTACGGTAAAATGGTGCGGCCTCACATAAGCGATCCCCTTGTCCTGATCAGCATGCCCGACAGGTATTGCCGCGTTTCCGGTGATCAGCTTTCCTTCCTCCACTCTTCCTTCAAATACGTTGACACTGCCGAGAAAGTCGTACACAAACGGATTTGCGGGGTGATCATACACCTCCTGCGGCGTTCCGATCTGTTCAATCGCACCTTCATTCATAATGACGATGCGGTCGGCCACATCAAGCGCTTCTTCCTGGTCGTGAGTGACGAAAATACTTGTCATGCCGAATTCATCATGAAGCCGTCTGAGCCATTGCCTTAACTCTTTTCTTACTTTGGCGTCAAGCGCGCCGAACGGTTCATCCAACAGCAGAATGTTCGGTTCTACGGCCAAGGCGCGTGCGAGGGCGGCTCTTTGTCTTTGTCCGCCTGACAGCTGCGGGGGATAGCGCTTTTCATAAGGTTCCAGTTTCACAAGCGCCAGAAGCTCTCTCACCTTTTCGGCAATTTCCTTTTTGGCGGGACGCTGCTTTCGCGGACGGACTTTTAATCCGTAGGCGACATTTTCAAAAATCGTCATCTTGCTGAATAACGCATAGTGCTGAAACACAAAACCGACATGTCTGCTTTTTACATGCGTATCCGTCACATCTTGTTTTCCGAACAGGACACGCCCCCCATCCGCCTGCTCGAGGCCGGCAATGACTCTCAATAATGACGTTTTGCCTGAGCCTGACGGACCGAGAAGCGCAACCAGCTCGCCATTATTGACGTGAAGATTGATATCCCGCAATGCCTGATAGTTTCCGTAATGCTTAGAAATACTGTCGATCGTAATCTCCATAATGACTCCTTCCTCATCCGGCTTTGACAGAACGATAACCGGCTTTCCATTCAATGATGTTTTTCAAAAACAGTGTCACAATCGCAAAAACCGACATGACGGAGGCCGCCGCAAAAGCGGCCGTAAACTGATATTCGTTGTACAAAATTTCGATATGAAGCGGGAGCGTGTTGGTAACACCCCTGATATGACCGGAAACGACTGATACGGCGCCGAATTCGCCGATTGTCCGGGCCGCGCTCAAAATCACCCCGTAGATCAGCCCCCATTTGATATTAGGAAGCGTCACATGCCAGAACGTTCTCCAGCCACCAGCACCAAGGGTAACGGACGCTTCTTCTTCAGCATTTCCCAAGCTTTGCATAAGCGGTATTAATTCCCGGGCGATGAAAGGGAGCGTCACAAACAAGGATGCAAGCACGATTCCCGGGACTGCGAATACGATTTTTATCTGGTGATCAAGTAAAAATGGACCAAGCCAGCCGTGAAGCCCGAACAAAAGGACAAAGATTAAGCCCGCGATTACCGGAGACACGGCAAACGGCAGATCAATCAGTGTCATAAACAGACTTTTCCCCCTGAATTCATATTTGGTCACAGCCCACGCCGCGGCGACGCCGAACAGCGTATTCAGCGGAACCGTGATAAAAACGACGAGGAGCGTCAATTTCATCGCGGCAAGGGAATCCGGATGCGTGACAAAGAGGATATATGCTTCCGCTCCCTTTTTAAAAGCTTCAATAAATATAAATGCAAGCGGCATGATTAAAAATATGGACAAAAAGAGCAGAACTGCTGAGATCAGCACCCATTTCACAACGGGTGATTCCCGTATCTCCCGCTTAGGCACGGCTGTTTTCGCTGTTTCCAGCTGCATGGCATATCCCCTACCTTCCTGCGTATTTTCTCGCGGTGAGCCATTGCAATCCATTGATGATGAATAAAATGAAAAATGTGATGACAAGCATGACTGCCGCAACAGCTGTTGCCCCGGCATAATCGTATTGCTCTAATTTCGTCATAATGATCAGCGGGGAAATCTCGGTTTTAAACGGCATATTGCCCGCGATAAATACAACAGAACCATACTCCCCGAGGGCGCGGGCAAAAGATAATGCGAAACCCGATATAATAGAAGGAAAAAGCTCCGGCAGAATGACCTTTTGGAAGGTTTTCCATTTCGAAGCTCCAAGTGACGCAGATGCTTCTTCCGTTTCCTTTTGGAGATTTTCTAAGACGGGCTGAACCATCCTGACGACAAAAGGCAGCCCGATAAACGTCAATGCGATGACAATGCCGATCGGTGTAAAGGAAATACGGAAAGGAAACAACTGTCCGATCCAGCCGTCCGGTGAATACATTGCCGTTAATGTAATGCCTGCGACGGCGGTCGGCAGCGCAAACGGCAGATCAACCAGGCCGTCAGCCAGCCTTTTCCCCGGAAAGTCATATCTCGTCAGCACCCAGGCGATGACAACGCCGAAAACCGCATTGATCAAAGCGGCGCAGCCCGCCGTCAAGAAGCTCAGCCGATAGGAAGCCGCGGCCCTCGGCTCAGAAATGATATGCCAGACGTCCCCGGGCCCCATTGACATCGTATGAAAAAACACCATGGACAGCGGCACGATAACCAAAACGGCCATATATAAAAATGTAAATCCCATCGTTAATCCGAACCCCGGAATCACGGACGGTTTTGTTTTTTTGAAAAGTAACGTTCTCATACTCGTTTCCTCTTTCTATTTCTCATAGATGCTGTCAAAGGTTCCGCCGTCATTGAAATGAGTTTCCTGCGCTTTTTTCCAGCCGCCGAATTCCTTTTCGACCGTCACCGTTTTAATCTGCGGGAATTGTTTTTCATACTTTTTCAGAACCCCTTTATCGCGGGGCCGGTAAAAATTCTTCGCGGCGATCTCCTGCCCTTTTTTGCTGTAGAGGTAGGACAAATATGCTTCAGCCGCTTTTTTTGTTCCTTTTTTATCCGCGGTTTTGTCGACAACAGAGACAGGAGGCTCAGCCAGAATGCTGATTGAAGGATTGACAATCTCATATTTCTCCTTGCCGAATTCCTTCAGTGTGAGATAGGCCTCATTTTCCCAGGCGATCAGCACATCCCCCATCCCTCTTTCTGTAAAACTGGTCGTGGCTCCGCGCGCCCCTGAATCAAGCACTTCCACATTGCCGTAGAGGTCTTTCATAAACTGTTTGATTTTCGTGTCGTCATGATGATACGTTTCATCGGCATATGCCCATGCCGCTAAATAGTTCCATCTGGCTCCGCCCGATGTTTTCGGATTGGGCGTAATGACCGAAACGTCCTTTTTCACCAAGTCAGCCCAATCAGTGATGTGTTTCGGATTCCCTTTTCTGACTAAAAATACGATGGTTGACGTGTAAGGAGTTGATTGATCCGGCAGACGTGACTGCCAGTTTTGATCAATGAGCCGGGCTTTTTCTGCTATCGAATCAATGTCATAACCTAAAGCAAGCGTTACGACATCAGCGTCGAGTCCGTCTATTACGGATCTGGCCTGCTTCCCCGAACCTCCGTGCGACTGCTGAACGGTTACATCTTGACCCGTTTTCTTTTTCCAGTAGGAAGAAAAGGCCTGATTATACTCTTTATACAGCTCCCGTGTCGGATCATACGATACATTCAGCAGCTGAACGGTCTTTCCGTCTGAGGACGCGCTGCCGGACTCAGATTGACATGCTGACAGCGCCCCTGCCAATAAGATCAATACTAAAAATGCCGCTGTTTTTTTCATGTGCCTGATTTCTCCTCTCTTTTTCCGCATAAAAAAAGGCATATTATCCCCTTTCAAAAAAGGGAAATAATATGCCTTCAGTTGACTGATGGGCAATTATACCGGTATCAGATTTGGGCAGAACGGCCAGCTTTCGTTTGTGTACGATCAGCTATTTGTGCCGGTTCGATGTGTATAAGAATAATTCAAACTATCCCTAGCTGTCAACTAAGTTTTAGAATATTTAAATTGTTTTCCGCTGACAAAAAAAGCGCCCCGCCTCTGGCCGGAGCACCTTTTTTCTATGCTTTTGCTTCCTCGATCACACATGTGACACCCATGCTGGCGAGCGCCTGCTCCAGGGAGCCGTAAGTTTGATACTCTGAAAAATCAAGCCCCAATTGGATAGAAGTCTGTGCCACATCAGGCCGAATGCCGGAAAACACGGTTCTGATGCCGAGGAGAAATAACGTTTTCGACAGCATATACAATTGCTGCGCCACCATCGTATCGACAATGGGCACACCGGACAGATCAATCACAAGGTTTGTGATCCGTTTGGCGACACAGTTTTCCGGCACCGACTCCAAAATCACACGCGCCCGTCTCGTATCAATCGGGCCGATGAGCGGCAGAGTGCCGATCGTATCCGCGATCAAAATAACCGGACAGCTCAATTCGGAAATAAGCTCCTGCTGAGATGACAGCCTCGCGATCATTAATTTCTGAAACTGTTCAGTAAAATCCGTCATCAGCTGATCAAACGAGCCGTTGACAATGTAATTCCAGCGGCGGGCATCCTCATTTGTTACGATGTCCTGATGCTCATCCATAAAACGGGTGACCGCCTCCCAAAAGACAGTTCTTGAATTGCCGATCGCCTCAACGACCTCATGAACCTCCGCGTCTTGCTCCACTCTGCTTTTCGCTACCTGTGCGGCCCATTTTTCTTTATTATGCTGAAAAACGGCCGGATCTTCCAAAAAAGCGCTTGCGATGACCGTGTTTGTAAAGGTATGCTGCTCGATCAGCAGCCGTTTCATTTCCTCGCTTAATTGATCCGCAGAATAAAAACGCCCTCTCAGCTTCCGTCTCAGCTTAAGCCATTTTTCCGTCAGCTCTGCCGAATGTGTAATAATATAATCATGAAGTAATTGGTCTTTGTTCACTGCCGTCTCCTCTTTCAAGAATATGTACTTTTGTCTAAATTATAAATCGGAATCGCCAATCGCACTAGAGAAATTAAAAAAAGCCGGCACATTAAAGCTTTTGATTGCTTTTTTCGGCAGGAGGATACACTATAAAAGAAATGAAACAGGAGGTCAGTATGATGATCAAAAAAATCGCGACAGTTGCCGTATACACTGATGATCAGCAAAAAGCGAAAACATTCTGGACGGAAAAAGCGGGGTTTGAAACCGTCGCCGAGCATCCGATGGGACCGGGCGCCTTCTGGCTTGAGGTAGCGCCCAAAGGGGCCGCCACTCATTTGGTTATTTATCCGAAATCGATGATGAAAGGGGCCGAGCATATGAAGGCTTCTATCGTATTTGAGTGTGAAGATGTCTTTGCCGCATACGAACAGATGAAAAAGAACGGCATCACCTTTTTAGATGAACCGAAACAAATGGAATGGGGCAGCTTCGTGCAATTTAAAGATGAGGATGGTCATGTCTTTCTCCTGAAATCGTAATCCGTCAGGCATCTCAATTGACTTTGATAATCATTTTCATTTAAAATGTTGGATAAAGCGTGAAAATGATTGGAGAGCTGCCAGATGTTTGTGCAAATCAGAAAAATGACCGTAAAAGAAGGACATGCCGACAAAGTAATCGAACGCTTCAGTTCAGAAGGCGTGATTGAAAAGCAGGAAGGTTTGATAGACGTAACGGTTCTGGAAAAAAAAGTCCGCCGCGGTGATGAAGAAGTCGTCGTGTTAATCCGCTGGGAGTCTGAAGACCATTGGAAACAATGGGAAAAAAGCGAAGACCACATCGCGGCCCACAAAGCAAACCAAGGCAAGCCGAAACCTGATTATATGCTTGGAACGGATGTCGGTATGTATCATGTCAGAGCCGTTAAAACAGGCGTACACGAAAAATAATAAAGAGCATTTGCCCCAGGGCAATGCTCTTTTTATTTTTTCTCCTCATACGGCAGGACAAACAGCGGTTTATCGGGCTTCCATTCCGCATACAGCACGTCCTCCGTTTTTTTGATGTTCAGCTTTTTCAGCTCCTGATTCAGCTGCTTTTCTTCCAGCCCGGCTTCTTTCAGATTTTCATACAGCACTTCGCCGTCAATAATCAGCGTGACCGGCAAAGAGACCTGCTTCGGCTTTATTTGCATGTCGCCGTTTTTCGTCGTGTCATATTGGAATTTCGGCAGGACGCTGACCATCCCGTTTGTTTCTAAAATCGCGTACTCCGCTTCCTGTATGGAAAAGCAATTCGCCTGTCTGAGAAGGCTTTGCAACTGATTAATGTCCAGCTTATTCTTTTTCAGCACATCATATTTCAGTTTTCCTTTATGTATGATAATACTCGGCTCGCCTTCCAACAGCTTTCTGGAGCTTTTTACTTTCTGCGTAATCAGTTCGATGAGATAAATTAAAACCCCCCATAACAGAGAAGCAAAAATGATTTCAATAATCCTGACGCCTTTATCATACACCGCATTTCCGACCAGTTCGCCGAGGATGAGCGCGGAAATAAAATCAAACGGCGTAATTTGCGAGAATTGGGTTTTTCCAAGCAATTTTAAAATCACAAATAAAATACCCAAGCCGCATACTAACTCCCAAGCCACTGTAAGTAAATGTCCCATATTCGCACCTTCTTCTTAAAAGTCATTACCATTATGGACATCCGCCTGTTTTCTATACAGCGGCCGGCAATACACAAAAAAACGCAGCCGAGGCCGCGTTTTTTCACTTCTGCTTACTGTTTTTGATTCGATCTGACGACCCGTAAGCACACCTCAGCGGCATAACCGGCTGCCGCTCCGGAACCCGCAAACATCGCGGCAAGCCCCAAGCCCATTCCTTCCCAGCCGCCGACACCGAAAATGCTGTAAACAACCGTACCGAAAGCAGTCAGGCCCAGCACCGCCAAAAGACACTCAGGCCACATCTTTTTAGGCCATTTCTTACGGAGCACAGCCGATACGGCAAAGTTAAGACAAAATGCGGCCAGACAGATCAGATAAAAAAACCCCATGTCTTTTGCACCTCCGTCATAAGGAGCTTTTTATTTACTCACCTTTTTTTCAAACAAATGATAACCCGGCGCGAGCCCTTTTGATTCGTAACCCATTCCGCTGTAAAACGACTGAAGCGCCTTGTTTTCGGCCACGCAGTCGAGCCGGATTTTCGTTTTTCCCGGACAAGACACACCCGTCTCCGCCCAAGTCATGATTGTCCGGCCGAGCCCCGCGCCTGCAAACCGCCTGTTAATCGCCAGCCGGTGGAGATATACGGACTCCTCATGTCCTTCATCGCCCCATAGACGTCTGTCCCACCCGCTTGCTTCGGGAAGCAGCATGACGACGCCTGCCAGCTCTTCATTCTGCCTGAATAAAAAAACATACCCTTTGGCGATCGCCTCCCGCATATTGTGGGTATCTTCCCCTTGCAGAAGGCCGCTCCACTGGTTCGACCCTTTATCGCGAAGCCATTCTGCCGCTTGCACGAGCAGATCCATAACCTCTTCTTCATCATCCTTCCGGGCGGAGGTGACCCGGAATGCCCCCGCCTTCTCCTCCGTAATCGTAAATGGTGTCATAAAATCCTCCTGTAATCAGAATATTCGACACCTTTATTATAGACCAAACGCAGAAAGGAAAAAAACAGCCGTCATGTTTGAGGGCCGTTTAAAAAATTTTCTTCTTATCACGTTCTTCTTTTAAAATCTCAACCGCTTCCCTGAAACGCATAGAGTGAACGATTTCACGCTCACGCAGAAAACGGAGTGAATCATTCAGGTCAGGATCATCGGAAATATCAATAATCCATTGATACGTCGCTCTCGCCTTTTCTTCAGCCGCAATATCCTCATATAAATCAGCAATCGGATCTCCCTTCGCCTGTATGTAAGACGCTGTGAACGGAACTCCGGCCGCATTGTGATAAAACAGCGCGCTGTCATGGTTGACGTAATGATCACTGAGCCCTGCATCACGCAGCTGCTCCGGTGTCGCATCTTTTGTCAGCTTATAAATCATCGTCGCAATCATTTCTAAATGCGCAAACTCCTCCGTGCCGATATCCGTCAGCAGGCCGATCACCTTATCAGGAATCGTGTAGCGCTGGTTTAAGTACCGGAGCGCTGCGGCCAATTCGCCGTCCGCCCCGCCGTATTGTTCAATGAGAAACTTAGCCAGCATCGGGTTGCATGTACTCACTTTAACCGGATACTGCAGCTTTTTTTCATATACCCACATTTACAGATCCCTCCTTATACTTGCCATGGCCAAGGACCGCGGCCCCAGTCCCATTGAGCGCCGGCCTGACTCACGCCGAATTGCAGAAGCGGTCCGTACTCAGGTTCAAACCGTTTTCTCAGCTGCCTTGAGTACCGGGAATATTCATGAAACTGCTGAAGCGCGAGACGGTCATGGGGATGCGTATCCAGATAAAGCGTCAGCTCCACCAAGACAAAGTCCGCCGCCTGGATTTGTTCCAGCAGCCGATAGTATTCATCATCAATCTTTTTCGCCATATTCGATTCCCCCCCGATAAGGATTATCATAGAAATCGTAAAGATCCTTCCAAAGGGTTCCTTTTCTCAATGCCTCCATCGGAGAAAACTGCTCCAAGTGATACGGCTGAAACCGCATATAAAGATGCGGCGGCGTTCTGTAGTATTTTCTTCCGATCGGCGGGCAGGGATCAAACCGGCTGTGGAAGGGTTTATAGGATTTGACCGGTGTAAACGGCTGATTTTCTTTCATTACGATCCTCCTTTCCTAAACACATGACCTTAATAGGTATGAATCCGTATCGGCATTTATGCCCTGTAAGAAAATAAAAAAGCCCGTTAAAAACGGACTCAATGCAGCTCATCTGGAATTTGAAGTAAAAAAATCATAATGAAAAATCTGATTGAAAGCGCTGATAATGTTTCAATGTATATTCCGTAAGTCGTCGATCATATTCAGGATATTCATATCTCAATAAAACAGCCACTGACGTTGAATATGCTCTGAAGAGACCTTGGCAGTCAAATAATGCCTTCCACACACTTTCATACGTATTGCCGACATAAGTATTCAGCAGAATTTCCCAATCTTTCGCATTCATGTAATGTTGAATATACTTATAATTCTTCCCTACACTTAATGAAAACTGATGCTCTATCCCGATATTCCACGCAATCATACGCAAAACATTAGGCCTTAAAATGTCATTCATATGATCCAGCGCAAACAGTATTTCTTTACGCATTAATCCTTTAATCACATAGGTTGAAACCATCCAAAATTCATTGCAGCAATCATCAAACTCTCCGGGGGTCGGTTTCTTTATATGATATTGTTCATCACTCGCAATCATCTTACTGTTGATTCGGTCATCCTTGTCTAATAATATTTCCGCCAAACCATCACTCTGTGTAAAATAATTCTCTGTTTGACTCAGAGGGATCAAAGTTAAGTCGATTTTATGATGATCTTTAAAAAGCATGAGATAGGAGAACCAGTCTCCGAGTTCCGGAGGGAAAAGTTCCATATCTTCAGGTTTTTGCATCATCATTCTTTCGCCAAACTGATCCAGCCAGCTTTCGTCAGATGTGAAAGAGTCCATATCGGTCACAAAATAAGAAATATCATAGTCTTGAAATTTGTCTCTCGGTACATTTTTATTGGTTCTTGATCCCTCTAAAGTGACAAGACGGATTCTCTCGTCCTTCATCGCAATATCAAGAATCAATTTCATCATTTCGTCTTCACTTCTCACATGTAAAACCTCCCGATAAAGAGTTTTTACAGATCATGCTTTTCAGTTTATAAACAACTTGCTCATGATTTACAGAAATGTCATATGTACTTGATGATTTTGCTCCAATCGTAACACAGCTGCAAGAACATGAGAAGAGCACTCTTGCTGTTCCAAGAGTGCTTTTCCCGAATGGTCAGATAAATTGGCTGTCCCGATGATGATGGTGATGGAACGGGTAGCCGCCGTAGCCTCCGCCATAGCCGCCAAAACCGTACCCCGGATATCCTCCGAAGCCGCCGTAGCCGCCAAAACCGCCGTAACCGCCAAAACCGTATCCCGGGTAGCCGTAGCCTCCGCCGAAACCGTATCCCGGATATCCTCCGAAGCCGCCGTAGCCACCGTAGCCTCCGTAGCCGCCAAAACCGTACCCCGGGTAGCCTCCGTAGCCTCCATAGCCGCCGCCGTAAATCGGTCTTCTTTCATTCATGATTTATCGCTCCTTCACATAGGTTACAGTCCAGTTTATGACATGCGGAAGGAAACGTATGGGCATCCGCCCAGTTTTGGTGAAATAATCAATAATTGCTTACGGAGAAATACGATACAGGCCGGCCGCATAAGCAAAATAAAAAGGCCGGAACTTATGCCGTCCCGGCCTTTTTGTCTTTATTCGCCTAAATCCACATTGTGATAAACCTGCTGTACGTCTTCGAGGTCTTCCAGCACATCGATCAGCTTTTCAAATTGAGCTTTCGCATCTTCCGGAAGCTCGACTTCATTTTGCGCAAGCATCGTCAGCTCCGCAACCGTGAACTCTTCAACGCCGGCATTTTTGAATGCCTCCTGTACGGCATGGAATTGATCAGGCTCGGCATATACGATAACACTGTCATCCTCTTCCAAAATATCGCGCACGTCCACATCAGCTTCCATCAGCAATTCCAGCGCTTCATCCGCCGTCTTGCCTTCAACGCCGATAACGGCGGTCGCATCAAACATGTAAGCGACAGACCCGCTCACACCCATATTTCCGCCGTTTTTCCCGAATGCGGCGCGCACTTCAGGCGCCGTGCGGTTTACATTATTCGTTAACGCATCAACGATGATCATTGAACCGTTCGGCCCGAAACCTTCGTAACGCAGCTCGTCAAAGTTCTCCTCCGCGCCGCCTTTCGCCTTTTCAATCGCACGCTCAATAATATTTTTCGGCACACTGTACGTCTTTGCGCGTTCAAGCACCACTTTTAACGCCTGGTTCGATTCCGGATCTGGCTCGCCTTGTTTTGCCGCCACATAAATCTCACGGCCGAACTTCGCGTAAATCCGGCTCGTATTTGCGTCCTTTGATGCTTTCTTTTCTTTAATATTGTTCCACTTACGGCCCATTTTGTTCCACTCTCTTTCACGAATTGAATCTGTATGATAAATACTCTGCTTCTATTATACCTCAGCGGTTGGGTTGTTTCGAGTGTAAGACATTAGAAAAAACAGGCACGCTTAAAATCACCGGAGCGCAGTAAGCCGAATTTGAGGATTATTGTACAAAACATAAAAAAGCCCCCCTTCATACAGGAAGGAAGTCGCAAGCCAAAAGATTCATTTTATTCTTATTACCTATTTCCTACACTGTATATCCTGACTCACGTGGTAAAATTTTGATATCGAACAAAAGAAAGGATATGGTCATGAAAGTTTTCGAAGCAACCACCCTCCTGGCCGCCGCCAAACAGCGCGCGGGTGAATACAAAAAACTGCGCGGCCAGATGGTTAATCTGAAAAAAGCGTTTCAAGGCATGGCTGATCTTGGTGACAATGATTTCTCAGGCCGGGGCGCAAATAACATCAAAGCTTTTTTCAAGGACCACGCCGGCGTCACAGACAGCTGGCTTGATCTGATCGATATGAAAATCGCATTTCTCACAAGCCTTCCCGGCAAGGTCGAAGATGCCGGACTTTCCAGTTCGCATGTGGAGGAATCTTTCCTGGAGCATGAACTCACCCACGCCCTCAGCAAATCAAAGGCGATTATGGAAGGGCAAAAAAAGGACATGGGGTCCATCCTCAGAGAGATCGAAGACATCATCTCGCTTGATCTGTTTTCAACGGAAAGCACAGATCAAAAGCTGTCTTCAGCTGACAAAAAAAGAAGCGAAACGATACATAAACTCGGCAAGCTTGATCACGATCTAACAAAAGAATACGCAGAAACCGAAGCGAACGAACAGTTCATCCAAGCCGACTTTCAGCAGCTCCAAAACGCTACGGGCAAAGGAAAAGGCGCCACGCCGCTTCACTACAACGCCAAGGCGTACCGTGAAAGCGACATCCATAAGAAAAAAGGCGAGATTGCAAGACATTCGGATGCTTATTTGAAGATGAAGAAAGAGGAAGCGAAGGAACGAGAGATTGAAAAACTGAAAGAAAGACTGAAAAACTACGATTATGCGAATGCTGATGAATTCTACTCAATGGCCAAAACGATCGGCTATAAAAACCTGACAAAAGAACAGCAGCGCTACTTCACTCAAATTGAAAACACGCGTGAACTTACAGACGGTTTCAAAGGCGTTGCCGTCGGCCTTTATGATTCCGGAAAAGACGCGGTCACTGGCCTATGGGATATGGTCACAGATCCGGGCGGAACGGTTGAAGCCATTACAGGAGCGGTGGCTCACCCGATCAAGACGTATGAAGCCATTTCAGCGGCAATCGAAGAATCGTACCAAAAAGACATGGTGAATGGCGACACCTACTCCAGAGCAAGATGGGTGTCATATGCAGTGGGCACCGTTGTGACATCAGTCGTCGGCACAAAAGGCGTCGGTGCCGTCTCAAAAACAGGCACAGCCGCCAAAGTGACAACCAAAGTCAAAACAGCAGCAAGCAAATCCGCCGCAGCACAAAAAGTGATAACGGTCTCAAAACAAACCGTTGATCACATCAAACAAAAAGTAAACACAAGCATGGAAGTATCAAAAAAACGTGTCAAAACCAAGTTAAATCAAATTGGAGATCTCACCCTGGCTGATATTCTCCCGTATCATCCGCGTCACGACTTAGTGCCGGCGGGCGTGCCTTACAATGCAGTCAACGGGGTCACACTTAAAGAGGGACTGCAGAAATTCGCCAAGGTCATCCTGCCGAAACCGTACGGAACCTCCGCAAGCGGCAGACGGACACCGGCACCGCATGTACCGCCGGTAACGGTCAAATACGGCGAGCATTTTGCGAAATGGACCAGAAAGAAAGTATTAAAACCGAATGTCATCTATAAAACAAAAGAAGGCTACACGTACACCACTGACAACTATGGTAGAATTACAAGTGTCAAAGCAGACTTACAGCTGGGAGAAGCAAAACGCAACCAATATGCACAGTCAAAAGCAGGTAAACCAGACCGTCTGACAGATGACGACGGAGGCCACCTAATCGCCACTCAATTCAAAGGCTCAGGCCAATTCGACAACATCGTGCCTATGAATTCTCAGATTAATAGGAGCGGCGGGAAATGGTATGAGATGGAGCAGGAGTGGGCAAAGGCTCTTAAAGAAGAACCACCGCAAAAAGTTAACGTTAATATAAAAGCCATATATAAAGGTGATTCACTAAGACCAGACAAATTCATCGTTAAGTACAGCATTGGAGATGCTGATTTCGAAAAAGTAACAATAAAAAATCAATCTGGAGGTTGAGATCATGGACACACCAAAAATGGGTGAATTGTATCAAAGAATAGCAAATCAGATAAATGAAATGATTCCATCAGAATGGGAAAAAGTATATCTTTACGCCGAGATATTAGAGGACTCTTCCGAAGTATATTTTTATTTTAATATACCGGGCGAGAGTGAATTCTTATATTCACATAACATTCCAGACCATTTTAATGTAAGCGAAGATATCTATGATGATTTATTAATCGAACTTCAAGAATCATTCGAAGAATTACGCGAAGAGTACAAGGAAAATAATCCGCAAATTTGGACAAACTTGACTTTGAAACTAGATAGGACAGGACAGTTTTCTATAGATTATAACTATGAAGATGTAATTGCTTCAGAGCTAAATGGATCTCAAAGAAAAGCTATTTGGGTGTATAAAAACCTGGGTTTACTGCCAAAAAGGAAAACGGTCAGAGACTTTTTAGAGGATTATATTAAGACTAACGAAGGAAAAATTTAAATTAGTTTCTGATTACGTGAGTTTATTAATTGAACTTCAAGAGTTATTCGAGGAGTTAAAAGAAGAATTTAAAGCAAATAACCCAGATTGTTGGACCAATTTAACGCTTAAACTAGAGAATACCGGTAAATTCTCAATTGACTACGATTACACCGATGTCATCGCCTCAGACTTAAACGGAACACAACGGCAAGTGGTATGGGAATATCAAAACTTGGGGATTTTGCCTGAAGATGAGGATGATAAACAGTTTGTAATAAGCTACTTCGGTCTATAAATCAATAATGGCTCAGCGCTTTACTGCTGGGCTATTTTTTATAACTGGGATCTCTCGACGATTGAGGGTGAAAAAGGTTGGAAACTAAAAAAACGTAAGATTTGTATCAGAGAATTAAATGACATCATACCTTGTGAATGGGCAAAAATGTATCTTTATGCAGAAGTATTAGATGACTCTACCATGGTTCTCTTTCATTTCAAGACACCAAAAAAACGTCAACTGATTTATTCGCAAGATCTACCAGCCTGATACGGTGTAAATAAAGATATCTTCAACACTTTTTTAAGAGAAATCCGAGAACTTTTTGAGGAATTAAGAATTGAGCACAAAAGAATAATAATAAACAAAACAGGCAGCATCCAGTAAACGGATGCTGCCTGTTACATCGTTATGTATCGTCTGAAGAGGTCATTTATTTTGTTTTTTAAATATGAAAATAGATATGACGGTAAATATGATGGCTGTAATGACAATGACCCACAAGCTCGCAGCCGTACTGATAAAATGGCCGTTTAACTTGTAGACGATCCCGTAATGCTTTTCATATTCCTGTATTTGGTCCGCAGAAGCATGTTTAAATACTTTATCAACTGAGTCTGTCATAAACGCTTTTCTGAACAGAACGGCGGTGTGGCTGATAGGGAAATACATAATAATCTTCTGCACAAACACCGGTACGCCGCCGATCGGCACATATACTCCGCATAAAAAACCGATGGCTGTTCCGACAATCGTACTTAACGTCGAAAATGCATTTTGTGTGTGAATAAACAGCGTTAAAAATAAATTTATGGAACTTGAGAGTGCAACTGAAAGAATAATGATCCCCAATACTTCAAGTATATCTGTACCGCTTAAAAGCTTGCTGCCTGTTGAAACGAGAAAAATTTCACAGCCTAAAAAGGCGATGAAAGAAAAGATCAAGCCGATGACAAATGAATGAATGACATAGCTCAATTGGATGGTCGCCCTTGATAAAGGAGCTGTTAAAAAGTCATACGTTCTCTTGCTTTCTTTATCTTTCACCATAATTCCGAAAGCGCCTAAAGTCGTTGTCACAGCTGTAATGGACAGCAATCCCGCCACCATCCATTCGTTCACCATTGCTTTGGAATCATCTGTCGAACCGACCAGGGCCTTAATGGCGTCCAGCTGTGTCTGCTGTAAGAACACGGCATATAACAGAATGACGATAAATACTGACAGCAAAGAAAGAAGCAAAAGCGTTCGATCACGGAAGTATATTTTTATATTTCTGCTGATTAAACTGGATAAAGACTTCATTTATGCAATGCTCCCCTTTACTGGCAAACTGCTTCCTTGTTCTTCGATAATATGGATAAACACATCATCCATATTCCCTTTAATCACCTCGAAAGATTCAATTTTTCCTTCAAGACCTTTCAAAATGTCAAACGCTTGGAGAGTGGACTCTACACGAAGGGAATAAATAGAGTTTTTAACCGTAAAATCCAGTTGTTTATTTTCAAACCAGGCAGTCGGATCAACGCCTTGCTTAAACATCATATGCAGACTGTCAAACGCATATTGATCTTTCAGCTGACTTGGTGTACCCTCTTCGATCAGGCGTCCTTCTTTGATGACCACAACGTTATCAGCCACAGCGGCCTCCTCCATGTAATGGGTCGTTAAAAAGATCGTCATGTTTGTTTCTTCCTGCAGCCTTTTAATCGCATTCCAAACAAATACTCTCGTTTGCGGATCAAGACCTGTAGTAGGCTCATCTAAAAATAATATAGTCGGTTTATGGATGATGGCACGGGCAATATCCGCTCTTCTTCTTTGTCCGCCTGACAAATCGCTGTATTTTTTCTCCTTAATATCATCCAATTTTAAATAGTCTGTTACAAACTGATAGTTCTCTTGCACTTGTACCTTGCTTAAATGATAATATTGTCCGCGGTTCATGATATTTTCATAAACGGTCAATCGTTCATCCAAAATGCTCTCTTGGAAAACAACTCCGATCTTTTTGCGGATATGATTATTCTCTTTCCCCTCACCAAGCGTATAACCGTCTATTACCACTTTTCCGGATGTCTTTTTAATCAGCGTACAGAGAATATCGATAGTGGTCGATTTCCCTGCACCGTTCGTTCCCAGAAATGCAAACAGCTCGCCGCGTTTGACAGAAAAGGATACCCCTTTCACTGCTTCAAATGATCCATATTTTTTGCGCAGATCGGTTACTGTAATAATGTCTTGTTCTTCTCCCATTCTGTTCACCTCGAAAAGTAAGATTCTATACCGTTGTTCACTAACTTTATATCGTCATTCCCGCCAGGATTTTCTCATTTTTATCCAAATTTATTATCTTTTTATAAATAATTATCTTGATTATGAAGATATGCGTACCATAAAAAGACTTCTTAAAAGAAGCCTTTTATCGTTTTACGTTAATATTATGCTTTCATTCCCCAAGTCATTAACAATCGCCACTTTGTTAAGAAGCTTTGTAAGGATCTCCTACACAAATAGATTTTTCTTTTCCTGCAAAAACGGTAGAAATTTTAGTCGCATTCGTTAAAAAGCCTTTAACAGTTATCGCAAAATCTTGCCCTCCCTGCTTTTTAAAGGTACAAGATCATAGCGTGATGTTTTTCCCAATTCCGTTTTAATAAATAATTAAAAAAGGTTTCATTTGTGCTTATATGTGGCTTTTTCTTCAGCAACTGATGAAGACTTAAAGAACTCATTCTCTTTGTAATTCATTTGCATATGTTTCAGCCTTTTAAAAAAGTAATTTTCTAATTGTTTGTCTATACAATAAATAAAACAGCCTTTTTGTCCCCGGGTCATCAAAGTTCTGTATGTGTTGCGAATAATTTCGTCTGCAAGCTTCTCAGCTTCTTCTGAATTTTGCTTTAGCATTTTCTTCAAACCACGTAAGGAGGTATCTGTTTTCGCCCGCTTTGAATGATCAGTCAATACTACTCCATCCCTGCACACTAGATCATTTCCTATAATTACACCTACATAATCAAATTCCAGACCTTGGCATGTGTGTATACAACCTATTTCATTAATAGAATCTTCGTCAATTGCCCATGTGTCTGAGTTATTTAAATTCCAACTCATTCCGAATTGATATTCAGGAATCTCGATATCATGAAATTCTGTTCTAGCTTTTCCTTCCTTCACCCAATCCCAACAGTAACCAGCAACTATTCGAGCTTTATTATTAACTTTATTCAGATCTTCTATCTGTTTACGCAATTCATTTGGATTTCTATATATACGAAAATCGTAGTTCATTCCAATATAATTAGAATTCGCAGTTTCCCGAATTTGAAGAACATCATCTAACCAGCTTATATAACCATCTGAACCATTGCAACGAAACTGTGAATCCAGTTTCATATTTGTAACCTGAGCATCTAATTCTTTTGAGAATTTAAGGATTGTATCAGTGCTACCAATATCTTTTAACGTTACTCTTTGATGTTCGTCTATGAAAAAAACAGAAAGTTTGGAAGCATTTATTATTTCCTTAATTTGATTTTCCCCAAGGTTATTAAATAAACCGGATTTCTCATTTAATCGATGCGCCTCATCAACAATTAAAACGTCAAATTCACCTGATGGAGCATTGACATAACTGCCCGATCCTTTAAATAAATTATCAATGTGCCCTTTCCGAAAGTTTTGTTTTAACTTAGTAGCATATATATTTCTGGGAGCTGCATTTTTTGTTACATACTGTGCAACGAGACTTCGGTTTGTTGCTTCTACTAATAAATTTACAGCAAGAACAGATTTTCCTGTACCTGGCCCGCCTTCTACAACTAAAACTTGTTTAGTGTTTGTACGTAATGCCTCATTCGCCAAATGTAAAGCCGTCTCATAAACAACTTTTTGATTATCAATCATCATAAACTCTCGATTACCTTGAAGCATACTGTTTAACGAATCTTGAAGAGACTTCGAAGGCCGTATTCTTCCTTTATCTATTGTATATAGGATTTCTTTGTTGTCTCCATATTTAATATACTTTTTAATGAAATCACGAAGCTTACCTGAATCACCTTTGATAAAAACAGGAGCTTCTTTTATATAATATTCATATATTGAATCAGTTAATGGATCGTCTGTACCCTGATTCAAGTAGTTATGTAAGTATGTACAAGGATATAGCATGATATCTTCTTTTTGCGCATTTTCATTGTAATCCTTTATTAACGAAGCGTATGACCAGGCTTGATAAGATGGATGGGTTGTTTCGCGAATTCCCTTATTTATAAACGTTTTAACGATAGCCTCTTTACTATCAATTTTCTCTACTTTCTCCCATTGTTTAAGTTCCACAATCACAACAGATGAACGATCATCCTTATCTGATCCAGATATAAGAAAATCAATACGCTTTGAAGTATGGGGTATTTTGAACTCAATAGCAATTCCTGCGTCCTTAGGAATTTCTCTATCACTTAATACCCTATACATATACTGCATAGAGTTATCCCAAGATCTAACCTCTCTCTCATTGATTTTGCCAATCTTATCATTATAGTTTTTACAGATATTCGTCACCAAATTGTCGTCAAACACATCACTCAGAAACTCTTCTTTTGTAGCTTCATAGACTATCATTGTTTCACCTTTTCATTAACTTTTTGCGTTATCTCTATAAATTCGCCGCTCAAAATAACTAAATTGAGCTATATTGAGAATACCATTTTTCTTCAAATTAATCTGTTTTAATATGATAATTAAAAAGGTTCCTTCACATATTAATATAAAAAGCAGCGTTCTCAAAAAGAGAACACTGCTTTATTTCAATACTAGCTTTGCCACACACTCCACATGATTCGTATGCGGGAACATATCCACAGGCTGCACTTCGAGCGTCTGATACCCGCCATCCTCAAGCACCCTCAGGTCTCTTGCAAGCGTTCCTGGATTGCAGGACACGTACACCACTCGCTTCGGTTTCATGTCGATGATCGTCCGCAGGAGGGCTTCGTCGCAGCCTTTTCTTGGCGGGTCGACGACTAGCGTATCTGCCGTGATGCCTTCTCCATACCATTTCGGAATGACGGTTTCCGCTTCTCCGACTGCGAATTCCGCGTTTGTGATGCCGTTCAGCTCAGCGTTGCGTTTCGCATCCTCGATGGCTTCCGGCACGATTTCGACGCCGTACACTTTTTTCGCCTGCTTTGCAAGAAATAGAGAAATGGTTCCGATGCCGCAGTAGGCGTCGATGACGGTTTCTTCTCCTTGCAGCTCTGCGTACTCAAGCGCTTTGTCGTAGAGCACTTTTGTCTGTTCCGGGTTGACCTGATAGAACGATCTGGCGGAGATGGCGAATTTGACGTCTCCGATGAGGTCGTAGATGTATTCTTCGCCCCAGATGACCTTTGTTTCGTCGCCAAAGATGACGTTTGTTTTGTTTGGATTGATGTTCTGCACGATGGATTTGACGTGCGGGAATTGCGCTGTGATATCTTCGATGATCTTCGCTTTGTGCGGAAAATCGCTTGTTCTTGTGATGAAGACGATCATCATTTCGCCCGTGACGACGCCGTATCTGACCATGATGTGGCGGAGCCAGCCTTTGTGGCGTTCTTCGTTATAGGCTTTGACACCGTATGCTGCGCAGATGTCTTTGACGGCTTGGACGGCTTCATCGTTTTTGGATTGCTGAATCAGGCAGGCGCTCATGTCGATGATGTCATGGCTTCTTTGCTGATAGAATCCGGCGACGAGTCCGCCTTCTCTTTCTCCTACCGGCACCTGCGCTTTGTTTCTGTAGTTCCACGGGTCTTCCATGCCGAGCGTCGGGTGCACGGTAACTTTTGAGAGGTCCAGCTTGCCGATCCGTTCTAAGACGTCTTTGACTTGTTTCTGTTTAAACAAGAGCTGGCCTTCATAGGTCATGTGCTGAAGCTGGCAGCCGCCGCATTGTTTGTAGATCGGACACGGGGCATCCGTTCTGTGCGGGCTTTCTTCCTTCAGCTCGATCAAACGGCCGAAAGCGAAGCCTTTTTTGACGCGTGTCACTTTGATTTGCGCTTTTTCCTCAGGCAGGGCGTTCGGCACGAAGATCGGGAAGCCCTGAACCTTTGCGACGCCCGCTCCTTCATGCGTCAAATCCTCAAATGTCACGTCATAGTATTCATTTTTTTCTATCGGGGGTTTCATTTTCATCTATAATCACCTCTCGTTTTACCAAAAGCCTTGTTTCAGCGTGCTGGCAAACCTTCAAATTCAATGTCAGCCTTCAAAGGTTTCCGATCACGCTGAAAAGATGACAAAATCCTAAAACGAATACTGTTTTAGGATTTTGTCCGCGTATTAGTCATCCAGCTGTTCCGCTTTCTCCTTCGGCATGATGACGTGAATATGCCGGTACAGATTCACGAATTCGCCGGGCAGCATGCCGCCGTATTCGCCGTCCAGGTTCAGCTGCATCTTTTCTGATACATTGACTTTCACACGGTTCGCTTTTGTGTAAATAATGTGCTGATCGTTAATATGATCGCCTCTGAGCGCCATGCTCGCGACTCTGATAAACTCCGCGAGATTGGCTTTTTTCAAAATAATTAAATCAAACATGCCGTCATTCAGGCTGGAATCAGGGGCCAGCTTCTCGAATCCGCCGACCGAGTTAGTCAGCGTCACTAAAAACAGCATAATTTCGCCTTGAAACAGCTTGCCGTCATATTCAATCTCGACTTCTGTCGGTCGAAGTGAAGGCAGCATTTCCATTCCCTTTAAATAATAAGCAAGCTGGCCGAGCATCGTTTTCAGTTTGCTTGGCACATCGTACGTCAGCTCCGTCAGACGGCCTCCTCCGGCGATGTTGATAAAATACTGACCATTCACCTGTCCGATGTCGATCGGGCGGGCTACGCCGTTAATGACGGTATCAGCGGCATTCAGTATATTCTCTCTCGGAATGCCCAGCGCTCTGGCGAAATCATTTGTCGTGCCGACCGGAATGATGCCGAGTGTCGGGCGTTTGTCTAACGGCGCAAGACCGTTGACGACTTCATTAATCGTTCCGTCTCCGCCGGCTGCGATAATCAAGTCAAACTCCCGCAAAGCGGCTTCTTTTGCGGCGTGGGTGGCATCCCCCGCGCATGTGGTGGCATGGGTGGAGGTTTCATAACCGGCTTGTTCAAATTTTTGCAGGACCTGGGCAAGATTTTTCTTGAAAAGCTCCCGTCCTGAAGTCGGATTGTATATTATGCGTGCACGTTTCATTATCTCATCATCCTACTTAAGAGTATCCGATCCATTATTAACACTAACAACCTTTAATTATACTATGACTTGAGAAAATCGCAACAATATGTACAGGAATTGCCAGAAGAAAAAAGGCCCCGGCTCCGTTTAAGGAGCCAAGGCCCGCTGTCTTACTCTTCTTCCGTTCCAGGTTTTTTCTTACGGAATTTCGCTAATACTTCATATACGATCGGCACAATCAGAAGAGTCAGCAGAGTCGAACTGATTAAACCGCCGATAACGGTGACACCGAGTCCTTTAGAAATGACTTGGCTTCCGCCTTCAAAGCCCAATGCCAATGGAAGCAGGGCGCCGATTGTCGCGATCGCCGTCATCAGAATCGGACGCAATCTCGTAGAGCCGGCTTCCAGGAGCGCTTCTCTCGTCGATAGGCCTTCCGCTTCTTTATGGATGACGCGGTCAATTAAGACAATCGCGTTTGTGACGACGATTCCGATCAGCATCAGCATACCGATCATGGCATTCAGACTGACCGTCTCTCCGGATACATACAGTCCGACTAATGCGCCGATGACTGTAAACGGAAGCGAGAACAGAATCGCAAACGGCGCTAATGCTCCGCCGAACGTGATCACAAGAACGAGGTATACGATGGCGATTGCGGCAAGCATCGCTAACCCGAGTTTCGTAAAGGAATCTGCAATATCCGCTGATACACCACCGGTATCAATCGATACATTGTCCGGTTTATCCAGTTTGTCAACTTTCTTTTGAACGGCTGATGACACCTTCGTGACGTTGTCAGAAGTGACGGTTGCCGTTACGTCAGCGTACACTTTGCCGTCGCGTTTGGAAATGGTATCAGACGTCGTGCCGTTTTTCACTTTCGCCACATCGCCGATTTTTACTTCTTGGCCTGCAGGCGATGTGATGGTTTTATCCTCTAATTCTTTTACACTCTTATACTGGTCTTTTTCTGTTTTGATGTTGACGTCAAGCTCTTTGCCGTCTTTTTTCACCGTTGTCAAAGGAGACTGTGACGTTTGGGACATCAGGGCTTGGGAGATTTGCGAAGCCGTCAGGCCCTGCTTGCTGAGTTTCTCCTGGTCAGCGACGAACGTGTACTCGTCATATGTGCTGGAAAGGCCTGAGTTGACGTCTTTCAGATCCTTCTCCTTTTTCATGATGCCTTCGATGTCTTTGACCGTGCCTTTAATATCAGACTCTGAATCTCCGTACACATAGTACGTTAATTCGTTGTTGTTGCCTGACGAACTGAAATTTTGTGATTTCCATTCGCCGCGGCTCGATGTTTTTTTGATTTCTTTTAAGACATTGTCTTTTTCTTTGTCAAAATCAGGCGTGTCATCCTCGTATTTCACGTAGAACAATGCGCCGTTTGAGCTTCCGCCGAGCGGACTTTGCGATCCTAAAGAATACTGAACGGTATCGACATGTTTGCGTTTAAGCAGCATATCTTCCGCTTTTTGCGCAGCTTTTTCAGCTTCGCTTTTCGTTTCGCCCGGTTCAGGCGTGTATGTGAGCTGCATCGTTTTGTCCGCTTGCGCAGGCAGGTAGCTCGCGCCGATCAGAGGTACGAGGAACAAACTGCCGACAAGCATCAGAACCGCGATGATAGATGTAATCCATTTATGGCTTAATGACCAATTCAGCACTTTTTTATAGAAATTGGCCAATCTGCCCGGCTTATGCTCTTTCGCTTTAACAGGCGCGCCTGTGAGCGATTTTTTGAATAAGCTGTGCGCAAGCATCGGCACCAGTGTGATCGAAATCAACAGTGATGCGGCAAGCGCGAAGACGATTGTTAAGGCAAACGGCATAAACAGTTCGCCGATCTGTCCGCCGACCATGGCAAGCGGCAGGAATACGGCAATGGTTACGATCGTTGATGACATGATCGGTTTAAACATTTCTTTTGTCGCTTCACGCACCAATTGCTTCCCGCGTAAAGGTTCATCTTTCAGCCTCATGCGGCGGTAAATGTTTTCGATCACGACAATCGAGTCGTCGACTACCCGTCCGATGGCGACCGTCATCGCACCGAGCGTCATTATGTTCAATGTGACATCAAGCTGATTCAGCACAAGAAGCGCAATCAGCAGTGACAGCGGGATGGAAACGATAGAAATCATCGTTGATTTAATATCTCTTAAGAATAAGAGAATGATCACGACCGCAAAAATCGCGCCGAAAATCGCTTTGCTTAACATCGTATCCACTGACTCTGTAATCGGCTCTGCCATATCAAGAGTCGAGCTGTACTTGAACCCTTTGTGGTCTTTTTTGTATTGATTCAGTTCATCTTTAATCGCATCGGCCACTTCTACCGTGTTGGCGTCATTGGCTTTTACGATATTAATTCCGATACTGTCCTTTCCGTTCGTGCGGGAAATGGATTCAGCTTTTTTCACATCTTTAATGTCGGCAATGTCAGAAAGCTTGACTGTCGGCACCCCTGCTGACGCGCTTTGCTGTGCCTGCTGCATAGCCTGAGCGTCCGCCGCAGATGCCGCACCGGCTCCGCCCGCTTGACCTTGAGCGGCAGAAGAAGATGTGACCGGAATTCTCATCTCTTTCAGATCTTTAATTGACGTAATATTTCCGTTAACGACAACTGATTTTTCCTTGTTGCCGAATGTGTACAACCCAAGCGGCGTATTGACGTCAGAGCCTTGGATCACTTTCTTGACGGTATCTTCATCAAGTCCGTACTCTTTCATTTTTTTGTCTTTGAAAGAGAATTCCACCTGCTCTTCCTGCTGCCCGGAAACTTGTACGGACGCAACGCCCTGAATGCCTTCAAGCTTAGGAACGAGAGTGTTTTCCACATTTTTAGTCAGATCTTCAAGCGAGCTTTTGCCGCTTGTCACACTGAGCGTCAAAATCGGGAAAGAGTTGAGGCTGTAACGGGAAATGTCAGGTTTTTTCGCGTCATCAGGAAGGCTGACACTGTCCAGCGCTTCAGCGACTTCGGTTTTCGCCTTGTCCATATCCTTGTTGTAATCATATTCAATCATAACCGATGAGACGTTTTCAGAGGATGTGGACGTTACGACGCTCACTCCTTCTAAATTCTGCACCGCCTGCTCGATCGGTTTTGTCACGTCATCCGCAACTTGACTCGGAGCAGCTCCGGGATAAGTCGTATTTACTGAGAGGTAAGGCATGTTGACGTCCGGTATGGATTCCTGCTTCATATTCATACCGGCATACAGCCCTGCTACAGTAACGATAATCGTCATCAGCCAAACTGCGAATTTGTTCTTCAGTACAAAGTTAATAATGTGGTTCATCATGTCCTCCGTTAATTTTTATTGACTGACTGGTCATTCTATATAATACTAAACGGTATAACTCAACATCGTCAACTAATAAGGCAGTAAATTTTTCTAAATTTTTCAGGATTAAGGGGAAGCACGTCATGAACGAAAAAAAAGAGAAAATCATAAAAACAGGCATCCATTTATTTGCCAAAAAAGGGTTTTCTTCAACAACCATTCAGGAAATCGCCGGTGAATGCGAAATTTCAAAAGGGGCCTTCTATCTTCATTTTAAATCAAAAGAAGATCTTTTGCTCTCAGCATGTGAGTATTACATCGGCATGTCTATGGAAGAAATAAAGAAAATCAAAACAGAACATCAGCATAAATCGCCTAAGGACGTATTCCGAAAACAAATCGCTTATCAATTCCAGGAATTTATGGAGCACAAGGACTTTATCATTCTCTTGCTGAGCGAAAAGGTCATTCCTGAAAATCAAAAGGTCAAACAGTATTTTCATGAGGCCAATATTCAATTTAACATGCTGTACCGGGATGCTTTGCTCTCCGTTTACGGAGATGCCGTCATACCGTTTATAGCGGATGCGTCCGTTATGGCGCAAGGAATAGTGAGCTCCTATATTCATTTCTTGATTTTTAATGAACATACGGCATTCCGGACGGAAAACGTGGCGGCCTTTCTGATTGCCAGAATCGATGACCTGATTACGGGACTGATAAGAGACAATCCCGATCCGCTGCTGCCTGAGGATATCTTCACTCAGCCGGCGGCGGACAGAGAAAGACTGCTTGCGGATATTCAAAAGATAAAAGCACAGCAGGGGCTGCCTGAGGACGTCCTCGTATCGCTTGAAGTCATTGAAGAGGAATACGCAAAGGAAGAGCCGCGAAAACCGATTATTAAAGGAATGCTATCCAACTTGGCAGGCAGCGGAAATGAGCAGATTGAAACGCTGCGGGCTTCCATTGAAACCTATTTCAGCTTATAAAAAAAGAGACCGGCGCTTACCGGTCTCCGTGTCAGCAGCGCCCTTTCAGGCGGCTGCTTTTTTTATCGTTTTTTGATTTCTTCAAGTAAGATTTTGTTGACCATCGGCGGGTTGGCCTGTCCTTTTGAGGCTTTCATAATCTGCCCGACAAGGAAGCCGATCGCGCGGTCTTTTCCGTTTTTGAAGTCTTCAATTGACTGCGGGTTGCTGTCAAGCGCATCTGTTACCAGCTTCAGAAGCACGCTTTCGTCAGAAATCTGCACGAGGCCTTTTTCTTTAACGATTTTTTCTGCGTCGCCGCCTTTTTCAATTAATTCTTTAAAGACTTTCTTCGCGATTTTGGACGAGATGGTTCCTTTTTCAATCAGCTTAATCATGCCGGCAAGGCCTTCAGGAGTCAGTGCGACATCCTCAAGCTCTTTTTGTTCGGCATTCAGGTAAGCTGAGACTTCACCCATCAGCCAGTTTGATGCCTGCTTGGCTTCCGCGCCTTTATTGACCGTTTCTTCGAAGAAATCAGCCATTTCTTTCGTCAGCGTCAGAACCATTGCGTCATAAGCCGGCAGGCCGAGCTCTTCGATATAACGCTTGCGGCGCTCGTCCGGAAGCTCAGGAATGGTTGCTCTTACGCGTTCTTTCCATTCGTCATCAATGCAGAGCTCGACAAGGTCAGGCTCAGGGAAATAACGATAGTCGTCCGAACCTTCTTTGACACGCATCAAAATGGTTTTTTTCGTCGCTTCATCGTAGCGGCGCGTCTCCTGCTGAATGACTCCGCCTGACAGAAGCACCTGCTCTTGGCGTTTTTCTTCATGCTCAAGTCCTTTTTGCACGAACGCGAAGGAGTTCAGGTTTTTCAGCTCCGTTTTTGTGCCGAATTTCTCCTGGCCGATCGGACGGAGGGAAATGTTGGCGTCACAGCGCAGTGAACCTTCTTCCATTTTACAGTCGGAAACGCCTGTGTATTGGATAATTGATTTCAGCTTTTCGAGATATGCGTAAGCTTCCTCCGGTGTGCGGATATCCGGCTCAGATACAATCTCGACAAGCGGCGTGCCCTGGCGGTTGAAGTCAACGAGGGAATAGCCGTCGCCCGTATGCGTCAGTTTTCCCGCATCTTCTTCAAGGTGAAGACGGGTAATGCCGATTTTTTTCGTTTTTCCGCCGACTTCGATTTCAATCCAGCCGTTTTCGCCGATCGGCTTGTCAAATTGAGAAATTTGATATGCCTTCGGGTTGTCCGGGTAGAAATAGTTTTTCCGGTCAAACTTCGTATCCGTTGCGATTTCACAGTTCAAAGCCATTGCGGCTTTCATCGCGAATTCGACCGCTTCTTTGTTCAAAACGGGCAGCACGCCGGGATAGCCGAGGTCGATGACGCTCGTTTGGGTATTCGCTTCCGCGCCGAATGGCGTCGGTGAGCTTGAGAAAATTTTAGATTTTGTTTTTAATTCCACATGGACTTCAAGTCCGATTACCGTTTCAAAGTTCACTTCATTTCACCCCTTACAGTTCAGGTTTCGCTTTATGATGATCTGTTGCCTGCTCAAAAGCATGAGCGACGCGGTATACAGTGCCTTCATCGAAGTGTTTTCCGATGATTTGCAGTCCGAGCGGCAGTCCGTCCGCAAATCCGCACGGCACGCTGATTCCCGGCACACCCGCGAGGTTGACAGGGATCGTTAAAATATCGTTGGCGTACATTGTGAGCGGATCGCTGGTTTTTTCGCCGATTTTGAATGCCGGTGTCGGCGTTGTCGGTCCGACGATGACATCGTATTTCTCAAATACGTCTTCAAAATCTTTTTTAATAAGCGTGCGCACTTTTTGCGCTTTTTTGTAATACGCGTCATAGTAGCCGGAGCTGAGCGCGAAGGTGCCGAGCATGATGCGGCGCTTCACTTCGTTGCCGAAGCCTTCTGAGCGTGTCTGTTTATAAAGGTCGATCAGGTTGTCCGCATTGTCTGAGCGGTAGCCGTAGCGGATGCCGTCAAAGCGCGCAAGGTTTGCAGACGCTTCGGAAGAAGACAGCAGATAATACGTCGCAAGCGCGTATTTGCTGTGCGGCAGAGATACTTCTTCCCATGTCGCTCCGAGGTCTTCAAGCACTTTTAAAGCGGCTAAAACCGATTCTTTCGCTTCTTTGCCGACGCCTTCTCCGAGATATTCTTTCGGCACGGCGATTTTTAAGCCTTTAATATCGCCAGTTAATGAAGAAAGAAAGTCCGGCACTTCGACATTGGCGCTCGTAGAGTCCATTTTGTCCGGGCCTGAAATCGCCTGAAGCAGGAATGCGTTATCTTCTACGGTTCTTGTGATCGGTCCGATCTGGTCTAATGAAGACGCAAAAGCGACCAATCCGTAACGTGACACGCGTCCGTATGTAGGCTTTAATCCGACGACGCCGCAGAAAGAAGCCGGCTGACGGATGGAGCCGCCCGTATCAGATCCGAGTGAAAACGGCACTTCGCCCGCTGCAACCGCAGCTGCGGAACCGCCGCTTGATCCGCCGGGAACCGTATCGAGATTCCAAGGGTTTTTCGTCGCTTTGTACGCGGAGTTTTCAGTAGAAGAACCCATCGCGAACTCGTCCATATTCAGCTTTCCGATCGTGATGGCTTCAGCGGCTTGAAGACGCTCCACAACCGTCGCATCGTAAATCGGATCGAAGTTTTCGAGGATTTTGCTTGAGCATGTTGTGCGAAGCCCTTTGGTCACGATGTTGTCTTTGACGCCGATCGGCATTCCGAAGAGAAGACCGTGTTCAGACCGTCCGTCAACCGCTTCGTCAAGTTCTTTCGCGTAAGCGCGGGCTCTTTCTTCATCAAGCTGTAAGAATGCCTGCACCTTATCATCCACGGATGCGATCCGTTTGTAAGATTCATCAACAAGATCGGAAATCTTGATTTCTTTTTTATGTATCATTTGTTTCAGTTCTGTGATTTTGTGATCAAATAATGACATACTGTCTCCCTCCTTTAATCCAGAATAGATGGCACACGGACATAGCCGTCTTTATGATCGGGAGCATTTTTCATGACATCCTCGACCGGAAGGCCTTTACCCGCTTCATCTTCTCTCATTACGTTTTTCATTTTCAGCACGTGTGTTGTCGGTTCCACGTTATCCGTGTCCACTTCATTAAGCTCCTCGGCAAACGAGATGATGCTGTCAAGCTGTTCTGTGAACATTTCAGCTTCTTCATCTGTAATGGCGAGTCTCGCCAAATGAGCGACATGCTTTACTTCTTCTATAGAAATTCGTGACATAAGATCCACCTCCGCATAATTCTCCGTTTCGTCATATAATACTGATCATATCAAAAACGAGCCCTCTAAAGCAACAAAACGCCGCCTTCTGAGGCATGATGAAACCCTCTCTATTTTATCCTAAATCGGGGAGAAAGAGAAACGAATTATATGTCAGAAAATTTTTACTTTTATAATTTATTGGTAGCGTTTTCATCTCTAAGCTGTTCTATGTTGGCGGGGATTTTTTCCTTGAGCGGGCCAGGTTTCGAGAGTTGATTGATCGGGGATACTTTGTTAGGTTTAGTAACCATAGCCGGCACTAAATATGTGATTCGCATGGAATGATGACTAAAGGCTGGATCGCCGGCGCATATTCCGGCACTACTAATCTACAGAGGTGATGCAACATTTACATGAAAGAAGAGAGGGTCCAAAAACGTGAGTATTGAATTAATTATATCTCTTGGCATTTACTTTGCTGCCATGCTGTTAATCGGCTGGTACGCATTCAGAAAGACAACGAATATTAATGATTACATGCTGGGCGGAAGAGGACTCGGCCCGTTCGTAACGGCGCTGTCCGCAGGTGCGGCGGATATGAGCGCATGGATGCTGATGGGGGTTCCCGGCGCAATGTTCGCAACGGGGTTATCGACCTTATGGCTGGCGCTCGGTTTGACGATCGGCGCGTATTCAAATTATCTGCTGCTTGCTCCGAGGCTGCGCGCTTACACGGAAGTTGCGGATGATGCGATTACGATTCCCGATTTTTTCGATAAACGGTTCCGCCACTCGTCATCATTGCTGAAAATTGTTTCCGCCGTGATTATTATGATCTTTTTCACACTGTACACATCGTCCGGGATGGTATCCGGAGGCAGGTTATTTGAATCGGCATTCGGCGCCGACTACAAATTCGGTTTGTTTTTAACGGCGGGTGTTGTTGTCCTTTACACGCTGTTTGGCGGTTTCCTCGCTGTCAGTCTGACTGACTTTGTACAGGGAGCGATCATGTTTGCGGCATTAGTGCTTGTGCCGATCGTTGCTTTTACCCAGCTCGGGAGCGTTTCAACGACGATTGATTCGATCAACGCCGTTAACCCGAAACTATTGGATATCTTTAAAGGCGCGAGCGTCATTAGCATTATTTCTTATTTGGCATGGGGACTCGGCTATTACGGCCAGCCTCATATCATCGTACGATTTATGGCGATTAAAGAAGTGAAAGATTTAAAACCCGCCCGCAGAATCGGGATGAGCTGGATGGTTATTTCAGTTGTCGGTTCATTGCTGACCGGGATTATCGGGGTTGCGTATTCTCATCACTTCGGGGTCTCCGTAAAAGATCCGGAAACGATTTTCATTATTTTTTCTAAAATCTTGTTC
The DNA here is from genome assembly GCF_053663395.1 of Bacillus sp. JK74. Lineage (NCBI taxonomy): Bacteria > Bacillati > Bacillota > Bacilli > Caryophanales > Bacillaceae > Bacillus > Bacillus sp. JK74. The sequence goes on along the minus strand of NZ_JBSJQB010000006.1, from coordinate 80,608 downwards.
CACCCGCTGATTACGGGCTTCCTGCTGTCCGCGATTTTAGCGGCGATCATGAGTTCCATTTCCTCACAGCTTCTCGTAACGGCAAGCGCCATTACGGAAGATTTATACCGCGCCTTTTTCAGACGGGAAGCGAGCGATAAAGAATTGGTCATGACCGGACGCCTGTCGGTATTGATCGTGGCCGTTATCGCCATCCTGCTTTCCATGAATCCGAACAGCACCATTCTTGATCTGGTCGGATATGCGTGGGCTGGCTTCGGTTCGGCTATCGGTCCGGCGCTCTTGCTCAGTCTGTACTGGAAACGGATGAATGAATGGGGAGCGCTTGCGGCGATGATTACCGGGGCAGCGGCCGTTTTAATCTGGATCACCACAGGGCTTGCCGCTTCAACCGGCGTATACGAAATCATTCCGGGATTCTTCCTCAGTCTGATTGCCGGTATTGCCGTCAGCCTGCTGACCAAAAAACCGGCCGATGCTTCTTATCAGCTGTTCAGCCGGATGGAAGCTCTTTTGAAAAACAAGAAATAGACAAAAAGCCGTCAGATTTTATCCCTGACGGCTTTTTTCTTCCGCACTTGTCCTGCTATAAATACTGTGAGAAAATCATATCAATTTATTATAAGAAAAATTGCGGAGGTGCTGTGCAAATTGAGCTGGCCTATCGAACCAGACATTTTATTAAAGCTGGGCATTGCCACGCTGATCGGCATGATCATCGGTCTTGAACGAGAACTGAAAAACAAACCGCTCGGACTGAAAACCTGTATCGTCATCGCCGTCAGCTCCTGTATGCTGACGATCGTCAGCATTAATGCGGCATACCATTTCCCAAAATATTACCGTATCATGATGGATCCGCTCCGCCTTCCCGCCCAAATCATTTCCGGCGTCGGTTTTATCGGCGCGGGCGTGATCCTGCGTAAAAGCAATGACGTCATATCCGGCCTGACGACATCGGCTATCATCTGGGGCGCGGCCGGGCTGGGTCTGGCTACAGGCGCCGGCTTTTATAAAGAGGCGTTCGCAAGCCTCTTGTTTATCCTGATCAGTGTCGAATTTCTTCCGTGGCTGATCAGAAAAATCGGTCCCAACCGCTTGAAGGAAAAGGATATCCGCGTGAGAATGTCTCTTTCCGATAAAGACAAAATGACCGAGATTTTAAAGGAAATGAAAAGCAAACAGCTCCGCATTCACTCCGTCCGGATTGATGATCTGGGTGAAAAAGAATTTCCGATTATGGAAGTGAAAGTCAGTGTTCATAAAAACCGCTACACCACTGACGTCTATTATGATATTAAAGAAATTCAGGGCGTCGTCGGAGTGAAATGTGATACGTTATAAAAAACGCCGGGTTGGATTCAGCCGGCGTTTTTCTATTTATACGAATGCAGAAAATTGATACTCCGTAATCGGTGTTTCATTTTCGATATCGCGCCTGAAGGCTTTCAGCATCCCGAGTTCCTCGTCCCCGAGTGAATTGAGGTCAAACGCCTGATGCAATAATCCGTAGATCAGCATATGGCGCAGCCGGAGGAAATCCGGGATGTGTTCAAACCATGCGGAATCAAGGTCATTTTCTTCCCTGTAGCCTTTCATAAAGTGAGTCATGAATTCACCCGTAAACGCGGCCTTGTCTTCATACGGGATGACCGGATACCACAACATGTTGTACAGCAGAATACTGATATCATTCACAAACCAATTGTAGCCGATATCATCAAAATCAAATGCAGTGATTTTTCCGTTGTCCCAATTAAAATTGCCATGATGCAGATCGGCGTGCACAAGGCCGTAGTTTTCAGGATTCTTCGGCAAACGGCGCAGTTTTTCCATTAGAGTATCCGCCCGCTCAAATACGAGATGCTGATCTGCGGGCACGTATTTTCTCAGCTTCAGCTGCTCCTCTTCATCCCATTCCTGCCTTTTATATGCCGGATCGCTCAGACGGTAGCTTTTTGTCAGCCGGTGCATGTTCCCCGTGTACTTTCCAAGCTGGTAAAACAGAGTTCCGTTCCAGTCTGATTCCTCCACTTTGCGTCCGGGCGCTTTTTCATAGACTCTTAATAAAAACGCTCCGCCTTTTCCATCCGGGACTTCTTCGACATCTTTGCCATTTAATGAAGGAATCGGCTTTGCTACTGAAAGCCCTCCCTTTGCCAGATGATGAAGCCATTCCATTTCCCCGAGAATATATTCCGGTGTTCTTCTGATCGTATGCGTAATTTTTAAGATATACGGTTCGTTATCTTTCACAATTTCATATACGTAGTTCTCTGCGTCCGCAATAAATTGAAACTTGGTAAATCCGTATATTTCACCGGCTTCAGCCAGCACCTTATCTTCCTCAAAAATCGCTTTAATATCTTTATGCATGCTGATTCACCCTTCTCATAACGTTTGTAGGCGGTGTGTGTACTCAGCAAATGTCATTCATCAACATTCCTGCCCTTCTTTTTTCACAGCAGATTCGTAACATCCGCTTAGAAATGAAATGTGTTTTCCTGTTAATTCCTAATTATACAAATATCTTAACATACCTCATTCCTCGCTCCAACGATATTCACAATAAAAAACCCTTGCTCATACAGAAATGAACAAGGGTATCTTGGTTAATCGTAAATATGGACGGTCGGTTCTTTGTCACCCGCATTGCGGACGATCAGCGCTTCCTGCCCGTCAGACGAGGTAATGTTAATTTCGACATCAACTGAGCCTTTTGAATAATAATCCATCAGCTCACCTGTTAAGTATTGGGTAAAGGCGATGACTTCGCTTTTCCCGTAAAATTGCATCGGGATTTCAATCTTCATTTTTCTCATTTCATCGTTTTCGTACATTGCCGTTCCGACAACTCCGGTGTAATTCGGGAAGTAGCTGTCGATGGCGTTTTTGAAGCGTTTAAACACTTCGGAATCATCAGGGTATTTCTTTGCCGTGTCTGTATCCGCCGGATAGAAGACGTACTTTTCTTTGACATCATCCCAGTTTGAAATGGTGGATGAGCCGGCCTTGACTTCTGTTTTCGCAATGTAATTCCCCGGTACGATTGATGTTTTCGGCGCTTGTTTATAAAGGGCGACGGTAATCGGCACATTTTTCAGGTTATCCATTTTCCGAAGACGGTTAACGACTTCCTGTGCGATTTCTTCACCGTGGCTGCGGATCGTTTTGTCGCTGAGCTCCACTTCCTGCTGCGGATCACCTGTGTTTTCGCGGTAATAGTATACAGAGTTGAGAGCGAGACCGATCATGACACCGCCAAGCTGGATGGAATTTTTATCTTTTCTTACTAAGTAATCCTGCTCAAGCATGGACGCTAAGTAAATCGGGCTGTTTTCATTTTTCTCTTTTGCCGATCCCGAGCTTGGCAGCACCGGGTTTAAGCCGAGATTCTGGAAATTGGCGTCTGCCTTTTTCGCCTTTTTCAGATCACTGCCCTCTTTTTTGCGGTCAAGCCAGCTGAGTACCGTGTCCTCATCTAAATACTGGCCTTCCTGATACAAATAGTCATCCGTCGGGAACGTGTCTTGAGCGAGCCGCATCAGCCCCGTCTCGAATTCATCGATGTCCAGCCTCGTGTTCAGCCGGTCCGCGGTCAGGCCGCGCGCTTTTCCGGCCTTAAACGGGAGCACCATTTTATAGTAGGAATCAGAGATATTATATTTCGGTATGATCGCTTTTTCAGAAGACTTTGCCGTTTTCTGCGTGATCTCTTCCTCTTTTTTTCCCCCGAAACTCGGCGAACAGGCCGACAGCATGAGTACTGCCGCCGTTGCCGTCGCCGCCAATGCCAACATCTTTTTCAATAGAAAACACTCCTCTTATTTCTTTAGCTCTCCCAATAGCTGTGCTTCATTCCATACTTCAATGTTTAATTCCTGCGCTTTTGTCAGCTTGCTTCCGGCCGCTTCTCCGGCAATCAGCAAGTCTGTTTTTTTGCTGACAGATCCCGTCAGCTTTCCGCCGAGCGCTTCAATCTGCGCCTTGGCTTCATTTCTGGACAGCTCTTCAAGCTTTCCGGTTAACACGATGGTTTTGCCGGCAAAATAAGAGTCGCTGTCCTCCGCTTTTACTTTTTTCGGGCCTTTGTAGAGTGTGTTCACACCGAGTTCCTCAAGTTCATTCAAAAGCTCAAGCATTTCCTCTTTGCGGAAATAGGTGACAACGGCATCGGCCATCTTTTCGCCGATTTCATCTACCGCAAGCAGCTCTTCTTCCGTGGCTTGTTTCAGATTTTCCAGGCTTTCAAAATGCATGGCCAGTGTTTTGGCCGCTTTTGAGCCGATAAAACGGATGCCGAGACCGAACAGCAGGCGTTCCAGCGAATTCTCTTTCGACTTTTGGATGGAGCTGATCAGATTGTCAGTTGATTTTTCCCCCATCCGCTCAAGCCGGATAACCTGTTCTTTCGTCAGCTTATACAAATCAGCGACATTACGGACGAGATGTTCACGGAAAAGCTGTGTGATGACACGTTCTCCGAGTCCGTCAATATTCATCGCGTTGCGTGAGACAAAGTGAATCAGGCCTTCTCTGATCTGCGCCGGACATTCCGGATTGATGCAGCGCAGCGCGACTTCCCCTTCAATGCGGACAAGTTCGCTTTCGCACTCAGGGCAGCTGGTCGGCATATTGAATTCTTTTTCTTCCCCGGTCCGCTGTTCAATTAAGACATTGACGACCTCAGGGATGATGTCGCCCGCTTTTTTGACGACCACTTTATCGAGAATGCGGATATCCTTCTCTTTAATTAAATCTTCGTTATGAAGGGATGCTCTTGAGACCGTCGTTCCCGCGACTTTTACCGGTTCCAGAACGGCGGTCGGCGTAATAACGCCCGTTCTTCCGACATTCAGTTCGATATCGAGCAGTTTTGTCACGACCTCTTCCGCCGGGAATTTATAAGCAATCGCCCAGCGCGGGCTTTTTGCCGTATACCCGAGTTCTTCCTGCTGGTCGAGCGAATCGACTTTGATGACGATTCCGTCAATTTCATAAGGGAGATCGGCCCGCTTCGCCTGCAGCTCTTCGATCATTTCAATGACTTCATCTATCGTGGCGCATTTTTTCCGTTCCTGGTTTGTTTTAAAACCGAGCTCATCCAGAAAATCCAGGCCCTGACTCTGTGTTTCCACACCCATTTCGTCAAGCTCCGCTATACTGTAGACGAAGATGTCAAGATTTCGTTTCGCTGCAATTTTCGGATCGAGCTGTCTGAGTGAGCCCGCAGCCGCGTTCCGGGGATTGGCGAACGGCTCCTCTTCATGTTTCAGCCTTTCCTCATTGAGCGCTTCAAATGACTGTTTCGGCATGTACGCCTCTCCGCGCACTTCTATGGAAAGATTCCGTTTCATTTTCAGCGGAATGTTGCGGATCGTTTTTAAGTTTTCCGTGATATCTTCGCCCGTCGTTCCGTCTCCTCTTGTCGCGCCTCTGACGAAATAGCCGTCTTCATAACGGAGAGAAACAGCAAGACCGTCTATTTTCAGCTCCACATTGTAAGCGACGCCGTCACCGACAGCCTGACGGACGCGGCGGTCAAAATCGCGGAGATCATCATCGTTAAATGCGTTGCCGAGACTGAGCATCGGCGTGCCGTGCTGCACCTTTTGAAAAGATTCAAGCACCGCTCCCCCGACCCGCTGTGTGGGCGAATCAGGCGTTCTGAGCTCCGGGTGCTCTTCCTCTATGGCAATCAGCTCCTGCATCAGTCTGTCGTACTCGGAATCCGGCACACTCGGTTCATCTAAGGTGTAATATTCATAACTGTACTGATCGATGGTGCGGCGCAATTCTTCTGCCCGGTGTTTCGCTGTTTCTTTGTCCATCATGTTCTTCCTTTCCTCTTCAGGTTACTGCTTTTCAATCGGCGCAAAAGCGGCAAGCAGACGCTTCACGCCGACTGGGCTCGGGAATGCGATATCAAGCTCGGTGCTTTCGCCTTCTCCTTTTACGCTGACAACCGTTCCGGTGCCCCATTTTTTATGGCCCGCTTTATCGCCGACCGCCCAGCTGAGCGAGTCGCCGCCTGTTTTGTTCGCATAGGAAACAGGACGGGATACGGGCCCGCGTTTCGGCTGCACTTTTCGTCCCGGCTGCATGCGAGGTGTTTTCTTCTCATTTAGGTTCTCCAATAAATCGCCAGGTATTTCCCTGATAAAGCGGGATTCCGGATTCATATTGGTGCGGCCGAATAAGGTTCGCATTTTGGCATTCGTTAAATACAGTTCTTCTTCCGCCCTCGTGATGCCTACATATGCGAGCCTGCGTTCTTCTTCCATCTCGGCTTCTTCCATCAGGGAGCGGCTGTGCGGGAACACGCCTTCTTCCATGCCCATTAAGAACACGACAGGAAATTCAAGCCCCTTAGCGGCGTGCAGTGTCATTAAAGTGACGGCATCCTTTCCGCCTGATTCCTCTTCCTTCTGGTCGAGCTGGTCAATATCCGCGATAAGCGCCAAATCAGTCAGAAACGCGACGAGAGACTTGTCTTCGCTTTTTTGTTCGAAGTTTTTCGTCACGGAAAGAAACTCGTCGATATTTTCAAGGCGGCTTTGGGCTTCGATTGATTTTTCGGCCTTCAGCATTTCTCTGTATTCCGTTTTTTCGAGAATTTCTTCCGTGAGTTCCGTAATGGACAGATAATCCTGCATGTTCGTCAGATTCTCAATCATCGCGCCAAAGCCGTCAAGCGCGTTTGCCGCTTTTGCACTGACGCCGATGAAATCAACCTGTTTGATCGCCTGGAACATTGACATTCCGTTCATCGCCGCATATGACGCGATTTTTTCTAGCGAAGTGGCGCCGACGCCCCGCTTCGGCACATTGACGATCCGCGTAAAACTGATGTCGTCGTCCGGATTTGACACAAGGCGCAGATATGCAAGAATGTCTTTAATTTCTTTCCTGTCGTAGAACTTGGTTCCGCCGACGATATTGTAGTTCAGACCGGATTTTAAAAGGGTTTCCTCAATGACGCGCGACTGGGCGTTTGTCCGGTATAAAATCGCGATATCGGAAAGCTTCCGCCGGCCCGAGCTGTGCAGCTCATAAATTTTGCCCGCGACGAATTGGCCTTCGCCGAATTCATTGTCGCCGCTGTAATAAGAAAGCTTGATGCCTTCGTCATTTTCCGTCCACAGGTTTTTCGGCTTGCGGTTTGAGTTGTTTTTGATCACTTCGTTAGCCGCTTGCAGAATCCGCTTTGTTGAGCGGTAGTTTTGCTCGAGCAGAATCACGTTTGCGCTCGGGTAATCTTTTTCAAAGGAAAGGATATTCGCGATATCCGCCCCGCGCCATCTGTAAATGGACTGGTCGGAGTCACCGACGACGCAGATATTTTCAAGACGGGCCGCAAGCTGCTTCACAAGGAGGTATTGCGCCCTGTTCGTATCCTGATACTCGTCTACGTGAATGTACTGGAATTTGCGCTGATAAAACTCAAGCACTTCCGGCACACGCTCAAAAAGCTTAATCGTCGTCATGATTAAATCATCAAAATCGAGCGATTGGTTTTTCAGCAGTTTTTTCTGATAATCGGTATACACGTCACTCGTGACCTGATCGTAGTAGCCGCCGGCCGTTTTTGCGAATTCCTCAGGTTCGATCAGCTCGTTTTTTGCGCTGCTGATGGAGCCTAAAATACTTCTCGGATCAAACTTTTTCGGATCGATATTCCGCTCTTTCAAAATCCCTTTAATAACGGAAAGCTGATCAGCCGTATCAAGAATGGAGAAGTTTCGGTTGATGCCGATTCTGTCAATATCCCTGCGCAGAATCCGCACGCACATGCTGTGGAAGGTGGAAATCCAGATTTCATCCGCGCCGGGTCCGAGAATGCTCTCCACCCGCTCCTTCATTTCTCTGGCGGCTTTATTTGTAAAGGTAATCGCCAGAATGTTCCATGGCGCCACGTGTTTTTCCGCCATTAAGTATGCGATTCTGTGCGTCAGCACACGTGTTTTTCCGCTTCCCGCGCCCGCCATCAGAAGCAGCGGACCGTCCGTCGTCTTGACCGCTTCCTGCTGAACGGGATTTAATCCGCTTAATAATTGATTGCTAATGTAATTCATATCCGTTCACCGCCTATCAAACATATGTTCTATCATAAATCAATTTCGTCCGCTTGGCTACTTTGTCTTTACAGCCGCCACCGTTTTGAGCGCCTGATCAAAATCTTCATATACGGCATTTCCGACAACGATGACATCGGCATGACGGCCGAACCGTTCCGCCGTTTCCGCGTCTTTAATCCCGCCTCCGTAAAACAGGACGGACTTGTCCAGCACAGCCTTCGTTTTCTCCACCGTTTCTATGTCCGCCAGCATCCCGCTGTATTCCAGATAAAAAATCGGGAGATGAAGCAAATGTTCCGCGACCCGCGCATAGGCGAGAATATCTTCTGTTTCTATATGTGTATCCGCCTCCGTCAAAGCGGCCGCCTTACAATCAGGGTTGACGATGCAGTAGCCCTCCGTCACGATTTCCTCCATTGACATGAGCTCTCCGTATTCTTTCATCGCCTGATGATGCATGCCGACAATCCAGTCCGCCTTTTTGCTGTTGAGCACACTCGGAATGAAATAAAGATCAAACCCGGGCACAATGGAATCAATCGTCGACACCTCAAGTACGCACGGCACTAAAAACCGCCGCACCTTTGACATCAGTCTCAGCACATTGTCCTCGGTGATATTGTCGCTTCCTCCGATCACAATGGCGTCAGTCCCTGATTCACAAAGCCGTTCCAGCTGTTCATCCGGTAAATCTTTATTCGGATCGAGTTTAAAAACATGCTTCCACTCGTTAACATCGTACATGCGTTTTCGTTCCTCCATTCGTTTCTTGCCATTTAAACATTATAACAAATTCGTTTGGCCCGGAAAAACGGAAAAAGACGTCATTCACCTGATTCACAAAAAAAGATTGCGCTCCGCCTGACGGGAAACGTCTATGTTTGAAAACAAACAATATGTGGAATGTCAAAGAGAAAAAAGGCAAGGAGTCTGGTCTCAATGGAACAAGCCATTATCGTACTGATTTGTATATTGATTTTTATTATTTTAGTTCCCGCCGCATTGTTTCTCTGGATATACATAAGAGACGAAAAGCAGGAAGAACATTCAGTGCTGCGCAATTATCCCGCAGCGGGAAAACTACGCTATATATTTGAAAAAATCGGACCTGAGCTGCGGCAGTATTTATTCAGCAATGATAACGAAGAACAGCCGTTTTCCCGGAGAGAATATGAACAGACGGTCATGTCGGGAAAGTATAAAAGCAGAATGATGGGCTTCGGCTCAGAACGGGATTTCGATCAGCCGGGCTATTATATCCGTAACGCCCTCTTCCCGAAACAAAGGGAGGAGCTGCGCACAGATCAGACGCCGAAGATCGACACGATGGTATACAAGATTGACAAAGACAACCTGCTGAAACGCAGCGAACACCGTGAAAAAGCAAAAGCGGACCCTTATTACCTGCATCCGGACGATGTGCAAGTGATCGGCCGCGACACGTGCAAGAAACCGTTTTATGTAAAAGGGTTAATCGGACAATCAGCGATGAGCTACGGCTCACTTGGCGACCGGGCAATCACCGCCCTGTCAAAAGGGCTGCACCAGGCCGGCGGCACATGGATGAATACAGGCGAAGGCGGCCTGTCTGAGTATCACTTGAAAGGCGGCGCGGATATTATCTGCCAAATCGGCCCCGGGCTGTTCGGCGTGCGCACTGAAGATGGAGAGTTTTCATGGGCAGAATTTAAGAAAAAAAGCCGCCTCGAGCAGATTAAAGCCTTTGAATTAAAGCTTGCGCAAGGGGCGAAAGCAAGAGGCGGTCATATTGACGGTTCAAAGGTGACCGAAGAAATTGCCGCCATCAGAAATGTGCAGCCCGGACAATCCATTGACAGCCCAAACCGCTTCAACGAATTCTCAAATGTTCCGGACATGCTTGATTTCATTGAGAAATTAAGGACTGTCGGTGAAAAACCGGTCGGCATCAAAATTGTCCCGGGCAGCCGCAAAGACCTTGAAGAGCTTATTTCCTGTATGAGTTCATCAGGCAAACTTCCCGACTTTATTACGATTGACGGCAGTGAAGGGGGAACGGGAGCTTCTTTCCATGAACTGGCGGATTCCGTCGGCCTGCCGATTCTGACCGGCCTCCCCCTTGTTGACGGCCTTTTGAAGACATACGGTATAAGAGATAAGCTGAAAATTTTCGCATCCGGAAAGCTGCTCACTCCCGATAAGATTGCCGTTGCCCTCGCGTTAGGCGCGGATTTTGTCAATATTGCCCGGGGAATGATGTTTTCAGTCGGCTGTATCCGCGCTCAAGTATGCCACACCAATCATTGTCCTGTCGGAGTGGCGACAACCGATCCAAAACTTCAGCGCGCGCTCAGTATCGAGGATAAACAGCATCGCGTCTGCAACTACGTGCTCTCGTTGCGTGAAGGGCTGTTTCATCTTGCCGCGGCGGCGGGTATCAGCTCGCCGATTCATTTCTCAGCTGAACACATCGTATACCGGGAGGAAGACGGAAGCCTGAGGGAACTTCCCGGCCTTTTGAATCAGCACGCATAAAAAAACCGCCTGCCGTCATCGGCAGAGCGGTTTTTTACGTAGCTGAGGAGGATTCTCCTTTGTTTACGCGGTCAAGCGCCATTTCATAGGCGTCGTTCCCGTAATTTAAGCAGCGCTTCACCCGGGAAATCGTCGCTGTGGAAGCACCCGTTTCGCTTTCAATTTTGTGATACGTATTTCCTTCGCGGAGCATTCTCGCCACTTCCAAACGCTGCGCCAGCGATTGGATTTCATTAATCGTACAAAGATCGTCAAAGAAACGATAGCATTCCTCCAGATCTTTCAGCGATAAAATAGATAAAAATAACTGGTCCAGTTCTTTTCCGCGTAATTTATCGATTTGCATCGTCAAACACCTTCTCCTTTACTAATGGAAGCTGCATCGAGATCAGGCACGATATTAATCCATGTCTTTCCTGGCACAAACGGAAGAATCTCACCGCCTTTTACGGGCAGAATACGGCCGTCTTTATATTCCCAGTCTGACTCTATAACATCGCCGTGCTGAAGCAGGAGGCCCTTCCCCCCTGACTGAATATCGATGGCCCGCCTTCCATCTTTGTCTGTCATGCGATGGCCGGCTTCAACAATAAAAATGTTGTGCATGGCTAAAGGCTTTCCGGTCTCCCGGTCTGTCGCTTTCACACCATCAGAGCTTCTTGTATAAGCATCAGCTTTTTTATCATAATCGTATTCGACAAGATTTGTAACGTTTTGTGTTCCATAATCTATCCGAATATTGTAGGTTTCATTTCCGGGTTTTGCATCTGATGTCTGAAATGGGAGCGGTTCTGTTTTTCCGTTCAGCTTGTATCCTTTTTGTTCCGCCGCCTTCCTGATATTGTCATACGACGTGTAGGAATTGTGGGGCGGCTTGCTGAAATCGGCTCTCCAAAACAGGCTGCCGTCAAAATCCAAACCGTTTATATAATCGTAAGTTCCGGACTCCAGCTGCTTTTTAGCGCCGGGACTCCAGCCATGATGGACAAATATGCTGTTAAACCCGCTGCTGAGCGTGACAAAATATTCCCTCGCGCTCCGCACAGGCCCGACCGTTTCCGGCATCTCACTTTGAAAAATCGCGAGAAACCGCGTAATCCGGCCTTCCGCGAGCGCTTCGATGACAACATCCGCCTTTGACAGCCCGGATTGGGGCCTCGCCTTCGGATGATTGTTCACTGCGACTGCAATCGGACGGCGTTCTGCAAGCTTCTGCTCAGTTTTCAGCCCCGTTAAAGGAGCTTCCGCTTCTTTCGGCTGCACCTGATCGGCATTGTTCTGCCGGCAGGCGGCAAGCAGCAAAAACGCAAAACAAAGCATACAAACGGTTTTCCATCTTTTCATATGTCGGCTCCCTGCTTTTATATTTTAACGCATTATCGATGGAAAGAGTACAGTTTTTTTCATCACGTCGAATATTCCTCTCGGCGTAATGCGGATATAAGGCAGGTGTGTGCTCTGCAAAAAGAGCAGCGTATAGATCGGATCGCAGAATCGGTAGCCCCGCTCCTCCAGCAACGTCCTCAGTTTTTGCTCTTTCTCAAGCACTTCTTCATAATTCTCCGCGGATGCAGAACCGTTTAAGGCGAGGGGGATCTCATGCAGAATCTTCCCGTTTTCGGCAAGCACGATTCCGCCGCCGATTTCTTTCATCCGTGAGAAAGCGAGCAGGATATCTTCTTTATTTTTTCCGGCAGCGATAATATCTCCGGTTGTCGTGTAAGAACTGACAAAGCCCTGCACCCGATCGGCAAAACCTTTCAGCATTGTATTGACCCGCCATTTTCCATGCTTATCGAGAAGCGTGAGATAGCATTCATCATGATCAAAAGAAAGCTGGTCAACAGAATTATCAATCGCAATCATATACGGCTCCATAATGACGGCGTTGCGCATTATCACACCCATCGGCATTGAAAACTGTAAATCATCCATCGTCATATCATATGAAAGCTCAAGAGGGACAAGACCGCCCTTTTTCCAATCCGTTTCTGTAAACGCATTCATATTTCGGCCGTCTTCCCTCAGCAGGATGCCTTTGGAGATCACCGTGACCGGGTCCGGATTCATCGGGTCATCGAGAATGTTCAATGAAGCAAGCCGGCCCGGACCGATCACACCGAGAAAGTCATCCATCTGATAATACTTCGCGATATTAAAGGAGGCCATATTGTAGGCGTCAATCGCCGGAACCCCTTCCTCCAAAGCGATTTTGATTAATTCATTCGTCATGCCGCCTTTATAAAAATGCGGCGTCGCTCCATCCGTCGTGTAAAAGAAATGATCATAATGCCGGAAGCCTTTTTGATGGAGATCCTGCAAAATCGTTCTCAGATCAGGGCGGATGGATGAATGTCTGAGCGAAACATAGTAACCCAATTCAAGCCGTCTCATCACCTCGTCGCCATTCATCGCCTCGTGGTCAGAATCAGCCCCGAACAGTTTCATCTTCGTCAGTGTTTTTTCAGAAGCTCCGGGAAAATGCCCTTCTATCCGCTTGCGCAGTTTCTTTGTCGCCTGCATGCAATGAAGCATCAAGTCATCGCCGTCCATGAGGCGCGGCCATCCGGTCAATTCTCCGCCTTGAATGACATCCGGATGCTCAATCCATTGCTTGCGGACATCAAAAGAAAGGAGCTGGTCCTCATTCAGCACTTCAGTCTGCAGATCATATCTGGACCACCAGAAATATTGCACCGGCTGTTTTTTTAGTTCTTCCAATATAGTAAGCGCTTTCTTTTTACCGCTGTGCAAAAGAAAAAACAAGTTATCATTAACAAACGTCGTTGTTCCGAATTGAGACACATATTCGGCGAGCGTTTGGGGATTATATATTTGAAAAGGATGTGTATGCGGTTCAATGTAACCTGGCACAATGTATTTTCCTTCACAATTTATGGTATGAATGTGCTCTGCTGCATCAGGAAGCTCATGACCAACATATACAATTCGGTCTCCGTAAATCCAGACGTTCTTTTTCAGCCATTGTTTTAAAAAAGGATTTAATACGAGAGCATCCCGTAAAAGTAGCGTTGGAAGCAGCTTTGAGTCTACAACATCCGCCTGTGATCTGATGTCTTTATTTTTCCAGTTAAAGGTACGTTCGGACATTCACATACTCTCCTTCGCTTATATTAGACCCATCGTATCACATCCGCACAATTATCGCACGGCTAAAACGTTACAAATTATTGAAGATGAATGAAAAACTTTTTCTAAGGGAGCTGAAATGATGAAACCGAATATCAGTTTATTAAACGCCGTTATGCGCATCACTTGCGGCCTCACCATTTTGTCTGCCGCTTCAGCGAAATACACGAGAAAACCTTGGTGCAAGATGCATCTCTTCTGTATGATGATGGGCGCGATGAAAGCGGCGTCCGGCATCCTCCGCTTCTGTCCGGTGACATATATGTTCCAGACAGGAATGAATCAGGATGACAGCCATCAGCAAGAAAAATAACAAGCCGTTTCGGCTTGTTATTTTATTTTCTCCTGTTATCACGATTCCGAGAAGAACCATCTCTCACGGCAAATCGACAATCTTAGTCGTCATTCAGAAGAAAACCCGCATCTTTTAAGACGCGGGGGTTTCCTCTTTATCGCTGCGATGCTTTCAGCGCACGGGCGCCGATATCGCTTCTGTAAAACAGTCCGGGTTTTGTCAGCCCTGAAACGGCGCTGTACACTTTATCCCTCGCCGCTTCAAATGTCTCAGCAAATGCCGTGACATTGGCGACCCGGCCGCCGTTCGTAACAAATTGTCCGCCGTCTTTTTTCGTTCCGGCATGAAAAACGGCGATCCCGTCTTCAGCGGACGTCAAACTGCCGATCGGCGTCCCTTTCGCATAGCCTTCCGGATAGCCTTCAGAAGCCAGGACAACGCTGACCGCGGACGTATCCTTCCATCTTAGGTCAACATCTTTCTCATGCAGAAGATTTAAGAGCACCTGAATGAGGTCAGATTCCATTCTCGGCACGACGACCTGTGTTTCCGGATCTCCGAAGCGCGCGTTGAATTCAATGACCTTTGATCCGTCTTCCGTCAGAATCAGCCCCGCGTACAGCACGCCCGTGAAGGAGCGCCCCTCTTTCACCATTGCTTTTGCCGCCGGCTTCACAATCGTTTCGACTGCGCTTCTGACGATATTATCGGAAATGTGCGGCACCGGTGAGTAGGCGCCCATTCCGCCCGTATTCGGCCCTTTGTCTCCATCGAAGGCGCGTTTATGGTCTTGAGCGATGACCATCGGATAGACGGTCTCCCCTTTTACAAACGCCATTAAAGAAAATTCTTCGCCGGCGAGGAACTCTTCAATGACAACAGATGCGCTCGCCTCCCCGAATTTCTCATCCTCAAGAAAATCGTGCAGGCATTCAATCGCTTCTTCTTCCGTCATCGCGACTGTGACACCTTTTCCGGCGGCAAGTCCGTCCGCTTTAATGACAATCGGCGCGCCTTTTTGCTGTACATATGCTTTCGCCTCTTCAAATGAAGTAAACGTCTCGTACTCCGCCGTCGGAATGCCGTATTTTTTCATTAAATCCTTGGCAAACTGTTTGCTTCCTTCAATAATAGCCGCTTTTTCAGACGGTCCGAAAACAAGCAGTCCGGCTTTTTCAAACTGGTCGGCTATCCCTTCAATCAGAGGAACTTCAGGGCCGATAATCGTCAGCCCGACATGATGTTCTTTCGCAAACGCAATGAGTGCGGCATGATCGCTTTCTTCAATGTTGACCAGTGTCGCGCAGTCTGCCATACCGTCATTTCCGGGCGCGGCGTACACCGTGTCAACAAGCGGGCTTTGCGCCGTTTTCCAAGCCAATGTATGCTCTCTGCCGCCTTTTCCGATAATCAATACATTCACGCTTCGTTCCCCCCTTAATGTTTGAAATGTCTGATGCCGGTGAATACCATGGCGATTCCGTATTCATCCGCTTTTTTAATCGAATCTTCATCGCGGACCGATCCGCCGGGCTGGATAATCGCCGTGACACCGGCTTTTGCGGCTTCTTCGACTGTATCCGGCATCGGGAAAAACGCGTCTGATCCGAGCGCGCTGCCTTTTGCTTTTTCTCCGGCCTGCTCAATGGCGATTTTGGCTGAACCGACGCGATTCATCTGTCCTGCGCCCACACCGACCGTCATATGGTCTTTTGCAAGGACGATCGCGTTCGATTTCACGTGTTTGACGACTTTCCAGGCCAGCTTCAAATCTTCCCATTCCTGCTCGCTCGGCTCTCTTTTTGTCGGAATGCTGATGTCGGCGTCATCAAATCCATGGACGTCTAAATCTTGAATCAAAAGACCGCCCTGTACGGAAGTCAGCTGTTTTTCTTTCTTTCCTGATGCGGTCACGTCAAGCGTGAGCAGACGAAGGTTTTTCTTCGCCGTCAGCACGTTCAGCGCTTCTTCACTGAAAGAAGGGGCGATAATGATTTCTAAAAAGATGCCGTGAAGGGCTTCAGCCGTAGTCTGATCAACTTCACGGTTCAGCGCGATGATGCCGCCGAAAATGGAGGTTTTATCAGCTTCATACGCTTTATTGAATGCTTCCTCAATTGAAGCTCCCGTACCGACTCCGCACGGATTCATATGTTTAACGGCAACAGCTGCGGGTTCTGTAAATTCCCGGACGATTTGAACGGCCGCATCCGCGTCCTTAATGTTGTTGTAAGAAAGCTCTTTGCCGTGAAGCTGTTTTGCCGCCGCGATGGAACCGGAGACAGGAAGTGCGCTTTGGTAGAAAACCGCCTCTTGGTGAGGGTTTTCACCGTAGCGGAGCGACTGTTTTTTCTCAAAAGTAACGGTGAATTGCTCAGGGTCTTTCTCACCGGCCTCGCGTGTTAAGTAATCAGCGATTAATGCGTCGTATGCCGCGGTATGGCGGAATACTTTGGCCGCAAGCTCGCGTTTTCTTTTGAGCGAAACGCCGCCGTGTTCTTTCATCTCATTGAGCACGGAGCTGTAATCGGCCGGATCTGTGATGACCGTCACATCCTGATGGTTTTTCGATGCAGCGCGCAGCATGCCTGGGCCGCCGATATCAATGTTTTCTATCGCTTCATCGTATGTTACGTCTTCTTTTGAAATCGTTTCTTTAAACGGATAAAGGTTGACGACCACAAGGTCAATCGGTGCAATGCCGTGCTCATTGATCTGCGCCATATGCTCTTCATTATCTCTTACGGCAAGCAGTCCGCCGTGAATATTAGGATGGAGCGTTTTTAACCGTCCGTCCATAATTTCAGGAAATCCGGTCACTTCTGAAATGCCGATGACATCCACACCGTTTTCCTGAAGAAGTTTTTTTGTTCCTCCGGTCGAAATGACTTCGACGCCGAGCTCTGTCAGTTCCCTTACGAAAGGTACGAGATTTGTTTTATCAGAAACACTGATTAGTGCGCGTTTGATTGTCATGCCTTTTCACCTCTGTTATTTAGTCCCAGCAGCCGCTTCACAACGCTCGGATACCATTTGTGCTCAAGCTCGTGTATTGTATGCTCTATGTCTTCAAGCGTATCGTTTTCCTGTATTTCGAATGCTTTTTGCGCGATAATCGGTCCGGTGTCCATGCCTTCGTCGACGTAATGAACGGTAATGCCCGCCACTTTCACACCCGCCCGATACGCCTGTCCGACAGCGTCAATCCCAGGGAATGCCGGAAGAAGTGAGGGATGTATATTAATAATGCGGCCCCCGTATGCTTCAAGCAGCGTATCTCCAATCAGTCTCATATAGCCGGCGAGAACGATTAATTCCGCCCCGTGCAGACACAGCTGTTCAATAATGGCCCGTTCAAAGGCCGCTTTGTTTTCAAAAGATGACGGTTCAAAGGCGAATGACGGGATATGTAGAGCCTCCGCCCTTTCCGCCGCCTTTGCCTGAGGCTTATCCGTCACGAGAAGCGAGAGCTCCGCATCCCACTTCTCTTCTCTCATGCGTTTGGCAATGGCCTCGAAGTTCGATCCGTTTCCTGAAGCAAATACCGCAAACTTTTTCATGAAAGAGCCGCACCGCCGAAAGAAATGCCTTCGCCCCGCTTGACCCGGCCGATCAGATAAGCCTTCTCGTCCTGAGCTTCAAGCGTGCTGATGACGTCTGTCAGGTTTTCTTCTTTAACGGCAAGGACAAAACCGATGCCCATATTAAAGACATTGAACATTTCTTCTTCTTTCAGCTTGCCGTGCTCCTGCAGAAACGGAAAAATCGGCGGGATCGGCCATGAGCCGTGATCAATTTCCGCGCTCAATCCGTCCGGCAGCATTCGCGGGATATTCTCGATGAATCCTCCGCCTGTCACATGCGCCATGCCGTCCACCTTACCGCTTTTCACCGCCTTGAGCACCGGCTTCACATATATTCTCGTCGGTTCCAGCAATTCTTCTCCGAGAGGACGCGCAAACGGTTCATAGACAGTATCCAAATCAAGTCCGCCGTCATCAAGAAGCACTTTTCTCACCAGGGAGAATCCGTTGCTGTGAAGGCCGCTTGAAGTAAGTCCGATTAAGAGATGCCCCTCTTCGATATGTTCACCGGTGACGATTTCGTCTTTTTCCGCGACGCCGACTGAAAAGCCCGCAATATCGTATTCATCAGACGTATAAAGCCCCGGCATTTCCGCCGTCTCACCGCCGATAAGCGCTGATCCTGACTGCTCGCATCCGTCCGCCACGCCCTGAACGATCTGCTCAATTTTCACAGGATCAGCTTTGCCGACCGCCAAATAATCAAGGAAAAACAGCGGCTCCGCTCCCTGGGCAAGCACATCGTTTACACACATCGCGACCGCATCGACGCCGATCGTGTCATGCTTATCCATTGAAAATGCGAGTTTCAGCTTGGTGCCGACACCGTCTGTTCCGGAAATTAAAACAGGCTTTTGATACGGAAGCTCTGACAGATCAAACATTCCGCCAAAACCGCCCAGGCTTCCCATAACGCCGAGCCTTTTCGTGCGCTCCACGTGTTTTTTCATTCGTTTGACGGCTTCGTATCCGGCTTCGATGTCAACTCCGGCATTTTTATAAGCATCAGACATCCCTATCACTCCTTGTCAATTCGTTTCTCCTTAAAAGGCAGAAAGAGAAAGGCAGCCTGAATTCCCGCTGCCTTTATGTCATTTTCACATTTTATTTTGTCAGCACCGCTTCTTTTACGTGAGGAAGCACTGTATCCTGATAAATTTCCGTCGGATATTTGCCCGTAAAACAAGCGAGGCATTGTCCGCAATTGGTGTCTTCAAATTTTCGGCCGACTCCTTTTAACAATCCGTCTACACTTAAGAAAGAAAGCGTGTCGGCTCCGATGATCTGACGGATTTCTTCCACGGAATGAGAAGAAGCGATCAGCTCCTCATGGGTTGATGTGTCGATGCCGTAGAAGCACGGATGAGCGATCGGCGGTGAACTGATCTTGACGTGCACCTCTGTCGCCCCCGCTTCTCTGAGCATTGTGACAATCCGGCGGCTTGTCGTCCCGCGCACGATGGAATCATCAACCATGACGACCCGTTTTCCTTCGACAACACCGCGGACGGCGGACAGCTTCATTCTGACGCCTTGCTCACGGAGAGCCTGTGACGGCTGGATAAACGTTCTGCCGACATAACGGTTTTTAATGAGACCGAGTTCGTACGGGATGCCCGTTGCCTCGGCATAGCCGATGGCCGCAGAAATACTGGAATCAGGCACGCCTGTGACGACATCCGCTTCAACCGCTGACTCCTGGGCAAGCATTTTCCCGAGGTTTTTCCGGGCGCTGTGCACGTTAATGCCGTCGATATTGCTGTCAGGTCTTGAGAAATAAATGTACTCCATGCTGCAGATGGAACGGTTGATATTCATGGAAAAGCGCTCTGATTTCATGCCTTCATCGTTGATGATCAGCATTTCGCCCGGCTCTACCTCGCGAAGGTACGTTGCGCCGACGACGTCAAATGCGCACGTTTCTGAAGCGACCACATAAGCATCGCCCATGATGCCGATTGACAGCGGTCTGAGTCCGTTCGGGTCAAGCGCTACAATCATCTCTGTTTCTGTCATGATTAAAAAGGCATAAGCGCCTTTCAGCATAGATAGCGAATTTTTGATCTGATCCTTCAGCGAAAAGTGTCCGCTGCGTTTAATCAGATGAGCCAGCACTTCCGTATCGGAGGAAGTCTGAAAAATGCTCCCTTGGTTTTCAAGCTGCTGCTTCAACTGTGTGGCGTTGACCAAGTTGCCGTTATGGGCGAGCGCGAGGCTGCCGTTGTTTTGCGAACGGAACAGGAGCGGCTGAACATTTTCATATCCGCCCCCTCCAGCCGTTGCGTAACGAACGTGCCCGATCGCGCCTTTTCCCTTTACTTTGCTGAGCTCGCCGTTTTGAAATACTTCAGTAATCAGCCCTTGGCCTTTGTGCGCCGTCAGTTTTTCGCCGTCAGTCGCGACAATTCCCGCGCCTTCCTGCCCTCTGTGCTGGAGGCTGTGGAGGCCGTAATACGTAATTTGCGGGGCTTCTTCATGTCCCCAGATGCCAAACACACCGCATTCTTCATTCAGGCCTTTGATTTCAGCAAGCATGGAATAGCTCCTTTCCACGCGCGCTCAAGTTCTTTCGTTTGCGCGTGAACCAATTGTTGTCCGTCCTGGTTTTGAATCGCCAGAAGTCCGTCAGCCGTTACCTCACCGATATGAACCGCATCAGCCGCAGCTGCTTCAAACGCCGCTTGGTGTTCTTTTTTGACCGAAACGACGAAGCGGGATTGAGATTCAGAGAATAATAACGCCGCTTCCCCTTCAACAGTCACGTTGGCGCCAAGGTTTTCCGTCGTCATGACGCTTTCAGCAATCGCTACGCCTAAGCCGCCTTCTGATACGTCATGCGCGGATTGAACGAGGCCTTTTTTAATTGCGTCAAGCAATGCTTTTTGGCGTGACAGCTCTATATCAAGATCGATTTGCGGCGCTTTGCCGTAAATGCGGCCTTCTGTCATTTTTTGCAGTTCGCTTCCGGCAAACTCAGGTTTTGTTTCGCCGATCACGTATACAAGATCCCCCGCTTGTTTGAAATGCTGTGTCGTAATATGAGCGGTATCTTCAATTAAGCCGACCATGCCGATAACAGGCGTCGGGTAGATGGCCGTTCCGTTCGATTCATTATAAAGTGATACGTTACCGCCGATGACGGGTGTGCTGAGAACATTGCACGCCTCGCTGATGCCGTCGGCCGCTTTTTCGATCTGCCAGAAAATTTCAGGTTTTTCCGGGTTTCCGAAATTCAGATTATCCGTGACCGCAAGCGGTTCGGCGCCGGAGCATACGATGTTGCGCGCCGCTTCGGCAACGGCGATTTTTCCGCCTTCTTCTGGATCAAGATATAAATAACGGGCGTTGCAATCCGTCGTCATCGCCAGCGCTTTTTTCGTGCCGCGGATTCTGAGCACTCCCGCGTCAGAGCCGGGAGCGACCACCGTATTTGTGCGCACCATGTAGTCATATTGATCATACACCCACTCTTTGCTGGCGATTGTCGGCTGCTGCAGCAGGTCAAAAAGCGTCTCTGTCGCATCTTTCACTTCAGGCGCGGCAACTTCTGTTTCCTGAAACTCGCGGTAGTACGCAGGTTCCGCTGACGGTTTGTGGTATACAGGCGCCTCTTCCGCCAGCGCGTCGACCGGAAGTTCGCAAACAACCTCTCCGTTATGGCGGAGGCGGAGCATTTTATCATCCGTAACATGACCTACGGAAACCGCTTCAAGATCATATTTATCAAAAATATCGACAATTTCCTGTTCACGTCCGCGTTCAATGACGAGAAGCATGCGTTCCTGAGACTCGGAAAGCATCATTTCGTAAGCGGTCATACCCGTTTCCCGCTGCGGAATGAGATCAAGGTTCATTTCAATGCCGGAGCCGGCTTTGCTTGCCATTTCAGCACTCGAACTTGTCAGACCGGCCGCCCCCATATCCTGAATGCCGACTAAGGCGTCGCATTGGATGACTTCAAGGCATGCTTCCAGGAGAAGTTTTTCCATGAAAGGATCGCCGACCTGCACGGCAGAACGTTTTTCTTCAGATGAATCTGACATTTCTTCTGATGCGAAAGTAGCGCCGTGTATGCCGTCGCGGCCCGTTTTAGCGCCGACGTACATGACCGTGTTGCCGACACCTTTCGCCTGGCCTTTTTTAATATCTTTATGATCAATCAAGCCGACGCACATTGCATTGACAAGCGGATTGCCTTCATAGCTTGCGTCAAACTGCACTTCTCCGCCGACCGTCGGGATGCCGATACAGTTTCCGTATCCCGCGATTCCCGCCACTACTTCTTCAAACAAGTACTTCACACGAGGTGAAGTGAGTTCACCAAATCGAAGAGAGTTTAATACAGCTATCGGACGGGCGCCCATTGAGAAAACGTCACGGATGATACCGCCCACTCCGGTCGCAGCACCCTGGTATGGCTCAAGCGCTGACGGATGGTTATGCGATTCAATTTTGAACACGACCGCCTGATTGTCACCGATGTCAACGATTCCCGCGCCTTCTCCGGGACCCTGCAGCACGCGTTCGCCGCTAGTCGGGAATTTGCGTAAAACCGGTTTTGAGTTTTTATAGCTGCAGTGCTCTGACCACATCACGGAAAAAATCCCGATTTCCGTGTAGTTCGGCAATCTTCCGATAGTAGATTCAATGAGTGCGAACTCGTCATCACTGACACCCATTTGCTGATAGAGTTTCTCTTCTTTTATTTGTTCTTTACTTGGTTCAAGCAGTAGCGACATGAGTTTCCCTCCAATTTTTCACGATAGACCGGAACAATGTAAGACCGTCTGCGCTGCCGAGCAGTTCATCGACTGCGCGCTCAGGGTGAGGCATCATGCCTAATACGTTGCCTTTCTCATTCACGACGCCGGCAATGCCGCTGACGCTTCCGTTAATATCGCCGCCGTATATGAAGGCGATTTGATTGTTTTCTTTTAATCTTTCAAGCGTTTCGTCATCACAGTAGAAATTGCCTTCGCCGTGGGCAACCGGAATCGTAATCGATTGTCCTTTTTCATAGGAAGATGTGAATAACGTATCGCCGTTCTGCACGATTAATTCAACCGGGCGGCAGATGAACTTTAAATCTTTGTTGCGTCTCATGGCGCCGGGCAGAAGTCCGAGCTCCTGCAGAATCTGGAATCCGTTGCAGACGCCGAGAACCGGTTTTCCTTCGGCAGCCGCTTTTTTCACGGCCGGCATGATGTTTGCGAATCTGGCGATGGCGCCGCATCTCAAGTAGTCGCCGTATGAAAACCCGCCGGGGATGAGCACGCCGTCAAATCCGTCAAGGCTTGTTTCCTCGTGCCAGACATACTCGACTTCTTCGCCGAGTTCGTCCTTTACGGCGTGAAACATATCAATATCACAGTTGGAGCCGGGTAACACAATCACCGCAAATTTCACTGTGCGACAACCTCCTCAACTTCATATCGGTAGTCTTCAATGACTGTATTGGCAAGAAGCTTTTCACACATTTCTTTCACGAGCGCGTCAAGATCGCGGTCAGATTTTTCGATCGTCAGCTCCATGTATTTTCCGATGCGCACATCCTGCACTTCATTGTAGGTCATGCTGTGCAATGCATGCTGCACCGCGCTTCCTTGAGGATCGAGCACACTTTCTTTTAAGCTGACATAAACTTTCACTTTATACATTATGAAATGCCTCCCAGTCTTTTGAAAATCTCTTCATATGCGTCGGTTAAGCTTCCCAGGTTCCGTCTGAACAAATCTTTATCGAGCTTTTCGTTTGTGTCTTTGTCCCACAGACGGCACGTGTCAGGAGAAATTTCATCCGCTAAAAGCACCCGTCCCTCTCCGTCTAAGCCGAATTCCAGCTTAAAATCTATTAATCTGACGCCGCAGCCTTCAAAAATATGCTGCAGCTCTTGATTCACCTGGTTTGTAATCGATTTGATCGTTTTGACCTGCTCAGGAGCCGCTGCTTTTAAGAGCCAGATATGATCTTCAGTGATGAGCGGATCACCCAGTGCGTCATCCTTGTAGTAAAATTCGATAATCGGCTGCGGAAGCTCAGTTCCTTCCGGGATGCCGAGACGTTTCGACATGCTTCCGGCGGCAATGTTTCTGACCACGACTTCAAGCGGAATGATGCTCACTTTTTTGATGAGCTGCTCTGATTCTGAAACACGCTCCACAAAGTGGTTGTCAATTCCTTTGGCGTGCAGATGTTTGAAAATCAGGCTTGAAATTTCATTGTTCAGACGGCCCTTTCCGCTGATCTCCGCTTTTTTCTCACCGTTAAAGGCTGTTGCGGAATCCTTGTAGACCACGCGGAGAATCTGTTCGTCTTCAGTTTGATAAATTCGTTTCGCTTTTCCTTCATAAAGAAGATTATTGTTCACAATATTCACGGAAGGCCTCCTAACCCGAATGTTGGGAATATTCAATCTAAGGCGGCTGAAGAAGCCGCCTCCGGCTGGCTTCTTCTATAAACCTAAACGCTCAAAGATCAAGTCGACGTTTTTCAGATGATAATTGTAGTCAAAGCAATCGGCAATCTGTTCCGGTGTGAGGCGGGACGTGATTTTTTCCTCCGCTTCGACAAGCTGGCGGAACGGCACTTGTTTTTCCCACGCTTCCATCGCTTTCGGCTGAACCGTGTCATATGCTTCTTCACGAGGCAGACCCGTGTCGATTAAAGCGAGCAGCACGCGCTGAGAATAGATTAAACCGAGTGTGCGGTCCATGTTGCGTTTCATATTTTCCGGGAATACCGTTAAGTTTTTGACGATATTGCTGAATCGGTTCAGCATGTAATTCAGCGCGATTGTCGCGTCAGGAAGAATGATGCGTTCAGCTGATGAATGAGAAATATCACGCTCATGCCATAACGGTACATTTTCGTATGCCGTCAGCATGTACCCGCGGATCACGCGCGCCATGCCCGTCATATTTTCCGACCCGATCGGATTCCGTTTATGAGGCATAGCCGATGAGCCTTTTTGTCCTTTTGCAAAAAACTCTTCCACTTCACGTGTTTCACTCTTTTGCAGACCGCGGATTTCCACTGCGAATTTTTCAATGCTCGTCGCGATCAAAGCCAGTGCCGCCATGTAATCCGCATGACGGTCGCGCTGTAATGTCTGAGTGGAAATCGGCGCCGCTTTCAGGCCGAGTTTTTCGCAGACATACTGCTCTACGAACGGATCAATATTTGCATATGTGCCGACCGCGCCGGAAAGCTTCCCGACTTCGATCCCTTCTTTTGCCTGCTTGAAACGTTCAAGGTTGCGTTTCATTTCTTCGTGCCAAAGCGCGAGCTTCAGGCCGAAAGTCGTCGGTTCCGCGTGTACGCCGTGCGTGCGGCCCATCATGACCGTATATTTATGTTCTTTCGCTTTTTCTTTTATAATGTCAACAAATCTCTCAATGTCCTTGAGCAAGATCTCATTCGCCTGTTTTAATAGATAGGAAAGAGCGGTATCCACGACATCTGTTGACGTCAGGCCGTAGTGGACCCATTTTCTTTCTTCGCCTAATGATTCTGAAACCGCGCGGGTAAATGCAACGACGTCATGGCGCGTATCCTGCTCGATTTCCAAAATGCGGTTGATGTCAAAAGACGCGTTTTCGCGCATGACCTTGACGTCTTCTTTCGGAATGACGCCAAGCTCAGCCCAGGCTTCACAGGCTAAAATCTCGACTTCCAGCCATGCCTGGTATCTGTTTTCGTCCGTCCAGATCGCGGACATTTCAGGTCTTGAATAACGTTCGATCATTATGCTCGTCCTCCGTCTCTTTTCATCCATATGTTCGTGATGTCCTGAATCCATGTTTCATCAGGCTTCCGCAAAAATGTCATATGCCCCATTTTGCGGCCTTTTTTAATCTCATGTTTTCCGTACAGGTACAGTTTGGCTTCTTTTAAAAGCTCCGTATGCTCCTCCGCAAGCTTCACTTCATCACCGAGCAGATTCACCATCATCCCCGGTTTGAGAAGATCGGTTCTGCCGAGAGGAAGTCCGCAGACTGCTCTGATGTGCTGTTCGAACTGGCTCGTTTCACAAAGGTCGAGCGTATAATGCCCGGAGTTGTGAGGACGCGGCGCCAGTTCATTGATCAAAAGGTTTCCGTCTTCTGTGACGAACATTTCCACCGCAAGCGGCCCGACAAGCTCCAATTTCTCCGCGAGCTGAACGGCAAGCGCCTCTGCCCGCTTTTGAACCGTTTCCTCCGCTCTCGCGGGCACGATGCTTTGGAACAGAATATTATTTTTATGGATATTTTCAGCAGCCGGAAAGGTTGAAATCTCACCGTGAGCCGATCTCGTCACGATAACGGAAAGCTCCATCCGGAATGATACCCAGCTTTCCAGTATGCACGTGCCGTTTTCTAGCAGCGCGGCCGCTTCATCTGTCTGTCCTTCTTCCTTAATGACAAATTGGCCTTTGCCGTCATATCCGCCGCGGCATGTTTTCAGCACCGCCGGGAGCCCCAGTGCCTGAACAGCTTCCTCAAGCTCCCGTCCGCTGTTTACGATCCGATAAGGAGCGACTTGACAGCCTGCTGACTGGATCGCCTTTTTTTCCGTTTCCCTGTTTTGGGTGATAAGCAGCAGCTCGCTTCCCTGGGGAAGATATGCATGTTCTTTGAGCCAGTTGAGCGCCTCGTAATCGATATTTTCAAATTCGTACGTAATGATGTCACTGACTCCGGCCAATTTTTGAATCGCTTCACGGTCATTATACTGGGCGGTAATCTCAATATCGGCGATCTGTCCGCATGGCGAGTCTTTCACGGGATCGACGACTGCGACTTTATAGCCCATCTGTTTTGCGGCGACAGCCATCATTTTTCCGAGCTGTCCGCCTCCGATAATGCCGATGACGGCGCCGGGATAAATCGTTTTTTTATCAGACAAGCTGATCACTGCTTTCCAGCACCGTTTGTTTTGTCGCATTTCTTCTCGCCTCTAGTTTATCCGCAATGTCACCGTCAAATGCCGACAAAATCTGCGCGGCTAACAGACCCGCGTTCACTGCGCCCGCTTTTCCGATCGCCGTCGTCGCGACCGGCACGCCGCCGGGCATCTGTACGATAGACAGAAGAGAATCAAGCCCGTTAAGCGATTTTGTCTGAACCGGTACGCCGATCACCGGCAGCGTCGTTTTGGCCGCCGTCATCCCCGGCAAATGCGCCGCTCCACCAGCTCCGGCAATAATGACTTTTAAGCCTCTGTCTCTGGCGCTTTCTGCATATTCAAACATCAAATCAGGCGTCCGGTGCGCGGATACTACCTGTTTTTCATAAGGAATGTGAAGTTCGTCAAGTATGTCGCATGCATGTTTCATTGTCTCCCAATCGGAGGTGCTTCCCATGATGATTCCTGCTAGCGGCTGCATTCTGTTCCCACCTTCTCATGCTTTGTTTTTCAGAAAAAAAAGCCCGGCTTATATTGCAACTATGAGGAAGCAATACAAACCGGGCATGGCGCGCGTATCGTCAGTCGTTCGCTTCTGCGATATCCATGTCAGCTGTTTATCACTTTCCTGCATAGTCCGGCCGTTTACGGCAGCCGGGTAGAAACTTATGGGCCATATTCCCAAGATTATATGAGGTCGTGTTTTGATTTCATGTTTATCTTAACAACGGACTTGGATAATGTCAACGACATTATCGAACGATATAAAAATTCTTTCTTTTAATGTTCGTGTTTAGATCAATTTCCCTTCAAATACGATTTTTTTCCCGCAAGGAACGACTTGAATTGATCCATTTTCTTTCTTTTCTGTAAAGATCGGCTCTTCCATCCGCCGGACGGGCATATAACCCTCTTCCTTCATTAAAGTGAGAATGGTGTCAATCGTTTCATCTTCTGTTACTTCAAACCGTTTCTTTTTTGGCTTTGTCATTCCTTAATTCTCCTCTTCTTCACTGCTTTCACCCAGAATCCGCCGTGGATCGTTTTCGGCTCAAAGGCGATGATAAACGCTTTTTCATCAAGCGTTTTAATCGTATCATAAAGCTGAAGCTCATATTTGCGCGGCGTCAGAATCTGCATGGCGGTCCGGTCTCCTTCAAGTCCGCCCGCAACCCAGCTTGTAACACCGTATCCTTTTTCCCGGAGCTGTTTCGGCAGGTCCAGATCAAGCTCTTTCGTAATGACGTTGACTGTTATGTAGCCGAGCGCCAGTTTTTCTTCAATTTTCATTCCCACTATGACGCCGAGGCCGTAGCCGAGCGCATAGGCAATGACGTTTTGAATTTGATTCAGATTGCCGAGAACGAGACTCAGGCCGGTCACATATACAAGGATTTCAATCGTACTGATGCCTGCGGCGAAATAGCGCTGTCCCTTTAATGTCAGAATCATCCTGATCGTAAAGAAAGAGACATATATAATGTTAATGATGAGAATAATGAGAACCATACCTATACTGTTGGATAAAATTGTCTGCATCACTGATTCCCCTCCTCTGACTTTGAAAAGCCAATCTTTCAATTAAGGATAGTTTACCCTCTTTTCATCATTTTCAAAAGAAAAAAAAGCCCGCCCCGCAAGGCAGACTTTCAAGCTCTTATCAGTGAAGCTCGGCTTTTTTCAATCGTTTGACGGCTTCATATTCCTTCTCAAGTTCACTCAGCGTGTATCCGGACAGTTCCTGAACATGGTCTTGATAAAACCCAGAGCGGATCAGTTTTGTCCTCAGGTGCTGTTTTTTCCGATTAATGGCTTCTCGCAACAACGGGGCCATCTTCATCATCCCTTTCCGAATCATAAAGAGTAGTGCCGCTTTCGAATTGCTGTTGCTCTCATCATATCTCGGCCGGGTCCTCAAAACAACACGCTTTATTAGAAAAATTTGTAAACATTGTGAAAGACAAATTTCGACTTATAAAGGAATCAGCGAAGCAGTAAAGTACTCGGAAATGAGCGGCCATGTCACAGCCGTAAAAACGAGCATGATGATGACCGCCGCGGAAATACAGTACATCACGTCAGCCGCAGGCTTTTCAGCCGATTTGTATAGAATCTGCACAAACTGCACCATCGCCGAGGCGGCCAGAAACAAGGTCAGCGCTGTAAACACCACGGTGATGACCGGCAGATTCAATATCGCGAAAATCATCCACACGATAGAGCAGGCGACAGCCGGAACCAATAGCGATCCGACTCCCGCGGCCGCATCCCGCATCGTAATTTTCTGCTTCATCATATAACGTGATACAAGCCAGACCGCTCCCGCCGCAGCGGCAAAAAAGACGAGCGTATACACGAGAACGACGGTAAAGCCGTCAAAAAACGTATGATGCCGCTCCCCGTATCCGAGAGGCCTTTGCTGGCTTGCCCTCAGCTGAAACCAATTTCCGATTGAGAAAAAGATACTGAATACAAGCATTGAAATAAGAGCATATTTAAAGCGGGAAAAGCCGTCTTCCCCAACGACCTTCACCGGTGATGTCAAAATGCGCAGCGCGAAACGGCAATAACGTTTGACAGCGGCCCATGCAGAAGCGAGTTTTTCTGTAAAAGCCGGAGCCGGGCGCCGTTCCTTTTCTTTTTTCTTTTGCTTTTGATAACGTCCCGCATTTCTGGACATTCTCGACAGCGGTTCTTCATCAGTTCCCTGATGCTGTTTTTCTTCTTCCAACGTTTCTTTTCTTTCTTCCGTCATGTCAGCAACTCCTATCAAAAAAATACGGCGGAATTTGTTAAGCAAGAAAATAAAACACTTATATAAGGTACCGAAGCGGCCTTAAACAGTCAAGCGGTTTTCTTCACCCGGACACCCACATGACGTTTTATAGTATGTATTGGTTTTACGGAATAGGACAAAAACAAAAAACCGGCTGTCCTCAGCCGGTTTTTCCGTTATTTCAAGAAGATGAAATACAGGATAAAGATGACGAACAGCCCGTACATAATCGGGTGAACGCTTTTTCCTTTTCCTTTGCAGATCATTGTAATCGGGTAGAAAATAAAACCGATCGCAATCCCCGTCGCAATACTGTACGTCAGCGGCATCATAATCATCGTTAAAAATGCCGGAACAGCCACCTCGAATTTATCCCAGGCGATCTTACCGAGCGGCGCCACCATCAGCGCGCCGACGATAATTAAAGCCGGAGCCGTCACATTCGTGGTGACAACTGACAGAAGCGGCGAGAAAAACATCGCCAGCAAAAAGAGAATGCCCGTCACAATAGCCGCGAACCCGGAGCGCGCCCCCGCCGCAACGCCTGAACTGGATTCAACATAAGAAGTCGTTGTAGACGTACCGAGTACGGCTCCGATAACGATTGATGTTGAATCTGCCAAAAGCGCTCTTCCCGCACGCGGAAGTTTGTTT
Source organism: Bacillus sp. JK74 (assembly GCF_053663395.1). NCBI lineage: Bacteria > Bacillati > Bacillota > Bacilli > Caryophanales > Bacillaceae > Bacillus > Bacillus sp. JK74. The sequence continues at coordinate 50,671 of NZ_JBSJQB010000006.1, read as the reverse complement.
TCCTTCATCAATCCGGCCTGTGTCGCTACAGCTACCAGCGTACCGGCCGTATCGAAAAATCCGACGAACAGGAACGTTAAAATGACAATCAGCATTTGTACGGAGAAGATATCCGGAAGGTGCATCCACGCCTGTCCGAAAGTCGGCGCAAGACTCGGCACGCTGCCGACAATGTGTGTCGGAACCGGAATCAGCCCGCAGATCATACCGGCAACCGCCGTCAGAAGCATTCCGATAAACACGCCGCCGTTTACGCGAAGCACCATCAGAATGACCGTCACAATAACACCGAAAACCGTCAGCAGCACAGGGCCGCTGTGAATATTGCCGATAGACACCAAAGTCGATGAGTTCGCTTCAATAATGCCCGAACCCTGCAAACCGACAAATGTGATAAACAAACCGATACCCGCGCCGACCGCCAATTTCAGCTCAGGCGGAATCGCATTAATGATTTTTTCCCGCAATCCCGTCAGCGAAAGCGCCACGAAGATAATTCCGGAAATCAAGACGCCGGAAAGCGCAGCCTGCCATGAAATCCCCATGCCGAGTACGACAGAGAAGGCAAAAAACGCATTTAATCCCATACCCGGCGCAATCGCGATCGGATACTTTGCAATGAGCCCCATTAAAATACAGCCGGCCGCAGATGCCAAGGCTGTAGCGGTGAACACCGCGCCCTGATCAATTTTTAATGCTTCTGGAAATCCTTTCACACCGTTTAAAGACAATGTCAGCGGATTGACGAACAGAATGTACGCCATTGACAAAAAGGTCGTTAAACCGCCGATGATTTCATTACGATAGCTTGTCCCCAGCTCATCAAACTGAAAAAATTGCTTCAAGCCAATTGCCTCCTTCATTCTCTCCCATTTATTCTGCCCGTTATCCGCCAAATAAAAAACGCCCCAAATAACATTTTGGGACGCTTGACTACATACGTTCAGTCTGAATAAATAAGAATGGATTATTTATATCAAACGATTGAGATTGATCCGTAGTCAAGCCATTTACGGTAGCTTGGTAGAAACTTGCGGGCCATATCCCCGCCATTATACGATATCTGCATATTTGATTTCTGAGTCTATTGTATCAATTCAATTTTGAAAACTCAATAAAAAAAAACGAACAATCCCGTTAAAAAAATTTGGTTTATTCGTTAATTGACCAAAAATGGAAGACGGCAAAAGCCGCCTTCCCGACATTATTTTCCGTCCGCAGGCCGAACCGGCACCGCGAATGTAATCCCCTTGTCATCCGCCAGCAAGTTCATAACCGTTTGATTGACGTACAAAGCATATGAATCGAATGAGAAATCGCGCAATGAATAGTCTTTATCGGATGAATCATCCAATTCAAAAACGGATTCCATTTCACCCGTTTTAAGATTCGTGACTTTCGCCTTATTCCCTTTCAGATAATAGCCTTTTTCATACTCATTAAGCGATGGCCAAGTTTTCATTTTTTTCGTATTGCCGAGACCGATTGATTCACCGACATTCATCAGCTGATCTTCATCCGCCTTGCTTACATCAATTCCGCTGAATTGATAATCGACAATTACCCGTCTGTCTTGCTGTTTGATCTTTTTGATGGTAATGCCGACATGATGATGTTTCGTTTTATAACTGACGGGCAGTTTTGTTTTCAGAGGCACGATTTCTCCCGGCTCTGATTCTGATTTTAAATTACCCGTTATGAAAAGTGTTTTCGCTTTCGGGTCTATCGGTTTGCTGAATTGAGTTTGGCCGCGTATTCTTTTCCCGCCGCCGGGAAGATTCTTCCTGCCGCCAAGTTCAATATTCGACATCGTCATTTCATAATGGTTTCCAGCATCATCCGTTGCTTCGTCAATCGAGATGGTATCATTTTTAGCTGCATCATAGAAGTCGATAGAATACAGGAGAGCCGATCCCATCGTTCCGTTTTCCGCCCGGATATCGAAAAAACGGTATAATCCGTGATTTACATTCACAGCTTTCGTTCCTTCAAGAGAAACGGACTTTTGTTTTTTGATCGGAAGTGTAAAGCGCCAGTTTCCAGGGATATCCTTGATTTGTGTAATGACAAGCGGAAGCTTATCACCGTCTTTCAGCTTTGAGCCGTCCGTGAACAGGCGAAGCTGCCCCGCGTACCGCCCGTCTTTCATTTTTTTCATATCACTGCTGTCATAATCCTCTGCTAACATATTCCGTGGATCTTTATAATCAACTTGAAAAGAGATGCTCTCCTCATCTGATTTCAAATTATCAACGATAAAATTGTAAACGAGCTGTCCGCTGTCGTAATACACACTTTTCACTGTCACCGTGATTCCGCGTGATTCCGCTTTCTCGTTCAATTTTGTCACCAAATTGCTTTTAAACAGCGCAGAACCTGCCTTATCCTGAAACAGACTGTAAATTTGTCCGGCAACAGGAATGTTTCCCATAGCCGTATTAACGGAGGGCATGAACAAGCCTGAGGACAGATACAGAATAAACAAAGCAGCAGCAACCGCGAGGCCGTTTATCACTTTTCGTCCCCATCTCCGTCTGACGGCGCCTTCTTTTCCGGCACGGACAGCAGCGCTGTGTATCACGTTTTTCAATTCAGCTTTCGGCACGTCAATGTTCTGATACAATTGCTTCATTTGATGCTTTTCCATATGTGTTTATCCTCCTTTTCCAGCTCCTGCTTCAATGCTTTTCTCGCCCTGTGCAGATGCGTTTTTACAGTGCCTTCCGCCATTCCGGTCTGTTCAGCGATCATAGCAATCGAGAAATCTTGAAAATAATAAAGCTGAATGGTCAGCTGTATATGTTCGTCAAGCGTTTCCAGAGCATTCCGAAGATCTATGTATTCTTCAATGTTCTTATTCTCCGCGCGCGTATCGTGCTGCGGCTCAAACGGAATGACGTCTCCGTGCTTTTTCCTCATCGCAAAAATCGTATGAAGCAGAATCCGGATCAGCCACGTTTTAAAATATTTCGGCTCCTTCAGCTGCGCGATATGAAGAAAAGCCTTGTAAGCCGTTTCCTGCACTGCGTCCAGCGTATCTTCTTTGTGATGCAAATAGAGATAAGCTGTTTTATATAAAGTATCCTGGTGTGCTGTGATCAGTTTTTCAAAGGCTGAGGCATCACTTTTTTTCGCCTTTTTGATCAATCGTTCTTCCTTCACCTTATCCACCTCCTATGCTGTTAGATATAAATCGGGGCAAAACGGTTTCAAAAAGATAAAAAAAAACGCCTCTTTTTTAAAAGAGACGCTTTTTATCTTCATTTATTCCCACTCAATGCTTTCTAAACATTATAAGAATTAATTTATTGAATATCAAGCCTTTTGGGGGTTTGCAGTTCCTTCATTTAGAAGTTACCATAAAAATATTGCCCCCCGTGTTCTGAATATTATGGGAGGGGGGAAATACTGTGAACACTGTATTTTTAGTGTTTTAGTTGACCTTATAATAAAAAAAGCGCACTAAATCAAATTGAAAGGTGCAAAAACATGATTACAAATCAACAATTAGTCATAAACAATTTGGAAGAAAAATTAAAATCATTTACTCATACAGTTAGCGGAGAGCTTACAAAGGAAGAAGATTTCATCATAGCAAATACAAAAATTCCTACTGATACATTCAATGTAATATTGCCGAAATCTCCAAATATCAAAAATACAGTTAAGATCAGACATGGAATCGATAATTTTTCATATAAAAAATATCCCTTTAGTATTTGGATTGATGCTCAGTATTTAACTGAGGATTGGACTAAACTTATACAAGAATATGATCTAAAAGAAGCGGAACGTAATGTAATGATGAAACTTGAAAATACTCTTAATGCCGGGCAAAGAATTTCCCATCAGCTTATGATTACTGCTGTGAAAAATGATGAAGAACTTTTAAAATATATAGACGTATTCATGAGCTTATTTGAGGGAACACCAGAAAAAGATGCATTAGAAAGTTATTTTAATAGGTTTTCACAAGTAAAATTAGGTTCAGAAGTTCAAATGTTTATTGGATGCATAGATGAAATGCCTGTAACTACTGGTTTATTAATAGAAACCAAAGATAGCTATGGTATTTATGATGTGATGACAAAAGAAACATTTAGAGGTAAAGGAATTGGCAGTGAAATGTTTCAATTTCTTCTAAATCAAACAAAGGATAAACAAAAACCAGTGGTATTACAGGCTTCAGATGATGGAAAAAATATCTATAAGCGATTTGGATTTACAGATGTCGGTGAAATGGTTGTATTTGAATAAGGAGGTTCCTTTAATTTGCTTAATTTGAACAAACCTTATTCTAAAACAACATTAATTATTATCTCATTAAGGAATACTTGTTCCAAGAGAGTTTTTAAAATTCACGGTTCAATTAATAATATTGGATCAATTGTTGCTATAAAAGAAAAAAAGAGCTTAGAACCCTTATAAACCAAGGATTCTAAGCTTCTTTTGACTATTCCCACTCAATCGTTGCAGGCGGCTTGCTCGTAATGTCATACACGACGCGGTTGATGTGTTTCACTTCGTTGACGATCCGTGTTGAAATCACTTCAAGCACATCCCAAGGGATACGCGCCCAGTCAGATGTCATGCCGTCGATTGATGTTACGGCACGGATACCGATTGTGTAATCATACGTTCTCGCATCTCCCATGACGCCGACGCTGCGGATGTCAGGAAGAACCGTGAAGTACTGCCAGATGTCGCGCTCTAGGCCGTGGTTCGCCACTTCTTCACGAAGAATCGCGTCTGATTCACGAACGATCTCAAGCTTTTCTTCCGTTACTTCACCGAGTACGCGGATGCCAAGGCCAGGGCCCGGGAACGGCTGACGCCATACGATATCATCCGGAAGGCCGAGCTCTGTGCCAAGCGCGCGCACTTCGTCTTTGAAAAGGGTGTTCAGCGGCTCGATCAGTTCAAACTGCATATCTTCAGGAAGTCCGCCGACATTGTGATGCGATTTGATCGTTTGCGCCGTTGCAGTACCGCTCTCGATAATATCCGTGTAAAGCGTTCCTTGCGCAAGATAATCGATGCCTTTCAGCTTGTCCGCTTCATCATCAAATACGTAAATGAATTCGTTGCCGATGATTTTACGTTTTTGCTCTGGATCAGAAACACCTTTCAGCTTGTTTAAGAATCTGTCTTTCGCATCAACTTTAATGACATTCATATTAAAGCCTTCGCTGAACGTTTTCATGACGCCTTCAGCTTCGCCTTTACGAAGCAGGCCGTGATCGACGAAAATACAAGTCAGCTGGTCGCCGATCGCTTTATGAATTAAAGCGGCCACAACAGAGGAATCAACACCGCCGCTTAGCGCGCAAAGAACCTGCTTGTCTCCGACTGTTTCACGGATTTTTTGCATTTCGATTTCGATAAAGTTTTCCATTGACCATTTGCCTTCACAATCGCAAACGCCGAATACAAAGTTTTTCAGAAGATCATTGCCGTATTCAGAGTGGCGCACTTCCGGGTGGAACTGAACGCCGTACCAATTCTTGTCCGCTTTGCTCATCGCTGAATTCGGGCAGTGATGGCTTGTTGCGTCAACAGTGAAGCCCTCTGGAACTTCTACAACCAAATCGCCGTGGCTCATCCAGACAACTTGTTCTTCCGGAAGATCTTTGAACAAGTCAGGAGTTCCTTGAATCTGAATGTTGGCTTTTCCGTATTCGCGCTGGCTTGCCGCCTCGACTTTTCCTCCGAGGTAATGAGTCATCAGCTGCATGCCGTAGCAGATGCCTAATACAGGAATATCGAGTTCAAAGATTTTTTCGTCACAGCGGAAAGATCCTTCATCATATACACTGTTCGGTCCGCCTGAAAGGATAATTCCTTTTGGATTCATTTCTTTGATTTCCTCAGCTGTCAACGTATGGGGGTGCAGCTCGCTATATACGCCAAATTCACGGATCCGGCGGGTAATCAGCTGGTTATACTGACTGCCGAAATCAAGAACAAGAATCATTTCATTCACTAACTTCGTCATGGTTGTCACCTAATCTCCTCTAAGTTTTTGACACAGAAAAAACGGAGGACAAACGTTCAGCCCTCTGTCGCGCAAGACTTGTCCGGAAGCCCGGCTTTTTAACGCTCCCGGGCTCCCATTTAACATTCATTTATTCTAACAACAGGACGATATGCGGTCAAGACTATCTTGTTTTAATTATATTTTCCCACAACTGTCCCGATTCATTCCAAAGCTCCGCGGCATTATCGCTGCGGTATAAGGCCCGCTCATAGCGCAGCGTCAGCTCGGACATGTCGTTTGTATGGTGCGCCTCGTCAATCCTCGCGGCAAAATCGCGGAGTGTTTCTCCGTCTCCCCTGCTGAAACCTTTTCGTTTCAGCTGGCGGAGCAGCGCGGCATATGCGTCGAAAAAGACGTCTTCATCCGTTCGCCGCTTCAATCTGGCTGCTGTAACGTGCGGAATCCAGCGCGCCCGGAACAGCCAGGCGAGTGCCGCCGCGGCTGAAATTACGATGACGATGGCTGCATACGGCCACAGGTGTGCCGCGGTTTTGTTGCGGATCACAGGCTGCGGTGCCGCGCTGTGATCCCGCTTTTTCGGTGTTTCTTCTTTTTCCGGCTTTGTTTCCTGACGCTGCTTGTCAGACGGTGAATCCGAATTCCCCGCTGAGCCTCCGCTGTCTTTTGCCGCGGTATGATTTTGCTCTGACGTAAACTCCGTCGGATTGGTGAAGCCTTTTGTCGGCTCAAACGTCACCCAGCCCTGATCGGGAAAATACACTTCTACCCACGAATGGGCGTTGTTGTTTGTGACTTCATAAATGTGGCCGTTATGGTCGCCTGCCCCTTTATATTCGCCGGATGTATAGCCCTTCACCCAACGGGCGGGAATTCCCGCAGAGCGGAGCAGCACGGCCATTGCCGATGAAAAGTTATCACAATATCCTCTTTTCGTTTCGAACAGAAATTGATCGACATAATCCTGATTGTGCTCCGGAACCGCGACATCCTGGGTATTATACGAAAATGCGGAAGATCCGAGATAATCCTCGATCGCCTTCGCTTTATCGAACATATTATAATGATCCCGCGTCAGTCTGTCCGCAAGCTGTCTCACTCTTCCCGGAAGGCTGTCGGGGACTTGTAAATACCGGTCATTGAATTGATTCTGCTCACGGTATCGTTTCACTTTCACTTTTCTGAGATCATTCAGCTTAAAGACGGGCGCCTGAAAAGTCACCGTGTACCGTCCCATATTGCGGATGTTGCCCACTTGTTCACTGACCGGCGTAATTTGCTCGGTGTTTCCGTTCATTTCAAGCTGAATCGAGTGCTTCGGTTTAATATTGGAGACGCCGATCGGATACATGACATGATTATAGAGATAATTCTCATCAATGGACACCTGTGCCGTATACCGTCTCGTCTGCACACTCCGGTCAAACCATACATCTTCCACATTGCCGCCGTTCAGTTTATAGGACATGCCCTGATCGGTCTCCACCCAGCCTTTTCCGGTGTATGTATCTTTCGTTTCCACCCGGAAGTACGCCCGTTCTTTTCCCTTCCATGTAAAAACCGGCGTATCATCCTCCTGAAAAGGGCCGCCCAATGTTTCATCATGATTGCCGTAGCCGATTTTGCTTTCGGCGGCGGGCACTTCTTTGTGGTTTGTGATTTTTTTTAGAAACGGCACGGGGTCAGGCCAGTTCGGATCTGATTTCGGAGCCGCCAGACCGAACACGACGGAAGCGCAGATAAACAGCATCAGCGGCAGAAACCATTTGAGTATCAATCTTTTTTTAAACGCTATGTGTTCCGTAAGCCTGATGCGCTCCATATACAAAAGCCCCATCATCAAAAAGCCGATAAAGACGATCCGGATGACGGCGTACGCGGCATCATAAGGAGTAAACGTATCAAGCACGGTGATATACGCCACCGTCATGATAAAAAAGAATAAGATTTTCCGCTGATAGATCACCCAGTAATGCAGCAAATACACGAGCAGCCATAAAAGCACAAAAAACAGCAACGTGCGGAATGACGGATTCATATCATTCCATCTTCCGGTCCCGATGTGGCGGGCATTTTGCATCACGTCCCGCAAAAAAGAAACGAGCCATTCCGGCTGAAAAATAGAACCTTTATAAAACAGGACGTGAATACTGATCAACGTAAACAGAATGCAGGACGGCACGGTGACGTACCACCTCATCCGGAAGAATGACAGCAGAAATGCCAAACCGATAAAAACGATGAAAAAACCGGTATGTTTTGTATCCGTAAAATTGTGCAGCGGCCTGAGCCATTCCCATAACAATAAAAAAGCGAGAAAATAAAACAGCAGCAGACTCAGCCTGCTTCCCTGGTTCTCGTCATGCGGCATGGCGCGCCACCTCTCTTTCTAAACAACATGGGACACCTGTTTGCCCCTGATCATTTGCACCTTAATATTTTTCTGAGCGAAGATGAGAGCGAGTTTCCGTTCTTTCTCCGAAAGCGCGGCATTCGTTTCTTTCGCCAAAAACACCGTCATGTCAGCACGGCCGGGCTCAGCCTGTTTGAGAAGGTCTTCTGTAAGACTGCCCGTCACGACGGCAATGGAAGCTTTACCTAGTTCTTTTCCTAAACGCCCGCCTGCATCAGCTTCTTCCGATTCTGAAGCTGATGCCAGGTAACGCAGCATCTTTCTGAAATGCCGGTCTCCCTCCCGGACGGGAAATACAGTCCGGTCGCTCCCCAATGAAATAAATCCTGCGGGAGAGCCCTTCACAAGCGCCGTGTAAAGCAGGGATGCCGAAGCTGACACCGCGGCTTCAAACGAAGGGGACGGCCTGCAGTCCAAAAGGAGAATCATATTCATACTCTGCAGCGGGTCAAATTCCTTCGTCATCAGCTCATTTCGCCGAGCCGATGTTTTCCAGTCAAGTGCGGAAAACCGGTCGCCCGGCTGATAATTTCTGACGCTCGCAGCCATTGCTGTGCGGTGTACCTGAAACGGAGCGCCGGCACCCGCACCCTCTTCTCCGGATGCAGCCTGCGGCTTATAGTGAACAGGCCCGTACGCCGGGAAAACCAGAACCGTATCCGTTACGGAAAACGACGCCGTCTTGTCCAAAAGCCCGAGAACATCTCCCGTCCGCACTCTTATCGTATGTAAATGATGCTCTCCGCGCGGCACCTGCGGCAGCTCATATTGTAACGTCAGCTTCCTTTGAAACCACGGAAACACAAGCTGCTTCGCACTGCGCCTCTCGCCAAGCGTTTCCGGCATCACATCTTCAATGACCATATATGTCAGCGGAAACGGCAGGCGCCTCGTCAGCCTGATGGTGACAGACAGCCTGTCGCCTGAGGTTAACTGGGCGGAGGACACGTCACGCGTCACCTGAAACGCCCGCAGCGGGTACACAGCGACCAGCCCGGCGTAAACGGTAAACGGCAAAAACGCATAAAATAAAAACCAGCTCACAAATCCGCCCTGAAACATGGCATAAGAAAAGACAGCCGCCGTCAGTACGGCCAACATAAGCAGCTTCCAGCCATATAGAAGCCAATGCATCTTCTTTCTCATTAGCGGACCGACATCCTTTGAACGGGAACTTTTTCCGTTTGCACGATGTTCTCTATAACTGCTTCCGCCGTCACATCGTTAAATTTCGCCTCGGCGGTCAAGATCATTCTGTGCGGCAGCGTATACGGAGCCAAATACTGGACGTCATCAGGAATGACGTAATCGCGGTCATGAAGCAGCGCGTACGCCTGCGCGGCTTTCATTAATGAAATTGAACCGCGCGGGCTGACGCCCAGATGTACGGACGGATGCCGGCGGGTATGCTGAGTAATTCCGACGATATACGCTTTAATTCCATCATCCACCCGCACCTGCTCCAGTTTTTGCTGAAGGCTGATAAACTGTTCTTTAGAAATGACGGGCTCGATTGTTTCAAGCGGATTGCGCCCTTCCTGCAAAGACAGAACCCGAAGCTCCTCCTCGGCAGTCGGGTAGCCCATGCGCAGCTTAAATAAAAACCGGTCAAGCTGGGCTTCGGGAAGCGGATACGTTCCTTCATATTCAACCGGGTTTTGTGTGGCCATGACGAAAAACGGCTCAGCCAGCCGCATTGTCTTTCCGTCAATCGTGACATTCCCTTCCTCCATCGCCTCAAGCAGGGAAGACTGCGTTTTCGGAGAGGTTCTGTTAATTTCATCAGCCAGCACGATATTCCCCATGATCGGTCCCGGGCGGTATTCAAATTCCATTGTTTTCGTATTATAAATAGAGACACCCGTCACATCTGACGGCAGAAGATCCGGCGTGAACTGAATCCTCTTAAAGTCAGCTCCGATCAGCTTGGCCAAAGCCCGGACCATCATCGTTTTTCCGACTCCCGGCACGTCTTCCAGCAGCACATGCCCTTTTGCGAGAATGGCGGCCAGACTGAGTATGGCGATATCCCGTTTTCCTATGATGATGTTTTCAATATGCTCAACGGCTTTCTCCAGCAGCGGATGCAGCTCTTCTTTATAAGCCATTCTTCTCCTCCTAGTCATCTCTCAAATTTCAATTATCGTAACCTAACTTTACCACAAAATATAAACAGTATAAAAAAACGTTTCCAGCGAATTGTTTCCAGTCCGAAAAAGGAAAAAAGCTCCCTTTAGAAAGGAAGCTTTATTTCAGCTTGAGAGGCTCCATATGAACGTGTGAATGGTCAATGGCATGTTCCTCTTTCATCCCGGCGCCTTCTGCTGTACGGATGAGAAAAAAATGTCATATTTTCTTACATCATTTTCAACTGTCTGTGACATTTATGATAGAATAATACTTGTCTGAATATTCAGCATAAACAAACCAAAAGGAGGCAAAGAATGAATCAGCCTAACTCTTTATCTAAGGGATTAAAAACCCGGCATATGACCATGATTTCAATTGCCGGCGTGATCGGCGCCGGATTATTTGTCGGAAGCGGATCCGTCATTCATTCCACCGGACCCGGAGCGATTGTCTCCTACGCTTTAGCAGGATTATTAGTGATTTTTATTATGAGAATGCTGGGGGAAATGTCCTCCGTCAACCCGACAAGCGGTTCGTTTTCACAGTATGCGCATGACGCCATCGGTCCTTGGGCCGGTTTTACGATCGGATGGCTGTATTGGTTTTTCTGGGTCATCGTCATTGCCATTGAAGCCATTGCAGGCGCCGGAATCATACAGTACTGGTTCCCGGGCATTCCGTTATGGCTGACGAGTCTGCTTCTGACCGTGCTGTTAACACTGACGAATATTTATTCAGTTAAATCGTTCGGCGAATTTGAATACTGGCTTTCCTTAGTGAAGGTAGCGACGATCGTTGTCTTCTTAATCGCGGGATTTGCGTTCATTTTCGGAATCGTCCCCGGCAGCAAACCGGTCGGGCTGGAAAATCTGGCGGGCAGCGGCGGATTTTTCCCTAAAGGTCCGAGTTCCGTACTGCTCGGCATCGTCGTTGTCATTTTTTCTTTCATGGGATCTGAAATCGTCGCAATCGCAGCGGGAGAAACGTCAAATCCGGTCGAATCCGTCACAAAGGCGACCCGCTCAGTCGTTTGGCGGATCATTATTTTTTACGTCGGCTCCATTGCGGTTGTGGTCACACTGCTGCCGTGGGATTCAGCCAATATTTTGGAAAGCCCCTTCGTTGCCGTTTTGAGCCATATCGGGGTTCCCGCAGCCGCTCAAATCATGAATTTCATCGTCCTGACAGCCGTTCTGTCCTGCCTGAACTCCGGGCTTTATACGACGTCACGGATGCTGTATTCACTGGCAGAGCGAAATGAAGCGCCGCGGCGTTTTATGAAACTGAGTAAAAGAGGCGTACCGGTTCAAGCCATTATCGCCGGCACCTTTTTCTCCTATATTGCCGTTGTTATGAACTACTTTTCTCCAGACTCCGTATTTTTGTTCCTGGTCAATTCATCAGGGGCGATCGCACTGCTCGTCTATCTCGTCATCGCCGTCTCACATCTGAGAATGAGAAAGAAAATCGAACGGACAAACCCTGAATCTCTTAAAATCAAAATGTGGTTTTATCCGTACTTAACCTACCTGACGATCATCGCCATTTGCGCCATCTTGTTATCTATGCTGTTTATCAGTTCAATGCGGTCTGAATTTCTGCTGACAGGATTTATTACTCTGCTGGTACTTGCCTCATATGTATTCCGCAAAAAACAAAAACCGAAAGAGAGCGCTTCCGAAAGCCGGGTTGCGCAATAACCGCAGACACCCCCCTCAAAAAAGGGCGGGTGTTTTTTTAACCAACCTGTTCCAGGCAGCATTAACTGTAGTACAGGATTTCAATAAATGATAAGGACAGGATGAAAAATGGCACTAGAAAAATTTGCAGATGAACTGCCGATTATCGAAACACTCCAGCCGCAGAAGAAATCAGACGGCAGCACGTATTATGAAGTCACCATGAAGGAATGCTTTCACAAGCTGCACCGCGATCTCCCGCCGACCCGGCTTTGGGGGTATAACGGTTTGTTTCCCGGCCCGACGATCGACGTGAACAAAGATGAAAACGTCTATATTAAATGGATGAATGACCTGCCGGATAAGCATTTTCTGCCCGTGGATCATACCATTCACCATTCAGAAAGCGGCCATCAGGAACCCGATGTCAAAACCGTCGTCCATTTACACGGAGGAGCAACGCCGCCGGACAGCGACGGCTACCCGGAAGCATGGTTCACGAAGGATTTTAAGGAAACGGGTCCTTATTTTGAGAAAGAGGTATACCATTATCCAAACAAACAGCGCGGGGCTCTGTTATGGTATCACGATCACGCCATGGCGATTACGAGGCTCAATGTGTACGCCGGGCTTGCCGGGATGTATATCATCCGCGAGCGAAAAGAAAAGCAGCTGAAGCTTCCCTCCGGAGAGTACGACGTACCGCTTATGATTTTGGACCGCACGTTAAATGACGACGGTTCCTTGTCTTATCCGAGCGGACCTGCTAACCCTTCCGAAACGCTGCCCGATCCTTCCATCGTCCCGTTTTTTTGCGGAAATACCATTCTCGTCAATGGTAAAGCGTGGCCGTATATGGAAGTTGAACCGCGGACATATCGTTTCCGCATCCTTAATGCCTCCAATACGAGAACATTTTCTCTCTCGCTCAATAACGGCGGGAAGTTTATCCAAATCGGTTCTGACGGCGGACTGCTTCCCCGCTCTGTCAAAACACAATCTATCAGCTTAGCCCCGGCCGAGCGGTATGATGTGCTCATCGATTTCTCCGCCTTTGACGGAGAACATATCATTTTAACGAACGACACCGGCTGCGGGGGCGACGTCGATCCGGATACAGACGCCAATGTGATGCAATTCCGCGTCACAAAACCGCTGAAGGGAGAAGACACAAGCCGGAAGCCTAAATATCTTTCAACAATGCCTAATGTAACATCAAAAAGAATACACAATATCAGGACGCTTAAACTCACAAATACGCAAGACAAATACGGCCGGCCCGTTTTGACGCTGAATAACAAGCGATGGCATGATCCTGTGACAGAAGCGCCGAAGCTCGGCACAACGGAAATCTGGTCGATTATCAATCCGATGGGGGGAACCCATCCGATACACCTGCACCTTGTTTCCTTCCAAATCCTTGACCGGCGTCCTTTTGACTTAGAGCGTTATAACAAATTCGGCGACATTGTGTATACAGGCCCCGCCGTCCCGCCTCCTCCAAGTGAAAAAGGCTGGAAAGACACCGTGCAGGCGCACTCGGGGGAAGTCATCAGAATCGCGGCGACTTTCGCTCCTTACAGCGGACGCTACGTATGGCACTGTCATATTTTAGAGCACGAAGATTACGACATGATGAGGCCGATGGATGTCACGGATAAACAGTAAACAAACATCCCCCCTTTTCTCCAGAAGGGGCTTTTTTTATTTATCCAAAAATAAAAAATAAGAAGGCGCTTATTTGCATATACTGTAATAACAGGAAGACGATGCACTCTCATTGGAAATCTGGATAGAAAAAGGAATTAGGAGATTAGGGAAAAGTATGAGACAATGAAGGAGTGCACGAAAATTCATAAGGGAAGAAGTGACTTTATGTCTTACTACAACAAACGTAATCAGGAACCGCTGCCTAAAGAAGATGTCAGTACGTGGGAATGCACAAAAGAGGACTGTATCGGCTGGAGCAGAAAGAATTTTGCCGGCAGTGATACCCCGACTTGCCCCCTTTGCGGCAGTAAAATGATCGACGGCGTCCGTTCGTTGGTAAATCTCCAAAACAATAATCAAACGGCATCAAGTTAGACCTCCCTTTTACGAGTCTCAACATAGAGAAGGCCTCCATGTCTCATGAGAGGCCTTTGCGTTATCATGTCCTTTTACGATGCAAAGGAGCAATGAACATGAAAAACGATCGGCAGCAGAAAGATCTGAAGGAAATGGCAAAACGGCGGAAAATGAACCTTGCCGCACAGTCATTCATCGAAACGCTTCATTTTGCCGTTCCGATTCTCCGTTTTTTCAAATGGCTCGCCTCAGCCGCAGCCAGCTTTGTTCATTAAAAAACACCCAGCGGGCGCTGAGTGTTTTTTTCATGATTGGATGACGGAAAAACTATTGATAATGCCGTTGTCATTTTCCCAGACTTTTTCGCATTTTTTCGTATCCAAATGATAAGCATAAATGGTCCGGACCTTCGCATTCCGCCCCGTTTCATCCTTCAGACGCTTAGCGCCTTTTGCTTCCGCCATGAAATAAATGATGCTGCCGTCTTTAGAAAACTGAGGCTGGGCATCAATCAGCGGAACGAAGTCCTTCCCGTTTGAGATAATCGTTTCATCTTTTTTCGTTTTGACATTCATCAGACGGATGGACGCTTTTTGTTCCGTCCCTTTTTGTGTATAAGATGTAAAGACAAGGTTCTTACCGTCCGGTGACACCGCCACGCCGCTGATAAACTGTTCAAGGTTTGTCAGGTCCTGAAGGTGTTCGCCCGCTCCTGCTGCAAACCGGATATTCGTCGGTTCAGGGTCAATCCCCTTCTCATTTGCCTCATCCGTTTTTTGATAATCCTCTTTGACGGAATAATGCAGAAGCGCAAAATCGTTTTGGCTGCGGTTATAAAAGAAGCTGCTTACACTGTCGTCTTTCTCATCAGCGGCAGGATACAGATTTTCATAACGTTTCGTTTTCAAATCAAAAGATGCGAGACGGAAAATATCTTCATCCGCTTTTCCGAGACGGAAATAAATGTGCGTCAGATCCTTTGATAAAAACAGACTGTCAGCGCTTGCCGTTCCTTTATAAAGCACCGTCTTCTTTTTCGTCTTCAGATCAAGCTTATAAAGACGCATCTCATTTTGGTCATTATTCCCGACAAAATAGAGCACCTGATGGGCGTCATCGAGTGCAAACGCCGGATATGCCGAAAGCTTTTCCTCGTACAGCACGCGGCCGTCCTCGTAATATTTCGTCATCAGATCTTTGTCTGTAATGGAAACTAGCAGCTTGTCATGGCCGCCGGAGACAACAGCTTTTCCGCCGCCGTCGCTTTTTCCTTTAATCAGTAAAACGGACGCGATGACCGCCGCCGCCAAAACGGCGGCCAGCAACATCCAGATCCATCGTTTCTTCTTCATTATCAATCTCTCCGTCAATCAGAAAAAGCAAGAATCAGAGTCCTTGCTTTTTAAGATGGTCTATTTTAATAGCTGTAGTGTCCGGATACTCTTCCTTTGCTTAATGGATATCCGAGCGCTTTGAACGCTTTCGGGCTGACATCCAACACGGCATTCGGCAAACGGCCTACATCATTTTTGTATACTGTGATAACCTTTTTCGGTTTTGCTTTCGCATAAGCTCTGATTTTCGTTCCGTTTCTCGGAACGTCAAATCCTAATTTTGTCGCGCAATCCCAGTGTCCCAGTTTTTTACCGGAAGATCCTTTTTTACCGACTCCATTATACCATGTAATATTTCCGTTCACTTTTTTAGCACTTGCATCAGAAGAGTAACTGATCGCTCCCAGCGTGCTTCCTGCTAAAATCAATAAGGCTAAGAATAACTTCTTCAAGCTTTCGTCCTCCTGATTCTTTATTCTAGGCAAAATTATACACCAAGAAGACGATTATAATATTTCAATCACTTTACATGTTCATTACAACGTGATGAGACATGCACATAACGACGGCACAATTACCTGTTCTATATAATTCCATGGTAAATTATACTACAAAATTTAATTCATTAGCGTTATAATATTCATAGAGTATTTCTGCATTCAATATGGACTTTTTATAAGGCCTATTGATAGTTGCATAATATGATATATTTTGAGAAATCAGGCTTTAGGAAGCACTTTATTCCTTTTAACCGTGGTTCATATTGATCATGTACCTATACTCGTTTCAATCAGACTAGGAGTGATAATCAATGAAAGCGGCAAGATGGCACAATCAAAAAGACATTCGAATCGAAAACATTGATGAACCTAAAGCAGAACCGGGTAAAGTCAAAATTAAAGTCAAATGGTGCGGGATTTGCGGAAGCGACCTTCATGAATATTTGGGAGGCCCGATCTTTATTCCGGTCGGCGAACCTCATCCGTTAACAAACGAAATGGCGCCCGTCACGATGGGTCACGAATTCTCAGGAGAAGTCGTGGAAGTGGGCGAAGGCGTCAAAAATTACAGCGTCGGCGACCGTGTCGTCGTGGAACCGATTTTTGCCACACACGGACATCAGGGAGCCTATAACCTTGATGAACAAATGGGATTCTTAGGCTTAGCCGGAGGCGGCGGCGGATTTTCTGAATATGTATCCGTTGACGAAGAATTGCTGTTTAAGCTTCCTGAAGAGCTTTCTTACGAACAGGGCGCGCTTGTTGAGCCGTCAGCGGTAGCGCTTTACGCCGTCCGCCAAAGCAAATTAAAAGCGGGCGACAAGGCGGCAGTTTTTGGCTGCGGACCGATCGGGCTGCTTGTGATTGAAGCCCTGAAAGCGGCCGGCGCCACAGATATTTACGCGGTTGAACTTTCACCGGAACGTCAGGAAAAAGCGAAAGAACTCGGCGCTATCATCATTGATCCGTCAAAAACGGACGATGTCGTTGAAGAAATCGCTAAACGCACAAACGGCGGCGTTGATGTTTCTTATGAAGTAACAGGCGTTCCTGTCGTTCTCCGCCAGGCGATCCAGTCAACAAACATTGCCGGTGAAACGGTTATCGTCAGCATCTGGGAAAAAGGAGCGGAAATTCATCCGAACGATATCGTCATCAAAGAACGGACCGTAAAAGGCATTATCGGATACCGTGACATCTTCCCTTCCGTTCTTGCACTGATGAAAGAGGGCTACTTCTCAGCAGATAAGCTCGTCACGAAAAAAATCGTGCTCGACGATCTGATTGAAGAAGGCTTCGGCGCTTTAATCAAAGAGAAAAACCAAGTAAAAATCTTAGTCAAACCGAACTAAACCGTTCAGCTGAATATCAGACACATCCAAAAAAGAGCCGTTCCGGCTCTTTTTTTCATCTCATCGTCTTTCCTTCCTTTTCCTTTTAAAAATGATCCCCTCTGCGCAAACTATTTTTCACCCTGTCCCGTCTATCCTTAGGCAGCAGCCTATGATACGTATTTTTTAAAAAGGAGCCCTTTGAAGCAATGAAGAACGAAACAGCCAAAGCGTCGCTTGTGACGTGCATAACTGAGCGCAAGGAAGACTTTTACCGGCTTGCGTACAGTTACGTAAAGAACAAGGATGACGCGTTAGATATTGTTCAGGAATCAATTCAAAAAGCGCTGACATCGGTCGAATCCGTCAAAAACCCCGATGTGATCAAAAGCTGGTTTTATAAAATTTTAGTGCGCACGGCCATTGATTTTCTCCGCAAACAGAAAAAACTGAAAGTGATGGACGATGAAACGATCGAGTTTTTAAGCCGCGGAAAGGAAGATCACTACAAAGACACAGACCTTCACGAAGCGCTTGATGACCTGCCGCATCAATATAAAACCATTATCATTCTGCGTTTCTTTGAAGACCTGAAATTAGAAGAAATCGCGGACATCACGGGGGAAAACATCAACACCGTCAAAACACGCCTTTACAGGGGGCTGAAGCTCATGCGCATTCAGCTGACGAAGGAGGATCTTTCTTAATGGAAAAGAGATTAGAACAATTAAGAGAAGAGTATAAAAGTGTGCCCATTCCTAAGGAACTGGACAGCATTGTCGAAAAAGCCCTTCAGCAAAAACCGAAGAAAAAACGAATCGTGATGTGGCCGACATCCACGGCAGTCGCTGCAGCCGTCTTATTTACCGCCGTTGTCAATATCAACCCGGATGCCGCACAAGCCATGTCTAAAATCCCCGTCATCGGCAAAGTCGTCCAAGCCATCACATTCGTGGAGATGAAGGAAGAAAAGAACCAATCAAGCATTGATGTGAAAACGCCCGCTCTGTCCGGACTTTCCGATCATAAACTCGAAGACAGCATCAACCGGCATTATATGAAAGAAAGCAAAGAGCTGTATCAGGAATTTATGAAGGCGACCTCAAAAAGCAAAAAAGGCCACCTCAGTATTTACAGCGATTATGAAACCGTTACTGACACAGCGGATCTGATCTCAATCCGCCGTGATATCGAAAAAACGCAAGCTTCATCTTATACGCAAAGCCGTTACATCACGATTGATAAAAAGAATGAGGCCGTGCTTACGTTAAAGAGTTTATTTAAAGATGACCGTTATATTAAAGTCATCAGCGAAAATATTAAAGAACAAATGAAAAAACAGATGAAAGAAGATCCGAATAAAATATACTGGGTCGAAGAAGATGATATGACGGAGCCTTTTAAAGCCATCCGCGCCGACCAGAATTTTTATATTACAGATAAGCACAAACTTGTTATTTCATTTGATGAATACGAAGCGGCACCCGGATATATGGGCGTTACAGAGTTTACAATACCGACCTCCGTCATCTCCAAGCTGCTTGTCGGAGACCGCTACATCAGATAAAGAAAGAAAAAAATCCATGATATCCGCAGATCATGGATTTTTTCTTTCGTCCCGCAACAGCCAAGATGCATAAGGGACCCTTTTCATATAACAGACGCCGGACGGAGGCTGAAAAGTTTAAGAAAATCACAGCATTTCATACATTTTTTCTGAAACAAAATCCCCTTCCGAATGCGTCTAATTAACGGAACAAATGGAAGACTGTACAGAAATCAGCTATAGCTATCCGCAAAACAGCGAGAATTTCCGCACACTTTATTGGAGGAATACCATGTCAGACAAGTCACTGCATCACCGCTATATTCCCGGACTGGATGGACTTCGCGCCTTTGCCGTCCTCGCAGTTATCGCATATCATCTGAATTTTAACTGGGCCGATGGCGGTTTCATTGGTGTTGATATCTTTTTTGTTTTATCGGGGTATTTAATTACATCTATTATATTGCCTGCCCAGGGCAATGACATCACCCTTGATTTGCGTGATTTTTGGGTGCGCCGGATCAGACGGCTTCTGCCGGCGGCTTATCTCATGATTATCACGACGGTCATTTGGGTCGTATTGTTTAACAGCGAGCTCCTGCATACCGTACGCGGAGATGCGGTCTCCTCACTTTTTTACATAAGCAATTGGTGGTTTATCTTTCATCAACTTTCTTATTTCGACAGCTTCGGCTCCCCTTCGCCATTAAAAAACCTTTGGTCGCTGGCGATTGAAGAACAGTTTTATATCATATGGCCCTTCCTGCTGCTTGCGGGAATGTACATATGTAAAACACGGGCCCGGCTTGCGGCCGCGGTCATGTTTATCGCGTTATGTTCGGCAGTCGTAATGAGTATGATGTATGTGCCCGGCGGAGATCCGAGCCGCGTCTATTACGGGACGGATACCCGGTCATTTGAATTGCTGATCGGCTGCGCTTTAGCTTTAGTGTGGCCGATGAAACGATTATCTTCCAAACGGCTGCCGAGCAGCATGAAACACCTGCTTCACGGGACGGAGCTTGCCGCTTTTGCCGCGCTGCTGCTTTGCGTCTTTTACACGGATGAATATGAACCCTTCCTGTACAAGGGCGGCATGCTTTTAATCAGCATCACCGCAGCGGTTCTTGTCGCATGTTTATGCCATCCGAGCAGCTTTTTGGGACATGTTCTTTCATGGAAGCCGCTTCGCTGGATCGGAACGAGATCATACGGAATCTACCTTTGGCATTACCCGGTTTTCGTACTGAGCACACCCGTGCAGGAAATCGGAAATCCGGTTTATTGGCACTGCGCCGTCAGAATCGGCGCCACTTTCATTCTTGCCGAGCTATCTTACCATTTCATTGAACAGCCGATCCGTACTGCGGGCTTCCGGCCATTTTTACGCCGCGTGTTTCTGAACCGCTTTCTGGAATGGAAGACGTCCTCTGTCATCAGCAGAATGTCGCTCGGCCTCATTCTTGCCGCCATTCTCGTATTTGCGGGCGGGCTGTCAGGGATAGCCGAAGAGAAAAAACAGCCGCAATGGACGTACGCGCAGAATGATCAGCAAGAAACCGCCGCCTCTTCGCACAAAACGGCCGATCACGATCAGCCTGCAAAAGAAGAAGACAGCAAGAAAAAACACGGCGGCGAAAAAACGGATACCGCGTCAGACAAAAACAAGAAAGAACCAGCAGACAAATCAGATACGAAGAAAAACGACGAGAAAAAGGAACGGTCATCTCAAAAAATGGCTGATCCAAAACAAACACAGCCTCAGCAAGACGTGCTGGCCATCGGTGACTCGGTGATGCTGGACATTGCGTCATACCTGCGGCAGTCCCTCCCTCATGTCACCATCGACGGAAAGGTAGGAAGACAAGTCTCTCAAGCACTCCAGCTCACTTCGGAATATGCGTCATTTAATCAGCCGAACAAAGCGGTCATCATCGAGTTAGGGACGAATGGCTATTTCACAAACAGCCAAATTGAATCACTGATCAGCTCCTTTTCAAAAGCCGATATCTATCTTGTCAACACGCGTGTACCGCGGCAGTGGGAAAGCAAAGTAAACGAATCATTGCGCCGGCAGGCCGAGTCACGCAAAAATGTGACGCTTGTCGATTGGCACGCAAAAGCATTGCAGCACCCTGAATACTTCACACCGGACGGCGTCCATCTCATACCTGAGGGATCAAAAGCGCTGACAGCTCTCATCGTTCAAACAATGAAATCATGACAAAAAAAGAGGCCCCAAAAAGGCCTCTTTTTCGTATATCGTCAGGCTAGCTTCTGTCCGCAATTAGGGCAAAAATTCGCGCCTTCCGTTTTCGTTCCGCAGTTCGGACAGAATTTCGGCTTAGCCGCTCCTTCCGAGCCGTTTGCCTGTTCGGTCCCCTGATTCTGCTGACTTTGATTTTGCTGCGGCTGGTTCTGCTGATTTTGATTCATTTGGTTCATCATTTGATTTGCCACATTCATTCCCATCATCATGCCCGCCATGTCTGAGGCGGCGCCGCTTCCGCTCATTTTGCCGGATGACATGCCGTCCGTCATGGAAATCTGCTGATAGCGGTTCACATCCCCCACCATGCCGTAAGAAGCGTTTTTCGTAATCATATCCTGAACTTCCTGCGGATAGTTAAAGCTCATAATATTGAAGCCCGTAATCGACATGCCGTCTCCGATCAGCTGCATATCAAGATCTTCTTGAATCCCTTTTCCGATTTCAAATGAATTCGACTGCAGATTGAACATGTCTTTTCCTTCTCTGGTGATCCATTTCATCAAAAGCTGATCGAGAATAGACGTAATCCGGATTTTAATGTCCTCTACTAAATAGCTGTCTCTGACACCCGCAATCTTATCAATCAATCCGATGTAGTCAATGACCTTGAAGTTAAATGTGCCGTTTGCGCGGATCGGCATACCGCCCGGCATTCCTGCCGCCGGAATGTTGATGGCGTTTTTTGTGCCCCACTTCACGGTGAACTCCTTCGTATTCACAAACAGCACTTCCGCCCGCATGCCGCTGTTAAAGCCAAACTTAAACCCTTTTAGTGTCGATAGAAACGGAATGATTTCTGATTCGATATCATAATCGCCGTCATCACGGAAAATCCCTTCAATCTTCCCGTTGTATAAAAAGATGGCATCCTGTCCCGGCCGGATGATCAGACGGCTGCCTTTTTTAATTTCACGGTTGTTCCATTTATAGAAAACCATGTCGTCTCTGAATTCTTCCCATTCCACCACATTTGCTAACTGATTTCTGAAAAAACCCATGTATGCTCAAATCCTTTACATATAATTTAAAAACTTCCCTTGCTTCCGCTGTAACTCGTGCCGCCCCTCGTGACTCCGCCGTCATTGTCATTATCTTTATCAGGCTTTTTTTCTCTTGTAATGTCGGTTCGGATATATGTGTCGTGCTGGCTCAGCACTTCAGACGTATCGTGATCCATATACGTGCTGCCGGTGACGGTGACCTTGCCGCCGGAATTGTACACCATCACGGTGACGGCGATTCCGGCCGCGGCTGCAGCGATAATCAGCTGAAACCACCATGTGAGCAGCAGATTGTCAGACTTGTCGTCCGGACTTTTCCCCATATCTTTATAAGCCATCTTGATGTAGGTCTGAAACGCCTTTTCATAATGGCCTGCGGAAATATCTGACGAGATCGTATTTCTGATCGTATTCAGCCGGCTGCTGTTCAAATACGTCTCCGCCTTTTTATATCCGGAGAGAAATACTTCCCGATCCTTCATATCAATAGTCAATATCGCCGTGCTTCCGCTAAAATGACTGTCATAAAAATCACCGGCATACTGTTCGATCTCCTTACCGCCCGTTCCGTTTGCGGTAAGAATGATAAAATCGGTATGGCGCTTTTCTCCCAGCTTCCCGGCCAATTCCTCAAGTTTCTTCGTTTCATCCTTCGTTAATAAATGAGCATTGTCATAAACATATTGCTTCTGTTCCGCGGCAGACGCCGATGTATGTAAAGAAAAAGACAGCATCAGAAAAAGGACGAAGCAGAAGAGACACGCTTTTTTCATCGGTACTTTCATTAAAAACCGCCTCCTATCATAAGTGAGACGAGTCTTAATGCTAAAAACGCACCGGCGGTTATGCCGCCGAACCACGCGGCCACTTTTCCGGCACTGATCGGCGGTTTGCCGACAACCTTGCCCGTCTGCCCGTTCATCGCAAAAATGTGCTCAGCCCGCTCATAGTCGTAGCTGACCATCCAGACCGGAAGCAGTACGTAAAAGCTGCTGATTTTATCGGTCTGAATCTGCTCATCCGTAATGTCAGCCGTCGTATACCCGGAGAAGGTGGATCTGATATAAGAATCAATATAATGGCTGATTTTATCCTTCGCCCGCGGAAAAAGATCGTCATCGGTATAATTGTACTTTTCCGCTATATATCCCGCTAAATAGGCCGTATTAAACTCCTTCAGCTCACTGTATGAGTAAGGCTCCAATTTGTCCATTAATTCATCATTCATTTTTTCTGAAGCGTCGACCGGAATTTTGAGATAATCAAGATTGATATCGCGGTACGCGTTGTAATACTCGGTCTCCGTCACCCGGTATTCTCCATCTTCATAGTGACGCACTCTCGTACAAACGGCATTGACCTGAACCTTGCTGTTTAAGTCAAACATCCAAAACGGCACGTACATGCCGGTTATGCTCTTCACCCGATCGGCAGTCATAAATCCTTTCGGTGTCAGACGGCCGTTTCGGCACCACTTTTTAAAAGCGCTCATGGCCTCTTCTTTACTGATCGTAAAAGGGATCACCATCGAAGGCGCGAGATTTCCCGATAATCGGTCGGCGAGAACAGCGGCTCCTCCGCAAAACCCGCACGTCGTGGCCGTCGTTTCCGCCTCAGTCATTAATACTGCGCCGCAGTTCTCACAACGGTACTCGTTCGCCTCATTTTCGGAAAATCTCGTCGTTATATACTCTTTTGGCAGGCTCTCAATCTGATCCTGCCGCCCGCAGCTGTGACATGTCAGCATGCCGGATGAACTGTCAAAGACCATATCATCGCCGCAGTTCGGGCATTTATAAGAAATGATCATTCTGTTTCTCTCACTTTCTCTTTATATCGGACAAAACTGCATCCCGCTGTCTATTGATCTTTACTGAAAAGCATTTTCTGCTTAAGCGCCGCCAACTCATCGTCGACACTACTTTGATTGCTGTCATATTTAGCCGTCAGCTCGTCAATATCGTCTTTCGGAGACGCGTTCAGCTCAGCCATCGCATTGGCGTGATCAAGCGCCCGGTTGACCTTGTCTTCCATTCTGCCGAAAGCTGTCAGCGATTGGCCCGCGTTTGACACAGAGGACCCCAATTTGTTCATTCTCTCCTGCGTTTTTGCCACAGACCACTTCGCTTTGATGGCATTTCTTCGCGACTCAAGCTCTCCGATATCAGCGACAAGCTTGTCATGCATTTTGCGCATTTGAGACGCGTTGGAAGAAGCGAGCTGATAAGCCGTCTGCAGTTCAGTCAGTCTTGATTCAACAGCCGTTTTCCTTTCCAAAAATGTCCGCGCATCCGCTTCATTGCCGGCCTGCAACGCTTTTATCGCATAACTTTCCATCTTTTCGGCATCAGCCTGGCATTCTGTTAATGCTCTTTTCGCCCGCTGTTCCTCAGCCATGACAGAAGCTGTCTCCGCTTTCACTTTTCCTAAATCACTGTTCAGATTCCGCAAATATTGATCAACCATTTTTTCAGGGTTTTCAGCTTTATCCAGCAGCGCATTGATATTGCTTGACATAATGTCTTTAAATCTTCCTAAAATACTCATTTTTCATTTTCCTCCCAAAATTAAATAGTAACAAGTTCACAGTTATATATACTGTTTTTTTCGAAAAAGGTTTCATTTTCTCTTGAATTTATGTATTTTTATATGAAAATAGTCTCATTCAGCCCATTTGTGCCGGCGGAAATTCTTCACGAGCAGATACAGTGAGAACAAAAAATAAACAAACAGCCCGATCATCAACCCGCTCACTAACGGATAATGCTTCGCAGCATACACAAAGAAATCCAGCTGCGAAATCTGTTCCGGACTTGTAATCGTATCCGTCCCATTCAAAAGCTTTGAGAATTTAGCCGTATCATTCCAATCAAACGAATCAGAAACAAGCTCACTCCCCTGATACCAATTGACAGCGGCGAGACAAAGAAAACAAAAAACAGAAAACGCGCATTGCACAATCAGAAAAACATGTTTCATAAAAAAACATTCCTCCGCGGTTCAATATCACAGGCCGTCACACTGTACATGACGGCAGCAGCAGAAACTTGGTTTTACTCAGAACTGATAAAAACGTTATTGTATGTACTTCACAGCGATTCAATTTACTGGATGCCTTTCTAAAGTATACCGTATATCGAAAAGGGTTTCAGACCTAAATAAAGAGGATGCTTCCCGAAGTCCGATGACTTTCAAGAAACATCCTCCATACTTTACAGTGATACTTCAACCTCTTTTAAGCTCGGCAAAGCATCAATCGCACCGATTTTGGTGCACACGAGCGCCCCCACCTTATTGGCAAATGAGACAATATCACGCAGCTTCGCAAAATCTTCGGCTGCCGTCTGAATCTCAGCCGTGCGCGCCAGCTGATACAGCGCCGCGCCGACAAACGCATCTCCCGCTCCCGTTGAGTCTATTGATGTCACCGGAATGCTCGGAATGACGTCAATATCCTTCCCATTTGAAAGAAGGGTGCCGCTTTTCCCGAGTGTCACCGCCACAATACCAGCCCCGAGCTCATGAAGAACCGCAACGCCTTCTTTATGATCCTTCGCACCGCTGATGATCTCAAGCTCTTCGTCACTGACTTTCACAAAATCACTTACGGCAATGGCTTTTTTTGCGGTGTTTATAAACTCTGAAACTCTTCCTTTCCATAAATCCTCACGGTAGTTAGGATCGAAGGAAATAAACTGTCCATTGTCTTTCGCAATCGACATCAGCCGTAAATAGGCTGAGCAAAACGGATCAGATAACAATGCCGTCGCTGATCCGAAATGAAGGATTTTCGCATCGTTTACCTTTTCCAGATCAATATCATCCAGCGTAAACAAAGCGTCCGCTCCTCTGTTAAACACAAAGTCGCGCTCCCCGTTTTGTTTTAATGAAACAAACGCAAGCGTGGTAGGCGCTTTCTCATCCATGACGAGCATAGACGTATCGACGTGTACGGCGTCCAATGTCTGCTTCAGAAAATACCCGAACGGATCTTTGCCTGTTTTTCCGCTGAAAGCCGCGTCTCCGCCCAGCTTAGCAATGGCTGCCGACACATTCGCCGGTGCGCCGCCGGCACTTTTTAAGAAATTGCGCCCTTCCGTCAAATCAACATCCACATCGGTACAAAAGAAATCAATTAACAATTCTCCAATACAAATAACAGATTGGCTTCCCACATTATCACACTCATTTATCAATTCTCGATTATAGTTTCAGTATAGTGCTTTCAGTCATAAATACAACCGTTTACATAGAATATTTTAAATTTTACGTATACTCATCTTGCAGCCCTTTGCTCCAGATCAGACATCATCTGCTGATATTTCTTTTCAGTTAAAGGATAAAAAGAAATAAGAATAATAGACAGCAGAATGAACAATCCCGGAATGAGCGCATTCATATTTTTAATCGCAGTCAATGACGAGGCGGTCTGATCGGTATTCGCGGCATACCCGGCGATTCCGAGATAAACGGCCGAAAATGACCCGGCTAACGCAACTCCGAGCTTATTGATGAAACTCATGCTCGAAATCACCACGCCATCAGCCCGGACTCCGGTTTTCCATTCCGCATAATCGACACAATCGGCAACCATTCCCCAAGCAAGCGTATTTAAAGGCGTCGTAAAAAATCCCGAAACGAAAAGCCAAAAGAAAATAAGGGGAATCGAGGAATACGATGTAAACTGAAGGCCCGCATAAGAAATCAGCGATAACGCCGCCGTGATGATCATGACCTGCTTCCGGCCCCGCTTCTCAGAAAAGAAAGGAATAAACAGATTGCTGATCAGCGCGGCGCCGAAAAACAACACGGTTCCTAAAAACACAAATTCCTTATGGTTGACGTTATACGTAAAATAGTACACCATCGTGCTGAGCTTAATGTTAAACCCAATCGCAAACGCCAAAAATGCAGAAACCAAAATGAGCAAAGGCTTGTTTCGGAATAAAACAGACAACGTTTTTTTCATTCCTTGTTTTTTTCTTTTTTCAGGCTGAATCCGTTCCCGCACGGTAAAGAAGCTGAACAGATTCAACGCGATGCTCACCGCCGCGTAGATAAGCGCCGTCATCTGAAATCCAAACGCCTGATCTTTCCCGCCGATGGCGTCCGCAAGCGGTGTCGCACAAGAGATCGACAACAGAATTCCGATATAAACCAAAATCATCCGGGTCGTCGTCAGAACCGTCCGTTCCTCCACGGAATTCGTCATCCGACCCGTTAAGCTGTTGACCGGAATCGTCTGCATGCTGAAGGACATCCCAAGCAGAATATAAGTGATGTACGCATAAACCATGTTCCCCGTCTCGCCGAAATGAGGAGTCGTAAAGCATAAGAACGTAAATAACGCAAAAGGAAACGCCACCCACAAAAGATACGGCCTTGCCTTTCCCCATCTTGTATTCGTCTTGTCTAGAATCACGCCCATAATCGGGTCAAAAATAGCGTCCAGCACCCTTACGATAAGAAACAAAGCTGCGATGACCGCAGGCTTAATGCCGCCGACATCTGTATAGTAGAATAATAAGTATGCGTTTACAAACTGAAAGATAATATTGTACGACATATCGCCGAATCCGTAGCCGATCCGTTCCATCCAGGACAGGCCGCGATGTTTCGTCTTTACTGCCGCTGCTTTTTCTGTTTCAATCATCATTTCCCACCCCAAGAATCCGTTTTCATTTTTGATAAGCAAGAGGGAGAATGCAAAGATCCTCCCCGTTCACTCAGCGATTTGGATACACCATCACTTTTAAGCATTCATTTTTGTATTGAAAGGCGCGTTCCATCGCCTCTTGCGTCTTCTCCAGCGGATATTGGTCCGTTACAAGATGCTGCGTGTCCACTATGCCGGAAGCGAGAAATTCAATTCCCTTCGGATACGTATTCGCATAACGGAAGATTCCGTATATATCAATCTCGTTATCTGCAATAAACGGCACATTGAGCGGAATCTCGTTCTGAGAAGGCAAACCGACAATCGCCAGTTTTCCGCCCCGGCGCACGGAAGCCAGTGCGGATTGCAATGCCGCCGGATTCCCCGCTGTTTCCCAGGCAGCATCAACGCCTCTGCCATTCGTGATCGTTTTGATTTCTTCACCGGCATCCTGTTCCCGGACATTGATGACATGCGTCGCGCCCATTTTTTTCGCGGCATCTAACCGCAGCGGCTCCAAGTCGGTCACAATGATTGTGCCTGCCCCGTATGCTTTCGCTGCCGCAACGGCCATCAGCCCCACAGGACCCATGCCCATGATCGCAACCGTTGAACCGGGCTGAAGCTTCGTTCTCGCGGCCGCATGAATGCCGACAGAAAACGGTTCGATCAAAGCCGCATCTTCATAGGAAAGTGAATCCGGAATCGAAAAAACAAAGTCCTGACGCATTTTGATATATTGGACAAACGCGCCGTCAACCGGCGGTGTCGCCAAAAACTGTACATCCGGGCAAAGATTATAACGCCCTTCTTTGCACGCCTCACAGCGTCCGCATGTGACACCGGGTTCGACGGCGACACGGTCTCCCACCTTGAATTGACCGACAGCCGATCCGACGGCGGCAATTTCTCCCGCGCATTCATGACCGAGGATAAATGGTTTTTCCACTACATAATTGCCTATTCTGCCATTTGTATAGTAATGCAGATCAGATCCGCAAATTCCGACAGCCATCACCTTAATCAACACTTCATCATGATTGATGTCAGGCACGGGCAATGTTTCGATTTTGATTTCTCTCGTGTTGTGCATAACCGCCGCTTTCATGTTTTGAGGCACTGTGTGAGTCATTTGGCAAAATCCTTTCTCTGCTTTGAAATGTAAGTGCATACATTTTTGTTTTCTCTATTACTGCCCCTATTTTATCTGCTTTTCCATACGTTCAACAGCCTTTCCTGCTGTATAAAAGGACAGCCGCACTGTACTTTTTAATTTTTCATATACAAAAAACACTGAATTGATAAAATAGTACTAATAGGAGGTGCAGGCTAATGGCTGAACTAGAAAACCGGACACAATTTGCAGAACTGCTGGCACCTGCCGTCAAATCGCTGAAACATCATCCTGATTATAAAGTCAGAAGGAAAAAGAACGAAAAAACAGGACAGTCTTATATAGATCAAATCGCACTCCGATTAGGCGTTTCCTCTAACACGATCAAAAGCTGGATCGGACAGATGGGCGCAAACTACATTCCCGGACGAATTGACGACGGAAAGCTGTTCGGCTTGATTTGGATCATTATCGAAAAGACCGACATGGATCCTGAATGGCTGACCGGCCTTCTGGAAACCACCACCATTCCTGTCATCAAACCCGCATTGCCCGTTTGGACGGCGTCTTGTCTAAAAAAAGCAAAAATACGCCGGAAAGACGGATCATTCGGAGCGCCGAGTGATGAAGATGTTGAAAAAGCAGTAAAGCGGCTGTTTCATGACAGACCCGGCCATGAAACGAATGCGCTTACAGAAAAGCCCGTCACGCATAACTTACCGTCGCGCCGGACCGGGAACTTTATCGGACGCGGCTTTGATATGGAAGCGATCCGGCAATGGATGCTGTCTCCGTCACCGGTCTGTTTAATCACAGGCTGGGCCGGCATGGGAAAAACAACGATCGCTCTTGAAGCAGCCTACCTTTGTGCCGGCGGTTCACCAGATTGGCCGGCATTCAACAGCATCATCTGGATCAGCGCTGACTGGAAAGGATTGAGCTTCAGCGATTTTTTAAACACGATCGCCTATCAGCTTGGACGCGCAGAACAAATCGACAAATCTATCAACGAAAAACGCTTCGTCGTCCGCAATGCATTAGCCGCTCATTCAAATGAAAAACCCGTGCTGCTGATCGTTGACAGCATTGATACAGCGGAACGTGACATTCACGAATTTATCATCGGCCTTCCGCAAGGCGTAAAAGTCCTCCTTACGGCACGGGAAAACGTAAAACAGACTTACCGGGACGGCCTCGGGGAACTGGCGGCCATTCAGCTGAGCGGCCTTGAACAAATGGATGCCCTTGAATTTTTTCAGCAAGAAGTGCACCGCTGTCTGCAAACATGCAACCTCCCGCAAAAACGGGAAAAGCTGGAGCAGCTGCTGCGGCTATCGCCTGACCTTAAGAATGAATTCATCTCGGCAGCCGCCGGCAACCCGAAGGCCATGGCACTGAGCATTGCATACATGTCAGACGACGACATCCCCGCTCCCCAGCTCATTCAAGAACTTAAACAAGCGGGCTACTCATTATTGGAATTGTTTGAAGTTCTCTTTGGCCGCACATGGAACAGATGTCATGAAGACACACGAAAACTATGGCAGACGCTTTGCTTTTTCGCTAAGCCTCCTGATGAAAAAAGCTTGGCTCAAGCGGCCGGATTAGACGTCCGGCGGTTTCATTACGCCATTGAGCAAATGCGGTCATATGCTTTAATACAGCCGGAACGAAGCGAAGGAAGAATTCAATACGCAGCCCATCAAACCGTTATCGCTTACGGAGAACAGCACTTATCCGAAAATCACGAATTTGAAAAAGGAGCCCGCAGCCGCTGGGCGCATTATTATATTGATTATGCGGAAACCCATATAAAGCGGGAACAGCCCAATTCTGTCTATTGGAGCTACCTGCTGGGACGGAATTTAGAGCAAATGAAAAAAGAATGGCCGAACATCCTAAAGGTCATCGAATGGTCGAGTGAAACCGGACAACATGACATCCTGATCAAACTCAACATCCGCATCAGCCATTTTCTAAGCAGAATCAACCTGCCCCTGCGAATCGAATACGGATTAAAAGCCGCCGATGCCGCCCGTCAATCAGGCGAACACACACGGGAAGCCTACTTCAGGATCGACACGGCAGGCTGGGCGCTGATGGAAGTCAACGATTCAGACGGAGCCCTCAGGCAAATAGAAGCCGGCCTGAAGATACTCGAACAATCAGGCGCTCCGGCTCACGACGACTTGAAAGTATGGGGAACCGCCCTGCAATCGAGGCTGCTGTTAAAAACCGGAGAAGCGGAAAAAGCGGCAGCAATGCTGGAAGGCATCAAAGATCAGCCCGTCTCCCCCATTATCCGGCACAGGGTTCTTCTGGTCCGCGGCGACCTGAATTTCGCCCGCTCTCACTACGAAGAAGCCATCACATTATACGAAGCGGCAAACACAACCAGCGCCGCATACGGCGGCGAAAAAACAATAGAAGCCTATTTCAACCTGGGCATGGCTTACGTCAAGTGTGATCAGCTCGAAAAAGCGGAAAAAGCCTTTGAACAAATGCTCTATGACAAACACAACGCCAATCAAGTTGAGTTGATCTATTACTATTACGGAATGGCACAGCTCTTGTACCGAAAAGGAGAAAATAAGAAAGCGATGGAATCGAATCAAAAGGCGATTCGTCTGATTGATTCGTGGGAGCCTGGGATTGGGATTCGGGGTGAGGTGGAGCAGTTTAAAATAGTAATCGAAAATAATTAAATCTCATAATATTACTAGAATATCCGTAAAATTAGACCCCTTTAAAAGGCCTTATCAGTCAGTAAACCGATAAGGCCCTTTTATAATATATTTTTCTTGATCAGATATTTCACTTTACAATTTATTCATATGAATGATTTATAATACAAAAATTTAGTCTTTCTATAATAATAAAGATTATATATCTCTATCCAATTTATAAACCTCTTTAAAGAATTCTCTCACTTCCTCTTTATATTCTTCTGGGCAATCCTCATCAATACGTTTGCTCAATCCATCAATGAATTCATTCTCTTTAACAATCTTTTTGCTTAATAAAGTATTCAACATTGTATTGAACCTTATATCACTTACTATAATATTGAAATCATTCTTGATAGCAGCTTCTTCAACAATTTCTCCATCTTTAGTTTCGTTTGCAGTAGAGTAAAAATAATTTATGGTGAACATGCTAATACAAGTTCCAAGTAATGATACTGCATAAAAAATTGTGAAGAAAAGTCCATAAAATAATATAAATGAAAGTACAAGGAAGACTGACATATTAAATTGAATGTTAATACCAATAATAAAATAACAACAGACACAACTTACAATTAAGATGCCGATAATAAATCCAATATAAAAAAAACTAAATAAGATGGATAACAGCTTTTTAAAATTGTTTTCAAGTACCATCTGATGAGTAACTTTATACCCTATCGTTCCAGAGATTATTGCCAATCCACTCACCACAAAGCCTAACATTGTTAGTAATCCTGCAATGGCATATAAAATCATATTCTGGATTGTAGAAATAATATAATCTATATTATTGTCAATATTTGAGTTGATAAACTTATAACATATTATCACTAATATTATTGAACAAATAATTGAGAAATATCCTTCAAACTTTTTAAAATTAAATATATGTTTAGGTTTTCCTAATTCTTTATACAAAGCCCTAAAAGTAAAGCTTTTAGGTAAATCATTAGTATCCATTTCATCACCCTAACATATAAATATTATCTATAATTATTTTCCTTAAAATATTCTTAATCTTCAACTTCATTTTTTCAGATTATCGATTGTTCGCTTAGCTAATAATGCATCAATACCTCTCTTCACGTATACAATGAAGCCTTCTAAATTTTCCTTTGTGCTATCTGGAATTGTTGTTTGGTATGGAGAATTTTCATCAGAATCGTAAACTAGACTGGTGCCATCTTTTGATTCTCCATCTACCTCTAATTTACTGTATCCAAATACACTATAGGCCTCATTAAGCTCTAATGTTTCCTTTACTTCTGAGGAATTTAAATCTATACCTTTTTCATTCCTCTTATGGCTTTCAAGAATTCGTGTTTCTCTTGTTATATTTGCATGTTTCATTCCTTGCAATTTCGGCTCTAAAAGAGCCCTTATTTCTTCTTCATTTACATTAGGAGGAATTATAGTCGATTTTATTCTATTTACTTTATGTAACATTTTTATCCGATCCTTTATCGAGAATGGATCTTTAATTAACATTACCTTAAATCCAATTTTATCCACGTAAATATCTAATAAATTTTCAAAAGCCTCCATAAACTGATTATAACCTAACTTTTGTCGAGAATAAAAAGTTATAATCTCTGTCTCTAAATCAAAGTAGAATAGAGTACTAATGGAATTATTCTTATGAACTACTTTTTTGGAAGTCCGTGAAACGCTATCAAATTCTTCTCCAAACGTAGGCGTCCTTTTAACAAGTCGACCAGTAATATATTTTTCATTGTTGTTCTCTACTTTATTTAACTCTGAAAAGTTGTATGTTTCTTCCCGTTCTATTGTTTTTGTTTCACCCTGATCATCAGGGAACGTATTAACTTCCTTTTTATTGTATTCTCTTTTATCATCAAGTTGATCAAAAATCATTTTCATTATATCTGGTATAGTGATTTTTTTTTCATAAACATCAAAAATGTTAGAATTTATATTTACTTTTGCATAATAAAGTTTAGCCATATTTCCCTCCGTGAATCATCTACTAAATCTATAGTCATTATATCATGTTTTTAAGGAAATATTTATAAATTAGAATATAAAAAGGGGCTTGCACACTTTAATGAAAGTTGTATTGACTAATGACACTACAATTAGCATATAGAAGCCACAAAAAAGAGAAAAGGTATTAAGGTTAATTCATTATGCTTTAATTTTTCGAAATAACATGAAAAAAAAGACAGGGAAGCTTTTATGAAATTTAAAAAGAGGCTTCCCAAAAGTTCAAAGAACTCATGGAAAACCTCTAATTTAGACCCTTATTCAAGAAAATGTTACTCTTTTGTTACTCTTCGGTTATTTTCAAAGTAGATAAGAGTCTAGAAACCCCATTTTTACTGGGTTTCTGGGGCAATGATTACATCATTCCGCCCATACCGCCCATGCCGCCCATGTCAGGCATTCCTGCGCCGCCGGCGTTTTCTTCCGGTTTGTCAGCGACAACGGCTTCAGTTGTCAGGAGCATTGCTGCTACAGAAGCTGCGTTTTGCAGGGCTGAA
Source organism: Bacillus sp. JK74 (assembly GCF_053663395.1). Taxonomy (NCBI): domain Bacteria; kingdom Bacillati; phylum Bacillota; class Bacilli; order Caryophanales; family Bacillaceae; genus Bacillus; species Bacillus sp. JK74. Next base: position 16,403 of record NZ_JBSJQB010000006.1, on the reverse strand, counting down.
CGTGTCACTTTTGTCGGGTCAACGATACCTTTTTCGATCATGTTTACCCATTCGCCGGTTGCAGCGTTGAAGCCTACGCCGATTTTTTCGTTTTTCAGGCGCTCAACGATGACAGATCCTTCAAGACCTGCATTGTGTGCGATTTGACGGATCGGCTCTTCAAGCGCGCGAAGCACGATGTTGATACCTGTTTGCGCATCGCCTTCAGCTTCCACTGCAGCGACTTTGTTGTATACGTTGACAAGCGCTGTACCACCGCCGGATACGATACCTTCTTCAACAGCTGCGCGAGTTGAGTTGAGGGCGTCTTCGATGCGAAGTTTACGCTCTTTCAGCTCAGTTTCAGTCGCAGCGCCGACTTTGATGACAGCTACGCCGCCGGCAAGTTTTGCAAGACGCTCTTGTAATTTTTCTCTGTCGAATTCAGAAGTTGTTTCTTCCACTTGAGCGCGGATTTGGTTGACGCGTGCAGCGATTTTTTCAGTGTCGCCGGCGCCTTCTACGATTGTTGTGTTTTCTTTCGTTACCACAACTTTAGAAGCGCGTCCCAATTGTCCGATTTCAGTAGATTTCAGGTCAAGGCCTAAGTCTTCTGTGATTACTTCTCCGCCTGTAAGAACAGAGATGTCTTCAAGCATTGCTTTACGGCGGTCACCGAAGCCAGGAGCTTTAACGGCAACAGCGTTGAATGTGCCGCGAAGTTTGTTGACAACGAGTGTAGCAAGAGCTTCACCTTCAACATCTTCAGCGATCAGAAGCAATGGTTTGCCTTGCTGTACAACTTGCTCAAGCACAGGAAGGATTTCTTGAATGTTTGTGATTTTTTTGTCTGTGATTAAGATGTAAGGATTGTCAAGAACCGCTTCCATCTTATCAGAGTCAGTCACCATGTAAGGAGACGCATATCCGCGGTCGAATTGCATACCTTCCACAACTTCAAGCTCAGTTGTGAAGCCTTTAGACTCTTCGATTGTGATGACGCCGTCGTTTCCTACGCGCTCCATTGCTTCAGCGATAAGGCTTCCCACTTCCTCATCAGCAGCAGAGATCGCAGCAACCTGAGCGATAGACTCTTTGCCTTCGATCGGCTTAGAAATTTCTTTTAAGTTTTCGATTGCAACAGTTACGGCTTGTTCCATACCTTTACGTACGCCGACAGGGTTAGCCCCCGCAGTTACGTTTTTCAGGCCTTCACGGATCATAGCCTGCGCAAGAACTGTTGCAGTTGTTGTACCGTCACCGGCAACGTCGTTTGTTTTGCTGGCTACTTCAGCTACAAGCTTCGCACCCATGTTTTCAAACGCGTCTTCAAGTTCAATTTCTTTTGCGATTGTTACACCGTCATTAGTAATTAACGGAGAACCGAATTTTTTCTCCAGAACCACGTTGCGTCCTTTTGGCCCTAAAGTTACTTTTACAGCGTCAGCAAGCGCATCGACACCGCGAAGCATAGCGCGGCGTGCTTCTTCACTAAACTTAATATCTTTTGCCATGTTAACGAAACCTCCTCGAATTTTTAAAAATATTTATTTGCTTAGCCGATTACAGCTAAAATGTCGCTTTCACGTAAGATTAAGTATTCAGCACCTTCGTATTTCACTTCAGTACCGGCGTATTTTGAGAAGATAATGCGGTCGCCCTCTTTTACTTCTAAAGCAACGCGCTCTCCGCTTTCCAACACGCGACCTGAACCGGCTGCCACGATTTTGCCTTCTTGCGGCTTTTCTTTTGCAGAATCCGGTAATACGATTCCGCTGGCAGTTTTTTCTTCAGATTCTACGAGTTCAATGACAACGCGATCACCTAATGGCTTTAACAATGTAATAACCTCCTCAATAGTATGAATATGTAATTTTAGCACTCAGCTCTAAAGAGTGCTAACACAGTTATTATAATAAAGAATCTCACTTCCAATTTCAAGTCATAAGAATAAAAAATTTTCACGCTTACATGATTCTCTCTCGCACTGATTTTCTCCTTTTTTCACGTCAAGTTCACTTGTGTTACAATAAGAACAAATAAGTTGATTTTATAGGATAAAGGAGTACATATCATTTGAGAAAACAGTATTGGTATATCATTTTGACATATGTTATCATGCAGCTTTCCGCCTTGATCGGCATTCCTTTAATGTACAAATTCGGCTATGCGGGCGGGCACCCTACGAATGCGAATCTCACCATGGCTCAGGGGATTTATTCCGTCGTAAGCTTTTTTATCTGCCTGATTATCGTTCTCTTGATTTTGAGAACCGCGCCGAAACAGACATTAAGAAACGGGAAGAAAGCATCCGCCGGCATGTCCGTTCTCTGGGCGGTCGCGGGAATATGGCTCGCTTTATTTTCTCAGGGAATCGCCGGGATGATTGAGCAGTATGTCTTTCATGTGGGCAGCGGTTCCGAAAACACGAAAGCCATTCTCAACATTATTAAAGCCATGCCGCTCATGATTATCGTTTCTTCTATCGTCGGGCCGATTCTTGAAGAAATCATTTTCCGGAAGATCATCTTCGGTGTATTATATGAAAAAACGAATTTCTTTATCGCCGGACTGATCAGTTCCGTCATTTTCGGCATTGTGCATCAAGACCTCACGCACCTGCTGCTGTATACGGCCATGGGCTTTACCTTTGCGTTCTTGTATGTGCAGACGAAACGGATTATTGTGCCGATATTCGCCCATGTCATGATGAATACCATTGTCGTGGTCATGCAGCTCGGCCCCGCCCAAAAATATATTGAACAGCATAGTGAGCAAATGCAATTAATTATTGGAGGATTGTTTGTATGAGGAACCCAATGACTTGGGGCTTGATTTATTTCGCAGTCGGCTGTATCTTTACGTATTTGGCCGCAAGCTCTCCGGGAAGCATGTGGTCTTTTTATTCCATACTGCTGATGGTTTTCGCCGCTTATAATATCAGCATCTCGTTTAAAATGTTCGCCTTCTCATTTAAAGTGAAGAAAAATCAAAAATAATAAAAGAAAAGCCATTTCTCATCATTGAGAAATGGCTTTTCTTATGCTGATACGTCCTGGTCAGATTCACTGTCGGTCTGCCTTTTCCGATACGCCGCTTTTGAAATCAGGATACTGATCTCATATAAAATGCAAAGCGGAATGGTAATCATCAAGTGAGACAGCAGCTCAGGCGGCGCAATCATCGCGGCGATCACGAGCAGCACAAAATATGCGTACTTCCTGATCTTCGATAAAAACATCGGCGTGATAACACCGAGTCTCGTTAAAAACATGATCAGCACCGGCATCTGAAACAGCAGCCCGAACGGAATCGTCAGCTGCAGCAGAAAATGAAAGTACTCGGTGATCCCGATTACCTGGTTGACATCCAGGTCATTCGAGACCCGCTTCATAAAATCAACGACCAGCGGAAATAAAATATAATAAGAAAACGACACACCGCCGACAAACAGCACGATCGAAATCGGAATATAGCTGAGTGTTACTTTGCGCTCCTTCTCATACAGACCCGGACTGACAAACGCCCAAATCTGATAGAGAATAATCGGCGAAGTCAAAATGATGCCGATGATAAACGCGAACTGCAAAAAGATAAACAGCGGATCCGTCAGGTTAAAAGCATTAAGGGTGAGCTCTTTTACTTCATCGGCTTTTTGAAGATACACAATGATAGGTTTTGCCAGAAAAAAGCCGGCAATAAAGAAAACCGTAAAGGATAACGCCACAATCAGCAATCGTTTCCGAAGTTCGGCAATATGCTCCACAAGCGTCATTTGATTCACTCTCATACGCGTCATCCTATCTTACTGTTCTTCTTTCTTTTTTTCCTCTTCTTCACCGGCTAATCCCTTAGTAGCGTTCTTAAATTCACGAAGCGTGTCCCCCGCCGCTTTTCCTAATTCGGGAAGCTTCTTCGGACCGAAAATAATCACCGCCACCACACCGATAACCGCCAGGCTTCCAGGACCGATCATGTGCAGCTCCTCCTTTCGCTATTCAATTTCTTCCAAAACAGAATAATGCTTTAAGAAATAAACCAATGATTGAAGCTCTACTGCTAAATCTATATGATGAATTCGAATGTGATCCGGCACATTCAAACGGGCCGGCGTAAAGTTAAGGATTCCCTTGATTCCGAGCGACACGAGCCGGTCGGTGATTGACTGGGCGGCAACCGCCGGAACGGTAAGAATCGCCACGGGTTCATCCTTTATGTGAAGCTCTAAATCATCAAGATCAAAGACAGGCACACCGCCTACCTCAGTTCCTATTTTACTCTGATTCACATCAAAAGCCATAGATATTTTTGTGTTATTATTTTTTGTGAAATTATAGTGAAGAAACGCCGTCCCTAAATTCCCGACACCGATCAAAATGACGTTCGTCGTTTCATCCTGATCCAGTGTTTTTCTGAAAAATGACAGCAGGTAATCCACATTATAGCCGTATCCTTTTTTGCCGAGCGCCCCGAAATAGGAAAAATCCCGGCGGATCGTGGCCGAATCGACTTTTACCGCGTCGCTCAGTTCAGCTGATGAAACGCGCTGCTTTCCTGACGCGTGTAAATTCTTTAAAAAGCGATAATAAAGCGGCAGCCGTTTTGCCGTCGCCTGTGGAATTTTTGATTGATCCTTGTTCATGATTGGTCCTCCACTTTATACTCAGATGCATCTCTTTTAAAATCACCGTTTTTGCCTCCTGTTTTTTCCATGAGGCAGGTCGGGCCGATGACCATTCCTTTATCCAGCGCCTTGCACATGTCATACACGGTCAAAGCGCAGACTGAAGCGGAAGTTAGCGCTTCCATTTCCACACCTGTACTCCCTTTCGTTTTTACGCTTGCCTGTATATGAAGAACGGCTTCGGAATCCTTTTCCTCCCAGCCGAATGAAATGTCGACGCTGCTTAAAGAAAGCGGGTGGCACATCGGGATAATCGCTGACGTCTGCTTTGCGGCCATAATTCCTGCCACCTGTGCGACAGCCAGCACGTCTCCTTTTCCGATCTCGCGGTTTTTGATTCTGCTGTACACGTCATGTTTCATGTGTACGCTGGATATCGCAGCGGCAGTACGGACTGTTGAAGATTTATCGCTTATATCCACCATGCGGGCACGGCCTTCTTCATTAAAATGAGAAAATCCATTCATATTTAAACTCTCCTTACTTCTGATCATACACTATTTTCTCCCTGATGTCTTATCCTATAATGTTCCAATTCTGATGTATTGTTTGCTGACAGCAGGTTGATAAGCTACACTTAACTTATTATAACAGAGGTGAAATAATATGATGATCTTACAAATTAATCAGCTATCCAAATCTTTTGGCGCTGATCCTATTTTAAACAATATAAAGCTTGAAGTCAGATCTCGGGATCGCATCGCCATAGTAGGCAGAAACGGAGCCGGCAAATCAACTCTCCTTAAAATTATCGCAGGTCACCTTTCATATGAAAAGGGTGAATTAATCAAACCGAAAGAATTAACGATGGGATATCTTGCCCAGCACACTGGCTTGGAATCCCAGCTTACCATAAAAGAAGAACTGCTGAGCGTTTTTGATTTCCTGAAAGCAATGGAAAAAGAGATGCGCTCTATTGAAGAAAAGATGGCCACGGCCGCCCCGGCGGAGCTTGAGACGCTGATGAAAACCTATGACAGGCTTCAGCAGGATTTCAAGGATAAAGGCGGCTACCAATATGAAGCGGACGTCCGATCTATCCTTCACGGACTCGGCTTCGGAAAATTTGACGATTCCGTGAAAGTGCAAAGCCTGAGCGGCGGTCAGAAAACAAGGCTTGCGCTCGGAAAACTGCTGCTGACCCAGCCTGATCTGCTTATTCTGGATGAACCGACGAACCATCTCGACATCGATACGCTTACATGGCTTGAGCATTATTTACAGGGATATTCAGGCGCAATCCTGATCGTTTCCCACGACAGATACTTTCTTGATAAAGTCGTCAGCCAAGTGTACGAGGTCTCCCGGACAGAAAGCAAAAAATACCTCGGCAACTACAGCGCCTATTTAGAACAAAAAGCCGAGCAGTATGAGAAAGACCTGAAGCTGTATGAAAAACAGCAGGACGAAATCGCCAAGCTTCAAGATTTTGTCGACCGCAATCTGGCCAGAGCTTCTACAACGAAAAGAGCCCAAAGCAGACGAAAACAGCTGGAACGGATGGACGTCATGGCAAAGCCGCTCGGGGATGAAAAATCAGCCGCCTTCCGTTTTGACATTACAAAACAGAGCGGAAACGACGTCCTGCGTGTACAGGATGTTTCCATCAGCTATGACGGCCAGCCGCCGCTCTTGAAAAACCTGACCTTCGGCATTACAAGAGGCGAAAGCGCCGCCCTCGTCGGACCGAACGGAATCGGCAAATCAACCTTGCTGAAAACGATTATGAATACAATCAGTCCGGAATCCGGGTCGATCACGTACGGTTCCAACGTCACAATCGGCTATTACGATCAGGAGCAGGCTGAACTGACATCGTCCAAACGCGTGCTGGACGAGCTGTGGGATGAGTATCCGGACATGCCGGAAAAAGAGATCAGAACATGCCTCGGCAACTTTCTGTTCAGCGGAGACGATGTCCTGAAACCGGTCCGTTCGTTAAGCGGCGGGGAGAAAGCAAGAGTCGCGCTTGCCAAGCTGATGCTTCAAAAAGCAAACTTTCTCATCCTTGATGAGCCGACAAACCACCTTGACCTGGATAGTAAAGAGGTGCTGGAAAACGCCCTGATCGACTACCCGGGAACACTGTTATTTGTATCGCATGACCGCTACTTTATTAACAGGATCGCCACAAGAGTGCTGGAGCTGTCACCTGATCATGCAGAAGAATATTTGGGAGACTATGACTATTACACCGAGAAAAAAGCCCAGCAGCTGGAACTGGAAGAAATGAAGCGGCAGGAAAAGGAGCAGGCTCAGCCTGCCGGCAAGGTCAAACAGGATACGAAAAGAACTTACGAGGAAGAAAAAGAATGGAAGAAGAAAGAACGGCAGCGCCTGAGACGCATTGAAGAAATCGAAGCGGCCGTCTCATCCGCCGAAGAGAAAATCAGTGCCAATGAGGAGCTGCTGTGCGACCCTGACGTGTATCAGGATCATGAAAAAGTACAGACCATTCACGCGGAGAATGAAGCCCTGAATCAAGAGCTCGAAAACTTATTAGCAGAATGGGAGGAACTCTCCTCAGAAGAATAGAAAAAGTCAAGCACCTCTTTAAGGGGTGCTTTTTTATCCACAGCTATCCTCCTTGTCAGCCATTTAAGCAAGCGCTTTATACACACTATCCACAAAATTTTCTGACTTTATCCACTTTACTAACAACTTACAGTCCCTTATCCAGACTGGATTTCTGAATATATTCACAATCCTGTGGATATATTAGAATTATCTGTTAATAAGTAAAAAAAAAAGCCTCACGTTTTACAACGTGAGACGATCAAAGGATGTTAATTCCAAACCGGGCTGTCCGTTCATATCATATGAGCCCCGGATCCCCTTTTCAAAAGCAACGGTTCCGGCAGCCGCAATCATCGCTGCATTGTCCGTGCATAAAGAAAGCGGCGGGATGATAAGCTCGGGATCTCCCGAATGGCTGAATTCCTGCTGCAGTGCGGCTCTCAGCCCTTTGTTAGCGGCTACGCCTCCTGCAAGCAGCACTTGTTTAACCCCGTATTCTTTCGCGGCCTTAGAGGTTTTTGCCGTCAGTACATCAATGACACTCTGCTGAAAGCTTGCGGCAAGATCCTCCGGAGGAATCACCTCATTTTTTTGCGAGGCGTTATGAAGCGTGTTAATCACGGCTGATTTCAGGCCGCTGAAGCTGAAATTGTAAGACCCTTCTTCCAGCCACGCACGCGGAAGCGGAATGGAATCCGTTCCCACAGCAGCCAGCTTATCAATCTGCGGCCCTCCCGGATAAGGAAGCCCCATCGTTCTTGCCACTTTGTCATAAGCTTCGCCTGCGGCATCATCCAGCGTTTCACCGATAACCTCGAATGAACCGTGCTCTTTCATATAAACCAATTCCGTATGTCCGCCTGACACAACCAAAGCAAGCGCCGGGAACTGAAGCTCTCCTATCAGCCTGTTTGCATAAATATGGCCCGCAATGTGATGGACGCCGACTAACGGTATTTGATGGGCAAAGCTTAACGCCTTTGCCGCATTGACTCCGATTAACAGGGCTCCGACAAGTCCGGGTCCTTCCGTTACAGCAATCGCATCAAGATCATCAAAGCCCATCTCCGCCTTTGAAAGAGCTTCCTCAATCACAAGGGTAATCTGCTCCACATGATGTCTGGACGCTATTTCAGGCACGACCCCGCCGAAACGTTTATGGCTTTCAATTTGAGAAGCGACAACGTTTGAAATGATGTCTTTTCCGTTTTTTACGACTGAGGCCGCAGTTTCATCACAGCTTGTTTCGATTCCTAATACATAAATATCTTGTTTTTCACTCATGTAATGTCACCCACATTAATAACGCATCTTCCCCGTTATCTGTATAGTATTGTTTTCTGATTCCTCCGGCCTGAAGACCGAATTTCTTATATAAGGATTGGGCGGGATGATTTGAGACCCTGACTTCGAGAGAGAGCCTTCTTGCCTTTTTTTCTCTGCACAATTCTATCGCAGAGCGAAACAGCGCTTCTCCCAACGATTGGCCCCGATATTCCGGCTTAATGGCTATGTTCGTAATCTGCGCGTCATCTATAATAATCCAGATTCCGCAATACCCCGCCAGACAGCCGTCCTTTTCAATGACAAGGTAGTGGGCATACGGATTTTCCAAAAGCTCATGATAAAATGAATCCTTCGTCCACGGAGAAGTAAAGGATGCTGTTTCAATTTCATAAATTTGATCAATATCTTCCGGCCGCATGCTTCGTATCGCCGTTTTCGTTTTCATCCCTATCACCCTATTTTTGAGATTCCATCCATTTCGCTTCAGCCTCTGCCAGACGCAAATAATCAGGAACAAGGCTGTGGACATCCGCTTCTTCTTTTTCCAAGCCTAAAAACGCCAGCTCTGACGGCCGCGGATTATGCTGTGCAGCCGTTCCTATCACTGCTTGAGATGTCATTTCATGCAGAATGGTTTCTTCATGGATGGCTGTATCGTGCCCTAAAAATAAAACCGGAGACGCTTTTTCTTTCAGCATGCCGAGCCAATCAGTCAAAAGGACATTCTGATCAGGAAGAACGGATTGTAATCGGCCGTTCTGATATTCATAAAGTCCCGTATATACCTGTCCGCGCCGGGCATCAAATAACGGGCAGATCAGTCCTTGAAAGTGCCGTCCGTTAGCCGCCAGCACCTCCAGGCTCGAGACAGCGGAAACCGGAAGCTTCAGCGACCATGCCAATGTTTTTGCCAGCGTCACACCGATTCTGACACCTGTGTACGATCCAGGTCCTTTCGCCACCGCTATTTTCGTAAGGTCCTGCGGTGTTAGGCCGCAATCCTTCAGCAATGAATTGACAGCAGGCATCGCCCGCACGGAATGATTCTTTTTTAAATATGTAATATACTCCGCCATCACCGTTTTGTCACGAACGAGCGCGGCACCCAGCGTGTAATTTGACGTATCAATTGCCAGTATTGTCATGTTTATTTATCTCCTCACAAAGCGTTTCATACCGTGTTCCGAAAGCCGTAAAGGTAATGTCCCTTGCCTCATCACCGGCTCTCTTGATGACGATCTGCAGCCGTTCAGCAGGCAGCTGATCCTGAATTAAATGAGCCCATTCAATTAAACAGACGCCTTGTCCCTCAAAATATTCTTCAAGCCCTAAGTCTTCGCTTTCATCCTCCATACGATACACATCCATATGATATAGAGGAATCGAACCGTCATGGTATTCTTTTATAATTGTAAAAGTCGGGCTGTTTACCACTCTCGTGATTCCCAGTCCTTCGGCAAAACCCTTTGTAAAAGTCGTTTTTCCCGCGCCTAAGTCGCCTTCCAGTGTCAAAATGTCTCCCGGCTTTGCCAAAGAAGCGGCAAGCTTGGCTACGGCTTTCGTTTCTTCGGGGTTTTTCGTTCTCCATTGTAATGTCTTCAAAGTGAGTCACCCGTCTTATTTAAAATGATTGTATCCTTTTTTCTCAAGGACGATTTGTCTCTGATCATTGGCTGTCAAAAGAACACATGCTTCCTTCCGTTCAGACACCGCCCCTATCTTCGCTATCGGAATGCCTGACTGAGAGCAGTAATCAAGCAGAGAGGTCCACTCTTGCTGAGAAACCGTTCCAACCAATTCAAAATCTTCACCGCCGAATAACACCCATTTCTTCCACTCAGAATTTGCCTCAGGCAAATCCGGATGCACCGGCAGAAGTTGTTCTTCAATTTCTATCGTAACTGAACTTGCCGCAGCTATTTCATGCAGCTCACTGGCCAATCCGTCACTGATATCATTCAGAGCCGCGCGCTGAAGCTGAGAGCAGAAGCGGCCGACTTGAACTCTCGGAACGGGCCGTTTATGTTTTCGGATAAAATAATCACTCGTGTGAAAAGCAGAAGAAAGTGTTTCTCCCAACAAAAGAGACAGTCCTGCTGCGGACGAGCCGATATCCCCCGTAACAAACACAACATCTCCGGGTCTTGCCGAGCTTCGCAGACAAGCGCAATCCTTCTCAACTTCTCCGATGACAGTAACGGTAATTACGGCTTGACCGGAAGCGGAGACGGTATCTCCCCCGATCAAATCCATTTGATATAGTTTCGCCAGTTCCGCCATCCCTTCATACATTGCCTGGACGTCAGCTTTCTGCCAGCAAGAAGGAACCGCTAGAGACACCAAATAAAACTTCGGAATGCCTCCCATCGCCGCCACGTCACTAATGTTAACAGCAAGCGCTTTATAACCGATATCATGAGGAGAGGAATACTCTAATTTAAAATGGACATTCTCCACCATTGTATCAAGGCAGACAATTTGCTGCATATGGGGTGACGCTGTATAAACCGCACCATCATCACCGATCCCTACATCGACGGAAGGATGATAATGCGAATGCGGTGTAATACTGTGAATCAAATCAAACTCATCCATATATCTCCCGTCTCCCTTTCTGACGCTCTTGTGAAATACAGCTCTTTCTAGTGTATCGGATTATGTTTCAATATCCAAGACTTTAACGATATAAAAGAAAGCTTGGTTAGATACCAAGCTGCCAGCATTAAAAGAAAACACAAAAAAAACGAAAACATGATCGTTTCGTTTACAATAAAAATGGCGGTCCGGACGGGACTCGAACCCGCGACCTCCTGCGTGACAGGCAGGCATTCTAACCAACTGAACTACCGGACCATTTAATTTTTGGTTGCGGGGGCAGGATTTGAACCTGCGACCTTCGGGTTATGAGCCCGACGAGCTACCGAACTGCTCCACCC
>NZ_JBSJQB010000006.1:0-2500 GCF_053663395.1 Bacillus sp. JK74 | reverse complement strand
TTCTACAAAAGGCACGCCATCACCCGTTAACGGGCTCTGACTACTTGTAGGCACACGGTTTCAGGATCTCTTTCACTCCCCTTCCGGGGTGCTTTTCACCTTTCCCTCACGGTACTGGTTCACTATCGGTCACTAGGGAGTATTTAGCCTTGGGAGATGGTCCTCCCGGATTCCGACGGAATTTCACGTGTTCCGCCGTACTCAGGATCCACTCAGGAGAGAACGAAGTTTTGACTACAGGGCTGTTACCTCCTATGGCGGGCCTTTCCAGACCTCTTCATCTACCTCGTTCTTTTGTAACTCCGTACAGAGTGTCCTACAACCCCAAGAGGCAAGCCTCTTGGTTTGGGCTGGTCCCGTTTCGCTCGCCGCTACTCAGGGAATCGCATTTGCTTTCTCTTCCTCCGGGTACTTAGATGTTTCAGTTCCCCGGGTCTGCCTTCTCATATCCTATGTATTCAGATATGGATACCACTCCATTACGAGTGGTGGGTTTCCCCATTCGGAAATCTCCGGATCAAAGCTTGCTTACAGCTCCCCGAAGCATATCGGTGTTCGTCCCGTCCTTCATCGGCTCCTAGTGCCAAGGCATCCACCGTGCGCCCTTTCTAACTTAACCGTTAAAAAGAATCACTACGTGATATCTTGCATTACTAATTGAATGTGAATTACTTCTGTTATCTAGTTTTCAAAGAACACGTTGGTGGAGCCTAGCGGGATCGAACCGCTGACCTCCTGCGTGCAAAGCAGGCGCTCTCCCAGCTGAGCTAAGGCCCCGTATTGAGTAAAGATGGTGGGCCTGAGTGGACTCGAACCACCGACCTCACGCTTATCAGGCGTGCGCTCTAACCAGCTGAGCTACAGGCCCATCTACCATGTGAAAGAATCAAAGTTCCTTCAAAACTAAACAAGACAGGGAACGTTCTGTTTATAAGACCCGAGGTCTTATATTCCGTTAAAATCCTTAGAAAGGAGGTGATCCAGCCGCACCTTCCGATACGGCTACCTTGTTACGACTTCACCCCAATCATCTGTCCCACCTTCGGCGGCTGGCTCCATAAAGGNCTTAACCGTTAAAAAGAATCACTACGTGATATCTTGCATTACTAATTGAATGTGAATTACTTCTGTTATCTAGTTTTCAAAGAACACGTTGGTGGAGCCTAGCGGGATCGAACCGCTGACCTCCTGCGTGCAAAGCAGGCGCTCTCCCAGCTGAGCTAAGGCCCCGTATTGGGTAAAGATGGTGGGCCTGAGTGGACTCGAACCACCGACCTCACGCTTATCAGGCGTGCGCTCTAACCAGCTGAGCTACAGGCCCATCTACCATATGAAAGAATTAAAGTTCCTTCAAAACTAAACAAGACAGGGAACGTTCTGTTTATAAGACCCAAGGTCTTATATTCCGTTAAAATCCTTAGAAAGGAGGTGATCCAGCCGCACCTTCCGATACGGCTACCTTGTTACGACTTCACCCCAATCATCTGTCCCACCTTCGGCGGCTGGCTCCATAAAGGTTACCTCACCGACTTCGGGTGTTACAAACTCTCGTGGTGTGACGGGCGGTGTGTACAAGGCCCGGGAACGTATTCACCGCGGCATGCTGATCCGCGATTACTAGCGATTCCAGCTTCACGCAGTCGAGTTGCAGACTGCGATCCGAACTGAGAACAGATTTGTGGGATTGGCTTAACCTCGCGGTTTCGCTGCCCTTTGTTCTGTCCATTGTAGCACGTGTGTAGCCCAGGTCATAAGGGGCATGATGATTTGACGTCATCCCCACCTTCCTCCGGTTTGTCACCGGCAGTCACCTTAGAGTGCCCAACTGAATGCTGGCAACTAAGATCAAGGGTTGCGCTCGTTGCGGGACTTAACCCAACATCTCACGACACGAGCTGACGACAACCATGCACCACCTGTCACTCTGCCCCCGAAGGGGACGTCCTATCTCTAGGATTGTCAGAGGATGTCAAGACCTGGTAAGGTTCTTCGCGTTGCTTCGAATTAAACCACATGCTCCACCGCTTGTGCGGGCCCCCGTCAATTCCTTTGAGTTTCAGTCTTGCGACCGTACTCCCCAGGCGGAGTGCTTAATGCGTTAGCTGCAGCACTAAGGGGCGGAAACCCCCTAACACTTAGCACTCATCGTTTACGGCGTGGACTACCAGGGTATCTAATCCTGTTCGCTCCCCACGCTTTCGCTCCTCAGCGTCAGTTACAGACCAGAGAGTCGCCTTCGCCACTGGTGTTCCTCCACATCTCTACGCATTTCACCGCTACACGTGGAATTCCACTCTCCTCTTCTGCACTCAAGTTCCCCAGTTTCCAATGACCCTCCCCGGTTGAGCCGGGGGCTTTCACATCAGACTTAAGAAACCGCCTGCGAGCCCTTTACGCCCAATAATTCCGGACAACGCTTGCCACCTACGTATTACCGCGGCTGCTGGCACGTAGTTAGCCGTGGCTTTCTGGTTAGGTACCGTCAAGGTGCCGCCCTATT
>NZ_JBSJQB010000005.1:0-293785 GCF_053663395.1 Bacillus sp. JK74 | reverse complement strand
ACGGAACACTCGACGGGATCATTCACGGCGCCGGCGTGATCGCCGACAACTACATTCTGAACCAGACAGAAAACGAACGGAAGGCCGTCATGGCGCCGAAAGTGAAAGGGCTTATCAATCTTGATGAAGCAGCGAAAGATGTACGGCTGGACTTTTTCATTCTGTTTTCTTCCTTGGCGGGAGGCATGGGAAATCCGGGGCAGGCCGGTTATGCGGCAGCCAACGCATTTATGGACGTATATGCAGCCCGCCGAAACCGTCTCGTGCGGGACAACAAGCGGAGCGGGCAGACCCTGTCCGTCAACTGGCCGCTTTGGGAAGAAGGCGGTATGCGTGTGGACAAAGAGACAGAACGGCTGATGTATGAACAGACCGGAATGAAAGCCATGCGATCGGCATCAGGCATCCAGGCGCTTTATGCCGCTTTTGCCTCCGGAGAACACCAGATCATGGTGGCAGAAGGCGACGAGAAACGGATTCGAAAAAACCTGATGCCTGAAGCGCCGGAACCGTCCCGTAGCCTTCATGTGTCAAGGAAGACCCACGTCCATCTGCCAAATAAAGTACAAGCGGAACTCAAACATATGATATCAGGCATTCTGAAGGTGAAAGAAGAAGAAATAGATGCTGAATCAGAGATGAGAGATTATGGTTTTGATTCGGTTTCATTCACGCAGTTTGCAAATGAACTAAATAAAATGTATGGGCTTGAACTGACACCGGCCGTGTTTTTTGAATACCCGACAGTCTTTAGTTTTGCCCAATACTTGCTGACGGAACATCCGGATACATTCGGCTCACAGGAAGAAACAGAAACGGAGAAACCGGTTGAGCGTAAAAAAATGAAGACGGAGCCATTCTCGATTCCGTCCCGCCTTCCTAAAACAAAAACCGCAGCTGCACCTGAAGAGCCCGTGGCGATAATCGGAATCAGCTGTGCATTTCCAATGGCTGAAAATCCGGAAATGTTTTGGGAGAATTTAGCCGGAGAAAAGGACTGCATTTCTGAAATACCGCCGGGGCGCTGGGACTGGAGACAGTATTACGGAGACCCGCAGAAAGATAAAAATGCGAGCAATGTAAAGTGGGGCGGCTTCATTGATGAAACCGCTCAATTTGATCCATTATTTTTCGGTATTTCTCCGCATGAAGCCGAAATGATGGATCCTCAGCAAAGACTTTTAATGATGCATGTATGGAAAGCGATTGAAGATGCCGGCTGCTCTGCCAAAAGCCTGTCAGGTACAAATACAGGCATTTTTGCAGGCACGGCAAACAGCGGTTACGCCCAGGAAGCTTCAAAGTTCCATATAGAGATTGAGGGTTCTTCCGCCGCCGGGACGGTTCCGTCAATCGGTCCGAACCGCATGAGCTATTTTCTGAATATACATGGGCCGAGCGAACCGATTGAAACCGCCTGTTCAAGCTCATTGGTCGCTGTTCACCGTGCGGTCAGGGCAATTCAGGCCGGAGACTGCGGCATCGCGATTGCAGGAGGCGTCAATGCTATTGTGTCGCCGGATATGCATATCAGCTTTAATAAAGCAGGAATGCTCAGTGAAGACGGGCGCTGCAAAACATTTTCTGATCAAGCGGACGGGTATGTCAGAGCTGAAGGTGCCGGCATGATTGTTTTGAAAACATTATCCGATGCGGAACGTGACGGCGACCGTATTTATGCCGTTATCCGCGGAACGGCGGAAAATCATGGCGGAAGGGCGGCTTCCCTTACATCGCCGAATCCGAAAGCGCAGACAGAAGTCATGATAAAAGCGTATCAGCAAGCGAACATCGACCCCCGTACAGTGAGTTATATTGAAGCCCACGGCACGGGAACGGCGCTCGGAGATCCGATAGAAATCAACGGACTCAAAGCGGCTTTTGCAGCGCTTTATCAGAAAGCCGGAGTAACGGCACCCGAGCAGCCTCATTGCGGCCTCGGTTCCGTCAAAACGAATATCGGCCACACAGAGCTTGCCGCCGGCATGGCCGGGCTTTTAAAAATTATTTTGCAGATGCAGCACAAAACGCTCGTTAAAAGTCTGCATTGTGAAACCGTTAATCCGTATATCAGCCTAGACGGAAGCCCGTTTTATTTCGTCCGCGACACTCAGCCGTGGAAAGCGGCGACTGATGATAGCGGAAATGAACTGCCGCGGAGAGCGGGTGTCAGCTCGTTCGGATTTGGCGGTGTCAATGCTCACGTCGTGCTCGAAGAATATGTTTCTCCTGTTGAAGAGAAACAATGGACGGCCGGTGAACTTCAGCCGTCCTTATTCATTCTCTCGGCAAAGACGGCGGAACAGCTGAAGGAACGTGCGGAACAGCTGCGCAGATATTTGGAAAAGTCACATTCAGCTGACGGAGCTCTTGCGGATATCGCTTATACGCTTCAGCTTGGCCGGGATGAAATGGAAGAGCGCCTTGCCGTCATTGCTGAAACAAAAGAAGAGCTTGCGAACGCGCTGAATGATTTCCTCAGCGGCAAGGAGACGGGGCAGAATTTCTTTACAGGCCGGAACAAAGCGATGAAACAGCTGTTTACAGAGATGACGGACAACGCAGAAATGAGCGGGGCCGTAGATCAATGGATTGAAGCAGGAAAGTATGCAATGCTTGCAAAATTATGGGTGCAAGGCTTGCATGTCGACTGGAATAAATTATACCCGGACGAAAGACCGAAAAAAGTCAGCCTGCCCGTCTATCCTTTTGCGAAAACACATTGCTGGATACCGCACAGTGCGCAGCATATAAGGCACCGGGAGACTTACGAGACTGATACGTCCCCGCTTGAGACTTATGAGCGCCTGCTTGATGAATTGGAGAAAAACGAAATAAGCATAGAAGCCGCTGTAAAAAGAACGATCGGTTTTTACAGGGATTAGCGTAATGGAGGAAACCATATGAAAGAGTTTCTGCACCGGGTTTTTTCTGACGTCAAAAATAAAAAAATGACAAAACAGGATGCGATCGGCATTTTGCGCGATTATGATATGCGGATGGAACTTCGCCAAGCGGCTTCCCTTCATCCGCTTGCTCAGCAGCATATTTCCGATGAAACGGGACAGGGATTCTCGGCAGCTTTCAGCGGCCGGGAATTTTTTCTCGCTGATGTTTCTTTACAGCATAAAAAGCTTATGCCCGGAGAACTTCTTTTGGAAATGGCGAGAGCTGCGGCTGTTTTGACAGTAAAGGAGACTGCGGCTGTCCGGCTGACGCATATCGTGTGGTCAAAGCCCATTTTGACTGAGGCTGAGCCGTTCCATATCGAGATCAGGCTGATACCCGCAGAGGGTGAAGTCAAAAAGTTTGAGATTTATAATCCATTTTCTGCCGATTACAGTCGTCATGATGTGTACAGCCAAGGGACGATTCAGCCAGTTGATGCTGCGCCCGGCATGCTGGATATCAGCCGCTTGAAGGAAAACAGCGGTTCCCTGATGGATAAGCAGCAAATTGAAGCCATCACTCAGAACGATACCGTTCAATACAGTGAGCACATGAAAGGAATTGAGCGTATTTACGCTTCAGCAGGACGGATGCTGGCAGACATATCAATTCCGTTGACAAACCAAAAAGAATCCGCCCGATTCGGCCTCCCTCCCTGTGTGATGCAAAGTGTGACAGAGGCATGCGCGCTGCTTGGCGGCAAAGAATATAAAACGCTCGCCCCGGTTTCATTGGACGAGCTTTTGTTTTATGAATCTTGTCCTGACAAGGTATGGGCCGAGATACAAGAGAAGGCGGGGAGCTTTTATATTGATTTATGTGACGAAGAAGGAAAAATATGGGCTTCCCTGTCGGGGTTGAAGCTGCAGCCTGTCATCAAGACGGGCGCTCCCGGAAAAACCAATGCCGAACACCGCAGTGAACGTTTGTATGAACAAACGCTTTTTCAGCTCAAAACGCTTTTTGGCCTGACTGCAAAAATTGCTGTTTCCAACATAGATACTGAAGAGCCGCTGGAAACCTACGGAATAAACTCAGTCACTGTGACGAAATTAAACCGCGAATTGTCTCTGCTTTTCGGTGACCTTTCCAAAACGGTTTTTTACGAATATAAGACACTGGGCTCCCTGGCAGCTCACTTTGTCACGGATTATCCGAATGAATGCCGAAAATGGACAAATGATGATGAGCACCGTTCAGGCATATCAGAACAGGTTTTGGCAAATGAAGATTTTCCGGTGCTTCCGTCGTTTATCAAGCGAAAGAAACGGCCTGCTTTTTCCAATGAGAAACAGACAAAAGAAGGGATTGCGATTATCGGCGTCAGCGGACGTTATCCGCAAGCTGAAACACTTGAAGAGTACTGGGATAACTTAGCGGCCGGAAAAGACTGTGTGACCGAAATTCCCGAAGAGCGCTGGGAAAAGGACAAGTACTACAACCCTGATCCCGAAGCGGCCGTGAAAGCAGGGAAAAGTTACAGTAAGCGGGGCGGGTTTCTGAAAGATGCCGCTTTCTTTGATCCGCTGTTTTTTCAAATTTCACCCCGTGATGCTTTGAATATGGACCCGCAGGAGCGTCTCTTTATTGAAATGTGCTGGCAGGTGCTGGAGGATGCCGGTTATACGAAGGAACAGCTTGAGAATCTGTATAACGGCCGGGTCGGCGTTTTTGCTGGCATTACGAAAAACGGGTACGGAATGTACTGGAAAAACGGCGGCACCCTGCAGCCGAAAACGTCGTTCAGTTCAGCGGCCAACAGAGTTTCCTATTTTCTTAATCTGAAAGGGCCGAGCATGCCGGTCGACACGATGTGCTCGTCTTCGCTGACTGCAATTCATGAAGCGTGTGAAAACATCCTTCGCGGCGAATGTGACATGGCGATTGCCGGCGGTGTGAATGTGTATACGCATCCTTCGGCTTATGCGGAGCTCAGCGCCTATCGAATGCTTTCAAAAGACGGAACGTGCAAAAGTTTCGGTGAAGGCGGGGACGGATTTGTTCCCGGGGAAGGCGTCGGGGCCGTGCTGTTAAAGCCGCTGTCAAAAGCGATGGCTGATAAGGACCATATTTACGGGGTGATTCGCGGCACTCATATCAATCACGGCGGCAGAACAAACGGGTATACAGTGCCGAGTCCGAGCGCCCAGGCTGACGTGATTTCCGGCGCGCTTGAAAAATCAGGAATACATCCGCGGATGATCAGCTGTATTGAAGCCCACGGCACGGGCACTGAACTCGGAGATCCGATCGAAATTGACGGTTTGACCCGCGCATTTCAAACGAAAACGTCAGATAAAGGCTTTTGCGCCATCAGCTCAGTTAAATCCAATATCGGGCATTTGGAAGCCGCGGCAGGCATCGCCGGTGTAACAAAACTGCTGCTCCAGTTTCAAAAACGAAAGCTGGCCCCTTCATTACATTGCCGAAAATTGAATCCGAATATTGCATTTGACCGGACGCCGTTTGCGGTGCAGCGTGAATTGGCAGACTGGAAACGGCCGGTCATTGAGGAAAACGGAGCGCAGAAAGAGATTCCGAGAATCGCGGGAATCTCTTCTTTTGGCGCGGGCGGGGCAAATGCCCACATATTGATAGAAGAATATATTGAACCTGATAGGGAGATTTCTGAGCCATTCACAGATGAAGATCCCGCAGTCATTTTATTATCCGCCAAACAGGAGGCCAGCCTGAAGCAGCGGGCGCAGCAGCTTCTTCAAGCGATCAGAAAAAATGACGTCACAGACCGCAGCCTCCGGGACGCGGCTTACACCCTTCAAACCGGAAGAGAAGCGATGGAAGAACGCGCGGCGTTTATCGTGACGTCGACAGAGCAGTTAGCGGAAAAACTGCAGCGTTTTATTGACGGCGGAACAGACGGCTGCTTCAGGGGAAAAAGCAAACAGTATAAAGATATTCTAGCCGTTTTTAAGGATGAAGATATGCAGGAAGCCGTCCGTAAATGGATGAAAAGAAAAAAATTCGCGAAGCTTCTGGAACTTTGGGTAAAAGGGCTGAAGATTGATTGGTCAGAGCTTTATAACGGCAGCCTGCCGCATCGCGTCAGCCTTCCCGGTTATCCATTTATAAAGAATCGTTATTGGCCGGACGATGCAGCGCCGGACAATGTTCGTGATGCTGAAACACATTCTGAAACATTTCGTGAATTCCGCTTTTTACAGAAAAGCTGGGCAGAAAGCAGCCGTGTTCCGGCTAAGGAAGTGCGGGGCGTCATCGGAATAGCCGCTGATCACCAGATAGGAAATTTGGCCGTTGAGCTGTCCCGTTATTTCCCCGAGTCTGAAATCATTGACGCTGCATCACCGGAAATATCCGGGGACGCGGCCCGATTTGGCGGTCTGATTGATGTGACGGGGTGCGGGACGGAAATCAAGCATGATGACGGCTGGATTCATCGTCTGCAGTCTCTCGTTGACAACAGAAACCGCGGCCGAAAGCTTCATCTGCTTTGTGTGACAAAGGGGCTTGAACCTTTTGCAAATGAAACGATAAATCTCTCAGGTGCAAAAAAGGCCGGATTGTACCGGATGCTCCAAAGTGAGTATAAGGATATCCGCTCGCGGCATATGGATGCAGAACGGACTGCTGAAGATTCCGAGCTGGCAAACCAGATCGCAGAGGAGTTTTTTCGCGATTCTGCAGACATCGAAGTGTGTTACCGAAACGGTGTGCGCTATCACGCGCGGTTAAAGGAAACAAACAGCTTAGCTGAAAAAGAATTTTCATTTCCGAAAGACCATGTGCTCTGGATCACCGGAGGGACCCGGGGACTCGGATATTTATTCGCCCGGCATTTTGCCGAACGTTACGGAGTCACGAAACTCGTGCTTACCGGAAAAGAAACAATGCCTCCGAAAGCGGAGTGGGATGATCATATCAAACGGAATTCCCCGTTTTCCGATAAAGTGAGAAGAATCAGAGAGCTCGAACAAAAAGGTGTCCGGACGGAAGTGCTGACTGTATCTTCCGGTCCTGAATATGAGCAGGCCGTCAGCCGGGTGAAAGAGAAGATGGGGCCGATAGGAGGCGTGATACACGCAGCGGGAGCCGTAGATCTCGATCATCCAGCCTTTATCCGCAAAACGAGAGAACAGATGATGCCAGTGCTTGAACCTAAAACAGACGGACTGGACCTTTTGTATCAAGCGCTGCACAAGGAGCCTCTCCGATTTTTTGCGCTGTTTTCTTCAGTGTCCGGCGTGATGCCCGAATTAGGAGCGGGACAAAGCGATTATGCCATGGCTAACGCCTATATGGATTATTTTGCGGCCGCAAAAGGTTTTCCGGTGCTGAGCATCCAATGGCCGAGCTGGAAAGAAACGGGTATGGGCGAATCAAAAAGCCGGGCCTATCTGAAAAGCGGTTTAAAGAGCATCACTGACAGAGAAGGGCTGAGTCTGTTTGATGCCGTTATGGCAGGCGATTGCGGATCTGTTATTATGCCGGCCGTCATTCACCCGGAAAAATGGGAGCCCGACCGTCTGATGCTTTCAACCGGCCTTACCGAAACAAAGCAGCATGTACAGGGTGAGACAGAAAGCGTAGAGGAGTGGCTGACGGGCATTTGCTGCCGGGAATTAAGACTGGAGCCGTCAAGATTTGAATCTGATACACCGTTTCAAGATTACGGAGCCGATTCCATCATGCTTGCCCAAGTGTCCAGAGCGATCGGAAAGAGGATCAAAGCTGACCTTGACCCGGCGGTGCTGTATGAATACCCTACGGTTGCTGCGCTGGCGGGATGGCTTGAAACAGCATATCCGGAAATCAAAGCTGCCGTTTCAAAACCGGTTCAGCCTGTAATCCCGGACGTTCCCAAACAAACAGCAGCCGCTGTCATTCAGCCTTCTGGCGCTGCAGCGGCGCAAGACATCGCTGTTGTCGGAATGTCCTGCCATTTTCCTGGAGCTGAATCAATTGAAGCTTATTGGAAGCTGCTGTCTGAAGGGACGTCGGCTATTCAAAGGGTGCCGAAAGAACGCTGGAAAACGGAGAAGGCGGATTATGCGGGCCTTTTAAAAAATGTAACGCATTTTGACCCGGAGTTTTTCCTTATTCCCGAAGAAGACATCAAGGCAATGGATATCCAGTCCTTTCTTATATTAGAAGAGGCGCTTCATCTGTTCAGAGACAGCGGTTACTCTTTACAAGAAATGAAAGGCAGGTCAGCCGGTGTCTATTTAGGAGGACGCGGCGGCAGTATGCCTGACGAAAACCGTCTGAAGCATGCAAAAAATCCGATAGTCGCCGCCGGCCCGAATTACTTGGCGGCCAATCTTTCTCAGTTTTTTGATTTGAAGGGGCCGAGTCTTGTTTTGGATACGGCCTGTTCTTCAGCGCTTGTCGGTATGAATATGGCGATACAGGCGCTTACTTGCGGTGAAATCGACTCAGCGGTGGTCGGGGGAGTCAGTCTGCTGGAATCCGGTCAAACCCACCGGATGTTCGAACTTCGCAATCTGTTAAGCGAAGAGCCTGCGTTTCATATTTTTGACCGCCGCACCGGCGGCATCGTATTGGGAGAAGGCGTCGGAATGGTGTATTTAAAAACAGCGGCCCAGGCTGTAAAAGACGGGGACCGGATTCATGCGGTCATTAAAGGCATTTCCGTAAACAATGACGGCAGAACCGCGGGGCCTGCCACACCGAATATACAGGCGCAGAAAGAAGTGATGGCCAAGGCGCTTGCCAAAAGCGGCAGAAAAGCGGAGGATATCAGCTACATTGAAGCAAACGGTTCAGGCTCTGAAGTAACAGACCTTTTGGAACTGAGGGCGATTGAAGCGGTGTACCGTATGCAAAACAGCGCGCCTTGCGAATTGGGGTCGATGAAGCCGAATATCGGACACCCGTTATGCGCTGAAGGGATTGCCGGATTCATTAAAACAGTGCTTATGCTTTCGCGCCGAATGCGTGTGCCTTTCCTTTCGGGCAAAGAGCCGATGACGCATTACGATCTGTCCGCCTCGCCGTTTTATTTTTCGCACGTTCTGCGTGAATGGACGGATTCACCGCGGATTGCCGCCGTCAGCAGCTTCGCTGACGGAGGGACGAATGCCCATGTCATAGTGGAAGCCTGGGAGCAAGAGGCGTACACCCCGGTTAGAAAGCCTTTGCCGAGACAGGAATTAAAACGCCGGCCCATCCGTTCGGACAAAGCTGAAAACCTGCATGAAAACGCACATGAGTCCCGCCCGAATACGTTTTGGAAACAAATGAAGACTTACTGATTGCGCTGAAAATTGAACGTCGATATGGAGGAAGTTCATATGCAAGAGCAGCTTCTTATTAACAATCAGCATCCCGTTCTGAAACATCATAAAGCCTATGGAAAGGAACTGCTGCCGGGTCTGGCTTATATTGACCTGATCTATCAGACTTTCAGAGAAAACGGTTTTTTTCATGCCGGCCTTGAACTCAGGCACTTATCGATTTTTCACCCTTTAGCTCCTGAACAGGGAGAAACAATCCTGCTTTCTGTTGACTGTACAGAGAACGGCGAAGGGCAATGGAAGGTAGAGGTGAAAGGGCAAAAACAAGGTGACGAAGCAGCAGAGACAAAGATATATGCCGCGGCGCAAATGCATTCCGTCAAGCCCGCCGGCTTCCAAGAGAGCGTCCGGATGGATGCCGTAAAACAAACGGCGGCAGAAATACCGCTTGAGGACATTTACGCGGAATGCAGGGATCAAGAACTGGTTCATTCAGGAATGATGAAAGGCTGCGGAAGCGTCTACCAGACTGAAAAAGAGATTTATATTGATCTGTCGGTGCAAAAGGATCAGCTGGAACATGCAGGAGAGGCGATGTTTCATCCCGCATTGATAGATGCGAGCAGCATCGGCTCCAATGTATATCTCGCTCCTTTGACGAGGGAGGAGGGGCAATTATTTCTGCCGCTGTTTTATGAATCGTTTTATTGCGCCGAATTGCTGCAGACGACATGTATCACCAAGATAAAAAAAGAATCCGTCACCCGTAAGAAAGATCTCGTTTACGTGACAATGGAGTTTTTCAATGAGGAAGGCAGAAAAGTCGGCGAACTGAAAAACTTCGCCAATAAACGGGTGAGGGACCCGGAACTGATCAATCAGAAACGGCAAAAGAAAGAACCTGACGGGCGGAATGCCGTCCCGGCTCCCCAAGCGGAACCGGCGCCTTCCGAGCCCCGATCTGCGGCGCCTTCCGCCGGCCTTACTGAACAGTGCATCCTTTATTTAAAAGAATTGCTTGCCGCCCGATTGAACAAACCTGTGAAAGAGATCGACCCGGATATCGGCTACTATGAAATGGGGCTGGATTCTCCGGGGCTGTTGGACATGGTAAAGGAAATTGAACGAAAAATCGGAACGCAGCTTCTGCCGACGCTGTTATTTGAATACACGACAATCACGGAATTGGCGGGATATTTGTGCGAACATTACGGAGCCGGTTTCGGCCATGCTCAAAGCGGGCATTCAAATGCTGAACCTTTGCGCCGGGAAAAAAAGAGGACGACCCAAATCCGTGTGAAAAAATCGGCGTCAGCCGGAACGCAGAATGGAGATATTGCGATCGTCGGGATGGCGGGACGGTACCCCGGCGCCAAAAATCTTCGTGAATTCTGGACAAATTTAAAAAATGGAGAAAACAGCGTAACGGAAGTGCCTCGTTCCCGCTGGGATACGAGGAAATATGAGCATTTGCGATCGCCGTCCGGCAAGCCGATTTCCAAATGGGGCGGTTTTATAGACAATCCGGATTGTTTTGATGCGAAATTTTTCCGGATTTCTCCGCGGGAGGCAGAAGCTAAAGATCCGCAAGAACGATTGTTTTTAGAAACATGCTGGGAAACGATTGAGGATGCGGGCTACACCCCGGAAACAATCGTTCAGCCGAAAGGGCCGAATAAGAGAATGAACGTCGGTGTGTTTGCCGGGGTGATGCATATGGATTATTCTCTCGCCGGCGCTGAAGCTGCGGCCAAAGGGCTGGTCTTTCCTTATCCCTTGAACTATGCGCCGATCGCAAACCGGGTTTCATATTTCTGCAATTTTCACGGGCCGAGCATGGCGGTTGACACGGTGTGTTCGTCATCTCTGACGGCCGTCCATATGGCGGCGGAAAGTCTGAGACGGGGTGAATGTGAAGCAGCTCTTGCCGGAGGCGTCAATTTATCATTGCACCCGACAAAATATATCACATACGGCTTGATGGATATGCATTCGAGTGACGGGCTGTGCCGAACGTTCGGCGAAGGCGGCACAGGCTATGTCTCAGCTGACGGCATCGGGGCCGTGCTGCTGAAGCCGCTTCACAAAGCCGAAGAAGATAAGGATCATATTTATGCGGTGATAAAAGGCAGCGCCGTCAATCACGTGGGAACCGTCAGCGGGATTACCGTGCCGAGCCCCGTGGCGCAGGGGGATATGATAGCTGAATGTCTTGAAAAGACGGGGATCGATCCCCGGACGATTTCTTATGTGGAAGCGCATGGAACCGGAACTTCTTTAGGAGATCCGATTGAAATACAAGGTCTTGTTAAAGCTTACCGCACGTTTACGGAGGATCGGCAATTTTGTGCGATCGGTTCCGTTAAATCGAATATCGGACATGCGGAATCAGCCGCCGGGATCAGCGGGCTTCATAAAACGGTTTTGCAGCTGTTTCACAAAACGCTTGTCCCTTCTTTGCACTCAGAGACGATTAATCCGTATCTCCGTTTAGAGGACTCGCCATTTTACGTGCAGCAAAAAACCGAGTCATGGAAAAAGCCGGCGTATACAGAGAACGGCAGTGAACATTCCTGTCCGAGACGCGCAGGCATCAGTTCATTCGGGGCGACGGGTTCAAACGTTCATCTCATTTTAGAAGAGTACAGGCCCAAAAACCCCGGCATTACGGAGAATCAAGAGAGACCGTATATCGTGCCTCTGTCAGCGAAAAATCCGGAGCGGCTGAAGGAATACGCTGCCCGCCTGCTGATGTTTCTCAAAGACAAAGCGCTTGAAGGAAGCGGGCCGCTTCATGACAAAACAGATACAATGCAAAATCAGCTGGAAAATGCGCTGCGCGGTGCTCTGGCCGAAGTTCTGCATGTAGAGGCCGGCTCGGTAGATGGTGAACAGGATTGGAAGGAATTCGGCTTGGATGTCATGCAGCTGACACAGTTTTCTGAGCGGCTGACGGATCAATACGGGCTGGCAATAGACATGACTGATCTCATACAGCATACTTCCGTCCGGACTTTAGCAGAATGTCTGACAAACGATGAGAAACATAAGAATCTTCTTTCCGGTCTTTTCGGTCAGTCCGGCTTAGAGAAGCAGCCTGAAGAACCTTTTTCCCTGCGGTCACTGGCATATACGCTGCAAACGGGACGGCTGGCAATGGAAGAACGGCTTGTTTTTTTAGTGAACGATCAAGCGGACCTGATCAGGAAATTAACCGAATTTACAGAACGAAAACGGCAGATTGACGGCTGCTTTCAAGGGCGGTCTGATAGCGGAACGGAAATCAGGGGTTTCCTGAATGATGATCAGGATACGGAGGAGCTGATCCGAAAATGGACGGACAGCGGCACTTACAAAAAACTGGCGGAGCTGTGGTCAAAAGGATTTGAGATAGACTGGACGCGGCTGTATCAGGAGGAGAAGCCGCGCCGGATGAGTCTGCCGACGTATCCGTTTGCAAAGGACCGCTATTGGATACCGGAGCCCGATCATCCCGTCACTTCCGTAAATACAGAAAGCAGGCTTCACCCGCTGCTTCACCGCAATACTTCAGATTTGTTAGAACAAAAATTCAGCACGATACTGAACGGAGATGAATTCTTCTTAGCCGATCATATCGTCCGAAACAAGCGTGTTCTCCCCGGGGCGGCTTATCTTGAAATGGCGAGAGCCGCGGCTGAACTGGCTGCCGCGCCGTTAGCCGCTGAATACACGGCTAAAACCGGCATTTCACTGCGGTATATCAGCTGGATACGCCAGGCCGTTCATAAAAAAGAGCCGCTGCGTATGACGACAGGTCTTTCCTTAGAGGATAACGGCAATGTTTCATTTCAAGTGTACAGCAATGAAAACGATTCAGACATTTATTGTGAAGGCAGTGCTGTGATTGAGCCGCTGTCTGAGGCGCCGGTTTTGCATATTGAACAGCTGAAAGCGCGCTGCCGCAAAAAAGTGCTGTCAAAGGAAGACTGCTATGCGGCATTTGCAAAGGCGGAAATTGTATACGGACCTTCACATCAAGGAATTGATCACATTTATTGCGGGGAAAAAGAAGCCTTGGCTAGATTGGTGCTCCCTGCTTCCGTTTGTGATGAGGCCGAACAGTTTGTGCTCCATCCGAGTCTGATAGATTCCGCTTTTCAGGCGGCCATCGGCGTTATGAATGAAGATAAAGCGGGTTATCCGGAGCAGCCGTTAATGCCTTTTGAATTGCATGAACTGACCGTTTTTCATCCGTGCAGTCCAAACATGTGGGCGGCCGTATTTGTGACGCATGAAACACCGGCCGTGCGAAGAATGGACATTGATATATGTGATGAACGCGGCAATGTGTGTGTAAGAATAAAAGGATTTTCTGCCCGGATAGCCGAAAGTGCGCCGGCCGTAACCGATAATAAGCAATACGATCTGCCGGGTGACCTTACCGGAGCCGTCAAACTGATGCAGGTATGGGACGCTGAACCGATAGACAACCAAACCGGCTTCCCCATTTCTGAAGCAAAAGCTGTCATCATAGGCGGTACAGACGGGCAGGCGGACGCGGTTTTACGATTGTTTCCTAAAGCTGTGCGATTTGATAGCAGCCAAAGTGCTTCCGTTGAAGTGATATCCGATCGGCTCCGCCGTCTCGGTGAGATTCAGCATATGATCTGGTTTGCCCCTCAGCCGGCTGATTCTTACATTCATGATCAAAAAAGCGGGGTGCTGCAAATTTTCAGAGCGGCCAAAGCTCTTATCGGCCTCGGGTATGGAAAAGAGCAGCTCGGGATGACGGTGATTACGCACCAAGCACAGCCTATCACCCAATATGATGAGGTGCGTCCCGCTCATTCCAGTGTGCACGGTTTCGTCGGGTCTCTCGCAAAAGAACATCCGAGCTGGCACATCCGTCTGGTCGATCTTGAAGACGGGGGGGATTTCCCCGCAGAAGACATATTCAGCCTGCCCCGCGACCGTACGGGTAAAGCATGGGTGCGCAGACATCAGGAATGGCACCGGCCTCAATTGCTTCCGGTCCAAAGCGGGCCGTCTGAAAGTGTTCCTTACCGATATGGAGGCGTATATGTCATCATCGGCGGTGCGGGAGGCATCGGCGAGGTTTGGACAGATTATATGGTGACGACGTATAAAGCCCGAGTCGTCTGGATCGGGAGGCGGCCGCTGGACAGCCGGATACGCCAAAAAATAGACCGGTACCGGCCATCAGGCCCGGCTCCCGAATATATAGCAGCAGATGCTTCTGATCTTCCATCGCTTCAGCGCGTCTATGAACAGATTAAAAACACATACGGCACCATCAGCGGCGTCGTTCATTCAGCGATGGTATTTGCGAATGAAAGCGTAAAAGATATGGAAGAATCACAGTTTCACGCCGGCCTTGCGGCGAAAGTGGATATTTCCGTCAACATTGCCGAAGTATTTGCGAAAGAGTCTTTGGACTTTATTCTCTTTTTCTCTTCGGTTATTTCATATATTAAGAATCCGAATCAAAGTCATTATGCGGCGGGGTGCGCATTTAAAGACGCATTTGCCCATGAGCTTTCCGGGCGGCTGTCATGCCCGGTCAAAGTGATGAACTGGGGGTATTGGGAGCGGGCTGACAATCACATTTCTGAAGAGTTTGACAGACTGAGTGCAATCGGTCTCGGACTGATCAGCCGGGCGGAAGGGATGCAGGCGCTGGAAACTCTGCTGACGCAGCCGATCTCCCGCATGGGGCTGATGAAGCTGACCAAGCCGATTCCGATCGAGGGAATGAACCCTCATGAATTTGTGACTATCTGATTGCCTGTCAAAATGACGGAGCAAATTTAATTTTCTTAGGAGGATAAGGTTTTGGGTAAGGGAGACAAACAAAAAGACCGTACACAGTTATCCTTAAGAACAGAAATAAGCAATCAAATGAAAGAATTGAATCGGCTTTTGCTGCAAGTGCTGCGGGTGACGCTGCGTTCAATGGGTCTGACCGGCGAAGCGCCGGCAGCTTCCTGTCTGCCTTTATATGAGCGCTGGCTGGAAGAAAGCATACGTCTTTTAGACGGCGATTTTAAAAGCGGTGAAACGGCCGCGGTGTGGGAAGAGTGGCATAAGAAGAAAAACGAATGGCTGAAAGATCCGGATATGAAAGCGCAGGCTCTGCTGGCGGATACCGTCATTCAAGCTTTGCCTGGCATTTTAACAGGCAAAATAAAAGCCACTGACGTGATGTTTCCCGATTCTTCAATGGAGCTTGTTGAAGGAATCTATAAGCATAACATTCTCGCTGATTATTACAACGATGTGCTGGCAAATGAAGCGTGTATTTATGTGGAAAATGTAATTAAAAACAATCCTGAGGCAAACATCCGTCTGCTGGAGATCGGAGCGGGCACCGGCGGAACGAGCAGCACACTGTTTAAAAAGCTCCGCCCCTATCAAAACCATATTCAGGAATACTGTTATACCGACTTGTCAAAAGCTTTTTTAATGCATGCCGAAAAGGAATACGGCGCGGACAATCCGTATTTGACGTATCAGCTGTTTAATGTGGAGAAGCCTGCGGCGGGCCAGGGATTACATCTGAAAACCTACGATATCGCCATCGCCGCAAACGTGCTGCATGCGACCAAAAATATCCGGAAAACCTTACGTACGGCAAAAGCCGTATTGAAAAAAGACGGTTTGCTGCTTGTTAATGAACTGGGCGGGCATACGCCGTTTACACACGTTACATTCGGCTTATTAGAGGGCTGGTGGCTGTACGAAGATGAGGCGCTGCGGATTCCGGGGTGCCCCGGCCTTTATCCGGAAACATGGAAATCGGTTTTAATGGCTGAAGGCTTTCATTCCATTCAATTTCCGGCTGAAAACGAACGTCTGCACACCCAGCAGATTATCACGGCGAAAAGCAACGGAGTCATCAGGCAGAGCAGGGAAGCTTACACCGCGCAAAAGCGCCAATCAAACGTACCGCGAACATCCTCTGATCGTCAGCTCCCCATCAAACAAGCGGGAGAGGGGCTTTCGGAAAAGACAGCGGCTTTTCTGATAAGGGCTGCGGCAAAAGTATTAAAACTGCCGGCAGAAGAGATAAACCCGCTGGCTCCTCTGGATGAATACGGCATTGACTCTATTCTGATCGTTCAGCTGACGAATGAGCTGCGGGATCTCGTCCCTGATATCAGCAGCACGCTGTTTTTTGAATACCGGACGATAGAAGAGCTTGCCGCATACTTGGCTGAAACGAAGGAGCGCGAACTGCTTGCGCGATTTTCTGAAGAACTCCCTCATACTGAAGCGGTATCATCCGGCTCTTTGCTTGAAAAAAGCACAGAGTATCTGAAACAGATCGTCAGCGTCATCTTAAAGATGCCGATTGAGGACGTTCAAGCCCATACGCCCCTTGAAGAATACGGAATCGATTCCATCTTAATCGTACAGCTGACCAACCGCGTGCGGGAAGACGTCCCTGATATCAGCAGCACATTGTTCTTCGAGTATCCGACAATCGGCGGATTAGCGGAATATCTCGTCAGCTCAAGACAGGAAGATATGGCTGGGATTTTCAAGACAAATAAAGAAGCCGAAAAGGTGCCGCACACTCTACAGAAAAAGCAAAGCCGCAAAAAAAGCGCCGGATTGACGAAGCGCCAAGCGGCATCTTTTTCTGAAAAAGCGCCGCCCGCTTCCGAACCGCCCTCAAAACACCTTGAAGTGGCAATTGTCGGTCTTGCCGGGAAGTACCCCGGAGCTGAAAATGTTAATGAGTTCTGGGAACGGTTAAAGACCGGTGAACACGGAATCACCGAAATTCCGAAAGACCGCTGGGATTGGCGGGACTACTATGATGAGACAAAAGGTAAGGAAGGCCGGATGTATACAAAGTGGGGCGGCTTTTTAACAGATATTGATAAATTTGATCCGCTGTTTTTTAAAATCTCCCCGAAAGAAGCGGAGCGCATGGACCCGCAGGAGAGACTGTTTCTGGAAACCGCTTATGCGGCCCTTGAGGATGCCGGATATACCCCTGATTCACTATGCGCCGGTAAAAAGGTTGGTGTCTTTGCAGGTGTCATGAACGGCAACTATCCGACAGGGGCCCACTACCACTTTATCCCGAACCGCGTATCCTATGTGTTTGATTTTCACGGTCCGAGCATCGCGGTCGATACCGCATGCTCCTCATCCTTAACCGCCATTCATCTCGCCGCAGAAAGCATCAGAACAGGTGCATCTGAATGCGCGATTGCCGGCGGCGTAAACCTGATTACAGATCCGGTTCATTATATCGGACTTTCTTCTATGAGAATGCTGTCGCCGTCAAACGCGTGCAAAGCGTTCGGTGATAAGGCTGACGGGTTTGTTGACGGAGAGGGCGTCGGCTGTATCGTGTTAAAGCCGTTGAAGAAGGCTGTTGAAGATCATGATCATATATACGGTGTCATTAAAGGAAGCGCTCTGAATGCCGGCGGCAAAACGAACGGGTTCACCGTTCCGAACCCGAATGCACAAGGGGAAGTGATCGCAGACGCGATGGAGAGGGCAGGGATTGATCCGAGAGCAATCAGCTATCTGGAAGCCCACGGCACCGGCACTTCCTTGGGAGACCCGATTGAAATCGCGGGGTTAACCAAGGCTTTCCGCCGCTATACGGATGCAAAGCAATTTTGTTCCATCGGTTCTGTTAAATCCAATATCGGACACCTGGAAAGTGCGGCGGGCATTGCTGCGGTCACCAAAATTCTTCTTCAGATGAAACACGGATATCTGGTGCCGTCGCTGCATTCAAAGCAGCTGAACCCGGAAATTGATTTTGAAACTTCTCCTTTTATCGTGCAGCAGGAAACGGCGGAATGGAGACGGCCGGTCATAGAAACTGAAGGAGTAACACGGGAATATCCGAGAATCGCGGGTACATCTTCTTTCGGAGCGGGCGGGGCAAATGCCCACCTGCTTATAGAAGAGTATGAACCGGCTGAAATGACTTCGGCGGACTCCGGCCGTCCGGCGCTTTTTGTTTTATCGGCAAAGGATAAAGACCGCTTGCGAGAGCAGGCTCTGTTGCTGTCGGATGCCGCCGGAAACGGAACAATTACAGATGCAAATCTGCTTGACGCGGCATTTACCCTTCAAGTCGGCAGAGTCCCGATGGAAGAACGGCTGGCGATGACAGCGGACTCTGTTTCTGAATTGGAACAGAAGCTGACTGCTTTTCTGAATAATGCCGGTTCCGTAAGCGGGGTGTTTACGGGCCGGAGTGATAGTGCTGTCACAGAGACGGAAGGCACAGTCGGTGATTGGATGGAAAAACGTCAATTTGACAGTTTTTTGAATGCCTGGGTTCACGGGACGTCCGTCGATTGGGCATCTTTATATAAAGGCGCGCTGCCGCATCGTATCAGTCTGCCGTCTTATCCATTTGCAAAAGAAAGCTACTGGATGAAGCGGGAAGAACCAAAAACAGGAACAACTGAATATGTGCATCCTTTCCTGCATGAAAATACGTCAACCTTGGCGGAGCAAAGCTATCATACATCTTTTACAGGCCGGGAACACGTTTTCCACGATGTGAGAGGGGAGCGGGTTCTGTCGGCAGCCGTTTATTTAGAAATGGCGCTTGCGGCTTATCATCATGCGGCAGACAGCTCTGAAGAAAAAGAGATATGGATCCGAACGGCGGCATGGACTGACCTGATTACCGGCGGACATCACGGTGCGGGCGTCAATCTCTCCCTTCTGTCTGAAGACGAGGAAGGCATCCATTATGAAATATACAGTGACGAAGAGAAGCTGCATCATTATGGAATCATCGGGCAAGGGAACATACAGCCATCCCGCGTGCTTGATATTGCCTCCTTACAAAAAGACTGCCGCCCGCTGTCATTCGATTATGAAACACCAGGCACATCAGGTGTAACGATCAGTAAGGAGTTCCGCACCGTTGAAAAGCTTTATGCGGGAGAAAATGCGGTTTGGGCGAAGCTGGCTCTCACAGATGAAAGCGTCCGTAATCCGGGATATCATCTGCCGCCGGAATTTCTGGACGCAGCTTTTCATGTCCTGGCAAAAACGGAGCCGTCATTCCATATCGTGCCTGAAGCGGTTGAAGAACTGCGCGTCATGCGTCCGTGCTCATCCGGCATGTGGATGTATATGAATAAAAAGAATCAAACCGGCTGTGACATTCAATTTTGTGACGAAACCGGCATTGTCTGCGCAGAAATCAAAGGGGTGAGAATGAGAAAGCCGTCTCAGCAGGATCACGGGCAAGAGGAACAATCCGAGATGATGATATTTGAAGAAATGTGGACGCAGCAGCCTCTGATGAAATCCATTCATGAAGAGCTGAAAACGGTCATCTGTTTTCTTACGGGAGAAGCTTCCAGAAAGCATGCTTATCGGTCTTTACAATCCCTTTATCCGGGAGCCGGCGTGTTTTTTATTTCACAGGGTGAGGAAACTCAAAAGCTTTCAAACACGCATTATCAAATTAAAATCACTGACGGACAAGCATATCAAGAAACGTTTCGGCATATTGAAACGGCTGCAGGCAAAGCGGATGCCGTTTTGTATGGATGGCCGCTTGAAGATGAAAAGGCCGTGAAAGACTATTCCATTCTGTATCATGTGATCCGCGCAGCGGCTTCTTTGCGTTCTAAACCGAGGCGAATCCTTCTTTCCGCTCAGTGCGGGACCGATACCGATATCAGTTACGCCGAGTCATGGATCGGGCTGGAACGGTCGCTGAAACTGATCCTGCCGGAGACGGATACGGCCGCGGTTTATTTTGGACAAAAAGGGCCGTTTGAAAAGCTGATCCGTAACGTATGTGAAGAGCTTCACAGCGAGTCGTTCCGCAGTGTCATGTACAGTGGGGAAATCCGTCACGTCATGGAAATGAAGCAGACGGATATTGCCCATGTCGAGAAGCGTGTGATAAAAAGCGGAAAAACGTACTTGATTACCGGCGGATGCGGAGGTTTAGGCTTATTATTCGCCGGATATTTTGCTGAAAAAGGACCGGTTACGCTCATTTTGACGGGGAGATCAGCGGCAGGCGGCCCGGTGATGAACAAGATAAAGAGATTGGAAGAATCAGGCGCCAAGGTGTTTTACGTGCAGGCGGATGCCGCAGATCAGGCTCAGATGGAGAAAGGTTTGCAAGAAGCGAAAGAGAAAGGATGCGGGCCGATTCACGGTGTCATTCACGCTGCAGGTCTTCAAGGCACTGAAAGCATTCTGGAGAAAGATCTGCAAACCTTTCAGCAAGTCTTATCGCCAAAAGCGGACGGCACAGCGGTGTTAGATCAGGTTCTGTCACGGGAGCCGCTTGACTTCTTCTGTTGTTTCTCTTCTTCTTCAGCGATTTTAGGAGACTTCGGTTCTTGTGACTACGCAATGGGGAACCGCTTCCAAATGGCTTTTGTCCGTCACCGGGATAAACTTGTGAGCCTCGGACTCAGAAGCGGCAAGTCACTTGCAATCAATTGGCCGCTTTGGAAAGAAGGGGGGATGCATGTCGGCACGGCGGAAAGCACCGATATGTATTTAAAATCCAGCGGACAGCGTTATTTATACACAGAGGAAGGACTCGAAGCTTTTGAAACATTGTTGGTCCAGCCGTCCAGCCAGTATCTCGTCCTGGCCGGTTTTCCGTCGAGGGCCAAACGCTTCCTGCAGATAGATCAAGGCGAACGGCCGAATTCGGGTTCTGTAAACAGGAACGTCCCGTTTTCAGGAAGGCGGAGTGAAATGAAAGGCTTTACACTGGAAGAATGCGTAAGCTGGGATGTGAAGGAACTGGCGGCGGGGCTTTTGAAAATAGACAAGAACAGACTGACGGATGCTGACAATCTGGCTGATTTCGGCTTTGATTCTATCAGTTTGGCGGAATTCGCCTCTTCTTTGTCCGCTCACTACGGAATTGAAGTGACCCCGGCCCTGTTTTTCGGACATTCCACACTGGAGAAGGTCGTCCGCTATTTTCTGACGGAACACAAGTCCGTCATGGAGCATGTCTATGAAGAAAAGAAACCTGAATCCGCAGATCAATCTGTCTTTGAAAAGACAGAAACGGAAAAGCGAAAGAAGCAGAGGGGAAGAAATAAGCTGAACGCCGGAACCGAGGGCAGTCAGGCAGCTGATTCCATTGCCATTATCGGCATGAGCGGCCGCTTTCCTCAGGCGCGCACGGCGGACGAGCTGTGGGACATTCTGTTTCAGGAAAAGGACGTTGTCGCACCGGTCGCAAAAAAAGGCTTCACAAGTTCAAAATGGAAACTCGGCGCTGTACCGGGGGCGGACGAATTCGACCCTTTATTTTTTGAAATATCGCCGAGGGAAGCTGAAACGATGGATCCGAAGCAGCGGCTTCTTCTACAGGAAGCGTGGAGGGCCCTTGAGGACGCCGGCTACGGCGCCAGTCACATCAGGCAGCAGACGATCGGTATGTTTGTGGGTGCGGAAGAAGGAGATTATCACCTTTTAACACGGGACAAAGGCAATGTCACGTCTCATCATAACGGTATTTTGGCGGCGCGGCTGGCTTATCACTTGAATTTATCAGGTCCTGTGATGGCGATAAATACAGCATGTTCTTCGGGGCTCGTTTCTGTCCATCAGGCGGTATTAAGCCTGCAGAATAAAGAGTGCACAACAGCTGTTGCGGCCGGGGTGAATATCATGAATACCCCGGACTTTTTTGAAACGATAGATAAAGCCGGAATGCTGTCGGAAAACGGGAAATGCTTCGCGTTTGATAAAAGTGCTGACGGCATGGTTCCCGGGGAAGCGGCCGCGGCGGTTGTTCTGAAGCCGCTGAGAGAGGCGGAAGAAGATGGTGATCCGATTTACGGGGTGATTCGGGCTAGCGGCATCAATTATGACGGGAAAACAAACGGAATTACCGCTCCGAGCGGCGTCGCGCAGACCCGGCTGCTTACTTCCGTTTATGACCGGGGCCGTATCAACCCTGAAGATATCGAATATATCGTCACACACGGCACGGGGACAAAACTCGGTGATCCGGTGGAAATTAACGCGCTTTATGACGCATTTTCTGCCTATACAAACGAAGAAGCATTTTGCGCGCTCACATCAATTAAAACCAATATCGGCCACACGTTTGCCGCGTCAGGCATTGTCAGTTTGATCAGTCTTTTACAGGCATTCTCCCGTGAAATGATTCCCGCCAGTCTGCATTGCAGCGGGGAAAACCGCTATATCAACTGGGAGAAGAGTCCTTTTTATGTGAATAAAACGGGTAAACCGTGGCCATCTCTGCCGGGTAAAAACCGAATGGGGGCAGTCAGCGCATTCGGGATGAGCGGAACAAACGCCCATGTCGTTATGGAAAGCTATAAGCGCAGCGCTTCACCTCATCCGGATGCCCCTGCTTATTTACTGACTTTATCAGCAAAAACAAAGGAGGCCCTTCAGGAAAAAATCGAAGATATGATCACTTGGGCGGAAAATGGCGGACTGAAAGAAAATGATCTAGCCCAGCTCAGCTATACGTTGCTAAAAGGACGGCATCACTTTAACCATCGCGCCGCCATCGT
This sequence comes from Bacillus sp. JK74, assembly GCF_053663395.1. Taxonomy (NCBI): domain Bacteria; kingdom Bacillati; phylum Bacillota; class Bacilli; order Caryophanales; family Bacillaceae; genus Bacillus; species Bacillus sp. JK74. The sequence goes on along the minus strand of NZ_JBSJQB010000005.1, from coordinate 271,065 downwards.
GATTCAAGATGCTGATGACGCAGCGTATGTATGGAAGCAGGCAAAGCTTAATGAACATCATCCTTATGTGTTTTCGGGAAAAGTACCGCAGCACTTTGCAGGCCGACAGCATATTCAGGAGCACATAATAGAAGTGCTCGGCAAGTGCAGCGCCTCATATTCTGACCATAGAAAATATCAGGAACTGTTATGCGTGCTGGCAGATTTTTATTGTCAAGGTTATGAAATCGAAGGGGACTTGCTTTATGGCGGACCTTTGCCGCGAATCGGCAATCTGCCGGGCTACCCGTTTGCAAGGCAGACGTATTGGGCGTCCGATCGTCTTCAGGGAGAGCTTGAAAGCCGGAATTCAGCTGAAGGTGAAAAGCTTCACCCGCTGCTCCATGCGAATACATCGACCTTTACCGCCCAGCGCTTTACTTCTGTTTTTTCAGGGCATGAACCGTTTTTTGCTGATCACATCGTCAATGGAAAACCGGTGCTTCCGGGCGCGGCTGCTTTAGAAATGGCCCGGGCCGCCGTTACGCTTGCTGCTGAGGACTTGCCGGGCGGGAAAGCGGGTGTCCGGCTCAAACAGATCGTTTGGCTCCGTCCGGTGACGGTGCTTTCTGAGGGAGTGACGCTTCATGTAAAGCTTCAGCCGGAAGAAAACGGAGACATTGCTTTTGAAGCGTATGCCGAAGGGGAAGAGCCGCTTGTCTTTTTCCAGGGAAAGGCCGTGCTCGAAGAGACGGAGCGTGCTCCTGTACTCGATGTGGAAGCGGTTCAGACGCGCTGCGGCGGCCGGCGCATGTCAAAGGCTGAGTGCTATGAAGCATTCGACAGTCTCGGCATCACCTACGGACCGTCTCATCAGGCGCTTGACGCCGTCTATGCCGGAAGCGGAGAAGTGCTCGCGAAGCTCACTCTTCCGCCGTCCGCCCGCGAAGAAAAGGAGCCGTTCATCCTGCATCCGAGCATGCTGGACGCCGCCCTTCAGGCTTCTATCGGTCTCGTGCTCTCAGACGGTTCCGCGTCCGGACGGCCGTTTCTGCCGTTTGCCCTCCGGGATATGCAGGTGTTTTCTGCGTGCCGTGAGACGATGTGGGCGGTGCTTTCCTCAGCGGACGGCGCCTATCATATTGAGCTGTGTGATGAAAACGGCGAGGTATGTGTCCGATTGACGGGGCTCACCGCCCGTTTTCTGGAAGAGGAAACGGAGGGAAAACCGCTCTTGCTTCAGCCAAAGTGGCAGGAATCACCGCCGGATGAAGGCGGCGGACAAGAAGAGTCTTTCAGATACGTGACGCTGTATGGCGGAATGAACGCTGAGGAGATAAGCGGCGCCGTATGTGCGGCTGACGGCGAAGGTCCGATTGAAGACCGTTATGACGCCTGCGCGGCGGAGCTGTCAGCGATCGTCAAGCGTCTTATCAAAGAAAAACAGAAGAAAAAAACGCTGATCCAGCTTCTTGTCCCCGACAGGGGGGAAGACAATGTATTGGCGGGGCTGGCCGCTTTTCTGAAAACGGCTCACCTTGAACATCCGAAGCTGTACGGCCAAGTCATCCAAGCCGATCCGGACGAGCCAGCATCATCGCTTCTTGCCAAGCTGAAAGAAAACCGGGCGCACCCTGAACAAGCGGAAATCCGTTATGAAGCCGGCAAACGTCTCGTCAGAAACTGGCGTCACCTGCCTGCGCCTCAAAGCGGCGCCGTTCCGTGGAAAGACGAAGGGGTTTACCTCCTTACCGGGGGAGCGGGCGGCATCGGCCTGATTTTAGCTGAAGAAATAGCCTCCCGCGTCAAAAACGCCGTCCTCGTATTAACGGGAAGGGTGGAAGCGCTAGATGAAGACCGCTCCGCCCGCTTACGGCGCTTGGAAGCGACGGGCGCCCGCGTATTGTATCAACCGGTTGACGTGACAGACAGGGCGGCGGTTATCGCCCTCGTCCGCGGCATACAGGAGGAGCACGGAACACTCGACGGGATCATTCACGGCGCCGGCGTGATCGCCGACAACTACATTCTGAACCAGACAGAAAACGAACGGAAGGCCGTCATGGCGCCGAAAGTGAAAGGGCTTATCAATCTTGATGAAGCAGCGAAAGATATGCGGCTGGACTTTTTCATTCTGTTTTCTTCCTTGGCGGGAGGCATGGGAAATCCGGGGCAGGCCGGTTATGCGGCAGCCAACGCATTTATGGACGTATATGCAGCCCGCCGAAACCGTCTCGTGCGGGACAACAAGCGGAGCGGGCAGACCCTGTCCGTCAACTGGCCGCTTTGGGAAGAAGGCGGTATGCGTGTGGACAAAGAGACAGAACGGCTGATGTATGAACAGACCGGAATGAAAGCCATGCGATCGGCATCAGGCATCCAGGCGCTTTATGCCGCTTTTGCCTCCGGAGCACACCAGGTCATGGTGGCAGAAGGCGACGAGAAACGGATTCGCAGCCATATTTTCGATCTGGGCGAAGAACAAAGCGCCGCCGGACAAGCTCCGGCAGAGACAGATGCAACAGATCTGAAAGATCGGGTTCAAGAGAAACTAAAGAGGCATGTATCAGATCTTTTAAAGGTAAGCATGAAAGATATTGAGGCTGACAGCGAACTGACGGAATACGGATTTGATTCGATCATCTTCACTGAATTTACAAATCTATTAAATCGGTCTTATCAGCTTGAGCTCAGCCCGACTATCTTCTTTGAATTTCCGACATTGCGCAAACTGAGCGGCCATTTGATATCTGAATGGAAAGAAGCATTCAGCGGCTTAGAAAGAGAGCGTTTTAAAACCGCTCCAAAAGCCGGAAAAAGAAAAGCTGAAACTCCGGCGGCCGTTCATGTCAAACGGGAAACGCCCGTATCCGTAAAAGGAAAATCAGAAGAAAAAACCGAACCGATAGCCATTATCGGAATCAGCGGTATTTTTCCGCAAGCGAAAGACATAGATGAATTCTGGACACGTTTATCAAAAGGAGAGCATTGCATCACAGAAATTCCCCGGGATCGCTGGGATTGGCGCGAATATGACGGCGATCCGGCAGCGGCTGCAAATAAAACGTCAATTAAATGGGGCGGTTTTATAGATGGAATCGCCGGGTTTGACCCGCTGTTTTTCGGGATATCTCCGAAAGAAGCTGAAATGATGGATCCTCAGCAGCGTCTATTAATGATGTATGTGTGGAAAGCCATTGAAGACGCGGGGTACTCAGCAAAACGGATTGCCGGAACAAAAACCGGCATTTTCACCGGCACATTGGGAAGCGGATATCAAACCTTAATCAATAAGGCGGGTCTTCCTGTCGAGGGGTATACGATGACCGGAATCGTGCCGTCCGTCGGACCGAACCGGATGAGTTATTTTCTTGATATCCACGGGCCGAGCGAGCCGGTAGAAACCGCTTGTTCAAGCTCTTTAGTCGCCATTCACCGCGCGGTAAAAGCCATTGAAACGGGAGATTGTGATATGGCGGTCGCAGGGGGCGTCAACACGATCGTCACGCCTGAAGGCCATATCGGTTTTCAAAAAGCAGGCATGCTCAGTGAAGACGGACGCTGCAAAACATTTTCTGATCAGGCTGACGGTTATGTCAGAGGAGAGGGTGCCGGCATGATTGTCTTGAAAAAGCTTTCAGAGGCTGAGCATGACAGGGATCACATCTACGGCCTCATCCGCGGTACAGCGGAAAATCACGGCGGACGCTCAGCGTCACTTACCGCGCCGAATCCGCAGGCTCAGACGGATGTGCTGAAAAGCGCTTATCAAAAAGCCGGTATTCACCCGTCAACGATCACTTATATAGAAGCGCACGGAACAGGTACGGCGCTCGGAGATCCGATTGAAATCAATGCATTGAAAAAAGCTTTCCAAACAGACGGGGCTCCGGGCGGATATTGCGGGATAGGCTCAGTGAAGACAAATATCGGACATTTGGAGCTCGCAGCAGGCATTGCGGGCGTTATCAAAGTATTGATGCAGCTGAAACATCGGACGCTCGCCAAAAGTCTGCATTGCGAGAACATCAATCCCCATATCAAATTGAAGGACAGCCCGTTTTACATTGTGACAGAAACAAAGGAGTGGGAAGCGCTGCGTGATGAAAACGGCCGGGTCCTGCCCCGCCGGGCGGGTGTAAGCTCATTCGGTTTCGGAGGCGTCAATGCGCATATCGTTATTGAAGAATACATGGGCAAAAGTGAAACGGAACAGCCGGAAACCCGTGAGAAAGCGTCATCTCTTTTTGTTTTGTCGGCTAAAAATGAAGAGCGGCTGAAAGAAAGAGCGCGTCTCCTTCGGGATTTTATCCAAAACGGATCATCCCGCCATATCGATCTTGCAGATGTTGCATACACACTGCAGACCGGACGGGACGCAATGGAAGCGAGGCTGGGAATCATTGCAGGCTCCGCAGAGGAACTGACTGAAAAACTGAACGCGTTTCTGATGGGAAAAAACAGCGAAGATATCATCAGCGGGCGCAAAAAACGCGAGAATAACACGACCTCCATGTTCTCAGACGATGAAGACGCTGCTGACCTCGTCAGCGCCTGGATTGAGAAAAAGAAATACAAGAAAGTGCTGCGGCTCTGGGTAAACGGATTTGACACAGATTGGGAGCAGCTGTATACGGACAGTAAGCCGCGCCGCATCAGCCTGCCCTCCTATCCGTTCAGAGCCGACCGCTATTGGGTGCCGAAACGGGAGCAGCTGCCGCTTTCGAATCAAAAAACAGTAGTATTGCAGAAAACATGGGAGCCTTGCGAGGCAGTGTCTTCATCCGAGCCATTCAGCAAAATAGCGCTCATCGTCTCCGAGGATACAAAAGACCTTGCCGCCGAGGTGAAAAAACAGCTGAACGATGCTGACATTGTGCAGGAAAATCAGCTCATCTCTTTCTTACAGGATCCGAATGCGGCCATCTATTCCGGGTTTATTGACTTCACCGGCTGCGGTTCCCGGCAAAAGCGGCAGGACATCAGCTGGGTGGCATCGCTGCAGCAGCTGATTGAATACGGCCGCGGACAAGAAAACATGAAAATGCTTTATCTTACAAAAGGCCTTGAATCCTTCAAAAATAAGGCGGCCACTATGCATGGTATTGAAAAAGCGGGGCTTTATCGCATGCTGCGGCATGAATACAGCCATATTCTCACCTGTCACGCCGATATTGATCCTGAAAAGCCGCTGGAGCAGACAGCCGCTTTTATTAAACAAGAAATTGAATCAGACTTAACGGAATCTGCTGTTTGCTACAGGGACGGCATGCGCTTCAGCTATGTTCTTCGGCAGACTGATCAGATTGAACCAGAAGCCGTGCAAACAGACCGGACTGTGTTTCCAAAAGACGCCGTCCTGATGATAACCGGAGGAACGCGCGGACTCGGCGCTTTATGCGCCAAGCATTTCGTTTCCGCATACGGTGTGAAGAAACTGCTTCTGACAGGCAGAAAGGAGCTGCCGCCGAAAACCGAGTGGGATCTTGAGCAAACAGACCCTGTCGTTTCGGAAAAAATACAGCTTATCCGAAAGCTGGAATCACAAGGCGTAAAAGTGTGCGTCTCAGCAGTTGATCTGACGGATAAGCAGGCCGTCGGACGGCTTATAAAAGAGGTAACCACAACGCTCGGACCTGTCGGAGGCATTTTGCATTGCGCGGGAATTGCGGACCGTGAAAACCCTGCTTTTCTCCGCAAATCCAAAGACAGTATCGCGCGGGTGCTCGCACCGAAAGCAGACGGCCTTCACAGTCTGTATGAGAGTGTAAAGGATGATGCGCCGGCATTTTTCGTCCTGTTTTCATCTGTCTCGGCAGCCGTCCCGATTCTTGCGGCGGGTCAGAGCGATTATGCGATGGCAAATTCTTATATCGACTATTTTGCAGAAAACAATGAGAGCGGCATCATGAGCATACAATGGCCGGCATGGGATGAGACGGGCATGAGCAGGGATACAAAAAGCGGGGTGTATCAGCAAACGGGATTGCTGCGGCACTCTGACGCGGAAGGTCTCAAGATGCTTGATTACATTTTAAGAGAAAGACCCGGAGCTGTCGTGCTGCCGGCACAAGTGAAACATGATTGGGACATCAAAGCGCTTGAAAACGCCAAGCCAGCCGCCCATAAAGGAATGAGAACAGCTTCCAAACCTCCTGAAACAAAAAAACGGGTCCATAACCGGATTGATATTAAATCTTGGCTGAAGACGCTTTTGGCAAAAGAGCTGAGTATCGATGAAACGCATATGGATATCGATGTGCCTTTTCAGGAATACGGAATGGATTCTATCTTTCTGGCGCAAGTGCTGACAAAGATCGATCAAAAACTGCCGTCCGTTTCAATTGATCCGACTGTCCTTCTGGAACACCCTACCATAGAACAGCTCGCGGATTATTTAGCCGCACATTGTCCGGAAGCTTTTTCGGCAGATGCAACGGTTCCCGCGGAGAAGGTCCCTTTGCAGAAGACGCCGAAACAGAGCAAAAAAACGGCAGATAAGCCAGGGAAACGGGGAAAGGTTGCGATCATCGGCATGGCCTGTCATTTTCCGAAAGCGGGGGATATAAAAGAATTTTGGAAGAATCTCCGCAGCGGAACGGATGCCGTCACTGAAGTTCCGCCGGACAGATGGAACGCTGGGGAACACTATCAGCCGGGTGAATATCAAGAAGGAAAAAGCATCAGTAAATGGGGCGGTTTTATTCACGATATTGATCATTTTGACCCGGAGTATTTTAATATTTCAGAAACGCTGGCACCGATGATAGACCCGCTGCAAAGGCAGTGGCTCGAAGTGAGCGCGGAAGCTTTGGCCGATGCGGGTTATCAAAAAGAGGATCTCTGGGGCCGCCGTATCGGCGTTTTTGCCGGTGCAAGGGCAGGTGCGTTTCATCAGAAATTTCAATATTTGCAAAAAGACGCGATTATTGGCGCGGGGCAAAATTTTATTACCGCACATATGGCGCACATTTATAACTTTACAGGGCCCAACCTGGTCGTAGATACGGCCTGCTCCAGTTCGCTTACGGCAATTCATTTGGCTGTGCAGGCTATTCAAAATGGAGAAGCGGAGGCGGCCTTTGCGGGCGGGGTTGACATTTTGCTTGATGAAAAACCTTTTCTCACAATGAGCGCGGCGAGAATCTTATCGCCAAATGGCCGTTCAAAATCTTTCGATGCCGATGCGGACGGAACAGGAATCGGAGAGGGCTGCGGTGTGCTGATGCTGAAGCCGCTCGAAAAAGCGATAGAAGACGAAGATAAAATATACGGCGTTATTGACGGCTCTGCGATAAATAATGACGGCAGCACAATGGGGGTGACGACGCCGAATCCCCGGGCGCAGCAGGACTTGATTGAGCAGGCGGTTCAATCAGCGGAAATCGAGCCGGACACCATGACATACGTAGAGACTCACGGAACCGGTACTTTGATCGGCGACCCGATTGAATTAAAAGGATTAACCAATGTCTTGTCTGCTTATTCCGATGAAAAACAATTTTGCGGTGTAGGGAGCGTCAAAAGCAATATCGGCCACTTGCTGAGTGCGGCGGGCGCGGCGGGAATCATCAAAGTTTTGCTGGCGATTGCCAGTGAAGAACTCCCGCCGACTTTGCATTGCCATAAACCGAACCCCCGCTTTCAATTTCATGATTCGCCGCTTTATCCTGTGCTTGAGCTGAAGCGGTGGGACGGAAAAAAAGAGATACTCAGGGCCGGGGTCAGCGCGTTCGGTTTGGGCGGGAATAACGCCCATATCATTGTCAGCAACGAAGGAATTCCGAAAGAACGAAAAGCGACCATGGAACCGAAAGGCGGTCAGACAGTATACCGAAAACAGCGGTATTGGCCTGAAAAAGCACAGTTGTCCGAAGCGGAAGAAAATGAGGCGGGCACAGAAGCAATGTTTGAAATAAGCGAGGTGTGATAGATTGGCAGTTGCCACCGATCAAGTCAAAACGTTCCTGCAGAAAATCAGCCATTCGAATTATATCGTCCGGGATCATCGCGTTCATCAAATCCGCGTCCTCCCGGGCGTGACTTTAATAGATATGCTGTATCGGCTCGCCGCCGGGTATCTCGGTGAAAGGCCTATAGAATTAAGACAGATTATTTTTAAGCAGCCTGTTGTAACATCTGAAGAGTTTGATAAACACCTGTATGTCACCTTTACGCCGGCGAGTGACAGCTGGAAAGTTGAGATCACAAGCGAAAAAGCAAAAAACGGCACACCGCTTGGCGGAAAACGGGATGAGAATATGGAATGTCAGCTTTATTTGCAAAAAGACACGCCCCGGGCAAAAGAACTGAATATTGAAGCATTCATGAAAAACGCAAGCCGAAAATGGGACATGCATGACATTTACGGAATTGCAAGAAGAAGCCATATTGAGCATGGCGAGTTTATGAAAAATGAAGGGGCTGTTTATCAGCTTCAGGATAAAGAAGAATTAATGGAGCTCACTCTGAGTGATTTGGCTGAAGGATTCCGGGAGAAATTTAAGGCGCATCCGGCTTTTTTAGATGCGTCCACCCTTGCCGGCTCTTCCTTTGCATTGTCGGCCCAAAAGCAGAATGACACACCTTATATTCCTTTTATGATTAATCGTTTTTGCATATATCAGCCGTTTCCGAAAACGATTTACACTTATTCTGCGAAAAACAGCCGCACTGAAAGCGGCGCATCAGATAGCGAACCTGATTTTTATTCGGCCGACTTCACGATTTACGACAGGGCGGGGAACGTATTGGCCGAATGTGAGAAACTGACAGTAAAAAGGGTCAGACAAGCGAATATGATTACCCATCTGATAGACAAAGAGAAGCCGCCTCAGCAGAACAGAAGCGGCCGTGGAGAGCCCGAAAGTCCTGTGGCCGCAGAAGACGTGTCTGAACAGCAAACGCCGGAACAAAACATGGTGACTTACATAAAGTCGGAAATCGCCAGGCTGATCAATCGTCCGGCACAGGCTATTGATGTGCGGAAAGGCTTTTATGATATGGGGCTTGACTCGGCGCATTTGCTGAAGCTTGTAAAGATATTAGAGCAGACTTTTCAGCAGCAGTTTTATCCGACACTGCTATTTGAATATTCATCTGTCCGCCGCCTTGCGGATTACCTTATCAATGAAGCGGGCTGTGTGCTGAAAGATTCGGCCGAAGAACGGCATACATCAGACGCTGACATTGCTGATGAGGTTCTGTTTTTTGAACCCGCCTGGAAAGATCATCCGCTGGAAACGGCGGTGCAGAACGGGCAAAAACACACCCGTCATCTCATTATCGCTGCCGATGCAGGAGCCCGTCTCACCGGTGAACTCGGCACATATTGCCCGGAAGCGGAAGTGATAGAACTGAAAAGGGAGCATGAGGTTGCAGATGAGCAGTTTGGAGCAGATGCCGAGCGCATATTTTGTATGCTCAAACGGGAACTGACAGACCATCCGAAAGAACATACATTGATTCAGCTTGTATGCGCCGTTGAGAATGGAGCGGCATTGTCTTCCGCTCTCGGGGCTATGCTGAAAACGGCCCATCTGGAAAATCCGGCTCTTCACACTCAGGTGATCACCTTTTGTGACAAGAATGAGAGATTGCTAAGTGAGACGGCCGCAATCATTAGAACAGAAGCAGACTGCTCTCGTGCAGGCTGCACAGACATTCGGTATAAAGACGATATGCGGCAGATCAGATTGTTCGAACGTATTGAGAAACCGGACGGACAGACACAGTCTCCTTGGAAACAAAACGGCGTATATGTCATTACAGGAGGCCTCGGCGGTCTTGGATTTCTGCTTGCCCGTCACCTTGCAGAAAAAGAAAAGGTGAAGCTCGCACTCATCGGCCGTTCGCCGGAACAGTCTGAGAAGATCAGCAGACTGAAAGCATTGGGAGCAGAAGTTCTTTATGTTCAAGCGGACATCGGCAGCAAAGCCGAAACAGAGCGGGCATTTGCTCAGATTACAGAAACTTTCGGCCGGCTGACGGGCATTTTTCATTGCGCCGGTGTTTTAAAAGATCAATTTATCATCCAAAAAGACAGTTCTGACTTGAAGCGGGTGTTCCTGCCGAAAATCAGCGGCCTGATTCATGCGGACGAAGCTTCACGGCATGAACCGCTTGAATTTTTCGCCGCATTTTCCTCATTCTCGGCGTTGACCGGAAATGCGGGCCAGACAGATTATGCCGCAGCGAACGCTTTTATGGATGAATATATGAAATATCGCGATTGCAAAGCGGAAAAAGGCGAACGGACAGGGGTTTCTATGACGATCAACTGGCCGCTTTGGGAAGATGGCGGCATGCAGGTTGACAGCTTGATGAAAGAGATCATGAATGATGCAACCGGCACCAGCCCGCTTCCGGCCGGGGAAGGGATGGCTTCACTTGAATATATGCTGCGTCTCGGCAAGCTGCAATCCGTTATTTTATACGGGAAGGAGCCTGCTGTAACTGAAAGCATGGCCCGATTGGTTCCGATGGCAGACAAGAACCGCTCTTCATTATCCCATGCAGCTGTCAAGAGAAGAAGCCGAAAACAAGAGAGACACACAGAAGAGCACGATATTGCGGTAATCGGATTGGCGGGAAGATATCCGCAGGCGGGAAGCATCGATGAATTTTACCAAAATCTGCGCTCAGGTAAAGACTGCATCACAACAATGCCGAAAGACAGATGGAAAGGTTATCCTTTCTCATATGAAGCAGATCAGTTCTACCGTTACGGAGGATTTTTAGATCGCATAGACAGCTTTGATCCGCTGTTTTTCAATCTGACTCCGCGCCAGGCTGAAATGATGGACCCGCAGGCGCGGCTGTTTTTAGAGACGGCTTGGGAAGCTTGTGAAGATGCCGGTTTTTATCAGGACAGAACGGCGCGCGGGCCATCTTCACAAAATAGAAAACGCGTCGGGGTATTCGCAGGTGTGTTTTGGAGCCATTATGAGCTGTTCGGCGCTGAAATCACACAGCGGGGCACACCGCTGTCTATGGGTGTGACGCCTGCCTCCGTTCCGAATATCGTGTCTCACTGCCTGAACTTTACAGGGCCGTCAATGGCTGTTGATACGATGTGCTCTTCTTCGCTCACATCCATACATTTGGCATGTGAAAGCATTAAAAGGGGGGAGTGCGAATTCGCCATTGCCGGAGGTGTTAATGCGGTCACACATCCGCATAAATATGCGTTTTTGGCGAATGCCGGTTTTCTGTCTTCAGAAGGCGTCTGCAAAAGCTTCGCCGACGGCGGTGACGGCTATGTGCCGGGAGAAGGCGTCGGCGCGGTGTTGCTGACAACTGTTCAAGAAGCGGAAAAGATGGGCTGTCCGATATATGGCGTCATAAAAGGCTCCGCTTTAAACCATGTCGGAAAAACATCCGGTTTGACCGTGCCTGATCCGGCATCACAGGCGGAAGTCATTACAGATTCCTTTCAGAGTGCCGGCATTGATCCGGAGACATTGAGTTATATTGAAGCTCACGGAACGGGGACGTCTCTGGGTGATCCGATTGAAATTGAAGGGCTGAGCCGCGCTTTCCGCAAATGGACAAACAAGAAGCGGTTTTGCGCCATCGGCTCTGCCAAATCAAATATCGGCCATTTAGAAGGAGCCGCCGGAATCGCCGGATTAACAAAGGTGCTTTTGCAGCTGAAGCATGGAGAAATCTTTCCGTCATTGCACGCGGACACGCTGAATCCCCATATTCCATTTCCGGATACGCCGTTTTATGTGGCGGACCGGCCGGAAGAATGGGAACGGCCGTCACATTCTGACCAGCCGAGAAGAGCGGGTTTAAGTTCTTTTGGCGCCAGCGGGAGCAATGCCCATTTTGTCATAGAAGAATATCTGCCGCCGCAGGCTGAAAAGAAATCGGTGAATATACGGGAAGACGAGCCGGTTCTGTTTCTGCTTTCGGCAAAAAATGAAGAACGGCTATTGGAATATGTCAAACGGTATGACCGCTTTTTACGGGAAAAAGAAGTCAACCTTAAAGACCTGGCCTACACGCTTCAAGCGGGCAGAGAAGCGATGCCTGAACGGCTGGCATTGATCGTTACATCCGTTTGCGGCCTGCAAGCGAAACTGAAGGCTGTGCTTGAACGGAAAACAGAAATTGAAGGGTGTTTCCGCGGACGTGCTCAAGATGATATTTCATCAAGGGGAATGGCCGAACTTTTGAAAAACAAGCAATATTCCAGATTGCTCACTGAGTGGGCAAAAGGAGCCGCCGTTGACTGGAGCCTGTTATACGAAGGAGAGAAGCCGAAACGGGTCAGCCTTCCTGTATATCCGTTCGCGAAGGAGCGGTATTGGGTGCCTGTGCCTGCGGATATCCGGAAACAGACAGACGAAACGGCGGAAAACCAAAAGATCATTCTTCAAAAAGACTGGAAGCAGCAAGATCCGGCGGAATCTGAAGCATTATCAGGAACAGTAATGATACTTGCAACTGATAAGACGAGGCGATTGGCCGATGCTCTTTTTAAAGGAAACGGCCATATTGAAACGATCTGCTTCATTCATCAGGCAAAAGACGGCGCCGATTATTACGCCGCCGCATCGGGGCGAAACCTTTACGGCAGAGTGCGGGAGTCTCTTCAAAACAAACAGATACTCGGGGTCGTCGACATAACCGCATATGATGCGGAATATGAACGGCGGGAAGATATAGAATACGGAAAGCTTGCCTTTTTACAGCAGGCTCTGGAATCATTCCATCATAGCGGCGCTGTGTTCAGCCAAGTGACACACCGTCTCCAGCCTTTCAAGGAAAGTAAACCTCTGATGCAAGGGGCGAAAACAGCGGGGCTGTACCGGATGCTGGGTGCTGAGTATGCCAACATTCATTCTTTTACAATAGATAGCGATTGTGCGATTGAGCATACAGAAGAGTTAAGCAGACAGATTGAGACTGAATTTTTACAGCCGCGGGCCAAAAGCGGCAGTGAATGCTGCTACAGGCTGAATCGCCGTTATGTGCCGTTTCTGAAGCCGGGTACGAATGTGTCTGCGGTGCCTGAGCTTTCCTATTCGTCTGATGATGTGCTGTTAATAACGGGCGGATCGCGCGGGATCGGCGCAATTGCGGCGGAGCATGCCGTTTCACGCGGGTGCAGAAAACTGGTCATCATGGGGCGGGAGCCGCTTCCCGATTCCTCAGAGTGGGCAGACATGAAAAAGGACGGCATTCTCCCGGAAAAAGCCGAGCGGATGCAGAGGTTAGCCGAGCGGGGCGCGGAGATCCGTTATTACAGCGTTTCTCTTACGGATCAAAAGGGGCTCCGGAACATGACGGACAGCATCCGCGGCACGTTGGGACCGATTACCGGCGTTTTTCATTGCGCGGGTGCAATGGGAGAACACCCCGCCTTTTATAACAAAACCGAAACTGAAATCGAAAGCGTTTGCACGCCGAAAGTAACTGGGCTTTGCGGTCTCTATGAAGCCGTTCAGAATGAGCCGCTGTCGTTTTTTATTTTGTTCTCATCCGTTTCGGGTCTGATCCCTTCGCTTGCTGCGGGGCAAAGTGACTACGCGATGGCTAATTCATTTATGGACTCTTTTGCAAATCATCAGGCAGGTAAAGGAAACGTGTTTGTTAAAGCCGTTCAATGGCCCGTCTGGAAAGAAACCGGCATGGCTGAAGGCCTGCCGGAAACACCTGCTTATCAAAAATCAGGACTTTCCAGGCTGTCTGCCGAAGACGGACTGAAGTTTTTAGATTACATCATATTAAACGGACAAAGCTGCGGAATTCCTTGTGTTCCCGAAGACAGTGATGCTGATTTTGGTGATCTTCTGAAGGTGAAGAAAACTGAAGCGCCCATGAAAAAAAGCACTGCCGGTGACCAAAAGGTGAAGGATATGATTCGTCAATGGGTGCGCACCGTTTTCAGCGAAGAACTGAAAATGACGGATGAGCAGATAAAAGATGATATGCCGTTTGATGAATACGGGATTGACTCAATACTCTTTGCGGAATTGGTTCAATCATTGCAAAAACGGATCAGCATAAAGTTAACACCGTCCTTAATGCTTCAATATCAAACGATTACAGAAATGGTTGACTATTTCGCAGCGCATCATGAAACCGATTTTATGACAAAAGAAAATGGTTTCGTTCAAGACATGGACGTCCAGCCTGATGTAACCGCCGCTGAAGAGAGAACATCCATGAAGCCGAAAGCGGATACCGAAGACGATATTGCCGTCGTCGGCATGTCCTGCCGTTTTCCGGGGGCGGGCGGAACGGATGCTTTTTGGGAGCTGCTGATGAAAGGGAACACCGCCATCCGGCCTGTCCCCGCATCGCGCTGGCATGCAACAGCACATGCAAAGGATTATGCGGGGTGGATTGATGATATCGACATGTTTGATGCGGGCTTTTTCGGCATCTCTGAAAAAGACGCGGCAGTTATGGACCCGCAGGCGCGGATCATATTAGAAGAAGCGGTTCATTCCGTTTATGATGCCGGGTACGGACAAAAGGATTTGTCGGGCCGGAAAGTCGGCGTATACATCGGCGGCAGGGCGCAGCCTTCAGCCGGTATGGAACATATCCTGCAGGCGCCTAATCCGATTTTGGGGGCGGGGCAAAACTATTTGGCGGCCAACATTTCACGATTTTTGAATGTCACAGGGCCGAGCCTTGTCGTGGATACAGCATGTTCCTCAGGGCTGATCGGGCTGTCCTTTGCAAAAGACGCCCTTTTGGCCGGAAGGATTGACGCGGCCTTAGTCGGTTCGGTGAGTCTGCTCTTATCTCCGTCCGCGCACCGATTATTCGGAGCGCGCCATATTTTAAATGAGAACGGTGTGTTTCATATATTCGACCGTGAATCAGCGGGAGAAGTGCTCGGAGAAGGAGCGGGGGCGGTTTTTATCAAGCGATTGAGCGATGCGGTGCGGGACGGAGACCGTATTTACGGCGTCATAAAAGCCGTCTCGGTAAACAATGACGGCCGGACGCTCGGTCCCGGTTCACCGAATATAAGGGCGCAGAGAGACGTCATTCAAACTGCGCTTAATATGGCGGAAAAGTCGCCCGAAGACATCGGATATATAGAAGTGAACGGAGGCGGTTCCCCAATCGTTGATTCGGTGGAAATCAAGGCGCTCTCAGATGTCTATCAGCTGAACCGGAAAACGCTTCTGCCCTGCCGGATCGGATCAGTGAAACCGAATGTAGGGCATTTGCTTCTGTCTTCAGGTCTTGCGGGCTTCATCCGATGTGTGCTGAGCGTCTATCATAAGCGGATTCCGCCTTTCTTATCAGCGCGTGAGCCATTTGAACATTATGACTTTGAAGCGTCGCGTATTCATTTTAATCGTGAACCCGTTGATTGGCATTCAGAGAAGAAACCCCGCGTCGCAGCTCAGAGTTCATTTCCTGACGGCGGGACAAATGCTCATATCCTCGTTGAAGAATACAGAGGTGAAAGGCAGCGGGAATATCACCGGGCGCCCCAGCCGCCGGAATTCAGAAAAAAACACTACCCGCTTTTGGGCGGCTGGAACAGCACGGAAAGTGAACCGGAAAAAACAAGTAATGAAAAAACGGACATTGCGGATCTTTTAAAGAAATATGAGAAAAAAGCAGAGACAAGCACTGCACCTGCAGACTCGTTTTGGCAGGTGACAACGTGACGTTTTTAAAAGGGGACTAACCATGAAAAAAACAGTGAATCTGCGCCTGACGGCAGAACATCCCATTATGAAAAACCATCTTGTTCACGGAGAATCTGTCATGCCCGGTCTGGCCTATATTGATATGCTGTATCAGCTGGCAAAGCAAAGCCTTGATCTTTCATTCCGTTCCATCTGTCTGAAACGGGTGACCATTTATCATCCTTTATCAGTGAAGCGGTCAGAGCGGCTTGATGTGAGTGTCATATTCAGTAAAGAAAAGGAGTTCTGGACTGCCTCGATTTGCGGGGCGGATTCCGGGACGGTTTTCTTATCCGCGGAGATGCATGAAGGAGTCTTCTCATCAGACAGGCGTCTTGACGCAGGGGAGAAAAAACAACAAGCCGCACTTCCATCAGTCTCCTTGCATGCGGTTTACGAAGACGCGAGAAGCCGCGGACTGTCGCATGACGGGCTGATGAAGCCGGAGGGAGAGATCTATGCTTATGAAGAGGAATGTTTCCTTGATATTCGGCAGTCTGATTCATGCCGGGAAAATCTCCCCGGCGCGCTCTTTCATCCCGCGCTGATGGACGGTGCCGCCATGGCCTCCGGCGTATTGCAGACAGCTGCAGGCGCCGAGTTATTTTTACCGATTTATTATGAGTCGTTTATTGCCGCTGAGACTGTTACGGAGCGCTGTTACACGGTGATTTCGAAAAAGTCCGGCACGCCTTCTGAAATGGTGAAAATGGATATTGACTTTTACAACCTCAGCGGCGTGCATATTGCTTCACTGCTCGGCCTGACAGCCAAAAAGGTGCGGACGGACCGGCAGCTGATACCAGGCGTTCAGCAGATGGAGGAAACCTTATACCGCATTTTCTCGACATACGTAGGCCGTCCTGTCACAAGAAATGATGCGCACACCGTGTTTTTTGAATTAGGTCTTGAATCGTCACAGCTTCTGGCCATTATTAAAGACATCGAAGGGGCGTTTGATCTGCGTCTGAATCCGACTCTTTTATTTGAGTGCAGCAGCATATCCGAACTGCTTGAAGACATAAAAACAAAAGGAACAGATGAATCTTCCGGCCTTGTCGCGGATGCAGCACCGGTCTCTGAAACGCAATTAGGCAGTCAGACATTTACTTTCTATGAACATGAAGCATTCCTTCAGGATCATCTGGTTTTCGGCAAACCGGCACTGATGGGTGTAGTGTATCCGTGTCTGGTGCTTGAAGCATCCGGAGCATCTCGTTCCGGCACGTATCCCGCCGAGCTGAAAGATATCCGCTTTACGGGCGGGCCCGTCACGCTGGAGCCGGGTGAGGCCGCGCAGATTGACATTTCATTTGCGGCAGAAAAGAGTGCCGAACGCTTTACCGCAAGCTGCACTGTCTCCGGTAAAGAAAGCCGGAAGACATGTGCCGAAGGAGAAATAAACAGATATACAGAGGCACCCATAAAAAAATCATATGACGTTGAACAAATGAAGTCGCATGCACAAAAGGTGGCGCCGGATGTCATTTCCCGTCTGTACGATTCGGTTGCCGACTTCACGATAGGCCCGATGCTGAAAACGGTAACGGCGGGATACAAAATGAGTGAGAGCTCCTTTTTATTGCAGCTGGACTTATCAGGAAAAAAAGAAAAAGGCGATCTGCATCACTTTGCATTTGACCCGCTTATTTTGAATTCATGTTATATGTCGCTCGGTGAAGAAGAATTGCAGCTGAAAAAGCGGATTCACGTCCCGCTCATGATTGAGAGGCTGACGCTTTACGGACCTGTCATGTCTGATACCGTCTATGTGGTGAATACAATCAAACATAAAAAAGACGGGTTTCTCTCATTTGATGCCGCAATCCTCAGTCATACCGGGGAACAGCTGGCGGAATTGAAAAATGCGTCTGTGAAAGAAGTGCTTCAGCCAAATCGGCTTGAAAATGCGTCTTTTGCCCCGTCCGGGAATCAAAGCCGTCAGGAAACGAAAGGAAAACCGCTGGATATTGCCGTTGTCGGGATTTCCGGCAAGTATCCGCAGGCCGATGATATCGATGCGTTTTGGGATAATCTCAAACAAGGCAAGGATTGTATTACCGAAATTCCGAAAGACCGCTGGAAATGGGAACATTACTTTTCCGAGGACCGGACGGCGCCGGGAGCGATCTACAGCAAATGGGGCGGGTTCATTGACGGGATCGCCGATTTTGATCCTGAGTTTTTTAAGATTTCCCCCCGGGAAGCGGAACACCTTGATCCCCAGGAGCGGCTGTTTTTAATGCATGCTTGGATGGCCATGGAGGATGCGGGATATACGAGGACATCACCTGAACTGGGCCGTCAGGTAGGCGTGTATGCCGGTGTCATGTATCAGGAATACCCGCTATTCGCGGCTGAAGCGGGAGTGAAAGGACGGCATATCGGGCTCCCCGGCGGGATTTCATCCATTGCTAACCGTGTCTCCTATTTTTGTGACTTTCAAGGGCCGAGCATTTCGGTCGATACGATGTGTTCGGGTTCGCTGACTTCATTGTACATGGCGTGCCGGGATCTGCGGGATCATCGGATTCGCGCGGCGCTTGCCGGCGGAGTGAATCTCACCGTTCATCCTAACAAGTACTTCATGCTGAGCCAGGGGCAGTTCATCTCATCTAAAGGACACTGCGGGAGTTTCGGCGCCGGGGGTGACGGCTATATTCCGGCAGAAGGGGTCGGGGTGCTGCTTCTTAAACGTTTAGAAGACGCCGTACAAGACGGAGATCGGATTTACGGCGTCATTAAAGGAGCTGCCATTAATCACGGCGGGAGAGCGAGCGGTTACACCGTACCGAACCCCAAGGCGCAAAGCGAAGTCATTTCTCAAGCTTTACAGGAAGCGGGGGTATCTCCGGGCCGGATCAGCTATGTGGAAGCGCACGGGACGGGGACAAAATTAGGCGATCCGATTGAAATCCGGGCTTTAACCGATGCATTCGGTGATGTTTCTGAAACATGTCTCATCGGGTCTGTCAAATCAAATATCGGACATGGGGAATCGGCAGCAGGCATCGCCGCTGTCACAAAAGTGCTGCTGCAGATGAAGCACAGACAAATCGCCCCATCCTTGCATGCTGATGTTTTAAATCCGAATATCCAATTTGATGAAGGGCCGTTTTCCGTCTGCCGTGAATTAACAGATTGGAAACGGATTTCAGCAGACGGAGAAGAACAGCCGCTCAGGGCGGGGATCAGCAGCTTTGGTGCGGGCGGTTCTAACGCGCATATCATTATTGAAGAATATGAGGCTCCTGTCAAACAAGCAATCAGCAGCCAAGAGCCGGCGGTCATTCTGCTGTCTGCAAAAAATGGGGAGCGTCTGACAGAATATGCGGAGCGCCTTCTTGCTTTTCTTCAAAAGAAGCATATTGATAAGCCGGACTTATTTGATGTCGCGTACACTTTACAAGCGGGGCGGGAAGCGATGGATGAGCGGCTGGCTCTTATTGCGGGCTCCCTTAAGGAGCTGGAGGACAAGCTCAGATCGTACTTGGAAAATGAAAACGCACCGCATCTTTACAGGGGACGGGCGAAGCGAAATCATGAGACAGTGGCTGTGTTTGAATCTGATGAAGATCTGCAGGAAGCCATGGTTAAATGGCTGAAAAAGAGAAAGTACGGTCATTTGCTGAAAATGTGGGTGCAGGGAGTCGATGTGGACTGGAACTTGTTATATTCGGGACAAAAACCCCGGAGAATCAGTCTTCCCGCCTATCCGTTTGCAAAAGTCAGATGCTGGATTCAAGATGAAGCCGAGGCGGTTTCAAAAAGGGATGACGGCAAAACGGTGATCCATCCGCTGCTCCATGAAAACACATCCGATCTTTGGGAGCTGAAATTCACCTCTGTTTTTACCGGACGGGAATTCTTTTTCACTGATCACTCAGTCAATGGACAGAAGGTGCTCCCGGGAGCCGCCGTGATCGAAATGGCCAGAGCGGCCGTTGAGCGTGCCGCATACGCTGTGCCGGACGGACGTAAAGGAATGTATTTGAAAGATATCATATGGATGAGGCCTGTCATTCATAAAGGGACGGATGTAGAAGTCCATATCAGCCTTATTCTTAAGGAAAATGAAGACATTGAATTTACGATTTACAGTCTATCGGAAGAACCTGGGGGAGAACGGATTTTATACAGTAAAGGCACCGCGGTATCGGGAGAGATAGCAGCGGCTCCGTCTGTTCATTTAGAGGGCTGGCTGTCCGGCTGCAGCCAATCGGTTATGACGTCTGATGAGGTTTATCAGGCTTTCCGGCATGCGGGTATGATCTACGGGCCGAGCCATCAAGGCATTGATCAGCTGATGACCGGAGAGAGGGGGGCTGCAGCCCGGCTGTCGCTGCCGGAAACGGCAGACAGTACCGCCGATCAGTTTGTCATCCATCCGAGCCTTCTGGATGCCGCGTTTCAGGCGTCACTGGGGGCCGGTTCAGATACTGCCGGAGACACTCCGATGCTGCCGTTTTCCCTGCGGCAGGCAGAAATATTTCAGCCGACTCAGAAAACGATGTGGGCGCTTGTCCGCAAACAGAGCGATCGGTCAGATAACGGAGCGCTGACGCTGGATATTGATTTATGTGATGAAAACGGCGCTGTTTGTATGAGATTGACAGGGTTCTCCTGCCGGGCTGTCCGGCAGACAAACCAAACCGAAAGCAAACGGCAGGAAGTTCAGACGGCGATGCTAGCCCCTGTTTGGGACAAAACTTTCTTTTCCCTGGAAGAAAATCGAGCGGTTGATCAGGAACAATTGCTGATCATCGGAAAGCCGGGAAATACCATAAAGGCCGCGGCAAAAATGTGGCCCCGCGCCCATCTGGCGGAGACGCCGGATCATTCAAGCGAGCAAACATTACGTGAATTGACAGCCGGGTATCAAGATATCCGCCATTTCTTATGGATTGCGCCGGATCGTTTCGCACCCGCATCCGTCAGTCAGGAAATGCTTGATGAGCAGGAGAATGGGGTGATTCAATGTTTCCGTTTCATCAAAGCGCTGCTGTCACTCGGGTATGGAAACCGAAACATCAGCTTTACAGCGGTCACCCGGCAGACACAGTCCGTGTATCCGGGTGATCTGCCGCAGCCTGAGCATGCAGGCGTACACGGTTTGATCGGCTCATTGGCAAAAGAATATCCGAACTGGGACATCAGGCTGATTGATGCAGAAGAAGGCAGTGATTCGTCTGAGATGAAAAACATCTGGCGCCTTCCTCCAGATCCGGACGGAAATGCTGCCGCGTACCGTAACGGAGCTTGGCATAAGCAAAAAACAGTCCGGGTGCTGACAAGTTCCGCTCCGCGTATGTCGTACAGAGAAGGCGGCGTTTATGCTGTCATCGGCGGAGCGGGCGGCATCGGAGAAGCATGGAGCAAATACATGATCACCCGTTACAAGGCACGGATGATATGGATCGGCAGGCGGCCGAAGGATCAGGAGATTCAGAGCAAAATAGACAGGCTGGCGCTATCAGGCCCCGCGCCGCATTATATACAGGCTGATGCTCAAGATGCCGCAGCGCTTAAAGCGGCCGTCCGTTCCGTAAAAGAGCAATACGGCAATATAACGGGAGTCATCCATTCCGCGATAACGCTTGCCGACAAAAGTATGGCGAATATGGATGAAGCTTCTTTCAGAAACGCTTTTTCAGCTAAGGTGAATACGAGCGTCCGAATGATCGAAGCTTTTAAGGGAGAGCCGCTTGATTTTGTGCTGTTTTTCTCATCCGTTAATTCTTTCACAAAAAATGCCGGGCAAAGCAACTATGCGGCAGGGTGTACATTTCAAGACGCCTTTGCCCGCCATATCGCTTCCTTGCTTGATTGTGAAGTGAAAGTCATGAATTGGGGATATTGGGGCAGTCTGGGCGTTGTATCAGACCCGTCTTACAGAAAACGGATGGAGGCGTCAGGGATCGGTTCTATTGAACCCGATGAAGCAATGGAGGCGCTGGAAGTCTTACTATCAGAACCGTTCAGCCAAGCGGCATTCATCAAAGCTGCTCCGCACGGCTTAGCCGCACTGACGGATCAAGATGCAATATCGGTTGTATCCGGCCCGGAGCCTTCATTTATGGAAAGCGTCAAGCGGCAAAATCCGGATCGGAATGAACGGCTTGAGACTTTAAAACGAGAAATGGAGTTGCGCATATGAACAGCCTTCTTTGCAAACTGCTCTTTTACCAATTACAGTCAATCGGGTTTTTCAGCGAGCCTGTCACCACACCTGCAGCATCCATGGGGAGCGCCGGCGTGATCGGCACATACGGCAGATGGCTGGAAGAAAGCCTGAATCTATTAAAAGAAAACGGATATATCGCGTATGACGGATACACGATCACTCTTCTCGCGGATCAGCGCCCGGACGGCCGCACAGTCTGGAATGAGTGGAATGCCCATAAACGCCTGCTTCCCAAGGGGGAGCTTGCGCAAGCTGAATTGGCCGAGGCGACGATAAAAGCGATGCCTTCAATTTTAAAAGGAGAACGTCCGGCTACGGATATCGTATTTCCCGATTCATCAATGCGGCTCGTTGAAGGTGTTTATAAGCATAATCCCGTTGCGGATTATTTTAATGAAGTGTTAGCAGATTCCGCGGCCGCTTACCTGAAAGCCTATCTTACAGAACATCCCGATGCCCGTATCAGGCTGATAGAAGTAGGGGCCGGGACGGGCGGAACGAGCGCCATGCTGTTTACAAAACTGAAACCATTCGCAAAACAGATTGCGGAATATTGTTATACGGACGTTTCTAAAGCTTTTTTAATGCATGCCGAACAGGAATACGGACCTGATGTGCCGTATTTGACAACAGCCTTGTTTAATGCAGAGGAGCCTTGCGAATCACAAAATATCAAAACGGGTGTTTACGATATTGTCATCGCCGCCAATGTGCTTCACGCCACAAAAAATATCGGTTTGACACTGCGCCGTCTGAAAGCGCTCCTGAAATACAACGGGATGATTTTGATAAACGAAATCAGCGATCGTTCTGTTTTTACCCATTTAACCTTCGGGCTGCTTGACGGCTGGTGGTCCTATGAGGATGCTGAGCTTCGGATTCCGGGAAGTCCCGGCCTATATCCAAAATCGTGGGAGCGTGTGCTGCATTCGGAAGGATACAGAGCGGTTTGTTTCCCTGCTGAAACGGCTCATGATTTAGGCCAGCAGATTATCGCAGCTGAGAGTGACGGACTCGTCCGGATGCAAGGGATCAGAGACGGCAGAAAGCCATACGCCGCCCCGGCCGAAGTTTTCCGAAAGCCCGCACAGCCTGTTTCCCGCAGCCGCGCGCCAGAGGAGCATCAAGCTGTTAAGGCTGATGGGGAATCGGTCGCTTCCCATGTCCGCTCTGTCATCAAAACAAGTATTGCCGATGTATTAAAAATGAAAGAAGAGGATATTCAGGAAGAACTGAATTTCTCTGAATACGGCATTGATTCCATTTTGGCCGTCAATGTGATTAACGAGATTAATAAGCGATTGAATCTTACACTGCAGACAACGATTTTATTTGATTACTATCATGTGAAACTGCTGACCGGTTATATCTCGGAAGAATACGAAACCATCATAGCCTCATCTCTGGAGACCGAAAGAGCGAAAATCCGCCCGGCGCTTCAGGAAGAACGGCCTGCTGAAAAACCTTTGCAGACGGAAAGAAAGGAAAACGGTTATCAGAAACCGAAACAAGAACGTATGCCGTCTTCTTTCGCAAAGTCCGATGACTCGGGAATGTTCCGGGTTGTGATTGACCGTCCGGGCGGCATTGAAGATCTGACGATTGCCCGCAGTGAAGTGCCCGAGACAAAAGATGACGAAGTTCAAATAGCCGTCCGCGCCTTTTCTTTAAACTTCGGAGACTTGCTTTGTGTCAGAGGGCTGTATCCGACAATGCCGCCTTATCCGTTCACTCCGGGATTTGAAGCAAGCGGCGTCGTGATCAAGACAGGGAGGCATGTAACATCCGTCATTCCGGGTGATGAAGTGATTGTCGGCATGGGAGAGGAATTTGGATCTCAGGCGAATCTCATCACATGTAAAGAACATCAAGTCTATCATAAACCGGCCCGGCTGACCTTTGAAGAAGCATGCGCTCTTCCCACCGTGGCGGTGACAATGATAGACGCCTTCCGGAAAGCCGGACTTAAAAAAGGCGAAAAAATATTAATTCAGACCGCGACGGGAGGAACGGGGCTGATCGCGGTGCAAATGGCCCGGCATATCGGCGCGGAAATATATGCAACGGCCGGATCACAGAAAAAAATTGAGTATCTCCATTCGCTCGGGATCCACAATACCATTTGCTATTTGGAAGAAGACTTTGAAACGGAAATCATGCGAATGACCGGCGGCCGTGGGGTGGATGTTGTCATTAATACCCTGGCCGGTGATGCCATGCAAAAAGGAATGAACTGCCTGGCGCCGGGCGGAAGATATATCGAAATTGCCATGACTGCGCTGAAATCCGCTAAATCAGTCGACTTGTCCGTCCTTCATAACAATCAATCGTTTCACAGCGTGGATTTGCGGAAGCTCTCCCTTCAAAATCCGGATCAGGTCAAGGACTATCAATTGGAACTGCAGCGGCTGGCGGAAGAGGGAGTCATTCAGCCTGTCATCTCAAAAATCTTTTCCTTTGAAGATATAAAAGAAGCGTATCACTGTCTGGATGACCGCGGAAATATCGGGAAAATCGTCATCAGCGTTTCTGAGCCGTATCAAATCACGTACCGCCCCGAACAAAAGGATCCGGCCGAAACAGTAAAAGCAGCAGCTGTGTTACCTGAAAAAGAACCGATCGCGATTATCGGGATGAGCGGGCGGTTTGCTGAATCGGAGAATGTCCATGAGTTTTGGGAAAACTTAGCCGCCGGACGGGATCTGATTAAAAAAGCAGACAGATGGGATGTCTCTGACAGCCAATGCCAGTATGGCAGTTTTATAGAGGACATTGAATGTTTTGACCCCGTTTTCTTTCATATATCAGGACGTGAAGCGACCTATATGGACCCGCAGCAGAGGCTGTTTTTGGAAGAATCATGGAAAGCGCTTGAAGATGCGGGATATGCGGGAGACTCGGTAAGAGGCCGGGAATGCGGCGTGTATGCCGGCTCCTGCGGCGGAGATTACCAGGCCATTTTTAAACAGCAGGGGCCCGCGCAGGCTTTTTGGGGCAATCATAATTCCGTCACTCCGGCAAGGATCGCCTATCACCTTAATTTACAAGGGCCGGCGATCACTGTTGATACAGCATGTTCCAGTTCGCTGACAGCCATTCATTTGGCATGTCAGGGGCTCTGGACGAAAGAAACGGAAATGGCGGTGGCGGGCGGGGTTTTCATTCAATCCACTCCCGCTTTTTATCAGTCGTCAAATAAGGCGAATATGCTGTCACCGACCGGGCGCTGCCATACGTTTGATCAAAGCGCGGACGGCTTCGTGCCGGGTGAAGGCGTGGGAGCCGTGGTGCTGAAACGTCTTAGCGACGCCGTCAGTGACGGAGATCATGTGTACGGCGTCATAAAAGGCTCTGCAATGAATCAGGACGGCGCTACAAACGGAATAACCGCTCCAAGCGCGCTTTCTCAAGAACGATTGGAACGGCATGTCTATGATACTTTTCACATTAATCCGGAAACCATTCAAATGGTGGAAGCTCACGGAACGGGCACTGCACTGGGAGACCCGATCGAATTCAGCGCCTTAACGCGCGCTTTCCGCCGTTATACGGATAAAAAAGGATATTGCGCCATCGGCTCTGTGAAAACCAATCTCGGACATGCCGCTGCGGCCGCGGGGATGGCCGGACTGTTTAAAATCCTGCTGTCGCTGAAGCATCGGCAGATTCCGGCTTCCCTGCATTTTCATCAAGCCAATCAGCATATTCAATTTGCGGACAGCCCGTTTTTTGTGAATGAAAAGCTGATACCGTGGGAACGGAATTCGGATGCACCGCGCAGAGCCGCCATCAGTTCATTCGGATTCAGCGGAACAAATGCCCATCTTGTGATTGAAGAGGCGCCGCAAACCGTGCGCCGGTCACCGGCAAAACCGGCCTGCCTCATTCCTTTATCTGCGCGGACGGAGCGTCAGCTGGAAATTCAGGCAGAACGCCTGCTGGATTCACTCAGCAAGAACAAAGACAGCGATCTGGGAAATATAAGTTATACGCTCCTGCTCGGCAGAAAGCATCTGCATCACCGGTTTGCCTGTATCGTAAGCAGTGCGGACGAACTGAAGCGGGTATTATCGGAGTGGCTTGTAAAAAGAGAGCTTCCGGGTGTGTTTGTGTCCAATTTGAAGGATCAGAAGCCGGCAGACGAAGCCGGAATGAAAACATTCGGAATGGAATGCATTGAACAGTGCCGCTCGGCGGCTTCGCCCGCGCAGTACAGAGAAAGCCTGGCACATATCGCTGACCTTTTTTGCAGAGGATATGATCTTCCTTTCACACGGCTTTTTGACGCAGGGCAATATTATAAAACGCCGCTGCCTGCCTACCCGTTTTTAAAAGAAAGGTATTGGGCGGCTGATGTAAACAGTTCTTTACCAGGCCAAGCCATGAAAAAGTCTGAAACGCAAACCGTTCCCCCGTCTTCGCCGCAGCCTGAACATGAAGGTCTGATTTCTCTGAGTCCTTTAACTGAGATCGAAATGACAGCGTTTGAATCGGAGACATTGCAAAAACCGATCGTGTTACAGCCTTTGGATTGTACTGTTTCTGTCCATCAGCCGGAAAACGCAGTTTCCGAAGACAATAGAACATTGCTTGA
Organism: Bacillus sp. JK74; assembly: GCF_053663395.1. Taxonomy (NCBI): domain Bacteria; kingdom Bacillati; phylum Bacillota; class Bacilli; order Caryophanales; family Bacillaceae; genus Bacillus; species Bacillus sp. JK74. The sequence goes on along the minus strand of NZ_JBSJQB010000005.1, from coordinate 244,637 downwards.
AGAATTGAGGATAAGCCTGGCAGATATTTTATTTTTGTCACCGGAAGATATTGATGCTGATGAGCCTTTCATCGACATGGGGCTTGACTCCATTATCGGGGTGGAATGGATACAAACAGTAAATAAAACGTACCACACTGAGATTACTGCCAATAAGGTGTATGAACACCCGACGCTTGAGGAGCTTGCGGAATATATAGCGGGGCAAATAACGAAACCCGAGTATGCTGAAGCGGAGGAAACAGCGGTACGTCCGCAAATCCCGGAAGCAGAAACTCCCCTTATCGGCATCTCTGACGGCACTTTGCGCAAAGAGCTCAAAGAAAGCCTTGCGGACATCCTGTTTCTGAAGCCGGAAGATATTGATGAGCATGAGGCATTCATTGACATGGGGCTGGATTCTATTATCGGTGTGGAATGGGTTCAGTCCATTAATAAAACGTATCAAGCGTCTATTACAGCAAATCTGGTCTATGAATATCCGACAATCGCAAAATTAGCCGGGTATCTGACCGGTTCTGTCCAAAAAGACACTGAGGAAGTACATGGGGAACATACGAAACAAAACGATATATCAGAAGAGACAGATGATCAAGAACCGCCCGAACTGATCTGTCTTAACCCGGGAGGAAAGGGAAGACCGATTTTCTGGTTTCATTCCGCGCTGGGGGCAGTGGAGCTGTACCAGCCTGTTGCCGAACGGACCGGGCGTCCTTTTTACGGAATTCAGGCAAGAGGATGGATGACAGACCGGGAACCGATCCGCGGCATTAAAAACATGGCGGAATATTACGTTAAGCTCATACGTACCGTGCAGCCCCGGGGTCCTTACGATGTAGGCGGCTATTCATTAGGGGGCATGCTCGCTTATGAAGTCACCCGGCAATTGCAGCTGGCTGGAGAAACCGTTGAGTCAATCGTCATGCTTGACTCCTTTGACTCGGCGGGCGCACGGGAAATAAACATTCCTGATGAATTATTTGATAAAAATATGATGCTGCAGACGGTGAACATGGCTTTATTTGCACCAATTTATCAACATCCGGAACGCATTTCTGAAACCTTGATTCACCGTGATGAACTAGATGCCGATCTTCATGAAGACATATTTTTAGAGCAATTAATAGCAAAAGCCAAACAGCGGGGGTTAACGAAGACGGACGCGTTGGTGAAAAATCTGATCAGGCAGAATATAAACGTTCAGGACGCTTACGAAATCACTGATTACGAACTCCTGCCGCTTCCTGATCCGAACGGGGTGACATGCTATTATTTCCGAAATAAAAACGGTATTTTCTTGGGTGAGCTTGATCCGTATTTTACGATCAGGGCCGATATTTTATCCGCTGATTTCGTCAACTACTGGAGCCAGTGGCAAGAGCATATGACAAACATCGCCATCATGGATGTGGCGGTATCCAACCATATGACGTTATTGGCTGAAGACAGCGCAGCCGAAACGATTTCTGAATTTTGCGGCGTTTTATATTCGGCAGACGGAATGACAGAACACAGCTTTCTGCAGCTGCAGGAAAAGATACTGAACGTGCATGGTGAGATGCTGAAGCAGCCCGCCAAAACAAGACCGTAAATTCACATATCCGCCCGCCGGGTTTGCTCGTAAGCTTTGGCGGGTCATTTCAAATCTTGGACACATCTTGGAGGAATGAAAATGACCAGTTTAACAAAAATCAGACAGCAGCAGCCGTACAAGTGGTACCAAACGATGAGAGAAACCTCTCCCGTTCATTACAATGAAAAGGAAGATTGCTGGGAAATCTTCACCTATGATGAAGTGAAGCGGGTGATTTCTGACTACAGTCATTTTTCTTCCGATCATAAATACTTAAGTGCGGACAAGCAGGAAAAAATGATCCGGCATATTAACAAAGACAGCCTTTTGAAAATGGACCCGCCTGAACACACCGTCTTCAGAAAATTGGTCAATCAGCCTTTCATGCCGAAATCGGTTGAGTCTCTTGCACCGCGTATAGCCGCTATCGCTGATGACCTGCTTCAGGCCGTCCGTTCAAAAGGCAGGATGGACATTATTGAAGATTACGCATTTCCGCTTCCGATTATCGTGATCGCAGAGCTTTTAGGATTTCCTCCGAAAGACAGGGATATCTTTAAAAGCTGGGTCGACCAAAGCCAGAATGTAAAAGATGAAAAGAAAATGAATGAAGTGCAAAAGCAGATGATCGGATACTTCATGCAGTTTATTTTACAGCGGAGAAAACAGCCGCAAAATGATTTAATCAGTCATTTAATTGCAGCTGATTTAGACGGAGAGCCGCTGTCAGACAAGCAATTAATCGGTTTTTGCGGCTTGTTGATCGTCGCGGGGCACGTAACGACGGAAAATGTGATCGGAAATTCATTTCTCAGTCTCAAGGAGTTTCCGCATATTCTGCCCCGGCTGCTTGAAAATAAGGCGCTCCTTCCTGACTTTATTGAGGAAGTCATCCGCCTCAGACCTTCCATTCAGCGGGTAACCCGCTACACCGCGGTTGAGAGCGAGATTGGCGGAAAAACGATTCCGGCCGGAGAAAAAGTATATGCGTGGATTGGATCGGCGAACAGAGATGAAAAGAAGTTTGAAAATGCCGATCAGATTGACTTGGGACGAAAGCCGAATCAGCATCTGTCATTCGGTCAGGGCAGCCATTATTGCTTAGGAGCGCCGCTGGCCCGGCTTGAAGCGAAAATCGCGCTTTCCCACTTTTTTGAACAGATGCCCGCATGGCGTTTTACTGAGGATCAAGAGCCGAATCTGGTTCCGAGCCCTGTATTTCACGGCGTTGACCGGCTGCTTGTTGAGTTTTGAACGAAAAAATAAAAGAGGCTTCACGGGAAGCCTCTTTACTCTGGGGGCTTGGAGAAATGAATGTAGGAATCGAAGCAATGAACGTGTTTGGCGGAACCGCGTATGTAGACGTCATGGAGCTTGCGGAACATCGGAACCTGGATAAAAAAAGGTTTGAGAACCTGCTGATGAAAGAAAAAGTGGTGGCGCTTCCGTTTGAAGATCCGATTACGTTCGCCGTAAATGCCGCAAAACCGATTATCGATTCTCTGTCAGAAGAGGAACGGAATCAGATTGAAATGGTCATTACCTGTACGGAATCCGGGATTGATTTTGGCAAATCCATCAGTACATATGTCCATGATTATTTGCAGCTGAAGCGGAATTGCCGGTTATTTGAGGTGAAGCAGGCTTGCTATTCTTTAACGGCCGGGTTTCAAATGGGTGTGAATTTCATCTTGTCGCAAACATCGCCGGGAGCGAAAGCGCTCATCATCGGAACGGATATTTCCCGCTTTTTAGTGGCTGAAGGCGGTGACGCGTTGACGGAGGAATGGTCCTATGCCGAACCGAGTGCGGGGGCGGGGGCTGTCGCGCTTTTAGTCAGCAGCACCCCTCATGTCTTTTTGCTTGATCAAGGTGCAAGCGGGTATTACGGGTATGAAGTCATGGATACCTGCCGCCCGATTCCGGATAGTGAAGCGGGGGATGCTGATCTGTCGCTCATGTCTTATTTGGATTGCTGTGAACATTCATTTCAGGAATACCGAAAGCGTGTGAGCGGGGCGGATTATAAGAATACATTTCAATACCTTTCTTTTCATACTCCGTTTGGCGGAATGGTAAAAGGAGCGCATCGGACGATGATGAGAAAATTGGCAAAGGCTAAGCCGCAGGACATTGAAGCGGATTTTCAGCAACGCGTGCTGCCTGGGATTCAATACTGTCAGCGCGTCGGCAACATCATGGGGGCCACCGTATTTTTATCTCTTGCCAGTACGATTGATAACGGCTCTTTTGAAACGCCGAAACGCGTCGGCTGTTTTTCATACGGTTCGGGCTGCTGCTCTGAATTTTACAGCGGTGTCGTTATGCCGCAAAGCCGTGCGCGGCAGAATCAATTTCAGATCAGCCGGCATTTGGATGAACGCGTCCGTTTATCGATGACTGATTATGACCGGCTGCTCCAAGACAGCGGCATCGTAAAATTCGGCACAAGAAATGCCGCGCCCGCAGCAGACATCCCGAATGCGCATCAAGGAAAAACGCGATTAGTGCTGACTGAAATAAAAGAGTTTCACAGAAAGTATGAATGGACGACCTAGTATAAGAGCCGGAAAGGCTTGAGTATTTTTAAAGAAACGGAGAATAAACATGAATCCAATGATTGATGTACAGGAAACAGAACCGGGCATTGTGCAGGTCACAATGCAGGATACGGCCGGGAAAAACGGGCTGTCAGAAGAGTTTGTAAGAGAGCTGCACCGGGTATTCCAAGACATCAATGCCCATCCGTCCTATAAAACTGTCCTTCTGACGGGTTACGGAAATTATTTCTGCACGGGAGGAACGCAGGAGGGGCTTTTGACCATTCAGAGCGGAAAGCTTCAATTTACAGATTTAAAGCTTCACAGTCTTTTATTGGATTGCAGGATCCCTGTGATTTCCGTCATGCAGGGGCATGCGATCGGAGCCGGCTTTACGATCGGTCTGAGCTCGGATTTCGTCATTTTAAGCAGAGAGAGTTTTTATTCTTGTAATTATATGAAGTACGGATTTACACCGGGAATGGGCGCGACGTATATTGTGCCTGAAAAACTGGGAATTGTCCTCGGGGAAGAAATGCTGTTTACGGCCGCGAATTTCAGCGGCGCCGCTCTGGAAAAACGGGGTGTTCCGTTTGAAGTGCTTCCGAAAAAAGACGCCCTTCAAAGAGGCCGCGAATTGGCCCGGCTGCTGGCGGATAAACCGAGAGCCTCACTGGTTGCGCTGAAAACCAATGTGACCGCACGGATCAAAAGAGAGCTGACAAAAGCGGTTGAGGAAGAGGTAAACATGCACGAAGCCACATTCCATCTTCCTGAAGTAAAAGAGAGAATCAGCCGCTTATACGGCAGTTAAACAGAATGAAAAAAGCATGGGATGCCCCATGCTTTATGACTGGTCCGTCTTTTGCAGAACGGAGCCTGCGAATTGTTCTTTAATTTCGGCGCTCCGGGCTGCGGTTTCTGCGATACAGTGTATGATGGCTTCTTCAAAGCGGCGCTCGTCTAATGCGCGAAGGCCTGCTTCAGTCGTGCCGCCGGGGCTTGTGATTTCCTTGCGCAGGCGCTCAGGGCGTTTGCTGCTTGTTCTGAGCATTTCCGTCGCCCCGGCCATGGTTTGTAAAATCAGTTCTTTTGCCTTTTCCTCCGGCAGACCGACTTGAAGGGCGGCTTTTTCCATCGCTTCGACATACCGGTACACATAGGCGGGTCCGCTTCCGGCAATGGCTGTGACGGCATCAAGGTGTTTTTCTTCAAAGAGCATCGCTTCTCCGATTGTTTCCAGAAGCTCTTTTGCCGTCCGGATTTCAGCTTCACTCGCCTCGGAGCTTGCGGAAAAACCGGTCGCCGATTGCTGAATGGCCGCGGATGTATTCGGCATCGCCCGGATGATGGTGAGCTTTCTGCCAAAATATTGCTGAATGGTGTGAATCGTCAGCCCCGCGATGACAGAAATCACAAGCTGATCTTTCACGTATTCGCGAATGTTCTCAATGCTTTCTGCCGCATCTTTCGGTTTAAAGGCGAGAACAATAATGTCGGTATTGCTGAAAAACTCTTTTTTATCCCGGCACGGTTTCACTCCGTACGTTTTTTGGAGCTCTTCAAGCCGGCTGTCATTTGACCGGTTTGTCATATATATATGTCCGGGGGCTGTCATTCCGCTTTGCAGCAGTCCGTTCACCATTGCTTCCGCCATTGATCCGGCCCCGATAAAACCGATTTTCTTCATATAAATCCTCCTTCTTCTAAAACACAAAAAAACCTTCCCGTCAAAAAGGACGAAAAGGTTTCGCGGTACCACCTTACATTAGCACGAATCAGCCGTGCCCAGCTCAAATCCCGTAACGAGGGGATACGTTTAGGTTTTCCTAACCGCTCTGAGGGCAGGTTCTGTAAACAAGAGGGCCGCAATGTCTTTCAGCCGGGGACATTGCTCTCTGCTGCCGTTGTTTATATACTAGTTCCTCGTCATCGCGTTCCGTGTTTTCTAGTTTGTTGTTCATTATGCTATGCGAAAGAGCGGGATGTCAATCTTTTTTTCCGATATGCGGCAATAATGACACAGTGAAAAGAAAACGCTAAAATATGATTATTCAGGAATGAAAAGAACGAAGGAGCGTAAACATGGCAGCGAGAAAGATCATTCCGATACGTGTGCCGACTCCGTTTGCAGTCGGCGACGTTATCGTTTATTTAATAAAAGATGAAGCCTTAACCCTTATTGACTGCGGCCCGAATACAAAGGAAGCGGCTGAATCGCTCTCATTTCAGCTTAAGGAACACGGCGTTTCTGCGGCGGATATAGAACAGGTGGTGCTCACTCATCATCACGCAGATCATTCAGGTCTGCTGCACCTTTTTTCCGAGGATACGGAAGTGATCGGGCATCCGCTGAATGACAGGTACATTACTCAGGATCAGTCGTATATCGCCCGGCAGGAGGACTTTTTTCTGTCGCTTATGACTGAAATGGGCGTTCCCCTGACGCCTGAAGACATACATAAAACAGTTAAGCTGTCATACTTATTTTCAGCAAACCGTCCGTTAACGAAAACAGTGGGAGAAGGCGGAAAAATCGACGGGCTTAACGGCTGGACGGTGCTCGAAATCCCGGGTCATGCCGCTTCTCACATTGCGCTCTACCATGAAAAAAGCGGTGAAATGTTCAGCGGCGATCTGCTTTTGTCCAACAGCTCCACCAATCCGATTCTGGAAGCTCCGGAAAAGGGGGGCGTGCGCGCGGCCCCGATGCTCGACTACTTGAACTCAATGAAGCGGCTGTATGACGTAAACCCGTCCTTTTTATATCCGGGACACGGCGATCTGCTGACAGACGTAAAGCCTGCTTTTGACAGGCGGCTTGAAAAACAGAGAAACCGGTCGGAATATGTGCTGCGCCTGTTGTCAGAGGAAACGCTGACGGCTTTCCAGGTATGCCGGCGGCTGTTTCCGGCTGTGTACGAAAATGAATTGTTTTTAACGATGTCAGAAACGATCGGCCATCTTGACGTACTGGCTGCAAAAGGGAAGGCCGAATCCTTTCAGTCGGGAAGCACTCTGATGTTTAAAGCTGTGAAGGGGTGAAGGAAATGGGCAGATTAACGGATAAGCGGATTTGGATCACCGGAGCATCCGGCGGACTCGGAGAACGGCTTGCATATTCCTGCGCGGCAGAAGGGGCTCATGTTTTTTTATCCGCCAGGCGGGAGGACCGCTTGCAGGAAGTGAAAAAAACCATTACCGCGCGCGGCGGACAGTGTGATGTCATTCCGTTTGACGTCCGGCATGCAGAAGAGGCTGAAAACGTAAGGCGTTTGATCGGTCATGTTGACGTATTAATCAACAACGCCGGCTTCGGCATTTTTGAAACGGCCGCTGATTCATCTTTGGAGGATATGAAGGCAATGTTTGAAGTCAACGTCTTCGGATTAATCGCCTGTACGAAGGCCTGTCTTCCGGTGATGCTTCATGCGAAAAGCGGCCATATTATCAATATCGCCTCACAGGCCGGCAAATTGGCGACGCCGAAATCAAGCCTTTATTCCGCTACGAAACACGCCGTTTTAGGATATTCCAATGCGCTGCGGCTTGAGCTGGCCGGTACGGGTGTAGCTGTGACAACGGTTAATCCCGGTCCGATCAAAACAGACTTCTTTACAATTGCAGATAAAGAGGGCGGTTATGTGAAAAGCGTCGGCAGATGGATGCTTGATGCCGACCGTGTGGCAGAGCGTATTACATCCGTGATTCTGACGGATAAACGGGAAATGAATCTTCCGCGATGGATGAGCCTCGGGACGAAGCTGTATCAGCTTTTCCCTTCGTTTACAGAAAAACTGGCCGGCCGCGCATTAAAGAAAAAGTAACAAGGGGGAGAAAGGAATGTCCGACCGGGATATACACAAGGCATTGATGACAGAGCCTTTAGTCAGGCAAATGGCGGAGGCGCGTGAAGTACTTTGGATCAACCCGCATAAAACCGATGATCCAGTAAAGAATGGCGCTGAATGGAAAAAGGAGATTGCCGAAGCGGAAGAAAGACTGCGCCGGTTTGCGCCTTATATCGCGTCGGCTTTTCCGGAGACGGAAGCGGCGGGAGGCCTCATTGAGTCTCCGCTTGTCTTCATCAATGAAATGAAAAAGCGTCTGGAACAAAGCGCCGCTCAGGCTTTCCCAGGGCGTCTGCTTTTGAAATGCGACAATGAACTTCCGATTTCCGGTTCTATTAAAGCGCGCGGCGGGATTTATGAAGTGCTGAAGCATGCCGAAGACCTCGCGGTAAAAGCGGGAATGCTCTCAACAGACGATGATTACAGCATATTGACTGAGGAACGGTTTACCGCTTTTTTCTCAAAATACTCTATAGCCGTCGGTTCTACGGGCAATTTAGGTCTGAGTATCGGCATAATCGGCGCGAAGCTCGGCTTTTGTGTGACCGTTCATATGTCCAGTGACGCAAAGCAGTGGAAAAAGGAGCTGCTCCGGGAAAAGGGGGTTCGCGTCATCGAATATGAAGCAGACTACAGTCTGGCTGTCAAAGAGGGGCGCATGCAGGCGAAGCAGGACCCTTATTGTTATTTTATTGATGATGAGCATTCCCGGGATCTGTTTTTGGGGTATGCCGTTGCGGGAAGCCGTGTGAAAAAGCAGCTCGATCAAATGAACATAAAGCCTGGTGCAGATGAACCGCTTTTCGTTTATTTGCCGTGCGGGGTCGGAGGAGGCCCGGGCGGCGTCGCGCTTGCGCTAAAGCTGATCTATGGCGAGCATGTCCATATTTTTTTCGGTGAGCCGACGCATTCACCGTGTATGCTGTTAGGACTGTTTTCCGGCTTGCATGACGGAATCAGCGTGCAGGATATCGGCCTTGATAATCAAACAGCCGCCGACGGACTTGCGGTAGGAAGGCCGTCCGGACTGGCCGGCCCTCTGATGGAGCCTATACTCAGCGGCTGTTATACCGCTGATGACGGCACGCTTTTTTCGCTGCTTTATCAATTAAGAGCGGCCGAGAATAAGAGCCTTGAACCCTCTGCACTTGCCGGTATGGCCGGAGCCGTCAAGTTCGTTCAGACCGAAGCCGGTAACCGTTATATAAAAGAGCGGGGGCTTGAGATGGAAAATGCCGTGCACCTTGTGTGGAGTACCGGCGGAAGCATGGTTCCCAAGGAGGAAATGGAAGAGTACAGCCGGATCGGTTCCTCATTTGTGAAAAAAATGGGCAGACAGTGAGGCGGTTTTCCGTTACAATCTTTGTAAGCGTTTGTTTTTTAATCGGAAAGCCATACAGAGAGATTGGTGTGAATTGTGAAAAGTAAAGAATTGAACTTACATACATTGTATACGCAGCACAGCCGCGAGTCGTGGGCCGGATTCGGCGGCCATCTTTCCATTGCCGTTTCAGAGGAAGAAGCCAAGGCCGTAGAGGGGCTGAATGACTACCTGTCGGTGGAAGAAGTAGAAACGATTTACATTCCGCTTGTGCGCCTGCTCCATCTTCATGTCACGTCTGCCGCAAGACGGAATCAGCATGTCAACGTGTTTCTGAAACATCCGCATTCAGCGAAAATCCCGTTTATCATCGGAATCGCGGGCAGCGTCGCCGTCGGCAAAAGCACGACGGCGAGAATTTTGCAAAAGCTTCTTTCCCGTCTGCCGGACAGGCCGAAGGTGAGCCTGGTGACAACCGACGGTTTCTTGTATCCGACGGCGGAATTAAAAAGGAAAAACCTTCTGTCCAGAAAGGGATTTCCGGAAAGTTACGATGTGAAAGCGCTGCTTGAGTTTCTGAACGATATAAAGTCAGGGAAAGAGAGAGTGGAGGCGCCCGTATACTCCCATCTTACCTATGACAGGGAAGAGGGCGCCGTCGAGGTTGTCGAAGGTGCGGATATCGTTATTATCGAAGGAATCAATGTCCTGCAGTCGCCGACCTTAGAGGACGACAGGGAAGATCCGCGGATTTTTGTATCGGATTTCTTTGATTTTTCGATCTATGTGGATGCCGAAGAAAGCCGGATTTTCACGTGGTATTTGGAGCGTTTCCGCCTCTTAAGAGAAACCGCTTTTCAGGATCCGGCTTCTTATTTTCATAAATTTAAGGATTTGTCTGATGCAGAAGCGGATACCATGGCCGCCTCCATTTGGGAGAGCGTCAACCGTCCGAATCTGTATGAAAATATCCTGCCGACAAAATTCAGATCGGATTTGATTTTGAGAAAAGGTGACGGCCATAAAGTTGAAGAGGTGCTGGTAAGGCGGGTGTGATATGAGGAGGAAGCGAATATTATGATGCATCATATTGAATTGTATGTATCTGACTTGAAAGCCTCCGCCCGGTTTTGGGGATGGTTTTTAGGTGAGCTCGGTTATAGGGAGTTTCAAAATTGGGACTCCGGCATCAGCTGGAAAAACGCAGGATTTTATGTTGTGCTTGTACAGACAGAGGAGCGTTTTTTAACACCGGAGTACCACAGATGCCGGGTCGGGCTGAACCATCTGGCTTTTCATGCTGCATCAAGAGAGCAGGTTGACGGGATGACGGAAAAGCTGCTTGCCAGAGGATGCCCCGTGCTTTACAGGGACCGCCATCCATATGCAGGCGGAAGCACGCATTACGCCGTATACACGGAGGACCCGGATCGGATAAAGGTGGAGCTGGCTGCGCCTGCCTCTGATTCTGAATGAACTATAACTTTTCGTTTTTTTCTTCGCGCAGCGCGTCGAGTTTCTTTTCGATTCTGTCCAATTGTATGCGGCGCTGCTTCAAGCTTCTGAATACGTATATCACGGCAAACAGGAAAAATGCGGCTGCAATAAATGAGATCAATTGAAAAATGACATCACCGATGTTCATCTTTTTTACCTCCGTGTGCGGCGGGCTTCTTCAGCCCGCCGTTTTTTCATTTTGACCGATGTGAAGACATGGGGATGAATCATTTCTCTCTTAGCTTTGTGTTTTTCTGAGAATGAATAGTTTCTGCATGTGGCTTATGACCACTTTTGCGGCCGCATATCCCGGAATGGCCAGCAGCATCCCGGCAATTCCTGAGAATTTGCCGGCGGCAAGCAGAAGAAAAATAATGGTCAGCGGGTGAATGTCCAGCTTCCGTCCCATAATTTGCGGGGAAATCAGCTGGCTTTCAAGCTGCTGGACAATGACGACGACCGTAATCACCAGCACCGCCTCGGTCGGTGAATCGAACAATCCGACAATGACTCCGGGAAATGTGCCGATCCAAGGCCCGATAAACGGAATCAGATTTGTCACCATGGCGAACGCGCCCAGAACGAGCGGATAATCAAGCCCGATGATAAAATAGCCGGTTGTGACGAGAACGCCGACACAGAAACTGACGAGCAGCTGTCCTTGTATGTATGAACTGAGAGCTTCATCCATGTCCCGAAGGATTTGTTTTCCTTCTTTTTGATGTTTTTCCGGAAGAAGCCGCAGCAGTCGCCGGGGGGCTTTATTTCCTTCTTTTAACATGTAATACAGCGCAAACGGAATAATGGCTGCGGTGATGGCGGCATTGGCAGCCGTACCGGCCAGGCTGCTGAGAGAATCAGCGATTGAACCGGAATAATTTGCGGCTTTGTCCGCTAATTTTTTAAAGGAATCCCCATGCTGAAGCCGGGAAAACCATTTGCTGTCCTGAAGATGCCCGATCCAATTTTCAGCTTTTGCGGAAAGCTCCGGAATATGTTCTGTGAAGGCTGTAAACTGTTTTTGAACGGCAGGGCCCGCCGTATAAAGGAAGAGGACAAGAAGGCCGGCTGTTCCCGCATAAATCGCTAAAATCGCCATTCCTTCGGGCAGCTTTAATTTCGCATGCAGCACTCTAACGAGCGGGCGGCACAAATAGTAAAGGACGCCCGATAATACAATGGGCGGAAACAAGGTTTTAACCGTAATCACAACAGGCTGGAACAAAAAGTCTATTAATGTTCCGAGATAAATGATGAGAAATAACAGAAGAACGGCATAACCGATCTTGAAATAAGGCCCGACAGGCATATCCTCCACCACGCAATCTTTAAGGGTTTACTCTCGGACGTTTCCCTTATCGCCCGGTGCATAAACGTCCGTGTCAGGAAAACTGCCCCTGATTGGTGACGTAATCGTAGATAATATCTTCTACATGGGCATGGAGATCCTCATCGGGTTCTTCATTCCTTCTTTCTTCTAAAGCTTTTTTTAAACTCTGTTTTTCATAGGGGCTCAGCGGATCTGTCGACACATTCCGTCCATACTGGCGGAGGGCTTGTCCCAGCATTTTTTCTATAAATTGATCCATCATATATTCTCCTATTCTTGTCATTCATCTTTATTCTACTAAATATTATGTGATCCTCCCACTCTTCTATCATATTTTCTGTCAGGACGATTTAGGCTTTTATTCCAGTTCAGCCGAGAGAATAAGATGAAACGGCAGCGTTAACGCATCTTCATCGTTTATGATTTTTAAACGTTTTTCGTCATGCCTCACTTGTTTTACCCATCCCCAAAAGCGGCGGGGGCCGTGTGCTGAAGCATAGGTGACCGAGATGGCTCTGTCTTCTTCAATCGACGCCGCAATGATGCGGTTCATGTCGTTCAGTTGCTCTTCGCTCAGTTCCGGAGGCCGGAATTCCCGTTCTTTTCGTTTTTTTGCAAGCAGCTGCTCCCGATGTTCGGGCAGCATCATCCGGCTTGATTCCCACATGACATTATACCCGGGTGTTAATTTGTTCGGATTCATGTATATCACCTCAATTATTTGTAATGCCCGCCGATTTTTTCAGCCCGGTGAAAGGCTTGGCCGGCCTCTGTCAGCGAAGCGGCATGGAGGAGCGACGCAGGGCCGTACCGCTCATGAATATCATCCAATACTTTGCCGAGACTGATCTTTTTTTCCTGAGCATCAAACAGGCTCAGCTGAACATAATCACAGGGCTCCAGCTGGGAAAGGGAGACGCCGGCGCTGCGGACGGGCTCACCGTTCCAATGCTCTTTGAAGAGCTTGACCGCCGCTTTAAAAATATCCATTCCGAAATTAGTCGGAGAGACCAGCTTTCTCTGTCTGTGAAAACCTGAAGGGAATTCAAAATCAGCGCCTCTGATGCTGACCGAAACCGTATGGCCGATGTATTGTTTGAAACGGGCGCGGCGGGCCACTTCTTCGCTTAACTCCAGCAGCACGACTTTGATATCCTCAAAGCGGCTGTAGTCTCTCGGGAGGGTCATGTTATGGCCGATCGCTTTTTGCCGGCTGTGCGTGTTGACGGTGACCGGAGAGGGATCGATGCCGCGGGCTGTCCGCTGAAGCAATTCGCCGTTAATGCCCCAGCGTTTTTTCAGCAGTTCGGCGGGGTGCACGGCAAGCCCGCCGATTGTGCTGATGCCCATCCGTCTTAAATGATGCTCCATCCGTTTTCCGATGCCGAATAATTTTCCGACCGGCAGCGGCCACAGATCCTCCCTGATATTTGACATATCCAATCTGTAGATGCCGGATGCGTTTTTTTTGGCAAAATGGTCGCAAGCCATTTTCGCGAGCGCCTTATTCGGTCCGATGCCGACACGGGCATAAATTCCGAATTCACGCATAATCGCTTGCTGAATGCTTTCGGCAATTGTAAAAGGATCACCGAACAGCCGCCTGCTTCCGGTCACGTCGAGAAACTGCTCATCGATGGAGTAGGGTTCTACAAGATCGGTATATCGTTCAAACAGTTCGGTAATCACGACGGATACATCAATATACCGCTGCATCCGCGGACGGACAATAACGGCGTCGGGACATTTGGCCTGCGCTTCCCACAGCCGTTCGGCATTTTTTACGCCGTATCGTTTGGCGAGCGGACAAGCCGCAAGCACGACGCCGCTGCGTCTTTCGGGATCTCCCGAGACAATCACGGGCCGGCTTTTGAGATGAGGCGCTTCCGCTTTTTCTACAGACGCATAAAACGATTGCATATCAACAAGAAGAATATCAGCCATAAAAAAACCTCCGGGAACATTTGTTCTGTTTTTCATTGTACCCGAACAATGATCACGTTTATACTGGTAATTCATTCCCCGGTTGGAAGACGTGCTGATTCGTTTGCTTGAAAAGAAATCATTTACAATTGCAAACAACCCACATATAATTTTTTATATTCCAATGAGAAGAGCTGACATTCATTTTGCCGGACGAAAAGGAGAGTCAATCGATAATGGATATTCGAACAATTACCTCTGAAGACTATGAAATGGTTACGTCTGTTTTGAATGAATGGTGGGGCGGCAGGCAGATGAAAGACAAACTGCCGCGCTTGTTTTTTGAACATTTTCAGGACACGAGCTTTATCACGTACGGGCCGGAGGGAATGACCGGTTTTTTAATCGGTTTTCAGTCACAATCAGACCCTGAGACAGCCTACATTCATTTTTCCGGTGTGCATCCGGATTTCAGAAAAATGCAAATTGGAAAACAGCTCTACGATCGATTTATGGAGACGGTGAAAAAAAGGGGCTGCACAAAAGTCAATTGCGTGACGGCGCCTGTCAATAAAGTATCAATCGCTTATCATACAAAATTGGGCTTTGAAGTTGAAAAAGGAACCAAAACCGTAAACGGAATCCCTGTTTTTGCGAATTATGACGGTCCGGGAGAAGACCGGATTCTGTTTGTGAAATATATGTAGAGGGGGATGAATATGGGTTTTTTAGCTGACACGCCCAAACCGCCCTATTATGCGGTCATTTTTTCATCAATAAAGGGAAAATATGATGAGGAATATGAGCATACGGCAGAGCGCATGATGAATTTGGCAGGCGGACAGCCGGGCTTTTTAGGCGCGGAAAGCGTTCGGGAGGAAAACGGCTGCGGCATCACGGTTTCCTACTGGGACAGCCTGGAAGCGATTAAAAGGTGGAAAGACCATACTGACCACCGGGCGGCAAAACAAAAAGGAAAAAGCGCCTGGTATGAAGCGTACGCGGTCCGCATTACGAAGACGGAGTCACAGCGGATGTTTGCGTCAAAAGGGGCGGAAGATTGATTACATTTTTACGGCATACACAAGAACAGACGGCGCGGGAAATTGCGGCGGTTCAACGCTGCTCTTATCAAAAAGAAGCCGAGCTGATCGGCTTTTTCGGCATTCCAGCCCTGCATGAAACACCCGATGACATACAGCGGTCACGGGAGACGTTTGCCGGTTTCAAGGAAAAAGATCGGCTTGCAGGCGTCATTTCGTATGAAAAAAAGGGATATGACCTTGTCATATGCAGGCTGACGGTGCACCCGTCCGGCTTTCGGAAAGGAATCGGACAGGCGCTTATTCAATTTGTGATAGATCAAAACCGGGACGCCCAAAAAATAGAGGCGGCTACCGCCAGTCAAAACGTTCCGGCAGTCTCTCTCTATTTAAAAACCGGGTTCATAGAAGCCGGACAGACAGAGACGCCGGAAGGGCTGACCCTCTCGTTTTTTCATCTTTATCCGAAGAGGAAAGCGGAAGTTGTTCCGTACAAGCCGGAATGGAAAGAGATGTTTGAAAGAGAGAAGGCGGACTTGATCCGAATCTTCGGCCCCGCTCTTCATTCTGTCAGCCATATCGGCAGCACCTCCATCCCGGGAATGGCCGCAAAACCCGTCATTGATATACTGGCGGAGGTCAAAGATATTTTGGACGCTGACCGATTCAGTCCGCAGCTGGAAGCACTCGGCTATGAGGCGAAAGGAGAAAACGGGATAGAGGGCCGGCGTTTCTTTCAAAAAGGCGGCAGCAAGCGCACACACCACATCCACATATACGAAACAGGCCATCCGGATGTGAAGCGTCATCTGCTGTTCCGGGATTACCTCACTGCAAAGCCTGAAAAAGCGGCTCAATACATGGAACTGAAACGGCGGCTCGCAAAGGCATACCCATACGATATGGAAAAGTATAGTGAAGGGAAAAATGACTGGATCAAGGCGGCTGAACAAGAGGCAAAGGACTGGGAGAGCAGGCTGCTGTAAAGAAAGCAGAAACAATGCATACAGCGGCTCCGGTATGCTACAATGGCGAAAATGAAAAACGGAGGATCATCTATGCAAATACATGTGACGGATGCGGCGAAACACACACTTCAGCAGGCGATGGACGCCAACCCGGGGAAAAAAGCGCAGCTCCGCTATGACGCAGAAGGCTGCGGGTGCGCGGTGAGCGGCGTGCCGACCATCTGGCTGGCGGACGAATTAACGGGACAATGCGAGGCCATTGAAACCAACGGACTTCCGCTTTACATCCAGACCTCACAAAAAGTGTTTTTTGACGAGGAAATGACAATCGATTACAATGAAAAGGCAAAAACGCTCGTCTTAAAAAGCCCGGCAGAGATGCTGAGCCCGAGAATGAGCATATTAGTAAAGCAGGGAGAAACGGAAAGTGAATCAAAAGCTGAAAGCCATTAAACAGACGGCACAGCATAAAACGTGGGTATCCTTTCTGAACAACAACCACCCGTACAGTCTGCTGCACTGGTCCATCGGAGGCGCTGAATCCGTTCAGAAGGATGTCTGGCTGCTTCAGGATGAGATGACCTTCAAAGCGCAGGAGTTTACGACAATCGACCTCGCCATTGACTGGATCGGAGAAAATATGGACGGGATTACCGACGTTTTATGACGGGAAAGCGAAAGAACCAGCATACGTTCTTTCGCTTTTTTACGTTTGCGTCATGGTATCTAAAAAGGTTTGAACGGCTTTGCGGTAGCTCTCCGGATTTTTGGTGTACGACATGGCATGCCCGCCCGATTCGGCCAGATAGAGCATCTTCGGGCCGCGTTTTCTGCGGTGCAGCAATTCGGAAGAAGCGGGAGGTATATAATCATCTTCCTTACTGTGAATAAACAGCACGGGCTGCCGGATTCGGCTGATAACCGATAAAGGCGATACATCACGGATACGGTATCCTTCTCTCATCCGCAAAAAGAAATCAGCCAAAGGCAGAAGCGGCCACGGAGGCAGCCGGAACTCCCGCTTCAGCCTGTAGGCGAGCTGATCGCGAAAGCTTGCGAACGGACAGTCCGCAATATAAAAATCAGCGCCGTTTTCATCCTGATGCCCGCCCGCGTATAATAAGGCCGTCACCGCTCCCATCGATTCCCCGTGGATGCCGATTTGACCGCCGTCTCCCGTTTTGTGTCTCACCCAATTCACGGCTTCTTCCAAATCATCTTTTTCAAAATAGCCGTAGCTCGTCGTTCTGCCGCCGCTTTTTCCGTGCCCGCGGTGGTCATATACGAGCACATTCCAGCCTAAATCTAAAAATAAATCCATGTATTTCAATGAATTGAACGAATTTACGGTAACGCCGTGACAAATAATCATGGTGTTTGCCGTATGATGCGGGGCGACGTAAAAGCCTTTGATCTCATACCCGTGGCGTGACAGGATGACGGCCTCTTCTTTTTCCATGGCCTGAAAGGAATCAAATCTATCATGCCCGTCGGCCGTTTCTTTTTTCATGATATCTTCATCCGTCTTTTTCTTCATAAACATAATCAGATTCGTAAAAGCGAATCCGGCAGCCAAAAAGACTGCGCAAGCCGAACCGAACACCGCCAGCCATTTTTTCACACAGGCACCCTCCTTTCATATGGAAAATCCTTCCTCTGGCTTTTCAGGCCCGTGAACGTTGCCGGCCGCCGGCGCTCCGTGGTACACTTGCTTCACCATATTCAGATCCGGGGGGCGTAATGATGAAAAAGCAGCTGCCTAAAGAAAAACACAGCTTAAAAGACGATCTGGGGGAAGATCTGAAGGCCAGGCTTTTGCAAATGAAAAGTGAGCTGAAGGAAGAAGACGAGAAAAAACAGGCGCAGCAAAAAGCGGAACAAATCAGAAAACGAAAAGAAAAAGAAAAAAATAAAAGCTTTGAAGAGCTGCTGAATGAAAGCAGTCTCGATTGGCACAAATATAAATAAACCGGCATCTGACAAGGTGCCGGTTTTATTGTTTAAGAACGATGGGCTTCGTATACGTCCCGTTTTGTATGGTATTGCAGAGCTTTGATTTCCTGGCTGCTTAAACGCCGGGCCTCTGCAGCCGAACAGTTTTCTCTCAGCTGCTCAAGTGAGCTGGCTCCGGTGATGACAGAAGCGACGGCCGGCTGTGACAGTAAGTATTGAAGGGAAAGCTCCGTCATGCTCAAGTCAGGTGCGGCAGCGCTGATCGCTTTTTTGGTTTCTTCCAGTTCCGCAAAAGAATATGTTAAATAGCCGTTCTCTTTTACGCTTGCGGCTGCTTGATCAAGCGGTTTTTTCGTAAGAAGCCCTTTAGCGACAGGCCCTCTGGCGACAACGCTGATCCCGTTCTCCTCTAAAAGGGGAAGCCACTCCTCAGGACGCCGGTCCAGCAGGCTGTATTGCATCATAACGCTTGAGATATTTGATTTTTTTACATATTCTTTAATGACATTCGGACGAATCGAGGAAATGCCGTAATACCGGATGACACCTTCCTGTTTTAAGTCCTCAAACGCTTCGATCGTTTCGTCAATATGGTCTTCCATCGTGCCGCCATGCAGCTGATAAAGGTCGATATAGTCCGTTTTCAGCCGGCGCAGACTGTTTTTGACCGCTTCTTTTATGTATCCTTTGGAGGCGTCCCAATGCCAGCCGTCTTTATCATCATTCCAGCGGTTTCCGGCTTTCGTGGCTAAAATGATGTCGTGCCTGCGGTTTTTGACGGCCTCCCCGACAATTTCCTCATTTCTGCCGAAATCATAAAGATCAGCGGTATCTAAATAATTGATTCCAAGCTCGATCGCTTCATCCAAAATAGACAGCGCTTCAGCTTTATCTGTGCCCAGCGACATACAGCCGAGCCCGATTTCGCTTATTTCTAAATCAGAATGTCCCAGTGTGCGTTTTCTCATCGTTTCGCTCCTTTTTATAGTCTTTTATTGACCGTAATATAAAGGCGCGAAGTTTTCAACTGTTAAGGCCCGGTGATCCAATCTCCGACATAGCGGAATGTCCGCCCGTATTCTTTCAGTTTAGCCCGCACTTCCCACGCCTTTCCGACCAATACGATACTTTTATCCTTCCGATACACCTTCAATCGAAAAGCACCTCCCTCTCATGCATGTATGATAAAATATATGAGGCATAATAGAGAGACAGAACGGGAGATGACATGATGAAACATTTAGAAGAAAAAACACTTGCGAAAAAAAAGCTGTATGACGGGAAAGTCATAGATCTTTACTTAGAGAATGTAGAGCTCCCGAACGGAAAAACAAGCAAGCGGGAAATCGTCAAACATCCGGGAGCGGTGGCCGTACTTGCGGTGACCGAGGAAGGAAAAATCATTTTGGTGAACCAGTTCAGAAAGCCGCTGGAACGGACAATCGTTGAAATTCCGGCCGGTAAGCTTGAAAAGGGGGAAGAGCCGGAACATACGGCGTTAAGAGAGCTCGAGGAAGAAACGGGATATACGGCGGAAACCTTGACGAAAATCACCGCTTTTTATACATCACCCGGGTTTGCTGATGAAATCGTGCATCTCTTTCTTGCGGAAGGGCTTTCGCCGCTGGAAGAAAAGCGCGAACTGGATGAGGATGAATTTGTCGAAGTCATGCAGGTCACGCTTGAAGAGGCCGTGAAGCTGATTGAATCCCGCAGGGTGTATGACGCAAAAACGGCGTACGCGATTCAGTATCTCCAGCTGAAAGAAGCGCTGAAGGAAAAATGATGAAAACCATCTATGCGGATCTGCATATTCATATCGGCCGCACCTATACGGGAAAACCGGTCAAAATCACCGGGGCCAAAACGTTGACGCTGCATCGGATTTTAGAAGAGGCCAGTGAGGGGAAGGGAATTGAACTATTGGGCATCATCGACTGCCATTCCCCGGAAGTCATAGAAGAAATCGAGCGCGGAATTGATGAAGGCAGATACCGTGAGCTGAAAGAAGGCGGCATCCGGTATCGGAATACGACGCTTCTGTTGGGCAGTGAGCTTGAAATCTATGATCACACATGCCGCGGGCCGATTCACGTTCTCGTCTTTATGCCGTCTCTTGCCGAAATGAAGATGTTTTCTGAGTGGCTCGCAAAAAGGCTTAAAAATATCCATCTCAGTTCCCAGCGTATTTATGAAACCGGTTTGAATCTTCAAAGGAAAACAAAGGAATTGGGCGGGCTGTTTATTCCCGCCCATATGTTCACCCCGCATAAAAGCCTGTACGGAAAAGGGGTCATATCTTCTTTGACAGAAGTTTTCGACCCGGCGCTCATTGACGCGGCGGAACTCGGGTTAAGCTGTGACACCGACATGGCTTCGCGGGTAACGGAACTTGATCCGTATACATTTTTAACAAATTCTGATGCGCATTCCTTAGGAAAAATCGGCAGAGAATATAATGAAATGCTTCTTAAAGAAGCGAATTTCACGGAATTTTCGCTGGCTTTAAAAGGGAAGGACGGAAGAAAAATCACGGCGAATTACGGGCTGAACCCGAAGCTCGGGAAGTATTACCGGACGGCTTGCGACCGCTGCGGCGGCCCAGTGGAAAAAGGAGCTTCCGCCTGTCCGGAGTGCGGGGGGAAAACAATGACAAAAGGGGTCAGTGAACGGCTGGAGGAACTGAGCGGACCGAAAAAAAGCCGCGTGCCGCGGCCGCCGTATATTCATCAAATCCCGCTGCAGTTCATTCCGGGGGTCGGGCCGAAAACGTTAGACAAACTGAAGCGGGCTTTCGGGACGGAGATGGCGATTCTTCATCAGGCGCAAGAAGAGGAATTGGCGCGTGTCGTCCAGCCTAAAATAGCGGCTGTCATTCATAAAGCGCGCACCGGGCAGCTCGTCCTTGAGGCCGGGGGCGGAGGGACGTACGGCAGAATCAAGCCGTAAAAGCCGGATTTTAGCGGAGCTCCTCCTGCACCTTCTTTTTCGTGCGGACAAACGCAATCAATTCGATGATTTCATCCTGATTCAGCGGCTGTCCGTCAACGGTCAGTGTGCCGCGGCCTTGTGCGGCGTTTGTTAATTCGATGGTCTGGGTAAACGGCTCCGCCTTTTTTTCAGTGCGCCCCAGTAAATCGTCGCACGTCGTGTCAAACAGATCGGCAAGCGTGCCCAGCGCCTCGAATGACGGACGCCGGTATCCTGATTCATACCCGGCGTACGTGCTTTTGGCGATGCCGAGACGGTCAGCCGTATATTGAAGAGACCAATTTTTCTTTTTTCTCAGTTCAGTTAAACGATCTAAATTCATATTCAAAACCGCTCCTTTTCACTTGAGCAAATTATATCATATCGATATGCAAAAGTGTACGCGAATTGAATAATAATCACTTGATTAATTTCAATCGTCTGTCTATAATTTGATTAAAAGTATGCGAAAAGCGAATGCTTAACACATCTTGAGAAATGGATGAAGAGGTGCAGGGTATGAAAAAATTATTGCTGTTAACAACCGGAGGAACAATCGCCTCAGTCGAAGGAGAAAACGGGCTTGCACCCGGGGTGAAAGCAGACGAATTGTTAACCTACGTATCAAAACTTGATAACGATTACACGATGGAAACCCATTCGTTAATGAACATCGACAGCACAAATATGCAGCCTGAATACTGGGCCGAAATCGCAAATGCTGTCAAAGAAAAATATGACGCATATGACGGGTTCGTCATTACGCACGGGACAGACACAATGGCGTATACATCAGCGGCACTGTCTTATATGCTTCAGCATGCTGATAAACCGATCGTCATTACGGGTTCGCAAATCCCGATTACATTTCAAAAAACCGATGCCAAAAAAAATATCACGGACGCGATCCGCTTCGCATGTGAAGGGGTGGGCGGCGTATACGTCGTATTTGACGGCAGAGTCATTCAAGGCACACGCGCCATTAAATTAAGAACGAAAAGCTATGATGCATTTGAGAGCATTAACTATCCGTATATCGCGTTTATTACCGAAAACGGAATTG
Organism: Bacillus sp. JK74; assembly: GCF_053663395.1. Lineage (NCBI taxonomy): Bacteria > Bacillati > Bacillota > Bacilli > Caryophanales > Bacillaceae > Bacillus > Bacillus sp. JK74. Next base: position 222,605 of record NZ_JBSJQB010000005.1, on the reverse strand, counting down.
AATACAACAAACAAGTGCACATGCCAAAAGACGATGCCTTTACGGTCAATACATCACTTTGCACGGACGTGTGCCTGCTCAAGCTCCACCCGGGGCTGAAACCGGAAATGTTTGACGCATTAAAGGGCATGTACAAAGGAATCGTCATTGAAAGCTACGGCAGCGGCGGCGTGCCGTTTGAAGGAAGAGACATTCTCGCCAAAGTCAATGAAATGATTGAAAGCGGCATTGTCGTCGTCATTACGACACAATGTCTTGAAGAAGGAGAGGACATGAGCGTCTATGAAGTCGGCCGAAGAGTCAATCAAGATCTCATTATCCGCTCCAGAAATATGAACACGGAAGCCATCGTGCCGAAATTAATGTGGGCGCTCGGCCAGTCTCACAACTTGGCTGAAGTCAAAAACATTATGGAGACACCGATCGCAGACGACGTTGTACTGTAAAAACATGACTACCACAAAGAGAAAGTAGGGTTTTAGCATGACAAACGCGCAAAAAGAATATCGTCAGGAAAAAGATTTCCTCGGAGAAAAACAAATTGAAGCTGATGTGTATTACGGAATACAAACGCTGCGCGCGAAAGAAAACTTTCCGATTACCGGATACCGCATCCACGAAGAAATGATTAATGCGCTCGCCATCGTCAAAAAAGCGGCGGCGCTTGCCAATATGGATGTAAAACGGCTGTATGAAGGAATCGGAAATGCGATTGTCCAGGCCGCAGACGAGATTCTTGAGGGGAAATGGCATGACCAATTCATCGTCGATCCGATCCAAGGGGGAGCCGGAACGTCCATGAACATGAATGCCAACGAAGTAATCGGCAACAGAGCGCTTGAAATCATGGGGCATAAAAAAGGTGAATACATTCACCTCAGCCCGAACACACACGTCAACATGTCACAATCGACGAACGACGTGTTCCCGACGGCAATCCATATTTCCACCTTAAAACTTTTGGATAAGCTCCTTGATACGATGGCGCATATGCTGAGTGTCTTTAAGGATAAAGCGAAACAATTTGATTCTGTCATTAAAATGGGGCGCACACACCTTCAGGACGCTGTGCCGATCCGTCTCGGACAGGAATTTGAAGCATACAGCCGCGTGCTCGAGCGTGACATAAAGCGAATTAAACAATCCCGCCAGCATCTGTATGAAGTCAACATGGGGGCAACGGCCGTAGGGACGGGGCTTAACGCCGATCCGCGCTACATAGAACAGGTTGTAAAGCACCTGGCTGACATCAGCGGACTGCCGCTTGTCGGCGCCGGCCATTTGGTTGACGCCACACAAAACACTGATGCGTATACGGAAGTTTCAGCCGCGTTGAAAGTATGCATGATGAACATGTCTAAAATCGCCAACGATCTGCGCTTAATGGCTTCAGGCCCGCGCGCGGGACTTGCGGAAATTTCACTGCCCGCCCGTCAGCCGGGATCATCCATTATGCCAGGGAAAGTCAACCCTGTAATGGCAGAGCTGATCAACCAAATCGCCTTCCAGGTCATCGGGAATGACAATACGATCTGCCTCGCTTCAGAAGCGGGCCAGCTGGAGCTTAACGTAATGGAGCCGGTACTCGTATTTAACCTGCTTCAATCCATCAGCATCATGAATAACGGGTTCCGTTCATTTACCGATCATTGTCTGGCGGGAATTGAAGCCAACGAAAAACGTCTGAAGCAATACGTGGAAAAAAGCGTCGGCGTCATTACAGCGGTCAATCCGCACCTCGGCTATGAAGCGGCTGCGCGAATTGCCCGTGAAGCCATCATGACGGGGCAATCTGTAAGAGATCTCTGCCTTCAAAATGATGTCCTGACAGAAGAAGAATTGGATATCATTTTGAATCCGTATGAAATGACAAAACCGGGGATTGCCGGAAAAGATCTATTAGAAAAATAAATTTTAAAGCAACAACAGCCGCCTTTTCACGTTTTTCAGTGAATAGGCGGTTGCCATACAAAGGGATGAGGCAGTATAGTATAATTTGTTATATCATTTGATGAAAGCGTTTTAGCTTTTTTCTTCTAGGGGGATTTTCTTGTGAAAGAGGTCAGATTGCCAAATTTATTGGAAATTATTATCTTATTATTCGGGTTTTTAGCACTTGTCTTATCGTTCACAGTGTTTTTAGACCTGCCGATCCAGCTAGCTCTATTAATATCCTGGTTTTTCGCTATTATTCTCGGAGTCAGGCTGGGATATTCATATAAAGACTTGCAGGATTCGATTGTCACCGGGATATCAAACGGTCTTGAAGCGGTGTTGATTCTCGTTTCGGTCGGTGCGCTCATCGGGACATGGATTGCCGGCGGTGTTGTGCCGACGTTAATTTATTATGGTTTAGAGTTTATTAATCCCCATATTTTCCTTCTGGCTACACTGGTTATTTGTTCCGTTATGTCCGTTGCGACCGGAACGTCGTGGGGAACCGTGGGAACCGCGGGGATCGCCATGATTGCCATCGGAGAGGGAATGGGTATACCGCTTCCGATCGTAGCGGGAGCCGTTTTGTCCGGCGCTTACTTCGGAGACAAGCTTTCACCGCTGTCTGACAGTACGGTGCTTGCCTCCACGCTTTCTAAGGTGGATGTGCTGTCACACGTCAGAGCGATGATGTATCTGTCAATTCCGTCCTATATTATTACGGCCATTCTATTTACCGTAACGGGATTTATATACGGCGGAAAAAATATTGATCTCGACAAAGTGGAATTTTTAAAGTCTTCATTGCAGAAAACGTTTGACATTCATATATGGATGCTCATCCCGGCTGTTGTCGTCGTTGTCCTTCTGATTTTGAAAAAGCCGTCTATGCCCGTTATCGTCATCGGTGCTTTGCTTGGCGCAATCTGGGCTTCCGTCTTTCAGGGAATGAATTTTGCCGATGCCATTGCGACTGCTTATAATGGTTTTTCCATTAAAACGGACGTCGAATTTTTAAACGGCCTGTTAAACCGCGGAGGCATTACCGGTATGCTGGATACGTTAGTCGTTATTCTGTTCGGTCTCGGTTTTGGGGGAATTCTTGAGAAGCTCGGCGTATTAAAAGTGATTGTCTCAACTTTTGAGAAAAAGCTGACCACACCGGGAAATGTAACGCTTTCGACATTGATCGTCGCCCTTTTAGGAAACATTTTCGGCTGTGCGATGTACGTGTCATTGATTCTGACGCCGAAAATCATGGAGAACAGTTATGATAAACTGAAACTTGACAGAAGAGTTTTATCCCGGAACGCAGAGGTGGGCGGCACGCTTACTTCAGGGATGGTGCCGTGGTCTGATAACGGCATCTATATGGCCGGCATTCTCGGCGTATCCACATTTTCTTATCTGCCGTTCATGTGGCTCAGTTTTGTATCTATCGGACTGGCAATATTGTACGGATACACGGGGAAATTCATTTGGTACACGAAAGAAAAATCCTTGCAATCTCAAAAATTGGGTTAGGAGGTTCATTTCATGATTACAAAGCATATGATTCGGACGTTAATGATTGAAACGCCGACTGTTCCCGGAAATCTCGGAAAAGTGGCAACCGCCATCGGAGTGATGGGCGGAGATATCGGGGAAGTTGAAACCGTTAAAGTCGGCCCGAACTACACAATGCGCAACATCACGGTGCAGGCCGAAAATGAAGAGCAGCTGCAGGAAATCATTCAAGCCATTGAAGCTCTCGGGGAAGGCATTCGGCTTCATACAGTTTCAGATGAAGTGCTCTCTGCTCATGAAGGCGGCAAAATTCAGATGAAAAGCAAAATGCCGATCCGGACATTGGCTGAGCTTGGCCGTGTTTATACGCCGGGCGTCGCCGATGTGTGCCGACTGATTGAAAACGAGCCCGAAAAAGCGTCCATCTATACGACAATCAGCAATTCTGTCGCCATTGTCACCGACGGCACGGCGATTCTCGGCCTCGGCAATATCGGTTCTGTCGCGGGAATGCCTGTAATGGAAGGGAAAGCCGCGCTTTTTGACCAGCTGGCGGGTATCAGCGGAATTCCGATTTTGCTTGATACCTCTGATCCGGAAGAAATTATTCGCACGGTAAAACATATTTCTCCGGGGTTCAGCGGAATTCTGCTTGAAGATATCGGTTCGCCTCACTGCTTTGACATTGAAGACCGCCTGAAAGAAGAACTGGATATTCCGGTTATGCACGATGACCAGCACGGCACGGCGGTCGTCACGCTCGCCGCCGCCATTTCCGCTTGTAAAAGCGCCGGTCTTGATTTAAAAGAAGCGAAGGTCGGACAGATCGGTCTCGGCGCGGCAGGCGTCGCCATCTGCCGCATGTTTATGGCATACGGAGTCAAAGCGGTCTGCGGAACGGACAAGTCAGAAGACGCAATGAACCGCCTCGCTCAGTACGGAGGTCAGCCGCTTGGAAGCATCAAAGATTTAATGGACACGTGTGACATTGTGATCAGCACTACCGGAGTTCCGGGTCTCATTAAAAAAGAGGATGTCAGAAAAGGACATGTCATTCTGGCCTTATCTAATCCGAAGCCGGAGATTGAACCGGAAGACGCATTACAAGCCGGAGCCGCTTATGCAGCCGACGGCCGCTCGGTCAATAATGTTCTCGGCTTCCCGGGTATTTTCCGCGGCGCGCTGAACGCCAAAAGCAAGAAAATCGACCATGAAATGCTTGTGGCGGCCGCAGAAGCCATCGCCTCTTGCACAAAACACGGCGATCTCGTGCCTCAGCCTTTGGATGCGGACGTGCATCAGGCCGTATCAGCAGCCGTAGAACGGGCCGCGGCAGGAAAATAAACAACTCTTACAGTACCGGACATGTGCCGGTGCTGTTTTTTTATCATGAATAGGAAGCGGAATTCTTAGGCAGGCTAACAGATAGCAAAAGACGGAATAAAGAGGTGTCGATGTGGATTATTTTCCGCTGATCCATACAAATATTTGGGATGCTGTGATCGGCGTGCCGGTCGTCTTATGCGTTACACAGCTGATCAAAGTGTTCTGCCGGGTTCCGGGCATATTCGTTCCCACGATTGCCCTTGCTGCCGGAAATGTTGTGTCTATCGTTTTCGGTCACCATGAACACGTGTATGCGGGGATTTTTATGGGATTTTTTTACGGATACGCCGCCATGGGGAGCTATTCATCTGCCAAAACGTCTCTGCGCGCTTACCGGTCGAAACATGAGCCGTATTCATGAATACATCTGGATTTTTTTGTTATGATAAAGAAAAGGCAAAAAGGAGCGATTGGCACATGGCGAAAAGCAAAACGAAAAAAATGCGGGAGCATCTCAGAAGAAACGGGATGCGTGACGCAGTCTTGTCAAGGGGGACGGCGCCGTCTTTCAGCACCCATGAAAGAGTGACGAAAACCAAAAAAGACAGGCTTGAAAGAATAAAGCATAAAAAAAGGAACCCCTATGATCACCGGAGTGATGACGGGGGTTCTTTTTTTATGCCCGAATCTCGCGCCTTTCTATGATTTCTCTGTCATGTTTTCTCTTTTCTTTCATACAATCTACTAAATCAAGTCAATAGATTAGCGGGAGGAAAGCGGTATGAGAAAACAATCGTACAAAGAACTGTTTTTTCGCCATGTAAAGGATCATCTGTCACTTTATATATTTGTGTTCGTCTTGTTTTTGATGGGAGTCATTTTCGGGGCGATCATCGTCAACAGCATGACCATCACGCAGAAAGAAGATTTGTATTACTATTTAAGCAAGTTTTTCGGACAGCTGTCTGACGGAAAACATGCCGGCGCTTCAGAAATGTTTTGGCAGGCCGTCTTTCATGATGTAAAATATTTGGGGCTGATGTGGATTCTTGGTATTTCCGTAATCGGACTTCCGGTTATTTTCATTATGGTGTTTTTAAAAGGAATCGTCGTCGGCTTCACGGTCGGTTTTTTAGTGAATCAAATGGGGATGAACGGGTTTTTCCTGTCATTTATTTCGGTTCTGCCGCAAAACATCGTTCTCATTCCGGCATATCTTATCATGGGGACATGCTCCATCGCTTTTTCACTGAAACTGATCCGGCAGCTGTTTGTCAAACGCAGCCTTCATGACGCGCCGATCCAATGGTTCGGACGTTACGCCTTCGTACTGATTCTCATCGTTTTCTTCTCGGTCATCGCTTCGCTGCTCGAAGCGTACGTGTCTCCGATGTTTATGGAAAAGCTGTCTTCACGCATATTTTAGAATAATTATCACAAAATAATACTTTTATTTATCAGTTTATAATAATTATAGTTGGAACTCTGCGCGTATTTTGTTATAATGAGTCATGGAATGCGGCGTAGGAGGGAAAGACATGGAAAACCGTATTGATCGAATTAAAAAGCAGCTGCACTCGTCAAGCTACAAGCTTACGCCACAGCGGGAAGCAACGGTAAGAGTGCTGCTTGAAAACGAAGAAGACCATTTAAGCGCAGAAGATGTATACCTCCTCGTAAAAGAGAAATCTCCTGAAATTGGTCTCGCTACAGTATACCGTACATTAGAATTATTAACAGAATTAAAAGTCGTTGATAAAATTAACTTCGGGGACGGCGTATCCCGCTACGACCTTCGCAAAGAAGGCGCGGCTCACTTTCATCACCATTTGGTCTGCATGGAGTGCGGAGCCGTCGATGAAATTGAAGAAGATCTGCTTGAAGACGTTGAAGAAGTGATTGAACGTGATTGGAAATTTAAAATTAAAGATCATAGATTGACTTTTCACGGAATCTGCCACCGCTGCCGCGGGGATGAAACAGAGTAAAAGCCTATGAACCTTTTCTGCCAGGAAAGGGTTTTTTGCTGTTTTTATGTATAAAAGCCTTTGAAATTGGCATAAGGTGTACTAACAGCCGCCAAAGAAAGGGTCGATCGAAAGATGGGCAGATTCCTGAAAACAGCCGCGGATACGATCAAAGTGTTTATTCTGTTCACAGGTTTTACCGCGCTGTTCTATTATGCTATGATATGGGTGAATTCAGAGTATGAAAACTATCATCGGTACGATAAACCGGAAGGCTCCGCCGTCAAAGTGGCCAAAACGGACCATGAGGAGAAAGACGGCTGGTTCGGCCGATTGATCTTTTTTTACCAAAACGGGGAGTAGATCAAGAGTGAAGGATCAAATTAAGGATTTCATCCATTATGTGAGGGTTGAAAGAGGGCTGTCCCAAAATACGATGATGTCCTATGAGCGTGATCTGAAAAGTTATTCTCTCTTCTTAACTGAAACCCTTCAGATCACTTCATGGAATGATGTGACCCGTCTTCATATTATTCAATATTTAAAGCATATAAAGGACTCCGGGAAATCCGGCAAGACGTCTGCCAGGCATTTGGCGTCGATCCGGTCTTTTCATCAATTTCTGTTAAGGGAAAAAGCCGCGGATAAAGATCCTTCGGTACATATTGAAACACAAAAAACAGAGCGGACGCTTCCGAAAGTATTGGCGCTTCACGAAGTTGAGCGGTTATTGGACACGCCTAAGCTTGACAGCCCGTTCGGTCTCAGGGATAAAGCCATGCTTGAACTGCTGTACGCAACCGGCATCCGGGTCAGCGAGATGATCGAGCTGAAATTATCCGACGTCCATTTGACGATGGGATTTGTCCGCTGCTTCGGAAAAGGGCGGAAAGAGCGGATTGTGCCGATTGGTGAAGCCGCTTCCCATGCGATAGAAGCATACATTGAAAAAGCCAGAGGGAAATTATTAAAGAAAAACGTAACCGAAGCGCTTTTTCTGAATCATCACGGCAGGCAGATCAGCCGTCAGGGGTTCTGGAAAAACCTGAAAAAAATCGCCCTTGAAGCGGGGATTAAAAAAGAGCTGACACCCCACACGCTCCGGCACTCTTTTGCAACGCACCTGCTCGAAAACGGCGCGGATCTGCGCGCCGTGCAGGAGATGCTCGGACATGCCGATATTTCCACGACGCAAATTTATACGCATGTGACGAAAACAAGGCTGAAGGACGTGTACAAACAGTATCATCCGCGCGCTTAGGAGCCGCTGCCGGAGGGGCCGCGGCTTTTTTGCCGGATTGGCGGAATACAGAGAAGGTTCTAATTATTTGAATCGGCATTGTCAACAAGAATGTAAACGGTTTATACTTGAGTTGTCTGACCTCTGTAAGCTACAATGGACAGATGGAAGAAAAGGAGGCTTTTATGATGTCTGAATACAAATATAACCGGGTATTTTTGATCGTAATGGATTCTGTCGGAATCGGTGAAGCGCCGGACGCCGCCGATTTTAATGATATAGGCGCAAATACGCTCGGACACATCGCAGAGCACATGAACGGCTTACATATGCCCCATATGGCGCAGCTCGGTCTCGGACTGATCGGAGACATTAAGGGCGTGGAAAAAACGGAGCACCCTCTTGCGTACTACGGAAAAATGCAGGAGGCGTCAAACGGGAAAGATACGATGACGGGGCACTGGGAGATTATGGGCCTCTACATTGAAAAACCGTTTAAAGTGTTCCCGGAAGGATTTCCGGATGAACTTCTTCAGGAACTTGAGCGGCGTTCAGGACGGAAAATCATCGGAAATAAGCCGGCTTCAGGCACGGCGATTCTGGACGAGCTCGGAAAAGAACATATGGAAACGGGTGCGCTGATCGTTTATACATCAGCAGATTCCGTGCTGCAGATTGCGGCTCACGAAGATGTCGTTCCGCTGGAAGAGCTGTACAGCATCTGTGAAACGGCCAGAGAACTGACGCTTGATCCGAAGTACATGGTCGGCCGGATTATCGCAAGACCGTTCGTCGGCGAACCGGGCAGTTTCAAACGCACGCCGAACCGTCATGATTATGCGCTCAAACCGTTCGGCCGCACGGTAATGAACGGAATGAAAGACAGCGGATTAGACGTCATTTCCATCGGCAAAATTTCTGATATTTATGACGGAGAAGGCATTACATCTTCCCGCCGCACGGTATCTAATATGGATGGCATGGACAAAGTGATTGAAACGCTCGGTGAAGAGTTTACGGGCCTGAGCTTTGCCAACCTCGTTGATTTTGACGCGCTGTACGGACACCGCCGCGATCCGGAAGGGTACGGAAAAGCGCTTGAGGAATTCGATGCGAGGCTTCCGGAAGTGTTGGGAAAAATGAAAGAAGACGATCTGCTGATCATCACTGCGGATCACGGCAATGATCCTGTCCATCACGGCACGGATCACACGCGGGAGTATGTGCCGCTTCTTGTTTACAGCAAAAAGCACAAACACACTGAACAGCTGCCGCTTGCGGATACATTTGCCGATATCGGCGCAACCATTGCGGATAATTTCAAAACGGAAAAGCCGGAATACGGAAAAAGCTTTTTATCAAGATTACAGTAGGGGGACTTTTTTTGAAACAAAAGATCGAACGTGCTGCTGCATTTATTAAAGAACACGTGAAAGAAACACCAAAGATCGGTCTGATTTTAGGGTCAGGGCTCGGCGTATTGGCCGATGAAATTGAAGGAGCTGTCAAGCTTACATATGAAACGATCCCTGATTTTCCGGTCTCAACGGTAGAAGGCCATGCCGGCCAGCTTGTGATGGGAACGCTTGAAGGCGTGCAGGTCATCGCGATGCAGGGCCGCTTTCATTACTATGAAGGCTACTCAATGGATCAGGTCACATTCCCAGTCCGCGTGATGAAAGCGCTCGGCGTTGAATCTCTCGTCGTGACGAATGCAGCCGGCGGTATCAACACTGAATTCCGCGCCGGCGATCTGATGATTATTACAGACCATATCAACTTTACAGGCACCAACCCGTTAATCGGGCCGAACGAAGCTGAATTCGGAGCGAGATTCCCGGACATGTCAGAAGCCTATGACAAAGAGCTGTCAAGCTTGGCTGAAAAAACGGCCGATGAGCTGGGCATTCCTGTTCAAAAAGGTGTGTATACAGCTGTTACGGGGCCGTCTTACGAAACGCCTGCTGAGGTTCGGTTTTTAAGAACGATGGGGTCTGACGCTGTCGGCATGTCGACCGTGCCGGAAGTCATCGTCGCCAACCACGCGGGGATGCGCGTGCTCGGCATCTCATGCATTTCCAACGCGGCGGCAGGTATTCTTGACCAGCCGTTATCCCATGAAGAAGTAATGGAAATGACGGAAAAAGTAAAAGGCGGCTTTTTGAAGCTTGTAAAAGCTGTAGTCGCACGATCTCAAAAATAAGTCAGCATAAGTCAGCTGTTTCTTCGGAAGCAGCTGTTTTTTTGTGCCCTCAACACGAAACATTTTCCAGATGAGGCGTATAAAACCACCGGATTTGGAAAAAATAAAAAGGATTATGAAATGGAGGGCTTTGGAGATGAAACGTCTTATATCCACTTTGTTGATTGGCATTTTATTAACGGCATCAGCACCGTCCGCTTTTGCAAAGCCGGACGGAAAACATACATCGGAGCTCGCTCATGAAGCCAAAAGCGCCGTGCTGATTGAACGCGATACGGGAAGCATTCTTTATAACAAGAACAGCCGGGAGCGTCTGGCGCCGGCAAGCATGACAAAAATCATGACCATGCTTTTAATCATGGAAGCGCTTGACAAAGGGAAAATAAAGATGAGCGATAAAGTCAGGACGAGTGAACACGCCGCGTCTATGGGCGGATCACAGATTTTCCTTGAACCCGGAGAAGAAATGACGGTAAAAGAAATGCTCAAAGGAATTGCGATAGCTTCCGGAAATGACGCATCTGTCGCAATGGCGGAGTATATCGCCGGTTCAGAAGAGGATTTCGTCAGCCGGATGAACAAAAAAGCAAAAGAATTGGGATTGAAAGATACCTCCTTCAAAAACCCGACGGGACTGCCTGAAAAAGACCATTACAGCTCTGCTTATGACATGGCGAAAATGGCGAAGGAATTATTAAAGTACGATAAAATCACTCAATTTACGGGAACGTATGAGGATTATTTAAGAGAAAATACAGACAAAAAGTTCTGGCTCGTCAATACAAACCGGCTGATCAAATTTTACCCGGGTGTAGACGGCGTGAAGACGGGCTTTACAGGCGAAGCGAAGTATTGTTTAACCGCCACCGCTAAAAAAGGAAATATGAGGGTCATCGCTGTCGTTTTCGGAGCCAGCACCCCGAAAGAAAGAAACGCCCAAGTGACCAAAATGCTTGATTACGCCTTCAGCCAGTTCAAAACACACCCGCTGTACAAACGGAATCAGATCGTCGGAACGGTAAAGGTAAAAAAAGGAAAACAGAAACTGATCAAGCTGACCACATCTGAGCCGATTTCTCTTCTGGCCAAAAAGGGAGAGAACATGGACAAAGTAAAAAAAGAAGTGAAAATCAACGGCAATGTAACGGCTCCGGTAAAAAAAGGAGAGGTGCTCGGCAGCCTCGTTCTGAAAAAAGACGGAAAGGTGCTCGTTGAAAGCCCGGTCACGGCAAAAGACGACATGGAAAAAGCGGGTTTTCTCACTTTTCTGAAGCGGACGATGGGAGATTGGACAAAATTTAAATAATCGTGGCGAACGGGCACTAGTTTTGTCATAGTGAAGGAATTGCTTTCCCGAAAATCGAAACACTCATTATCCGATCATATCAAGGAGGAATGAGCATGAGCCTTGGAATTGACTTTCATGTCAAAGAATCCGTGCTTTGTATTCGATTAACAGGTGAACTCGACCATCATACGGCAGAATCATTAAAACAAAAGGTTACTGAATCGCTGGAGGCTGACGGCATCCGTCACATTGTGCTGAACCTTGAAGATCTTACCTTCATGGACAGCTCCGGCCTCGGCGTGATTTTAGGGCGTTATAAACAAATTAAACAGCTCGGCGGAGAAATGGTCGTGTGCGCGATTTCGCCCGCGGTGAGACGTCTGTTTGACATGTCCGGCCTGTTTAAAATCATCAGGTTCGAACAATCGGAACAAAAAGCGCTTTTAACGTTGGGGGTGGCATCATGAAAAACGAGATGCATCTTGAATTTTCAGCCCTCAGTCAGAACGAATCGTTTGCGCGCGTAACGGTTGCTTCTTTTATCGCGCAGCTCGACCCGACGATGGATGAGCTGACGGAAATCAAGACCGTCGTATCAGAAGCGGTAACAAACGCAATCATCCACGGCTATGAAGAAAACTGCGACGGAAAGGTGTACATCTCCGTTACGCTGGAGGATCATGTCGTCTATCTGACCATACGTGACGAAGGCCTCGGGATCACGGATCTTGAGGAAGCGCGCCAGCCGCTCTTTACGACAAAACCCGAGCTTGAGCGCTCCGGAATGGGCTTTACCATTATGGAAAACTTTATGGATGATGTCACGATTGATTCCTCGCCGGAGATGGGAACGACGATACGCTTAACAAAACACCTATCAAAAAGCAAAGCGCTTTGTAATTAAGGAGATTTGTTATGGATGTGGAGGTTAAGAAAAACAGCAAAAACGCGCAGCTCAAGGACCATGAAGTCAAAGAATTAATCAAAAAGAGCCAAGAGGGCGACCAGCAGGCAAGAGACCTCCTCATAGAAAAAAACATGCGTCTTGTGTGGTCCGTCGTTCAAAGGTTTTTAAACAGAGGCTATGAGCCGGACGATCTGTTTCAGATCGGCTGTATCGGATTATTAAAATCCGTTGATAAATTCGATTTGTCCTATGATGTCCGTTTTTCAACTTATGCCGTGCCGATGATTATCGGAGAAATCCAGCGCTTCATCCGCGATGACGGAACCGTCAAAGTATCAAGATCTTTAAAAGAGCTCGGCAATAAAATACGCCGGGCGAAAGATGAACTGTCAAAAACATACGGAAGAGTGCCGACCGTTCAGGAAATTGCGGATCATTTAGAAATTGATGCGGAGGATGTGGTGCTTGCGCAGGAAGCGGTGCGGGCGCCTTCATCCATTCATGAGACCGTGTATGAAAATGACGGAGACCCGATCACCCTGCTTGATCAGATCGCTGATCATTCAGAAGAGAAGTGGTTTGAGAAAATCGCCCTCAAGGAAGCGATCAGTGATTTGGAAGAACGGGAAAAACTCATTGTCTATCTGAGATATTATAAAGATCAGACACAGTCGGAAGTAGCCGAACGGCTCGGGATTTCCCAAGTTCAGGTATCGAGGCTGGAGAAAAAAATATTAAAGCAGATTAAAGTGCAGATGGATCATACGGAAAGCTGACCTTTTACGGGCCGGCTTTTTTTATTTGTGCATCGGTGGTAATTTATGGTCTTTTGCCGCTGATGAATGAGAACAAAAGTGAACCACATACTACATATATAACCACCCGAAAGATGGTGATGCAAGATGGAAAGACGAATATTTCTCAGACTTCGCCACCGCGTGAAGGCTCATACCGGAGATATCATCACAGTCGGCGACGCCGCGCAGATTGCGGGACAGCAAAAGCTGAAAAAAAAACTGTCGGCACTGCCGCTGTATAAGGTCACGAAAAAAGACAAAAATATCGTCGTGCTGGACATCATAAAAGTGCTGAAAACCATTCATACCGCTTTTCCCGCGCTTGATGTACAGACCGTCGGCGGCGCTGAAACGATAGTGGAAATCCATTACCAGAAAAAGCAGCTGTCAGCCGTTTTATTCGTCGGTGTCTGGCTCCTGCTTTTTATCGGTTCATGTCTTGCCATTATGAATTTTCATGAAGATGTCAGTATGAGAGAAGTTCATATCGCCTTATATGAAATCATAACGGGCGAACGGAATGAATACCCGTATCTGCTTCAAATTCCATACAGCATCGGCCTCGGTCTCGGTATGATCGTCTTTTTTAATCACATCTTCAAAAAACGCCTGAATGAAGAGCCAAGCCCGCTGGAAGTCGAGATGTTTAATTATCAGATTGATCTCGATCATTATGTCGCAATGCACGAAAATGAAGAGACGATGAAAGATCTGCATGATCGTTAGCATTCTTTTCGTTATATTTGTCGGGCTTGGCGGAGGGCTGACCGTGGGCGCGGGCTTTGTGGCTTTTTTAACCGTTATGGGAATCGTCCCCCGCCTTATGCAGCTGACAAAAACAATGCGCTTTGTACAGGCCTACGAAGGAGCTGTTATTTCAGGAGCTGTGTTCGGCGGCTGGGAAACCTTAAATATGAATCATTTTTTTTTATCTGAATGGCTGGCCGTTCCGGTCGGGCTTTTGGCCGGCATGTTTATCGGCATGCTGGCCGCAGCGCTTACAGAAGTGCTGAATGTGCTTCCCATTCTTGCCAAACGGATCGGCTTCGGCAGCAAAATCATCATATTGCTGATGGCCATTGTGTTCGGCAAAATAGCCGGCTCTTTATTTCATTGGCTGTATTTTATCCATCATTCATAAGGAGGAACCGACGTGACAAACTTAAAAGAAAATTACAAAACAAAAGTGAAAGACTATCAGCCGAAACCGCCATATGTTTGGAATTGCGTCAAAGCCTTTCTGATCGGCGGTTTGATCTGTCTGATCGGGCAGGCTCTTCAAGACTTTTACATCCACTTTTTTAATTTTAATGAAAAAACAGCGGGCAACCCGACGGCCGCCACTCTTATTTTAATTTCCGCTCTTTTGACCGGATTCGGCATTTATGACAGACTCGGGCAGTTTGCCGGAGCGGGTTCAGCCGTGCCGGTGACGGGTTTTGCAAACAGTATGACAAGCGCGGCTCTGGAACACAGAAGTGAAGGACTCGTGCTCGGAGTAGCGACAAACATGTTTAAATTGGCGGGAAACGTCATTGTATTCGGCGTCGTGGCAGCCTATATCGTAGGCCTGATACGGTTTGCTTGTGAAAAACTGTTTTCGTAGGAGGAGAAAAAATGAAATTAACCGGAAAGCAAACCTGGGTGTTTGAAAACCCGTTATTTGTAAATGCGGCGGGGACGGCAGCCGGACCGAAAGAAAAAGACGGCCCGCTCGGTTCGCTGTTTGATAAGACATACGATGAAATGCATTGCAATCAGAAAAACTGGGAAATGGCGGAACGTCAGTTAATGGAAGATGCCATCAACTCAGCTTTGCAAAAACAGAATTTGAAAAAGAGCGATATTGATTTGTTACTCGCGGGGGATCTTTTAAATCAAAATGTGACCGCCAACTACGTCGCCAGACATCTGAAAATCCCGTTCCTCTGTCTGTTCGGCGCCTGTTCGACATCAATGGAAACGATTGCCGTCGCATCCGCGCTCATTGACGGCGGTTTTGCGAACCGGGCGATCGCAGCCACGAGCAGCCATAACGCGACCGCAGAACGGCAATTTCGCAATCCGACGGAATATGGCGGGCAAAAACCGGATACCGCCACTTCGACGGTCACGGGGGGCGGGGCGGTCATCATCAGCCAAAACCCTTCTGATATCAAGATTACAAGCGCAACAGTGGGAAAAGTAAGCGACCTCGGAATAACAGATCCGTTCGATATGGGATCCGCCATGGCGCCAGCTGCCGCCGACACAATCAAACAGCACCTGCAGGACTTAAACCGCACGGCGGATGATTATGATCTGATTTTAACGGGAGACCTTTCAGGCGTCGGCTCGCCGATCGTGAAAGATTTGCTCAAAGAAGAAGGCTATCCCGCGGGAACGAAACACGATGACTGCGGTCTTCTCATCTATACGCCGGACCAGCAGGTGTTTGCGGGCGGAAGCGGCTGCGCCTGCTCCGCGCTTGTTACGTACACACATATTTTTAATCAATTAAAATCAGGGGCTCTGAACAGGGTGCTCGTTGTCGCGACAGGAGCGCTTTTAAGTCCGACAATGATCCAGCAGAAAGAAACCATTCCGACCATCGCGCACGGTGTGGTATTTGAGCGGGCGGGAGGTGCATCATAAATGGAATATCTGTTGGCTTTTGTTTGCGGGGGAATCATATGCATTATCGGTCAGCTGCTGCTTGACATTTTTAAACTGACACCCGCCCATGTGATGACAACTTTTGTCGTCATCGGCGCCTTGTTGGATGGGTTCGGAATATATGACAAATTTATCGAATTCGCAGGTGCGGGCGCGACGGTTCCCATCGTCAGCTTCGGTCACAGCTTATTGCACGGCGCCATGCATCAAGCTCACGAGCATGGATTTATCGGGATCGCCATGGGGATTTTTGAACTTACTTCCGCCGGTATATCTTCAGCGATTTTATTCGCATTTCTTGTAGCCATTATTTTTAAACCGAAAGGATAATGCCTGATGACGAAACGGAAGGTCATTCTTGTGACAGACGGGGACGTATACGCCGCCAAAACAATTGAATATGCCGCGGAAAAAGCAGGCGGACGGTGTATTTCCCAATCAAAGGGCAATCCGTCAACCAGAAGCGGCCCCGAACTTGTTCAGCTGATTAAAGCCGCGCCGAATGACCCGGTGTTTGTCATGTTTGACGATTCAGGCCTGCAAGGGGAAGGGCCGGGCGAAACGGCGCTGAAATATGTCGCCTCACATCAGGACATTGAAGTGCTGGGGGTGATTGCGGTCGCTTCTAAGACCCATCAGGCTGAATGGACGAAAGTCGATGTCTCCATTGACCGTGATGGAGAAGTGACGGAGTACGGCGTCGATAAAACCGGAATGAGAGAAATGGACGAGCACAGAATGAACGGAGATACGGTGTATTGTCTGGATAAATTGGACGTTCCCCTCATTGTGGGCATCGGCGACATAGGAAAGATGGGGAGAAAAGATGACATATCCAAAGGCTCGCCGATTACGATGAAGGCGGTCGAATTCATTTTAGAAAGGAGCGAAAGCCATGCCGGAAAAACCGGAAAATATGATCAAGGTATACCGGGATCCTAGAAAAAATGAACAATTTTTTAAAGACCGCGTCGGTATGGGAACGAGCTATGATGTCGGCGTCCGCAAAGTTCGAGTATTAGACCGGGAAGTCCAGATTTACTTTGTCAACGGATTAACCGATACTTTGTTTATCATTCATTTAATGGAACAGCTCGTCGACGTCAATAATTATGACGAGAATGCGGATGAAGCGATTGACGTTGTTGAAAACAGGCTTGTCAATCAGCAGGTTCAAAAAGTCAAAACGCTCGACGAAGCAACGGATCAAGTGCTTTCCGGACTTGTGGCTGTTATCGTTGAAGACGCGGGCTTCGCCTTTATCGTTGACGTCAGAAGTTACCCCGGACGCACACCGGAAGAACCGGATACGGAAAAGGTCGTCCGCGGGGCAAGAGACGGTTTTATCGAAAATATCGTTATTAATACAGCATTGATCAGAAGAAGAATCAGGGACGAAAGGCTCCGCGTCAAAATTACGAAAGTCGGCGAGCGCTCTAAGACCGATCTTGCCATTGTGTATATAGAAGACATCGCAGATCCGGACCTTGTCAGCATCGTCGAAAACGAAGTGAATGCGATTGACATTGACGGATTGACGATGTCTGATAAAACGGTGGAAGAATTTATCGTCAAACAGGGCTACAACCCGTTTCCGATGGTCAGATACACGGAGCGGCCGGATGTGGCCGCCAATCACATTTTGGAAGGGCACGTCATCATCGTCGTTGATACGTCACCGAGCGTGATCATAACGCCGACAACGATTTTTCACCATGTTCAGCATGCGGAAGAATACAGGCAGGCGCCTTCAGTGGGAACATTTTTAAGATGGATCAGGTTCTTCGGTATTATCGCTTCAACGGTTCTGCTTCCGATCTGGTTCCTCTTTGTTCTTGAACCGTCTCTTCTGCCTGAAAGATTGGATTTTATCGGTTTAAATAAAAATACGCACATCCCGATCATTCTGCAAATCTTTTTAGCCGATTTGGGGATTGAGTTTCTCAGGATGGCCGCGATCCATACGCCGACCGCTTTATCCACCGCCATGGGTCTGATTGCGGCGGTGCTGATCGGTCAAATCGCCATAGCGGTGGGGCTGTTTTCAGCAGAAGTGATTCTGTACGTATCGATCGCCGCCATCGGATCATTTACCACGCCGAGTTATGAGCTCAGCCTCGCCAATAAAATGATACGCCTCATCTTAATGGTGCTCGTGGCCATTTTCCAAGTGAAAGGCTTTGTGATAGGCTTTACATTGCTGCTGATCATAATGGCGAATATCCGCTCGTTTCATACGCCGTATTTATGGCCGTTTTTACCGTTTAACGGCAAGGCGCTGTGGCAGGTGCTCGTCCGGACGACAGTGCCGGGAGCGAAAGTCAGACCGAGCATTGTTCACCCGAAAGACCGTCAAAGACAGCCAAGCGGTTCATAATCGCATTGAAACCGACAGAAGATTATGATATTGTATGTCTTAACTTATACGGGACTTGTATAAGGACAGCTCAAAAGAAGCTGTCCTTTTCACCCATAGGCGGATCAGAAAGAGGGAATGAGCATTGTTCTTACATGGCACAAGCAGACAAAACAAACTAGGTCATTTGGAAATCGGAGGTGTGGACGCGCTGTATTTAGCGGAGCATTACGGCACGCCTCTTTATGTTTACGATGTGGCTTTAATACGTGAGCGCGCTAAAAGCTTTAAACAGGCATTCATTGACGCGGATTTAAAGGCGCAGGTCGCGTACGCGAGCAAGGCGTTTTCTTCCGTTGCGATGATACAGCTCGCTGAGCAGGAGGGGCTCTCATTGGACGTTGTATCCGGCGGAGAGCTGTTCACGGCGGTTGCGGCTGGTTTTCCGGCTGACAGGATTCATTTTCACGGCAACAACAAAAGCAAAGAAGAGTTGAAAATGGCGCTCGATCATCAAATCGGCTGCATCGTCGTTGATAATTTTTATGAAATATCCTTACTCGCGGAACTGTGCCGCAAATCAGGGCGCACAATGGATGTGCTTCTGCGGATCACTCCCGGGGTAGAGGCGCATACGCATGATTATATTACGACGGGGCAGGAAGATTCCAAATTCGGTTTTGATCTGCATAACGGGCAAATAGAAAAGGCGATTGAACAAGTATTGCAGTCAGACCATATCCGCCTTCTCGGCGTTCACTGCCACATCGGATCGCAAATTTTTGATACGGCGGGCTTTGTGCTGGCCGCAGAAAAAATCTTCGCAAAACTGAATGAATGGAGAGAATCATTCGGCTTTGTCTCTGAAGTGCTGAATTTAGGGGGCGGCTTCGGCATCCGCTACACGGAAGAGGATGAACCCCTTCATCCCGCCGTTTATGTGGAAAAAATTATCGAAGCGGTAAAAGAAAACGCAGCGCTGCACGCTTTTGACATTCCGGAGATCTGGATTGAACCGGGACGCTCGCTCGTCGGAGACGCCGGAACGACGCTTTATACCATCGGTTCGCAAAAAGAAGTGCCCGGCACCCGTAAATATGCAGCGGTTGACGGGGGCATGAGCGATAATATCCGTCCTGCGCTGTATCAGGCGAAATATGAAGCCGTATCGGCAAACAGAATCGGAGAACACCACGACAAAACGGTATCCATCGCGGGTAAGTGCTGTGAAAGCGGGGATATGCTCATTTGGGATATAGACCTTCCGGAAGTGAAAGAAGGCGATCTTCTCGCCGTTTTCTGCACGGGAGCATACGGGTACAGCATGGCTAACAACTACAACCGCATTCCGCGTCCCGCCGTCGTTTTTGTGGAAGACGGCGAAGCGCATCTTGTCATTAGAAGAGAAACTTATGAAGACATTGTAAAACTGGATCTGCCGTTTAAGACGGGGGTCAAACAATAAATGAAAAAGAGACCGGAACAATGGCGTCCGGTCTCTTTTTGCGTTCAGCTGTCAGAACTTGATCCGCTGTCTCCTGTAAATACAGACACGATCGCATTCCAAATCGAAGCGAAGAAATCAATAACTTTTTGAACAAAGCTTTTGCCTTCATCGGATTGAATGAACTTCGTGATTTTGTCTTTTGCCTTATCGAGCTGGCTGCCGACTTGGCCCCAATCAATCTTGGCATTTTTCATTTTATTAAACAATGAAACAAGCTGGTCTTTTTGAGCGTCAGTCAGTGTAATATTAAGGTTTGAAGCCGCATCATCGACCTTTTTCTCGATTCCTTCTTTTGTATCGGGCACACCGTTTTTCGCGAAATCATCTTTAATGTTTGCGATAAGTGCGGAGGCGTTTTTATCCCCGATTTTATCCCCGAGATTTGAAGTGGTGACAAGCTCTTGGTTGGCGACCTGTTTTACATCTTCTGAAATTGCTTTGTCTGATGAGACTTCATATGCCTTGATGATTCCCGTTAATGCTGCGGTGCCTGATACCTCAAACGGCGCCGTCACGTATACTTTCGCATCTTTCACTCCTGCTGTCATCAGGGCGTTTAAGTACATTTCATCCGTAATGGAATCGATATTATGGGTCTTAACGTCAAGCCCGGACCCTTTCTTAGCCACCGTGATGGATGACGAAGAGATGGCTCTTGTGCCGATTTGGGCGTTCGATATATATTTTCCCAGATATTCATGTTCTTCTTTATTTGTGACCGTCACTTTTGTCGCGTTATCAGGGACATTTAATTCGTCAAGCACTTTCTGACGGTTTTCGTTTGACAGATCCGCCCCCAGTGTGACGATGACATCTCCGACTGCGGCATCGGCCAGGCTGATTTTCGGTATTGTGCACAATACAACGGCCGCCGCCAGCAATCCAATCCACATTTTTTTCAAAGCGGTTAACCTCCTTCTTTTCACAAATGCCGTTTTGAAGCGGTTTGTGAGGACCTGCGTGAAGCAGTTCCGATACATAGACGGCTGTGAAGCTGTTCTGGTTTCATTTTCTTTCTGCGGAAGCGGGGAGATTCGTTTTCCGGCTGAAGGTGTGGTATAATAGCCGCGAAAAGAAGAGCAGAGGCCTCTCCCTTCAAAAGAATATCAAAAAGAAAGCCGGCTTACAATTGAAATTCATATTGAAGAAGGCTTTGACAAAAAACAATACGGAAGTAGGAATGAGAATGAAAACTGGTTACATCGAAATGGAAAACGGCAGCAGAATCGAATTTGAACTTTATCCGAATGAAGCGCCTAATACAGTCGCTAACTTTGAAAATCTGGCGAATACGGGCTTTTATGACGGCGTTATTTTCCACCGCGTGATTCCGGGCTTTGTCAGCCAAGGCGGAGATCCGACTGGGACAGGCATGGGCGGAAGCGGAAAAACGATCAAATGTGAAACAGAAGGCAATCCGCATAAACACGAAGCCGGTTCTTTATCAATGGCGCATGCCGGTAAAGACACGGGTTCAAGCCAATTCTTCATCGTACATGAGCCGCAGCCGCATTTAAACGGCGTTCATACTGTATTCGGAAAAGTGACAAGCGGTTTAGAGCATGCGAAAAACATGTCTAACGGAGACAAAATGAAAGAAATCCGTGTAGAAGGATAATGACAGAAAACCCGCCTTTTTCAGGCGGGTTTTTTTATGTATATGAAAATTCTCATGTGTAAATCATGAAAAAATACATATATGAACATCGGTGATCATTCTGGTATAGTGAAAAAGACCGATTACAACAATGAAAAGAGGTAGAAACGTTGGTTCAATTGGCAACCGTTTTATTTGTCATTATCATTCTCGCACTTATGATTTGGTTCAGGGTGAAAAAGGGAAACAGGCCGATTAAAGGCGGCGGCTTCGGCATCATTCTCCCGCTTTTGATTATCGCCGTCATTTTCACATTCAGTATCAGCCAGCTCATGAATATCCCGGGAAAGCCGTTTCATTTTCCCGCTCTTTGGGAGCTCGCCATCGCCGGACTGTTAGGCGCGGTATTCGGTGTCATCATGCTGTCGCAAACCGCCTATGAAATCCGGGAAGACGGCTTTGTCTACTCCAAGCGGAATAAAAACTTTAAATATGTCATTATCGCGATTATTGCGATCCGTATCGCGCTCAGCCAATATTTCAAAAACATTGACGCGGCGGAATTCGCCGTTTTAACAATGGAGCTTGCTTTTGTGTATTTGTGCATTTGGCGGATCGGAAGCTTCGTGAAATACCGTAAAATCAGCAGATCCGGCTTATAAAATGAAAAAATGGATGGGGTGCGGGGCTTATTTGCCCTCTGTGCAGGGATTCATGGTAAAATAAAAACGACCATGGCTAATGGGAGGAAATCACTTGAAATCAGAAAAAGAAAAAACTTCTAAAAAAAGCGCCGTACTTGATTGGGCGAAAGCCATTATCATCGCTGTCGTTCTGGCACTGCTCATCCGAAACTTTTTATTTGCCCCTTATCTCGTTGACGGCGAATCAATGGATCCGACGCTGCATGACCGCGAGAGAATCTTTGTCAATATGACGGTCAAATACATAAGCGACTTCAAACGCGGCCAGATCGTCGTGCTGAACGGAGAAAATGAGCACTATGTCAAACGGATTATCGGACTTCCCGGCGACACGGTGCAAATGAAAAACGATCAGCTGTATATCAACGGCAAAAAAGTGTCCGAACCGTATTTAGCGGCAAACAAGAACAAGGCGAAGCAAGACGGCTATGACCGGCTGACAGAAGACTTCGGCCCGGTGAAAGTGCCGGACGACAAATATTTCGTCATGGGTGATAACCGCAGAGAATCTATGGACAGCCGCAACGGCCTCGGTCTTTTTACGAAAAAACAAATAGCGGGCACATCAAAATTCGTCTTCTTCCCGTTTAACGAAATTCGCAAGACGAAATAAACCGTACAGGCAGTTTTCTTCATGAGAAAACTGCTTTTTTTATATAAATTTATCTCTCCACCCTCAAAAACAGAACATAAATTCGTATATCTATTTAATAGATAGAAAGTTTTACAGATACATGAAACATCTTCCCTTTATGAAACGTTATATGAATAACTCACGCAGGGAAGAACGGTTTTCTATTCATGAAAAAAAGGAATATGACATAGTAATGAATAGATTGATACGGGCTGGAGGTAGAAAAATGGGAAGAATTAAAACAAAAGCAGCCATTTTACTTGTACTGCTGCTGTTATTAGCGGGCGGTTATATGGTCATAAACGATATTGAACTGAAAGACGTGCCGACTGCAATCGGACAAACCCTGTCCCAGGAAAAAGAAGAATATACAGTCAAAACATATAAAATTACGAAAATCGAAGGAACTGAGTATCACGGTACGGCAGCGAACGGCACAAAAATTATTTTTAACGGCGACAAGCTGAAGCAGGATCTCTCCGATGTGAAAAAAGGTGATAAGATTAAAGCGTACTTCAGCAAATCAAACCGGATTGACGGCTTATTGAAGGTCGTCAAAGTGAACGAATAAATAAAGACGCCTTTTATGGGAAAAGGGCGCTTTTTATTTTTCTGAATAATGAGGTGCAAATTCATTGCGCCTGCCGCAAAGGATGTTATAATAGCGGATAAGGACAAAAAAATATTGATTGTATCCTTCGGGGCTGGGTGAAAATCCCGACCGGCGGTAATAAGGCGCTTTGCGCTTTACAGCCCGTGACCCGTATGCATCTGTATACGGTGGATTCAGTGAAAAGCTGAAGCCGACAGTGAAAGTCTGGATGGGAGAAGGATGAGAGAAGCTATGCAAAAAATAAACTTGCTGTATAGTCTTATTTCCTATGGATTAAAACTGGCAAAGCCCCGAACTGTGTAAACATTCGGGGCTTTTTTGACGCCAAATTGCGTGGAAGAAGGGAGGGATAACGATGGATGAATATTATATGAATACGGCAATAGAACTTGCCAGACGCGGTGAAGGACAGACACAGTCCAATCCTCTTGTAGGCGCTGTCGTCGTCAAAAACGGACAGATCGTCGGAATGGGCGCCCATTTGCAATACGGAGAAGCGCATGCCGAGGTTCACGCGATTAATATGGCCGGCAGACACGCAAAAGGCGCCGATTTGTATGTGACGCTGGAGCCTTGCAGCCATTACGGAAAAACACCGCCATGCGCCGAACTGATAATAAAGTCGGGGATAAAAAGGGTGTTCATTGCTGTGAAAGATCCGAATCCGCTTGTAGCCGGAAAAGGCATCGGAATGCTGGAAGCAGCGGGCATCGAAGTGAAAACCGGACTTCTCAGGCAGCAGGCAGAAGAGCTGAATAAAATGTTTCTTCACTTCATGCGGACCGGGCTTCCGTATGTCACCTTGAAAGCGGCCGCGAGCCTTGACGGGAAAACAGCGACCGAAACCGGTGAAAGCAAATGGATTACATCAGAGGCGGCAAGGCTTGATGCCCAGCAATACAGGAAATCGCACCAAAGCATTCTTGTCGGAGCAGGCACAGTCAAAGCCGATAATCCGAGCCTGACCTGCAGGCTTCCTGATGCGGTGAAGCAGCCGGTCAGAGTGATTCTCGATACAAAGCTGACCATTCCTGAAACGGCAAATGTGCTCACTGACGGCGCTGCGCCGACATGGATATTTACGGCCAAAGGTGCAGACGTGCAAAAGAAAGACCGGCTGACCGCACTCGGAATAAAAGTTTTTCCGCTGGAAACAGACCGCATTCACATCCCTGAGGTGCTCAGTATTCTCGCTGAAAACGGCATAATGTCCGTTTATGTGGAAGGCGGAGCATCCGTACACGGAAGTTTTGTCAAGGAAGGCTGTTTCCAAGAGCTTCATTTCTATTTCGCCCCTAAATTAATCGGAGGAACGCTTGCTCCCAGCTTGATCTCCGGTGAAGGTTTTCAATCAATGAAAGATGTCCCCCATTTGCAATTCACACAAATCACCCAAATCGGGCCGGATATAAAACTGACGGCCATACCTAAAGATGGAAAGGATGGTGACGATGTTTACAGGAATCGTTGAAGAAACAGGCACGATCCAAGCAATCAAAAAGACAGGCCTTTCCATGGCATTAACCATCGCCGCTTCAAAAGTGACAAGTGATGTGAAGCTTGGCGACAGCATTGCGGTAAACGGCATCTGCCTGACCGTAACCGGATTTTCTGACAATCAATTTACGGTTGATGTCATGCCGGAAACAGTGAAAGCCACTTCGCTGAACGGCTTGTCAAAAGGCAGTAAAGTAAACCTGGAAAGAGCGATGTCCGCCAACGGACGGTTCGGCGGCCACTTTGTATCAGGGCATGTGGACGGAACGGCGGAAATTACGCGGATCGAGAAAAAAAGCAACGCGGTCTATTACGATTTAAAACTTTCGCCGGAATTGACAAAAACGCTCGTATTGAAAGGTTCAATTACGGTAGACGGCGTGAGCCTGACGATTTTCGGTCTATCAGACGAAAGCGTGACGGTATCCATCATTCCGCATACCATCTCAGAAACGATTTTTCAGACGAAAACAGTCGGATCAACCGTAAATATTGAGTGTGACATGATCGGCAAATACTTATACCGCTTTTTGCACAAAACAGAACAAACGAAAAGCAATCAAACTATCACGGAAGCCTTTTTAAGCGAGAACGGCTTTTAGAAAGGAAGATCGATATGTTTCATCCGATAGAAGAGGCGTTAGAGGCGCTGAAAAAAGGTGAAGTCATCATTGTTGTCGATGATGAAGACAGAGAAAACGAAGGAGATTTCGTAGCGCTGGCTGAGCATGCCACGCCTGAAGTGGTGAATTTTATGGCGACCCATGGGAGAGGCCTGATCTGCACGCCGCTGTCTGAAGACATCGCCGGCCGGCTGGATCTTCACCCGATGGTCGATCATAATACGGACTCACATGAGACCGCCTTTACGGTCAGTATTGACCACAGGCTGACAAAAACGGGCATCAGCGCTCAAGAACGTTCTTTTACCATTCAGGCGCTGTTGAACGAGGAATCTGTGTCTGACGATTTTCAGCGTCCGGGCCACATTTTCCCCTTAATCGCAAAAAAAGGAGGCGTCCTGAAGCGGGCGGGCCATACGGAAGCAGCCGTTGACCTTGCAAAAGCCTGCGGATCTCAGGGAGCGGGCGTCATTTGTGAAATTATGAATGAAGACGGCACAATGGCCAGAGTGCCGGAGTTAGCCGAAATCGCCGAACGCCACCAGCTGAAAATGATTACGATAAAAGACTTAATAGAGTACCGTTACAACATTACGACACTTGTGAACAGAGAAGTTGATATTACGCTGCCGACTGACTTCGGCACGTTTAGAGTTTACGGATATACAAACGAGGTTGACGGAAAAGAACATCTCGCCTTTGTCATGGGGGATGTCCCGTTTAACAGCGAACCCGTTCTTGTCAGAGTGCACTCAGAATGCCTGACGGGCGATGTGTTTGCATCCCATCGCTGTGATTGCGGACCTCAGCTTCATGCCGCGCTTGCGCAAATTGCTGAAGAAGGCCGCGGCGTTCTATTGTATTTGCGCCAGGAAGGCAGAGGAATCGGTTTAATCAATAAGCTGAAGGCGTACCGATTGCAGGAACAAGGGTACGACACGGTTGAAGCGAACGAAGCGCTCGGCTTTCTGCCTGATCTGCGCAACTACGGCATCGGCGCCCAGATTCTCCGCGACTTAGGGGTTCAGCATATGAAACTTTTAACCAATAACCCCCGGAAAATCGCCGGCCTCGAAGGATACGGTCTCAGCATTTCAGAACGGGTGCCGCTTCAAATGGAAGCGAGTGAGCATAACAAACAGTATTTACAGACCAAAATGAAAAAACTTGGACATCTGCTCCATTTCTAAAAACAAATCTCACAAAAAAGGATGGATAACATATGAATATCATACAAGGAAACCTAGTAGGAACAGGACTTAAAATCGGAATCGTCGTCGGCAGATTTAATGAATTTATAACGAGCAAGCTGTTAAGCGGAGCGGAAGACACGCTGCTTCGCCACGGTGTAGAATCAAATGACATTGACGTCGCTTGGGTGCCGGGAGCGTTTGAAATCCCGTTTGCGGCAAAGAAAATGGCGGAAACGAAAAAATACGATGCCGTCATTACGCTCGGCACGGTTATCAGAGGAGCGACAACGCATTATGACTATGTCTGCAATGAAGCGGCAAAAGGCATCGCCCAGGCGGGAACGGCGACGGGCGTCCCGGTTATCTTCGGCATCGTGACGACTGAAACCATTGAGCAGGCCATCGAACGAGCCGGAACAAAAGCCGGAAATAAGGGAGCGGATTGTGCAGTATCTGCCATTGAAATGGCAAATTTAAACCGCTCATTTGAATAATTTGTTGAAAAGCGTTTAAAACCGCGGCGAAAATGATATAATGTGAGAAAACGGATCGCCTTTATGTATCCGTTTGATAGGACATGAATGGACATTTTGGATATAGAGGGGTTTTTATGTTAATTCGTTATAAAAAATCGTTTGAAAAGATTGCGATGGGTCTTCTGTCATTTATGCCGAATGAAAAAGATCTCAAGCAGCTTCAGCAGACAATAAAGGACTATGAAACGGATACTGGCCGCCAGCTCTTTCTTTGGAAAGAGGATGAAGATATCGTCGGAGCGATCGGAGTCGAAAAAAAGGACTCAGAGGTTGAAATCCGGCATATCAGCGTGAATCCTTCTCACCGCCATCAAGGAATCGGAAAGCAAATGATGGACGCCTTAAAACGTCTGTTCAAAACGGAGGCACTCGTTCCGAATGAATTAACGCAAAGCTTTTTTGAACGCTGTCAACATCAAAAAGATCAGGATATCTCATATAATAACTGACAAATGCTCCCGGAATCTTCACGGTTTCGGGAGCTGTTTTGATATAGAAAAA
Source organism: Bacillus sp. JK74 (assembly GCF_053663395.1). Classification (NCBI taxonomy): domain Bacteria; kingdom Bacillati; phylum Bacillota; class Bacilli; order Caryophanales; family Bacillaceae; genus Bacillus; species Bacillus sp. JK74. The sequence goes on along the minus strand of NZ_JBSJQB010000005.1, from coordinate 195,020 downwards.
GCAGGGCTGACCGTCAGCCTCTGCTTTTTTTTCTTCTCTCCATTTCCCGTTCGCGTTCCTTAATGACATCCGTCCTGTCCCGCAGGCGGTGTTTATGAATAAGAAAGGTATCTGATACGCCGTCTTGCCCCCATGTATAACCCTTTTGGCGGCATTCGGCAAGACATGCTTCTTTCAGGGCTTCATCTGTAATCGGAAGCATAACACTTCTGTAAGGCAGGCCCGCTTCTATATCGTCTGACAGCGTTTCTATCAGCTCAATCAGCTTCGGATGGCTGAGCCCGAGAGAACAGACCGCCTGCTTTTCAGACCGCAGAATACGTAAGCTGTTGGAAATCAGCCGTTTCGCCCCGGCTTCATTTCCCCTGCGCTGATGATACAGAGCGACGGCAAGCTGAATCAGGCCGACCCAATGAATGCTCCGCTTTTCAGCCGGGCTTTCTTTCCAATGTTCCTCTAACAGTTCATGACACTCAAAATAATCTCTTGATGCGTGAAATTCGGCCAAAAAGCCGATATAAGCTTTAGGATACAAGCCGCTTCCTCCTTTTATGCTAAAACCAGTGTACCACAGCGCTATGAAAAGGAAAAAAGAGCGGCTTGGTGTCTGAAGCCTGAGGAACTAGCAGATGTAAGATGCTCCTACGACAACGAGCAAAATAAACAGAACAACAATTAATGCAAAACCTCCGCCGAAACAAGCTCCGCTCATGTGAAATCAGCCTCCCTTTGTTTCAAGTTTACACGGCTATCATATGTGCATCCGCCTTTAAAGGTATAGGCGTATATCTTCTTTTTCAGTATTTTCTAAATAACGGAGGACGTGTATAAAAGTATTGGACGAGAGCATTTCGGTGGATTATACTAAAGGGTAGCCAGTTTTTCCGGCAATGAGAGTGATACTGAAAATGGTGAGATAATGGTAGAATATCAAGTGAAAATTGATACGTTTGAAGGCCCACTGGACCTGCTGCTTCATCTGATTAACCGTCTTGAAATCGACATATACGACATACCCGTGGCAACCATTACTGAACAATATTTATTATATGTACATACAATGCAGGAGCTTGAACTTGATGTCGCCAGTGAATATCTGGTCATGGCGGCGACGCTTCTCAGCATTAAAAGCAGAATGCTGCTTCCGAAACAAGAGGAAGAGCTGTTTGAAGACGAAATGCTTGAAGAAGAAGACCCTCGGGACGAGCTGATTGAAAAGCTGATTGAGTATAGAAAGTATAAAACCGCTGCGAAGGATTTAAAAGAGCGGGAAGAAGAAAGACAAAAGTCATTTACAAAGCCGCCGAGTGATTTAAGTGAGTATGCAAAAGAAATCAAACAGACCGAGCAGAAACTGTCGGTGACCGTTTATGACATGATCGGCGCGTTTCAAAAGGTGCTTCAGCGTAAAAAAATCACGCGGCCGAAAGAAACGACCATTACAAGACAGGAAATACCGATTGAAGACAGAATGAACGAAATCGTTAAAAGCTTAAAAACGGCGGGGAGAAGAATAAACTTCACGGAGCTTTTTCCTTCTCGGCAAAAAGACCATCTCGTCGTGACGTTTTTAGCAGTCCTGGAACTGATGAAAAATCAGCAGATTATCATTGAACAGGAAGAAAACTTTTCAGATATATACATTACGGGGAGTGAATCCATTCATGGCGCTTGATATCGTGAATTGGAAAGCGATTGTGGAAGCCCTGCTGTATGCGGCGGGTGATGAAGGGCTGACCAAAAAGCAATTGGTGACGGTGCTTGAAATAGAAGAAGCGGAACTGGCCGGAATCATGGAAGAAGTGGCCGCTCAGTACAAGGAAGACGACAGAGGCATCGAGCTTACCGAATATGCGGATACGTATATGCTTGGAACGAAAAAAGAATTCGTGCCTTATTTGAAAAAACTAATCGAAGTGCCGTCAAAAGGGCTGTCACAGGCTTCTTTGGAAGTGCTGGCGATCGTTTCGTACAAGCAGCCGATCACACGGGCGGAAATTGAAGATATCCGGGGCGTGAAGTCTGAGCGGATTCTGCACAGCCTCGTGTCAAAAGCGCTGCTGTGTGAGGTGGGCCGCGCCGACGGTCCCGGCCGGGCGATTTTATACGGCACGACACCGGTATTTCTTGAACAATTCGGCTTAAAAACATTGGAGGAGCTCCCTCCGCTTCCTGAAAATGCGGAGGAAGACGTTCTCCAGGAGGAAGCCGATTTATTCTTTGAAAACTTCAACCAAACTTTTGAGGATATTAAATAATAACCGTTTTTCATCATACGATAGTAGGGAAAGGCCATTGATGAATGACGCAAATGACGACGTACAAGAGAGGAAGGAAACGGACGGAAATGGGAAATTCGATTGTGAGGGCCCATACTGAAGAAACTGGTGAATTTTTAGCCGAGGTTGTCACGATGGTCAGCAGCTATTTAAATCATACAACATTGCCGGAGATGCGGGCTCAAGGAGAGGCGGATGAGGCATACTGCCGCGACGTGCTCAGTGTGCTGAGGAGGATGACCGTCTTTTGCGAAGGCGCCCAGGAAGCCTGCCGGCGGCTCTTAATGCAGGAGCCGTTTCATGAGGTGAGAGCGGAAAAAACGCTGTATAAAGTGTATCATCAGTGCGTGGAAGAGTTTTTCATGCCGAAAAAGGATACATGGTACGAAAACAGCCGCGCCGCTTATACAGGCCAAAGCGCGATTGAATTCTACCAGCAAGTGCCGGACTCGCTGCGGAGCCTTCTGCTTTCGCTCAGCAGTGAATTTCTGCGCATGCGGGAAGAATTGGCGCAATATGAAGCATCAGGCTCAAATATGGCATCAGTCAGATAAAAACTCTTCCTTTTGGGAGAGTTTTTTTATGTGAAAGTGATGCAATTGGTATTCATAAGTCATGGACAGGCGCATAAACTTGTACAAACCCACAACAAGGACGTGAGCATTCATGCGCTTTCTCAAAAAAGCTGCCGTATTTCTTTTGACTTTTGTTATTCTTTTTTCCATTACAGACGGCAATACGGCACATGCCCAAATACATGTCAGCGCAAAAAGCGCGATTATTATCGACGGAGCATCTGGCAGGGTGTTATTCGCCAAGGATGAACATCATAAGCGGCGGATTGCAAGCATTACGAAAATCATGACGGCGGTGCTGGCGATTGAATCAGGGAAGATGGAAGAGACCGTGACGGTTTCCCCGAATGCTGTGAAAACGGAAGGCTCAGCCATTTATCTTCAGCCGGGACAAAAAGTAAAGCTGAAAGATCTCGTTTACGGGCTTATGCTGAGATCAGGAAATGACGCCGCTGCGGCAATAGCGGAATATGTCGGCGGAAGCCTTGACGGTTTTGTATTTATGATGAACAAAAAAGCCGAGCAAATCGGGATGGAAAATACAAAATTTCAAAATCCGCACGGGCTGGACGACCATGAAAATTTATATTCTACGGCGTATGACATGGCGCTTTTGACTAAATACGCGATGAAAATCAAGGAATACCGGACCGTTTCAGGCACAAAAGTGTATAAGGCAGAAACGATGGACCGGGTATGGAAAAATAAAAACAAGCTTCTGACTGGGCTCTACCGTTACAGCACAGGCGGAAAAACGGGTTACACAAAAATCGCGAAACGGACGCTCGTTTCGACGGCTTCAAAAGACGGAACGGATCTCATCGCGGTCACCATAAATGATCCGGATGACTGGGATGACCATATGAATATGTTTAATTATGTCTTTGAGCACTATAAAACCTATGTCGTCGCTAAAAAAGGCGGCATCCCGAAGCTGAAAAAGACGTTTTACGGAAAACACGCTTTTATTGCCCGGGATGTCAAATATTTATTAAAAGAGGATGAAATCGACGATGTAAAAATCCGCACAACCTTAATAAAACCGAAAAAAGCCTGGAAAAAGGACGCCTCTCTCATTCCTGATGTCGTCGGCCGGATGACTGTTATGCATGATGGGAAAGTGATCGCCAAGATTCCCGTCTATTATGAAAACGAGCGCCATAAAAAACCGAAAAAGCATTTCATTGAGACGTTTACGAGCCTGTTTATGAGCGCGGCGGGCGGTTCGTCATGGTCAATTTAATCTGGGTATGTCTGACGGTAATCGGACTTGTCTTTGCGATGTTTAACGGTACCTTGCAGGATGTGAATGAAGCTGTTTTTAAAGGAGCGAAAGAAGCGGTTACGATCTCGTTCGGATTAATGAGCGTCCTCGTCTTCTGGCTCGGCCTGATGAAAATAGCCGAGCAGTCCGGCCTTTTGGATATATTCAGCAGAATGTGCCGCCCGTTTATCTCTAAGCTGTTTCCCGATATTCCCCCTGATCATCCGGCGATGGGATACATCTTATCAAATCTCATGGCAAACTTTTTCGGACTGGGAAATGCGGCGACACCGCTCGGTATTAAAGCCATGGAGCAGATGAAAAAGCTGAATGGAGGTAAGTCTGAGGCCAGCCGTTCCATGATCACCTTTTTGGCGGTAAATACTTCGAGTATTACATTGATACCGACAACCGTCATTGCCGTGCGCATGGCTTATTCGGCGAAATCACCGACCGATATCGTCGGGCCGACCATCTTAGCGACTTTAATTTCGGGGATCGGCGCGATTTTCATTGACCGCTACTTCTGGTACCGCCGCAAAAGAAAAGGGAGGTAAGCGAATGGAAATGGTGAATTGGCTGTCTTTAGCCATGATTCCGATTATTATCGCCGGTATATTAATATACGGCACGATCAAAAAAGTGCCGACGTATGAATCATTCGTTGAAGGCGGAAAAGAAGGAATTGAGATTGCGTTTTCCATCATTCCGTATTTGGTCGGGATGCTGGTGGCGATTACCGTATTCCGGGCCTCAGGCGCGCTGGATTTTGTCATGGGGCTGTGCAAGCCTTTCTTTACAGCGCTCGGCATTCCCGCAGAAGTCGTGCCGCTTGCTCTGATCCGCCCGATTTCGGGGACGGCGGCGCTCGGCATGACGACAGATCTGATCGCCGTGTACGGGCCTGATTCATTTATCGGCAGACTGGCCTCGGTCATGCAGGGATCGACTGACACGACACTGTATGTCCTGACGGTCTATTTCGGGGCGGTCGGCATCAAAAAAATGGGGGATGCTTTAAAGGTTGGTCTTCTTGCTGATCTGATCGGGGTGGTTGCATCAATCATCATAGTTACGTTATTATTTGGAAGCGCCTGAAATCAGGCGCTTTTTATATATCAGAATAACTCTCCTTGAAAAAGCTTGTTTGTTCAAGGGGAAAAAAGTAAGATTATACTTGAGGTGAACGACATGGAAAGACTGCAAAAAGTTATTGCTCATGCCGGCGTGGCATCACGCAGAAAGGCAGAAGAGCTGATAAAAGAAGGAAAAGTAAAGGTGAATGGAAAAGTAATAACAGAGCTCGGCGTAAAAGTGACCGGTTCTGATCAGATTGAAGTAAACGGATTAAAGGTGGAGCGGGAAGAACCCGTGTACTTTCTGCTTTATAAGCCGAGAGGAGTGATCTCAGCAGCTGATGACGACAAAGGGCGGAAAGTGGTGACCGACTTTTTCAAAGAAGTGCCGCAGCGCATTTATCCGATCGGCAGGCTTGATTATGATACGAGCGGACTTTTATTGCTGACAAATGACGGCGAGTTTGCCAACAAACTCATGCATCCGAAATACGAAATTGATAAGACGTACGTCGCCAAAGTGAAGGGAATTCCTTCCAAGGAACTTCTGAGAAAGCTTGAGCGCGGCATTCAGCTTGAAGAAGGCAAGACAGCGCCGGCCAGAGCGAAAATGCTTTCCCTGGACAAAAGAAAGCAGACGAGCATTATTCAGCTGACGATTCATGAAGGCCGAAACAGACAGGTCCGCCGCATGTTTGAGGCGATCGGTCATGACGTGCTGAAACTCAAACGTGAAGAATACGCATTTTTAGATTTAAGAGGTCTGCGCACAGGAGACGCAAGAGAATTGACGCCGCATGAGGTGAAAAGGCTGCGGGCTTTAGCTGAACACGGTAAAAACGCTTTCTAATTTTCACATAACCTTCAAAAATTACAAAACGTGTAGATGATATAATTGAATGGATTTGCAGACAGGGGAGGGGAGCAGTGTACAATGAACAAAAAACGGCGGCGTTTATTCATTCGGACCGGCATCCTTCTCATCTTACTCTGCGCGCTCGGATATACCATCTATAATGCCGTTTACACAAACGGAGAGCGTATATCTGAGGGGTCCAAAGCCCCGAATTTCGCGCTGAAAGATACAGAGGGCAGACTCATAGAACTGAGTCAGTTAAAAGGGAAAGGTGTTTTTCTGAATTTCTGGGGAACGTGGTGTGAGCCGTGCAAGCAGGAATTTCCCTACATGGAGAATCAATACAAGCATTTTAAAGACCTCGGTGTCGAGGTGGTTGCGGTAAATGTCGGCGAATCAAAAATTGCAGTACATAATTTTATGAAAACATACGGCGTCAATTTCCCGGTTGCGCTTGATACTGACCGGCAAGTGCTGGACGCGTACGGCGTATCACCTATTCCGACGACATTTTTGATCAATCCCGACGGAAAGGTCGTGAAAGTGGTGACCGGCACGATGACAGAACGCATGGTTCATGACTATATGAATTTAATTAAGCCGGAGGCGTCTTCATGAAAAAGGTCAAATGTGAATGCGGGCACGTGAATCCAGCCGGGACGGTTTTGTGCGAGTCGTGCGGGAAGCCGCTTGATGATCAAAAATCGCCGCTTGCCGATATGCGGTACGACGGCAGCGCAAGGCGTTCGCAAACATATAACAAAACAATCGTAGATAAGGTATGGAACTTCTTTTCTTCCGTAAAAGTCGGAATATGGCTGATTGTCATTACTCTGGCGGCATCTGCTTTCGGCACGGTTTTTCCGCAGGAAGCTTATCTGCCGCCGGGCGCCCAGCCGGATACATATTATGAACAGCAGTACGGCATAATCGGTCAACTGTATTATTTGCTGGGGTTTCATCACCTGTACGGCTCATGGTGGTATATGCTCCTGATCGCATCAATTGGCATATCACTGGTCATCTGCAGCCTGGATCGGGTGATTCCTTTGTACAGGGCGCTGAAAAATCAAGGAGTTCGTCGGAATCCGGTCTTTTTGAAGAGGCAGCGTCTATACAGCCGGACAGAAACCGAGCTGAGCGGGGATGCGGCTGATGGCCTCAGAACACGATTGAAAAAAAAGCATTATAGAGTGCGAGAACAAGAGGGAAGCATCCTGGCGGAAAAAGGCCGTTTTTCAAGGTGGGGGCCCTACGTTAATCATATCGGCCTGATCATTTTTCTGATCGGAGCCATGCTGAGATTTGTACCCGGTATGTATGTCGATGAAACGCTCTGGGTCCGTGAAGGCGAAACCGCCCAGATCCCCGGTACTGACGGCAAATATTACTTAAAAAACAACCGGTTCACGATGCAGACATATAACAAAGACACTGAGAAAAAAGTATTCGCCGACGCCATTGACAGAGCCGGAAACGGCAAAGTCGCCAAATCCTTCACAACGGACGCGGTTTTGTACAAGAGGGAAGGCGACATTGTATTCGGTGAAAAGCCGAAGCTTAAAAGAGTCAAAGAAAACAATATCCGCGTCAATGAACCGCTGCGCTTTGACTCCTATTCTGTGTATCAGGTGGACTATAAAGAAAACCAGCTCGATCAGATGGTATTTCAGCTGATCGACCAAAAAACAAAACAGTCATTCGGCAAACTGAAGATCAATCTTCTTGATCCCGACACGGACTACGATCTTGGTAACGGTTACAAAGTGCAGATCGCCAGTTATCTTCCTGATTTTTATTTTAACAAAGACGGAGAACCGAGCACGAAAACGAAGGTTCCTAACAATCCGGCTTTTGTCTTTAAAATCACGGCTCCCGACAAGCCGAAAGGGGAGAAAAGTTTTGTTGCGATTCAGCAGACTGTTGAAGGTTCCGAAAGTAACAAGTACAAATTAAAATTCGACCATGTGGAAACGAAAAACATTACAGGACTCACCGTCAGAAAAGACTTAACCTTATGGGTGCTTGCCGTCGGCGGCGCGATCTTTATGATCGGCGTCATTCAAGGGATGTACTGGCAGCACAGAAGGATCTGGATCAAAACAGGTGATCATGAAGTGCTTGTGGCGGGACATACGAACAAAAACTGGTTCGGTCTGAAAAAGGATATCGAATTTGTTCTTAGCGGGACCGGGATTCAAGAGCCGGCCGATCAAAAAGAATTGGCCAAAAATCAGGCCTAGTGAAAAAGGAGTGGTGTCATGGCGGAGCTGAGCGCAAATTTTCTTTATGCTGCCTTTTTGATTTATTTAATTGCCGTCCCGGTTTTCGGCGGCGCCATCCGGGGAACAAAAGGTGCGAAGGACGGTAAGGGCCGCTGGTCGGCTATCGGAATCACGTTAACCATTTTCGGATTTCTTTGTCATCTCGGCTACTTTATTGCGAGATGGTCGGCAAGCGGACATGCGCCTGTCAGCAATATGTTTGAATTTACGACGTCATTCGGCATGATGCTTGTTCTCGCTTTTATTATTATTTACTTTATTTACAGACTGCCTTCATTAGGCATGTTCACATTGTCTATCGCGCTTTTGCTTATCGCATATGCAAGCATGTTTCCGACAGACATCACGCCGCTTATTCCGTCACTGCAGAGCAATTGGCTGTACATTCACGTCACAACGGCGGCGCTCGGGCAGGCGATTCTTGCGATCAGTTTTGTAGCCGGCGTCATTTTCCTGTTAAAGCATGTCGACCAATCCAGACCGGGCAAAAAAACGTTCTGGCTTGAAGTCATCATGTTTATACTCGTGACGACCGTGGCATTTATCGCCGTCACGTCGGCATTCCGGCTGGCGGACTACAAAGCAGAATTTAATTGGGTGGATAAAAAAGAGGCTAAAAGCGTGATGATATATGATATGCCTGCGCTTGTCGGCCCGCATGACGGAGAACTGCTTACGGAAGGCGCAATGAAGCCGCTTATTGAGCTTCCGGCCATTTTTTCAGGCAGAAAGGTCAATACGGTGATCTGGTCGTTTGGCGCAGGTCTCGTTTTATACGGGGCGCTCAGGCTGATATTCAGAAAGAGAATCAGCGCTCTTATAAGCCCGCTCGTCAAAAATGTGAATCTGGACTTGGTCGATGAAGTCGGCTACCGCGCTGTTTCCATCGGTTTTCCGGTATTCACACTCGGCGCGCTTGTGTTTGCGATGATTTGGGCGCAGCTTGCATGGACGCGTTTTTGGGGCTGGGACCCGAAGGAAGTATGGGCGCTGATCACCTTTTTATTTTACGCAGCGTATTTGCACTTGCGGCTGTCAAGAGGCTGGCATGGCGAAAAGTCCGCGTGGCTTGCCGTCATCGGCTTCGCCATTATTATGTTTAACTTAATTTTTGTGAATCTCGTGCTTGCCGGACTTCATTCGTACGCATAGATGCAAAAAGCCGATACAGTTCTCAAGCTGCCGCACAGTTTGTTAAAATGAAAGTAACAGAAGGAAAGCAGGGGGAAAACGATGGATCAAACAAATGAAACTAAAATATTAGTAGTAGATGATGAAGCCAGAATTCGACGCCTTTTAAGAATGTACCTTGAACGGGAAAACTATGTGATTGAAGAAGCGGAAAACGGAGACGAGGCCATTAAAATGGGGCTGGCATCAGATTATGATCTGGTGCTCTTGGATTTAATGATGCCGGGAACGGACGGAATAGAAGTATGCCGGCAGCTCAGAGAAAAAAAAGCGACCCCGATTATCATGCTGACGGCAAAAGGGGAAGAAGCCAACCGCGTCCAAGGGTTTGAAGCGGGGACGGACGATTATATCGTCAAGCCTTTCAGCCCGAGAGAAGTGGTGCTTCGGGTAAAGGCGCTTTTAAGAAGGGCTTCCCAAACATCTTATCTGACAGCCAATACCCCGACAAAAAATGTGCTCGTCTTCTCGCATCTATCCATTGATCACGATGCTCACAGGGTGACTGCGGACGGCACGGAGGTGAGCCTGACGCCGAAGGAATATGAACTGCTGTACTTCCTGGCGAAAACACCGGACAAAGTGTACGACAGGGAAAAGCTTTTAAAAGAAGTGTGGCAGTATGAATTTTTCGGAGACCTCAGAACGGTGGACACTCATGTCAAACGGCTCCGTGAAAAATTAAACAAAGTGTCCCCTGGAGCGGCGAAAAAAATCGTCACCGTCTGGGGAGTCGGATACAAATTTGAGGTAGGCGCTGAATGAAGTTTTGGAAAAGCGTAGTAGGAAAGCTTTGGTTTACCATTCTTTCACTCGTGTTAATTGTTTTATTTATTTTAACGGTGCTGCTTCTGGAATTTATAGAAAATTACCACGTTGAAGAAGCGGAAAAAGATTTAACGCAGCTTGCCGATAAAATCGCGGTCATAATAGAAAATCATGAAGACCAGCCGCTTGCCAGATCCATCACGTGGGAACTGGCGGACAATTTAACGAGCATCGCGATCATTCAGGATGATAAGCATGTCTGGTATTCGCCCAATGACGATAATCATTTATCCTCTATTACATTAGAGCAGATTAAACATGACCGGGATCTGCACAAGGCGCTGACAGACCGCAATAAAGTAAGCAAACGCGCGGTCCCCAAAAATGCCGGTTCGGATAACGAACGGCTGATCGTCGGAGTGCCCTATGAAAAAGACGGCAAAAAAGGCATGGTCTTTTTATCCCAATCGCTGCTTGCCGTCAAAGATACGACGAAACATACGACACGCTATATTTTTCTTGCGGCGGGCATTGCCATCGTCTTGACAACGTTTTTCGCATTCTTTTTATCCAGCAGGGTGACATATCCCCTTCGGAAAATGCGGGAAGGCGCCCAAGACTTGGCGAAAGGAAAGTTTGATACAAAAATTCCGATTCTGACCCAAGATGAAATCGGGGAACTGGCCATTGCCTTTAATCAGATGGGACGGCAGCTCAATTTCCATATTAACGCGCTGAATCAGGAAAAAGAACAGCTGTCCAATATTTTAAGCAGTATGGCAGACGGGGTCATCACCATTAATATCGACGGCACCATTTTGGTGACCAACCCGCCGGCCGAACGTTTTCTGCAGGCATGGTATTATGAGCAGAACATGAACATTAAAGAAGGAGACAACCTTCCCCCTGAAGCAAAAGAGCTTTTTCAAAATGCAGTGAACACGGAAAAAGAGCAAATGATTGAAATGACGCTTCAAGGAAGGTCATGGGTTTTATTGATGTCGCCTCTTTATGCGGAATCACACGTCCGCGGCGCCGTGGCCGTGCTCCGTGATATGACCGAAGAGCGCAGGCTGGATAAATTGCGTGAAGACTTCATTGCCAATGTCAGTCATGAGCTCAGAACCCCGATTTCTATGCTGCAGGGATACAGTGAAGCAATAGTGGACGACATTGCAAGCACCGAAGAGGAGAAAAAAGAAATCGCGCAGATCATTTATGATGAATCTCTTCGCATGGGCCGGCTTGTCAATGATTTGCTGGATTTGGCCAGAATGGAATCCGGACATACGGGCCTGCGCTATGAAACGGTAAACCTGCATGAATTTCTGGAGAAGATCTCCCGCAAATTTTCCGGGCTAGCGAAGGAAAAAGGCGTTTCGCTCACAGAGGACATCTCGGTGTCTCAGCCGGAGTGTGTCTTTGACGAAGACAAAATGGAACAGGTGTTTACCAACCTTATAGATAATGCGCTGCGCCATACGGAGTCAGGCGGAAACGTTCATATCGCGGCTCAGACCGTAAAAGACGGACTGAAAATCGATATCAAAGATTCCGGCTCGGGAATACCGGAAGAGGATCTGCCTTTTATTTTTGAACGTTTTTATAAAGCGGACAAAGCAAGAACAAGAGGCAGGGCGGGGACCGGACTCGGACTCGCCATCGTAAAAAATATCGTGGAAGCCCACGGCGGCTCAATTGCGGTTCACAGCAGCATCGACAAAGGGACGACGTTTACATTTTATATTCCGACAAAAGTGCAGGATGACGTCTGAAATTGACGAACAATCTTGTTCCATACGAAACACCCGCATGTTCTGCGGGTGTTTTTTGTTTGTTTCTCCTTTAAAAATTTAAGAATATGTTAATATAAATTCCCTTCCAAATTCCAGTTTCTCGTAATATAGTTGTAATGTAACTTTTCAACGCATTTTTACGACAAAAAAGTGAACGGAGGGGTTTCCCATGGAAGAAACCTTTCAGATATTATACGATGCATACCATCAAGATTTATATCAATTTTTATTTTATATGGTAAAAGATAAGTCGCAGGCTGAAGATTTGACGCAGGAAGTGTATATCCGCGTCTTGAATTCCTATCATACATTTGAAGGAAGAAGCAGTGAAAAAACATGGCTGTTGTCCATCGCACGCCATGTGGCGATTGACTGGTTCCGCAAGCAGCAGACGATCAGACAGCGTATTATGGGTACGTTTGATTGGGATACACAAGATGTCAGAGATCAGCATTTGCTTCCGGACGAACTCGCCGTACAGCATGAAAATGTCCGGGAAATTTATACCGCGCTTGATCATTGCACCATTGATCAAAGAGCTGTTATTATCTTGAGATTTATTCAGGGATATTCCATTCAGGAAACAGCCGCCGCTCTCCGCTTCTCGGAAAGCAAAGTCAAAACGACCCAACACAGAGGGCTCAAAATACTTCGGAAACAGATGGAGCTTTTGAGGGAGGAGCTAATGGATGATGAAGTCATATTGGAACGAAGAAAGAGTAGAGGAGTTGTTAAGACAACTTCCGGCGGTTAGAGATCATCGTTCACCCGAGGCCATTTACCGGAATATTGAAACGGGTAAACCGTACAGGAAAAAACCGGCCCGAAGCTGGATCGGCCCCGCCGCAGCCGGCATCTGCGCATTGTGCATCGCTCTGATTATTTCTCCTCACCTGATGACAAACAAATCTGCCGGTGATCTTACAGCTGACAGCGGTCAAGCTGAAAAAGCCAGTCAGTCAGCTGCTGTCAAGCCGGATCAGAAGACGTTTGTCGTTTCTAACGAAAACAAAAACAATTACATTACTTTGGCGTTTGCCGATTCAGATACATCCGCCGTCATTCCGGTCAGTTTTGAAAAAAAGAAGCCTGACGAATCGGTTTCAGAGGCATTATCTGATGCAGAAAACTTAGAAGTGCCCGAATCTTTCCTTTCTGTGCCGAACCTTTTGGACGGTGTGCAGGTAACTGCGGATAAGAAGGATTTGCTTGTGCAGGTAAACGGACGTCTTTCTATCGAATCAGCTGCCGATGCTGACTTATTGAAAAAGATGCTGAAAGAGACTTTGACATGGAGTCCTTACGAGCGGATTAAATTGAAAAAGGTTCAAAACGGAGCCGGACAGGATTTTTATAAATCTTACGGCATTTCCGCTGAGATGTCCGTACATAAACAGACAAACCGGGCGTATTTTTCTTACAGCGACAGTCTGGGACAAGAGTATCTCATCCCGTCTGAACAAACCTATTATTCAGTATATCAGGCTATTGACGGGATGAAGACAACAGACGGAGGCTCACAGACCGCGAGCATTATAGAAGCAGATGCGATTGCATCGGTATCGGAAAGGGAAGACGGCGAGCAGCTGCGAATCCAATTGTCCGAAAAACATAAAGTTGAAGATTCGCTGGAAGGCATTTTAATGATCGAAGGACTTTTGTTAACCGCGAAGGAATTTGGTTATTCTGAGGTGCTGTTCACACATGCACACGCAAAGAAAATCGGTAATTATGATGTGACAAAACCGATTGCTGTGCCTGCCGCGCCTAATCCGCTTCCGACCCATTAAACGTAAAAAAACCCAAAACATTCATATGTTTTGGGTTTTCTGTTGGTTACGGAAGGTCAATCAGTTTAACGGAAACAATATCCTGAACTGAAGTCAGCTCATTGACGACTTTATCATCTAAATGTTTATCAAAAGAAAGCATCATAATGGCTTCTCCGCCTTTTTCTTTACGGCCTACCTGCATGGTAGCGATATTGATATCGTTATCGCCGAGGATGCGTCCGACGCGTCCGATTACACCAGTCGTATCCTGGTGCTGGATATAAACGAGGTGGCCGGCAGGATTTAAGTCAATATTAAAGCCGTTCAGTTCAACGATTCGTTCACCGAAGTGAGGGATATACGTAGCCGTTAACGTAAATGTGCTCCGGTCTCCGGTTACTTTTACGCTGATGCAGTTATCATATCCTGATTCATTGGAGGAAATCTTCTCGCTGAAGCTGATACCGCGTTCTTTTGCTACACCGCCGGCGTTCACTTCATTGACCGTTGAGTCTACACGCGGTTTTAAGAAACCGGACAGCAGGCTTTTTGTAATAAATGATGTTTCAAGTTTGGCGATGGTGCCTTCATATTGAATCGCAACATCTTTGACGGGTTCCTTCATACATTGTGACACGAGACTTCCGATTTTATCGGCAATTTGGTGATAAGGCTGGATTTTTTTGAATTCATCTTTCGTCATCGCAGGCAGGTTGATCGCTGACATGACAGGCAGACCTTTTGCAAACTGCAGCACTTCTTCAGAAACCTGTGCCGCGACATTCAGCTGTGCTTCTTTCGTTGAAGCGCCTAAGTGAGGTGTGGCGATCACCAGCGGATGGTCGGGAAGCTTTGATTCAACTGGCGGTTCCACTTCAAACACGTCAAGGGCAGCGCCTGCGACATGGCCGCTTTCCAGCGCTTCCAAAAGCGCCGCTTCATCAATAATGCCGCCTCTTGCGCAGTTGATAAGACGGACGCCTTTTTTCGTTTTGGCAATGGTTTCTTTGTTAAGCAGTCCCTTTGTTTCCTTTGTTAAAGGCGTGTGGACGGTAATGATATCTGCGCTTTCAAGCACTTCTTCGAATGTCCGGCTGTTTACGCCGATTTTGCCGGCTCTCTCTTCGGTTAAGAAAGGATCGAATACATGAACCGTCATACCGAACGCTCTGGCGCGCTGGGCAATCTCGCTTCCGATCCGGCCCAGACCGACAATGCCTAAAGTCTTTCCGTAGAGCTCCGCTCCGACAAAAGCCGTCCGGTTCCATTCTCTTGATTTTACTGAGATATTGGCTTGCGGGATGTGTCTCATTAATGAAGAAATCATCGCGAATGTATGCTCTGCCGTTGAAATGGTGTTTCCATTCGGCGCGTTTATCACGATAACTCCATGTTTTGTGGCCTCATCAATGTCGATGTTGTCTACGCCGACACCGGCTCTGCCGACGATTTTTAAAGAAGTCATCTTTTTAAACAATTCTTCGGTTACTTTTGTGGCACTGCGGACTAACAGGGCATCAAAGGTATGTAATTCATCTTCTGCATCCGCGACGTTTTTTTGAACAATTTCTATAAAGTCTGATTCCATCAGCGGCTTTAAGCCGTCATTGCTCATCTTATCTGAGACCAAAACTCGAAACATTGTTAGATTTCCTCCTAGTTTAGCTGACTAAATATCTGATAATTTATCATATTCTTAATAGAGTGTCAATGTGTATTGACGCAGTAAAGGAGAAAAGGAAGCCGATAATTCAGTTAAAATGGGCTTCAACAATATTTTATATAAAATTGAGCAGTTCTCTATACAATTACAATTTGATCATATATAATGTGAATAAATTCATAAGATCAATCTTCGGGGCAGGGTGAAATTCCCTACCGGCGGTGATGAGCATCACGCTCTAAGCCCGCGAGCTGCTTCGGCGGCAGGATCCGGTGAGATTCCGGAGCCGACAGTATAGTCTGGATGGGAGAAGATGGAGGTTCAGCAGACGTTTTGATGCTTATATCAAACGTTTCTTTGCCAATCCTTAGTAAGCTCCCGCTTTTTAACAAAAGCGGTTTTTTTATTGGGGCGCAAAGAACCTTTCCACTTTTCGAGAGATTTGATCGAAAAGGAGAGAGCATTGTGAAAGTAAAAAAATTAGTTGTCATCAGTATGCTTAGCAGTATTGCGTTTGTGCTTATGCTGTTAAATTTCCCGTTTCCGGGGCTGCCGGATTACTTGAAAATTGATTTCAGTGACGTTCCTGCAATTATCGCCATTTTGGTTTACGGGCCTGCGGCGGGGATTGCGGTTGAAGCGATTAAAAATATTCTGCAGTATATCATTCAAGGAAGCATGGCCGGCGTGCCTGTCGGGCAGGCAGCCAATTTTATCGCGGGAACGCTGTTTATTCTGCCGACGGCGTTTATGTTTAAAAAGCTCAATTCTGCAAAAGGGCTTGCAGTGAGCCTGCTGGCCGGAACCGCGGCGATGACCGTGCTGATGAGTATTTTGAACTATATTCTTATCCTGCCCGCGTATACTTGGTTTTTACATTCACCGGCATTGTCAAACAGCCAGTTGAAAACGGCGGTTGTCGCAGGAATTCTGCCGTTTAACATTGTAAAAGGCATTATCATCACCATCGTCTTTACGTTCATCTTTACGAAGCTGAAACCTTGGATTGAACAAAAACGCAGCATCCAAACACAATAAAGGCTTAAAGCGTCCGCTCTGTGAAGAACAGCCGGACGCTTTTTTTGTTTGTGGTGATCGGCAAAAAAATAAGACTCCGGCCGATAACAGCCGGAGTCTTATTCAGGACGAAAAAGCTCCTCTCACGGGGAGGGCTTTTTTATTCGTATTTCAGCGGGTCGCCTTCGAACGGTTCATCCGCAACTTTGATTGAATCAGTAGGGCATCCTTCAAATGCGTCAATCATATCTTCTTCCAGAACTTCCGGAACTTCGACGACACCTTTATTTTCGTCAAGCGTAACGAACGCAATGCCTTCATCATCATAATCATAAATGTCTGGTGCCGCAGCTCCGCAGGCGCCGCATGCAATACACGTATCTTTATCTACAATTGTGTACTTTGCCATGAATAAAACCTCCCAGATTGTTCGTGTTGGAACAAATGGTTTACCTTATATATTTTTAAATATAACACCTATTCCTCTTACTTATTGTAATGATGTTAGTGTCAAATTTCAACAGAAAAATGATTGAGAATGCTTATCACATAAGGGATTCTCTTTAGCACTTCCCCCTAAAAGATGACTTTAAACGTCAAATTTATATGAAAATCTGTTAAAATAAAAAGAACCAAAAAACGAAACTTGTCACAAAAGAAATGTAGGTGTGTTTAGATTGGCGATAAACTACTTTGATACCGTGGTTCTCGACTGTCTGGACAAAATAGACGGCGAACGGACTCCGAGTGCTGTGTTTCATTTATTAAAAGGAAAAAAGTCGTCTCAAACCATTCAGGATGCCGGCTTATTTCAGATCGCTAAATATTTCGGCATGGCTTCACAGTGTGAACGCGGCGATATTGCTGCTTCTTTGCATAAACTCACCGAGAACTCATACATTACAGCCGGAAAAGAAGAGGGAACGTGGAAAGTGACTGCGCGCGGCGTTCAAAGGCTTGAACTGGCGTTTGCCGAGCGGCCTTGGCCGAAGCACTGCCACGGCGCGAATTATCAAACGCCTGCCGTCACTCTGTGGAGGCGGCTTTCCCTGCTCATTCAAGTCCTGTCAAACAAAGAGCATCAATGCAGTCAATATATCCCGGTTACCAACGATGTGCAGACGCTGAGATGGGTCAAACGGTTCATGCGGAAAAACAGAGATGCTAAAGAGCTTTCCATCCAAATGCATGACGCGCTGTTTCAGCTTCTGCAAGGCGTAAGTGAACGGCAGGCGCTTATTTTTGTCTATTCTTTAACTTCATTCAACAGAATCGGCAAAACGAATAAGCAGCTCGCTCTCCAGCTGAACGAAGATGAATGGTATGTGTCCGTCCAGTTTTGGGGAGCGGTACATTATGTTATTCAATCGCTTCCGCAATGTGCATATCCCGCTCTGCGCGAGCTGTTGTCCGATCTGCAGGCGGAAAGCGCGCTGACACAGTCTGCCAGAAAAACCTTTGAGCTGTTGGAAAAAGGGTTTCCGATTGAACGGATCGCCGCGGTCAGAAATTTAAAAACCGCCACAATCGAAGACCATATCGTAGAAATATCATTGCATCAGCCTGCATTTTTTATAGAACAGTATCTTTCTGAAGAGGAACAGCGTATGATAACGGCATTTGCAAAACAGCATCAAACGAATAAAATTAAACGGATTCGCGAAGGAATGCAGATGCGCTTCAGCTATTTCCAGATCAGGCTGGCGCTGGCAAAGACGGTGAATCAGCATGACTGAGCTGCATAAAGCTTTATCCAGGTATTTTGGTTTGCATTCCTTTAAAAAAGGGCAGGAAGAGATTATGACTAGCGTGCTCCAAAAAAAGGATACGATCGCCATGCTTCCGACCGGCGGGGGGAAATCATTATGCTATCAGCTCCCGGGTTACATGATGGACGGGCTGGTGCTGATTATTTCACCGCTTCTTTCATTAATGGAAGATCAGGTGCAGCAGCTGAAAGCAAAAGGAGAAAAGCGGGTTGCGGCATTAAACAGCATGCTGAATTCCGCAGAGCGGCATTTTATTCTCAGCAACATCAGCCGGTATAAATTTCTCTATATGTCTCCTGAAGCCCTTTCTTCACCTTATGTACTGAACCGTTTGAAAAACGTTCCGGTCAGTTTATTTGTTATTGATGAGGCTCATTGCATATCAGAATGGGGACATGATTTCAGGCCTGATTATTCGAAGCTCGGGCCTTTCAGACAGGCACTCGGAAAGCCGCCTGTATTGGCGCTGACCGCAACAGCGACAAAAGAAACGCTCAGAGACGTGACGGATGTGCTCGGACTTGAGCATGCTGTGCGTCATCTTTATTCAGTCAACCGGCCGAATATTCTCCTGGCGGCAGAACATTTGGCTGATAATGCCGAAAAAATAAGCAGGCTCACGGAGCTTGCTGAAAAGCTTGAAGGCCCGGGTATCATATATTGTCCGACCAGGAAATGGGCGGAAGAGCTTGCGGCTGAGCTGAATGAAAAAACGGGAAAGCGGACGGATTATTATCACGGCGGAATGGATACAGGGGACAGAATCTTGATCCAGCAGCAATTTATCCATAACCAGCTTGATTGCATCTGCTGTACCAATGCGTTCGGCATGGGTGTGGATAAGTCAGATATCCGCTTTGTCATTCACTTTTATCCTCCTCAAACGGCCGAGGCCTTTATGCAGGAAATCGGCAGAGCGGGACGCGACGGCAGCCCGAGTGTCAGTATTTTGCTGAGGGCGCCCGGCGATACCGAGCTTCAGCAGCAGATTATTCAGACAGAAAGCCTGTCTGATTATGATCTGGAAGGCATTTTGGCCGTCATACGGGATGCCGGTACGGGTGATGAGCGAAAGCTTCGGGACGTTCTGATCAACAAGGGCGTACAGGAAACACAGGCGCGAACGGCCGTCCACCTGTATCTGCAAGGAAAAACCACAAAAGAGCAGCTGCAGGAAGAACTGACATACCGCGTGGAAAAGAAGCTGCGTAAAATGAACCGTTTTTCGGCGTTATTAGAGCGGAAAGAATGTATAAGAGAAGCGCTGCTGTCTTATTTTGATGAATCGTATGAGCCTGAAGGTCAAACCGGACAATGCTGCAGCAGCTGCGGACTTGATCTGGCTCCGTACGAGCAAAAAGGAGAACGGAAAAACATGGAACGGTTTGAAGATTGGAAGCTGGAATTAGGCCGGATTTTCGGTTCAGAGTCTGCGGGTGAGTTCAGCTGAGACGGCAAAGCGAATTGATCCAGCAGCTCTCAGACCGGGAGATTGTGATACAGCTGTATGCCACCCAATTGCTCATATTGGCGGTTTCAGCTGTTATCGGCTTTTTCTTTTTCACCGACATTCACGATTTTTTAAAGCTGTGGCATATACGTGACGATAATATCATATGGTACGGTGTAACTCTTGCCGTCCTTGTCATTTTTGCCGATCTGGCGGTGATGAAATGGTGTCCTTCGCATTTATATGATGACGGCGGCATTAATGTATTGCTTTTTAAGAACAGGCCGGTTCTGCACATTTTATTTTTGACGCTTCTCATTTCGTTCAGCGAAGAGATTTTGTTCAGAGGCGTTCTGCAGACACATATCGGCTTATGGGCCGCCAGCTTCATTTTTACCGTGCTTCATTTCAGATACTTGGCGAAGTGGCTTCTGTTTATGATGGTTGCGGGCATTAGTCTTTTGCTGGGGCTTATCTATGAATGGACCGGCAATTTATTCGTTCCGGTTACAGCGCATTTTATTATTGATGCGGTATTTGCCTGTCAGATCCGTTTTCAATATGTTAGGAGGGGTTTCTATGACGGAAATGTCAAGAGTTGAAAGAAGAAAAGCTCAGCTGCGTGCCGAGCAGCAGGTTGCCGCGGCCGCGGATGAACAAATTGAATATCTTGAAGACAGCCTCCCGACAAGACAATCTGTAAAAGAGGAGCGTAAAAAAAAGGAAGAGCAGGTGAAGGAAAAAACCAAAACAAAAACGCCGCTGTTCACTTTTCTGACCGTCCTGTTCATTATCGTAACAATCGGTGTCTTTTTCGGTCTTCTTTATATGACGAACAGCAGCAGATTTGACCCGAAGGACTATGAAGATGTCTTCATAGACCACAGTGAAAGCGCGCCTGCCGTTATTCCGAAAGGCGCTCAGAAAGAAACGTCAGAAACCGCTCTTTTAGAACAACCGAAAAAAAAGTCTGACGACAAAGATAAGAAAGAAGCGGCTGCATCTGAAAAAACAAAAGAAAAACCAAGTGAAAAAACACCTGAAAAAACGGAAACGTCCTCAGAAAAACAAGTAAAGCCGACAGACACCGAATACGCGGAGACAAAACAGCAGTCTCCGCCGGCTGTCCGTGAAAAAGCGGCTCCGGCTGCCGCAAGTGATCAAGCCGGGACTGTCCCGAAAAAAGTGCGGACCGTACAGCATACTGTACAGCCGAAAGAAACGCTTTACCGCATTTCAATGAAATATTATAAAAGCCGGGCGGGCGAAGAAAAAATCCGCAGCTACAACGGATTAAACGGAAACGACGTGTACACCGGCCAGGTTCTGAACATTCCGCTGTCTGATTAAAATAAATGCATGTTTTCACCGCGTTTTTCATATAGTGTACCAATGAAAACGGACAAGGTGTGAAGCGCATGGATTCTTTATGGAAGCAATTAGACCGATTTGCTGACGGACCGACGAAACAAATGCTTCAGGCGCTGGTGAAACGGAAATTAAAATACGAAAATTATGCCGCACAGTGCCGAAGATGGCAGTGGGCGTCCCTCGTTTGTTTTTCCCTGATGTGCATACTGCTGATGTTTAAAAGCTTTAACGCCCCCCAAGCCTCTCCGCAGCTGATCCTGCAGGAAATATTAGGCCATACGGTTTATTTGTGCTGGATTATGGCTTCCGCTTTTGCGTATTGCACTTCTTATTATTTTAAAAAAAAGGAAGAAAAAGCTGAGGGTGAATTTCATAAACTGAGATGTGAAATTATCCAAAAAAGCACGGATTTATGGCCCCAGCCTGAAAAATGGAGGGCGAGAGAATCTGTTTTTCACTTGATGAAACATCGGTATGATATCAATCTTTATTTTGAAAGCAAATAAAATGAGGCGTTTTCCGGAAAGGATAGAAACGTCTTTTTTTGTTTGTCCGTCTAATGTAAGACAATGACAGAATGGAGAGTGCGTTTATGAAGCTTACAGCGGGAATTCTCGGCACATTGGCGGGAGCGGCTGCGGTTATGGCGGCCGTCATGTACAAAACGGCAAACGGCAGCCATTTGAAAACACATACATTTACGCTTGATAAAATGAAAGGGATGAAGCCGCTCACCATCTTCTTTATATCTGACGTGCACCGCCGTTTAATTGATGAAAAGCTTCTCCGCGAAGCGGCAGTTTATAAGCCGGATGCCGTTTTGCTCGGCGGTGATTTGGCGGAGGGCGGAGTTCCTTACGCCAGAATTGAAGAAAACATCAAACGTCTGACGGCTCTCGCGCCTGTCATTTATGTGTGGGGAAATAATGATTACGAGGTCAGCCAGCAAAAATTGCTCTCACTTTTACGGGTTTACAAAGTGATTCCGCTGAGAAATGAATCGGTTCAGTTTGCTTATAAAGGGGAAACCGTTACGATCTGCGGGGTGGATGATATCAGAATGATGATGGATGATTACGAATCTGCAATCAGATATACGGATGCTGACAAAGTAAACCTCCTGCTTTGCCATAATCCTGACATCCATGAGCAGATGAGGGAGTCAGACGGGATTGACGCTGTGTTCAGCGGCCATACGCATGGCGGCCAAATCCGTTTCGGCCGGTTCGGGCCGTATGAATTGGGCGGGACGGGAACGGTAAAAAAAGCGCATTACCTGATCAGCAACGGCTACGGGACGACAAAAGTTCCGCTGAGGCTCGGGGCGAAGCCGGAGACGCATATGATTACGCTGTGCGGACCGGATGAGCCGTTTTCCTGAAACAAACCCGGCCGCGGTGATAAAAAACGGCATTCTGCTTGTCTTCCCGCTGTACACGGTGTAAACTGATAACAAATTAAGAACCTATGACTCATTTATTCATATACTGTGTTATATGATTTGTGTGCAAGAAGAGGCAGGAGGGAACATTATGCGGCTTGAGCGTCTGAACTATAATAAGATTAAAATCTTTTTAACCCTCGACGATCTGACTGATCGGGGACTGACAAAAGAAGACCTCTGGAAGGACTCGTTTAAAGTCCACCAGTTATTTAAAGATATGATGAATGAAGCAAATACAGAGCTCGGCTTTGAAGCGAATGGTCCGATCGCGGTGGAAGTATATTCTCTTCAGGCACAAGGTATGGTTGTGATTGTAACGAAAAATCATGACGCGGACGCAGAAGATGACGAATATGACGATGATTATATCGAGATGCAGGTCAAACTTGACGAAAGCCCGGATATTATTTATCAGTTCCATTCGTTTGAAGATATCATTCAGCTTGCCGGAAGCCTTCACCGAATCGGGATTACCGGCGGCACCGTCTACCACTATGAGAACCAATACTATGTAAGCCTTGAAGACCTCGGCTCCCGTTCCGCCGAAGGTGTCATCGCGGTGCTGGCTGAATACGGACACCCGGCGACGATTACGATTTACAGGCTCCATGAGTACGGAAAACTCATCATGGACGGCAATGCTGTGGAGACCATCCAGAAACATTTTTCATAAAAAAGATTTGAAGCGGCAGCTGTTTTCAGCGGCCGTCTTTTTTTAAGCGAAATAATGGAAAAATCATTGTCTTTCTTCTATGCACGGAGATATTGAAGGTGTATACTAGTCACTGAAAGGGAGCATGAGAGAAACAGAAGATTTTAGGAGGTTAACTCAAATGGCAGCCGATCGATTCACCGGTCATAATGAAGAAGACAAACATGATGTATTAAAATCAACCCAAACCGTAATACATAAAGCTCTGGAAAAATTGGGGTATCCAGAAGAAGTGTATGAACTGCTGAAAGAGCCGCTCAGATTATTAACGGTTAAAATTCCTGTTCGGATGGATGACGGGTCTGTGAAAATATTTACAGGCTATCGTGCGCAGCACAATGATTCCGTAGGTCCGACAAAAGGCGGCATTCGTTTTCACCCGAATGTAACTGAAAAAGAGGTGAAAGCACTTTCCATCTGGATGAGTTTAAAATGCGGAATTATTGATCTTCCTTATGGCGGTGGTAAAGGCGGAATTGTTTGTGATCCGAGAAATATGTCATTCAGAGAGCTTGAAAGGCTGAGCAGGGGATATGTAAGAGCAATCAGTCAGATTGTCGGACCGACTAAAGACGTCCCGGCACCTGACGTATTTACAAACTCACAGATTATGGCTTGGATGATGGATGAATATTCAAGAATTGATGAATTTAACTCACCCGGCTTTATTACGGGAAAACCGCTTGTACTCGGCGGATCCCACGGCAGGGAATCAGCGACGGCAAAAGGCGTCACCATCTGCATAAAAGAAGCGGCCAAGAAAAAAGGTCTCGATATTCAGAACGCGCGCGTCGTCGTACAAGGCTTCGGAAATGCGGGCAGCTATCTGGCCAAGTTTATGCATGACGCCGGCGCGAAAGTTGTCGGAATTTCTGACGCGTACGGAGGCCTTTACGATCCGGACGGTCTTGATATTGATTATCTGCTTGACCGCAGAGACAGCTTCGGAACGGTGACGAAGCTTTTCAATGACACCATTACGAATCAGGAGCTGCTTGAGCTGGACTGTGATATACTTGTCCCGGCGGCGATCGAAAACCAAATTACAGAAGAAAACGCTGACCGCATCAAAGCGAAAATTGTGGTAGAAGCGGCAAACGGACCGACGACACTGGAAGGAACGAAAATCCTGACAGACAAAGGAACGCTGCTGGTTCCCGATGTTCTGGCGAGCGCCGGCGGTGTAACGGTTTCTTATTTCGAATGGGTTCAAAACAACCAGGGCTTCTACTGGAGTGAAGAAGAAGTCGAGGAAAAACTGGAAAATATGATGATAAAATCGTTTAATAATATTTATGAAATGTCCCAAAACCGCCGGATTGACATGAGGCTTGCGGCTTACATGGTCGGCGTGCGGAAAATGGCTGAGGCTTCGCGTTTCAGAGGCTGGATATAAACCAATCGTTTGCATAAACAAAAAAAATCTCCTATGATAATATAGGAGATTTTTTATATGAGTGGAAACTTATGATGGAAATGCCAA
Source organism: Bacillus sp. JK74 (assembly GCF_053663395.1). Taxonomy (NCBI): domain Bacteria; kingdom Bacillati; phylum Bacillota; class Bacilli; order Caryophanales; family Bacillaceae; genus Bacillus; species Bacillus sp. JK74. The sequence continues at coordinate 170,249 of NZ_JBSJQB010000005.1, read as the reverse complement.
TCGCAGGAGTTGAAGGACATGACAGAAGAAAAAGCAATTATAATAGGCGGAGGTCCTTGCGGATTATCGGCGGCTATACATCTGAAGCAAATTGGCGTGAACGCGCTTGTGATCGAAAAAGGGAATGTCGTAAACAGCATTTATAACTATCCGACCCACCAAACTTTTTTCAGTTCAAGTGAAAAATTGGAGATCGGCGATGTTGCCTTTATTACGGAAAACAGAAAACCGGTCCGAATACAGGCTCTCTCTTATTACAGAGAGGTTGTCAGAAGAAAAGAGCTGCGCGTAAACGCCTTTGAAACGGTGGAGCGCGTAACGAAACAGGAAGACGGCCGTTTTCTTGTAGAAACGTCAAAAGACCGCTACCTCACTCCGTTTTGTATCATTGCGACAGGATATTATGATCATCCGAATTATATGAACATACCGGGTGAAGGGCTTCCTAAGGTATTTCATTACTTTAAAGAAGGCCATCCTTATTTTGATAAAGATGTTGCTGTGATCGGCGGGAAAAACTCAAGTGTGGACGCGGCTTTGGAACTCGTGAAGTCCGGTGCGCGCGTCACGGTGCTCTACAGAGGACATGAGTACTCCCCGAGCATCAAGCCATGGATTCTGCCTGAGTTTGAGGCCCTTGTCAGAAACGGCACAATCCGGATGGAATTCGGCGCTTGTCTTGAAGAAGTGACGGAAGATGAAATCATTTTCCGCTCCGGCCGAAATGAGACGGTCCGGCTGAAAAACGATTTCGTATTTGCCATGACGGGATACCATCCCGATCACGGTTTCCTCGAAAAAATCGGTGTGCGGATTGATGCGGAATCAGGCCGGCCGTTTTTCCTGGAAGAAACGATGGAAACAAATGTTGACGGTGTTTTTATCGCCGGAGTCATTGCGGCTGGAAATAACGCCAATGAAATTTTTATCGAGAACGGCCGTTTTCACGGCGGCTTGATCGCAAACGAAATATCAAAACGGCTGGGTGCAGAGAGCATATGATCATTCATATGCTCTTTTTTAAAAAAATTGAAAGATGTAAAAATATGAACAACATGGTACCATAGATATAGGAATATAAAGGAAAGAGGTTGCCTGATGTTTGCAATCATCTCTGCAGGAATTGCTCCCGGCATTGCGCTGTTAAGCTATTTTTATTTAAAAGATCAGTATGACAATGAACCCGTACATATGGTGCTGAGGTCTTTTTTTCTCGGGGTTGTCCTTGTGTTTCCGACCATGTTTATCCAATATGTTCTTGAAAAAGAGCATGTGGGGGGAGGAAGCTTTTTCGTTTCGTTTTTGTCTTCGGGATTTTTGGAAGAATCGGTGAAATGGTTCGTTCTGATGATCAGTGTGTACCCGCATGCTCATTTTGATGAGCATTATGACGGAATCGTTTACGGGGCCAGTGTGTCTTTAGGCTTTGCCACGCTTGAAAATATTCTGTATTTATTCGGCCACGGCGTTGAGCATGCTTTCATAAGGGCGCTTCTGCCGGTCTCCTGCCATGCGCTGATCGGAGTGATTATGGGGTTTTATCTCGGAAAAGCCCGCTTTTCGCAGAAAAAAGCCCGTGTCAAATGGCTTGTGATTTCGCTGGCCGTGCCTTCATGTCTGCACGGTTCGTACGATTTTATTCTTACCGCCCTCAATCATTGGGTATATTATATGCTGCCGTTTATGCTGTTTTTATGGTGGTTCGGGCTGCGAAAGGCAAAAAAAGCACGCTCCGTCAATATGATCCAAGTGTGAAGAAACCGCGCATCGCGTGCGGTTTCTTTTTTTATGCCTTGATGAGGGATAAGAAGGAAACGGTGTATAAAAATATCCGCGTGACAGACAATACGGGTACAATTTAAATTTTGCAGTAGGAGGCTTGAAGAGATGAAGTGCAAAGGAGCCTTTATGGCATGTCTCATTCTATTTTCTTTCGCCGCCGCTTTCTTCGATCATCATGAAACGATTCATGCGTTTTCAAATCAAGTGATTCAAAGAGGCGCGACGGGTGATGATGTTATAGAATTGCAGGCCCGTCTTCAATATAACGGATTTTATAACGGGAAAATCGATGGTGTTTACGGCTGGACCACATACTGGGCCGTGAGAAATTTTCAGGAGAAATTCGGCATGAAGCCGGTTGACGGCCTCGTCGGGGCGAAAACCAAACAGGTGCTGATTTCAAAATCAAAATATTACCGTGAATATGTAATGGAGCAGATCCAAAAAGGGAATACGTTCACTCATTATGGCAACGTCCCATTGGAAAACCAAACAAAACCGAGAGCCGGAGCGCAGAAGCCGGCGGGAACGAATAAGCCTGCTCAAAAGCCGCAAAACAATACAGGCGGTCAGTCAAATCAAAAGCAAAATACGACAGCGGCCAATATGCCTGGCGGTTTCTCAAACAACGACATCAATCTTCTGGCGCAGGCTGTGTACGGGGAAGCGCGCGGTGAGCCGTTTGAAGGACAGGTTGCCATCGCCGCGGTTATTTTAAACCGTATTAAAAGCCCGTTATTTCCGAATACGGTGGCCGGCGTCATTTTCGAACCGCTCGCGTTTACCGCCGTTGCCGACGGCCAAATATACATGCAGCCGAATGAAAGAGCAAAAGAAGCGGTTCTTGATGCGATCAACGGATGGGACCCTTCTGAAAACGCGCTTTATTATTTCAATCCTGATACGGCGACAAGCAAATGGATTTGGGGACGTCCGCAGATTAAAAGAATCGGAAAGCACATTTTCTGTGAGTAAAAGTACGCAAAATGAGGTGTTAACATGATTAGAGGAATCATTATCGCTGTTCTCGGTGTCGCGATCGCCGCAACCGGATACTGGGGATATAAAGAGCATCAGGAAAAAGATGCGGTCCTTCTGCACGCGGAAAATAATTATCAGAGGGCTTTTCATGAACTGACGTACCATGTTGATCAGCTTCACGACAAAATCGGGACGACGCTTGCAATGAACAGTAAAAAATCTCTGTCTCCGGCGCTCATTGATGTATGGAGAATTACATCTGAAGCACATAACAATGTGAGCCAGCTGCCCCTGACTCTCATGCCTTTTAATAAGACGGAGGAGTTTTTATCCAATATAGGAGATTTCAGCTATAAAACATCCGTCCGGGATTTAGACCAAAAACCGCTTGATAAGAAAGAATATACAACACTGAACAGCCTGTACAAACAGGCCGAGAACATTCAAAACCAGCTCCGCAGCGTTCAGCATCTCGTCATGAGCAAAAATTTACGGTGGATGGATGTTGAGATGGCGCTCGCCTCTGACAAAAAACAAAGCGATAATACGATCGTCGACAGCTTTAAAACAGTCGAAAAAAATGTAGGCGCTTTTTCTGAAGACAGTACCAGCCCTACGTTTACAAGCGCAAATACAGAACGAAAAGGGTTTACGCATCTGAAAGGAAAACAAATTACGGAAAAAGAAGCGGTAAAAATCGCGGAACGGTTTGCGCCTGATCATAATTATTCCATTAAAGTGGTCAAAAGCGGCCGGAAGACGAATCGGGATGTATACAGTATCCGCATGAATGACGCGGATCACAAATCTTTTATCTATATGGATATTACCCAAAAAGGGGGACATCCTGTCTATTTGATTCAAAAACGGGCCGTGAAGAAACAAAAGATCAGCCTCAATGAAGCATCTAACCGGGCCGTCGCGTTTTTAAAGAAAAACGGATATGAAACAAAAGGCCTCGAAATTGATGAAAGCGCGCAATATAATAACATCGGCGTCTTTTCTTTTATTCCCGTGGAGAAAAACGTCCGCATTTATCCGGAAGCCATCCGAATGAAAGTGGCGCTGGATGATGGTGAAGTCGTCGGTTTTTCCGCGCGTGATTACCTGGCGGCGCACCGCACGAGAACGATTCCGGCTCCCGCTTTGTCAGCTGATGAAGTGAAAGCGAAGCTGAATAAAAATGTTGAAGTGCGGGAGACCCGGCAGGCGCTGATCACGAATGAACTCGGTCAGGAAGTGCTTTGCTACGAAATGCTCGGGACGATCGGGAAAGACACGTATCAAATGTTCATTAATGCGGACGACGGAAAAGAGGAAAAAATAGAAAAATTAAAAAGTGCAGAGCCTATATATAAAGACCTATAAAAATAAAGGAGGAAAGGACTAAAAGTCTTTTCCTTTTTTTCATTACATGCTTTAATAAAAGCATAAATAATGAAAGAGTGAAGGCCCATGATAGCTGTCGGAGATTATATTTGGATTGAATACATAGAGAACAATGAGCCCAAAAAAGCGAGGAGCAAAGCAGTAAGCGTTGAAAACGGCGAACTCCATATCTCATATCCCGTCGATCTGGATTCGGGACGGACGGTCTTTTTGCATAAAGGATTGGAAATAACAGCGGAATTTATGGGGAATGGCCAAGTACCGTATCAATTTAAAAGCATAATCAAAGGAAAGAAAAAAGAACCCATCCCGATGATCGGATTGGACATCCCCCCTCAGAAGGAAATGAAGCGGATTCAAAGACGCCGATACGTCCGTGCAGAAGCAGTATTGGATGTATCTGTCAAAATGGAAGCGAAAAAAACCGCTTTCCAAACGGTTTCCTCTAATATCAGCGCCGGCGGAATCGCTGTTGTGATGCCTGAGCATATTTCCGCGGAACCAGGTGAAAAGCTGTATGTCTCATTTTCTCTTCCCGGCAAGGAAAAGGAGGCGGATATAACGGCTGAGGCTCTTACCCAGCGGATTTTTTATGATGAAAAGGCGGATAAACAAAAAATGACGCTTGAATTTACAGAAATCGGCCCCGCAGCGCAGCAGCTTTTACTCCAATATTGTATGCGCGCGCAGCTGCAGCAGAGAAGAAACAGTCTGTCGGAATAAACAGCAGCGCACTTTTCCATACTAATCCTAATGGAGGTGCGCGTGTATGAAAACGTTTGAACGTCTGCTGGTCAAATTGGTCTGCATTCAGCTTATAATTTTGGGCGCGGTGCAGTTTTTGCTTCATTATCAGCCTATTGAACCTTATATTTCGAAAGCTGTGAAATATGAGGGAGTTGATAAAATGGAGAAAAAAGAATGGATTGAAACGGTAAAGCGGTAAATCAGGTCAATTTTTTTCGCCCCTTTTCCGGCAGTTCATGATACAATCCATAGAGGAGTAAAGAGCAAGGAGAGAGATTATGGACAAGAAATTATCAATTGCGATCGACGGGCCGGCCGCTGCCGGAAAAAGCACCGTTGCTAAAATAGTAGCTGAGAAAAAATCATATGTGTACATTGATACAGGGGCGATGTATCGTGCCATTACATATACGGCGCTCAAGCAGAATGCCGATTTAACCGATGAAGCCGCGCTTACAGAGCTTTTGAAGCGTACGGAAATTGAGCTTGTATCCGCTCTGGAAGGACAAATCGTTCTCGTAAACGGAGAAGATGTGACAGAAGAAATCCGAAAAGACGAAGTCAGCAACCAAGTATCCATCGCCGCCAAGCATAAAGGCGTCAGAGAAGAAATGGTCAAAAGACAGCAGCAGCTCGGACAAAAAGGCGGTGTCGTCATGGACGGCCGTGATATCGGTACTCACGTGCTGCCTGATGCCGAAGTGAAAATTTTTCTGCTCGCGTCCGTAGAGGAAAGAGCGAAGCGCCGATATGAAGAGAATAAGAAAAAAGGCTATGACGTGAATTACGAGACGCTCATTGAAGAAATTGCCAGACGCGACAAACTCGATTCAGAGAGGGAAGTTTCCCCGCTGCGCAAAGCGGAAGACGCGATTGAAATCGATACGACGTCACTCAGCATTGCCGAAGTCGCAGGAAAAATTCTGGAGATCGTCGAACAGAAATCACGTTAACTTCGGGCGGAGCGCTTTTTAATTTTTTTTTCAAAAGACAAGATGTTATTGCTTGACAAACCAGTCCTTTTATTAGAAGTTAATACTAATAAAACTTTTTATTGATCATTCAAAATCTTTTTTGGATGATTCTTTAATACATATTCGGCTGAAAAGCGGACATTCACATGTTCAGCTTTCAAACCGTATTAATTAAGCTGTGTAGGTTTGGACCAAGGAGGTTATTCAAATGACAGAGGAAATGAATCAAATTGATGTTCAAGTGCCAGAGGTTGGAGATGTAGTAAAAGGGATTGTGACAAAGGTAGAGGACAAGCATGTAGATGTCGAAATTGTCAATGTCAAACAGTCCGGAATCATTCCAATCAGTGAATTATCAAGTCTTCATGTAGAGAAAGCATCGGATGTCGTAAAAGTTGACGACGAGCTTGACCTGAAAGTAACAAAAGTGGAAGACGATGCTTTGATTTTATCTAAACGTGCCGTTGATGCTGACCGCGCTTGGGAAGACCTTGAAAAAAAATTCGACACAAAAGAAGTGTTTGAAGCTGAAGTGAAAGATGTGGTGAAAGGCGGTCTCGTCGTTGATATCGGCGTTCGCGGCTTCATTCCCGCATCACTTGTCGAAGCTCATTTCGTCGAGGATTTCACTGACTATAAAGGGAAAACCCTCTCTCTTATCGTCGTTGAACTCGACCGTGATAAAAACCGGGTGATTCTGTCACACCGGGCTGTAGTGGAAAAAGAACAGACAGCCAAAAAGCATGATTTTCTCCAAACGCTTGAGGTTGGAAGCGTGCTTGAAGGAAAAGTGCAGCGTCTGACTGATTTCGGCGCATTTGTCGACATCGGCGGAATTGACGGGCTTGTTCATATTTCGCAGCTGTCTCATTCACACGTCGAAAAACCGTCTGACGTGGTGGAAGAAGGTCAGGACGTAAAAGTGAAAGTGCTGTCCGTAGACCGCGATAACGAGCGTATTTCTTTATCTATTAAAGAAACGCTGCCGGGACCTTGGAGCCAGATCGGCGAAAAGGTAAAACAGGGAGATGTGCTTGAAGGAAAAGTGCAGCGCCTTGTAAGCTTCGGCGCCTTCGTTGAAATTCTTCCGGGCGTGGAAGGACTTGTGCACATTTCGCAAATTTCCAATAAACATATCGGAACGCCGCATGAAGTGCTTGAAGAAGGACAGACTGTTAAAGTGAAAGTGCTTGACGTGAACGAAAGCGAAGAGCGCATTTCCTTAAGCATGCGTGAGCTTGAAGAAGCGCCGAAAGCCGATCAGGAGGACTTCCGTCAATACCAGGCGAAAGAAGAGCCGAGCACCGGCTTCCAGCTTGGCGATTTAATCGGAGACAAGCTTAATAAATTAAAATAAATTGGTGATAAAACGTGACACGAGCAGAACGAAAAAGAGAACATATAAATCATGCGCTGTCTACCGGTCAAAACCGGGAAACGGGGCTTGATGATATTACGTTTGTTCATGTCAGCCTACCGAACCTAGCATTGGAAAAAGTGGATATATCAACGAAAATCGGCGGACTCACAAGCAGTTCGCCGATTTTTATCAATGCGATGACAGGCGGCGGCGGACAGCTTACATACGAAATTAACAGATCGCTGGCAAGAGCCGCGCGCAAAGCCGGCATGCCGCTGGCTGTCGGTTCGCAAATGTCGGCTTTAAAAGATCCCTCCGAACGGTATTCTTACGAGATCGTCAGAAAAGAGAATCCGGACGGGCTGATATTTGCCAATTTAGGCAGCGAGGCGGATGCCGAGCAGGCGAAAAGGGCAATTGATATGATTCAAGCAGATGCCCTCCAGATTCATTTAAATGTGATTCAGGAGATCGTCATGCCAGAGGGAGACAGAAGCTTTACCGGCGCTCTCGGCCGTATTGAGCGGATTGCGGCGGAAGCGGGAGTTCCCGTTTTTGTCAAAGAAGTCGGCTTCGGAATGAGCAGGGAATCGGCACGGCAGTTATTTGATGCCGGCGCGGCAGCAGTTGATGCCGGCGGATACGGCGGTACAAATTTCTCTAAGATTGAAAATATGCGCAGAGAGAAGGCGCTTCAATTTTTTAATACATGGGGAATTTCCACTGCCGCAAGCTTAGCGGAAATCCACTCGCTCTCCGCTGATCAATCAATTATCGCATCCGGCGGGCTGCAAAGTGCCCTGGATGTCGCCAAATCGATTGCCCTCGGCGCTTCTGGCGCGGGAATGGCAGGCACTTTCCTGAAAGCTCTCACCTCCAAAGGAGAAGAGGGGCTGTTTGACGAGATGACGGCGCTTTTACAAGAGCTGAAAATGATTATGACCGCCCTCGGATGCCAATCGGTTGCCCAATTGCAAAAGGCGCCTTTGGTCATAAAAGGTGACACACATCACTGGCTTTCTGAACGGGGAATTGACACATCCCGTTTCAGCAGACGTTAAAAGGCATGCGAACACGCATGCCTTTTTCTGTTTTTTACGATTTTCTTTTTCGGAATTCACCGTTTTGTTCAAGGCTTGTCGCTCCTTTATGGTGAATCGAATCATCGCGATCAGATTCCACCCGGCGGGAGGCTTTCAGTTTTTTCTCCTGTCTGTCTTTTCCCATCCTTATCCGCTCCTTTCAGGCATAATTGGTTTAAAAAATGCGTTCCCGCTCCATACTGGTCAGAGGAGGAGCGATTATGGAACCGTTTTATTATTACTGGTCAATGTGGTTTTTATGGATACTTGCGACTTTTATTTTTGCCAAAACAAAAAGCCGTTTTTACGTATCAGTCTTTATTTTGACTAATATGATGGCAAGCATACATCAGATAACGGCTTATTTTACGCTGAATGCGGCATATGTCATGTTTTTTGCTGCGGCATTTGTTTATGCGGGAAGCCTTGGCATGCATAAACGGCTCCGTCATATTGTGATTCATCTGACGGCGTCTGCGGCATACGGCTTTATTTTTCTTTTTGCATTATATGACCCTGTTTGGTTTATCATAAAACCTGAATGGGCGGCGGTTATACTGCTTACCGTTATTACGCTTTCTGTTGAGGGGCGGTTCCCTGAGAGGCTTTGTCTTTTTGTTCTCGGCATGTGCCAGGGGGAGTTATTGTATGTTGCGGTCATCCGCAACATTGCGGGTGCAGCAGCCGTCGGTGATTATAAATGGCTTTCAGGCTGTTCGGCGGGAGTGATTCTTCTCGTCGGGCTGACTACATATGAACAGCTTGCGGCGCGCATCAGCCAAAAAAGCAAAAAGCAGGGCAAAGGAGCGACAAAAATGTCTTGAAAACAGACGGAGACTGTTACATGAATGCGAAACATTTTGAAGAATACATTGTGATCTCAGTGAAAACTGATATAATAAATGAGTTAAGCCCTTCTGTTTGAAGGGTTCTTTTCATAGCGAAGATGATTTTTAATAACCGGTTGAACAATTTTTTGTGAAAATGTAAGCGGCTGGATTGAAAGGAAGGGTACTATGGGTAAACCTGTCGTAGCCATTGTCGGAAGACCGAATGTGGGAAAATCCACAATCTTTAACCGGATTGCGGGTGAAAGAATTTCAATAGTAGAAGATACCCCCGGAGTGACGCGGGACCGGATATACAGTTCGGCGGAATGGCTGAATTATGATTTTAACCTGATTGATACGGGCGGAATTGATATCGGAGACGAACCGTTTCTGACACAGATCCGCCAGCAGGCTGAAATCGCCATGGACGAGGCTGATGTGATCATCTTTATGGTGAACGGCCGCGAAGGTGTGACGTCTGCGGATGAAGAAGTGGCAAAAATACTGTACCGGACGAAAAAACCGGTCGTATTAGCCGTTAATAAATTAGATAATACCGAAATGAGAGCGAACATCTATGACTTTTATGCGCTCGGCTTTGGAGAACCGTATCCGATTTCGGGCACACACGGTTTAGGATTGGGAGATTTGCTCGATGCTTGTGCCGAGCATTTTAAAAACATTCCGGAGACGAAGTACAGTGATGATGTCGTTCAATTCTGCCTGATCGGCCGCCCGAATGTCGGAAAATCATCCCTTGTCAATGCGATGCTCGGCGAAGAGCGGGTTATCGTGAGCAACGTAGCCGGAACGACTAGAGACGCTGTAGATACGGCGTTCACTTACAATCAGCAGGAATTTGTAATCGTTGACACGGCGGGAATGAGAAAAAAGGGTAAAGTATATGAAACAACAGAAAAATACAGTGTGCTGCGGGCGTTAAAAGCCATTGACCGCTCAGACGTCGTCGGCGTTGTGCTGAATGCAGAAGAAGGCATCCTTGAGCAGGACAAGCGGATCGCCGGATACGCCCATGAAGCCGGGAAAGCCGTCGTCATTATCGTAAACAAATGGGATGCCGTTGATAAGGACGAGCGCACGATGAAAGAATTTGAACAGAATATTCGGGAGCATTTCCAATTTCTCGATTATGCGCCGGTGCTGTTTATGTCGGCACTGACGACAAAGCGGATTCATACACTCATGCCTGCGATTATTAAAGCGAGTGAAAACCACTCTCTCCGCGTGCAGACAAATGTCTTAAATGATGTCATCATGGATGCGGTCGCCATGAATCCGACTCCGACGCACAACGGCTCCCGTCTGAAAATTTATTATGCGACTCAAGTCGCTGTTAAGCCGCCGAGCTTCGTTGTTTTTGTCAACGATCCGGAACTGATGCATTTTTCTTATGAACGCTTTTTAGAAAACCGAATCCGGGACGCTTTCGGATTTGAAGGTACGCCAATTAAAATATTTGCAAGAGCAAGAAAATAAAAAGGTGTGATACAGAGATGAAAAAAGTGGCAATGCTTGGAGCGGGAAGCTGGGGCACTGCACTTTCTTTAGTGCTGGCTGATAACGGACACCAAGTCATGATGTGGGGACACCGTGCCGAATTGATCGATCAAATCAACGAACTGCATGAAAACAAAGATTACCTGCCGGGGGTGGAGCTATCAAGTTCTATCATCGGGACAGCCGATTTAAGCGAGGCTTTAAAAGGAGCTGACTTCATCATTGTGGCAGTTCCGACAAAAGCCATTCGGGAAGTGCTGAAAAAGGCTCTGCCGTACATCCCGAAACAATCGATTTTTGTTCATGTCAGCAAGGGAATTGAGCCGGATTCGCTTCTCCGCATTTCAGAATTAATGGAAGAGGAGCTGCCTGAGGAGTACAGAAAAGACATCGTCGTGCTTTCAGGGCCGAGCCACGCTGAGGAAGTCGGATTAAGACACCCGACGACTGTTACATCATCTTCAAAAAATATCAAGGCTGCAGAAGCGGTTCAGGATTTATTCATGAACCAGCATTTCCGCGTCTATACAAATCCGGATATGATCGGTGTGGAAATAGGGGGAGCGTTAAAGAATATCATCGCTCTTGCAGCGGGGATTACAGATGGATTGGGATACGGAGATAATGCAAAAGCGGCCTTAATCACCCGAGGTCTTGCTGAAATCGCCAGACTCGGCACAAAGATGGGCGGAAATCCGCTCACCTTTTCCGGCCTGACAGGCGTAGGCGATTTAATCGTGACGTGTACAAGCGTTCATTCCCGAAACTGGCGCGCCGGCAACCTGCTCGGCAAAGGATACAAGCTGGAAGCTGTTCTGGATAAGATGGGGATGGTTGTTGAAGGCGTGCGGACGACGAAAGCTGCGTATCAGCTGTCACAAAAATATCAAGTGAAAATGCCGATCACAGAAGCGCTTCACCAAGTATTATTTAACGGGCAGAAGGTAGAAACGGCCGTAGAATCCTTAATGGCCAGAGTGAAAACCCATGAGATGGAAGACTTGGTCAACACATTCGAAAACCGGGTGAAGTGACAATAACATGCCGTCAGCATATTCTGAAGTGACGAAAGTCCAAAACGCAGAACTCTCCGGCTGAAATCGCTTAAAACATTTGCTGATTTAGGCAGAAGAGGATGCAGACGTACGCATCTACGCATACTATAGCATCGAAGTCCAAGAGAGTGTATCTCAGACGTACAGGTGAATATAGTCAACTTGACTGAAGCAAAGTCCCCCTCTTTGCTTCAGTTTTTTTGTTTTTTCAATAGATGGAAAACCTGTTGATCTTTTCAACATTTGTATATTAAAATGAAATATAACGCTTACAATGATGGGACGGGGGGCACGAACGTGAGTGTGGCATTGATGAAAATGTGGTTTGCGCTTGGTGCTATGGGATTAATGTTTGTTGCGGTCGCCTCTATTTATGTCAGCAGGTACAAAGTGAAAAACAAACTGATAAAAGCAGCGGTTTCTTCACTCGCTTATGCCTGCATGGTCATCTCGGGATTGATCGTGTTAATGGTCGTTTTCAGCGGGCCTGTCAATGAATAAAGCAAAAAGGGGGCGCGGAATGCATAAGTTAAAAATGGCCGTCATAACGGCAATGGCGGTGCTTCTGCTGTCCGGCTGTCTGTACCCTGAAGCGAAAAAAACTGAAAATAAAGTATCCTACAAACATCAGCTTCAGCAGGTGCAAGCGGCAGTGGATGAATTTAAAAAGGCGAACGGCGGACTTCTGCCTATTCAGACAAAAGATATGAAAACACCGCTCTATCAAAAATATCCGATAGATTTTAAGCGGCTCGCGCCCAGATACATAGAGGAGCCGCCGGCCTCAGCTTATGAAAGCGGAGGAATGTACCAATACGTGCTTGTCGATGTGGAAAATAAGCCGACCGTCAAGCTGGTCGATCTCCAAATGGCGGAAGCAATCCGCGACATGAAGCTGCGTGTCAAAATGTATCAGGAAAAGCATACATATCCTCCCTATGAGGACGCCGTTTCAAAAGGGCTGTTCACTTTAAATGAAAAAAAGCTCGGCATGAAAGACTCTCCTTCGGTCAAAAGTCCGGTTTCAGGCACGTCTCTGCCGCTTTTAATCGGCGCTGACGGAGAAATCTATGCCGACTATCGCGTCGATCTCGCCCGCTGCCTGAAGGAAACCAAAAAGAAAATCAAACCGGGCGCGGAAATTCAGGATATTTTATGGAAAGAGACTCCTTTCGTCCCGGCCTTTTCAGTCACATACACCGTAAATGAAAAACAGGAACCCGTTTTTTTAGAAAGTCAAACGAAACAGGAATGAACCTTTTTCCCGCGCATACAAATAGGGAGAAAGGTTTTTTTGATTTTGATAGAAAAGACTGCCTGAAAATTTTCTAAAGATGTCATATTGAAATAGGACAACGTCATACACATATAGTGTCCTGTATTTGATTGGAGAATGGTGAATGAAAAATGATAAGGATAGGAAGTCCGGGAGGGGATCACTTGGAAAAGGTCGATATTTTCAAGGATATCGCTGAACGAACAGGAGGCGATATATACTTAGGAGTCGTTGGCGCTGTCCGTACAGGGAAATCTACATTCATTAAAAAATTTATGGAGCTTGTGGTGCTCCCGAATATCAGCAATGAGGCCGACCGAGCGCGGGCGCAGGATGAGCTCCCGCAAAGCGCAGCAGGAAAAACGATAATGACCACAGAACCAAAATTTGTCCCGAATCAAGCCATGTCCGTTCATGTCGCGGAAGGGCTTGATGTCAACATCCGTCTTGTGGATTGTGTGGGATATACGGTTCCCGGGGCGAAGGGATATGAGGATGAAAACGGTCCGAGAATGATCAATACACCTTGGTACGAAGAACCGATTCCCTTTCATGAGGCTGCGGAAATCGGTACGAGAAAAGTCATCCAGGAACACTCCACAATCGGGGTCGTCATTACGACAGACGGCTCAATCGGCGATATTGCGCGGGGCGATTACGTGGAAGCGGAAGAAAGAGTCATCGACGAGCTGAAGGAAGTCGGCAAACCGTTTATTATGGTCATCAACTCGGTAAAACCGTACCACCCGGAAACAGAAGCGCTCAGAGCTGAATTAAGCGCGAAATATGATATTCCTGTCCTCGCCATGAGTGTTGAAAGCATGCGGGAAACAGATGTGTTAAGCGTCCTCAGAGAAGCGCTTTACGAGTTCCCTGTGCTGGAAGTCAATGTCAACCTTCCGAGCTGGGTCATGGTGCTGAAAGAAAATCATTGGCTCAGAGAGAGCTACCAGGAATCAGTGAAAGAAACCGTAAAAGATATTAAACGCCTGCGCGATGTCGACCGGGTTGTCGGCCACTTCAGTGAATTTGAATTTATTGAAAGCGCCGGATTGGCCGGAATTGAACTTGGCCAGGGTGTGGCAGAAATTGATTTGTATGCGCCGGATCATTTATATGACCAGATTTTAAAAGAAGTGGTCGGCGTTGAAATCCGCGGGAAAGACCACCTGCTTGAATTAATGCAGGACTTCGCCCACGCGAAAAAAGAATATGATCAGGTATCAGATGCGCTGAAAATGGTGAAACAGACCGGCTACGGCATTGCCGCCCCGGCCTTAACCGATATGAGCCTTGATGAACCGGAAATTATCAGGCAGGGATCAAGGTTCGGAGTAAGGCTGAAAGCGGTCGCTCCGTCCATTCATATGATCAAAGTGGATGTGGAAAGTGAATTCGCACCGATCATCGGGACAGAAAAACAAAGTGAAGAGCTTGTCCGCTACTTAATGCAGGACTTTGAAGATGATCCGCTTTCTATCTGGAATTCCGATATTTTCGGCAGATCATTGAGCTCTATCGTAAGAGAAGGAATCTCCGCAAAACTGTCACTCATGCCGGAAAATGCGAGATACAAACTGAAAGAAACGCTTGAGAGAATTATTAACGAAGGCTCAGGCGGCCTGATCGCCATTATTTTGTAAGCTGAAGGACCTCTTCCTGAAACGGGGGGTCTTTTTTTATTCTTTTTAGATACTGGAAATCAATCAAGGATTAGGAGGAAAAAAGCAAAAAAAGGAATATTTGTTCGGTAAAACACGTGAAAACCTTGACGAGCAAGGGATTGAGGCTTTAAAATGCTTGATATGGCTTTTTATATGTGTTACTCTACATACAGAAAATCTTCACTTTGTTGGACAAACATTCCTCAAAGTGTCTGTTTTCTTATGAAAAGCCGTTTACTTGTCTGTTCTTCCCTGCTTTGATTTTTTATCAGACAGGTTTAGAATCAGGCTGAACTGTGAAGAAATGATAATAAACTGCTGATTTGATACCCTTTTGGGAGGAGGTGAAAGGCATGAACAAGACAGAACTAATCAATGCGGTTGCTGAAGCAAGCGAATTGTCTAAAAAAGACGCTACAAAAGCAGTTGATTCTGTTTTTGATACGATTTTAGATGCACTTAAAAACGGTGATAAAATCCAACTGATCGGTTTCGGTAACTTTGAGGTGCGCGAGCGTTCTGCACGTAAAGGACGTAACCCGCAAACAGGTGAAGAAATCGAAATCCCTGCAAGCAAAGTACCTGCTTTCAAACCAGGTAAAGCTCTTAAAGACGCTGTTGCAGGAAAATAATTGTGAATATAGATCGTGTATGCATCTGATACATACACTTTGTTTCTTCACAGAAAAGCCCCTTGATAAAGGGGCTTTTCATATTTAAGCAGCCCCGGTCACCGGGCAGGACTTTCGTTTTGCTTTTGGCGCGGCAAATGTGCTAGAATCGAAATTAAATGTATTCAATGGTGGAGGACACAGACAATGAAAGAAGTTAATAAAGAACAGATTGAACAGGCGGTTCGCCAGATTTTAGAGGCGATTGGAGAAGATCCGGACCGGGAAGGGCTTTTAGATACGCCGAAACGCGTGGCAAAAATGTACGCGGAAGTATTCTCGGGATTAAATGAAGACCCGAAAGAACACTTTAAAACCGTTTTCGGAGAAGACCATGAGGAGCTTGTTCTTGTAAAAGATATCGCGTTTCATTCCATGTGTGAACATCACCTTGTTCCTTTTTACGGAAAAGCGCATATTGCCTACATTCCGCGCGGCGGCAAAGTGACGGGCCTGAGTAAATTGGCGCGGGCGGTGGAAGTCGTCTCAAAACGCCCGCAGCTGCAGGAGCGCATTACTTCAACGATTGCAGAAAGCATCGTAGAGACCTTAGATCCCCACGGCGTCATGGTTGTCGTCGAAGCTGAGCATATGTGCATGACGATGAGGGGCGTAAGAAAGCCGGGCGCAAAAACAGTGACTTCCGCTGTAAGAGGTATTTTTAAAGATGACGCAGCGGCGCGTTCCGAAGTGTTAGAACATATTAAACGTGCGGATTAATAATGATAGAGGGTGCAGATATGAATTCAAAGCATTCAAGTGATTTTGTCGTCATTAAAGCGGTTGAGGACGGCGTGAACGTCATCGGTTTAACGAGAGGAACGGATACGAAATTTCACCATTCCGAAAAACTGGACAAAGGCGAAGTGATTATCGCTCAGTTTACTGAGCATACCTCTGCCATCAAAGTGAGAGGCAACGCCCTCATCCAGACCGCTTACGGAGAAATGAACAGCGAAAAAAAATAAGCCGGCTGTTTCCCGCTTTTGCCAAATGCCCGCAAACGGCGGGAGAATACAGCCAATTTCTTTTTTTTATGCTATAATGATACCTGCGTATAATAATGACGAGTAAATCTCATACATATTAGAATAAATGTGAATTTGGGGACAAGGGTGATATTTTTGCAAGACATCTACGGAACTTTAGCGAATCTAAATACGAAATTAAAACAAAAGCTGTCTCATCCTTATTTAGCGAAACATATTTCCGCGCCTAAAATCGATGAGGATAAGCTTCTTCTTTTTCACGCTTTGTTTGAAGAGGCGGACATTAAGAACAACGACAGAGAAAATTACATAGTAACTGCGATGCTTGTCCAAAGCGCCCTTGATACCCACGATGAAGTGACAACAGCCAGAGCGTTAAAGCGAGACGAAAATAAAAACCGGCAGCTCACCGTGCTTGCCGGCGACTATTTCAGCGGACTGTATTATTCGCTTTTATCTGAAATGAAGGATATCTATATGATTCGGACGCTCGCTACGGCAATTAAAGAAATCAATGAGCATAAAATCCGTCTGTACGATCGGTCTGTCAATGACTTGAATCAATTGATCGAAAGCATGGCGATTGTGGAAGCGGCCCTGTTTCACAGAGTGTCAGACCACTTTAATCTTCCGCGCTGGAAAGAGCTGGCGAGTGATTTTTTTGTATATAAGCGGCTGATGAACGGCAATGCTATATTTCTCGATGTCATCGGCAATATTGTAAAGTCAGGGAAATCAAAGGCTGACATAATGGAAGATAGCTTCCGAAAGGCAAAGCAAAGCATTGAAACGCTGCTGCCGCTCAATTCACCAATCCAAAACCTAATGCTGAACCGGCTTAAGGCGATCAGCCAGGACAAAACATATCATCAGAAAGTGGAAGAAGGGTAATCAACATGCAGGAGTCAAAAGAACAGCGCGTACACGGCGTGTTTGAAAAAATCTATAAAAATTATGACCAAATGAACTCTGTTATCAGTTTTCAGCAGCATAAAAAATGGCGCGATAAAACGATGCAGATCATGAATGTAAAAGAAGGCGCAAAAGCGCTTGATGTCTGCTGCGGAACGGCTGACTGGACGATTGCCCTCGCAGAAGCAGCCGGAAAAAGCGGTGAAATCAAAGGACTGGATTTCAGCAAAAATATGCTGAGCATCGGCGAGAAAAAAGTGAAAGAGGGCGGTTACAGCCAAATTGAACTTTTGCACGGAAATGCGATGGAGCTTCCTTTCGCTGATGATTCTTTTGATTTTGTCACCATCGGCTTCGGGCTGCGGAACGTTCCCGACTATCTGACCGTGCTGAAAGAAATGCGGCGGGTCGTCAAACCGGGCGGGCAGGTCGTATGTCTGGAAACATCCCAGCCGGAAATGTTCGGATTCAGACAGGCATATTTTCTTTATTTTAAATACATCATGCCTTTCTTCGGAAAAATGTTTGCGAAGAGCTATAAAGAATATTCTTGGCTTCAAGAATCGGCAAGAGAATTTCCCGGTATGAAAGAACTTGCGCGTCTGTTTGAAGAAGCGGGCCTGACGAATGTCAAATACCATTCGTTTACCGGCGGAGTGGCCGCTACGCATATCGGTTGGAAATGATGAATATACAGATGTTTGGGTGAATGATATGAAATTTAAAATGGCCTATTCTTTTTTAAATGACGATATTGATGTGATCGAAAGGGAGCTTGAGCAAACGGTGCGGTCAGACTATCCCTTGCTGAGTGAAGCCGGGCTCCATCTGCTCCAGGCGGGAGGCAAGCGGATCCGCCCTGTTTTCGTATTGCTTTCCGGCATGTTCGGCGACTATGACATTAATAAAATAAAATATGTTGCGGTGACGCTGGAAATGATTCATATGGCGTCCCTCGTTCATGACGACGTCATTGATGACGCCGAGCTGCGGAGGGGAAAGCCGACCATCAAAGCCAAGTGGGACAACCGCATCGCCATGTATACCGGTGATTATATGCTTGCGGGCTCACTTGAGATGATGACGAGATTGGATGAGCCGAAAGCCCACCGGATCCTGTCCAAAACCATCGTAGAAGTATGCCTCGGAGAAATTGAACAGATCAGAGATAAATACAATATGGAACAAAACCTCAGAACCTATTTGCGCCGCATCAAACGGAAAACGGCTCTTCTCATTGCCGTCAGCTGCCAGCTCGGCGCCATCGCTTCGGGAGCTGATGAGAAGATTCACAAAGCATTATATTGGTTCGGCTATTACGTGGGCATGTCCTACCAGATTATTGACGACATTCTTGATTTCACTTCAACGGAAGAGGAACTGGGAAAACCGGTCGGAGGGGATCTGCTGCAAGGAAATGTCACTCTGCCCGTTTTGTACGCGCTCCGTCAGCCTGAATTGAAAAATCAGCTGAAATTAATTAACAGTGAAACAACACAGGAGCAGCTCGCCCCCATTATTGAAAATATTAAACGCACAGACGCGATTGAAAAATCAATGGCCGTCAGTGACAGGTACTTAAAAAAAGCGTTTGAGAAACTGAATACACTGCCGAGAGGACGGGCGCGCTCATCATTGGCCGCCATCGCCAAATATATCGGCAAACGGAAATTTTAAATTCCTTTTACGAACAAGATGTGAACATTCTCCGCCCTGGATTGATTAATTGTCAGAAAGATGTTACGATTTCGGTGTGCAACTTGAAAGCCTATACATAATGATGGGGTGGAGAATCTTATGGAAAAAACTTTTATCATGGTAAAACCGGACGGCGTACAGCGCCAGCTGATCGGAGAGATTTTATCCAGATTTGAGCGTAAGGGCTTACAATTGGCAGGAGCCAAGCTAATGCAAGTTTCAGAACAGATGGCTGAAAACCATTATGCTGAACATAAAGGGAAGCCGTTTTTCGGCGAGCTTGTGGAATTCATTACATCAGGACCCGTATTTGCAATGGTATGGGAAGGGGAAAATGTAGTAGAGATCACAAGACAGCTGATCGGAAAAACGAACCCGAAAGATGCACTGCCGGGCACGATCCGCGGTGACTACGGCATGTTTGTCGGCAAAAATATCATTCACGGTTCAGACTCCTTAGAAAGCGCTGAACGGGAAATTGACATTTTCTTCAAACAGGAAGAGCTTGTACCGTATCAAAAATTAATGGCCGACTGGGTGTACTAAGCCGTCAGCCTTTCTTTTTCTCTTGTTATGAAAAGGTTTACATATTTTAAGGAAGACAGAGGCTGCGCTGCCCTGTCTTTTCATTTCTCACAAATCAGCCTGCGGGCTGATTTTTTTATTGAAATCGTACAAATTAGAAAGAAAACAGGCTATACTAGGACAAAAGACAGCGAGATTGGGAGAGAAGCAATGGAGCCTTACGAAATTTTTATCACGAAGTGGAAACAAATAACCGGCGTTGATTTATCTTTATACAAAGAAGCACAAATGAAAAGGCGGCTGACGTCCCTTTATGAAAAAAAGGGATTCAAAGATTTTCAGGAATTTGCCGCCGCTTTGGAGAAAGACAAGCTTTTATTAAATGAAACATTGGACAGAATGACGATCAATGTTTCTGAATTTTACCGAAATTATAAACGGTGGGAAGTTCTTGAAACCTCAATTCTTCCGTTAATAAAGCATAACAAACCGTTAAAAATATGGAGTGCGGCCTGTTCAACGGGGGAGGAACCCTATACCTTGGCCATGATTCTCAATCAGCAGGCGGGTTTGGCCGGATTTGATATATTGGCGACAGATATTGATGAAAAGGCGCTTGGCAAAGCCAAGCGGGGCATCTATCAGGAACGTTCGCTGCAAGAGGTGCCGGCTTCCGTGAAAAGCCGTTATTTCACCAAGCAGGCTGACAACAGTTATCAAGTAAAACAAGAGATTCAAAAAAACATCCGGTTTAAGCGGCACAACCTGCTCGCCGACAGCTATGAACAGGATTTTGATCTGATCGTCTGCCGCAACGTCTTTATTTATTTTACTGAAAAAGCAAAAGAAGAGCTGTATGTGAAAATGGCGGGCAGCCTGAAAAAGAACGGAATTCTGTTTGTCGGAAGCACAGAGCAGATTTTCAGCCCGGAAAAATTCGGCCTTGAGAGCACTGATACATTTTTTTATCAAAAAAGATAGAAGACATTTAATGAAAACTTGTGGTATAGTTTTACTTAAAAGCGTTAATGCGATGAAGGGAGAAGAAAGAAATGAGATACTTAACAGCCGGAGAATCACACGGTCCGCAGCTGACGACAATTATAGAAGGTGTGCCTGCGGGGCTTTATATAACTGAAGAAGATATTAATTTTGAGCTTGCCAGACGTCAAAAAGGGCACGGCCGCGGACGCCGCATGCAGATTGAAACGGACAGAGCGAAGATCACAAGCGGCGTGCGGCATGCCCGGACACTCGGTTCACCCATCGCGCTCGTTGTAGAGAATAAAGATTGGACTCACTGGACAAAAATCATGGGCGCCGCACCGATTACAGAAGAAGAAGAAAGTGAAATGAAACGCCAGATTTCAAGACCGAGACCGGGACACGCAGATTTGAACGGGGCTATTAAGTATAATCACCGCGATATGAGAAATGTGTTAGAACGATCTTCCGCGCGTGAGACAACGGTTCGCGTGGCTGCCGGAGCCGTCGCTAAAAAGATTTTAGCGGAGCTTGGCATTAAAGTCGCCGGACATGTCCTGCAAATCGGCAGCGTAAAAGCAGAGAAAACCGATTACACATCCATTGAGGATCTCAAACGGGTAACAGAAGAATCACCAGTCAGATGCTACGATGAAGAAGCAGGCCGTCAAATGATGGCAGCCATTGATGAAGCGAAGGCAAACGGTGACTCGATCGGCGGAATCGTTGAAGTGATCGTCGAAGGTATGCCGGTCGGTGTCGGAAGCTATGTCCACTATGACCGTAAGCTGGACAGCAAGCTCGCTGCTGCCGTTCTGTCGATTAACGCGTTTAAAGGCGTAGAGTTCGGCATCGGTTTTGAAGCGGCCGGCAAAAACGGCAGTGAAGTTCATGATGAAATCGTATGGGATGAAGAGAAAGGCTATACACGCGCCACAAACAGGCTCGGAGGATTAGAAGGCGGTATGACGACGGGAATGCCGATTGTCGTCCGCGGCGTTATGAAACCGATCCCTACTTTGTATAAGCCGCTGAAAAGCGTCGACATTGAAACGAAAGAACCGTTTACAGCGAGCATTGAACGTTCAGACAGCTGCGCGGTTCCGGCAGCAAGCGTAGTGGCTGAAGCAGCAGTGGCCTGGGAAATCGCAAATGCCGTCGTAGAACAATTCGGGCTTGACCAGATCGACCGCATTAAAGAAAATGTTGAAAACATGAAAAAACTATCGAGGGAATTCTGATGAAAGAGCTTGAGGTTCGGACAGCTTCCTCCGCATATCCCGTGTATATCGGTGAAGGCATAAGGAAACAGGCCGCTTCCCTTTTGTCTTCACTGAACAGGCCGCTGACAAAGATCCTTCTCGTCATCGATGCTGAAGTTGACCGGCTTTACGGCGATGAGATGTTCCGGCTTTTAAGCGAAACATGGCCCGTGAAAAAAGTAATCGTTCCAAGCGGAGAAGAAGCGAAGTCTCTAAAAGAGTATGAACGGATTCAAACGGAAGCGATCGCTTTCCATATGGACCGCTCCTCATGTATGATCGCCTTCGGAGGCGGCGTGACGGGTGATTTGGCCGGCTTTTGCGCAGCAACATTTATGCGAGGAATTGATTTCATTCAAATGCCGACGACACTGCTTGCCCATGACAGTGCGGTCGGCGGCAAGGTGGCCGTCAACCATAAACTCGGAAAGAACTTAATCGGCGCGTTTTATCAGCCGAAAGCGGTGATTTACGATACGGAGCTTCTGAAAACCCTGCCGGAACAAGAGCTGAGATCGGGCATGGCTGAAGTGATCAAACACGCGTTTATCGCCGATCATGCTTTTTTAGAAAAACTTCTCACGTTTGATACGTTGCAAGGACTGACAAGCGCTGAGCTGAATGAAATGATTTATAAAGGAATTTCAATCAAATCGGCCGTCGTGCGTGAGGACGAAAAGGAAGAGGGGATAAGAGCTTTTCTGAATTTCGGCCATACGCTCGGCCATGCCGTTGAGGCGGAATACGGCTACGGCCGGATTACACATGGAGATGCGGTCGCCCTCGGCATGCAGTTTGCCCTTTACGTGAGTGAACAGGTTGCGGGTTGCAAGATGAACAGGAAAGAACTCACACAATGGCTGATTGGGCTCGGCTACCCGGGAAGCATCAGACAAGATATTGAAACGCCGGTTCTTTCCGCCCGGATGATGAATGATAAAAAAACGCGCGGAGGCATGACACAGTTCATCGTGTTAAAAGAATTAGGCGAAGCGCGGGACTGCATGCTTTCAAAAGATGAGCTCGAAAATTTGCTGAACAAATGGCGAATGGAGGAAACAGCATGATGATACGCGGCATTCGCGGAGCAACAACGGTGGAACAAGACACCGAACAAGAAATTTTAGAAAAAACACAGCAGCTGCTTGAAAAAATCATTGAACAAAATGGATGCAAGCCGGAAGACGTTGTGCAGATCCTGTTATCCGCCACGCCTGATATCCATTCCGTATTTCCGGCAAAAGCGGTCCGCCGCCTTTCCGGGTGGCAGTACGTCCCGGTGACGTGCATGCAGGAAATGGATGTCACCGGCGCTCTGCAAAAGTGTATCCGTGTCCTGATGACGGTTCAGACGGATACGCCTCAGGATGAAATCAAGCATGTCTATTTAGAAAAAGCCGTTGTGTTAAGGCCGGATTTATCATTGACAAAAAATACTGACATGTAATACGATAAACAAAGCTTAGAAATACACAAGAGTGTGTATAGAGCTGGTAAGTAAGATATTGAACAGTTGAGTTTAGAATAGGGTAGCAGAGAATGAGTTTAGCTGAGCTGAGATAAACACGTTTTTATTCTGCCCAAAAGAAGCCTTTCTTTTGGGTTTATTTCTTATACGCAAGACTCCTCTCACTCTTCATCTCATTCTCCTTACCGTAAGGAGGAGAATCATGAATTTACAATCGGATGTTTCTTTATTTTTAAAGGACAGTCTGACACACCGCACCATTCCAATCGCAGAGACTTTTACGGTCGACACGATCACACCCATTCAGATGGTTGAAAAACTGGACAGAAACATTACGTATCTTTTAGAAAGCAAGGATGAGTCGTCAAGCTGGTCGAGATACTCTTTTATCGGCCTCGATCCTTTTATCACGATTAAAGAGAGTCATCACACATTCACTGCCGCTGATCCAAAAGGGCATACGCTGTTTGAAGCCGGAGAATTAAAAGCCGTGCTTGATTGGATGAATGAAAGCTTCCGCATTAAAACACCCGAGCTTGATATCCCGTTTTCGGGAGGGGCGGTCGGTTATCTGAGCTATGACATGATTCCTTTGATTGAGCCTTCCGTGCCGAGCCACGCGAAAGAAACAGATTTCGAAAAATGCATGCTGTTTGTCTGCCGGAAAATCATCGCGTACGACCACGAAACGAAACAAGTGCATTTCATTCAATATGCGGCGCTTAACGGCCGGGAGACGGAGGAAGAAAAGCGGGCAGTTTTTAAAGAAAATTGCGCGGAGCTTCGTAAGCTTATCGGTATTTTGACAGAACCGAAAGATATGAAAGAGCCGTTTTTTTCTAAAGAATCATTTGAAACGCCAAGTTTTGCCGATGTGACATCCAATTATACAAAAGAAGAGTTTATGGCCGGCGTCGATAAACTGAAAGAATATATAAAAGCCGGAGACATTTTTCAAGGGGTGCTTTCGCAAAAGTTTGACATTCCGGTATCCAGACATTCATTTGAGCTGTACAGGGTGCTCCGCATCATCAATCCTTCACCTTATATGTACTATATCAAACTGCCTGACAGAGACATTGTCGGGAGTTCGCCTGAACGTCTGATCCGCGTGCATGACAGGCACTTGGAAATTCATCCGATTGCCGGAACGAGAAGAAGGGGCGCCGGAAAAGAAGAGGACGAACGCCTGAAAAAAGAGCTGATGAATGACGAAAAAGAGAAAGCTGAACATTATATGCTCGTCGATCTTGCGCGCAATGACATCGGCAGAGTTGCGGAGTACGGTTCCGTAGCCGTTCCGGAATTCACAAAGGTCGTTTCTTTTTCACATGTGATGCACATCATCTCTGTTGTAACCGGCCGTTTAAAACAGGGCGTCCATCCGGTTGATGCGCTGATGTCGGCATTCCCGGCAGGAACACTCTCGGGCGCTCCGAAAATCCGCGCGATGCAGCTTTTAAATGAATTAGAACCGACTTCCAGAGAAACCTACGGCGGATGTATTGCTTATATCGGATTTGACGGGTCAATTGATTCGTGTATCACCATCCGCACCATGAGTGTCAAAAACGGTACGGCGTCGGTGCAGGCGGGCGCGGGAATAGTCGCTGATTCCGTCCCGGAAGCCGAATATGAAGAGAGCTGTAACAAAGCGGGGGCGCTTTTAAAAACGATTCAAATCGCAGAAGACATCTTTTCTGGCGGGGAGGAGAAGACGGATGAACAAATTTCTGCAATCGTGCGTTAATGGCCGCACGCTGAAAACCGGAGAAGCCGAAAAGCTGATGGAGATGATGATGAACGGGGACATGTCGCAGTCTGAGATCGGCGGGATTTTATCGGTATTAGCCCACCGGGGTGAAACGGCGGAGGAGCTTGCCGGATTTGTAAAAGTGATGCGGGCGCGGGCACAGACGGCGGGTGGCTTGGCGGATGTCGTTGATACGTGCGGAACAGGCGGCGACGGGATTTCTACGTTTAACATATCCACGGCAGCGGCGATTACAGCTTCTGCCGCCGGAGCTAAAGTTGCCAAGCACGGAAATCGCTCCGTTTCGTCTAAAAGCGGCAGCGCGGATGTGCTGGAAAAGCTGGGGGTTTCCATTCAAGCCACTCCAGAAAGCGTCAAACGCAGCATTGAAATGAAACAATTGGGGTTTTTGTTTGCGCCGCTGTTTCATTCGTCAATGAAGCACGTCGCCGCCGCAAGAAAAGAGCTTGGCTTCCGAACCGTATTTAATCTGCTGGGCCCGCTCAGCAACCCGCTGCAGGTGAAGCGGCAGGTGATCGGCGTCTATTCATTTGATAAAGCGCGCCTGATGGCAAGCGCTTTGGAACAATTTGATGTCAGACACGTCATGCTTGTGTCGGCGCGTGACGGATTAGATGAACTGTCCATCACAGCACCGACCGATATCATTGAACTGAAAAACGGTGAACGTCTGGAATATTCCGTTTCACCTGAACAATTCGGTTTTGCAGAAGGTTCATTGAAGGATATTCAAGTGAATTCATCGGAAGAAAGCGCGCTCCTCATTCAGAATATTTTTGCAAATAAAGCTCCGTTATCCGCTCTGCATATTACCGCCTTAAATGCGGGCGCGGCCATTTATACGGCAGGTCTTGCAAACGATCTGAAAGAAGGAACGAAAACAGCCTTAGAAGCGATTCAAAACGGAGATGCCAAAAAGCAGCTCGAACGTCTGAAACAGAAAGAGGAAGAAATGTATGCTTGACCAAATCATTCAGCAGAAAAAAGAAGAAATCAAATCCATCGTGCTGCCGGAAACCTGTCAAATTAAACGGAGATCCTTTAAAGAAGCACTCCTGAACCCGAACCGTTTTATCGGGCTGATTGCCGAAGTGAAAAAAGCTTCGCCGTCTAAAGGATTGATTAAAGAGCATTTTGTTCCGGAAACGATTGCGGCGGATTATGAAGCGGCTAAAGCCGACGCCCTTTCGGTTCTCACGGATACCCGTTTTTTTCAGGGGAGAAATCAATTTCTGACAGATGTGAAACAAACCGTGTCTCTTCCCGTGCTGAGAAAAGATTTTATTATTGATTCCCTTCAGGTGGAGGAATCGTTCAGGATCGGCGCCGATGCCATTTTGCTGATCGGGGAAGCGCTGGAACCTTCAGAGCTTTATGAGCTTTATCTGGAAGCCCGCGAGAAGGGCATGGACGTTCTCGTTGAAGTCCATGGTGAAACTGTGCTTGAACGGATTTTACAAGTGTTTCAGCCGGACATTCTCGGCATAAACAACCGGGACTTAAAAACGTTCCGTACTTCTGTTTCGCAAACGGAAAAAATAGCGCAGCTTGTGCCGGACGGCTGCCTGCTGGTCAGCGAAAGCGGCATCGGTTCTTTGGCTGACCTGCAATTCGTCAACAAGCACGGGGCGCAGGGTGTATTGGTCGGAGAATCCTTAATGAGAGAGGATTCGCAGCAAAAGGCGATCCGCGGACTGTTCGGGGAGTGACGATATGAAAAAGCCTGAGTTAAAGTACTGCGGAATACGATCGAAGCGTGATTATGAACTTGCGGCAGCTTCAGAAGCGGATTATCTGGGATTTATTTTTGCCGCAAGCAAACGGAGAGTAACGCCGGATGAGGTCCGGAAATGGAAAGAGCAGGTCCGGACAGACAAGAAACATGTCGGAGTATTTGTAAATGAAACGATAGAAAACATCGCGCAAATCGCCTCTGATCTCGCCCTTGACGTCATCCAGCTTCACGGTGATGACTCGCCTGAGGATGCCCTCCGTCTCCGTCCGCTTGTGCGCTCGGAAATATGGAAAGCGCTCCATCACGGGGAAGGGACGCTCCGTCAGATGGCTCAATTTGCACCTGCTGTCGACGGCTATGTCATTGATTCTTCAGTGACAGGAATGAGAGGCGGGACGGGAATCGCGTTTTCATGGGCCCGTGTCCCCTTGTACCGAAAGCAGGCTCAAAATGCAAGCAAGCGCTGTTTTATTGCGGGCGGTGTTAATCCTGAGACGATTACCGGCTTACTGAGATCGCGTCCGTGCGGTATAGATCTTGCCAGCGGAATTGAAAAAAACGGACACAAGGATCAAACACTGATCCGGCTTTTAGAAGAAAGGATGAACCACTATGTATCCATATCCAAATGAAATCGGAAGATACGGCGAATTCGGCGGCAAATTTGTCCCTGAAACATTGATGCGGCCCCTTGAGGAAATCGAAACGGCTTTCACAGAATTAAAGAATGATCCCGTTTTTCATGCCGAATATAAAAAACTATTGTTTGATTACTCCGGAAGACCGACTGCATTAACGTTCGCAGACAGGGTGTCAGAGTATTTGGGAGGGGCGAAAATCTATCTGAAAAGAGAAGATTTAAACCATACCGGCTCTCATAAAATTAACAACGCGTTAGGCCAGATTCTGCTTGCTAAAAAGATGGGCAAAACGAAAATCATCGCCGAAACCGGTGCGGGACAGCACGGTGTGGCTGCCGCGACAGCCGCCGCAAAATTCGGTTTTAAATGTACGGTTTTTATGGGTGAAGAAGACGTTGCGCGCCAGTCGCTGAACGTATTCCGGATGAAACTGCTCGGCGCGGAAGTGGTGCCGGTCACAAGCGGCAACGGCACGCTGAAAGATGCGACGAATGAGGCAATCAGGTATTGGGTCCAGCATTGTGAAGATCATTTCTATCTTATCGGTTCTGTAGTGGGTCCGCACCCGTATCCGTATATCGTTCGCGAATTTCAGAAAATCATCGGCGAGGAAGCGAAAGAACAGCTCCGCCGAGTTGAAGGAACGCTCCCGGATAAGGTTGTTGCATGTGTCGGCGGCGGAAGCAATGCGATGGGCATATTTCAGGCCTTTTTAGAAGAAGACATTGAGCTGATCGGCGCCGAGGCGGCCGGAAAAGGAATTGATACGCCGCTGCATGCGGCAACGATCGCAAAAGGGACGCTCGGGGTGATTCACGGATCAATGACCTATTTAATACAAGATGAATACGGGCAGATTATCGAACCGTATTCCATTTCAGCAGGCCTTGATTACCCGGGGATCGGCCCTGAGCACGCCTATCTGCACAAAAGCGGCCGTGTAACGTACGAAAGCGTGACAGACGATGAAGCGATTGCCGCGTTGCGTCTGCTTTCTGAAACAGAAGGTATTCTTCCGGCTATTGAATCTGCCCACGCCCTGGCAAAAGCGTTTGAAATGGCAAAGGACATGGATAAAGACAAAATCATTCTCGTCAGTTTGTCGGGAAGAGGAGATAAAGATGTTCATACGCTGATGAATGTTTTGGAAAACGGGGTGGAGACACATGTTTAATCTGCGAGATTCTGAAAAATTGTTTATCCCTTTTATCACAGCGGGCGATCCGCTTCCTGACATTTCTGTTGAACTGGCAATATCATTACAGAATGCAGGCGCTTCTGCCCTTGAAATCGGCGTTCCTTACACAGATCCGCTTGCGGACGGACCCGTCATACAACGGGCTTCAAAACGGGCTCTGGAAAACGGAATGAATATCGTAAAAGCCATTGAACTTGGCGGCAAAATGAAAAAAAACGGCGTTCATATTCCAATTATCCTCTTTACGTATTATAATCCTGTGTTACAATTAGAAAAAGAATACTTTTTCGCTTTACTGCGGGAAAACGACATAGACGGTCTGCTTGTTCCGGATCTTCCGTTAGAGGAAAGCGCCCTTTTGCAAATGACATGCAAAAAGGAGAACATCGCTTATATCTCACTGGTTGCGCCGACAAGTGAAGACCGTTTGAAAATAATTACTGAACAGGCCCGCGGCTTTGTGTATTGTGTATCCTCTTTAGGAGTGACGGGCGTACGCAGCGAATTCGATCCTTCTGTATACTCTTTCATCCGTAAGGTGAAAGAATTCAGCTCTGTTCCGGTTGCGGTCGGTTTTGGCATTTCAAACCGCAAACAGGTTGACGGGATGAATGAAATATCTGACGGTGTCGTTGTCGGCAGCGCGCTTGTCAAAAAAGTTGAAGAGCTTAAAACAAAGCTTGTGAATCCCGGCACAAGAGCTGATGCGCTTCTTGAATTTGAAGAATACGCAAAGACGTTCGGACGACTGTACAGTGTAAAATGAGGTGACTGGATTTGCAGATTAAAGAACAGCTGCGGCAGCTGAAACCGTATCAGCCGGGCAAACCAATAGAAGAAGTGAAAATGGAATACGGGCTTGAAAAAGTAGTAAAACTCGCTTCTAACGAAAATCCGTTCGGCTGTTCACAGGCCGCAAAAGATGCGCTGCATCAGGAGATTGAGCAGCTTGCGCTGTATCCCGACGGTTACAGTGCCGCTTTGAGAACGCGGCTCAGTGAGCATCTGCAGGTCAGTGAATCTTCGATCATTTTCGGCAACGGCTCTGATGAGCTAGTGCAGATTATCTGCCGTTCTTTATTAAATGATCAGGCAAACACGATTACCGCCGCCCCGACTTTCCCGCAATACAGACA
The DNA here is from genome assembly GCF_053663395.1 of Bacillus sp. JK74. NCBI lineage: Bacteria > Bacillati > Bacillota > Bacilli > Caryophanales > Bacillaceae > Bacillus > Bacillus sp. JK74. Next base: position 140,598 of record NZ_JBSJQB010000005.1, on the reverse strand, counting down.
CAATGCGGTGATTGAAGGCGCTGAGGTGCGCGAGGTGCCGCTCCGCAGTGACGGCGCTCATGATTTGGACCGGATGCTGGAAGCAATTGACGGCGAGACGAAAGTCATATGGGTATGCAACCCCAATAATCCGACGGGGACATATACTTCTGAGCAAGAGCTAATTGCCTTTTTAAACAGAGTTCCCGAGCATATACTCGTTGTCCTTGATGAAGCGTACTACGAGTATGTTACGGCGGAAGATTACCCAGAAAGCATTCCGCTTTTAAAGCAATATCCGAATGTCATGATCCTCCGCACCTTCTCTAAAGCGTACGGACTTGCCGCGCTGCGCGTCGGATACGGCATTGCGGACGAAGCGCTGATCCGCCAGATTGAACCGGCGAGAGAGCCGTTCAATACGAGCAGAATCGGTCAGGCTTCGGCACTGGCAGCGCTTGACGACCAGACATTTATCCAGGAATGCGTCGAGAAAAATAAAGCCGGCCTTAAGCAGTATTATGATTTTGCGGAAACTCACGGATTAACTTGTTATCCTTCACAAACCAACTTTGTGCTCATTGATTTTAACCGTCCGGCGGATGAACTGTTCCAAGCCCTGTTGGAAAAAGGATATATCGTCCGCTCAGGACAGGCGCTCGGATTTCCGACAGCGTTAAGGATTACGGTCGGTACGAAAGAGCAGAATGAGGAAATTCTCACAATTTTAGCTGAAATATTATAAGAGGTGATCAAGCATCACCTCTTTGCTCTATTAAAATAGATGAAAAAGGAAATGAGTGAAATGAAGGATACTATATTGCTTGCGGGGATCGGGCTGATCGGCGGATCGATCGCATTGGCCATCAAAAAGGAGCATCCGCATAAACGGATTATCGGTGTGGATATTTCGGAAGAACAGCTCACTGCCGCGCTGAAGCTCGGAATTATTGACGAGCGGGCCGGCTCATTGACGGAAGGGGCGCAGCAAGCGTCTGTTGTCATTATCGCCACGCCTGTCGCCCAAACGCTGAAAATGCTCGATATGCTGGCCGCATCAGACATCACCCATGAACTCCTGATTACGGATGTGGGCAGCACGAAACAGAAAGTCGTCAGCTACGCCGACAAAGTGCTTCCGGATCACTATCAATTTGTCGGCGGCCATCCGATGGCGGGATCTCATAAATCCGGGGCCGCTGCCGCGAAAGAATTTTTATTCGAAAATGCGTTTTACATTTTAACACCCGGAAAATCAACTTCTAAAGAGTCAGTAACGCATCTGAAGGAACTCTTGAAAGCGGCAAACGCCCACTTTGTGGAGATGACTCCCGAGGAGCATGACGGCGTAACGAGCGTCATCAGCCATTTCCCTCATATCGTTGCTGCAAGCCTCGTCCATCAGGCTCATCATTCTGAAGAAGATTATCCGTTTTTGAAGCGTTTCGCAGCCGGCGGTTTTCGGGACATCACCAGAATCGCCTCAAGCAGTCCGGCGATGTGGAGGGACATACTTCTTCATAACAAAGATAAACTGCTTGACCGCTTCAAAGAATGGAAACGGGAGATTGACACGATCGAATCTTATGTAGAAAATGAAGATGCGGACAGCCTGTTCGGATATTTTAAAAAAGCGAAAGATTATCGCGACGGTCTGCCGCTCCGTCAAAAAGGAGCGATCCCGTCCTTTTATGACCTTTATGTCGATGTTCCTGATCATCCGGGGGTCATTTCGGAAATTACGGCGATACTGGCAGAAGAAAAAATCAGTATCACCAACATCCGCATTATCGAAACAAGAGAAGATATTAACGGAATTCTCAGAATCAGTTTCCAGACTGATGATGACCGGAAGCGCGCGGAAACCTGCATTCAATCCCGCGCCAAATATGACACATTTTACGCTGACTGAGGTGGAAAACATTGAAAAGAGAAAAAGTGACGTCTTTAAACGGTGAAATTCATATTCCGGGGGATAAATCCATCTCCCACCGTTCTGTTATGTTCGGAGCGCTTGCGGAAGGAACGACAACGGTAAAAAACTTTTTGCCCGGAGCCGATTGTCTGAGCACCATTGCCTGCTTCAGAAAAATGGGTGTCTCCATTGAACAAAACGGAAGTGATGTAACGATATACGGAAAGGGCATTGACGCACTTTGTGAGCCTGACAGCCTTCTTGATGTCGGAAATTCCGGCACGACCATCCGCCTGATGCTCGGCATTTTAGCCGGACGCCCATTTCACAGTACGGTAGCGGGCGACGAAAGTATCGCAAAGCGCCCGATGAAGAGGGTGACGGAGCCTTTAAAACAGATGGGAGCCGCGATTGACGGAAGAGCGGACGGAGGGTTTACGCCTTTATCCGTAAGAGGCGGACAATTGAAAGGCATAGATTACGTCTCCCCTGTTGCAAGCGCGCAGATCAAATCTGCCGTGCTGCTTGCCGGATTGCAGGCTGAAGGGATGACGACCGTCACTGAGCCTCATAAATCAAGAGACCATACGGAACGGATGCTGAACGCTTTTGGCGCCGAGCTTGCGGAAACGGAGACGAGCGCTTCCGTAACGGGCGGTCAGAAGCTTCGGGGAGCCGATATTTTCGTGCCCGGCGATATTTCTTCAGCGGCCTTTTTCCTCGCGGCAGGCGCTGTCGTTCCCGGAAGCCGGATTGTGCTGAAAAACGTCGGCCTGAACCCGACACGCACGGGGATGATTGATGTCTTAAAGCAAATGGGGGCTTCACTTGAAGTGATTCCTTCAGAAGCGGACAGCGCAGAGCCTTACGGAGACCTGGTTATTGAAACCTCAGCTCTGAAAGCGGCAGAAATCGGCGGAGAAATCATTCCCCGTTTAATTGACGAGATCCCGATTATCGCCCTTTTGGCAACGCAGGCTGAAGGCACAACTGTCATTAAAGACGCTGCGGAGCTGAAGGTGAAGGAAACGAACCGGATCGACACCGTCGTATCAGAGCTCCGGAAAATCGGCGCAGACATTGAACCGACTGAAGACGGCATGAAAATACACGGCAAAAAAACGCTTGCGGGCGGAGCCGATGTGTCAAGCCACGGCGACCACCGCATCGGCATGATGCTCGGTATCGCTTCATGCCTGACAGAAGAGCCGATCGACATCCGTGATACAGAGGCGATCCATGTCTCATATCCGACATTTTTTGAGCATTTAGATCAATTAGCCAAAAAAGCCTGAAGACTGTTCTTCGGGCTTTTTTCTTCATGTGTCATAAAATCTTGGGCTTTGACATAGCTTGTCTTAAACAGAAAACTAAAAGAAAGGGGGAATGCGTTTTCGTTACAGAAACAGCCGGAACAAATTGCGCTGTTTGCGTATAAAGATGCCGTCCCCTTTTTTGCCGTTTTCCTCTTAACCATTTTCTGATAAACTATAATGCCGGGTGAAGCATCTTATTTGCGGGCAGGCCCTGTCTGAATTATGATAAGAATAACCCGAATAAAAACCCTTTTCATTTGGTTGATGAGGTATAGGAAAAGAAAGGACCGGTCTGATTTGAATACATTGATTCAAGAAGCCATAAAATTAGTTGAAGCAGGTGAAACCGAAAAGGGACTCAAAGCGCTTTCAAAAGCTGAAACAGAGCTTCATGACGAAGACAAAGCCATTGCAGCCCAGCTCTACTATGAATGGGGAAACGCCGAAAAAGCGTTAGCGCTGATCAGTGATCTGCATGACCTTTATCCGGATGAGTCTGAGCTGACGAATTTTTACGCCGAATTGTTAATAGATATTGATGAAGAAGAAAAAGCTCTTGAGGTGCTGGAGACGATTTCTCCGGAAGATCCGTCTTACGCGGAAAGCCTTCTTTTAATGGCTGATCTGTATCAGATGCAGGGCTTATTTGAAGTAAGTGAGCAAAAGCTGTTACAGGCGAAAGCAATGTTACAAGATGAACCAGTTATTGATTTCGCTCTGGGGGAATTATACTTCACTCAGGGATCATACGCAAAAGCCGTTCCTTACTATGAAGAGACGGCAAAAGAACGGCACGAAATCGGCGGCGTAAATGTTCATCAGAGGCTGGCTGAGTCATTGAGCGCGGCGGGTGAATTTGAGGAAGCGATTTCATGGTATGAAAAAGCGGCGGCAGAACATACAGAACCGAATACGATTTTCGGGTACGGGTTCACAGCCTATCAGGCGGGAATGGTCAAAACAGCCATCAAGCAGCTGTCTGATTTAAAAGGGCTTGATCCTTCCTATTCATCGCTTTATATGCCGCTTGCAAAAAGCTACGAGGCAGAAGGCATGTATGAAGATGCATTAAAAACCGCTAAAGAAGGTATTACTTACGATGAATACAATAAAGAGCTTTTTCTCTATGCGGCGAAAATGGCGTTAAAGCTTGGCAGCGAAGAGGAAGGCAAAAAGCTTCTTCAGGAAGCGCTGGCGCTCGATCCGGGTTACGTGGAAGCGCTCCATACGCTTTTAGCCGTCTATCATAAAGAAGAAAGCTTTGAAGAGATTATCGATCTGATTCAGGAAGTCCGCGGCTACGGAGAAGAAGATCCGAAATACAATTGGTATTTGGCGGGGGCCTATACAGGCCTTGAACAATACGCTGAAGCGAAAAAAAGCTTCGAAGCTGCGTATCTCCATTATCAGGATGATCGGGATTTCTTATATGAATACGCTCACTTCTTATTGGAAGAGGGTCTCCAGAAAGAAGCGCTGCCGCTTTTAAAACAAGTGCTTTCAATGGATGGAACAAACGAAGAGCTTGAAGAAACAATCTTACGGATAGAGGATGAATTTTTAAGATAAGCAGGATTTTGGACCATGCTTGCTGAATGTATAAGTGATGTCAGATTATACGATCGATAGAGGAGGGAATTACATGCAGACCCCTGTTTCTGTCAATGAAAAAAAGGATTTTATCCGTTGGTTTTTAAATCATTATCAGCTTAAACGCCGGGAGTGCGTCTGGATTTTAAATTATTTAATGAGTCATGATTCATTAATGGAAAAAGTCCATTTTGTAGAACAAGCCGAATTTTGCCCGAGAGGCATTATCATGTCTACTCATTGCGTTGATGAGGTGCCGTTTAGGTTTTACAAAGAAAATGTCATGACTACGGACGCGGAAAAATCTTTTCACGACATCCGGTTAAATAAACAGCAGGATTTATTTATCCAGCTGAATTTCCGTTCGGCCTACAGCTCACCGGAATATGCCGCTGTTCTTGAATCAAATCCGCATCTGCCGAAAGACCTGTTTGAAAATAAACAGGATCAGGGGATGGCCGAAAAAATATTAGAACATGCCATTTCCACTTTCCAGCGGGAAAAGCTGCTTAAAGATATCGACGAGGCGCTGGACCGCCACGACAAAGAAACATTTGAAAAGCTTTCCCGCCAATTGAATCAGCTCACATAAATGACAGCCTTGCAGAATATGCAAGGCTTGTTGCGTAAAGAGGAGGAACGAGACATGAGATGGAGGGCCGCTGATGCCGATGCCTATTTACAATCTGCGGATTACATTGATACCGCTGTCATTCCGTTAATTTCCATAACGTCTTCAGGAGGCTTAAAAGAGGCCGTTGAACAGGGGGAAAGCACTCAATTGCTTTCTGAAGAGCTTGAGCGCCAATTGAAGGGACGGGTATATTTATTCCCCTCTTATACATATGTTGATATAGACCAATCACAAATCGCCCTGCTTCAAAAACTCAAAGAAGAGGTGATGACCAACTTCCGGCACGCCTTGTTCCTGACGGCAGACGAAAAATGGAAGGATTCTGAAATAGGGTCTGATGTCATATACATACCTGCCGTTCCGTTTGAACATATGAAAGACTCTTTAAAGAGAAAAATAGCGGATGACAAGTGCGGAGAAATTTTGAACGTTTTGTTACAGAAGTGGAACAATTCTTAAAAACTCCAGGCATCCTGCAAAACACCCGTTTTGCCTCTGTTGACCTTGCTGAAAGATTCATATATTATGAGGGTGTCAAATCTCAGAATTATTTTCTATTTTAGTTAATTTTTGGTCAATCTTTAGGGGGGGGAAGAGATGGGCGGAAAACAAGATATATCAAGAAGACAATTTTTAAACTATGCGCTCACCGGCGTGGGGGGATTTATGGCCGCCAGTGCGCTTATGCCTATGGTCCGTTTTGCGCTGGACCCGGTATTAAAACCGACGGGAGATCAAAAAATGGTGCAGGTTGTCAGTGTGGATGAGCTGACGAAGGAGCCGAAGCGGTTTGACTTTAAAATTCATCAAGTTGACGCCTGGTACGAATCGGAAGAATCCAGATCAGCCTGGGTTTACAAGCATGGGGATGAAATTATAGCGCTTTCTCCGATCTGCAAGCATTTAGGCTGCACCGTAAACTGGAACAATGATCCTAAAAATCCGAACAAATTCTTTTGTCCCTGCCATTACGGTCTGTATGAAAAAGACGGCACGAACGTTCCGGGCACGCCGCCGCTCGCGCCTCTTGACCGTTATGAGCAAAAAGTAAAGGACGGCTTTTTGTATCTTGGAAAAGCAAAGCCTAGGGGGGAAGGGTGACATGCTGAATAAAATTTATGACTGGGTGGATGAACGTCTCGATATTACGCCGATGTGGCGGGATATCGCCGACCATGAAGTGCCGGAACATGTAAATCCCGCTCACCATTTCTCGGCTTTTGTCTATTGTTTCGGCGGTTTGACGTTTTTTGTAACCGTTATCCAAGTGCTCTCCGGGATGTTTTTAACGATGTATTATGTGCCGGATATAAAAAACGCGTGGGAATCTGTGTATTATTTGCAGAATGAAGTCGCTTTCGGGCAGATTGTAAGGGGTATGCACCATTGGGGCGCAAGTTTAGTCATCGTGATGATGTTTTTACATACGCTGCGGGTTTTCTTTCAGGGAGCTTATAAAAAGCCTCGGGAATTGAACTGGATCGTCGGTGTTCTGATCTTTTTTGTGATGCTCGGTCTCGGTTTTACAGGGTATCTGCTTCCGTGGGATATGAAGGCGCTGTTTGCGACAAAGGTAGGTCTTCAGATTGCGGAGGCGACGCCATTGATCGGAGCGCAGGTGAAAACTCTTCTTGCCGGCCACCACGATATTGTCGGCGCTCAAACGCTGACGAGATTTTTTGCGATTCACGTATTTTTTCTCCCTGCCGCTTTGTTTGCGCTCATGGGCGCCCACTTTGTCATGATCCGCAAGCAGGGAATTTCAGGACCGCTTTAATACAAATCTGATATAAAAGGGAGGGGATGACATGCACCGGGGGAAAGGAATGAAGTTTGTAGGAGATTCAAGGATACCGGCTGAAAAAAAACCGAATATACCGAAAGACTATTCAGAGTATCCTGGAAAGACAGAGGCGTTTTGGCCGAACTTCCTGCTGAAAGAATGGATGGTCGGAGCCGTTTTCCTCGTCGGATTTCTCGTTTTAACGATTGTGCACGAGCCGCCTTTGGAACGGGTGGCGGACCCGACGGATACAGGGTATATTCCGCTGCCGGATTGGTATTTTCTATTTTTATACCAGCTTTTAAAATATGAATATGCCGCAGGGAGCTACACCGTTATCGGAGCGATGATTATACCGGGGCTTGCCTTCGGGTCGCTGCTTTTGGCTCCGTTTCTCGACAGGGGGTCTGAAAGAAGGCCGTGGAAGCGTCCGGTTGCCGTCGGGATGATGCTTTTGGCGCTTTGCGCTACGGTCTTTTTAACGTGGCAGTCAGTCGCGACACATGACTGGGCGAAGGCGGAGGAGCAAGGGAAAATTAAAAAAGAAGCCGCCATTGATACTGAATCAGACGGTTATAAGGTATTTAAAGAACAAGGCTGTATTTCCTGTCACGGGGATAATCTTCAAGGGGGAGGCGCCGGTCCGTCCCTGGTCGATAACGGGCTGAGCCCGGAAGAAATTAAAAAAATCGCCGTCAAAGGGAAAGGGCAGATGCCAGCCGGTATTTTTAAAGGGAATGACAAACAGCTTGAACAGCTGGCGAAGTTCATTTCTGAAACGACAGCGAAATAACGTATTGTGAAGAAGACAACAGCAGGATATACTTTTATGAAAAGAGCTGACCGGATGTCAGCTTTTTTTGCATGATACATACTTTTTATGGACTGAGAGTTGATGGTATGAGGTGGATTTCTTATCTTTTAGGGTTGCGCGGCATGCTTCTGCTTGTTCTTGCCGTTAATTTTATCGGTACGGTGTACGGCTATTATTGGTATGTGCCGCAGCTTTTGGACACGCCGTTCCGATTTCTGATATTTGTGCCTGACAGCCCGACGGCGACGTTTTTCTTCCTGTTCGTGCTTCTGGCATTTCTCATGGGAAGAAACGCGCCGCTGTTTGAAGCGCTGGCTCTTGTAACCCTTGTAAAATACGGGCTGTGGGCGGTCGGAATGAATGTCTTTGTGCTGGTCAAAATGGGGCAGATGCCTTGGGAAGGGTACATGCTGATTGCTTCACATTTTGCCATGGCCGTTCAAGGCGTTTTATACAGCCCGTATTTTCGGTTCCGGTTATGGCATCTTGCCGTTGCCGCTGTTTGGACGCTTCATAATGATGTCATTGATTATCTTTTCGGCATGATGCCCCGCTACTCAATGCTCAATGACTATATGCAAGAGATCGGGTATGCTACATTCTGGCTGAGCATATTTTCACTCGGCCTTGCATACTATTTGGTGATTTCCAAAAGACGGATAAAGCTTGACTTACACTGATAGAATCTTGGTCTAACCTTGTCCCGCTCCTCATATTCTGTAAAGAGAAGGAGTGGGAGGGACCTCTATGAAACGAAAGCTGACGATCTGTCTTTTACTTGCTCTTATGTGTTTCATCACAACTGCCAAAGCTGAAGATGAGGGCGGTCTCAAGGAACTGAACGACCTTTCGGATACCGTTTTCCAAATGACGCGGCATTCGCAGTATGATGAGGCTCTGCAAGTGCTTGGCTACTTTAAGAAAAAAATGACACACGTAAACTCACTGAGCGGCGCCGAAGTCAGGCAGGTGACTCTGGGCTTTAATGATTTAGTGCGCGTCCTGAAACAGGCAGCCGCCTCAGATACCGAAAAAATCCGGGCAGCCGCCCAGTTCAGGTTGGTAATGGATGCGATGGAAGACCACTCCGATCCGCTGTGGGGTTCGCTTGAAAGACCGATTATGGCGACATTCAGCGCCTTAAAAGAAGATGTCAGCGGAAACGGAAGTGAAAATTTCAATGAAAAGTGGAATGAATTTATATCATTATATGATTTAATTTATCCCAGCCTGACAATGGATGTGTCGGCCGGCCAGCTTGATACGGTGGCGAAACATATCGAGGTGATTGAGCAGGAAGGGTTTCAGCAGATGACAAAAGGAACAAAGCTTGAGCGTCTGACGCTCCTGCAGCAGGATTTAAAGCGGGTTTTTGACAAGGTGGAGCGGGATGACGCTGACCCTTCGCTGCTCTGGGTCATTCTGACAACAGGCGGTATCATTATTACTGCGCTGACATATGTCGGCTACCGAAAATACAGAGCGGAAAAAAAGAAAGAGAAAAAGCGTGAGTATCCTAAGTCTAAATAAACACAAATTGCTGTAAAGGAGCTAAGCCAGTGAAAAAACTCATCCAGCAATTGGCTTCAAAACACCTCCCGCAGCCGATCAGAGGCAGAAAAGGGGCGACTGACGAAGGACCGCGAAACCTCGCGCGTGACTTCCAGAATCCTGACATGCTCGTTCCGCCTTCAACGGATTCAGGAACGGTTCAAAACTTGAAATTCTCATTTTCTGATACGCATATGAGGCTTGAAGACGGCGGATGGTCCAGAGAGGTGACGGTCAGGGAACTGCCGGTATCCAAAAACATCGCGGCGGTGAACATGAGACTGAAACCGGGAGCTGTGCGGGAGCTTCATTGGCATAAAGAAGCCGAATGGGGATATGTGATTAACGGAGGAGTACGTTTAACTGCGGTCGATCAAAATGGGCGGAATTTTATTGATAACGTAAGTGAAGGGGACCTGTGGTATTTTCCTTCCGGCATTCCTCATTCCATTCAAGGATTAGAGCAGGGAAGTGAGTTTTTGCTCGTCTTTGATGACGGCTCTTTTTCAGAAAACAGCACCTTTTCAGTAACGGACTGGTTTGCCCATACCCCGCGCAGCGTGCTGGAGGCGAACTTCGGTGTTCCGGGTTATGAGCTGGCTTACATTCACAAGAAAGAGCGTTACATGTTCCAGCTGGAACCGCCTCCCCCTATTGAGCGGGCAGCAGTTTCTTCCCCGGAAGGCCCCGTTTTGGAGCCGTTCAGCTACAAGCTTTCCCGGCAGGAGCCTCTTGTTACCGGCGGGGGAAGAGTAAAGATTGTCGATTCAAAAACGTTTAAGGTGTCAAAAACGATTGCCGCAGCTCTTGTGGAGGTCGAACCCGGAGGCATGAGAGAATTGCATTGGCATCCCAATACGGACGAGTGGCAGTATTATCTTTCAGGAGAAGCGAAAATGACGGTGTTTGCGGCGGAGGGAAGAGCGCGGACATTTAACTATCAAGCGGGTGACGTAGGATATGTTCCTTTTGCAATGGGACATTATGTTCAGAATACCGGTGACACCGTGCTTCGCTTTCTGGAAATCTTCAAAAGCGACCGTTTCGAAGACGTCTCCTTAAATCAATGGCTGGCACTGACGCCGCAGCGCTTCGTCGAGCAGACGCTCAATGTCAGTCCGGCATTCGCCCGCCGATTGAAAAAGAAAAAATCACCGGTTGTCAAATGGAAAGACGAACAGTAAAGGCGGCAAAAGCCGCCTTTTTATTATCGTCTGATCGGATTTTTATTTTCATCAAGCGTAAATCCTTCGCCGAGCACATCATGGACGTCGCTTACTGCAACAAAGGCGTGCGGGTCAACGGAAGTGATGACGCTTTTCAAAAGCACAATTTCGTTTTTCGGAACGACGCAGTATAGAACGTCCCTGTCTTCTTTTGTATATGATCCCTGTCCTTTTAAAACGGTGACGCCGCGCTCCATCTCTTCAATGATTTTTTGCTGGATCAAATCGTTTTTCGAAGAAATAATCGTTGCTCCTTTTGCGGCATAGCCGCCTTCCTGTATAAAATCAATCAATCTCGCAGCGACAAAAACGGCTACAAGCGTGTACATCGCTTCCTTGTAAGAAAGATACGTAAACAAAGAAAGCAGAATGACACAGGCGTCAAAGGCAAACATCGTCCGGCCCATCGGGATTCCGAAAAATTTGTTGATCAGCCTGGCGATGATATCGACCCCGCCCGTCGTGCCGCCGTATTTAAAAATAATGCCGAGACCCGCGCCGATAAAAACACCGGCGAACAAGGCGGCCAGCGCTAAATCATGCGACAGCGGCATATGAATTTCGTAGCGCTGAAAAACACTCAGAAAAACGGAAAGAGAGACGGTGCCGATCAGGGTATAGACAAACATCGTCCGGCCGAGCATACGCCAGCCGATGAAAAAGATAGGAATGTTTAATACCAGGTTGGAAATAGAAGGGCTGATGTGGAATAACGCATATAAAAGCAGCGTAATGCCGGTAAATCCGCCTTCCGCCAAATTGTTCTGCATATTAAAGTGAACCAGTCCGAATGAAAAAACAGCGGCGCCGATTAAAATAAAGCAAATGTTTTTGATTCTGATTTCTCCAAGCATTGCATCAAACCCCTTTTCCTTCCATAAGATTGCGTAAATATTATAGTGGATACAAAAGAAAACAGCAAACTGCCGTTTTTAACATTTGTCAAATGTACTTGAATTAGCTAACATGGAAGAGATGACAGGAGGTATTCGCACAGTGAGTGACAAAACGATGAAAGACTTACAAGCTGAGGTCGATGAATATATCGGCCAATTCAAAGAAGGCTATTTCAGCCCGCTTGCCATGATGGCCCGTCTCACGGAAGAACTGGGCGAACTTGCAAGAGAAGTCAACCATTATTATGGGGAAAAGCCGAAGAAAACGACGGAAAATGAGAAAAGCATGGAAGAGGAAATGGGCGATGTGCTGTTCGTCCTGATCTGCCTCGCCAACTCCCTTGATATTTCATTGGAGGAAGCTCATAACCGCGTCATGCATAAATTTAATACACGTGATAAAGACCGCTGGACTAGAAAAGAAGAAGGAAAGTAGGAGAAACCATGTCAAATGAAATCATTAAAGTCGTCATTGCCGGACCGAGAGGCAGAATGGGCCAGGAGGCCGTAAAACTTGCCGTCCGCACGCCTCATTTTGAGCTTGTCGGCGCCATTGACCATACATACGATCAGCAAACATTGCGGGAAGTGATGTCAGCTGATTCAGACGCACTTATTTATACGGATATCTGCGCATGTTTCCAAGAAACAAAACCGGATGTGCTGATCGATTTGACAACGCCTGAAATCGGCAAAAAACATACGAAAGCCGCTCTTGAACACGGCGTACGCCCCGTTGTGGGAACGACCGGATTTTCTGAAGCGGATTTAGAGGAGCTTCAAGGCTTGACTGAAGAAAAAGGAATCGGCGCTATCATCGCTCCGAATTTTGCATTGGGCGCGGTGCTGATGATGAAGTTCTCACAAATGGCCGCCAACTATTTTGAAGATGTAGAAATCATTGAGCTTCATCATGATCAAAAGCTGGATGCCCCGAGCGGAACGGCGCTGAAAACAGCGGAAATGATTTCAAGCGTCCGTACAGAAAAGCAGCAGGGCCATCCTGATGAAAAAGAAATTCTGCCGGGCGCCCGCGGTGCTGAATTAAACGGCATCCGCCTTCACAGCGTGCGTCTGCCGGGCCTTATCGCCCACCAGGAAGTCATGTTCGGCATGGACGGCCAGACGCTGAAACTGCGCCATGACTCCTATAACCGGGCTTCCTTTATGTCAGGAGTGAAGCTGTCAGTGGAGCAAGTGATGAAAATCGACCAGCTTGTATACGGACTCGAAAATATTATCGACTGAATCGGCAAGGGGGAGAACATCAAATGAAAATTGCTTTGATTGCTCACGATAAAAAAAAGCAGGATATGGTTCAGTTTACGACCGCATATAAAGATATATTGAGCCATCATGAGTTATACGCGACGGGTACGACAGGCTTAAAAATCCAGGAAGCGACCGGATTGTCCGTTGAACGTTTTCAATCCGGCCCGCTCGGCGGAGATCAGCAAATCGGCGCATTGATTGCGGCAAACGCCCTGGATCTCGTCATTTTTCTGCGCGATCCGTTAACTGCGCAGCCTCACGAACCGGATGTCTCGGCGCTGATCCGGCTGTGTGACGTATACGCGATCCCGCTCGCCACAAATATGGGAACAGCGGAAATCCTCGTCCGGACGCTGGACGGCGGGGCATTTGATTTCCGCAATCTTGTGCGCGGAGGAGAGCCGAATGTCTGAACACGTTGATATTCTGGCGTTCGGCGCTCATAGTGATGATGTCGAGATCGGTATGGGCGGCACGATCGCAAAATTTACGGCTCAAGGAAAAACCGCGGTGATATGCGATTTGACCGAGGCCGAACTATCATCTAACGGAACGGTAGGGATAAGAAAAGAAGAAGCGGCAGAGGCGGCACGAATTCTCGGCGTAAAAGAGAGAATCCAGCTTACGCTTCCCGACCGTGGGCTTTTGAAAAGTGAGGACGGCATCCGCCGGATTGTCAGTGTCATCAGAGCCTGCCGGCCGAAAACCGTTTTCATGCCTTATCCGAAAGACCGCCATCCTGACCACGGCAATGCGGCGGCTTTGGTCGAAGAGGCGGTGTTCTCGGCGGGAATTCATAAATACAGAGATCATCAGGAACTGCCGGCTCATAAGGCTCAGCGCGTATACTATTATATGATCAACGGGTTTCACCGTCCGGACTTTGTAATCGACATAACGGAAACCATCGATCTGAAAAAAGAAAGCCTGCACGCCTATCAAAGCCAGTTTATTCCTACGGCGCAGTCAGTGAACACACCGCTGACCAACGGTTATATCGAAATGGTGGAAGCGCGGGAAAGACTGTATGGCAAAGAAGCCGGGACGGGGTATGCTGAAGGCTTCTTTTCAAAACAGCTTCCCGTTTTGAATGATGATGTTTTTGGGGGCGGACAATGAGACCATTAAAAATAGGGATTACATGCTACCCGAGTGTCGGAGGCTCGGGTATTATTGCGACGGAACTCGGCAAGCTGCTTGCGGAAAAAGGACACCAGGTTCATTTCATCACATCAAGCATCCCGTTCAGATTAAATACATATCATCCGAATATTCATTTTCATGAGGTGGAAGTCAACCAATACGCGGTATTTAAATATCCGCCTTATGACCTTACGCTGGCGAGCAAAATCGCCGAGGTGGCCGCGAGGGAAAATCTTGATATCATTCACGCGCATTATGCGCTGCCGCATGCGGTATGCGCTTATCTCGCCAAGCAGATGCTCAAGCGTGACATCGGCATCGTGACGACGCTTCACGGTACGGACATCACCGTTTTAGGATATGATCCGTCATTAAAAGATTTAATCCGTTTTGCCATCGAAGCGTCCGACAGAGTGACGGCGGTATCAACCGCGCTTGCCGGAGAAACATATGACTTAATTAAGCCGGATAAAAAAATTGAGACCATCTACAACTTTATTGATGAACGTGTTTATCTTAAGAAAAATACAGAGAGTATAAAAGAGAAACATGGTATTTTGCCGGATGAAAAGGTCGTCATCCATGTTTCGAACTTCAGAAAAGTAAAACGTGTTAAAGATGTCATCTGCGTTTTCCGTAATATCGCAGCCAACACAAAGGCGAAGCTCCTGCTTGTCGGTGACGGACCGGAAAAGTGCGTCGCTTGGCAGCTTGTCGAAAAATACGGGCTGCAGGATCAAGTGCTGCTCCTCGGAAATCAGGACAGGGTGGAAGAACTGTATTCCATCAGCGATCTTAAGCTTCTTCTGTCTGAAAAAGAAAGTTTCGGACTCGTCCTCCTTGAGGCGATGGCCTGCGGCGTGCCGTGTATCGGAACAAATATCGGCGGCATCCCCGAAGTGATTAAAGATCAAGTAAGCGGTTTTCTGGTGGAAGTCGGCGATATTCAGGCGGCATCTGAAAAAGCGCTTGCTGTTTTAGAAGATAAACAGCTCAGCAAACGATTGACTGATCATGCGCTGAAAATGGTGGAGACCGCCTTTTCTTCGCAAAGAATCGTCAGTCAGTATGAACGGATTTATGACGAATTGGCAGGACCGGAGTGATCTTATGGAACAGGAATTTGTCAAAGCCCTCCCCATCCTTCATCATCTGATGAAGGCGGGCCATCAGGCGTACTTTGTCGGGGGAGCCGTCAGAGACAGCTATATGAAACGAAAAATAGGTGATGTGGACATCGCAACCAGCGCTTTGCCGAATGAGGTGGAGCGCCTCTTTAAGCGGACTGTCGATGTAGGAAAAGAGCACGGCACCGTCATCGTCCTATGGGAAGATGAAACCTATGAAGTCACCACTTTTCGTGCCGAATCAGAATATAAGGACTACCGGCGCCCTGAAGCTGTGCGGTTCATTACTTCTTTATCAGAAGACTTAAAGCGGAGAGACTTAACGATTAATGCGATGGCGATGTCTGCCGAAGGAGAGCTGCTTGATTATTTCGGAGGCGCACATGATATCGGACAAAAGCTGATCCGTACGGTGGGTAACCCTGAAGACCGTTTTCGGGAAGACGCTCTGCGGATGATGAGAGCCGTCCGCTTTATGAGTCAGCTCGGCTTTCTGTTAGAAAAAAATACAAGAGAGGCCGTCATAAAAGACAGGGAGCTTATGGCACATGTATCAGTAGAACGAAAGACCGTCGAGTTTGAAAAGCTGATGCAGGGCGCTTTCTCACAAGAAGCGATTCAAACGATGGTGCAGACAGGTCTGATACAAGAGCTGCCCGGCCTTTCCGGTTATGAGCAGCAAATGCTTGAAGCAAGCGGCTTTCCGTTTTCTTCTTTAGATGCACGCGAAGAACGCTGGGCAGCGCTGTTATTGTTTCTTGGTCTTTGTCCGAAAAGCGCCGAGGCGTTTTTAAAACAATGGAAACTGCCGGGAAAGGTCATAAAAAAAGCGGTGCAGATCATAAGCGTTTATCCGGCGCAGCTGGAAGCAGAAGCGATGTACCGGGCGGGAGAGGCGCTGTTTTCAGCCGTTAAAATCGAGATGCTGAAAAAGCATAGGACGATTGATGAACAAAAGCTGAAAGAAGTTCAGAGCCTGTATGAGCAGCTGCCGATCAAAAGCCCTCGAGACCTCGACATTTCAGGCGCTGATCTGATGGAGCTCAGAAACCGCCGCGCGGGTAAATGGGTGGCCGAAGAACTTCGCCGGATTGAAGAAGCGGTATTGGCAGGGAAGCTCCCTAACCGAAAACATGACATAAAGGAGTGGCTCGCATCATGGGATCAACATTAAGAACCCGATTAATTGATTTATTTTCTGAGGCGGGTGACGGCTTTATCTCCGGGCAGAAAATAAGTGACGCGCTCGGCTGCTCGAGAACCGCCGTTTGGAAACATATAGAGGAGCTCCGCAAAGAGGGGTATGAGGTTGAGGCGGTCAGACGAAAAGGGTACAGGCTCATTAAAAAACCGGGGAAACTCAGTGAATCCGAAATCCGTTTCGGACTGAAAACAGAAGTTTTGGGCAAACAGCTTCATTACCGGGACGTCCTGCCGTCCACCCAAAAAACCGCTCATGAACTTGCCAATGACGGCGCGCCGGAAGGGACCCTCGTAGTCGCCGATAAACAAACGGCAGGCAGAGGAAGAATGGCCAGAGTATGGCATTCACAGGAGGGAAACGGGATTTGGATGAGCCTCATTCTGAGACCCGACGTTCCTTTGCAAAAAACGCCGCAGCTCACCCTGTTATCCGCCGTTGCGGTCGTACAGGCCATCGAGGCTTTTACAGGCGTACAGGCCGCCATTAAATGGCCGAATGATTTAATAGTTCACGGCAAAAAAGCCGTCGGGATTTTAACTGAGCTGCAGGCGGAAGAAGACCGTGTCCGTTCGGTTATTCTCGGGATCGGCATCAACGTGAACCAGCAGGAAACCGATTTTCCCGGCGAGCTTCAGGACATTGCGACGAGCCTGAGCATGGAAGCCGGCGAAAAAATTGACAGAGCGGGTCTGATACAAGAGATTCTGCTGACTTTTGAAAAACGCTATCAGGATTACTTGAACCACGGCTTTACACCGATCAAGCTGCTATGGGAAAGCTATGCGGTCGGACTGGGGAACGAGCTCAGAGCGAGAACGCTGCAAGGAACGTTTTACGGGAAATCGCTCGGCATTGATGATGAGGGAGTTCTTCTTTTGGAAACGAGAGACGGTATAAAGAAGATCTATTCTGCCGATATTGAGCTCAATTAATCTTAGTTGGTACAAGCCTCGTGAATTTGGTATACTTCCTATGGGCAGTATCATAATGAACTGCACCTGATCAGCAGAACAGAGATTACGAAAAGTCTGCCTTGATCCAAAAAAGGACTGGGACAGAGGGATGACATTCGCCGAACGTTAAACAAGTGGGAATCCTTCTTATTTTACAGAAGGCTTTTTTGCTTGCGAAGAATTGGCGGCTCATCTCCTCACCGTTTAGAGGAGGAGAAACAGAATGAAAACAAAACTGGATTTCATGAAAATGAAGGAAAACGGAGAGCCGATCGTGATGCTGACCGCTTACGATTATCCGCAGGCAAAGCTTGCGGAACAGGCGGGAGTCGACATGATTTTAGTCGGGGATTCGCTCGGAATGGTCGTGCTCGGACTCGATTCAACCGTCGGCGTAACGGTCAGTGACATGATTCACCATACAAAAGCGGTAAAACGCGGTGCGAAAAATACGTTTATCGTAACTGACATGCCGTTTATGTCTTACCACCTTTCAAAAGAGGATACATTGAAAAACGCCGCGGCCATTATTCAGGAAAGCGGCGCGGACGCGTTAAAGCTGGAAGGCGGAGACGGCGTTTTCGAATCCATCCGCGCGCTGACTCTCGGCGGAATTCCCGTCGTCAGCCATTTAGGCCTCACACCGCAGTCTGTCGGCGTATTAGGCGGATATAAAGTGCAGGGAAAAGATGAGCAAAGCGCGAAAAAGCTCATTGAAGACAGCATCAAATGCGAGCAGGCGGGAGCGATGATGCTCGTGCTTGAATGTGTGCCTGCTGAACTGACTGCTAAAATAATAGAAGAAGTATCCATTCCCGTCATCGGTATCGGAGCCGGTTCAAAAGCGGACGGCCAAGTCCTTGTCTATCATGACGTCGTCGGCCACGGCGTGGACAGAACACCGAAGTTCGTGAAGCAATACGCCAAAATCGACGGCACGATTGAGTCGGCCCTCAGCGATTATGTCCGTGATGTGAAAGAACGGGTTTTCCCGGAAGAAAAGCATTCCTTTCAGATAAACCAAACTGTGCTGCAAGGCTTATACGGAGGAAAGTAAGCGATGAAACAACTGACAGAAACTCAACAGCTGAAAGAATTAATTGCACAATACCGCTCAGAAGGCCGGACGATCGGATTCGTCCCGACAATGGGTTTTCTTCATGAAGGACACCTGACCCTGGTTGAAAAAGCAAACAAAGAAAACGATATTGTCGTGATGAGCATCTTTGTCAATCCGACTCAATTCGGACCGGGCGAGGATTACGAAGCATATCCGCGAGATTTAAAGCGCGATGCCCGGCTTGCAGAACAGGCGGGAGCAGATGTTTTGTTTACGCCGTCTCCAAGTGACATGTATAAAGGCGAGCAAAATGTTGCCGTGCAAGTGAAAAGGAGAACTGACGTGTTGTGCGGCGCCTCCCGCGTCGGCCATTTTGACGGAGTGGCCACTGTGCTGACGAAGTTTTTCAATCTCGTTAAACCGACCCGCGCCTACTTCGGCCTGAAAGATGCCCAGCAGGCAGCGGTTGTGGACGGATTGATTGAGGATTTCTTTATGGATATCGAATTGGTTGCAGTGGACACGGTCAGAGAAGAAGACGGACTTGCCAAAAGCTCTCGCAACGTCTATCTGACTGAGCAGGAACGCAAAGAAGCGCCGATGATCTATAAAGCATTGCAGCAAGGTGCCGAACTGGTCAGAGACGGTGAAAGAAATCCGGAAACCGTCATAAAAACCGTCACCGATATCATCGAAAACACAAGCGGCGTCATTGATTATGCCGAACTGTACGCTTATCCGGAGCTGACTCCGCTTAAAACATTAAACGGCAAGGTCATTCTGGCCTGCGCCGTCCAATTTTCTAAAGCCAGACTGATTGATAATATCATTATTGATATTGATGAATGGGAGAGATCATAATATGTACCGCACTATGATGGCCGGAAAACTGCACCGCGCTACCGTGACGGAAGCCAATTTAAACTATGTCGGCAGCATAACGATTGATGAAGATCTTTTAGATGCCGTCGGAATGCTCGCTAATGAAAAAGTTCAGATTGTGAATAATAATAACGGGGCGAGACTTGAAACGTATATTATTCCCGGTAAGCGGGGGAGCGGTGTCATCTGTTTAAACGGAGCTGCCGCCCGTCTCGTCCAAGAAGGAGATAAAGTCATTATTATTTCTTATCAAATGATGTCTGATCAGGAAGCAAAAAGCCATCAGCCGAAGGTGGCCGTTCTGGATGATCAGAATAAAATCGAGCAGATGCTGGGCCAGGAACCGGCACACACGATTTTGTAAAAGAGCCCCCTTCATGGGGGTTTTCTTTTAAGATTTAGGGGCAAAAGCTGTTTTTCCGCTCCATTTCTCAACAAAACGTGTTACACTTTTCTCGTATGCAAGAATTGAGGTGTCCATTTTAATGAACAAACAACGGTTCGTTGTCATAGATGTCGAAACAACAGGAAATTCGCCGAAAAAGGGCGATAAAATCATTCAAATCGCAGCGGTTGTCATTGAAAATGGACAAATAACTGAGCGGTTTTCAAAATATATCAATCCGAATCAGGCCATCCCGCCGTTTATTGAACAGCTGACCGGAATTTCGTCCGGAATGGTTGAAAGTGAACTGCCGTTTGAAGCGGTCGCAGAGGAGATTTTTCATCTGCTTGACGGCGCGTATTTTGTTGCCCATAATATTCATTTCGACCTCGGATTTGTCCGGCATGAATTGAGCGAAGCGGGCTATGAGCTGCCGGATTGTGAAGTGCTTGATACGGTTGAGCTTTCGCGTATTGTTTTCCCGGGGTTTGAAGGATATAAGCTTGGTGAGTTGTGCGCAGAGCTGAATATTGTTCATGACCGCCCTCACCGCGCAGACAGCGATGCGGAGGTTACGGGACTGGTCTTTTTAGACATTTTACATAAACTGAAACATTTGCCTTTACCGACGTTAAAGCAGCTTAGAAGGCTTTCACAGCATTTTATCAGCGATTTGACGATGCTTTTGGATTCTTTTATACATGAAAGCAGGCCGGCGGAAGAAAAGAGCTGCATTCCATACGCCTCTTTTTCAATTAAAGAGCCCGATCAAATTCCGGTTTCCCGTCCGGTGAATGCGGCCATTGACCTTGAAAAGTGGAACGAAGAAAAAGAACAGATCTTATCCGGCATCATCCCCCGCTATGAAAAGCGGAAAGGACAGCTTACGATGATGGATGAAGTGCTTGGCGCCTTCCGCAATCGGGAGCATGCGCTGATTGAAGCGGCGCCCGGCATCGGAAAAACGATCGGTTATCTCGTTCCGGCTGTTTTATTTGCCAAAGCGGAACAAACTCCCGTCATTATCAGCACGTACTCTACTCTTTTGCAGCAGCAGATCATGTCTAAAGATCTTCCGCTTTTGGAGCGTATGTTTCCTTGGCCGGTCAAAGCCGCTATTTTAAAAGGGAAATCACATTATCTGTGCCTGCCTAAGTTTGAACATATTCTGCATGAGGAAGATGACAACTATGATGCCGTTTTGACGAAAGCGCAGCTTCTCGTCTGGCTGACGGAGACTGAAACGGGCGACGCCGCTGAGCTGAATCTTCCATCAGGCGGCAGATTGCTGTGGGAGCGCATGGCTTACGATGAGAATTCTTTTATGAAAAAAGGGAAGGACTCGGCTGCCGGGTTTTATGAACGGGCTAAAGAAAAAGCGCAGGCCGCAGATCTGATTATCACAAACCATGCTTTGCTGTTTTCAGATCAAAGCAGTGAAACGAAAAAACTGCCTGCAAGCGGAAAGGTCATCATTGATGAAGCGCATCATTTCGAACGCGCCGCCAGCGAGCACCTGGGGAAGAGAGCTTCATACATCGGACTGCACACAAAGCTCAGCCGAATCGGGACCTTAAAGGAACACGGACTGTTAAAGCGGATGAGAAAACTGTTTTATACGTATGAACTGCCGGCGGAAAGTTTTTTTGACGCCGATGAGTGGATGAAGCATATTCAATCGGAAAGCGACGCATTTTTCAGTTCAGTGCATTCTTTTGTCAAACGAAGAAAACCTAAAGACGATCTGAACCGTCTCGTCTATAGTCTCAATCATAAAAGCCAGGATAAAGGGTTTCACATGATAACGGACGGAGCGGAGCGGCTTTGTGCGATGCTGGATCAGCTGCTTGACATGTTTTCCGTACAGGAGAAACTGTTACATCAAAAGCTTGATCAGATGAAAAGCGGAGCGGCTTTTTTAGCGGGCGAATATGTAAAGTGTATCAGGGGGCTGAAAGAATATCGCGATACGTTCAGCAGGCTGCTGTTTGAAAATGATGAGAAAGAAGCCGTTTGGGTTGAAATTGATGCGAAGGGCGCAAAAAATGCCGTCAGCATCTATGCGCAGCCTTTGGAGCCCGGTGAAATGCTGGCAGACCAGTTTTTCGCCCGCAAAAAAAGCGTTGTGCTCACATCAGCGACCTTAATGGTGGAGCAGTCTTTTCAATATATGATTGAAAGGCTCGGACTTGCGGATTTTTATCCGCGCACCAAAAGCATCCCGTCTCCTTTTTCTTACGATGATCAGATGAACGTCATCATTCCGAAAGAGATGAAATCCGTTAAATATGACGGGGAGCGGGAAGTCATTGAGCATATTGCCAAGTATGCAGAAATCATGTCAAAGGGAAAACAGCCGAAGATCCTTGTCCTGTTTACCTCTCATGATATGCTGAAAAAAGTGTATCAGGAACTGAAACTTAGTATGGAGATCTCAGGCATTCAGCTTCTCGCCCAAGGTATTTCAGGCGGGAGTCCCGGTAAATTAATGAAAACCTTTAAAACGGCAAGCCGGGCGATTTTGCTCGGGACGAATCATTTCTGGGAAGGCGTTGATTTTCCGGGGGATGAATTGTCAACCGTCATGATCGCAAGACTTCCTTTCAGGGCGCCTGATAATCCGCTTCACGCCGCAAAATGCGAATTTGCCAAGAAGCAGGGGAAAAATCCGTTTCAGACGATTTCCCTGCCTGAGGCCGTGTTAACGTTCAGACAGGGGATCGGGCGCCTGCTCCGTACGGCGGGAGACAAGGGAACGATCGTTCTTTTAGATCAGCGTGTAAAGACGGCGGGATACGGACGGCTGTTTCTTGAAGCGCTCCCGACTTCATCCCTTTTGGAGCTGACGGATGCCGAACTCGGGGCTTATGTCAGCCAAACGGAATAAAAGCCGCATAAACGCGGCTTTCGTGGTGTGGGATGAGGAATTGTTTTTATAGTAAAAGCGGGTTCATGCCGCCTTGTGATTTTATTATGCCGCGGGCGCATCCCGTTATGACTAACAAAATTTGTTCGACCGATGGAGGGTATAAAAATGGAAAGCAAAATTGAAATTCTGTCAACGATTAATGTGGAGCATTCAGATGATTTATATAAAATCGTCGATACATTAAACCGGACTTTGAAACGGGACAACCTGATGTTCGGCCTTGCGCTCGACGAAGAAAATCAAAATGAAGCGGTCTTCACCATTTATCGCACATAGGTGAAAAAGATGAGAAAAAAAGCATTAATATTTACAGCCGTATTTGGTATTATTTTGTTAGCAGTTCTTTTATTTTCGGCCAGCATTTTTAAATCTGCAATGGCTCAAAAAGAAGAAGGCCACGAAACAGCTGCCGCAGCCGCTAAAGAAAAAACGAATCTGACAGATGCTGAGAAAGTGGAGACCTTTGTCGGCAAACAGAAATATTATGTTGTTACCGGAACGGATAAACATGGAAAAGATATGTATGTATGGGTTCCGGCCGACAAAAAAGCAAAAATTCTCTCGAAAAAAGCCAGTGACGGCATTTCAAGCGGCAAGGCTGCCAAGATCGTTCGGGACGAAGGGCTTGTTTCCAAGCTGAATGGCGTTCACCCGGCGAGAGAAAACAATGTTCCGTTATGGGAAGTGACCTATATCAACAAAAGCGGACAGTATAGCTTTAGCTATGTGGACTTTACAAGCGGCAAGATTCTTAAAAACATTACACCGTGAGACGTATTAGGGGGAGTTCAAGTTGAAATTGGCAAAAAGAGTATCCGCATTAACACCGTCTGCAACACTTGCAATTACCGCAAAAGCGAAAGAGCTGAAAGCGGAAGGCCATGATGTCATCGGCCTCGGAGCAGGAGAACCGGATTTTAATACGCCTCAGCACATTATAGATGCCGCGGTGCGTTCCATGAATGAAGGCCATACGAAATATACGCCTTCAGGCGGTCTGCCGGCCTTGAAAGACAGTATCGCAAAAAAATTCAAAAACGATCAGGGGATTGAATATAAGCCGTCAGAAATCATTGTCTGCACCGGAGCGAAACACGCTCTGTATACATTATTTCAGGTCATTCTCGATGAAGGGGACGAAGTGATTATACCGACTCCTTACTGGGTCAGCTATCCTGAGCAGGTGAAACTGGCAGGGGGGCGTCCCGTCTATGCAGAAGGGCTGGAATCCAATCAGTTTAAAATTTCACCGGAGCAGCTGAAGCAGGCTATCACCGAGAAAACAAAAGCGCTCATTATCAATTCACCGAGCAACCCGACAGGTGTTATGTATACGAAGGAAGAGCTTGCGGAACTAGGAAAAGTGTGTCTGGAGCATGGCATTCTGATCGTTTCTGACGAGATTTATGAGAAGCTTACATACGGAGGAAAAAAACACGTCTCAATCGCACAGCTTTCAAGTGAATTGAAAGAGCAGACGATCATCATTAACGGCGTTTCGAAATCTCACAGCATGACGGGCTGGAGGATCGGCTATGCGGCGGGTTCGGAGACGATTATTAAAGCGATGACGAGCCTCGCAAGCCACAGCACCTCAAATCCGACGTCCATCGCTCAATACGGCGCCATTGCGGCCTATAACGGGCCGGCTGAGCCGCTGGAAGAGATGAGACAGGCATTTGAGCACAGACTGAATACCATTTACGCTCAGCTTAGTGAGATTCCCGGATTCACCTGTGTCAAACCTGAAGGAGCGTTTTACTTGTTCCCTAACGCCAAAGCGGCCGCAGAAAACTGCGGATTCAAAGATGTCGATGAATACGTCAAGGCGCTTCTGGAAGAAGAAAAAGTCGCCATCGTGCCGGGCTCGGGTTTCGGTTCACCGGACAACGTCCGCTTATCTTACGCAACGTCACTCGATCTTTTAGAAGAAGCGGTCAAGAGAATCCGCCGCTTTACGGAAAAACACAGCTGATTCTGAAAAAGCGGCTTTTAAAGCCGCTTTTCACTTGCATTGACCCCGTTAGAGTAGAACGGGTATAATAAAGTGATGAAAAAAGAGATTCAGGCAGATTCCTGAATGTCTTTCTTGTTCTGGAGGGAAAGAGTTTGAAAACAACAATCAACCAAGTGTATAAACACACAGGCGAGGAAGTAACGATTGGAGCTTGGGTCGCTAATAAACGCTCAAGCGGTAAAATCGCATTTTTACAGCTGAGAGACGGTACCGGCTTCATTCAGGGAGTTGTCGTCAAAGCTGAAGTAGAAGAAGACATCTTCCAAATTGCGAAGTCAGTGACGCAGGAAACGTCACTTTATGTAAAAGGAATTGTGAAAGAGGACGAGCGTTCACCGCTTGGCTATGAGCTTGCTGTTACATCCATTGAAGTCATTCACGAAGCGACTGATTATCCGATTACGCCTAAAGAGCACGGTACGGAATTCTTAATGGATCACAGACATTTATGGCTCCGTTCGAAACGCCAGCATGCAATTATGAAAATCCGCAACGAAATCATCCGTGCGACTTATGAATTTTTCAACAAAGAAGGCTTCGTGAAAGTTGATCCGCCGATTTTGACGGGAAGCGCTCCCGAAGGCACGACTGAGCTGTTCGCGACGAAATATTTTGATGAAGACGCCTTCTTGTCTCAAAGCGGCCAGCTGTATATGGAAGCAGCTGCAATGGCGCTCGGAAAAGTATTCTCTTTCGGACCGACGTTCAGAGCGGAAAAATCGAAAACGAAACGCCATCTCATCGAATTCTGGATGATTGAGCCTGAAATGGCATTTGTTGAATTTGAAGAAAACCTTGAAGTTCAGGAGAATTATGTTGCATACATCGTACAAAGTGTGCTGGAACATTGTAAGATCGAGCTGAACACATTAGGAAGAGACACATCGAAGCTTGAACAAATCAAAGCGCCATTCCCGCGCATTACGTACGATAAAGCGATCGAATTCTTGAAAGAAAAAGGCTTTGACGATATTGAGTGGGGAGATGACTTCGGCGCGCCGCATGAAACAGCGATCGCAGAAAGCTATGACAAACCGGTGTTTATCACTCATTACCCGACGTCATTAAAACCGTTCTATATGCAGCCTGCCAAAGATCGTGACGATGTCGTGTTATGTGCCGACTTAATCGCTCCGGAAGGCTACGGGGAAATCATCGGCGGTTCAGAACGCGTTCATGATATGGATTTATTGGAAGAAAGATTAAAAGAACACGGTCTGGATTCAGATGCTTACAAATGGTATGCTGAACTCAGACAATACGGTTCTGTTCCGCACTCCGGCTTCGGCCTCGGACTTGAGCGGACAGTGGCTTGGATCAGCGGAGCGCCTCACGTGCGTGAAACGATTCCGTTCCCGAGACTTCTGAACCGTCTGTATCCGTAATAGTTATGAAAAACGAAGTCTCCTGCAAGGGAGACTTTTTCTAAGTAAAGGGGAAAGCTCCCGGAGATAACCTTTTACAGTAAGAGGTGTAAGGATGAAAAAACAGCAATTTATAGATATGCAGGAACTCGGCATTTCAAGCATTCCCAACCTGCTGCTGACACATTACCGGCAGCTCGGGCTGAATGAAACCGAATTGATCCTGCTTTTGAAGATTAAAATGCATTTGGAAAAGGGCTCTTATTTTCCGACGCCGTTTGAACTTCAATCAGGCATGTCCATCTCTGCTGAAGAATGTACAAGCTGCCTGAGAATGTTTATTCAAAAAGGTTTTCTGTTTATTGAAGAATGTGAAGACCATAACGGCATAAAGTTTGAAAAATATTCTCTGCAGCCGTTATGGGCGAAGCTGTATGATTACATGCAGCATTCTCAAAATGAAACGCAGGAAAGAACGTCAGAAAGAGAACAAAAAAGCCTGTATACCATCTTTGAAGAAGAGTTCGGAAGACCGCTGTCGCCGCTTGAATGCGAGACGCTGGCCATATGGCAGGATCAGGATCAGCATGATGCGATTATGATTAAACACGCCTTAAAAGAAGCCGTTTTATCAGGGAAACTCAGTTTTCGCTATATTGACCGGATTTTATTTGAATGGAAAAAGAACGGCTTCAAAACGGTTGAGCAGGCGAAGGCGCACAGCCAAAAATTCCGGCGTGTTCAAACGAAACAAAATGATCCGCAAAAAGAGTATACGAGGCAGGTGCCTTTTTACAATTGGCTGGAACAATAACATGAGAAGGGGAGAAACGTGTTAAATTTAAAGCAGATTGAATATTGTCTTGAAAAAATCGGCGATATGTTTCCGCACGCAGAATGTGAACTTGTCCATTCAAATCCTTTCGAATTGGTTGTGGCAGTCGCATTATCCGCGCAATGTACGGACGCTCTCGTCAACAGAGTGACAAAAACGCTATTTCAAAAATATAAACGGCCCGAAGATTATCTTGCCGTATCGCTGGAAGAACTCCAGCAGGATATTAAATCAATCGGTCTTTACCGTAATAAAGCCAAAAATATTCAAAAGCTGAGCAAAATGATCATCGAAGAGTACGGCGGAGAAGTGCCGAAAGACCGGGATGAGCTTGTGAAGCTGCCGGGTGTCGGACGGAAAACGGCAAATGTGGTCGTGTCTGTTGCTTTCGGCGTACCTGCGATCGCAGTAGACACTCATGTGGAGCGGGTCTCTAAACGGCTCGGCATCTGCCGCTGGAAGGACTCTGTTTTGGAAGTAGAGAAAACATTAATGAAAAAAGTGCCGAAAGAGGATTGGTCTGTTACGCATCACAGGTTAATATTTTTCGGCCGGTATCATTGTAAAGCGCAATCTCCCCGTTGTGCGGAATGTCCTTTGCTTCCGCTATGCAGAGAAGGGCAGAAGCGTGACAAAAAAGGGCTGGTGAAACGGTGACGGCGATTGACATTCTGGCAGACTATGAAACATACCTGCGCAGCCTTACGGACTTGGAAAGCTTCGAGATCAAAGCGGCGCTGCGCCGCCATCCGCTGTATATGGATTTCAGCGGTCAGCCAACAGTGCAGCCATGGAGGGAAAGGGGCGAATATGTCCCGTTTCTGTTTCAGATTTGGAATGAAACGAAAGAAACGCTGCTTCCCGTTTTTCAAACAAGAAAATCGAGATGTGATCAAAATGACATGCTGAAGGGAATAGCCTGTCTGATTGCCGCTTTTCATTGGACGGCAGGGGAGCGGGTCACATCACTCGACTGGACTGTGCTTGAAACAAAGCATTTTCCCGCGGAACCGATCAATTGGGCGGAGCGAATGGCGTTTATTTTAACAAAACCGACTCAATTTCACTCGTTTATTCAGCTGGATGAATTGATGACGGAGATGAAGAAACAATATCATAAATATGAAGCCATGAACAAATGTTAAAAACCTCCTTTTCTTATAAGGAGGTTTTTTTTGTATGAAAAAAATCCTTCACCTGTTTGGGGTGAAGGATTTCGTCCGCTAATGAGCGGGATTTGGATGGATGGTTGACGAATTGGACTGCCCGTTGATATTTGAAGATGAGTCTTGGTTTTTATCCGTTTGACCGCTGTCAGGTTTATTTGAGCCGTCTGAACCGGAATCGGAATCATTATCAGAGCCGTTATCTTGCTGTCCGTTGTTATCGGTCCCGTTGCCGGGCTGATTCTGATTGTTGTTATCTGTTTGATCCTTATCGGATTGATCCTGATTTTTATCCGGGTCATCAGTTGGTGTTTGATCCGATCCGTCAGACGTATCTGTCTGATTGTCATCTTTGTTAGGATCATCGGTTTGCGTCTTGTCCTTATCTTTATCTTCATCAGTCTTCTGTTCATCGTCAGTCGCTTTATCTTTATCCGCATCGTCTTCTTCATCTTTCGGGACTTTGAAAGATGCTGATGCCGCATCGCTTTTTCCGTCATCGTTTTCCGCTGTCACCTGGAAGCTGTATGTGGAGCCTGGCGTGACATTTGAGACGACGGCTTCTTTTGCCGAACTGTTTTGAATGTCACTGTAGCTTCCGCCGTCAACGGATTGTTTGACATTGAATGTTGCATCACCGTCATAATTCCAGCTTAAGGTTAATGATTTTTTATCTTTGTCGTATTTCACTTGCAATCCTGTCGGTTTATCGGCTTTTTCTTTCGTGTACGTTTTAGAAACGGCAGTTGGCTGCGTCCCTTTCACGAAGTACTCCGTCACTTTTTTATCATCCGGCGTGTTCGGTCCGGCTAAAGCGGCAGGATTCGAGCCTTTCTCAACTGTTTCTTTTACGACGCTGTCAGGCTGCTTGAAGCTTCCTTTACCGTCATCAACGTATGAGATCAGCTTTTGGAAAATACGTTTTGCGACTTGCTGGTCTGCAGAAGACAGTGATTTCTTGCCTGCTTTGTTGCCAGATTCTACACCAGTCCAAACCGCCGCAGTATATTGTGGGGTGTATCCGACAAACCAGGAGTCTGGAACTCCGCCTGGGGCAATGTTATATTTTTGAATGTCCTCTTTAGTAAAGTTGGTCGTACCCGTTTTACCGGCGACTTCCACGTTCGGCACCTGAGCCAGTTTACCTGTTCCTGATTCGACAGCTGATTTGAGCATATCGGTAATCATAAACGCTGTGTAGTCGCTCATAGCACTTTTCGGTTTCGGTGTTAAATCAAGCTTAGTGCCGTCATTAAATTCAATCGATGTGACCGCGTGCGGTTCGTTGTACGTTCCGTTATTTCCGAACGCACTGTAGGCGCCTGCCATGGTCATAGTAGATACACCGCGGTTACCCTCACCAAATCCCCCGATAGAGTAGGGTTCATATACTTGATCTTTGTTTAAACCTAATCCCAGGTCGTTTGCAAAGTCCACGGCATTATCCTTTCCAACTGCTTGGAATGCTTTTAAAGCAGGGATATTACGTGAGTCTGCGAGGGCCTCTCGCATAGATATCTGTCCTCTGTATTTATTGTCCCAATCATGAATCGGTGTGCCGTCAGAGTACGTATAAGCTGAATCGTCAATCTGCTCGTAAGTCGACCATTTTTTATTTTCAATGACCGGGCCGTAATCAAGAATCGGTTTTATCGTTGAACCGGGCTGGGTTTTACCTTGTGTTGCATAATTGAATCCGCCTGCAGTTCTATTCCGTCCCGGTCCGATGGCGCGGATTTCTCCGTTTGTCGTATCAAGGAGGGTAACGCCGCCCTGCATGCCTTCGGTAAAGCCGGCCGTGTCTCCGTTCATCAATTGATCAAGATAATCTTGTGCTTTCGTATCAAGAGTCGTGTAAATTTTCAGTCCGTCAGTTGAAATATTGACGTCTTTCTTTTCTTTTGTCTCAATTTCTTTCATAACTTCTTCGACAAAAGCGCTGTATTTATTTGTGTCCTTTTTATCGTATTCCTTTTGGCTGACGACGCCTTCATCTTTCATGGACACTTTCTTCGCTTTTTGGTATTCAGCATTTGAAATGAATCCTTGTTTTTCCATTAAGCTGAGAACGATGTTTCGGCGTTTTTCGGAAGCCTTCGGGTTTTTAACCGGGTTATATCCGGTCGGGCTTTGCGGCATTCCGGCAAGCGTCGCCGCCTGTTCAACCGTAAGTTTGCTTAAGTCTTTTACGCCGAAGAATTCTTCAGCCGCTTTTCCGACGCCGTAGGCGCGCGGTGAGAAATAAATTCTGTTTAAATACATTTCTAAGATTTCATCTTTAGAATAATGGCGCTCCAGCTGCAGGGAAAGCCACACTTCCTGTGCTTTCCGTTTAATCGTTTTCTGATGGGTTAAAAGCGAGTTTTTCACAACCTGCTGGGTGATTGTGCTTCCTCCCTCTGAACCGAACCCATCCGTAAAGTTGGCGACCAAAGCGCCTCCGATCCGAATCGGGTCTATACCGTGGTGCTTATAAAAACGGGCGTCTTCAGTTGCGATAAATGCTTCTTTCACAACATCGGGTATATCCTTAATCGGGACGTAGGTTCGTTTTTCACCGCCCACTTCCGCGATTTCTTTTCCGTTTTTATCGTAAATCGTTGAAGAGTAAGGCGTTTTCAGCTTGGCTTCATCCAAAGACGGCGCGCCGGAAACCAAAACGGCAAATGCCGCGGCTCCGCCGACTATGCCAAGGACAAACAGAATAACCAAGGACAGCACAATCTTTTTGAATAAACCGCCTTTACGCTGTTTCTTGCCTTTTTTCGGTGAAGAGGACTTAGTGCTTTTCGTCTGCCTTGCCTTACGGCGTTCTTCACGGCTCGTAAATTGATCTGACATAACATCTCAACCTTTCGTTTATCAACCTTTCGCTCAGTCTACTGTTCCTGCGAAAAATAAAGCTGTTCAATAATACTAATATAATCAATTCTCGGTGAGTATCCAAGGGAAATCGGAAAGGAAGCATCTTCTAATTCGTCTTTGCGAATTGATTTTCTGCCGTTCTTCTCCTTTCTCTCCCAAAAGACAAACAGCTTGTCGGCTTCGAGGAAATAAACCTTTCCGAAAGCGGATATAATAACAAAACAAATGCCGTCTTGCCTGACCACCTGCTTCATATGCTCAATCTGATGATCATGAAAATTCTGCAGGGGAAATGCCGTTTTGTTTTTTGTTTCTTTTGCCTCGAAATCAATGTAGCGTCCTTTATAAATGCCGTTGTAGTCAGTTGTTGAAGACTGTTTAAAATAAGCTTCCTTAATGACTGCGGCGCTTCTTTTCGGATAGTGGACGTTTACAATCTGGACGGGTGTCGGCTTTTTGTGAATGACAGCAATTTGGTTAGCCAGATAATACTTATTCGTTTCATTCAGGTCGTCTTCGAGGGTCATGCCGCGATTACTGTATGAATGAGACCGTTTCTGGCTGTTTTGGGATGAAACCGTTTTGTTCGGCTGAAAAGTTTTTCCATTCGGGTACCGAATCACTTTTTCCATCCTCCTTATCAAACTAATAGTGACGGAAGTGAATGAACGTGCATAAACGACAGACCGTAACCGCCATTCTTCGCCTGATCGAAAAAGAGACGAAAATAAAAAATGCCGATAATATTTCCCGGACGAATGCCTATAAAGCATATTATGACCGCCATCCTGAGATCAAGTGGCCGCTTTTGGCATCCTTTGTGTCCCGCAATGCGGGCTGGTCGATGACTGATTTAAGAGGTGTCCTTTATCAGGAGGGCCTTGACAGCAGTCAGAAAAACTGGTTTTTCCTTTCGTATGAAAGGGCGAATTGGCTGATTTTTTCTGATGCCTATCCTCAGCTTCTGGTCTACCAGTGGTCAAAACAAATCGGCGAACCTCTTTTCCGTCATCTTCCTCATTTCCGCGTCTCGGCTTTTATGCAGGAAGAATGGTTCCGCTTTTGGCGTGACGGAGATACGGAACGACTCATGTATGCTCTTATTATAAATGAACAAAACACTATCCAAGCACCTATTATACAAAATCCTTCGTTTAAAAAGAATGTTTTTGGCACGATTCCTTTTTATTTAAGTGATTGGTTTCACTTTAATACGGTGATATTCCCTTCATTTGACGGACATTTATACGGAATTTCCGTCAAACGGTTTTCAAAAACCGAAGAGAGAATTACGCTCGGAAAACAGCTGGCCCGCCTTCTGTTCAGCCCTGATCTTCACGCTTCTTTTTACCGTTTTCTTGATACCGTTCCTCATACCGGTTCACGCTTTGATATGGAGAAAATGATCGGCATCAAAAAAAGAACATCACCCATGCTGAGGACAACCTATCCCATTGTTGCCCACCCATTAGACGGCGAAAGGGCGGATTGGTTTCAAAAAAGGTTAAGAAAAGGGACTTTCTTACAGGAGAAAATGCCGAAACAGCTTGAACTGACGGACTGGTACTTCCAGAAAAGACGGGAGCTCCATGCGCTCTTCGCGGTTAAAGAGTGGCTGAAGAAATGAAAAAGCCCGAAACCGTTCGCTGGGGTTTCGGGCTGCTGGTGTGTTACGTGGAAGGGCGGTTTGGGCCGCCTAATTTTTTATCAAGCGTATCAGTTGTTTTTGCTTCGGTTTTTTGCTGTTTACCTGCATTTTTCGGTCTCGTTTTCATACGGCACCTCCTCCTCAACTGTATCGTTTGCATTAACGTGCCGGTTCATACAAAGTTTGCGGCACTTTTTTGTCGAAAGGCACGCCTTTTAGGATAATCTCTGTTTGTTTGCCGAACTGCTTCTAGTTTTGTCATGTGCAGAGGAGAGCGGTATGAAAACGAGAATTATATTTGAAAGAGACGCAAGTGATAAAAGGGAGGAACATGAATGTCTGTTTACACGAGCAAGGCTGATATTCTCCGTCTGCTTTCTGATATTGAAATCCGGATTTCTGCTGCTGAAAAAACGCTTACCCAAGCAGTCAGATCCTGTCAGGCGGAAGCAGAAGAAATCAGGCAGGAGAAACTTTCCCGTCTTGAGGAAGAGGCGCGGGAGCTTCATGTTTGTATTGATGACCTGTTTTTGACTGACCGGCGTAAAAAGGATTTGCCGAGAGCCTGCCGGATAAGCTGATTTTGTGCAAAAACTTTGGTACCATATGTACTGAGGTGAGTCCGTTTGCAGACACAGTCGTTATTGGAGCTGACAGAACAAATGATAGAGGCGGTTCTGGAAGCCGAAAAAAGGTATCAGGATGGAAAAGAGTCAGGCCGTTCATATGATTTTTTTGAGACGATTAAACCCGATGTTGAAAAAAGAGACCGGCTTTGCGCGCTTTGGACAGAAGCAGCGCTTGCGTTTATTCAGGAAAACCGTCCGAAATACGTTCATCATGCACAAATTCAGGCCGTTACAGAAAATTTCGGGGAGCTGATGCTCCAATCATATGTTCATCATATTCATAAAAAAAGATACAGGGATTTAACTGAATCTGTTTTATATACGCTTCGTATATTAAGGGATGAAATTGAAAAAGAAGGCAGCTGAAAACGGCTGCCTTCTTTATATATAAAGGGGTCGGGTATGTTATTCATACGCCGGGTTTTCTGCTCCACTTGCTTCGAGAACCTTCATACTGTTTCGAAATTCGGTTGCGGTGAGATGGCCTTGAATATAGAGAAATTTTGCAAAGTCCATCAGTTTATCTGCACAATCTGTTTCATATTTTTTCACTTCAGCAAAACGCTTTCTTAAGTATGATACGTTCATAATGGTGCATCCCCTCTCATGTATGTTGAGATTATGTTAACATAACGATTCGACTTTTTTCTGTTTTTAAAAAATTAAGACTTTCGACAGCATTTGACAAAGATCAGAATCACCGAAAGCACATAACCAAGGCGGAATTCATACATATATAGCAGAAACTTAGTGAGAGACAAGGGGGAATGTCATATGCAATGGAGAGCGCAGCCATATCAAAATATGTACCAGCAGCCGGCGGGATATTTCTACCCGCAGCAGATACAGCCATTACAGCAGCCGTATCCGCAGCAGATACAGCCATTGCAGCAGCCGCCATATCATCAGCAAGGGCAGTACCCGCAGCAATTTTATCCGAATCAGGAATACGGTCATATGCAGCCGCCGTATGCTCCCGCTCCTCCTCAGGCAGGCATGCCCGGGGGCCAGCCGGAGTTTGTGAATCCTTACCCCGTTCCCAGACCGAATCAGCAGCAGTCTTCCCAATTCTCAGGCATACTCTCCCAGTTTAAAAAAACGAACGGACAGTTTGACTTTAATAAAATGATGGATACAACGGGGCAGATGGTAAGCGCCGTAAATCAGGTCGGATCGCTGGTGAAAGGCTTCACCAGTATCTTCAAATAAAAAGCATGAATGATATTCATCATTCATGCTTATTTTTTTGGGAAAAAGAGGGTAAGCGTCTGTTCATTCCAGGATGTTTCCATATCTTCTTCACTTACCTTATACGGGAGGACAACGGTTCTTGTCATGCTTGAAGACATGTGGGATGAATGAGCCTGTTTATGATCGTAGCGGATTGTAACGTGAAGGTAGCACCCTTTCGTTTCCACCAGCATATCCCCGTCACGGAACGTCTCGGGAACGCCGATATCAACCGCGAGGCCCGTCGGCTCTTCTCTGACGTCAATCGTCACTTGCGCTTCAGTAAAAGCCGAATTGACAAGGTGCTGAAAACCCTGCATCAATTCTGCGAAGGGACCTGAGTGAAAAAATTGGTCCATCGCATGGCTGATGATGTCCTCATTTCTTTGCGGATCAAGTTTATCGTTTTGTGATTGATCCATATGACCACCGCCTTTTTACAAACAGACTATGCGATGTTATGCCGTATGGTTAAGAATTGAAGGAAAAAAGAAAGTATGGTTAAATAGTGGAGAATAAACTGGTAACGGATTCACATTTAGGAAGGGGAGCACAACACATTGCTGAAAAAATTATTCGGATTGGGAGACAGCCGGAAAAAGCCGGCCGAGGAAGTGATTTTTTCTCCGGCTGACGGAGCGGTGATGGATTTGGCTTCAGTGCCGGATCCCGTATTTTCACAAAAAATGATGGGGGACGGGATCGCCGTCGAGCCTGCAAACGGAGACATTGTTTCACCGGTTGAGGGAGAAGTGATTCAGCTGTTCCATACAAAACATGCTGTCGGCATCCGCACCCTTTCCGGAGCGGAACTTTTGATACATGTCGGTTTGGATACCGTCAATATGAACGGCGAAGGCTTTGAAGCGCATGTAAAAGAAGGAGACAAAGTGAAAACAGGCGATCTGCTTTTAACGTGCCGGCTGGATTTAATAAAAGAAAAAGCAAGCAGCACCGTCATCCCTATGGTGATTATGAATGGCGATGCAGCAGAACCTTTGCAATTTGCAGGCGCAAATGAAGCGAAAAAAGGACAAACAGAGCTTTTTACGATAAAAATGAAGTAGGCAGGGGCTGATTCCCTGCTTTTTTTCTTGTGCAGGATTTTCATCTAGCCAGGCAAACAAATATTCGGTAAACTGTACCTCATAAAGAGGTGTGAACGATGAAGAAAAAATCACTGAGCGAACTGATTCAGGAATTAAAAAATCATGAAAATATTGTGCATTGGCATGAAGAGGAACCGCGGGAGGCGAAAACCATGCCGATGCCGGAGCAAGTAGATCCGAAAATTCGGGCTGCTCTCGAAAAGAGGGGGATCGAGCGGCTTTTTACACATCAATACTCCGCTTTTCAGACGGTTCAAAACGGAGAAAGCATTGTCGCCGTCACACCGACGGCCTCCGGAAAAACACTGTGCTATAATCTTCCGGTTCTTCAGTCTATCGCGGAAGATGCCTCAAGCCGCGCGCTTTATTTATTTCCGACAAAGGCGCTCGCGCAGGATCAAAAAAGCGAGCTGAATGAAATCATAGACGAGACGGGCATGGACATTAAAAGCTTCACCTATGACGGAGATACGTCTCCGGCCATCAGGCAGAAAGTCAGAAAGGCAGGGCATATTGTGATCACAAATCCCGATATGCTTCATTCAGCCATTCTTCCCCACCATACAAAATGGGTGAGTCTGTTTGAAAACCTGAAATATATCGTCATTGATGAATTACATACGTACCGCGGCGTATTCGGCAGCCATGTGGCGAACGTCATCCGCCGTTTAATGAGAATCTGCGCTTTTTACGGAAGCACGCCGTCATTTATCTGTACATCCGCCACAATCGCCAATCCGAGGGAGTTGGCGGAGCAGCTGACGGGGAAATCTGTGCGCCTGATTGACGACAACGGTGCCCCGGCCGGAAGAAAGCACTTTGCTTTTTACAATCCTCCGATTGTAAATAAACCGCTGCATATTCGAAAAAGCGCCACCGCGGAAGTGAACGAACTTGCCAAAACTTTTTTAAAAAATAAGATCCAGACGATTGTTTTTGCCAGAAGCCGTGTCCGGGTTGAAATTATTTTAAGCCACATTCAGGAGATCGTAAAAAAAGAAATCGGCGCGAAGTCTGTCAGAGGCTATCGCGGCGGTTATCTTCCGAAAGAAAGAAGAGAAATAGAGCGGGGGTTAAGAGACGGCAGCATTCTCGGCGTTGTCAGCACAAACGCGCTGGAGCTCGGCGTTGATATCGGCCAGCTTCAGGTCTGCGTGATGACGGGGTACCCGGGCAGTGTCGCGAGCGCATGGCAGCAGGCGGGCCGGGCCGGACGGCGGCAGGGAGAGGCGCTTATCGTGATGGTGGCGAACTCTGATCCGATTGACCAATATATTGTGCGCCATCCTGATTATTTCTTTAAACGCTCGCCTGAATCTGCACGGATTAATCCCGATAATCTCATTATATTGGTCGATCACCTGAAATGCGCCGCGTATGAGCTGCCTTTCAGAGCCGATGAAACATTCGGAGAAAATGATGCGAGAGACATTCTCGAGTATTTAGAGGAAGAAGGGGTGCTTCACGAAAACCGCGAACGCTATCACTGGGCGAGCGAATCTTTTCCCGCCTCCAACATCAGTCTCCGTTCGGCGTCACAGGAAAACGTGGTCATCGTTGACCGGTCAGAGACGGCTGATGTAAAAATCATCGGAGAAATGGACCGCTTCAGCGCGATGACGCTGCTTCATGATGAAGCGATTTATCTTCATGAAGGGGTGCAGTATCAGGTTGAAAAGCTTGATTGGGATCATAAAAAAGCGTACGTGCGAAAGGTCGATGTCGAATATTATACAGATGCCAATTTAGCGGTGCAGCTGAAAGTGCTGGACATTGACAGAACGGACAGCAGAAAGAAAACGGCCTTACATTTCGGCGACGTCACCGTGAACGCACTTCCGACAATATTTAAAAAAATTAAAATGACGACATTTGAAAATATAGGATCAGGACCGATTCATCTTCCTGAAGAAGAACTGCATACCAGTGCAGCCTGGCTTGAATTAAAAGAAACGGATTCGGAAATCGGCGAAAAAACGCTTGAACAGCTGCTTTTAGGCATTGCCCACGTCCTGCAGCATATCGTGCCTGTATACGTCATGTGCGACCGAAATGACGTGCATGTCGTGCCGCAAATCAAAGCCGCACATACGGGACTTCCGACAATCTTTCTGTATGATCATTATCCGGGCGGAATCGGACTTGCCGATGAAGTATATAAGCGATTTGATGAAATCAATGAAGGGGCTGAGCGCCTGATCCGACAATGTCCATGTCAAGACGGATGTCCTTCCTGCATCGGCTCCGAAATAGAAGGAATAGATGCAAAGAAAGCGATACTCAAGCTCTTGAATTACGTGTAAAAGAAAAGGGGGACGAAAGATGTCCTTGAAAAATAAATTAAAGCGGATGAAAAACCACCTGAATGTGCCGGAAGCTGAAAAAAAGCCGGCAGCTTCACAACTTTCGGTCCCGGATATTCAAGTCCCGTTTAGAGAAGAATGGGAGGCATTCGGAGTGAAGCCTTTCTTTTTTGAGGATGAATACTGTCTTATCCGCGAAACCGTCTATCCGCTTTCGCACCGCCACGGACGGTACAGCTTCAGTGAACTTGATGACGTCATGGCATTATGGAATAAAGGCGGTTTGACACATACTTTATCAGCAGAAGGATACGAAAAAAGCCAGCTGTTCTTCTTTGATACTGAAACGACCGGCCTCGGCGGCGGGGCAGGCAATATGATCTTTTTGCTCGGCCATGCAAGAGTGTATGAAGACCGTGTCGCGGTTAAACAGCATCTGCTCCCTAAACCGGGAAACGAGACGGCTCTTTACAAAAGCTTTTTAAGTGAGGTTGACATTACGTCCCTTGTTACGTATAACGGAAAAGCCTTTGACTGGCCGCAGGTAAAAACCAGGCATACATTGCTGCGGGACAGGCTTCCGAAACTTCCTGACTTCGGGCACTTTGATCTTCTGCACGGGGCGAGACGGCTTTGGAAACATAAATTAGAGCGTGTATCGCTTTCGGCGGTTGAAAATGAAGAGCTTGCTTTTAAAAGGGACGAAGACACCCCTGGTTATTTGGCGCCGATGCTGTATTTTCAATTTTTAAAGGCGGAGGACCCGGCTCTTTTAAAGGGAGTGCTCTCGCATAATGAACAAGATGTGCTTTCCCTCATCGCTCTTTACATCCATATGTCAAAAAAGATTTTTGCATCTTCTGATCAGACGTCAGAACGTCAGGAAGCATACGCTATGGCGAAATGGTTTATCGCTCATAAAGAAACCGATCGCGCCGTTTCGCAGCTGGAAGCGCTGCAAGGCAAAGACTTTGAAGATTCGGATCGGGCCCTTTTTGACTTAGCGATGCTTTATAAAAAACAAAACCGCAGGCAAGACGCCGTGCCCCTTTGGGAGAAACTGACGGGCTCTGATCTTCACACATGCAGACACCAATCAGCGGTTGAGCTGGCGATCTATTTTGAGCATCATGCAAAAGATTACAAAAAAGCTCTGCAGGCCGCACAGCAGGCGGCAGAAGACGGGGAAATATCGGAAAAAGAAGCCGAGAAGCTCCATGTAAGAATTGCCCGGCTCAAGAGGAAATATTCCTCTTAAAATATTGCCCGGGAAAGCGCAAAAGCCGAGCTGTTTCGCCAAAAATATTTTTTTCTGAATCCGCATCGATTTTGTTGTAGAATGGTGCCGCATCTTGTAAAATAGCGTTAGTTATTTATAGGGGAGAGTTGGTATGTATAAAGGTGTTTTTTACTTGTTCTTTGTCGTGGTTTTTTTGATTGCGTTTGTATTTTCGAATTTTAAAGACAGCTTGCTGACGCACTTTTAAATTGGGTGATTGAATTAGAACATGCACCCTCTTTTTTTCATAACCTAACAGTGTAATAAAAGTTAATGGAGAGGGGATTTAGCATGTTTCATCATCATTGTTGCAGACCAAACGTGATGCCGCCGATTGTCCATCCGACTCATTGCTGTGAACACCATTGCTTTTCTAACACGGTTGTGCCGCATATTCATCCGCAACATACAACTAACGTAAATCACCACAACTTTGAGCACGTTCATTACTATCCGCACACTTTTTCAAATGTTGACCCGACAACTCACCAGCATTTTCAGTGCGGAAGCCCTTGCTGCGATCATTAGTATTGAACGCTTAAGCAAGATCGGTTAGGATATCAGCAAATCAAAATGGGGCCCGATGGGGAGCCCCATTTTTTAAGCAGGTGATCAATTGAAAGTATTAGCCGTAACGGGGTACAAGCCGTTTGAACTCGGGATTTTTAAACGGGATGACCGGGCGCTTGTTTATATAAAAAAGGCGATAGAAACCAGACTCAGAAGCTTTATTGACGAAGGCTTGGAATGGATTCTCATATCCGGACAGCTGGGGACTGAGCTTTGGGCGGCAGAAACGGCGTATGATCTCAGAGAAGAGTATCCGGAATTAAAGGTTGCCGTTATCACGCCTTTCTACGGCCAGGAGGAAAAGTGGAAGGAGCCGAATAAAGAAATGTATGAAGCGGTGCTTGCTCAGGCAGATTATGAGGAGAGCCTGACGCATCGGCCGTACGAAAGTCCGCTCCAATTCCGGCAGAAAAACGCGTTCTTTATTGAAAAGTCAGATGCGCTTTTGCTTTTATATGATCCGGAGGTGGAAGGGTCGCCGAAATATATGCTGCAGCAGGCAGAAAAACGCCGTGAAACCGACGGATATCCGATTTATTCGATTACGATGGATGATCTCCGTGCCGCCGTTGAAGAAGAAGATTTCTTTACATAACACGTCAGAGAATATTTGACAACGGGACGTGTTTCTGAATAAAATATAACATGATGATTCACGATATGAGGTGAAAAAGATGCTTGCTGATAAAGTAAAGCTTTCTGCGAAAGACATTTTGGAAAAAGAAT
Organism: Bacillus sp. JK74; assembly: GCF_053663395.1. Lineage (NCBI taxonomy): Bacteria > Bacillati > Bacillota > Bacilli > Caryophanales > Bacillaceae > Bacillus > Bacillus sp. JK74. Next base: position 100,198 of record NZ_JBSJQB010000005.1, on the reverse strand, counting down.
TTAAAACAGGCGTTAGAGGTTACAGACAAGAAGACGTTGACAAATTTTTAGATATGATTATTAAGGATTATGAAACCTTTCATCAAGAAATTGAAGAACTGCAGCAGGAAAATCTGCAGCTGAAAAAACAGCTTGAAGAAGCAAGCAAAAAACAGCCGGTGCAGTCCAATACGACCAACTTTGACATTCTGAAAAGGCTGTCCAACCTTGAGAAACATGTATTCGGCAGCAAACTTTATGACGAATAAGGCAGATGCACTTGTCAAATGAGACAAGTTGCTTTATAATGAACAAGTGTTCTTAACGTTCGGGTAATCGCTGCAGATCTTTGAATCTGTAGAGGAAAGTCCATGCTCGCACGGTGCTGAGATGCCCGTAGTGTTCGTGCCTAGCGAAGAAATAAGCTAGGGCAGCCTTCATAGGCTGACGGCAGGAAAAAAGCCTACGTCTCCGGATATGGCTGAGTATCCTTGAAAGTGCCACAGTGACGAAGTCTCATCAGAAATGGTGAGAGTGGAACGCGGTAAACCCCTCGAGCGAGAAACCCAAATTTTGGTAGGGGAACCTTCTTGAAGGAACTGAACAGATAGAAGGACAGAATACTTTCTGTAGATAGATGATTGCCGCCTGAGTACGAGGTGATGAGCCGATTGCAGTACGACGGAACAAAACATGGCTTACAGAACGTTAAACATTATTGATATGACAAATTAGAGCTCTCCTTTAAAGGGGAGCTTTTATCTTGAATGAAACGAAAGCTTAAAAGAGACAGGGTGATACGATGAAGAAGTACACACTAATAGCGACGGCGCCGATGGGAATTGAAGCGATCGTCGCCAAAGAAGTGCGTGATTTAGGTTATGAATGCAAAGTAGACAACGGAAAAGTCATTTTTGAAGGAGATGCGCTTGCGATCTGCCGCGCTAACTTATGGCTGCGGACGGCTGACCGCATTAAAGTACAGGTCGCCGAGTTTCAGGCAAAAACGTTTGATGAGCTGTTTGAAAAAACAAAAGCGATTGACTGGCGCGCGTACATTCCCGAAAACGCAAAGTTCCCCGTTATCGGAAAGTCCGTGAAATCAGTGCTTGCCAGTGTGCCCGACTGCCAGCGGATCGTCAAAAAGGCGATAGCGGAAAAGCTGAAACTTCAATCAGGAAAACAAAATGAATGGATTGAAGAAACGGGACCCGAGTATAAGGTAGAGATTTCCCTTTTAAAAGATAAAGCGGTGCTTACGCTGGATTCATCAGGAACAGGCCTTCACAAACGGGGATACAGGGTTGATCAGGGCGGAGCTCCGATTAAAGAAACGCTCGCTGCCGCGTTAATTCTGTTAACCAACTGGACGCCTGACCGTCCGTTCGTCGATCCGTTCTGCGGTTCCGGCACGATCGCCATCGAAGCCGCTTTAATCGGGCAAAACATTGCTCCGGGTTTTAACCGTGATTTTGCTTCAGAAGACTGGGAATGGATCGGAAAAGAACTGTGGGACAAGGCGCGCCTTGAAGTGGAAGAAAAGGCGAACTATGATCAGCCGCTGCAGATCTTTGCCAGTGACGTAGATCACCGGATGGTAAACATCGCCAAAGAAAACGCAGAAGAAGCGGGACTTGGGGACCTGATCGAATGCAAGCAGATGCGAGTGCAGGATTTTACGACGAAACTCGAATTCGGCGTTATCGTCGGAAACCCTCCGTACGGCGAACGGCTCGGCGAAAAAAAGGAAGTCGAGCAGATGTATAAAGAAATGGGCCGGGCATTTGAATCTCTTGATACATGGTCTGTCTACATGTTAACGTCAAATGAACAATTTGAAGAGGTCTACGGAAGAAAAGCAACAAAAAAACGGAAGCTCTTTAACGGTTTTATCAAAACGGATTATTATCAGTACTGGGCTAAAGTGCGGCCGCAGCGGAAAAAGCCGTAACAAAGAGAAGACGCCTGAAACAGCGTCTTCTCCGGCATCTTTACGTTTTATTCTGCCATTACCAGCGGTGCGCTTTTGCGTTGCTCCGTAAAATAATGTTGGTCTGGGACATTTCGGTGTGGCCGTTCACCTGCGATTTAGAGCGTTTCGGCCGCGTCCAATTGTGATGAAACAATTCAGAATGCTGATCTAATCGATCTTTATAACTCATGTAACCATCACTCCCGGATAGAATAATTTTGTGAAGATGGATATTCGATCGAATATCTGTTGTAGTTTGTGCAGGTCAGGTGCGGATCATTCAGGATGGCATGTATAGAAAGTGAAGCATCGGCATAGAATGATGATTATTTCTATTTGAGAGGTGATCTTATTTTATGCTGAACAGCGAGCACTTCAGTAAAATACAAAATGCGTTAGACGCAACTGCTTTCCGGCTGGAGGAAGCCGGAGCGGAGTTCGGTCCTTCCGCCATGACACACGCACAGGAAGAACTTGAAAATGCGGTAAAACATACACATTCAACAGACCATCCGTTCCTATGTACACATATCATTAACCGGAAATGAGTAATGACAAAAACTTGGCGTGGCCAAGTTTTTTTGTTGTATTGAAAAGGGTTAAATGATATTATAGATGGTCTGAATGCCGAATAGTTAGGGGTTGGAGTTGGGTGACAACATCACGTTTGCCTTTTGCTTTAACAAAAGAAAAGAATTTTTACGAAGAATTGAACAATTGGATTGGTGACGTGTTTTACGATATCCTTCCCGAGAAAGGCTTTGACCTTCGGGATGAGCAGGTATTTATGGCGTTTCAGCTTGAACGGGCATTTAAAGAGAAAAAGGTCATGTTCGCTGAGGCAGGAGTCGGTACGGGGAAAACGCTGGTGTATCTGCTGTTTGCCATCAGCTATGCCAGATATACGGGTAAACCGGCCATTATCGCATGCGCCGATGAAACGTTAATAGAACAGCTTGTCAAAAAAGAAGGCGACATTTCCAAGCTGACAGAACATTTGGATCTGCAGATTGATACACGGCTGTCCAAATCCCATGAGCAGTATCTGTGTCTGAAAAAGCTTGAGAAAACGATGCAGCGTTCTGATGATGAAAAGTGGCTGGATCTTTATGAGTCGCTGCCTTCATTCGTACACGAATCACAAGCGATGCAGCGCTTTTATCCGTACGGCGACCGCAAACAGTACGCTGATTTGACAAATGAAGAGTGGGCAGGCGTCAGCTATGATTCCTTCCAAGATTGTTTAACATGTGATATGAGACATAGATGCGGTTTAACACTTTCAAGAGATCATTACAGAAAATCAACGGATCTGATTGTTTGCTCCCATGATTTCTACATGGAGCATGTATGGACGGAAGAATCACGCAAAAGGGAAGGGCAGCTGCCGCTTTTGCCGGATCACAGCGCCGTCGTGTTTGATGAAGGACATCTGCTGGAATTCGCCGCGCAAAAAGCGTTAACGTATCGTGTGAAGCAGTCGACGCTTGAGCTGTTTTTAGAGCGTCTGCTTCAAAATGACATCAGAGAGGAATTCGCCGAACTGATTGAAGATGCCCTTGCCGCAAACGATGAGTTTTTCTATGTGCTGTCAGAGGAATCGAAGGAAATCGCCGGCTCTCACCGATTGGACATCCAAAACGACCAGCGTGTTAAGCGTGCGGCTGACGAACTGTGCCGTCTGCTCGATAAAATCGGCGAGGCGCTCGTATTTGAATCGGAAATGTATACGATCGATAAGTACGAGCTGTCAGTCGTAGAAGAATACGTCGAACAAATGGCATATTCGCTGTCGCTGTATCAAAAGGATGCCATCAGCTGGCTTGAAACGCGGGATACAGACTCAACGTTTGTCGTTATGCCGAGAACTGTAGCCGAAGTTTTGGGAGAAAAGGTCTTTTCTAAAAAGATTCCTTATATCTTCTCATCGGCCACTCTTTCTGAGGGCGGTTCATTTGATTATATCGCTGACAGTCTCGGAATCCGTGATCCTTTATCATTTACCGTTGAATCTCCGTACGATTACGAGGAGCAAATGTCTGTTTCGCTTCACGGTGACATGACGTCTGAGCAGAAAACAGCCGAAACGATTGAAACCATTAAGGAGAATGAAGGACGCACTCTCGTTCTTTTCCCTTCCTTTGAAGACATGAAGGAATTTAAAGAACAGGCTGCCGCGTGGGATCTGCCGTATCCGATTTACTACGAAGGTGACGAAGAGATCAGCAGTCTGGTCGAAAAATTCCAGCGGGATGAAGAATCCGTGCTTTGTTCCGTCCACTTATGGGAAGGTCTTGACATTCCCGGTGACTCGCTCCGGAATGTGACCATTTGGGCATTGCCGTATCCGCCTCATGATCCTGTGTTTACCGCAAAGCGAAACGGAGCGAAAAAAGATCCGTTCGAGGAAGTTGATCTGCCGTACATGCTTTTGAGAGTCCGGCAGGGAATCGGCCGCCTCATCCGTTCTAATCAGGACAGCGGAACCATATCCATTTATGCGGGCGGAGAAAGTGAACGGGTCCTGGCCGAAGTCAAAAAGGTCTTGCCTGTTACACCGAAAATCATATAAAAACAAAAGCTGCAGGAATCTTATCCTGCGGCTTTTTTAAATCCGGGAAGTTGACTTTATGACGGCGTTCCATTAGCCTGTAATTGATAGTGAAAAGGGAGGGGAACGGATATGGATTTACATACATATGAAAAAGAGTTTTTTGATCTGTTAAAAAGAGTATCCCACTATGAAGAAGCCATTGCGCTCATGCATTGGGACTCAAGAACGGGAGCCCCGAAAAAAGGTTCTGATGACCGGGCGGAAAGCATCGGGCAGCTGTCGGCTGACGTTTTTCAAATCCAGACATCCGACCGGATGAAAGAGCTGATTGACATCCTTCTCGCGCATGCAGAAGAGCTCTCTGAAGATACAGTGAAAGCTGCGGAACTTGCAAAAAAAGATTATGATCATAATAAAAAAATACCTGAAGATGAGTATAGAGAATATGTCATTTTGACATCGAAAGCGGAAACGGCTTGGGAGGAGGCAAGGGCAGCCTCTGATTTCTCTATGTTTGCTCCGTACCTTGAGAAGCTGATTGATTTTAATAAGCGGTTTATTTCGTATTGGGGCTATGAAGATCATCCATACAACGCATTGCTCGATATTTTCGAACCGGGCGTTACGGTAAAGGTGCTGGATCAGCTGTTTTCTGAATTGAAGGAAGCGATCATTCCGCTTGTCAAAAAAGTGACGGCATCCGGAAATAAACCGGACACTTCCTTTATAACGAAAACGTTTCCGAAAGAAAAACAAAGAGATCTCTCCTTGTATTTCTTAAAAGAACTTGGGTATGAGTTTGACGGCGGCCGCCTGGACGAAACGGTTCATCCGTTTATGACGACGATCAACCGCGGCGATGTGCGGGTGACGACCAGATATGACGAAAACGATTTCCGCACGGCGATTTTCGGAACGATTCATGAATGCGGGCATGCGATCTACGAGCAGAATATTGACGAAGCCCTGAGCGGAACGAACTTATCTGACGGTGCATCCATGGGAATTCATGAATCCCAATCGTTATTTTATGAAAACTTTATCGGCAGAAATCAACAATTCTGGACCGCCTATTATGAAAAAATGGTTGAGGCTTCACCTGATCAATTTCAAAATGTAAAAAGAGAGGATTTTGTACGCGCCGTAAACGAGGCGAAACCGTCCTTTATCCGAATTGAAGCCGATGAGCTGACATATCCGCTTCATATTATTATCCGTTATGAAATTGAAAAAGCAATTTTCAGCAATGAAGTGACAGTGGAAGAACTGCCGGCATTGTGGAATCAAAAATATCATGATTATTTAGGCATTACGCCGCCATCTGACGCAAAAGGCATTTTGCAGGACGTACATTGGGCGGGCGGCGATTTCGGCTATTTCCCTTCCTATGCGCTCGGATATATGTATGCGGCACAGCTGAAGCATACCATGCTTGAGGATCTGCCTGAATTTGATCAATTAATAGAACGGGGCGACTTTGAGCCGATCAAACAATGGCTGACAGAAAAGGTTCATCAGCACGGAAGACGCAAAATGCCGCTTGATATCATAAAAGATGCAACGGGAGAAGAATTGAACGTTCAATATCTCATTGAGTATCTCGTCGGCAAATATTCAAATTTATATTTATAAACGAAACGCCCGGCATACACCGGGCGTTTTTCTAAAAATTCTAAAAAGACGAATAATCGAAAACTAATTCTTTGTAAAAGTTCGGAAATATTCAAATTTCACTATGCAAAAGAAGTGTATCTTGTTATAATTTGATTAATATCATACGAACACTCATATAATCGCGTGGATATGGCACGCAAGTTTCTACCGGTCACCGTAAATGTCCGACTATGAGTGAGCAATGGAACGGCTTTATTCGGCCGTTACGTGTAGATCATTCGGCATTGCTTGCTCTTTTTTTGGAGAGCGGGCAATGCTTTTTTTTATTTTGTATAAGCGGGGGTAATCATTGTGGAAGCATTAAAACGAAAAATAGCAGAAGACGGAATCGTTCTTTCTGATCAAGTGCTGAAAGTGGATTCTTTTTTAAACCATCAAATTGATCCGGTTCTCATGCAGCAGATCGGCCGGGAATTTGCGAGCCGTTTTGAAAAAGACGAGATAACCAAAATCGTCACAATTGAATCTTCGGGCATTGCCCCTGCGGTAATGGCCGGCCTTGAACTCGGCGTTCCCGTCATCTTTGCGAGAAAAAGGAAGTCTCTCACGTTAACGGATGATCTGCTGACGGCGTCCGTCTATTCTTTCACGAAAAAAACAGAAAGTCAGATTGCAATCTCCGGAAATCATCTCTCGAAAGAAGACCGCGTGTTAATCATTGACGACTTTTTAGCGAACGGACAGGCGGCAGAGGGGCTTTTGTCCATCGTAAAACAAGCAGGCGCAGCGGTTTGCGGGATCGGAATCGTCATTGAAAAGTCATTTCAGCCGGGAAGAGACGAGCTGGCGAAAAAAGGATGCCGGGTCGAATCACTGGCGAGAATTCAATCGCTTGAAGACGGAAAAGTGACATTTGTACAGGAGGTCCGTTCATGAAAAACGGCTATGCCAAAACACTTTCCCTCGGTATCCAGCATGTGCTTGCCATGTATGCCGGCGCCGTCGTTGTTCCTTTAATTGTAGGAGCGGCATTGGGACTGAACGCAGAACAGCTGACATATCTCGTATCAATTGACATTTTTATGTGCGGGGCGGCTACGCTGCTTCAAGTATGGAGGAATAAATGTTTCGGCATCGGCTTGCCCGTTGTGCTCGGCTGTACGTTCACCGCGGTAGCGCCGATTATTTCTATCGGTAAGGAGTACGGGATTTCAGCCATTTACGGAAGTATTTTGGCATCGGGTCTGCTTGTCATTCTGCTGTCATTTTTCTTCGGCAAGCTCGTATCCTTTTTTCCTCCTGTCGTAACCGGATCTGTCGTGACGATTATCGGGATGACCTTAATGCCGGTCGCGATGAATCATATTGCCGGCGGGGAAGGCAGCAAGGATTTCGGTGATCCGGCTAACCTTGCCCTCGGATTTACGGTGCTTGTCATCATCGTGCTGCTTTATCGGTTTACAAAAGGATTTTTGAAATCCATTTCGATTTTAATCGGCATTGTCATCGGGACGGCCATCGCTTATTTCATGGGAAAAGTGCAATTTGACAATGTGGCGAATGCTGACGCAATTCAAATGATTAAACCGTTTTATTTCGGGACGCCGACATTTCATGCGGCACCGATTATTACGATGTCCATCGTTGCCATTGTCAGCCTTGTTGAGTCAACCGGCGTCTATTTCGCTCTCGGTGACCTGACAAATCGGCGCCTGTCTGAACGTGATTTAGCAAAAGGCTACCGCGCGGAAGGTCTGGCGGTATTCATCAGCGGCATTTTCAATGCTTTTCCGTATACGGCCTATTCCCAAAACGTCGGCCTCGTGCAGCTGACGGGGATTAAGAAAAACGCGGTCATCGGTGTCACGGGCGCACTTTTAATGCTCTTCGGCCTTTTTCCGAAAATCGCAGCCTTCACGACCATCATCCCGTCTTCAGTACTGGGCGGCGCGATGGTGGCCATGTTCGGCATGGTCATTTCCTACGGCATTAAAATGCTCAGTCAAATTGACTTTAAAAAGCAGGAAAACCTTCTGATCGTCGCGTGTTCGGTCGGATTGGGACTCGGTGTAACCGTCGTTCCCGATATGTTTAAGCACCTGCCGTCTTACTTAAATCTTTTGACCACAAACGGAATCGTCGCCGGAAGCTTTACCGCCGTCCTTTTGAATATTATTTATAATATGATTCCTAAAGCGAAAAAAACCCTTGATGTGACAAGGGTTCAAGAGGGTTAGTGATCCGTTTTTCTTTAAAATAACATCTTATTTTATCCAGATCGAGGATGCTTCCGAAAGTTGCTGAACTTTTTGCGAGGCATTCTCTTTTTTTATTAGTTTCATTGTTTGAAAAGAAACAAATTGAGTGATGCGGCATCCGCCTTATTTCGCCGAAAAACCGTCCCGAGCTATATGTACGTGAACATATGACTAAATGTAAGAAAAAAAAGGAGAATGGGGGATTATATCATAAACGAATATCATTGTTCGGACGGTGATGACACGAAACTGTCTTAGACATGCAATGAAATACCTGATGCCGAAGTGCAACTGCAGAATGGGCGCTGAGGGGGAGTGTCTTGTGCACCGATCCTTACAAAAGAGAGTAAAAGAAGGGAAAGCCCCTTCTTCTAATTAATCCATCCTTCAAAAGTTGCGCGATAGAATCCTTCGATTATCTCTACTTTCTTAAGGTAATAAGTAACACCATTTTTAACAGTTGTATTTGGGATATCCCATCTATGAAGGTAATCCATTGTAAAAGAATCTTTGGTCGCTTGTGTCGAAAATTTTGTTTGAGTTGAGTCGCTATTTGTATTGCCAGGGCTGGACGCAAAAGCAGGGGCAGCGGAAACGAGTAAAGTGAGAGACAAGGCAGAACCAGTTAAAACTTTTTTTAATTTCATTTTAAACACTCCTTTGTTTTTTGATACACTTGTATTATTACATGAAATACAAAAATAACCAAGGAGTTTTTTGTTAATATTTTGTGAGCGTAGCGTGAATTTTGTTAGGGGAGTGGATGGCAAAAGGGATACTGATAAGTATATAGAGAAAAAGAGTTGATTATTGCTGGCCTCTGGTGAACTGCAGCCTTTGAATGAGTGTTTGCTTTAGCTATTCCAGCGCTTTTCCAACGGGAAAGGTGTGATATGAAATTTAAAACTGAAACAATTGTACAAAAGTAAAAACTTTATTTAAAATGTTATAAATACTAATTTTCAATATAGGAGGTTATCTGGTGGCAGAAAAGAAAAAAGCGTTAATCATTGTAGATGTACAAAAAGCTTTCGATGATAAAAAATGGGGAGAACGAAATAACGTAAAAGCGGAAGAAAACATTAGTAAAATACTGAAATTATGGAGAGAAAAAGGATGGACAGTCATATACATACAACATACTTCTGATGATCCTGGTTCTTTGTTTTATCCTAAGAATGAGGGGTTTGCCATAAAGGAAATCGTTAAACCTATGGATAAAGAAGTCATTATAACCAAGAAAGTAAACAGCAGCTTTATCGGGACTAATCTAGAAGAGATTTTAAAATCAAATGATATAACAACTGTCGTAATAACTGGTTTGACTACGCCCCATTGTGTTTCAACAACTACAAGAATGAGCGGTAATTTAGGATTTGATACCTACCTGATTTCAGATGCAACAGCAGCCTTCGGGATGAGAGACCAAAATGATACATATTATGATGCAGAGACTATTCACAATATATCTCTGGCTACATTGCATGATGAATTTGCCACAATATTAACGACTGATCAATTAATCAATGATTTTATAAAAACAAACTGATTAACATTATGGCTAAGGCCGACGGTGGGTATAGGCGGCTGAAAAGCATATTCAGGCGCATACAAGGACCTCGTCGGAAAAAAGGCATCTGCTTCAGATGCTTTTTTTGTTTCTTATAAACCGATTTCGGTAAAAAATGATCGGCGGTTAACGGTCTGGATCCGGCTTGGGTTTTGAATAACAAAAGGTTTTACTAATCAGCGAATTATTCAAGATTTTTTGGCTTGTGCTGAGTCTGATGTCTTTTGATTTCCTCAAATAGATTGGCTTGACCCTCTGTTTGAGATGGAGACTCATTGTTAAGGAATTTTGGATCGATCACATTTTTAAGATCTTTGATGGTTAAAGGCTTACAGTCATCTTTTAATTCGTAGCCTAATTGTCCATTAGCTTCTAAAGTGGCATATTTAATTGTGTTTATTTTTGAAATGCCAAGAAGCCTTAGACGCATTTCGAGTTGATCTGCTGTCAGTCTCAGCTTCTTTAAGTTTTCTATATTGAGTTGGCCGTCTTCTATATCGAATTTAGATTTTCGGGTTAAAAAAAATTCAATCCAGTTTACTTTTACTTGAAACCATTCCATCAAAATTAAAGCACTAAAAGGATAGACGCAGTGATTAATGTTTTCAATAAACTAGTTTCTAAAATGGGGTGAACGATAATCGTACCGATTGAAATCATCACCATTGTCTGTGCGATGGTCATTTGTGCAATGGATTTTCTCCCTGAAATTCTCAGTAAAATCATTCCGAATGCAATTATAATTAATTCTTCCCAAGCAAATCTCATGTTATCACCCTGGATGGTGTTTTATCAAAAATAAAAGAGCAAGTAAGAGGTTTCTTAACGTTAGCTGGGGAACTCAGGCGTCGATAAAATGTTCCGGATTGATAGAGTTGAGACTCGGCTTTTGGATAGACACGCGGGAGAGAATTTTAGATTATGTGTTTTTGCGTCTAAAAGCAGAAAACAGTACGACTGATAATGATCATCGGGTGAAATGAAATTACGCACCTAGGTGCTATATGCTGGATCAATTATAAAATGGAGTGAAACTAAAAAAAGGGGCAAAGCCCCCTTATATTAGCAGCTTTTTAGTTGTTACTTAAGACAATCATTCCGCCGTCATGAAAAATCAGCTTTTGTAGACGGCTGTCCAAGTGCCATCAGCACCATGGAAGGTGATGTTGTCTAAATAATAGGTGATTCCATTCTGGTAAATTGAAGTAGGATAATCAGGGCCAGAACCATTAAGTATGAACGTCGCCAAAGCAGATACTTCCTTCGTTTTGCTTTCTGCAGAAGGTGTATCAGCAGGACCTGCGGCAAAAGCAGGGGCGGCAGAACAGAGTAAAGCGAGTGATAGGGCTGAGCCGGCTAAAGCTTTTTTCATTTTCATTGCAAACACTCCTTTTCTTTTTTTAATACAATTGTATTATTACATATTATGTTAAACATGTACATGCCTATCTTTGTTAATTTTTTGTGAACAAACAGATAATCTATTTAAACGCAGAGATGTAATAAGTATGATGATGAAGCAATTATCATCTATAAAAATAAGAACAGGAAGTGGCTGATTTTCTCGAAAATCATCTGCTCTTGCGAAATGAGGAGTTACATGACATTTACGGAACGGGCGGTAGCCATTATCAAACAGATTCCTGAAGGAAAAGTGATGACGTATGGTCAAATTGCCGGTCTTGCGGGAAGTCCGCAGGGAGCGAGGCAGGTTGTGAGGATTCTTCACTCCATGAGTAAAAAGCATCGTCTTCCTTGGCACAGGGTCATCAATGCAAAGGGTGAAATCGGATTAAGAGATGAAGAGATGTTTTCTGTACAGAAGCTGTCTCTTGAAGCTGAGGGGGTAGCGGTCACCTCAGACGGACGGATCGATCTCAATTTATACGTCCATGATCCGAATATGTAAAAAACCTGCCGTATATATCGGCAGGTTTTTCAGTTATATGCTGCAAGCCGGCCAGAAAGGTTTTGCCGGATATAAGGCCATTCCGCCCGAAGGATGGAGTAGTAGGCGGTATCTCTGAGGCCGCCGTCGACAGCCGGAATATGCGCGCGGCGGATTCCTTCAAATTGGGCACCGATCCGCAAAATCGCAGTTCGTGAGCGCTGGTTGCGAACATCGGTTTTCAACGTCACCCTGACAGCTTGCCACGCGTCAAACGCATGGGTCAGCAACAGAAGTTTACATTCCGTATTGACACCGGTCCGCTGTACGGCAGAGGCATACCATGTGCTGCCGATCTCACACACTTCCGGGGCTGCGTCCGCCGGCCGCGTAAACACTTCCGCATCCATAAACCGCGTGCTTCCGACGATTCGGTCTGTTTCAAGACTCCGTACTGCAAATGGCAATGCAAGTCCTTTTTCATAATCGGAAAGCGCACGTTCAATATAACACTTTGTTTCTTCGATTCCGTCAGGAACATGGGTGTAAGCGTAAGTCGTCCTATTTTCTGAAGCAGCTTCACAAAGTGCCTGAGAGTGATCAATCGTCATCGGCTCTAACTGAACGAGTGACCCTTTAAGAATGACGGGTTTCAGCATGCTTATCACAACCTTTTTTTATGAATGGGTCAAGTATAGTCGAACGGTTTATCATTCAAAAGGGCCAATTTTAAATTAAAATGGCATGTCAGTGAAATCCTCGATTCAAACTTATGCATACATTCAGGAAAAAAGCGGAAACCTTTATGTGAAGAGGTGATGGGCATGGCATATGTGTTGTCGGTCGGAACGAGCATTCCGAAGTATCATGTCTCGCAAGAAACGGCGGCGGATTTTGCGAGAGGGATGTTTGCCGATTCATTTAAGGATATTGATCGGCTGTTAAAAGCCTTTCAAAACGGCGAAATTGAATCAAGGCAGTTTGTCCGGCCGATTGAATGGTATAAAACGGCGCGGGGTTTTTCAGAAAAGAACCGGCTGTATACGGAAGAAACCGTTAAGCATAGTGCGGATGCGGCGCTTGATTGTTTAACAAACCCGGATTGTTTAACAAATCCCTTCCCATATGAAAAAGTGGATGCGATCTTTTTTATTTCCAGCACCGGGCTTTCGACACCCAGCATTGAAGCGAAAGTGATGAATCAGCTGCCGTTTTCTGCGAAAACAAAACGGATACCGATCTGGGGCTTAGGATGCGCGGGCGGAGCGGCCGGCCTGTCCAGGGCGTACGAATACTGCCGCGCATATCCTGAAGCATACGTGCTTGTCATCGCGGCTGAACTCTGCAGCTTAACGTTTCAGCCGAACGACAAGTCAAAAAGCAACTTAATCGGAACTTCCCTGTTTGCGGACGGAATTGCCGCAGTACTAATCGGAGGGGAAAAGGCGAACCGAAACGACGTCAAACAGCCGCTTCTTCCGCGGATATTTGCCACTCAATCGGTGATGATGCCGGATGCGGAAGATGTGATGGGCTGGGAATTCACCGACAGCGGTTTTCAAGTCATTTTTTCAAGAGATATTCCCACCCTGGTTTCACAGTGGCTGAAGGACAATGTTGATGAATTTTTATTAGAATATGGTGTCGATCCTCACGACATTAAAACCTTTCTTGCCCATCCAGGCGGGAAAAAGGTCATTGACGCCTATTTAACGAGTCTTTCAATGGACACCGGTCAGCTTGCGGCATCTCGGAAGGTGCTGCAAAAACACGGCAACATGTCTTCCGCAACTATTTTTCACGTGATAAAAGAACAGTTGCTCCGCGGCCGGCAGAAAGAAAACGAAAAAGGGCTGATCGGCGCTCTCGGGCCGGGATTTTCGTCTGAGCTTTTGCTGTTCAGCTGGGAAAAGGGGGCTTCTTAATGTTTTGGCTGTTTATCATGCTGCTTGCGGCCCAGCGGATTGCGGAGATGATCGTGGCCCGGCGCAATGAGCAGAAGGTGAAAAAGCAAGGCGCAGTCGAATACGGAGAAGGACATTATCCCTTTCTCGTCCTGATGCACGTGCTCTTTTTTGTCTCTCTTACAGCTGAGGTGGCGGCGTTTCAAAAAACGCTTTCTCCAAGGTGGGCCGCCATTATATGTATTATTTTATTTGTACAGGGGATCAGGTATTGGGCTCTATTATCATTAGGGCGGTATTGGAATACGAAAATTCTTGTCGTGCCGGATGCGGAGCTTGTCAGAAAGGGGCCGTACAGGTGGATGAAGCACCCGAACTACGCGGTCGTCATCTTAGAATTTATTTTTCTGCCGCTGTTATACGGAGCATATTGGACACTGTTTCTCTTTTCGATTCTCAATGCCTGCATGCTCACTGTGAGGATTCGCGCCGAAGAGAAAGCGCTAGAAGAAAACACCGCAAAATAGAGATTGAAAATCATTCTCACTCATGATAAGATGTAAATATGAAAATGATTCTCATTCAAGGTGGTGCCGAAAATGACAATGTTATTTTTATTTGCAGCCGTTTGTACATACAGTGTTTTAATTGGTTTCGTATTGAAAAAAGTTTCGAATAAATCGATGTCTTCTTAAACATCTGCGGTTTTTAATGCCGCGGGTGTTTTTTCTTTATCAGCTGCCGATATCGGCGGCTTTTTTACGTTTCCTGAAGAAAAGTGGGCCATTCTTGTGTAAAATGGGGGAGAGGTTTTTTTCAGAGCTTTCTAAAAATGAAAACGTCATTTGATGCGACAGACACAAAGGGGTAAAGACACATGACAGAAGAAGAACGCCATAACAGGGAGATTTTCAGCAGAACGGGTGCCTTATACGCACAATTTTTAGATCATCAAGATGAAAAACGGGCCGATCAGCTCGCAGCCATTATGAAAAAAGCGGCTGATGAAGAGGTTTATATCGCGTTTACCGGGCATTATTCGGCCGGAAAGTCCTCTTTATTAAACACATTGCTCGGTGAAGACATACTGCCGACAAGCCCGATTCCCACAAGCGCCAACCTCGTTGTCATCCGGCACGGTGAAGATAAAGTCGTGCTTCATACGACGGACGGGGCTTATGCAGAAATTAAAGGAAGTTACGATAAAAAACAAGTGCAGCAATTCTGTAAAGACGGTGAGCAAATTGAAACGGTGGAAGTCTATGCCGGCTTTAAGGAGTCAGAGCCTTATGCGGCCTACATTGACACACCGGGAATTGATTCGACGGACGAAGCGCATTTTTTATCTGCCGCTTCGGTTCTCCATCAGGCTGACGCTTTATTTTACGTCGTTCATTATAATCACGTTCATTCAGAAGAAAATATGCTGTTTCTCAGCTCCATCAAAGACCGTATTCCGAATTTGTTTCTGATCGTCAACCAAATTGACAGGCATGATGAAACCGAAACGAAGTTTGAAGAGTACCGCAGGCAGGTGGAAGATATGCTTGAAGGCGCGGGAATACCGAAAGAATCGCTTTTCTTTACGTCTGTCACTGAGCCTGACCATCCTTTAAACGTCATGGAACAGCTGAAAAAACATCTGCAGAAGCTGAAACAGCAGGCAAAAACAAATTTATGGTCCTTAACGGAGAGAAAAGTCGCACACTTAGTCAAAGAGCATACAGAGATGCTCGTAAAAGAAGATAAAAACGGCAGCGGAGAGCAGTTTGACAAACAAGAAGCACTTGTCCGTTCTGTTGAAGATGAGCTTAAAAAAGCGGTTCAACAGGCTGAAACAGCAGAGAAAGACATCAGAAAAGACGTGCAGAACATATTGCAGAACGCTAATCTGACACCCTTTGAGATGAGGGAGCTTGCATCTGCTTATATTGAATCACAGCAGCCCTCATTTAAAACCGGATTATTCTTTTCAAAAGCGAAAACGGCTCAGGAGAAAGAGAGAAGGCATGCTGAATTTTTTGCCGATATTAAAAAAAGAACGGAAGGGGAAGCGGATTGGCATATTATCGACACATTTACGAAAGCGGCCAAGCGGTATGAAGTGGATTCGGACGAACTGATCAAGAAAATCCAGGCGTACCGCACACCGCTTTCTGATGATATCACCGCTCAGGCCATTAAGCAGGGAGCGGCCTTTTCATCTGAATACGTATTAACTTATACGAAAGACCTCGCTGAGATGATCAGAAGGGAAGCCAAAAGACAAACAGCGGAACTCATTGAGGAGCTGACCGCTTATGTTCAGGCAAAAAACGGACCGCTCATTGAGAACTTGAAAAACCGGCTCGAAAAAGAAAAGAAGATAAGGGATGAGCTCGCGCAATCGGCAAAAGAAGAACGCAATGCCTTGGAAAAAGCAGCCCGAGTCCGCGCTTTGTGGGAAGAAGAATTGACCTGTGATACTGGAAGCGGCGACTGGTATACGCGAAAAAAACGTCTTGCAAACGCGCCCGTCCAAATAGAGAAACCAAAAGAGACTGTACAGTATGAAGTAAACAAGCCCGAAAAAAATGCGATGAAGGAACTTCCTATAAAAGAGCAGACTGATCGATTCTATGAGCTTGCCGGGATTCTTGAATCCTCGAGCATATTAGGAAAACAGGCAGAAGCCTTTCGAAGCAGGATTGAGCGGCTTGAAAACCGCCAGTTTACCTTGGCGTTATTCGGCGGATTCAGTTCCGGTAAATCATCATTTGCAAATGCGCTTGTCGGTGAATACGTGCTTCCGTCATCACCGACGCCCACAACGGCTACGATCAACAAAATAACGAAACCGCAAGACGGCAAACCGCATAAATCTGCGGAGATCGTTTTTAAAACGGAGGAGGAGCTGGACGCTGAAATGCTTCAGCTGACTGAGCTGAAAGACGCTGATGTAAAGGGACGTTCACTGAAAGAGAGATGGAATTATGCCATTAAAAAGGGAAAAGTTCCGGATGAACTTATCCCGGTGATTCAGACGATGCTGCAGGCGTTTGATACGTATGAAGAACAGATCCGTCAAAGGCAGACACTGACGGTGCCGGTTGAAGATTTAAAACCGTATGCAGCGGAAGAAAAAACGGCCTGCTGCGTAAAAGAAGTCACCGTGTATTATGATTCGCCTCTCACGCAAAAAGGCATCACCATTGTTGATACGCCGGGAGCAAGCAGTATAAACAAGCGCCATACGGAACTTGCCTTTCAATATATAAAAGATGCTGACGCGTTCTTTTATATGACGTACTATCAGCATTCTTTTTCAAAAGGAGACAGGTCTTTTCTGAAGAAACTCGGCCTCGTCAAAGAATCATTCGGCATGGATAAAATGTTTTTTGTCATTAACGCCGCCGATCTGGCCAAAACCGAAAGCGAGCTGGAAACCGTCAAAGACTATGTCCGCTCAGAACTCTCAAAAGAGGGAATTAACCGGCCGAAATTATATCATGTCTCAAGTAAAGAAGAGCTTGCGGGTAAAAAAGCAGCTTTTTATAACAGGTTCTCTGATGTAAGAACCGGGCTTGAGCACTTTATTGAGGAAGATGTAATGAGGGCAAGCTGCGCCCAGCTGAAAACAGAGGCTGACAAATTGTGCGATATGGTGGAACAGCTTCACGAATCTCTTCACCAGTCGGCAGAAGAAAAAGAGAAAAAGAAACAGCGTCTGGAGTCTTCCTATGAAAAAGCTCTCGCTGACATTTCAAAGCGCCGTACGTCTGAGGTCATCATTCGAAAAGTGATGAAAGATACGGAAGAGCAGCTCTATCACATTAAACATCGCCTGACGTTTTATGCGAATGATATGCTGAAAACCGCCTTCCATCCGGGTCTTCAAAACGGTGATTGGAAACAAAATATATCAGCGGCGCTGAATGAAGCGCTCAAGGAATTCCGTTTTGAATATATTCAAGAGCTGAAAACGCTCGATATCCGGATGACCGGTTTTATTGAGCGCCATATGACTGAGGAATGGATGGAAAACTGTCAGAAGAAGCTTATGGAAGACGGAGATTTCTCTATTTATGTGAGCGCCGAAAACGAATTTGCCGTTCAGCTGAAAGAGGTCGCTCCGGTCATTGACGTCTCGGCATTCACACATCACATAAAAGAAGTTAAATCGCCGAAGCAGTTTTTTGAACAGAACGGAAAAACAGCGTTTGTAGAAGGGCTCAGGCTCAGCCTGCAAAAAGTGACAGAAAAGTGGCTTGAGCAGGAGAAAGAAAGCCTTTCAGAGCGATATACTGAGCAGGTGCGCCGTCTGCAAGAAGACATGGCGGATAAAAGCCTGTCCCAGATGCACGAGCAGCGGGACACTTATTTACAAGGTCTTGCGGAAAATACGAGTGCAAGGGAAATTGAACACCTTTACGAAGCCGAAAAAGCATGGAAAAAGAAAGATGAAATGCTGAAAATTTAAAAATCCGGTTGGCGGGCAGATAACAGTCGTGGTAGACTAAAATGAAAAAAGCGAGATGAAACCTTTTATGTCAGAAGTCCATAAAGCAATTTCAGCACATTCCGCAAAACAGCATCAGCACGTCAAAACATTTGTACAGCTTGACTATGAGCGTGAACAGGCCATTGAAGAAGCCATTGTAAAATGCAGACAGAATGAACCGTTCACGACAGATGCCATTAATGGCATCACCGCAAAAATGAACCAGCTGGCGAAAAAGGGCATCGTGCCGCAAAGACGATTCGTAAGTGAAGAGATGGTGAAAGAATTCGTCAGCAGACAGTAATGGATGAACCTGCCGCGTGTGTCATCAGCGCTTGCTGTACATACTATCCGTATCTTCTCTAAAGGGGGATATGACCATGGGCAGAACAAAACTGGGAAACAGAAATGCTCAGCAGAATAACAATGCCAAAAAGAAAAACGGCTTCGGACAGAAATTTGATTCTTATGCCGGCCGTGAAGCTGAAAAGCTGATGGCAAGCAATAAAAGACACGGTGAGTAACGTGACGGCAGCATCTTCCAAATGGGGGGATGCTGTTTTTTTACCGCCTTCTTTGGTAAAATAGGAACATTGAATAAAAAAAGGAGTTTCGATATATGAATAACAAATTACTGCTCGTTGACGGCATGGCGCTTTTATTCCGCTCGTTTTTCGCGACGGCCGTTCATCGCAATTTTATGATAAATGAAAACGGAATCCCGACAAACGGCGTCAACGGTTTTTTAAAGCATCTCATCACGGCGGTTGATACGTTTCAGCCCACACATGTCGTCTGCTGCTGGGATATGGGAAGCAAAACGTACCGCAATGATTTGTTTCAAGATTATAAGGCCAACAGAAGCGAACCGCCGCTTGAGCTGATTCCGCAATTTGATTTAGCGAAAGAAGCAGCGCGAGAGCTCGGGTTTTTAAACATCGGCATAAAAGGCTATGAGGCGGATGACTGTATCGGTACGCTTTCTGCCCTATTTGCCGGGGAAGCGGAAATTACGATTGTAACGGGTGATAAAGATCTGCTTCAATTGCTGAATGAACAAGTTCAAGTAGCGCTGCTGCAAAAGGGTATCGGCAATTATAAGGTATATACAGATGAGATATTCAGAGAAGAAACGGGAGTTCCGCCAAAAGCGCTGATTGACATTAAGGCGCTGATGGGAGACACAAGCGATAACTATCCCGGCGTTAAAGGGATCGGGGAAAAAACGGCGTACAAGCTGATCCGTGAATACGAAAACATAGAACGGTTATTAGAAAGCCTCGCTCTCTTGCCGAAGGGCCAGCAAACGAAAATTCAGCAAAGCTTGAAAGAATTGGAGCTGTCAAGGCAGCTTGCTGAAATACATTGCGAGGTGCCGTTAGTCTGTACGCTTGAAGAAGCACTTTTTTCATTGAAGATGGAGGAAGCATCCTTAATGCTCAGACGCCATCAGATAAAAGGAATTGAAAGAATGCTCGAAAAGCTGAACGCCAGAGAGATCAGCTGATCCCTCTAGCGTTTTGTATTGCTTTTTTTTGCGTTGTTTTCAAGGGCTGATTTCGGGTCTTTATGCGCATTTCCTTCCATATTTCCCTGAGGATTCACGCCCCCGGTCAGCCGGCCTTTATTTTCTTTTCTCATAGCTGTTCACCTCATTTGTAGGATGAACAGTGAGACGCAATTTCATTCCGGTTATTTATTCAGCCGAATCGCTTTTTTTGCGAGCTGATCGGCTGTTTGGTTTTGTCTGCCGGGAATCCACTTAATAAAAAACAATAGAAACCCGGCCTTTAATCGGACGATTTCATCCACAAACGGCTGGAAAGCCTTGTTTTTAACCGCTTCAAGATCCGCGGCCCGCTCCACGATATCCGAATCCGTCCGGAATGACACGGACTCAAATCCGCGGGCGGCACACAGCTTCATTCCTTCAATTAAAGCGAGAAATTCAGCTTCCTGATTTGAATGGTCGCCGATCGGAATTGAGAAAGATTCTGTTTTCCCGTCATGTTTAATAAAAATACCGATACCGGAGGGGCCCGGGTTTCCGGCGCTTGCACCGTCCACGTAAATTTCAGCAGGCATCATCCGTCACTCTCCCTTCGGTGTCATTCGTTTTGCCGCATACGCATAAGGGACAGAAATGAGTGATACCGCAAATTTAATCAGGTAAGTCGAAATAAAGATGCTGAACCATACGCCCGCGGAATAAACGCCGATAAAGGCCACGGCAGTGAAGATAAATGTATCCAGCAGCTGGCTGAGCGCCGTGCTTCCGCTGTTTCTGAGCCAGAGAAGCCTGTCTGAAGGAAAGATTCTCCGAATGGCTGAATATACATAAACATCTATCGTTTGGCTGAAAATAAAAGCCAAGAGGCTTCCGAGCGCAACACGCGGCAGAAAACCGAAAATCGTCTCAAGGGCAGGCTGTGCGATATCTGACGCAGCCGGTTTATATAAAAGAGCCCCCTGCATGGCGCATGTTAAAGCGAGCAGAGTGGAAAAGCCGAGCCAGACGGCTTTGCGCGCTTCCCGGGGACCGTATTTTTCGTTCAGCACATCCGTTGCGAAGAAAACGGTGCCGTACATGATATTTCCCAGTGTTGCCGTGAGCCCGAACAGCTCAACTGTTTTGACAACCTGCAAGTTGGCGCACACCGTGGCGAAACCGATCCATACGAATAGGCCCGTTTTGCCAAATCCTTTATAAAACAGAAGAACAATGATAAAATGAATGACCGCAAATAAGATCCATAACACATCGTTAAACAAAACCTGCTGACTTCCTTTCAATTTGAGAATGGTTTGATTATAGCACACGCCCGTCAACTAATGAATGGTAAGGTGATTTCAATGAATCTTAAGCCGTATATCGAAATAGAAGCAAAAGGAACAGGCCCTGTCGCGTTTTTTTCCGAAGATTGGCTGACCGTTCCGAAAGCGCGCATGCTTGCAAGAGAAGTCAGCCGCTTTCCTTATATAAAAGACATTTATTTTGAGGATGAAAAAGGCGCGAGCTGGACGCTTAAAGAATTAGAAAAGCTTACTGAAGAACTTGCGTACGAACCTGACGACATTACAGTATATTTCGACGGCGGTTTTGACAAAACAAGCGGACGCGCAGGACTCGGAATTGTCGTGTATTATTCTCTCGGCGGCAAGCGGCATCGCATACGGAAAAACAAAAGCTTAACGCTTCAGACGAACAATGAGGCGGAATATGCCGCTTTGTACGAAGCGCTTAAGGAAGTGCAGGAACTTGGCGCAAGCAGAAATTCAATCACGATAAGAGGGGATTCCCTCGTCGTTTTGCATCAGCTTGACGGCAGCTGGCCGTGTTATGATGAAACGCAAAACGAATGGCTGGATAAAATTGAAGCGCTGCTCGAATCCTTAAAGCTGACACCGACATATGAAGCCGTAAACCGAAAGGAAAATCAAGAAGCGGATGACCTTGCCAGAAAAATTCTCTCGGACCGGCAAATTGAAAGCCGCATAACATTAGAAGGTAACGGAGATGACTGATATTGGATAAAAAAAGCATTTATAAAGAATTGACAGAGCTTCAGGATGAATATTGCAAAGACTGTTTCGTAAAAAAGCATTTCCGCAAAGAGTTTGGAAAAACGCACGCTCATTCTTTCTGTATCAACCAATGCACGGTGGGGGAGAAGCTGAAAGCCTACGGCAAGGTGCTGACAAATCAATAAAAAATAAAACCGCAGCTTCTGCGGTTTTATTTTTCGAATTCATCAAGCTGATGCTGGCAATCGTCGAGAAGCATTCGCTGCTTTTGCAGAAAATCCTGGTCGAGAGCTTGCAGTTCACTGGATTGTGACATCGTTCTGGCATCCTGAATCGCTTGGTAAGCAGATTCCACCAAAGTTGAATTTTGGCCCCGGGTAGCCGCTCCCGTTGTTTTCTGGGCAGTTTCCACTGCTAATTCAAGCTGGCGTTTATCCGTCAGTCCGTTTGGAAAAAATTCAGAGTCCATTAAAAAACACCTCCGCAAATAGTTTGGAGATTTTTTTTAGAAATATGTACGGAAAATAGAAAAAAATATAGAAAATAAGCCGATATAACTATTGAACCTGATTAATTAGGGCTTATTTACTATTATTCAGGGTATCTTGGGAGAGAAGGGAAAAACCAGCCGTGAATGATAATGATTTAAAAACAATCCTTCAGCAGACATTTAAAGAAATATACGGTGATTTGGGAAGTTTAGCGGAAATGGCAAAAAAAGGAATGCCGTCAAAGGAGAAGCAAATTGAAGAAATCGAGCAGCGCTGTAAGCAGAATCTTGTCGCAATTGAGATTCAGACGGCAATCAAATAGGAGAGGCATACGCCTCTCCTCTATTTGTCATCTGATCAACATGTATTGAGTTTAGAGTTTTACAACATTAGAAGCTTGAGGTCCACGATTACCTTCGACAATTTCAAAAGAAACTTCTTGTCCTTCTTCTAATGATTTGTATCCTTCTCCTTCGATAGCAGTGAAGTGAACAAATACGTCGTCTCCGCCTTCAACTTCGATGAAGCCGAATCCTTTTTCGTTATTGAACCATTTTACTTTACCGTTTTGCATATTGCTTAATTCCTCCTAGTACTGTAGCACCTTCGTGCTAAAAAAAATTTTGTCATCATCCAACCGTACGTATGTAAACGTTGTTAAATGATGGTTCAACTATACACCATATGGGAGCGGGCGTCAAGCGGCCGCTCCCTATTTTTTATCTTTATTTTTCCAGTAACAAAGCTTAACCGGAAAAAAACAAAAAGCACACGAATCGTTCGTGTGCTTTTCTTTTACGATAATGCCATATCCGCCTTCCCGGCCATCATTTCAGATTCTTTTATAATGTCCTGCAAAATGACTTCAGAAGAGTTGGGGAGGTGAAGGCTTTTAATATTGTCCTTCATCCGGTTCAGTTTCTCCTCATCCGCAAGAAGGGAGGTGACAGACTCTAAAATTTCTTCGTGGCGGTTGACCACGACAGCCGCACCGCGATCTTCAAAGAAAATGGCGTTTTCTTTTTCCTGTCCGGGAACCGGTTTGTACAAAATAACGGGTACTCCGATCGCCGTCGCTTCCGTCAATGTGATGCCGCCTGGTTTTGTGATCATGCAGTCCGTAATACGGAACAGCTCGTCAATTCTTTCTACATAGCCCAGCACTTTCAGCCGGTCGGCATTGTCACCTTCCAAGCTGCTGAGGGATTCTTTCAGCGAGCTGTTTTTGCCGCATACCACCACAACCTGCACCTGATCGTCATGAACGAGATTTTCGCACAGTTCTTTTACGTTTTTCAGCACACCATGCGCTCCCGCCATAATAAGAAGAACTTTTTTGTCGGGAGAGAGATTGTATTTTTTATAAATCGGCTCTTTCGGCATCGATTCCTCGAATTGAGGCCTGATGGGAATGCCCGTGATCTTTACGTTGTTCGGGTGAGTGCCGATTTCAATCAGTTTTTCCTTTACGTAATCTGTGGCGACATAATATTTATCAACATTTTCATGAACCCAGATTTTGTGAAGGCAGAAATCGGTCATAACGTTGAACGTCGGGATCACTTTTCCGGTTCTCCGTCTGTATTCCGGTACGACAATCATCGGAAATGTATTGATAATAATGTCCGGCTTATGCTCTTCGACGAGCTGGCCTAAACGTTTATTTCCCATTTTAAAATAAATATTGAATTTGCGTTTATTATAGATTTTGTCAACTCCGTAATAAAACAAACGATAAAACTGTTTCCCGATTGAGAAGCTTTTTAAATAAAGGTATTGAGTAACCTCTGAAACAATCGGATTTGACTCTTGATACAAATTGGAAACCGTCACATCTAAGCCGAGACGCAGACATTGTTCGTAGAGCGTTTTGGCCACTTGAACATGCCCGTTTCCGTAATTTGCAGTCAAAATTAATACTTTTTTATTGGTATTCAAGTAAATTCACCTCAATGTAATCAACAACAAGCAAGCTTCATGCATCGTAAGGAGTTATTGTCTATAGATAAACATAACACAAGTGCATCATTTTATAATAAGCGCGGCAACATATTTAAACTAAATTTAATTGATATGTTCCATTATTTTAAAGTTTTGTTATACGCATACTGAATCAAGAGTATTTTATCATATTTTTGTCACCGTATCACTCAAAACAAAAATTAATCCCATTCATACGGGGTTTCCTGATATACGTAATAATTCAGCCAATTCATAAACAATAACGTTGCATGAGCTTTCCAGCGGTTAACAGGTTCTTTCCCGCCGGGCGCAAAATAGTGCTTAGGAGCTTCTACGTTTGAAAGATTTCTCTCTATGTCTCTCTCATACTCCTGAAGCAGCGTATCGGTATCATATTCCGGATGACCCGTTAAGAAAATCTGTTTTTCGTCTTTTGAAACGATTAAACAGACCCCCGCTTCCTCTGAAACGCTGAGCACATCCAGATCCGAAGCCGATTGCAGCTGCTCTGTATTAATATCTGTATGCCGTGAGTGGGGCACATAGTATAGCTCGTCAAATCCTCTTACCAATCTCTCATGTTTTTTAAGAACGGTATGCTCAAACACACCGAAGATTTTTTTCGGCAGCTCCACTTTCTCAATGCCGTAATGATAGTATAAACCGGCTTGAGCGCCCCAGCAGATATGGAGTGTTGAAGTGACGTTCGTTTTGCTCCATTCCATGATTTCCTTCAATTCTTCCCAGTAAGAAACATCTTCAAACGGCAGGTGCTCAATCGGAGCCCCGGTAATAATCATTCCGTCAAACCGTTTGTGGCGGATGCTGGAAAAATCCGTATAAAATTCATCCAGATGCTGCCTTGCCGTATTTTTTGGAGTATGTGTGCTCGGAATTAAGAACGTAAAGTGAACTTGTAAAGGTGAATTCCCAAGCATCCTGAGGAGCTGGGTTTCCGTTTGGATTTTTTTCGGCATCAGATTTAAAATCACGATCTTCTGCGGCCGGATATCCTGATGAAAAGCCCGGCTTTCATCCATTACAAAGATGTGTTCACTTTCAAGCACCTGCTTAGCGGGCAGGTGATTTGGTATATTAATAGGCAACATGCCACCTCCGTTATTCCCCGTTAATTTTCTTCATTATAGAAATTTTTAAGCCATTTTTCAATCCATCCTGGCGTAATAAACCGCATTTAACGCATAATGACAGGGATAAAAGCGGTAAATGGACATAAATTCGGAGCGGCTCTTTATTATGACGGGTAAAGAGCCGTTTGGTTCCTCGAAAAATACGTTTTCCGTTAAGTGGAAGGAAAAAGCGGTTACCGTTTGTTTTGCAGTGTAAAACAGGTAAAATAAATGAAGAATGTAAAAAGGAGGGCCGCAGATGACAATTTACGATATAAACGTACGGACCATAACAGGCGAAGACATGACGCTATCGGCTTACAGAGGCAAGGTGATGATCATTGTGAATACAGCAAGCAAATGCGGGTTTACATCCCAGCTCAAGCAGCTTCAGGAGCTCTATGATACATATCGGGAGGAAGGTCTTGAAATATTGGGATTTCCCTGCAACCAATTCATGAACCAAGAACCTGGAAACGAAGCGGAAATTCAAGAGTTCTGTGTGAAAAACTACGGAGTCACATTCCCGATGTTTGCGAAAGTTGATGTCAATGGAGCAGACGCTCATCCTCTCTTCACATATCTGACGGAGCAGGCGAAGGGGATGCTCGGCACAAAAGCGGTCAAATGGAATTTCACTAAGTTTATCGTGGACCGAAACGGTGAAGTCACCGGGCGTTTTTCACCGAACGTCAACCCAAAAGAGCTTGAAGATACGGTGCAGAGGCTTTTGGCCCGATAAGAGGTGATACGGTGAACGAAAAAGAGCAGCTGGAAAGCGTCAGGAATTGGGTCAGAGAAAAGCTTATCAATGAACGTACGGGCCATGACTGGCTTCATATTTCCCGGGTCGCAGCACTTTCTGTTTATATGGCAAAAGAAGAAGGCGCCGACTTATTTATCACTGAGACGGCCGCGCTGGTTCATGATCTGATTGACGCCAAGCTCGAAAAAAGCGAAAGGCTGACGGCAGGCGAAGTGACAGAACGGCTGGCTGCTTTCAACATTGCGGCTGGCTCCATTGAGGAGATCGCGGATATCATCACGAGAATGTCATTCAGACACAGGGAACTGCTGATAAAGCGGCCGCTTTCATTGGAGGGGAAAGTTGTTCAGGATGCAGACATGCTTGATGCGATCGGCGCAGCGGGCATCGGCAGGGCTTTTATGTTTGCCGGCGCGAAGGGTCACCCGATGTACGGAACTCAAACAAGTGTGCTGGCCCATATAGAGGATAAATTAATCAAGCTTAAAGGCTTAATGAATACAAAAACGGGAGCCGGTTTAGCAGAGGAGCGGCATCAATTTCTTTTGCAGTTCGCCGCCCGTATCCAAAAAGAGGCCGGCATCGGCAAAAGCTAAGCGGCGCAATAGAACGCTTGTGCCGACTATGTTAGAATAAGTGTCAGATTGCGCATAGGAGGACCAATATGAAGATTAAATCAATAGAACCGACGCCGAGTCCGAACACGATGAAAGTGATTTTGACTGAAGAGCTTCCGGCAGGGAAAAGCAACAATTACAAGCCCGATCAGGCAGATGATGCTCCGGCCGTCGTACGTGATATTTTAAACATTGAAGGAGTAAAGGGCGTTTATCACGTTGCCGATTTCCTGGCTGTGGAGAGAAACGCCCGTTTTGACTGGAAGGACATTCTGCCTCAGGTCCGTTCCGCTTTCGGAATGGAACATACGGAGCAGTCTGAGAGCCGTTCTGAACAGGAATCGTTCGGTGAAGTGAAGGTTTTCGTACAAATGTTCAGCGGAATCCCGATGCAGGTCAAATTGACGGATGGCGAACGTGAAGAGCGCTTCGGCCTTCCGGAACGTTTCCAAGAAGCCATCTTAAAGCTGCGTTCCGAAGCTTCAAATGTTGTATTTGAGCGGGCTTGGAAAGAACAAGGCGTGCGCTTCGGGGATTTTACCGAAATCGGACACGATGTCACAGAAGAGCTTCAGGCCGCCTACAGTGATGAGCGGCTCAAACGCCTGACAGAAGCAGCCGTACAGCAAAAGGGTGAGGCCAAACCGGCAGTGCAGCGGAAAGCTTATAAAGTGACTTTGGAAATGCTCGATGATGAAGACTGGAAACAGCGCTATGCCCATCTTGAGCAAATGGATCCGGATGAAGACGATTTACCAGTATTGGAAAAGGCGCTGCATGATCCGAAGACTTCGATCAGAAGACAAGCCGTCGTTTATTTGGGAATGATCGAAAAGCCGTCTGTGCTTCCACTGTTATACAAAGCGCTTGAAGACAAAACGGTGACGGTCAGAAGGACGGCGGGTGACTGTCTGTCGGATCTCGGCGATGCGAGCGCCATCCAGGCTATGATGAAATCGCTCAGTGACTCAAGCAAGCTCGTGCGCTGGCGCGCGGCCATGTTTTTATATGAAGTCGGCGATGAAAGCGCGCTGGAAGCATTAAAAGCGGCGGAAGACGATCCGGAATTCGAAGTCAGCCTGCAAGTCAAAATGGCGATTGAACGGATTGAGCACGGAGAAGAGGCGAAAGGTTCAGTCTGGAAACAGATGACTGAAAGCAGAAAAAAAGAACAGTTATAACAAAAAGGTGCGCCATGCACCTTTTTTATTTGAATTCACTTTTTATAAAAATTATTTAGAATATTGTTGAAAAATGATTCAAAACTCTATATAGTAAGTACAATATTAATTGTTGGAGGGTTTTTATCGAAATACAGAAAGAATAGAAAAGCGAGACAGGGCAAAGACACTGTAAACAGGTAATTTGCAGAACGCGCCCTAGAATAAACTGAAAATTTTAAAAATAATGCACAGTCTAAAAACAGTAGGGGGATCACCATGGCAGAATTACGCAGCAACATGATCACACAGGGAATTGACAGAGCGCCGCACCGCAGCCTTCTTCGCGCTGCCGGCGTAAAAGAAGAAGACTTCGGCAAGCCGTTTATCGCGGTCTGTAATTCATACATCGATATCGTTCCCGGGCATGTTCACCTGCAGGAATTTGGAAAAATCGTAAAAGAAGCAATCAGGGAAGCGGGCGGTGTGCCTTTTGAATTTAATACGATCGGAGTAGATGACGGAATCGCGATGGGGCATATCGGCATGAGATATTCGCTGCCGAGCCGCGAAATCATTGCCGATTCAGTTGAAACGGTCGTCTCGGCGCACTGGTTTGACGGAATGGTCTGCATTCCGAACTGCGACAAAATTACGCCGGGAATGCTGATGGCGGCTATGCGGATTAATATTCCGACCATTTTTGTCAGCGGGGGGCCGATGGCAGCCGGCCGTACAAGCGACGGCCGCAAAATTTCGCTTTCTTCAGTATTTGAAGGCGTCGGCGCATATCAAGCCGGGAAAATCGGTGAAAGCGACCTGCAGGAGCTGGAACAGTTCGGCTGTCCGACGTGCGGATCTTGTTCAGGCATGTTTACGGCAAACTCCATGAACTGTCTGTCTGAAGCGCTCGGTCTGGCGCTTCCGGGAAACGGAACAATTCTGGCAACTTCACCGGAGAGAAGAGAGTTTGTGAGAAAATCAGCGGCCCAATTGATGGAGACCATCAAAAAAGACATTAAGCCGCGTGATATTGTCACCGAAAAAGCGATTGACAACGCCTTTGCGTTAGACATGGCTCTCGGCGGCTCAACCAACACAGTGCTACATACGCTTGCGCTTGCCAATGAAGCTGGGGTTGAGTACTCTTTAGAACGCATTAACGAAGTGGCTGAACGAGTGCCTCACTTATCGAAATTGGCGCCGGCCTCGGACGTCTTCATTGAAGATCTGCACGAAGCGGGCGGAGTCTCGGCGGCCCTTAATGAATTGGCGAAAAAAGAAGGGGCGCTTCATCTTGACGCGCTGACTGTAACAGGCCGCACACTCGGAGAAACAATTGCGGGTCATGAAGTAAAGGATTATGACGTGATTCATCCGCTTGACAATCCGTTTACCGAAAAAGGAGGTTTGGCCGTCCTGTTTGGGAATCTGGCTCCGGACGGCGCCATTATCAAAACAGGCGGCGTACAGGACGGGATTACAAGACATGAAGGTCCCGCTGTCGTCTTTGATTCTCAGGATGCCGCGCTTGAAGGCATTATAAACCGCAAAGTAAAAGAAGGAGATGTTGTCATTATCCGTTATGAAGGGCCAAAGGGCGGACCGGGCATGCCGGAGATGCTTGCTCCGACGTCTCAGATTGTCGGAATGGGGCTTGGCCCGAAAGTGGCGCTTATTACAGACGGCCGTTTTTCAGGAGCGTCCCGGGGTCTTTCAATCGGGCACGTATCACCTGAAGCGGCTGAAGGCGGCCCGCTCGCATTCGTAGAAAACGGCGACCATGTCATCGTTGACATAGAAAAACAGATTTTGGACGTACAAGTGCCTGAAGAAGAATGGGAAAAACGCAAGGCCGAATGGAAAGGCTTCGAGCCGAAAGTAAAAACAGGATATCTAGCCCGGTATTCCAAACTCGTAACAAGCGCCAATACAGGCGGAATCATGAAAATATAAAACAGAGGCCTGAACAATTGAATTCCGGCCCCCTCTATAGTATCCTTGACTTCATATAAGGATTTTAGAGGGGGCTTTTTTATGTCAATGGCTTATGAAGAATATATGCGCCAGCTGGTCGTGCCGATGCGCCGTGAGCTGACGGGTGCGGGTTTTCAGGAATTAACGACTGCTGAAGAAGTAGAAAGCTTTATGGAACAGGCAGAGGGCACGACATTGGTCGTTGTCAACTCCGTGTGCGGCTGTGCAGCCGGTCTCGCCCGTCCGGCTGCGACTCAGGCTGTTTTACAGCATGAAAAAGCGCCTGATCATACGGTTACCGTATTTGCCGGTCAAGATAAAGACGCAACTGCAAAAATGCGTGAATATTTTACGGGGCAGGAACCTTCCTCGCCATCAATGGCGCTGTTAAAAGGGAAAGAGGTCGTTCATTTTATTCCCCGCCACGAAATCGAAGGGCATGACATGGAGGAAATTATGAAAAATCTGACGGATGCCTTCGATGCGCACTGCTGAAATGCCCGAATTCCGGGCATTTTCTTTTTGGAGAAAAAGATGATCACAACGAGTTACAGACCAAGCGAATATACGATACACACAGCGCAGTCACTCAGTGTCAGGCTGGGTGACACTTACTGCAGCCGCAATAAACAGCCCATTGAAAAAATGCTGGAACAAGCCGCTAGCGATCTTTTAGTCATCGGAAAGGAGCGGTTCGAACTTTACACGAAGCAAGGGGAGAAGTTCTTTTTTCACCCGAATACAGCGATGTTCCGCGCAAAGCGGTTTTTGAGAGGGGAAGCCGAGCCGTTGTTAAAAGCAGCCGGATTACGCGAGGGGGATTCCTTTTTAGATTGTACACTCGGCCTGGCATCCGATGCGATTTTGGCAAGCCTGGCAGTCGGAAAAAGCGGGCAAGTCATCGGCCTGGAGAAAAACAAGCTTGTCTCATTGCTTGTAGAAACAGGACTTCAAACGTGGGAAACCGGAATGAAGCAGCTCCAAACCGCCATGAAACGCATTCAGGTTAAACATGCCGACTGCGCCGATTATTTGCGGGAGCTTCCTGATTCATCGGTAGATGTCATTTATTTTGACCCGATGTTTCACGAACCTGTTAAAACGTCAGACGGCATTGCACCGCTCCGCGCGCTGGCAGAAGAGGGTTTTAACGAAGAGTGCATCACGCAAGCCGTCCGGGCGGCGAAAAAATGCGTAGTGCTTAAAGACCATTGGAAAAGCCCGCGGTTTGAACGATACGGCTTCAAGGTGCTGAAAAGAAAGACGGCGCTTTTCCACTTCGGTGTCATCCATGTAAGCTCATGATATCATGGGCTTCTTTTTCGTTAATCAGTGATTTCCATAACGACAAAATAAAGCAGCGTGAGAAGTGATACAGTCGCAAATAAAGCGTTAATCATCTCATCCCCTCCTTTTTCTCCTTCTTATTGTAAGCGGTTTATCCGCTCGGTCACAGTTACCAATTTCCCATATTGCATGATAATACGCTGCCGGGCATGACGCCGCGCTTTAATCTATGCTAAAATAAAGGAAAAGAGGACAATAAAACAGAGGGGAACAATCTATCATGAAATTGTGGATGAAAAAGACCCTTGTGGTTCTGTTTACCATTGTAACGTTCGGACTCGTGTCTCCTCCGGCTGCTTTGATGACAGACAAGCCTTCAGGACAGTCGAGCAGTCTTGAGCAGAATGATTACACCGCTTTTTATGATGAACACGCCCTGCCGGGAGAAGCGAAGGCAGGGCGGGAGCCTGAATTACTGTTTCAATCGTATCAGCAGCAGCTTCTCGGTGATGCTGAAAATCAATCATTTTTAAAATTCGGCAGCAAAATCTCTCCGGTCATTGAAGATGATTACAGAAGTGAAATTCTGCCTAAAATCGAAGATGTGATCACAGGACATTTAGCCAAGTTTCAAGATGATGAAGCGTATCAGGATGTGGTTATTTCCAGTAAACCGTCGGCCGGAAAAACCGAAAAAATTTTTCATGTGTATAACAGGCTGACAGGTGAAGATCTTTTAAGGTTCCACGTCCGCCGGGATCATCCTCCGCAAGACGGCTACTGGTTTAATTTTCATTACCATACCGCTGAAGACGGATTTCAATCACATCATGAGCTCGGCAGCATTTACTGGGACCGCAATACGCCGCCTGACTGGATGAGCGTGTAATAGCGAGAAGAAATAAAAAAATCATTTCTGAGAAATTTTGCAGAAATGATTTTTTATTGTGTTACACTACTAAAAGACTAATTTAAAAGGATGAAAAAAATGAAACAATATAAAGATTTGTGCCGTCATGTGTTAGAAAACGGAGAAAAAAAAGGAGACCGTACGGGAACGGGTACGATCAGCACGTTCGGCTACCAAATGCGGTTTAACCTTCAGGAAGGTTTCCCGATGCTTACGACGAAAAAGCTCCATTTTAAATCCATCGCGCATGAGCTGCTTTGGTTTTTAAAAGGAGATACGAATGTCCGCTACCTTCAGGAAAACGGAGTCCGCATCTGGAACGAATGGGCGGATGAAAACGGAGAACTCGGACCGGTTTACGGCTCTCAATGGCGTTCGTGGCGCGGAGCGGACGGCGAGACCATTGATCAAATCTCCCGGCTGATTCATGACATCAAGACAAACCCGAATTCCAGACGTTTAATCGTCAGCGCCTGGAATGTCGGAGAAATTGATCGTATGGCGCTTCCGCCTTGCCACTGCCTGTTTCAGTTTTATGTCGCGGATGGAAAACTGTCGTGTCAGCTTTATCAGCGCTCAGCGGATGTCTTTCTCGGCGTGCCGTTTAATATTGCGTCTTATGCGCTTTTAACAATGATGATCGCGCATGTGACGGGGCTTGAACCGGGTGAGTTTGTTCATACATTCGGAGACGTCCACATTTACCAAAACCATGTGGAGCAGGTGAATTTGCAGCTGACAAGGGATGTCCGTCCGCTGCCGAAACTGCGGTTTGCGCGAAATGTTGATTCTATTTTTGATTTTACGTTTGAAGACTTTATCATTGAGGATTATGACCCGCATCCGCACATAAAAGGAGCTGTCAGCGTATGATTTCGTTTATTTTTGCGATGGATGAAAACCGGCTGATCGGAAAAGATAACGATCTGCCTTGGCACCTTCCCGATGATCTCGCATATTTCAAAAAAGTGACGACGGGTCACACCATTGTAATGGGGCGCAAAACGTTTGAATCAATCGGACGCCCGCTTCCGAACCGGCGGAACATCGTTGTAACCTCACGGGACGAATCTTCATTCCCGGGCTGTATTACCGCCGACTCGGCTGAGGAAGTGCTCAAGCTGATCCCGGCGGATGAAGAGTGCTTTGTAATCGGCGGAGCCCAGCTGTACAGTGCGCTCTTTCCTTATGCGGACAGACTCTACATGACAAAAATTCACCATGTCTTTGAAGGAGACCGTTTTTTTCCGGAATTTAATGAAGCTGAATGGGAATTGACCTCCCGCAAACAGGGAGTAAAAAATGAAAAAAATCCTTACGATTATGAGTACCTTGTATACGAGAAAAAGAATTAAGCAGGGGGACAAGAATTGATTCGTTACGGCTGCCTTGTGATGTACGTTGTATTTATGTTCATGAAAAATATTCAGGAATATATCAATCAAAAAGAGCTTGACCCGCGGCTTTCTTTTCAAAAACAGATGAGGCTGGTGTATGAGCGGCCGAAAGCCTTTATGAGAGGCTGTATTGACGTCTCGGGATCGACAATCGGCATTCATCATGATCAGCCGATCCCGGACGGCCCCGTATTGTATGTGCATCCCAAATTGCGCCCGGCTGATCTTCTGCTGCTCGCGGGACATCTTGAAGAGCCGGCTGGTTTTATCGCTGGCGAGAAAGCTTTCCGGATGCCGTTTCTCGGAAATTGGCTGCGTCTGATGGGTGTCATTTGTGGCGGAGACAGCCGGGATGCAGTGCTTCAGGAGGCGGAAGTCCGTCTGCAAAAAGGGCAAAGTCTGATTCTGTCCGAAGACGGCAAAATCAATCCGGAGGAACTGGCCCTACGTTTCGATCTCCCGATTGTGCCCGTCAGCACTTCGGGAACAGACCGGCTGCTGCGGGGCAGATTACTGAAACGGCTGAAACCGGCTGACATTGAATTACATATAAAGCCCGCTTATTATCCGGCCGGTCAGAAACGGCTCCGTGCATAAAAAAAGCACAGTCTCTATACGAGAGGCTGTGCTTTTTTATTTCAGATAAAGGGAACTTTGACGCAATAAAACAAAATACAGAAAAACATCGAGGCGCTGCCGCCTAAAACAAAACTGTGCCAAATGGCGTGATGATACGGAACCTTTCTCCAAATATAAAATATTGTGCCGGCGGAATACAATAAGCCGCCGAAAAGAAGAAGGCCGAAACCGGGGCCTGACAGCGAAGCGTACAGCGGTTTAATGGCGATGATGATCAGCCAGCCCATCATTAAATAGACAAGCGTTGAAAAAATGATAAACCGCTTCACGAAAAAGATTTTAAACACGATGCCTCCGATGGCAAGCGACCAAACAATAATTAAAAGGGTCAGACCGAGCGCCCCTTTAAGGGGTCCTAATAAAAATGGCGTATATGTTCCGGCTATTAATACGTATATCGCGGAATGATCCACAATCTCAAGAATGTCTTTCGTTTTTTTATGCTGGATGCTGTGCAAAAGAGTCGAGCTGAGATACAGCAGGAGCATTGAAGCGCCGAAGATTGAAAAGCTGACGATGTCTGTCGGCGAGCCGTATTTCACCGCGAAGATAATGAGAAAAATAAGCGCCGGAATCGACAGCAATACACCGATTCCGTGTGTGACGGCATTTGCGATTTCTTCTTTTATTGTGAACAATCAAATGTCCTCCTTTTTAAAGGATTTGTTTTTGCAGTGACTGCAAAAAGGTCAACCCTTCTAATGTGATTTTTGTTCCTGCGCGTCCCCGGCCTTTTGTCACATAGTTCATCTTTTCTAAGTAATCAAGCCTGTTTCTGACTTGCTGGGGCGTTAATGTCATTGTGCTGTTTTCGCTTAATTCGGATATGCTCCGTCTGCTGGCGGGTTCGCCTTTTGTATTTAAGTCTTTAATTGATTCCAAAATAAACAAAAACTCTTCTTTCTCCATCAATGTCAGCCGTTTTTCTTTTTTCTTAGCGGTTTTCGCTTTCTGGCTGTTTTTGATATACGGCGGGACATGCTCGGGATAAATCGTGCTGCCGGATGCTGCCGCGGCCATATAGTGCGCCGCATTTTGAAGTTCTCTGATGTTGCCGTTAAAGGTGTGCCGCTCAAACAGCGGATAAACGGACGGATCGATATGAATATGCTGCCCCGAGGCTGTCAGCATATGCTGCAGAAGAAGCGGTATATCGCTCTTTCGTTCAGATAAAGCAGGGAGCGGAAGGCATAACACGTGAAGCCTGTAAAATAAATCTATGCTGAACGTGTTTTCCGCGCCGGTATCGCCAAGATTCGCCGTGCTGCTTGCAATGATGCGGGCGGAAAGCCCGGCGTCCAGCTCGGAAAGAAGGCGGGCCTGTACCGAGAGCGGCATGTCTCCGATTTCATATAAGAATAATGTTCCGCGGCGGGCCCTGTTTAATGCACCTTCAGCGCCAAACAGTTCATATTCGAGCCGCTCTTCGCTTTGGCTGCAGTGAACGGTAATAAATAGTTCGCTGTTTCTGCGGGATTTATGATGGATCGCTCTGGCCATTTGTTTTTTTCCGGTTCCGACTTCACCTGTTATGAAGACTGGCAAATCAGATAAGGCAAATTGCGAGGCCAATCGTTTCGCTTCTGAAAAGGTGTGATGTTCGCCGGCTAGCTGATAAAAAGGATCAGTTTGTTCAATTACACTCATGAATTGGCTCCTTTTGGTTCTAATTGGTTTAAGTATAACACGTTTATGCGATCGAAAATATCTTTTTCTCTTGTGTCGGTTCATTTATTTTTATTTACAAAATTAAAATAATTATCTTATTGTTCGAATATTCATGTTATAATGGCATATTAAATAGGGATTTAAATAAGAAAGGACTCTGTAAATGAAACCGTTGCTTAAAGAAGACTCTCTCATCCAGGTAAAAGACATTTTAAAAGCGCACCAAAACGTAAAGGACGTGGTGATACATACGCCTTTGCAGAGGAATGACAGACTTTCTGAGAGGTATGGCTGCAATATCTATTTGAAAAGAGAAGACCTGCAGGTGGTCAGATCATTTAAGCTCAGAGGGGCTTATAATAAAATGAGGCAGCTCTCAAAAGAGCAGACTGAAAACGGAATTGTATGCGCAAGTGCGGGAAACCATGCGCAGGGGGTTGCGTTTTCATGCAAACACCTCGGCATTCACGGCAAGATTTTTATGCCGTCAACTACACCGAGACAGAAAGTATCCCAAGTGGAGCTGTTCGGAAAAGAATTTGTTGAAATCATATTGACGGGTGACACTTTCGATGATGCGTATAAGAGTTCTGCGGAATGCTGTGAAAAAGAAAACCGCACGTTTATTCATCCGTTTGACGATCCCGATGTCATGGCCGGACAGGGAACGGCTGCCATCGAAATTTTAAATGACATTGATGTTGAACCGCATTTTCTTTTTGCAGGCGTAGGGGGAGGGGGACTCCTGTCCGGGCTCGGCACGTACATGAAAAACATCTCGCCGGATACAAAAATCATAGCGGTAGAGCCGAAGGGCGCAGCCTCCTATTTTGAATCGAAAAAAGCCGGACAAGTGGTTGAACTTGAGAAAATTGATAAATTTGTCGATGGGGCGGCCGTAAAAAAAATCGGCGCTGAAACCTTTCAAACGCTCGAAACCATCGTCGATGACGTTTTGCTTGTCCCGGAAGGAAAAGTGTGCAGCACGATTCTTGAATTATATAATCAATGCGCTATCGTGGCTGAACCGGCGGGTGCATTGTCCGTGTCAGCACTTGATCTGTACAAAGAAGAGATTAAAGGGAAAAACGTCATCTGCATGGTCAGCGGAGGGAATAATGACATCGGCAGAATGCAGGAGATGAAGGAGCGCTCCATGATTTACGAGGGGCTGCAGCATTATTTTATCGTTAATTTCCCGCAAAGGGCGGGAGCGCTTCGCGAATACCTTGATGAGGTGCTCGGTCCTGATGATGACATCACCCGGTTTGAATACACGAAAAAAAATAACAAAAGCAGCGGCCCCGCATTGGTCGGCATTGAGCTTAAGCATCGGGAAGATTACGGCGCGCTCATTGCCCGGATGAATCAAAAAGGATTTCATTACGTAGAGGTGAATAAAGATCAGGATCTGTTCCACCTGTTAATCTGACTTTTTTTAGAACGGCCGCGCAAAATGACAGACACGCTTTCTCAGATTGTATATAATAAAAAGAAAACAATCGAAAAAGAAGGATTGATATCTTGTTACTCAAAAGCCTAGAGTTCAAACGACAGGACGGGATTCAGGTAAAAGTGACAGAAATACCGGTTGTCACGGAAGGTGAACATTATTTTTTTCAAATTCATCAGCACCTTGAGCTTTATTTGAGAGAAGTTTTTGCTTCACAAAGTGTGAGAACAGTGTATTCATTCCGACAATATGTCAAGCGCCGTATGAAGTGGAAAGATTATGAGGCCGTTTTCATCCAAGAGATTTTAAAACATAACGCATAACGGTGCACATTCCTTAGCGCCTTCCTTTTGATAAGGGAGGGTGCGGGAATTTTTTTATGATGAACGCTGTAAGCGTTTTATCTATGGGGGGGAATGGAAATGAAAAAAATGAAAAGCTTCGCTGCCGTCTTTTGTTTGCTGCTCTTGTGCGCCTGCGGGGGGAAAACGATAAAAGACCCGCTGAACTATCAGATTGAGCCGTTTTCATATCAGAACCAAGACGGGAAAACAGTGTCACTGAAAAGCCTGAAGGGGCATGTCTGGATTGCCGATTTTATGTTTACAAACTGTAATACAGTCTGTCCGCCGATGACGGCCCACATGACCGAACTGCAAAAAAAACTGAAGGCTGAGAACCTGGACGTGCGGATTGTGTCATTCAGTGTAGATCCTGAAAATGATACGCCGAAACAGCTGAAAGCCTTTGCTTCCAAATATCCGCTTTCGCTTCGCAACTGGGATTTTCTGACCGGTTACAGCCAAAAGGACATTGAAGATTTTGCGCTGAACAGCTTTAAAGCAATCGTCAAAAAGCCGGAGGGAGAGGATCAGGTAATACATAAAACTTCTTTTTATTTAGTCGGACCTGACGGCAAGGTGCTTAAAGATTATGACGGCGTGCAGAAGGTTCCGTATGATGATATCCTCTCAGATGTCAAAGCGGCTGAGGAGCTCAAGTAAACTGGCAGATTAGACATTTTCAAAACTGAAAAAACATGTTACACTTTCCACTAGTAGACGGGGAAGGAGCAACCAGATTGAAGCTGCGAATGTTCTCATTGATCGCCGGACTGGCTTTGCTTTTATC
This sequence comes from Bacillus sp. JK74, assembly GCF_053663395.1. Taxonomy (NCBI): domain Bacteria; kingdom Bacillati; phylum Bacillota; class Bacilli; order Caryophanales; family Bacillaceae; genus Bacillus; species Bacillus sp. JK74. The sequence continues at coordinate 61,866 of NZ_JBSJQB010000005.1, read as the reverse complement.
AGCTTGTTCTGTCCAGCGCACCGGTTCTGACGCTGAAGAACCGAAAACGAAAGATCATATTGTCATAGCTGCGGTCGGTGATTCATTGACTGAAGGAGTAGGAGATCCTGACGGTTCAGGATACGTCGGCAAGACAGCGGAGTCTCTTAAGAAAAAGGGACATGTGAAAACGGTAGATATTAAAAATTATGCGGTGCAGGGCGACAAAACGTCGGACCTGCTGGAAAAGCTTGATAATAAAAAAGTGCAGAAATCATTAAAGAGCGCCGACTATATCTTTTTTACCATCGGCGGCAATGACTTAATGAAGGTGCTCCGCCAGAATATGATGCAGCTGACGGTTCAGCCGTTCCAAAAGGAAGAGAAACCTTTTGAAAAACGGTTCAAGGCGATCGTTTCAAAAATCCGCAAATATAATGAAAACGCAGAGCTGGTGTATGTCAGCATGTATAATCCGTTCACGTTTACGCTGCCTGAATTAAAAGAAATTAATGGGGTTGTGACGGATTGGAACAAGATCGCCGCAAAAGAGCTGGAAAAAGATCCCCACGCCGCTGCGGTGAATGTTGAAGACTTGTTCAGTCAAAAAAGCGGCAGCAGACGGATTTCAAAGGATGATGATTTTCATCCGAACGCAAAAGGGTATGCACTCATCGCCGACCGATTATACGGCATCATAGAAAAACAAGGGTTACCAGCAGAATAGGGTGAAATGATGAAAAAGTGGAAATCGCTGTTTTTTGTTCTTCTCGCACTCAATGTGATTGCCGCCGCGGTAATTGTGACATTATTGGTTATGCCGAGAGAGCAGGCGAAAATACAAGATCAGACAAAAAGTGAGTACGGCTTTCATATCACAAGCTCCAAAGAATCACTTGCCAGGTTTGTGAATTCGTACTTAAAAGAGAAGGCATCGAATCAGCTTGACTACAAAGTGGACATCAATAACGATGTGCACGTGGCAGGTAAAATCAAAGCATTCTCAACCTCCATTAACGCGGTCGTCACATTTGAACCGTCCGTACAGGAGAACGGAGATGTGGTTTTGAAAGTGACGAAGTTTTCATTAGGCGAATTAAGCCTGCCGATCAGCTTTGTGCTGAATTATATGGACAGCTTTTACGAACTCCCGTCATTTGTGCACGTTCATTCCGGGGATAAAAGCATCGAGATCCGTCTGTCAGAAATGCCTTTAGACAACGGCATGTATGTAAAAGCGGATAAAATCAATCTCGACACGGATGAAATTGAATTTTCCTATTATCATCCGAAACAATAAGTTTTCATAAAAAAACACAGATCCTTTCAGGGATTTGTGTTTTTTTGTGTCAGCGTTTTTTGTCTAGCTTGCTGAACAGTTTGATTAACGTTGCAAGCTCTTCATCAGAGTAGCAGTCAAACCGTTTAAAAAAGTATTCTGTTTTTTTCTGGTTGAAATGATCGACAATTTTCTCCCCGGCTTCCGTAATATGGATTCTGATAATTCGCCTGTCCTCTTTAGAACGGATGCGGGTGATCCATTCCTTTTCTACTAAAGCGTCGGTCACTGCGGTAATGTGGCTTGCGGAGACCTCAAGAATGGGGGCAAATTCCGTTACTTTTTTAGGCCCTTGTTCACTGAGAATCCGCAAAATGGTGAATTCGTTCCTGGACAGCTCTTTATCTAGAATTTCATTAACTTCATTTCTGATTTGTTTAAACACTTTTCGAAGCAAAGCTTCCATATCATACATCATTTGTGTCCTTACTTTCAAATCATGAACCTCCAATATGTAGTCAGCGTGGCATTCGTTCAGCTTCCCCTGAGAGCAGAATTATTTTTATTCTGTTTATACATGCTATAATATAATAATACCACGTATGAACAAAGGAGGGCACCCGTATGTCAGAAAAAAAAGAAATCGCCACATTTGCAGGCGGCTGTTTTTGGTGCATGGTGAAGCCGTTTGACGAACAGCCCGGGATTGAAAAGGTGGTGTCCGGCTATACAGGAGGTCATACTGAGAATCCGACTTATGAAGAAGTGTGCAGTGAAACGACCGGACACAGAGAAGCCGTTCAAATCACATTTCAACCTGACATTTATCCGTATGAAAAGCTTGTCGAGCTGTTTTGGCAGCAGATCGACCCGACTGATGCAGGCGGCCAGTTTGCAGACCGCGGAAGTTCATATCGGGCGGCGATATATTACCATAATGATGAGCAAAAACAAATCGCTGAAGCCTCAAAAAAACAGCTTGAAGAAAGCGGCATATTTAAAAAGCCGATCGTCACAGACATTTTAAAGGCTGAGCCTTTTTATGAAGCGGAAGGCTATCATCAGCACTTTTATAAGAAAAATCCTGATCACTACGGGCGCTACCGTGTAGGTTCCGGACGTCAAGGCTTTCTGGATGAGCATTGGAGGGACAGATAAGATGGCTTTTAATAAAGAAGAAAAAATCAAATCATTAAACCGCATGCAATATGAAGTCACGCAAAATAACGGAACGGAGCCGCCGTTTCAAAATGAATTCTGGGATCACAAAGAAGAGGGGCTGTATGTTGATATCGTATCAGGAAAGCCCTTGTTTACATCTCTGGATAAATTCGATTCTCATTGCGGCTGGCCCAGCTTTACAAAACCGATTGAGGAAGAAGAGGTTGACGAAAAACTGGACACAAGCCACGGGATGATCCGGACGGAAGTGAGAAGCAAAACAGCGGACTCCCACTTAGGCCACGTATTTAATGACGGCCCGGGGCCAAGCGGTCTCCGTTATTGCATTAACTCTGCGGCACTCCGGTTTATTCCGAAAGACAAGCTGAAGGAAGAGGGCTATGAATCCTGCCTGCATTTATTTGAAAAATAGAGCTCAGCAATAAGGCCTGCCTATCAGACAGGCCTTTTTTCTATGTTTTTTTTTCTTCATGTAATCGTTCAATAATTTTTACGATTGTGTCTTTTGTGATGAGCGGCGCCTGATCGGATTGATATCTGGGGAGATTGACCTTCCGAAATTCCGGATGTTTGGCGGGATCCGGCAATATCGCGTAAAGATTGCCCCATTCATATAAAGATTCCGTCTCATGAGGAGAGGTCAGTTCTTCATGAAGCTTCTCACCGGGGCGTTTTCCCACTTCAACAGCGGCTGGCCGCGGCAGTCCGTGCCGGAACGCATATTCTTCAAACCCGTGAAGCAGTTCTTCAAGCCTCAGGGACTCCATTTTAAAAATAAACGTTTCTCCGCCCTTTGTAATCGCCGCAGATTGCAGAGTGAGCGTTGCGGCGTCATCGATCGACATAAAAAACCTCGTCATGTTTTTATCCGTAATGGTGAGCGGACCGCCTGCCATCAACTGCTCAAATAAAATAGGAATAACGGAACCGCGTGAACCGAGCACATTGCCGAAGCGGACCGAACAAAACACCGTACCGCGGTTTTGAACATGATGATTTGCCTGATGAAACAGCTTCTCGGACAACAGCTTCGTAGCACCCATTGTGTTTACCGGGGAAACGGCTTTATCGGTTTTTTAAGATATTTACTGCATTTTGAGGAACTATCAGTGGCGGTGAGATCGAAAGCGAAAAATTAAACCTCAGGATAGGGGTGATTTCAAACTGAGCCGGAATTGGTCCTTTTCTTTTTTGTGTCATCGTAACGATAACATCTTTGAAGACCATTCTTAATAGTGAGTTCTTTTTCTCTGTGCTTGTTTCAATGTGGTATTGATCAATTATCTTATTTATGTTGTTTCTGACTGTATTACTGTCTATTTCTGATTGTACTTCTTGAGTTCCATCGAGCTCATGCTTGGCAATCTGGAGTTCTTTAAATTCTTCATCTAAAACAGCTTTTCTTTTCAAAAAAAGTTCATCAGTGTAAATGCCGCTTTCATATTTCTCGAAGATAAAATTCTCTTTGTTTTTTAACTCTTGTTCTTTTTGTGAAAGATGTTCAGACATTTGCTTCTTTGTTTTCATATTACTATTTACGTCTTCGTATTTAGAAATCATCGAAATGATATGTTTTGTTAAAGTCTTATTATCTAAGTTGCTTAAAGAAGAGAGGTAATCCAGAATGGCATTTTCAACATCGTTATATCTCACATAAGTGCATTTATTCTTTTTGCAAGTGAGTGATTTAACGTGATACACACTTTCCGTGCCGTTTTTGTTTTCTCGCGTTCGCCTAGTTTCGTATTTAGATAATGGTTCACCGCACTTAGAACAAGTGCATACGCCTGCCAATTCACTTAATTCCAATGCGTTTTTATTAGGCAGCAAGGGAACTTTGTTTGCAATTTTCTCTTGTGATTGTTGAAATTGTTCTTGATCTATTATAGGGGCGTGTGCATCCGATACTACAATTTGTTCCTTTTCAGGTCTAATTGTTCGTTTACCGTCTTTTGTTTTTTCCCTAACCTTATATTTAACAGTTCCGATATACGCTTCGTTTTGCAGAATTGCTTTAATTGTGTATTGATTCCAGCGCTTTTTTCCTGATGGAGTCGGTATTTGTAATTTTGTTAAGTGAGAAGCAATCGCTGTATAACTATAATCTTTTCCATTCAACCCATTTAAAAAGATGTTAAAGATGAATTGAACGACTTTTGCTTCTTCTTCGACTGGGACTAGTTTGGATGTTTTTTTGTTTAACCGGTATCCATAAGGCGCTAGTCCGGAAATCCATTTCCCTTGTGCCGCATATGTGTATTTAGCGCCTGTCATACGCTCTCTGGTCATTTCAAATTCTTCTCTGGCCATAAACAATTCAAAACGAATCTGACGCATGTCTGCAGGATTTCGAGGGTCATAAACTTTATATGGTGTAATGATAATCAATCGCTTGCTTTGAAGAAGGTTAACAATTTGTCCCGCATCACTGTAGCTCCCGCGGCTGAGTCTTGTTATTTCTTTAACAGCAATTGCCTGGTACTTGCCTTCCTCGAGGTCTTTAAGACATTCTTTAAAAACAGGGCGACCCTCAATGCTTTCTCCTGACCCGATTTCCATTTTTAATTCATAGGGGATTTCAATCGGCTTCAGTATTTTATTCATGAGTTCATTTTGTTCTGTTAGCGTATCTTCGCCTGTTCTTTTTTCCCGCTCCATATCCTGACGAGAGCGTCTAAGATAACCCAAAATATTTGTAATGTTGTAAGAATGAACGATGTTTTTTAACTCCAAAAAATCAGCACCTCCTCTTTATTGTATTTACTGTAAAAACAGAAGTATTCGTACAATATTCTGTCTGACATTGAATACGAAAATAACGTAATATATTGTAAGGATTGTATTGTTTGAATCTTGATCTATTCTAACGGATATATAGATTAAAAACATCTAAGACTGTCTCAAAAACAGCCTTTTTTGTGTAGTAAATATATCTTAAATTGTGAATGAATATTTGATCACCGCAGTGATTTTTGAACGGTTTCAAACGTAGGACTGCCTTACCTTTTTTAAACGAATATAATAAAAACAGGAAAAAATATAAATGTTTTATGGTATGGTGTTCAATGTGTTAAACAATAAAATTAGGGATAAATGAGAGTTCAAATTGAAAAGTCTATTTGCTAAAATTCTCTTTATGTTGCTTGCAGCCGTTATAGCCATCCCAACTGTTGGAGCTTCGGCCTCGGAAGTGAAAAAAGCGAGTACTTCTAAACAGGATGTGCAATTTACTTATAATCCAACCGAGCTTCAAAAACTTGCTAAAGAATACTCAGTCCCGTCAGTTAAAGAAAAAGGCATTTTAAATGCGGCTGAAGAATTAAAAGGTCTCGAAAATGGTAACTCACAAGATCAAATGAGTACTATGGGAGCTAAAAGCGCCGCAGCTAAAGAAGCGATTAAGGTTATTAGAGGACTAGCGAATAATGCTTGGGCAAAAGACATTTTAGGTACAATGTTCGGAAAGTCCACGGTAAACAAGATTATTAAAAACACAAACAAAATTTGTAAGGTTCTCGAAGGTATAACCGGAGCTCCTAAAGAGGTTGCTGCTATGGCAAGAAAACAAATTCCACCAGCTATTAAAGGTGCAGTTGGCGCAGGAGTTGCTGAAACAATTGGCATGGCGGTAGAATATATCATCCTTGCTGCAGATTATCTTGTTCTTTAAATACTAAAATTAAAGGTGATACCATGACTGGAAATCGTTTTGTAGACTGGTGTAACGAAAATAACCTAAATTCTGAAGACGAAACTTTTCTCGTCCAGTTGTCAGGTGCATTTTGTAATTATGAAAATGATAAAGCGAAAGAAATGAGTAAGCAATTATTCATTACCCGATATGGTGAAGAGCTTGGAATTAGCTCCATTAAAGGAGATAATCGATCAGAATATGAAGAAATTATTCGTACTTATGAAAAGAATAATTACAAGCAGAACGAAATTAATATAGATGAACTGCTGCAGGCATTATTTGAGACAGAGATGATGTTATCTTTAAAAGAAAAGTTTTGATAAAATCCTAATTGATGTATCATAGGGGTTTAATCAGCCACTATAGACTACAGAGTCCTTCACACGCTCTGTGGTTTTTTTGAATGTATCCAAATAAAAAAAGAAGCCTCAGAGGACTTCTAAAATTATCAATTCTTCTCACATGCAAAGTTGTCATTATCGCGATCCATCTTAGATGTATAAGCAGGGTGAGTGCTTGGTACGCCATGCGGGTATTTCTTTCTCAGCTCTGTGCAGTTTGCAAAGTGTTCTGTTCCTCCAGCAGAAGGGGAGGCTTGTGCAGAGTTAGAAGAGCTGCTTGATGCTGAACTGCTTGAATTTGAATTGCTGGGGTTCGATTTATGTGTCTCGGATTGGTGTGTTGTAACTGACTTTTGAGCCGGCTTAGATACACTTACTGATTTCTTCGGTTTCGTTGCGCAGCCATTAAATCCTTTATCAGTCACATACCCATTCTTACTCCAAATCTTCAAGTCTTTATCTTTCGCAGCTTGCTCATCTTTCTTATACGTGTCTAAATACTTCGTGTTTGGCTCATATACATAAGCTACTCGTGCTAATCCTTCTTTAAGCAGTGTTTCTTGTACTGATTTGCCATCTGCATAAACGTAAGCCAGCATTCTGCCATACTTGTCTGTACGATCTCCTTTATCAAACTCCAGTTGAAGTTTTCCCTTGTTAACCAGCTGTTTGTTTCTTGCTGAAGCCTCCTCACCATATGGTTGTACGCAAGAGTTTGGCTTCTTAGTTTTAGGCGTGTCAACAAGTAAATAACGAACCGTTTTGACTTCGCCTTTATAGTTTACTTTAATCGTATTCCCATCAACTGTTCTGTTAAGTGTTACATCGACCAGCCTTTTCTTTTTGTCAGACGCCTTTTTATCCGACGAATCCTTCTTTGAAGCATTTTCGGCTTTTTCATTGTTGTCATTAGTACTTTTGTCATTTGATTGAGTGTCTGCCTTTGTCTCTTTTACATCCTTTTCTTCTTGCTGCGTTGTTTTAGCTTTGTCTGAATCTGTTTTATCTGAAGAATCAGAATCAGACCCGCACGCGGCCAAAGAAAAGCTTAAAGATAATGCGCAAATACCTAACAGCCATTTCTTCAATGTAATTCCCCCAATTTGTTTGTTCTGTCTCTATATCGGACAAACCTTCCTAATTATAAATATAAAACCAAAGATTGTAAATTCCATTTTGGCATTTTAAGACACTCAAATACAGTTTTGAGGTAAAATTTAGTGGTCTAAACATTAGAGGAGGGAATTTATATGGAAGAAGGGAAGTTAATTCACATGACTCTTAATGGAATAAAGGATGCTGTTTCTAAATACGGAACTTTTCCTATGTTCCAACATGGGGGGCATGTCATGGAAGACGCTGCTTTTCAATTCAGAGATCCGGCCAGTCCTCATGAAGTTAGCAGTTTAGAAAAAAAGCTTGGGATAACTTTGCCTAATGATTATAAAGAGTTCCTATTCAATCACAACGGAATGGAAATGTTTAATGGTATTGAGCTTCTTAGCACAGAAGGGATAATTGAATTTAATGAAGTTCAAGACTTCCCTAAAGGCTATGTCCTAATTGGATACCACTATGATGGCAGGTATGTTATTGACACAAACAAATCAAATAAGGGATTAGAGTATATGTTGTATCTAGATTCAATTGATGACATTGAAGATACGGTATATTTAGACTCTAACTTTGAGGTATGGTTTGACATGTTAGTGTCTTCAAATGGAACAAAATACTGGGAAGTGAGCCCGAAAACTCAAGAGTATTATAAATATGTTTCAGAATAGAAAGTTTAGATAAAATCAAGTGGGAAGGAGACAGCTATGAAAGTATTTGAAGCAGCCTCGTTCATTTCAGCGGCGGAAAAGCGGGCGAAAGAATACGATCAGATTAGAGAACAATTTATCAATCTCAGGAAAGCTTTTCAGGAAATGGCTGACTTAGATGACAATGAGTTTTCAGGCAAAGGCGCTGACAACATTAAAGCTTTTTTCCAAGATCACGCTAGTGTCACAGACAGCTGGCTTGATTTGATCGATATGAAGATTGCTTTTCTTAACAGCATTTCAGGAAAAGTAGCTGATGCCGGATTGACCGATTCGTTTGTGGAAGAGTCATTTTTAGAACATGAGCTGATTCATGCGAAGAATAAATCACAAGCCATCATGCAGGAGCAGCGCAATGAAATGAAAGGTATCCTTGATGAAATCAGTGATATCATTCAACTAGAAGTTTTCTCGACAGAAGATGTCGATCAAAAGCTGGATTCAGCAGATAAAAAACGGGATGAGGCCATACATAAGCTCGGCAAGCTTGATCATGATCTAACGAAAGAATATGCAGAAACCGAGGCAAATGAACATTTCATTCAAGCTGATTTTCAACAGCTTCAAAATGCCACAGGCAAAGGAAAAAACGCCACTCCGCTTCACTATAACGCCAAGGCGTACAAGGAAAGCGATATACATAAGAAAAAAGGCGAGATTGCAAGACATTCAGATGCTTATTTGACGGTTAAGAAGAAAGAGGCGAAAGAGCAGGAAATCAAGAATCTGAAGAAAAAGCTCGCTGACGTTGTAACTGATCCGGATGAATATTTGGAAATTGCGAAGAAGATCGGCTATGAAAGCCTTGAACACGCTCAGGTGGAATATGTGATGCAGCTTGAACAAGCAAAACAGAGGGAAGAAGCCGGAGAAGTGACTTGGGATATTTTAAAAGGGGCTGGTGTCGGTCTTTATGATGTCGGGAAAGACACGGTAACCGGTCTATGGGACTTCATAACCGATCCGGGAGAAACCTTGTCAGCACTGGGAAACGCAGTACTTCATCCAGTTAAAACATATGATGCTGTTTCAGCAGCAATCGAGGAATCGTATCAAAAAGATATGGTGAACGGAGATGCTTACTCCAGATCAAGATGGGTGTCATATGCAATTGGTTCAGCAGCTGTGGCTGTCGTCGGAACGAAAGGCGCAGGAGCCGTTAACAAAGCAGATGCGGCGGGGAAGGTCATAAACAAAGCAGGACAGGCAGGGAAGAAAATTAAAGACGTTAAGGTTGCAGATTTGCTTCCTTATAACTCTAAGTATGATCTTGCTCTGTCGGGTGACGTACCATACAATGTGGTTGACAGCCAAAACCTTAAAAATGAACTTTTGTCCAGTGCAAAGAAATTGGATGAAAGCAGAAAGCCATTTACTGGTCAGAAAGTAAATGTCCCTTGGTTAAATAAAGAGAAGTATGAGGCCTATGAAATAGACGGCAAGGTAAAAGTTAAAGGAGAGCCTAGAGATGTAAGCCGTAGAGTATACACAATGAAAGATATTGACCTTAATCAAAAAAATCGTAAAGGCTTTACGAATCTTCAACTGATGAAAAATGGTAATGCTCCGTTTGCTAAAGATGGCACGCAAATAAATTTACATCACTTAATTCAAGAAGAGCCTGGTACTATGCTGGAGATACCTGAAAGCTGGCATAATAAGTACAGTGATGTTTTACATGGTTTGAAAGGGAATGGACAGAGTTTTAGAAATGACCCAGTACTTGATAAACAATATAAAAGTTTCAGAAGAAAGTATTGGAGATGGAGAGCTCAGCAATTTGAGAACCAAAAATAATGAGGTGAAGGTTTAATGGATTATTCAAAAGTGAAAACTTTCTTCAATGAAAATAAAGAAAATTCAATTCTCACAGGAGGTGTTACTGAAGATCAGATTAAAGAAATAGAAGAGGATCTCAATGTAACCCTTCCAGGCAGCTATAAATGGTTTTTGACTGAGTATGGTTCAGGGGGAGCATACGGGACTATGATACTCGGTTATGACTCTCACGGTGCTGAAGTTGTCGAGCAGACCAATGAATATAAAAAGTATTATAACCTTTCCGATGGTCTCGTAGTTATCGAATATGTTGATGAATTTTCTTATTGCCTTGACACTAACAAGATGAAAGAAGGAGAATGCCCTGTCATCCTTTGGGATAACCAAGAGGGATATGGTAAACAAGTTGGTAGCACATTCCTAGAGTTTTTAATAGAAGAGCTTGAAGAAGCGAAAGACGACTGGATCGATGATGAAGACTGGGACGATTAAGTCGAAGGATTACACTTGTGTAATCTATAAAAAACGTTTTTATCCAATAAACAAATTTTTTGTAAATCATTCCAATGGTTTCATTTGATCTGTTATAATCAAACTGTAAAATACAAACTGGTTATAGTGTATCTTTTTAATAAGAAATGCATAAAATAAAAAGAGCATGGTGTTGGTCACACCCCGTCAAAATTTGAGAGAGGGTGAATGCTATGGAAGGTCTAAATAACTCTTACAATATCACGAAAGATCCGAAGTTTTTAGCGTTTTGCAGTTTAGCGACAGAAGGTGCAGGAATTAGTTCGAATCAGCAATGTTCAATTGGTTTTAATGAATTCAAAGAAGCGCTGGAGAATGGCAAAGTAGTTGATAATAAAAACCTTAAAAGCAGTTCGGAATTAAATCACCAGTTTGATTACTGGAAGTCCAGAATAACTGGGGGACGAGCTGTAACTGAAACTGATAATCAAGTGCTGGATATCATCAAACAAGCATACAATCTTGGAATGGTGACGAGAGATAATATGCTTTTGAGAAATCAAGCCATTAACGCGTATAAAACATCTATTTAATTTAAAATTAAAGCCCCTATTCAGGAAGGGGCTTTTGCTTTGCAACTCATTCTTTATGTTTAATCTAAAACCATAAAGTCCTGCACTTTTGTTTCTTTTTAGGCAAATCAAATTCATTAAATTTCTTTTTAGTACGGATATCAAAAATCCCCATATAGCCGCCAATGCCTTTTTTGTTTTCCTCTTGTGAAATCACATAAAGTTTTTGATCTTTAAACTTTGCATTCATATACGGAAATTTTAAATCGAATTTTTCAAAAGAAAAATCTTTATCGTACTCAAGTAAGCAGGCGTATCCGGATTTGTTAATATATGCAACGTAAAATTTACCGCTTTTTTTGTCGTAATACACAGCGTCCGCTTGTTCGAGATCATCAGGATATTTTATGAATTTTGATTTCCATGATCCTTTTTTGATTACAGTTAGTTCATGTTCTGAGCTAGCCACAACATATTTTTCAGAGTGATCAAATACATCTCCATAGGAAGCTAATCCAATCGTTTTAATAATCTCTTCTGTTTTTCTATCAATGACGTACAAAGACATTCCTTGAATGACGTAAATATACTTATCGTTATCATCGCTTCCTCCCATGGTTACGAGGGTAGGCAAAGTCAGGCTATATTTTTTATTGAACTTTTTATCATTTACTTTCAGTTCATTTCCATTGGTGTCGACATTATAGGCTTTTACGGAAATATCTTCTCCTTGATACCAAAAAGCAAATGGATTGGATAATTTATGTTCTTTAATGGTGTTGTTTTTTAATGTGTAATAATATGGTTCATGTTCAGCTAACAAGACGATATCGTCTGAAGAGGGGGTTTTTTCTGGATATATGGTATATCCGGTACCTTAAAGTATCGTTTATTGAATTTTTCTCCTTGGGATGTGGATATGAGTACGCTTTTCTTGATGAGTGGATTTGAATAGATAAAAAAGATTTTATCCTCGGTTGGATTAATTTTAGAAGTACTTACAGAGTGTTCACCTTTATTTATAAAGAATGCATTGATCAACAATATAACTATTGCACCAATTAGAACTCCTGAAATCCCATATAAAACATAAGACTTTTTCATATAACACTCCTTATCTTTTATATAAAATAAAAAGACACTTGCAGAATAAATCTGCAAAGTAAATGATTAGGAGCAGACAGTTTTTGATGAGGGTCGATATCTGCAGGTGTGACAAGTGCGCCTCCATTACTGTTTAGGTCGGTTCCTTTTGTGTTTTTGTATGATTGCCACACAAGATTAGAGCAATACTATTTATTTGTGCTTTTTTTGGTTGCAGCTATGAATAAGGCTTACCTGTTTTACTATGAAGGACAGCATTGCATAGAGCTCTACAGGTGAACACAGATCATAAAAAAACACCCCCTATGCGGGAGTGCCAAAACATTTATGCGGTTTGCCCTCGGCGTTCCGCTGAGAAGTCATTATGGTGATCAAGCGCGATATGGATACTGGCTGTGTGGCCTCTTCGGGCTTCTTTAAAAACTTTGTGGCCGTCAAGAAGATAATGTCCAACAAGCCCAAGTAAGATAACCAAAAAGATAAAAGCCGATGCAAATTTAAATTTCATAAAGACAATCCCCTCTCTGAATTTGTTTTCGGGCATAAAGCACTTTCTCATAAAAGGCTGTAGCTACTTTATGGTCTTCATTTACATTATAATACATTGCTGCATCAGTCGCTAGGTCTTCCACATCTGAAAGCATAGCTTTTGATTCTAAGTAATCTAAGATTTTAAAAAGTCGTTCTTTGTCATTCTCAACGAATAAACCCATAAGAAAATCAAACATTTTTCCTAATACGTCATCGTTCAACTCCTTTGACAGCATAAGACCTTGTTCACAAACCTGTTTTCCATCAACCGTGTTGAATAATTTAAAGTGCGTTTTTGCCAACATTAGAAGTATGTCAAGCAGTCGGCTAGAATTGTGAAGAGAATTACTTTGATAAATTGAGACGCCTTCTTTAAAATACTCCAATGCCTTCTCCATATGTCCTGTTGTAAATGAGCATAAACCGAGATTGTACAAAGAAGAACCTATTAACCGCGGCATATCAATTTCTTGTGCTTGTTTTAATGCATTCATGAAATGCGGTATTGCTTTTTCTGGATACTCCATGTCTAAATAATTCAGACCGATGACGAATGAACATTGGATTACTCTTATTGAGTATGTCTCGTGTGCTTTGTAGGTTTCTATTGCTTGAACAATATGATGCATAGACATGTGGGTTTGCTTCATGTGATAGTACACTTCAGCAACTTTATAGTGAAATTCAGCTCGCTCTATTTCATCGGGGACAATAGATATCTTCTTTTCAGCTCGGTTGTAAAAACTTATTGCTTGAAGATATTCGTACTGTTCAAATTCATACATCCCATGAAAAAAGTTAAAATAATATTCAAGAATTCCTTTTAGATCGCTTTGTTTACTTTCGATCTCTTCTGATAAGTCTGAAATTTTAGGTCGTTCTTCATTCATGGTTTTTGGTTCAAGGTAATCAAGCATTAATTGATGTCGAAAACACATGAGCGAGTAGTACAACAATAAATCTTGATCTTCTTCCATATGCTCTATTTCTTGTTCAACTTCACCCTTTAGAATTTCTGCATCTGCAACACTGAATAATCTTATATATTTGTACCATTCATTGATTTTTAAGCCAACCTTTGAAGAAGAGATCAATTGCTCCAAAAAAATCAACCTCCTAGTATTTCGTCTGATTATGTAATATTTTATCATAATGTAATATTTTGGGAAGGGTGTTTTTTCTTAATTTCTCAATTCGGTGTGGAATGCGATAGAACCCCCCTCGTTAGAGAAGGGTACATGATCAGTTTGCTGTTGCGTTCAGTGAGGCAAGCCACTCATCTAATGTTCCGCTTGTTGAACGGCTAATTCATATGCTGATTTTCCATCTTCACCGGCAGCGTTAGTAGCTCCAGTACTGCCTTTTTAATGAAGCTAACCATTCAAAAGTGATGAATATTCAAGGCGGGAGTAAGGGAAATTAACAAAAAAATGTGAGGGAATTTAGATGAAACGATTTATCTTGGTTATACCTTTATTGGCTGCTGTTATTGTCTCTCCAACTCAAATGAAAGCAAGTCCAATGCCTTGTAGTGCAGTACTCGAACCGGTGAATCAAAAATTGAAAAATGCGAAGGGTGCGGCCCTAATCTATAAAGTGCAGTTATACCCGCCAAGTGCTGCGAGAACGAATATGAGTATTCTTGCTGTCCACCTTCCTCAGCCATCTTCTTATGGAAGCTACGACGGTTATGAAGGATTTGCCTTCAAAACAGGGGAGATCAGTTGGCGATTTAAACTATATCCGACTCCCGAGGAAGAGAGCCCTAATTGGGCTGGAAGGATTGATTCTATATCAGCTGAAATGACAAATGTTAAAGTGCAAGTACGCCTTTCAAATTCTAAGACGCAAAAGTTGGGGCCGAGTGTATTAACAAACAATATCCAATCTTGCTATTAGAAATGTAGAGCTCTTATCAAAAAGAGCAGTGCGCTTGATCTTTTGTAAATTGTCAAAAAAGGTAATTTTTTGAGAAATTCTGGTAAAAAATGATGGAGAGTCCGTTAAGATGGAATGCCTGAAGTCAATTCATCATTTGACAGAAGAGAGCCGGCAAAAGTCGATATTGTGTTTGATTTTGTACATAGAAAGACGGCATAAAAAGAAGTGGTTAGCTAAAAAAAGGCAAAGAGTCAACGCTCTTTACCATCAGGTGTTTTCCTTAAGCGGTCTGCAATATGCTTAATTAAACTCAGCGCAGCAGTCACTAATGCAATAACTAAAACAATTTCAAGTAAGAGGATAAACCCAAAATTCAAACCGTGCCTTTCAAAGTAATCCTCAGTAAAAAAGAGCAATTGATAAATTCCAAGCATCAGCACAATAAAGGAAGCTCCTATAATAGCGAGAGACTTTTTAGAGAACTCCTTAGTATGGTTAAAATTATAAACCAATAAGAACAAAAATAGACAAGCCATGGCGATCTTATGAGTCAATGAATCACTTGCTGAAAACCCTTGCACAAGTAAGGAGATAATTAATCCGGTCATTCCGATTATTTTGTTCAATATATCACCTGCTTTGTATAAGTATAGCCTTAGATGTCAGCTTACCAATTAAAGGGGATTTTCTCAAGATGATACACATTAAAGTTAAATTAAAATCGTAATTTTAATGAATTGAGGCCAAGGAAAAGAGCAGCATGAAAAGAAAGAATCTTGATATAGCAAGCACCAGTAAGACGAGCTATCAAACAATTGTTTGATACCTTATATAAAATCGATATCAAAGTATCAGAAAGAAAGCTTTCTGATTTATTTGCAGTTCAGGAAAAATTAAATACAATATGGTTTTATGAATATTTTCAGGGTAACGTCTGAGTGTAATATCATTAAAACACTCAGAGGGAGAATTAGGTTTGAGAAACACCATTGACAAGATTGGAATTTTACTGAAGTGGTTTGCTTTATGATTTTGGGGCAGGAGTTAATGCGAAAGAATAACTCAGACTAGGAATGATACTGAAAGCAACGTCTACCATCAACTTTGACAAATACTCAACTGCTGCTGTCGTTTAAACATTAGGATTTGCTTAAAATTTGCTTACAGGGGGATGATCATCTTATTAAGCTGGATTAGCTAATGATCATTCTAGGTGAATGTAAAATTGTTTACTTTAAGGATAGGCAGGAATGTAAGATGGCAGTGGCAATTTTAATGACAAAAGACCATGTAACGATTTATGAAGATAAGGATCGAAAGAAAAAATCGGGAGTGACAGCTTTAACATCACAGACAAAGGCGGCTCAAAAGCTGCTGCAATGTGATAAAAAATAATCCTGCCTTAGGTGGGAGGATTATTACATGCTGTTTATTATGCTGTAAACAAACGCAACAATAAATAATGGATAAGAGATAATAGCAATTAGTTTTGAAGATTTGCTCTTTTTTTCAAATGTGTATATTAGTGCAAATCCTAAAAAGAATATTGTGACAAACCAAGAAGAATAGGACGGGTACAATGCAATAAGTAAGACAATAAGAGTGGATAACGCAAAAGAAGAGTCAAGTGTTATTTTCTGATCGTTTTTCAAATAAACCGCCTCCTTACACGTATTCCACATTAGACCGCTTAAAGAAGGTGTTGTGGTTGATCAGCCAATTGAATATTTCATGCTGCAATTGTGCGGTTCTATGATGGTAAAGGCCTCGCCGTGTTCCATATTGTTAAAATCCTTAAAATGAGGCGTTCTAGTCTGTCATTTCCTAAAACAGTGTTTTACTCTTGTTACAAATATGCAAGAAGGGCGGTTTGACCTTGTATAGAGTGTTTATAATGCTGTTAATTTTGTTATGTATAACATTAGGGTGTCAAAACCAACATAACAAACATTTTATGGAGGCTGAGCAAACCATGGTCGGCTATGTCATTTTAAAAGGAGAGAATCAAGCAATTTTCATACCTAATGAAAAAGCTGATGTTAAAGACTATGAAAATCTTAGTGAAAAAGAGATTATTAAAAAGTATAGATCGGATATAGTTTTACTGGGGCTTAGTCAACTTAACAATAAAGATGACTTAAGCAAAGGACAAAAAATTCGTATTTGGTATAAAAAATTAAATGAATCTTCACCGCCAAAAACAAATATCTCAAAGTTTGAAAGGATTTAGTACCTATTCTTTAATTCTCAGAAATACCGCTGCAAAACTGAAGCGGCATATTGAACCGAAATAATGTCTTCAAACCTCACGTCATTCTTCATTCGCGGTGGCTTATTCCTGCCCCGGGATTTATTTGACGATTGTTGACTCAGGTGCAGAGAAGGCATATGTCAAGAACACATTTTGAATGACTGGGCACCTTGAATAAAGCCAGCATTCCCATATTCACATGCGAAGAGATCGGTACTGAACGCTGGATCATACATTTGAACAAGCTTGCGAGGCTTTGATAAAGAAAGAACAGTCAAGAGACGAACCATTACATACATATAATACTCCTGTGAAAGCGGGGGTGTAGTTTTGGAACCTTACCAACGTTATGAGGAATTAAAGAAGAAAACAATAAAGGTTGTCCATAAAGATAATTACAGTATCCGCTATATAGAACAGGATGAAGCGAGTAATGACTTAGATGAATTTTATAAACAATTTGCTCAGCATTTATTGGAGGCTGCTTTGGAAAGGAGTGCAGAGTAAGCTTCTTTTTTTGATTTGTTTGTGGTAAGTATCTTAATAAACGGCTTTATCGGTACTGATATTAATCACATGCGTCACTTCTTGCAGCAAAGCGGCTTCTGCGACATTTTGTCCGCCGATAAGGTTGGTTTGAATGGCTTCAAAGGGATTATCCTCACATGTCGGAACCTGCTTCAGCGCAGCTGTGTGAAAGACAATATCAACACCTTTCATCACTTGGTTGACTCTTCTGTAGTCACGAACATCGCCGAGCACAAACGACAGTCTTTGTTCATCCGCGTATTTTTGTTTCATCACATATTGTTTGCTGTCATCTTTGCTGAACACAATGACTTCTTTAGGGGTTAAGAGCAAAAGGCGTTTTACTATTTGGCTTCCGATTGATCCTGTTCCGCCTGTGACGAGAACAGTTTTATCGTGAAAAAACGGTTGTAGCTCTACTGCTTGCTGTTTAGGCATGGCTTATCCTCCAACTCTCGTTTCTCTACCATGCATCATATGTTGAACAATTTCAGCGAGTTAATGAAAGAAACCAATAAATCAAAAATTAGAGAAAAACATTAATCTGATGCGCTTTCATATCTCGTTACCCGATTAATAGAATAGAAATCACAAATAAAACATTGTACTAAATATTCATTTCAAATATTTGTCCACATCAATTTTTTCTCTCCATAAATTCTCACATGCGGACAATCTTCACAAAAACTTAACACTGAACTTCCTGTATGTATTTTACAATTAAAGTGCACGTTCATAAAAGGAGGATGGAAAATGAATCATTCAAAAATACTTTTGTTAACCGCGGCAGCCGGATTGATGCTCACATGCGGTGCGGTTTCTTCCCAGGCCAAACATAAGCTGTCTGATCCTTATCATTTTACCGTGAATGCGGCGGCGGAAACGGAGCCGGTTGATACAGCCGGTGATGCAGCTGATGATCCTGCGATTTGGCTGGACCCCAAGAATCCTCAGAACAGCAAATTGATCACAACCAATAAAAAATCAGGCTTAGTCGTGTACAGCCTAGAGGGAAAGATGCTTCATTCCTATCATACCGGGAAGCTGAACAATGTTGATATCCGCTATGATTTTCCGTTGAACGGAAAAAAAGTCGATATTGCGGCGGCATCCAATCGGTCTGAAGGAAAGAATACCATTGAGATTTACGCCATTGACGGGAAAAACGGCACATTACAAAGCATTACGGATCCAGACCGCCCGATTGCGTCAGCAATTGATGAAGTATACGGTTTCAGCTTGTACCACAGTCAAAATACAGGAAAATATTACGCGATGGTGACAGGGAAAGAAGGCGAATTTGAACAATACGAATTAAATGCGGATAAAAATGGATACATATCCGGCAAAAAGGTAAGGGCGTTTAAAATGAATTCTCAGACAGAAGGAATGGCAGCAGACGATGAATACGGCAGTCTTTATATCGCAGAAGAAGATGAGGCCATCTGGAAGTTCAGTGCTGAGCCGGACGGCGGCAGTAACGGAACGGTTATCGATCGTGCCGACGGCAGGCATTTAACCCCTGATATTGAAGGACTGACGATTTACTACGCTGCTGACGGGAAAGGTTATCTGCTTGCCTCAAGCCAGGGTAACAGCAGCTACGCGATTTATGAAAGACAGGGACAGAACAAATATGTTGCGGACTTTCAGATAACAGACGGGCCTGAAACAGACGGCACAAGCGATACAGACGGAATTGACGTTCTGGGTTTCGGGCTGGGGCCTGAATATCCGTTCGGCCTTTTTGTCGCACAGGACGGAGAGAATATAGATCACGGCCAAAAGGCCAATCAAAATTTTAAAATGGTGCCATGGGAAAGAATCGCTGATAAAATCGGCTTTCATCCGCAGGTCAATAAACAGGTTGACCCGAGAAAACTGACTGACAGAAGCGGAAAATAAACATGAAAAAAGCAGCTTATCCAAGCTGCTTTTTGATGTGAAGAGCGTTTCATGAGAAAGTCTTGGAACGGATAGCCGTAAGCACAGCCGGCAGCCGGTCATACGTGTACGCCGGTACTGTCTCTTGATAATTAAGCGCCGCGATTTGTTTACGTTCACCCGGGTTTGTCATATAAAAATGGATCTTATCCGCAAAATCCGCAAACCCGCTGTAAGAAACAAATGATGAAAACGGGGGCGCGGGAGAAAGGTCTGTCAGCTGAAAGGCCTGACAAGCCGCAATGTCTAAGCTTCTCGTATTTAAACTGGTATTTTCGATGCCGCGTCCGTTCTGATTGAGCGCAAACCGATAAGAACGGTGAGGGTTTAAGACCACGTCTGCGCTGTTGTAATATAATGCGGCATGTTCGGGTTCAATCCATTCATCCATTACGAGCACATTTTGCTGCCTGGCGATTTTTTTAGGCAGATGTCTGCGCCATCCCTTCCCGATAATACGAAGCGTATACGGAAGCTTCGCCGCTGCTTTCACCAGTTCAACGCGGTTCGGATACGGGTATCCGATCAGAAGCAGATTTGTGTGAAGAGAGGCTTCAGCAGGTTGTTTCTTAAAAAGCCGCTGATTAACGGGGATCGGGACATAATATACGTGCTGTAAGCCCATTTGCCGGTAAGCATCAAGCGCGTTTTGTTCTATCGTTAAAACAGCATCGGCAAGCGGGGCGATTGTCATGCTCACATCGAAATAAAAAGGATCCTCCGTCATCCATAGATAAACGGGAATCTGTTCTGTCTTCAGCCATTGAAGCCATTCAGACGGAATACGGTCTCCCGTCATCATCAGACTGATGTCTGGTTTGAATGCCCGTATACTGCGGATGGTATCTTCCTCAAACTCAGAAACAGAAAAAAAGCGGACGGAAGACTGTAAAAAGCCTTCCTCGATCCAGCGGTCAAAATACGTGTATATGCCTTTATATCCTGAACGGATATATAAAACGTTCATATGCTGTTACGAAGTGAACGTGACACTTTCAACTTTGTCGACGTCAAGCAATGTTGTAGCAGAGCCTGCCGGTGTAACGGAATTTTCCTGCGTAACAAAAACGATTCCGTGAATTTCGTCAAAGGAAACAAATTGAACCGGGCCGATCATGTCTCCTGAATCCATTACAATGCTGATGACAGTGCCGGGCTGAATTCTTGCAAAAATCCATCTCGCCGCTAATGAAATACCGCTTCCCAATACTGATTGTGCGCTGAGACTGTCTTTCGCCGCTGCTTCATCTACTTTTGCATCAATTGCCGATTCCAATAATTCTTTTACGCTGTTTTTCACGTTATCTCCTCCATCTGTGCCGCCAGATAAAGCGCTGTTGTCAAATACAGGGGCTAAAAGAGTTTTCAATAAGTTCTTTTTAAGCTCCAAACGATCCTCGCTCATGCGGACATACACCTCCTTTAACAATTTCAACCTCACGTTTATTCATATTCCTGATTGAAGAGATTGGTATAAGTCGAATGCCGTTTTGCTTGTGTTTTTTTCAATATTTAATCAAACAGCTGAATTTTCGAATCAGGCTTTGTTTGCCTATGCGGATTGTAAGAGAATGACATACGTTGTATAGATTAAAAAATGAAGGAGAGGAATATTTTGGATTCAGGAGAAACTGTAAAACACGGGGGTTTTGAGGAGGAATTTCAGCTCGTACTGCTTCTTCTTCTTTTGTTATCTCATCAGCCGTCCGGAGATCATTCAGATTTGCGGCGTCAGCTTGTAATGGCAAAAGAGCTTGGGGTTCCTGTACCGCGCGTCAATCTGATTAACGGCAGCACACTGCAGAACGTAATTGTCAAAGAAGTGCTGTCAGATTTGGCCGTTTTTCAAAATCCGCTCAATAATACGAGATCAAACGTCGCGATTTCAAGCATCGTCAGCTGGGGTGCTTTTTAATAACGGATATCAGGCTCTGTCTCTTTCGGAGCCGTTTTTTACGTTTTACAGAAGGGGTGATGGGATGGAAAAGAAGATCTCAATTATCTTAACGAGTTACAACAAACCGGATCTTGTGAAACAGGCGATTGAAAGTGTTTTGCATCAGACCTACAGCAATTGGGAGCTGTTTGTGATGGATGATCATTCAAATGAAGAAACCTCGGCTGCCATCAGTACGTATATAAAAGATCATCGCATATATTATGACAACAGTTTTATCAATCCGGCCGAACGGCTGAAGTCGACCCGGTATGCCGTTTTGATTAATGATGCGCTTTCACGGGCCGAAGGCGAATACATCACTTATTTGACAGACGACACCGTATTTCATCCGAATAGGCTCAGCCGCATGGCGGAAGCGCTTAATCAATGCAGCGAGTTTGATGCCGTCTATTCCAGCCAGAAGGTGATACATGTAAACGGGCGCGGAACAGAACAATTCCACTTCTATCGTTTCGCTGAAGAGGTGCTTGATCAGGCCGCTTTTCTCGTTGATCACTGTTCAGTGATGCACCGGAGATCATTGCTTGAGCGTGTGAAAGAGAAGTTCGGCAGCTTTTGGGACGAAGATGTTATCCATTGGAATCACGGAGACTCTGTTTTTTGGAGCAGGCTCAACACATTTACGTCATTTCTGCCGATAAAAGAAGTGTTGGATACGACCTATAAAACACCCCACTCATTTCAGAACACGTATCAATCGCTTCCGTCTGTCCTGATCGACGGATCCTTTGTAAAGGGGACGGATCAGAAAGTATATCAGCTTGACCGAAATAAAAGGAAGCCTGTAAACGAGCGCTGGCATACGTTATATGAAGGCCGAACCGTCGTCATTCCGGATCCGTTTTTATTTCAATATGAGGAAGAGGACTCCGCCAGTATTCCGAATTTTCAGCTCGTCAGGGATCAGTTTCATGTTTATTTTATAGAAGACGGGGAGAAAAGGCTGGTTGATCATAGCGCATTTCGCTTTTACCGATTTAAACGGCATGACATTCCGGCTTTAGAACGGGCCGAAATACAATCGCTTCCGGACGGTCCGCCGATCAGCCGGGGGACAGCGGGCTGTATTCAACATCTGCCCGGGAGAATGCTGTTTCGCATTGAACGGAAATTTTATGTTTATTTGAGAGGGGTTCTCCATCCGATCAGTCATGACGTAGCGAAACGCTTTTTTGCGAATCAGAAGGCGATACCCATTTCCTTTCAGCAATTTAAACAATTACCAATTGGAATGCCGTTCTATCCGGTGTACGATGAAATTATAAGAAATCTCAATATAACAAAAGGTTGAGAGATGCAGTCGGATGTGTAAGGAAAAGGAGAGCTTTTATGACCGATCAATTTGATAAAACCGAGAAGCAGTATATAGAGCTTACTTCCGGCATTCAGAGGTTCGAGCATTTCAGTGTATATACGGACCCTTTTTTGCCGCAGATTTTTTCGCATAACTTTGTTCAGCTGCACCGTACATTTCCGTTAGACAAACTGCTGCCGTTTTTTTCGTCCGTTCCGGGCATGCTTCAAGCCAATTATATTCATGTGAAAGCGTCTCCGGAGCACGCATTTCCGCTTCTTCTGAAACAAACTCTGGTAAAGCAGGGCTGCGTAGTGGAAGATGAGCTGTTTTTTGCAAGGAAACTGGCAAATGGGGACCTGCAGGCAGGACACCCGCTCACTGCTTGGGGGACGGAAAAAAGCCTCGCCGACGGGTCGTCTATTATGAACATCTATGATGCCCTTTACATTGGCGAGGCGGCGGCCGAACAAAAGCTTGAGCGGAAATATCCTTTGTATAAGGACGGAACGGTTATGCTTGTCGTGTGCTACAGCGACGCCTCGCAAACGATTCCGATCGGCTGCGGAGAGCTTTTCATCAACAAAGCAGATAAAACCGCAAAAATAGAAGAAGTCGCAATTCTGGATCAATTCCAACGAAAAGGCTACGGATCGATATTGATGAATGAGCTGATGGCGGCGGCAAAGCTGAACGGCATGGAAACCGTATACCTTGTGACGTCCGGGATGGACGGTGTAAAC
This sequence comes from Bacillus sp. JK74, assembly GCF_053663395.1. Lineage (NCBI taxonomy): Bacteria > Bacillati > Bacillota > Bacilli > Caryophanales > Bacillaceae > Bacillus > Bacillus sp. JK74. The sequence continues at coordinate 38,510 of NZ_JBSJQB010000005.1, read as the reverse complement.
CGCTTTTATGAAAAACTCGGTTTCAAAAGATTTCGGCGCGTGCATACAATTTTTCATTATTTTCTTACATAGTTGGGCATTCGCATAAACCAATTGGGAGTTGGCCCGCATACAATGCCGTATATCGTAAGAAGAAAGGATGATTTGCGTATGTACGGATACGGATATGGCTACGGTTGCGGCAGTTTTGGCTATGGTTACGGGCACGGAGGCTGCGGAGGCGGAACCAGCACTTTTGTGCTGATCGTTGTATTGTTTATTTTATTAATCATCGTCGGTGCGGCTTTTATTTGTTAGACTGAAAAAAATCCTATAATGAAAATCAGCCTGCAGAGAACATCACTTTCTGCAGGCTTTTTGTTATTTCCATGCTGAAAAATCAGCTTGAAAAACATTTTAATACATATTGCCTTTCTGGAGAAGGGGGAGAAAATGTGAACATAACGATTGAAGAATTACCCGAATCCAGAATTGCTTATTTCCGAAACGTCGGAGAGTATGGCGGAAAGCAAAACAAAGAACTGATGGAGTCATTTAAAAACTGGGCGCAATTGAATGGTCTGCTTGATTATTCTGTCATTTTAGGAATTCCGCAAGATCATCCGAATCGTACTCCTAAAGAGAAATGCCGCTATGATGTTTGTCTTGTTATCAATCAAGACCATGTGCCTGAACCAGCCCGGATCGGTACATTTTCCGGAGGGAAGTACGCCGTTTTCTTGCTTGATCATACAAAAGAGGCAGTCAGCGGATTTTGGAACACTGTTTTTTCTGAGATCGAAAAAAATAATTTATCAATCAGAGAACAGCCTATTATCGAAAGGTATACTTTACAAAAGGTGAATCATCATTTGTGTGAAATATTGATTCCCATACAGTAAAGAAGACGGGAATTTTCCGCCTTCTGCTTATACAGATTCAGATCAAAAATGATGTGATGAGCAGATAAATAGCAGAACCGAAGAAAGAATAAAATCAACAATAGGAATAGAATTTCCAGAACGCTCTTCAGGCTGTCGGGACATCTCCGGCAGCCTGTTTTACAGAAAGGTATTTTCTGCAAAAAACTTTCTGAAGGATAAGAATGCGGTTATTCATCTGTTCATACAATGAAGCAAATGGGTTTTCGAGGTGGAAAGATATGGGGAGCTATTTAATCAAACCGGAGCTTGACGCAAATTATCCGTCAGTCAGTCATGGTAAGGGATCATATGTGTATGATCAGGAGGGGAACAAGTATCTTGACGGAGCATCGGGGGCGGTCACTTGCAATATCGGCCACGGCACGGAGGAGATTATACAAGCTTTAAAAGAGCAGCTTGACTCCGTTTCGTTTGTGTATCGCTCGCAATTCACCAGTACTCCGGCGGAAGAACTGGCTTTATTTCTGGCCGATCATCTGCCGGGCGGGCTGAATTGGTCATTTTTTGTAAACAGCGGCTCAGAGGCAGTCGAAACAGCGATGAAAATAGCCGTTCAATATTGGCAGGAAAAAGGGCAATACCAAAAATCCGTCTTTCTATCAAGATGGGGCAGTTACCACGGCATTACTTTGGGAGCGCTTTCATTATCGGGGTTCTACGAACGGAGATACCGCTTCACCCAGCTGCTTGAACGGTTTCCGGCCGTTTCAGCGCCTAATATGTATCGTTCAGAGCTGAAGGGAGAGGAATTTGTGAAAGCTGCGGCGGCTGAACTGGAAACGGCTGTTCAGCGGATCGGTTCCTCATTTATCGCGGGTTTTGTCGCAGAGCCGATTGTCGGAGCAGCCGGGGCGGCCATCACTCCGCCGGCAGGTTATTATGAAGCGCTTGAGGTTGTCTGCCGCAGGCACGGTATTTTGTTTATTGCGGATGAAGTCATGACGGGGCTCGGGAGAACAGGGCGGATGCTTGCTTCTGAGCATTGGGGGATCGCCCCTGATATCGCGGTGCTCGGAAAAGGGTTGGGCGCCGGTTACGCTCCGATTGCGGCAGCTGTTGCGTCTGATGACATCGTTGAAACGATCAAGCGGGGCTCCGGGGTCATTATGAGCGGACATACGTACAGTGCCAACCCATACTGTGCCAGGGCGGCGCTTGAAGTGCTTCGCTATGTCAAGAAACACGAGCTGCTTCGGCAGTCAGAGGAAAAAGGCGTAATGCTGAAGCGGAAATTAGAAGAAATCAAAGACCGCAGCGGGGTGATCGGGGATGTCCGCGGTAAAGGCCTCCTGATCGGAGTTGAATTCGTTAAGGATAAAACGACGAAGGACGTTTTTTCGAAAAAACAGGCCTTTACCGAAAAAATCATTAAAGCGGCAAAAAAACGGGGCCTGCTTATTTACCCTGCAAAGCCCGGTATTGACAGCGGAGAAGGAGACGCCGTCATCATCGCCCCGCCATTCACGATTTCATATGCGGAGCTGGATGAGCTGTCAGATCTATTTTCCCAGTCCGCAGAAGAAGCTGAAAAAATGATGAAGAAGGATTGAGCTGATATGTCTATTTTTCATAAAAAAATCGATATTCATGAAGCAATTGCCGATGTCAAGGACGAATCTGTCATCATGTTCGGCGGTTTTGGAGGAGTGGGTTCACCTCCGTCATTAATCGAAGCGATTTTGGAAAGCGGCGTTAAAGAATTGACCGTCATCTGCAATGATGCCGGATTTCCGGAAATCGGTATCGGCCCGCTTATCGTTCATAAGCGGGTAAAAAGGCTGATCGCTTCCCATATCGGTTCAAATCCTGTCGCAGGCAGACAAATGACTGACGGAGCGCTTGAGGTGGAATTTTCGCCGCAAGGGACGCTTGCTGAACGGATTCGCGCAGGCGGAGCGGGGCTAGGCGGTATTTTAACTGATATCGGCATTGATAACGCAACCGTTTGTGAAAACAAAGAAACCGTAACGATTGACGGAAAGTCCTATTTAGTTGAAAAAGCGCTGACGGCTGATTTCGCTTTTGTGTCCGCGCATATTGCAGATGAATTCGGAAATCTGACGTTTGACAAAACGGCGCGCAACATGAACCCACTGATGGCTGCTGCGGCCGAAAGAACATTTGCTGAGGCGGCAGAGATTGTGCCTGCCGGCGAACTTGACAGCGAGCATATTGTAACGCCGGGCGTTTTCGTAGAGGGTGTCGTGCAAAGTGAAGGAGTGAAGTGGAGATGGGCTTGGGAATAGCGGAAAGAGAGAGTATCGCGAGGCGGGCCGCCAGTGAAATTACCTCAGGTATGATTGTCAACCTGGGGATCGGCATTCCTTCTTTAGTGCCGGACTTTCTGCCGGCCGGCATGGAGGTAATGCTGCAGGCGGAAAACGGCGTCCTCGGGATCGGCGGTAGTCCGGAGCGCGGAGAGGAGGATGAGCTTTTATGCAATGCGGCCGGATTTCCTGTCAGTACAGTTAAGGGTGCTTCCTATTTTGATTCAGCTCTGTCTTTTGCCATGATCAGAAAAGGGCTGATAGATATTACCATTTTAGGCGCGCTCCAAGTCAGCAGGACAGGTGATCTCGCCAATTGGCTCGTGCCGGGGAAAAAAGTGCCCGGAATGGGCGGGGCGATGGAGCTTGCCCAAGGCGCGAAAAAAGTGGTTGTCGTCATGAGCCACACCGATCAGAAAGGCCGGCCGAAGCTGGTCGAAAGCTGTTCATTGCCGCTTACAGCAGCGGGCTGTGCAGATCTCATCATTACAGAGAAAGCCGTCATCAGCATAGATGAGGGAGCTTTTGTTCTTGAGGAACTGCTGAATGGCACGACCATAGACGATGTCATTCAAACAACGGATGCCGAAATCAGATTGGGAGAATGTTTTCTTAAAAGGGGGTCTGTCCATGGATCAATTAGAAAAGAAAGTCACTGAGTGGGCGGAAGAAAACACAGCAAAAGCGGTGAGCCTGCTGAAACGGCTGATCGGGGAAAAAAGCACGTTCGGCCATGAATTTAACGCACAGGCAGTCGTTTTAGAAAAACTGAGACAGTTTGACATGGATATTGATGTCTGGGAGCCGAGTGTCAAACAGTTGAAAGAGCATCCTTATTTTGTATCGGAACGCGAAGACTTCCATGAAAGCCCGAATATCACAGCCGTAAAGAAAGGGGCCGGGGGCGGAAGATCACTGATACTGAACGGACATATTGATGTTGTCCCGGAAGGAAATCCCGCCGCATGGACGTATGAACCGTTTACCGCTGTTGAAAAGGACGGCAAAGTTTACGGACGCGGTTCAACGGATATGAAGGGCGGCAATACAGCCCTCTTGTTTGCGTTAGAAGCGCTTGAAGCCTGCGGGATTACGTTAAAAGGAGATGTTCTGTTTCAAAGTGTCGTAGATGAAGAGTGCGGCGGCGCGGGAACACTGGCGGCTGTTATGAGGGGCTACAAGGCTGACGGGGCGCTTATTCCCGAACCGACTAATTTAAAGCTGTTTGTTAAGCAGCAAGGGTCTATGTGGTTCCGCATTACGGTAAGAGGATTGTCCGCACACGGCGGCACCCGCTATGAAGGGGTGAGCGCCATTGAAAAAAGCCTGCATGTCATCACAGCCCTTAAAGAGCTTGAACACGTCCGCAACGCCCGTATCACAGACCCGCTTTATCGGGACGTTCCGATTCCGGTTCCCATTAATATCGGCACCGTCCAAGGGGGAACGTGGCCATCATCGGTAGCTGACCGTGTGGTGATAGAAGGCAGGTGCGGAATAGCGCCGGATGAAACGCCCGAAGCAGTAAAAGAAGAGCTGGCAAGCTGGCTGAAAGATTTGGAGTACCGGGATGAATGGTTTAAACACCACCCCGCGGAAATAGAATGGTTTGGAGCTCAGTGGCTTCCGAATGATCTCCCGGATGAGCATCCGCTGATTTCCGCTCTGGAATCTTCTTTTGAGAAAATGAAAGGGGCAAAACCAGTTCGTGAAGCGTCCCCGTGGGGAACGGACGGAGGGCTTTTGCAGCACGCGGGACAGACACCGGTCATCGTCTTCGGTCCGGGAGAAGTCAAGGCGGCGCATCAGGCGAATGAATACATTGAAGTCCGGGCGTTAATCGATGCCGTCAAAATCATTTCTCTTTTTATCATGGAATGGTGCGGGGTCGCAGATGGGGGTGACGGAGCTGATAAAGGAACTGAGGGCTGAAAGCGGAGCGGCCGAGATTGATGCAGACCGTTTCAATGAGCGGCTCAGAGTCATTCGTTATGACGGACAGATCACGGCGCTTATACCGGCCGTTTTGGCAGAAGCAAAGCAAGAAGGAGCTCAAAAGGTGATTTTCTTTGCCAAGCGCGGCGATGAGCCGGAATTTGTCAAGCATCTTTTTATTGTTGAGGGTGTCATAGACGGGTATTACAACGGGCATGAGGCTGTTGTGATGGTGCGCTATTTATCAGAGGAACGGAGACGGTCAGATTCATATGTATCAGAAGATTCGACTGTTGACTGTTTATATGAGACACCGCGGCGGGGACTGACTCAAACAGAAAGCACGCTGATGTTCAGAAAAGCGGACGAAGATGATGCAGACTGCTTATCGCACTTATATAAACATGTTTTTCTTACCTATCCGACTCCTGTCTTTAATCCCCTTTATATTAAAAAAACAATGAAAGAAAACACCATCTATTATGCCGCATTCGATCAGGATCGTCTCATTGGGGCGGCAAGCGCAGATATCAATCCGGTATTGGGGCACGCTGAAATGACCGATTGCGCGGTTCTGTCAGGTTACAGGGGGAACTCCGTAACGGCACACTTGTTTAAAGCGTTGGAGCAGGAACTCGCTGGCCGGGGAATCATTCATCTTTTTTCCTTGGCCCGTGCAGCGTCTTACGGGATGAACGCCGTTTTGTATCATGCGGGATACGGCTACAGAGGCAGGCTTGTGAACAACTGCCGCATTTCAGAAGGGCTCGAAAATATGAATATATGGTGCAAGACTTTACGTTTGGCCATTCATAAGGAGGAATTCGTTTGACAAACCAATGGTTTCAGCCGAAGCGTCATTGGAAGGAGATTGAATTGTGGAAAGATGTGCCGGAAGACAAGTGGAATGATTGGCTGTGGCAGCTCACCCATACTGTAAGAACCGTCGATGACCTGAAAAAAGTCATTCATTTGACCGAAGAGGAAGAAGAAGGCGTCAGGATGTCTGTAAAAACCATTCCCCTGAACATTACGCCTTATTATGCTTCTTTAATGGATCCCGATAACCCGAGATGTCCGATCCGCATGCAGTCCGTGCCGCTGTCAGAAGAAATGCACAAAACGAAATATGACCTTGAAGATCCGCTGTTTGAAGATGAAGATTCACCGGTTCCCGGTCTTACGCACCGCTATCCCGACCGCGTTCTTTTTCTGGTGACAAATCAATGCTCGATGTATTGCCGATACTGCACCAGAAGGCGTTTTTCCGGACAGATCGGAATGGGGGTGCCGAAAAAACAGCTCGATGCGGCAATCGCTTACATTCGGGAAACGCCGGAAATCCGTGACTGCCTGATTTCCGGCGGAGACGGGCTTTTAATCAACGATCAGATTCTGGAATATATTTTGAAAAACCTGCGTGACATTCCCCACCTTGAAATTATCAGGATCGGAACGAGAGCGCCCGTCGTATTTCCGCAGCGGATAACGGATAACCTTTGTCAGATTTTGAAAAAATATCATCCGGTCTGGCTGAACACTCATTTTAATACGAGCATCGAACTGACGGAAGAATCGGTTGCGGCGTGTGAAAAGCTCGTTAACGCAGGTGTTCCGGTCGGTAACCAGGCCGTTATTTTAGCAGGCATTAACGATTCGGTGCCGATTATGAAAAAACTCATGCATGATTTAGTGAAAATCCGCGTGCGTCCGTACTATATTTATCAATGTGATTTGTCAGAGGGAATCGGCCATTTCAGAGCGCCTGTTTCAAAAGGATTGGAAATCATTGAAGGGCTGAGAGGCCACACAACAGGCTTTGCCGTGCCGACCTTTGTCGTCGACGCCCCGGGCGGAGGCGGTAAAATCGCCCTGCAGCCGAACTACTTGCTCTCCCAAAGTCCGGAGAAAGTAGTGATCAGAAACTTCGAAGGGGTGATTACATCTTATCCCGAGCCGGAAAACTATATCCCGAATCAAGCCGACGACTATTTTGAATCTGTTTTTCCGGGAACAATGGCCAAACGCGAGCCGGTCGGACTGAGCGCCATTTTCGCGGACAAAGAGGTTTCGTTCACACCGGAAAATGTATCGAGGATTGACAGAAGGAGAACGTTTACATCAAACCCTGATCATGAAACGCTGAAAGACCGCAGGGAAAAGAGAGATGAATTGAAAGAAAAGAAATTTATTGCACAGCAAAAGAAAGAGCAAAAAGCAGGATCGGAAGTCGGAGGTGAGTCGCCGTGAAGCCATGCGAGTGGTGCGGCAATCAGAAGGCGTCAGCTTGTCAGGCGGCTGTGTACTGGGAGCTTCCTGACGGTACGAGAGCCATAGAAATTACAGAAACACCCGCATTCGCCTGTTCCTCCTGCGGCATGACGTATCAGGAGGAAGCGGTCATAGCGGAAATCGAAAATCAGCTTTTTTTAGTCAATGCAAAAAAATTACCGGAAACACTCACATATCAAGAGCTGATGGGGACAGAACGGATCTTAAAACGGAATTATTTTGACTTCTCCTAGTCTTCTTTTGTTGTAATTTCACACTTGAATTGTATAATAGTACAACAAAAGACAGTCATCAGGAGGGGAAACCCATGAAATCCTTTTATCACTATTTGATGAAATACAGGCATCCCAAACCGCAGGACGCAATCAGCCGGTTTGCGAATCAGGCATACGAAGATCACGGCTTTCCGAAAACGTCAAGCGATTATCACGAGCTCAGTTCTTATTTAGAACTGAGCGCCGACTATTTAGAAACGATGGCGACATTTGATGAAGCATGGGAAAAATATGAGACCGAGGTGCATCACGCCTGACGAAAAACCGCACATTGTGCGGTTTTTTTCTGTTGAAATCACTCGCTTATGAGGTGCCGTATGATCAAATCCCGCAATGCCGTCCGTTTTGATCAGCACGTAAACAAATCTTCCTGACGGCACGGATCATAAGGCAATAGAATGTATAGCTGCAGAGTTCACCGGATCAGACCTGCTGCCGGCGGGGTTCCGTGTAAGGAGCCTCTTTTCACGGAGAAATCATCAAACATTTAAATGAAGTGAGAGGAATCAAATGATCTATGGTGAAGCACTGACGTTTGGACGGAAAAGGGGATTTTATGTGACAAGGTTGAAGCGGATTGAAGTCTGTGGCTTCATTGAAAGCCGAAACGAGTTTGGTTCTTCATGATAAACAAGCCATTACGAATATGCAGCCGGAATTGGATCTCCATACACCTTCGATGATGTGTTTCACGGCAAATCTTGAACATCACGGCGGTGATATTGTCAACATGCCTTCGGGCCGGGTATTTATCTTTGCGTCATGGAGAAATAAACAAAAACTCATTCAAAACAGGCGCTTTTTGTCTCGTCATTGTTACTGCTCATTCGATCGAGAGCGCAATGCCATCAGACGCTTCTGTTACGGTAAGTGAAAAAACGCACAAGCATGTTGCGGTTTTTGACATTTTGAACAGGTGCAGAAATAGATATTTCCTGTGGTTTTCATGCCCATGCGAAATGATGGCGGCCGGCATACGATAGCGTATGACAGTCCGCGGCAAGGGGGAGACAGCATGAAGCCAGATAAACCGAAATTTCAAGTGGGAGACATCGTGGTCGTCGTGATGTACGGAACCGTCGGCACCATTACGAAGGTTCATCAAATTGATAAACATTATCTTTATGAAGTCAATCATAATGAAGTGCTTTATTTTGAATCGTCCATCCAGCTTTATAAAGATTATGAGGGCGTGATCGTCGATATGGAAAAATTAGATATTGAATATGAATTTTTGATCGGCGATGTCGTATATGTAAAGGACTACGGAAAGGAATTATTCCGAGTTATCGGTCACAGAACTGAAATTTGGAGATATTTAGAGGATGGCTGGGAGGATATTATTTATGAGCTGACTCGGCTGAAAGACGGAGAGTGGCTTGAAACGGAGGAAGAGGATCTCACGCTGGTTCTGAGAAAATATGAAATGGATCAGTTTGTGCATCAGCTGCTGTTTGTCCACTATGTTGGGGAAGCATCTCATGAGATCGGCGAGGATACCGTCGCGTCTGCTCTTCTTCAGTTTGAAGGCGATGCTGATGATCCCGATGCCCTGCATGTGCTGGCGGTATCGATTGTAGATGAGCTGCTTGATATTTATAACGATTATAAGATTCTTTATCATTTGTTCGGTGACGAAGAATATAAAGATATGATGAATTTTGTGCTGGAAAGCCTGCGGGAGCATTTCAGCTAGCCGGCAAAAAAACGGACGGTGACATATAAAAACCAGGGCAGACAGCCGGCAAAGATGACAAACGACATTCCTTTCAGCACTTTTTCCAATACGATATCAAATCCATCTCCGTCCAATAAAGCCATCATTTTCGTCATCATCTTTTCTCCCTCCGGGGCTTGTTTTTTAAAAGTATATGAGCGGACAAAACGTTTAGAACTTTCGGGTATAATTTGAACGGTTTTTTCATAAAACATAAAAAAGGAGGCGGTGTTTGCATGAAAGAAATAGATCTTGTGATTGACACAGAAGAAATAGCTGATTATTTTTACAGTCAGCTTGCTATGCGCGGGTACATACCGAGTGAAGAGGAAATCTTCGAAATAGCCGACATCACCTTTGATTATTTATTAGAAAAATGTATGATAGACGAAGAGCTTGATGAAGACTGAAACTGCGGAACCGAAGTGAAAAAGCTTCGGTTTTTTCAATCAGCTCGGGAGAATGAAACATGGGGGGAAAACGTTGTACAAGCCAGCAAGTCTTTTCACATTGTTTATTTTGCTCGCAGCAGCGATCCGGATAGAAGCGGTCCGGGCTTTTGATGAGCGTGTGATAGAAGCGGCTGTCAGGATCAGGTCTGTCTGGCTGAATGAATTGATGTTATGGATAACGGAGCTCGGCACGACCGCGGTGCTTTTGCCGCTTCTTCTTTTGACAGGCGCAGCTCTGTATATGTACAAAAAAACGCCGGATGTTGTTTTTTTGCCGCTTCTTTTTCTCATTGAACGGATTGTAAACATAAAAATAAAAGAATTGATTGAAAGAGCCAGACCCGCTTTTGAACCGCTCGTCCATGAAACCTCATACAGTTTTCCGAGCGGCCACTCCATGAATTCGGCAGTGATGTATCCCGTCATCGCTTACTTTTTGATCAAGCATGTTCCGTTTTTCACGAAAAGAAAGAGGGCCGTCACCGTCTTTACCGGAGTTCTCGTCATTCTGATCGGATTCAGCAGAATTTATTTGGGCGCGCATTTTCCGACGGATGTCCTTGCCGGATTCAGTCTCGGACTTTGCCTCGTTTCGCTTTTTGCGCTCTTTGACGAAAAGTATCATCCGTTTCGACAAAAATAGAGACAGGAAAATTGAGAAAAAACGCTAATACTATTAAGAAATAAGAGGGAGGGATCTTGATGCTGTTATCGCTGCCCGTGTTTAAAAAAAAGACTTGTGCCTATGATGTGACGATTTTTCAAACACCCCGCTACGGCGAGAAAAAGGGATACAGGGTCGTCTATCGGACAGAGCTGGCCGCTGACAATCATCAAGACGCACTGGAAAGGGCATTTTCTGTTTTTAATGTGCCTGATACGGTCCCAAACGACTATCAAGCCAGATTCATAGCGACCGGAGACGTCATACTCATAGACGAAGGAAGAAAAGGAAAGACCTATTACAGGCTTAACCCTGCGGGATGGAGCAAAATTAACCGGCTGCTCGTCCAGCCGAGGTAAGACGGGGCCGGCTGAATCTTCAGCCGGCTTCCGTATAGTCTGGGAAAGACAGTGTTAAGGCTTCCGTTTAGCGGCGGAATGCTCTTTTCCATGCGCTTCATCAGCTGCAATGACGTCTGAAACGGGCACGTGATTGTTCTTTTTCTGGCCGGTCACCCGGTTGCGCTGTTTTTTGCCCATTATGTTCACTCCTTTTTCTTTAGGCTGTCATCCCGCATATTCTGCCCAAGATCGCCCTGATCATGCTGATGATTGTCTCTTACCGTTATTCAGTGTACAATGGGTGGGAGTTTGAATAGGCAGGAGGAAAAGGAAATGAGTGTACATATAAACGCAGAAAAAGGCCAAATTGCGGATACAGTGCTTTTGCCGGGAGATCCGCTCCGAGCGAAATTTATTGCGGAAACGTATCTTGAAAATGTGGAATGCTATAATGAAGTCAGAGGAATGTACGGATTTACGGGTACATATAACGGCAAAAAAGTATCAGTCCAAGGCACCGGCATGGGTGTTCCGTCTATCTCTATTTATGTGAATGAACTGATTCAAAGCTATGATGTTCAAAACTTAATCAGAGTCGGCTCATGCGGAGCCATCCGTAATGACGTGAAGGTGCGTGACGTGATTTTGGCGATGACGTCTTCAACGGATTCACAGATGAACCGTGTCGCCTTCGGCAGTGTAGATTATGCTCCTTGCGCAGACTTCGAACTGCTTCATAAAGCGTACCAGGAAGCGCAAAAAAACAATCTTCCCGTAGCGGTCGGAAGCGTATTCACCGCCGATCAGTTTTACAATGAAGACTCCCAAATCGAAAAGCTTGCCAGATACGGCGTCCTCGGCGTAGAGATGGAAACGACTGCTTTATATACGCTTGCCGCTAAATACGGCAAAAAAGCGCTGTCTATCCTGACTGTAAGCGATCACGTATTAACGGGAGAAGAAACAACGGCAGAAGAGCGTCAAACGACTTTTCATGATATGATTAAACTGGCGCTGCATACTGTATCGTAAACTTGAGATGAGGGTTATGCTGATTAAAGCAGCCCTCTTCTTTATGCATCGCCCTGATTCAAAAAAAGAAAGGTAAGGGTAAAATGAAGAAATCCACTAAATGGTTCTCGCTCGCTGCCGCTCTCAGCGTAACCGCAATCGTGGGCACCGGCTGCAGCATTTCAGGCGGCGACAGCCATAAGGACACAAAAACAGCAGCTGAAACAAAACAATCAGATGACACATCAAGCAAAAAAACAACGAAGACAGAAAACAGCGATTTTGTATTGGAGAGCAAATATTTTAATGATATTAAAGAAGTGAACGGGCTTGAGACCATTCAAAACCCGACAAATACACTTGCGCTCGTGAATAAGACATATACGCTGCCGGGAGATTATAAACCGAATGATCTCGTGATCCCGAAAGTCGAATTTTCTTTTACTGAGAAGATCGAGAAACGATATATCCGCAAACCTGCCGCCGATGCTTTGGCGGAACTATTCAGCGCCGGGAAAAAAGAAGGTTATGACCTGGTTGCTGTTTCAGGATACCGCTCTTATGACAGACAGAAAGTTATTTTCGATAATGAAGTCAGTCTGAAAGGTGAAAAAAAGGCGAAAGAAGCCGTCGCATATCCGGGGCAAAGCGAACACCAGACGGGGCTTGCCATGGACATCTCCAGCAAAAGCAACGGATATGAGCTGAATGAAGCGTTCGGAAACACGGCGGACGGCAAATGGGTGAAAGACCATGCGTATGAATACGGCTTTATCATCCGCTATCCTAAAGGCAAAGAAAATGTTACAAAGTATGAGTATGAACCATGGCATTTACGCTATGTAGGCAAAAAAGCGGCAAAAGCCATCCATGACCATCAATTAACGCTTGAAGAATATTTTAATGAAGTAAAGAAAGTGTAATGAGAAGAAGCCCGCTTGAAAAATAGAAAGCGGGCTTTCTTTATTACCAGAAGAGCAGACCTCCAAGCGCAAATCCGGTAATGAAACCAAGGCCGATACCGTAGGCTGCTCCCCAGCCTCCCCAGCCTCCTCCCCAATAACCGAATCCGTACCCTCTGTGACGGCCGCCGACAGGGGTGATATACACTTTGCTGTTAGTCACCCGTACGATTCTTCCGACGTGGACTCTGCCGTTTCGTTCTGTAATCCTTGCTACTTTTCCTTGGTGCTGCCGGCAAAGATGATAATAGTTTTGCATCTTTTCTCCTCCTATCCAACCTATCTTTCTATGTCAGCTTATGATAGAGTGCGGTAAAAAGGTTGGACGAAAACAGGAGGACAATTGCCGTTTTACTTGTAAGCGACAAAAGCGCAGTGTCCCATATATTCACGGTACGTCTGCATAAGCTCGTAATGAGCCGTCAGCGTATCGTAGTGAACCGGCTGAATAACGGGCGATAAATCCATTTCTGTAGTCGGCTCCTGCGCATTGTTTTCATAGACAGCGGGAATGAAATCCGCTTTCTGAAATCCTTGCTGAAGCAATCTCTGTTTCCATGCCGTTTCATCCTGCAATACGGTAAAACCGTAGAAGTCTTTTATCTGTGTGATGGCGTTTTCCGGCATGGGCTTTTGTAAAGCAGCTTCAATGCCGATCAGCATGCCCCCGGGTTTAAGGACCCGCAGGATTTCAGACAGCGATGAATCAAGATTTGAAAAGGTGAGAACTGATTCGGAAAGAACGGCGGAAAATTGATTTTCAGCAAACGGAAGCCGCTCAAGCTCCGCCAAATAGCCCGGAATGGTTAAGCCTTCAGCGGCAAATCGTTTTGCTGCTTTTTCAAGCATAAGGGGATCCTTATCCACACAGGTGACGGGATACAGCAGGTGGCCGAGATAAGCAGCCGTCTGTCCCGTTCCGCAGCCGGCGTCAAGAATCGGTTCGCCAGGAGGAGGAGCCGCTTTTGTGAGAACGGCTTTGGAAAAAGCGAGCCCGCCAGGGTGAGCCCCTCCGACTCCGAATAAGGACAGCATTTCTAAATATTTGCTCAAAGGCCGAATCCTCCTTTTTTCCTCAGCATATGTTGAGAGAAAAGCATAGGTTTGGGTAAACGGGAAAGAAGGGCGCCTCACGTTTGAAGTTGACGAATGAGCGTTCGTCTATGATAATAATGTAAGAATAAAAAGGTGGTGTTTTCTTGAAGCGGCAATTTAAACTGTTTTTTATTATATTGATCACTGCGGTCGCAGCCTCGGCGCTTACGCTGTTTATCACGGGCAATACGACCATTTTCGGACAAGGCTCGGCTGCTTTGACGAACAGCAAATTTGAGAAATTCAATAAAGCCTATGAGCAGATTAAAAGTGATTACTATCAAAAAACAGATGACAGCAAATTAGTAGACGGAGCGATAAAAGGCATGATCAGTTCCCTGGATGATCCGTATTCTTCTTATATGGATCCTCAGGAAGGAAAGTCGTTTGAAGAAACAATTTCCGCTTCGTTTGAAGGCATCGGCGCACAAGTGGAAGAAAAGGACGGCAGCATCCTGATCGTATCGCCGATTAAAGGGTCACCCGCGGAAAAAGCGGGGGTTAAACCGAATGACCAGATCTTGAAGGTCAACGGCAAAAGCGTTAAAGGCCTTAATGTAAACGAAGCCGTCGCATTAATCCGCGGCAAAAAGGGAACAAACGTCAAGCTTGTGCTGCACAGAGCGGGTGTCGGCGATCTGAACCTGTCGATCAAACGTGACACCATCCCGGTTGAAACGGTGTACTCTGAAATGAAAAAAGGAGACATCGGCGAAATCCAAATCACATCCTTCTCCGAATCGACGGCAAAAGAGCTGAATTCAGCCATTGACAGCCTCGAAAAACAAGGAGCGAAAGGATACATTCTCGATTTAAGGGGCAACCCGGGCGGCCTGATGGATGAAGCTATCAAAATGAGCAACATGTTTATCGATAAAGGGAAAAATATCATGCAGGTCGAATACAAAGACGGCACGAAAGAGGTCATGAAAGCGACGAAAGAGCGCAAAGTGACAAAACCGACAGTCGTCCTCGTCAATGACGGCACCGCGAGCGCCGCGGAAATCATGTCGGCTGCGCTGCATGAATCATCCGGAATTCCGCTGATCGGCGAGAAAACGTTCGGAAAAGGAACCGTGCAGACGGCAAAAGATTACAGCGACGGTTCTACCGTTAAACTGACAATCGCAAAATGGCTGACAGCGGACGGAGAGTGGATTCATAAAAAAGGAATCAAACCGCAATATCAGGTTAAGCTTCCTGAATATGCGAACCTGCCGTATTTAGATGCGAAAAAAACATACAAATACGGGGATTCCGGAACGACCGTCACCAATGCGCAAAAAATGCTGAAAGCGCTGGGGTACAGCGTGAATGTAAACGGCACGTATGATAAAGCATTTGAACAAGCAGTCAAACAATTCCAAGCAAAAGAGAAACTGAAACAAACAGGCATTTTAACAGGAGACACAACGGTAAAATTGATGACGGATCTGCAAAAACAGCTTGCGGACAACGATACACAAATGAAAAAAGCCGTTGAAACATTAAATAAGAATATGAAATAGTAAAAAACACCCGATGCGCCGCTCGCGCATGGGGTGTGTTTTGTTTGCGAAAAGCCCGCCTTATGTCGTTTCCTGTTCAAAAAGGTGGCTGTTCGCCTGAATGAAAAACTGTGATTGCTCATAGTGATAGGTGACTTTTGAGAAGTCAAACGGCTGGCCGTTTGTTAAATGAAAAATCGTTTCAACGCAAAGCTTAGGCGCTCCTGTAAACAGACCTAAGTACTCCGCTTCTTCCTCATTTAACATCCCCGCGTACAGATATAAATCTGAAAAACCGCGCTTTAACCCGAGACCTTCTCTAATATAATCAAATATTGATTCTGCCACGATCTCTTTATTCAAATACGTAATAATCGATTTGTTGTAAAATGACTCTTCGATACACAATGTCAGCCCGTCAATATATCGGATTCGCTTGACATAATACACGTCGCCGTCAGGCGGCATATTCAGATTTTGGGCAGCCTCAGGCGTGGGTTTTCTCACTTCCAGCGCTAATAATTTGGAAGTGACATTAAAATCTTCAAGTGATTCTTTAAATCCCTGATTAGAAAGCAGGCTGATATACCCTTTTCTTTTATTCCGTCTGACAAAAATGCCGCTTCCCCTCACTTGAAACACAATCCCCTTTTTTTCTAATAAATCTAAGGACTTGGTGATCGTGCTTTTGCTCACGTTAAACCGGGTCATTAAGGTTTGAAGCACAGGCAGTTTATCCCCTTGCTGCAGCTGATGTTCTTCTATGTATTTTTCAATATCTAACGCGATTTGCTGGTATTTTAACATATACATTCCTCATTCATTTATTGTCCCGCTTCTTTCAGAATTATAGCATAATCGTTTTTAAAAGCCATTTCGTAAATTAACTATAATTGTTTATGTATTGATAAATTATACCGGTACAATTATAATGTAAACGTATAATATGAAAATGAAGGCAGGAATTCTTCTACACTTGTGAAGCGGATGGTTGAAGCTGCTGCAGTGCATTTATTCGGCATGCAAGCGGCAGTCAAATAAAGGAGGATATACACGATGGGGACATTGCCAAAAGATTTTTTATGGGGAGGCGCTCTGGCCGCCCACCAATTTGAAGGGGGATGGAATAAAGGCGGCAAGGGGCCGAGTGTAGTGGACGTCATGACGGCAGGCGCGCATGGTGTGCCCCGGAAAATAACAGATACAATTGAAGAGCGGGAATTTTATCCGAATCATGAAGCGATCGATTTTTATCATCGTTATAAAGAGGACATCGCATTATTCAGCGAGTTGGGCCTGAAATGTTTAAGAACGTCCATCGGCTGGAGCAGAATTTTTCCTAAAGGTGATGAAGCCGAGCCCAATGAGGAAGGATTGGCTTTTTACGACCGGGTGTTTGATGAATTGCTGAAACATGGGATTGAACCGGTAATCACGCTGTCACATTTTGAGATGCCGCTGCATTTGGCGAGGGAATACGGCGGTTTCAGAAACAGAAAAACAGTCGGATTTTTTGTGAAATTCGCTGAAGTGTGTTTTGAACGCTATAAACATAAGGTGAAGTATTGGATGACGTTTAACGAAATCAATAATAAGATGGATGTGAATAATCCGATCTTTTTATGGACGAACTCGGGCGTCGCCGTTAAAGAAAACGAAAACGCAAAAGAAGTCATGTATCAGGCCGGCCATCACGAACTGCTGGCAAGCGCATTGGCTGTTTCGAAGGGAAGAGAAATCAATCCCGAGTTCAGGATCGGCGCGATGGTATCACATGTCCCGATTTACCCATACTCATCTCACCCCGATGATGTGATGCTGGCTGAAGAAACGATGAGACAGCGCTTTTTCTTCCCGGACGTCCAGGTTCGCGGATATTATCCAAGCTATGCGTTAAAAGAATTTGAAAGAGAAGGCTATCAGATACACTTTGAAGACGGTGATGAAGAGATTTTGAAAAATGGCCGAGTGGACTACCTCGGATTCAGCTATTACATGTCCACTACCGTAAAAAGTGACGTGATAAACGATAATACCGGGGATGTCGTAAACGGAGGATTGCCAAACGGCGTGGAAAATCCTTATATTACAGCGAGTGATTGGGGCTGGGCGATTGACCCGACCGGTTTACGGTACACATTAAACCGCTTATACGACCGCTACCAGATTCCATTATTTATCGTGGAAAACGGATTCGGCGCCATTGACACATTAGAAGAGGACGGTTCAATTCATGACGCTTCAAGAATTGAATATTTATCGTCACATATAAAAGCTTTGGAAAAAGCAGTCACATATGATGGCGTGGATGTAATGGGCTATACCCCATGGGGAATTATTGATATCGTGTCATTTACAACCGGAGAAATGAAAAAACGCTACGGCATGATTTATGTTGATCGGGATAATGAAGGCAACGGTTCAATGAAGCGGCTTAAGAAAGACTCATTTGAATGGTATAAAAAAGTGATTGAATCAAACGGCGCATATGTATCCTAAAGGTGTAAAAAGGGAAGGCTTCACCGTTGTGTGAAGCCGGCTCTTTATCAGTGATTTTGAAAGCGTATTCATTTAAGCGGGAAGGAGGTGACTGTCCGGCTTTTCATTTAGAATCGCTTATAAAAATAAGGAAAGGGATGGTGGTTCATGTTTTTTAAAAAAAGTCTGCACATGACCCTGGTTTTTCTTATGTTTTTCTTTTTTATATCAAGCAGCATGCAAACCGAAGTGTATGCTGCTGATCGGAAGGCTTCAGACAAAAACAAAGTAAGGGTGTGGTTCAGTTCTGAAAAAGATCCGGCTTCCCGTACGTGGTATGACGGGCCGCTGGAAGTGAAATACGCCTTAGACGAACAAACACCGCTTACATGGACAAAAAAGAAGGCTTCTGACTCCGCCGCCGTGTATATTGATCCGTCGCACCGCTATCAAAGTGTGTTGGGCGTAGGATCGTCCCTGGAAGAATCCACAATCCATAATTTATCAAAAATGACACCCGCAAAAAGAAAAGAAGTGCTGAAAAAATTGGTTGATCCCAAAGATGGTATCGGCATGGACGTTATGCGCATAACGATCGGGACATCTGATTTTACGGCACAGGAATTTTATACGTATGACGATATGCCTGAAGGCCAAAGAGATCCTAAGCTCCGTCATTTCTCGATCCAAAAGGATATTGATTTACACATTACAGCAACCATCAAGGAAGCGCTGGCGATAAATCCGGAACTGAAAATCATTGCCTCACCGTGGAGCCCGCCGGCTTGGATGAAAACGAATGAAAACCTCAAGCGGGGAAAGCTGAAAGATAAATATATCGGCGCACTGGCCGTTTACTTCCGCAAATTTATTGAGGCGTACGAAAAGCAGGGAATTCCGATTTATGCGATGACCCTTCAAAATGAACCATTGCTGGAAATCGACTATCCGAGCATGTACATGCCGCCGTCTCAGCAGCGCAAACTGGCGATAGCCGTGAAAAAAGAATTGAAAAAACACATAATTGACACGAAAATTTGGATTTATGATCACAATGCGAGCGGGGCGTGGAACTATATTCCGCCGATTTTAGATGATAAAAAAGGAAACCGGGCGGCAGACGGCATCGCTTTTCACGATTATGACGGTGACCTTTCTGTCATGTCGGAAATCGGAAAGAGATATCCTGATCAATCTATTCACTTAACGGAGCGGTCTGTCTGGGGGACGGCAGGGGCGGATCGGATCGCACAGTATTTCCGCAACGGCGCGTCGAGCTACAATGCGTGGGTGACGATGCTCGACAGTCAAATTAAGACGCATCATTGGATAGGCACCCCAGACCCGACGCTGTTTATTCAGGATGCTAAAAACCCTGACCGCTATTGGAATATCCCGATCTTTCATATGACAGGCAACTTTTCAAAATTTATCGACCGGGGAGCAAAGCGGATAGAAAGTAATTACGGCTCCAAAAACACAGTCTCGAATGTATCGTTTCTTAATCCTGATCAATCCATTGTGACAGTCGTAATCAACCAGACATCTTCAGAACAAAAATTCCATGTCGTTTCAGAAAATCGGCAGTTTGAAGCCGTCATCCCGGCAAAAACCGTCGCCACCTACAAATGGCAGCACAAAAAGTAAAAAACCGGCACATTTACGTGCCGGCTTCTTTCTGTTAAGCGCCTTTTTGGTTCAGTTTATCAGTAGGCGCTTTATTGAATAAACCGTCTTTGACGGCGTTTGAAGCCGCTTTTTTTACAAAAAACGGGTTAAGGATAATAACGGCAGCCATGTTAGCGGTCAAACCCCAAAACCCTTCATATATACCATGGGCGGATTGGGTGATATTTACCGTGAATGTCACGAGAAGACCGACGAGAAGACCGATAATTGTCGCTTCTTTCGTTTGATTCTTCCAAAACAGACTGACGGCGATAGCCGGAAAGATCTGAACCATGCCGGAAACACCGAGAAGCTGAAGGGTAACGAGCGCAGTCGGGAACAGCATGCCGAATAAAAGCGCGAGCCCGATGACGACAAATACCATTGAACGGGTGATCATCGTCAGCTTGCTTGGTGACACATTCGGGTGAATCAAATCCCGATATAAGTTATTCGCAAATAAGTTTGATGCTCCGATGGCCATGATAGAGCAGGGAATCAATGACGCAAGGGCGATCGTGGAGTAAGCAAAGCCCTGCGCGACTCCGCCGTAAGACGTTTGAATCAGCTTCAATAAAGCGAGCCGCGGATTGGTATCTTCCGGCAGGACAAGAAACGCGATAAAGCCGAGAAAGATAACAAGAATCAAAACAATATTATAAAGCGGCAGAAACATGCTGTTTTTGCGGACGGCATCTGCGCTTTTTGCCGTAAATACGCCGGTTGCCGCATGCGCCCACATAAAGAGCGCCAGTGCAGATACGATGGAAGCTGTGATAAACCAAGGAATTCCTTTCGGCCCCGAGTCCGGAATCGTCAGCATTTGCGGCGCTTTTTCAGCCAAAGTGTGAATCATCGGCGTCCAGCCGTGAAAATGGATCAGCGGAAGTGAGACGACCATAAACAGCATAATCACCCATACCAGAATGTCTTTAATAATCGCCGTAAACGTCGGCCCTTTAATTCCGCTGAAAAAAGTATACAGCGCTACAAGAATAAAAGAGATGATGACGACCATATTGACATTAATGACACCCGTTCCGGCCACCTGAAGCGTATCTTGAATCCCGCTCAGCTGGAGACAAATATAAGGAATGAGCATAAGAACGCCGACAATGGCGACAAGACTGGCCAAAAGCTTACTGTCAAAACGCTCACGGGCGTAATCGGCAAGCGTCGTTAATTTATGGATTTTTGCCACTTTCCACAGCTTCGGCAGAAAGAAATAAGCAATAAAATACGCCAAAACAGAATACGGAATTGCAAAAAAAGCTACGCTTCCCCCTGTGTAGGCGGTGCTTGTCAAGCCTAAAAACGTATAAGCCGTATAGAGGTCCGCGCCGACTAAAAACCAGACGAGGAGCCCACCGAACCGTCTTCCGCCGACAGACCATTCCTCAACAGAAGTACGTGATGATTTGTCTCTTCCGGCTATAAAGCCGATACAGACAACGGTTAAAACGATGACGGCTGTAATGATCAATGCTGTTATATTTGCGGGCATCAGTCCAGTCCTCCTTGTTTCTTCTGCAGCCTATAAATAAGAAACGAACATAATGGAGTGACTGCGATCCATAAAAGCAGCCAGAAATGAAAAAAAGGCAGCCCGATAATGATCGGATGAACCCGATTAGCGACTGACAGCAGGGCCAGCTGGCTGAAAGGGATTAAGATGAGAACGAAAATTAGTGCTTTTCTGACCATTTACTTTCCTCCTGAAACTTGATAATGCTCCTTATCATAGCAGGTGTCAGATAAGATCACAAGATATTTTTCAGAAAAAAAAGAATTCTATTACTTTTTTAACTGAAACACTTTAGTTGCATCTTCATTCATATTAAATTAGAATAGTTAATATCTCGAACTCAAGATATTTAGGAGTGAATACATTGAATACACAAGGATTGCACCATGTTACCGCATTTGCAAAAGATCCTGCTGAAAATCTTCGGTTTTATACTGAAGTGCTGGGTTTGCGGCTTGTTAAAAAAACCGTTAATTTTGACGACCCGGCCACTTATCACTTTTATTTCGGCAACCAAAACGGAGAGCCGGGCACGATCATTACATTTTTTCCTTTTCAGGGAAGCCGCCCGGGAACCGTGGGAAAAGGGCAGGCCGGAAGAATCTATTTCTCCGTGCCGAAAGGAGCACTCGCGTTTTGGAAGCGCCGGCTTGAAGAAAACGGCTTGTCTGTAAAAGAACAGATCATGCTGTCTGAACAAGTCCTTCTCTTTAATGATACAGAAGACCTGCCGCTTGCCATAATGGAAGATGAAAGAAGCGGACAGAGTGAATGGACTCCTCCGGGCATTACTGAAAAAGAAGCGATCACAGGCATGAGAGGTGTTCTTCTGTACTCGTACCGTCCTGAAGCAACCATTCAATTTCTCATAGAACGCTTCGGTTATTCAAAGACAGGAGAAGAAAATCAGATTGTCAGGCTGCAATCGGAGGCGCGGATCGGACATATTATAGATGTTGACCTTGCGCCGAAAGAAGCAGGTGCCGGCGGTTACGGGACAGTTCATCATGTCGCTTTCCGCACTAGCGAAAAAGAGCAGGCGGAGTGGAAGGACATTCTTGCTGATTCTCATCTTGCTTCATCTGACATTCTTGACAGGTCTTACTTTACTTCAATCTATTTCAGAGAAAGCGGCGGCATTTTATTTGAAATGGCAACCGATGAACCGGGCTTTATGACGGATGAATCTTTTGAAAATCTCGGAACAGAGCTGAAGCTTCCGGAATGGCTGGAAGAGCATCGCAGTCAGATTACAGCTGTTCTGCCCAAAATGGAGAAAGGAGAATGATGATGAAACATGTGTTTGAACAGGGAACGTCAGAAAATGTTCTGCTGCTTTTGCACGGAACGGGAGGAAATGAACATGATCTTCTGTCGCTCGGACGTTTTATCGATCCGAACGCAAGTCTGCTAGGGGTCAGAGGATCAGTGTCAGAAAACGGCATGCCCCGTTTTTTTAAGCGGCTGAAAGAAGGCGTATTTGACGAGAAAGATTTAATTGAACGGACGGAAGAATTAAAGAATTTCATTGATGAAGCGGCGCAAATGTACGGGTTCAGCAGAGAAAACGTGATTGCTGCCGGCTATTCAAACGGCGCCAATATTGCAGCAAGTCTTTTGTTTCATTATAAAAATGTACTGAAAGGAGCGGTTCTGCATCATCCGATGGTGCCGATACGCGGAGTGAAGCTGCCTGATATGGAAGGGCTGCCTGTGTTTATCGGTGCGGGAAAACGCGATCCCCTATGTACAAAAGAAGAATCGGAGGAGCTTTATCAGTATCTGACAGATGCTCATGCATCCGTTGCTCTTGAATGGCAGGAGGGCGGTCATCAGCTCACACAGCAGGAAGCCGAGCAGGCACGAGCCTGGTACAGTGAGCGATTCCTATAAAAAACCCTTAGTCTGCTTAAGCGGACTAAGGGTTTCTTTCATCTTACAGCCAAGTTGACACTTTAGATACAGGCAGCCGGTTGCTTTTATGCGCCGGCTTAACGGCTTTCCCGATTGAAATCAGCATGACGGGCACGAAACGCTCGCTCACGTCGAATTCTTTAACGAATTGCTCTTTATTGAATCCGCCGATCGCGCAAGTGTCGTAGCCTTTTGCTTTAGCGGCAAGCATCAGCTGCATCGCTGCTAAAGAAGCGTTTAAAAATGCTGAATCACGGGCAAACTGATCATTTTGGTATGCACCGTTAATCTGGCCTAAAAGCGTTTGTTTAATCTCTTCTGTGATATTGCCTTGCTCAGCCAGTTCAGCATAAACTTCTTCACCATTTTCATTTGCTTTTAAATCGCCTAATACGGCAATAACTGCTGATGAATCAATAATCTGTTTTTGATTAAAAGCAACCGGAAGCAGGGCAGCTTTTGCTTCATCACTGTGAAAGACTTGAAAATGCCAATGCTGAAGGTTCCAGGCGGAAGGCGCTTGCGTTGTGATTTCAAGGAGTTCTGTCAATTCCTCTTTTGTAATGACCGCGTCTTTATCGTATTCTTTAACAGATGCGCGTTCCTTTAAAACGTCTAATACGGATGTCATCATGTTTCCTCCTTCGGATAAACGTGTTATCATAATAGAAAAGTTAGAAGCTTACTAAATGTAACTCGAAAACTAATTTTAATGGATCACAAAAAACTTGTCAATTCATAGATGAAGGGATGAACTCACGTGGGATATACAATGTGTCCTAAAATGGAATCCGCTTTTTCTCTTTTGGGAAAGCGCTGGAACGGCCTCATTATCCATGTACTGATGGACGGGCCGAAACGATTTAAAGATATGACCGAAACGATACCGACAATCAGCCAAAAAATGCTCGCGGAGCGGCTCAAAGAGCTGGAACAAAATGAAATCGTCGAGCGTCAGGTGCTGCCTGAAACACCTGTCAAAGTCATTTATAAACTGACTGATAAAGGCATGGCCCTGCAAGCCGTTTTTCAGGAAATGCAAAAATGGGCAGACAGTTTTTGCGAGCCCGGGGGATCTGCGAACGACACATGTGATGAATAATAAAGGCTGCCCAAGGCAGCCTTTTCTTAATGATAATGTTTAATCGTCATAAAAACCATTAATATCAAAATTGTTCAGATTGAGATTCAAGCCTTTTATTGCTTGAATAAAGCATCGAATGTAAGGAAATGATCATTTTTACATTCCGCCGGAACATCGTTTGGAGAAAATAGTTTCATTCCTCCCTCAATCCACTGTTTCCGGTATAACTGAAATGCCGCTTCAATTAAATGATCAGGCGTTACAATAAACCCTAAGCTTACGTCATGGTCCTCACTGTAGCCGAATTCAAACCCGCAGCAGGGGCAAATATCAAATGTTTTTTGATATTCGCCGTTATAAACGGGATTTGTCTCTAATCCTTTAAATCCGCATATCAAACAAGGATACAACTCACTAACCAACATACATCCCTCTTTTATTCAGTTTGCAATCATTCAGAACAAGCGGGGAGGCCTTTTACAGTTTCCCGGTTAAAAACTGAGCCTCACCGAGCCCGAAGCTCCAATCGGCGTTCCCGTTTTCTGTAATGGAAATCATGACGTCCTCGGGTGGTATGCCGCATTCTGTTTTAAGCTGATCAGCCATCAGTTGATATAACGTTTCTTTCTGATGTTCGGTGCGCGCTTTGCTGACAATGCTGATGATGACAAGATCTTTGCTTCTTTTGAAACCGAGCCCGGTATCTTCAATGATAAGCTCATGAGGCCGATGCTGGTGAACGATCTGATAACGGTCCGTTACTGAGACGTCAAAAGCTTTAACCATGGCGTAATGGGCGGTATCCAGTAATTTTTTTAATGCTGCGTCATCCCGGCCTTCAATAACGTCAAAACGAAGTAATGGCATATTTTATTCCCCCTGACGGTTTTATAATGTTGCAACTTGTAAAAAAAGTATAACAGTTAATCAAAATATAATCAAATTATAACCAAAATGTTTGTACGTTAATGCAATATCAAAGAGAGGCACATGTTGTTACAATCGCCCAATCAATTTCCTCATTTTATGAATACGCTTAAGAATAGGCAGACATAAAGGAGGAAAAACATGTACCCTCGTCATGCATTGTATCGCGGGAATTTCGGTCCTGCCGGATTTCCGGCGAGAAGTCCTTTTTTGTTCGGCGCTCCTTTATTCGGCGGATTTTTAGGCGGTCTTCTCGGAGGCGTGATTGCCACAGGTTTTACAAGACCCCGCTATCCGTACGGGTTTGCCGGTTACGGATACGGAGGCGTCCCATACGGCGGTTTCGGGCCGGGAGCCGGCGGTTATCCGCCATTTTATTAAAGAAAAAACGGCCTGCATCGCGCGGGCCGTTTTTTTATCTTAAAATCTCCACTTCCGATAGATTGTAGTCTTCCTGTTTTGAAAACATAACTTCAATCATCCCGTCTTTATAGACTGCTTTTGTTCCTTTCCGTTTGACGAGGCTCGGAAGTACGATTTCTTTTTTTCCTTCTCCCAGGCTGCTGTTCTCTACAACGAGGCTGTGTGAAGTATGCTTAATCTTGATACGGTCGAGTTCCTCTTGTTCGGCGGGAATTTTCGCAAAAACATGATCGGATGTTTCAAACAGGTCAATTTCCGGCTTGGGCGGTTCCGCTTCGACCGGATCGGCCTTTTTGGACATCGGGTCGCGAAAAGGGAACTGTCCGGCATAACCGGCGCCGAATACGCTTTCCATCACTCGGTTGACATATGTCTCGACATCTTTCGGATCAGCATTTTTAAACGTTTCTTTAGAGAACTGATTTTGGAAGGGAAAATATCTGTTCCAATCAAACACGGCATCTCACCCTTTCTTAACGGACAACATAGTATATGCCCGCCGGAAGCTTCCCGTGATATAATATAATCTGTTTACAGAAAGGAAGGGGAAGGCCGTGCAAGGGAATAACGCAAGAAAAGGAATCATTTATACCGCTTGTTCTTTCGTCATGTGGGGGCTGTTTCCGGTCTATTGGAAACTTCTTGAACAAATACCCGCATTGGACATTTTAGCTCACCGGATTTTATGGTCATTTGTTTTCATGTGTGTGCTTTTAACTGTGCTTAAGAAGTGGAAAACCGGATGGCGTGAACTGCGTCTTTTGAAATCGGAAGGGGGCCTGCTGGCGCTTTTTTTCGCTTCCGTTTTAATTTCCGTTAATTGGTTTGTGTACATATGGGCCGTCAATCACGGCTTTTTGCTTGAAGCAAGTCTCGGGTACTACATTAATCCGCTCGTTTCCGTTCTTTTGGGCATCCTATTCTTAAAAGAAAAGCTTAACAAGATGCAAACAGCAGCCGTTTCTATTGCCGGGGCGGCCGTGCTCATATCTGCGTTTCAATATGGCGCGGTTCCTTATATCGCATTGCTGCTTGCATTCAGCTTCGGTCTGTACGGCTTATGTAAAAAAAGAACCCGCATGTCCAGCACGATCGGACTGACGCTGGAGACGCTTTTGATTACCCCGGCTGCACTTATTTATTTAGGATTTACAGCTGACGGGAGCACTTTTGGCTCCTTGGGGGCAGGAACATGGGCGCTCCTATTTTTCGCAGGCGTATTTACGGCCCTGCCGCTGTTATTGTTTGCAGAGGGGGCAAAGCGTCTGCCGCTGTATCAAGTCGGCATTTTGCAATATATAGCGCCGACCATTACCCTTATGCTCGGCGTGTTTGTGTATCATGAACCGTTTTCCGGGCAAAAAGCGTTTACCTTCATTTGTATATGGGCAGCATTGCTTTTGTTTACATTTTCACAGATAAAATGGAAGCGGCCGATAAAAAGCCGCTAAGCCTTTCGCTTTCCAGCGATAGCTTAAATTATGTATAATCATTACGAGTATGTAAAGGAGCTGTACAATGGGCACTGATAAAGACATAGCAAAAGCCTATCAGGCACTGTGGAATAACCGCACTCTCCCGGCTTCAACCCTTGAAGAAGCGGAGAAGGCGATTGATCTTGAACTGCTTGATCAAAGAACACATCCGAGGCTCCGGAAGTCACCCGAGGAAAAGTTTGCTCTGGCGGTGCAGCGAATTGTAGATTCCCGGCTGCGGCCGATTGAGAAATATGAATTGGTTGAACTACATACGAAGCGTTTGCAATTTTTAAAAGAAGAAAGAGGGGAGCAGCTATGAAAGCGATCATAAAAGAAGATGTGCAAACTTCTTTAGAGCGATATGCCGATCGTCCTGTATATATCCATTTGGAAACAACGACCGGTTCTTATTCAGCGCATCTGAATGAGAAAAACATGACGGTTGTAGCCTATATACGCAATGCAAAAGTGACGTACCATCAGGCGAAAATCAAAGGAAACGGCCCGTACCGCGTCGGTTTGAAAACAGAAGAGGGCTGGATTTACGCAGAAGGTTTGACTGAGTATACAGTAGATGACGAAGACCGTCTGTTAATGGCGGGGCATCTGCCGGGCGGAAAATTGGCGATTTCGCTTCAAATCAGCGAAAAGCCGTTTACAGTTTAAAGAAAAGGGTGAAAATCATGAAAGAACATGTACTCGTCATCCTGCCTCACCCTGATGATGAATCATACGGAGTGGCAGGATTGATTGCTTTACACAGACAAAAAGATATTCCCGTTACGTATGCATGCGCAACGCTTGGCGAAATGGGCCGGAACATGGGAGATCCCTTTTTCGCGAACCGTGAAACACTGCCGCTGTTAAGAAAGCAAGAGCTGATTGACGCATGTAAAGCAATGGACATCACTGACCTGAGAATGCTCGGGCTTCGTGATAAAACACTTGAATTTGAAGATGACGAGTGGCTCGCGGATATGATGGAAGAGATTATCGACGATGTAAAACCGAGTCTGATTGTCACATTCTATCCGGAGCACGGCGTCCATCCGGATCATGATGCATGCGGCGAAGCGGTCATCAGAGCGCTTTACAGAAAGAAAAAAGAGGACCGCCCGCGCACGCTTTGCATGGCAATCACCCGCAACAGGGAGGAAGCCGTCGGCAAGCCTGATGTCATTCTTGATATTAAAGAGGTTGCCGATATTAAAATGAATGCCTTAAAAGCGCACCGCACCCAAACGGAAGGCATGCTGAGAGAGCTGGAAGAAAAAATTAAAAATAACGAGCCGGTTCTTCAGACATGGTTTGAAGAAGAAGTGTATTGGACATATCCGTGGAAAGACTGATAAAAAAAGGGATAAGGCTGAAATGCCTTATCCCTTTTTTTGTGTCAGATCGGAAGCGATCGCTTCCGCAAGCGAAGACCGTATTGATAAATTTGAAAAACTCAGTCCGAGCTGTACCGCGGTTTGGGCGATTTCAGGGCGGATTCCGGATAATGTCGCTTTCACGCCGAGCATTCCGAGTGATTCAATTAAGGTGAAAAGCTGTTGGGCAACCATCGTATCAACCATGGCTACGCCTGATAAATCAATGTACAGCTGCGTGATGCGCTTCTCTGAACACTGGTGCAGCGTATTCTCCAAAATCATTTTGGCTCTTGCCGTGTCAATATCCCCGATCAGCGGCAGCAGTCCGACATTGTCAAAAAGCACAATGACCGGCGAGCTCAGCTCGGTAATCAATTCTTTTTGCGCTTCAAGCTGAATGTTTGTGTTTTTATACATTTCCTCTATGAATGTATTACCATGGAGAAATCCCTTGTTTAAAAAGGGTTCATGAGACTTTTTTTAAAAACCTCCCCCAAAAATTCCCCCAAATTAGAGACCCAAAGCATCTGCGAAGGCTTCGACAGACTCTTCCTCAAGTTCTTTGAATGAATGACCGTAGATAGTTAAAATCATTTCAGGCGTGTTACCGAGACGCTCAGAGATAACTTTCACTGGTATTCTCTTACCAACAAGAATAGTTGCATGAGTATGTCTTAGGCCATGAACAGTTATTCTTTTCAAATTTTCTTTCTTAGTTACCCGATCTATAGCACTTTTAAGTATAGAATGAGAAACTGGATTTCCTGACGATTTATTTATGAAAATAAAATCATCTTCTGATAAGCGTTTTCCAAAGGAAAGCATTAACTCTTTGCACCATTTGCGGTATACTTTTAACTGATTCATTAGTTCTCCAATTACTTTTATAGTGCGGTAACTATTTTTTGTTTTTGGAGGACGTACTCCCTTGGTGTCTCTGGTTCTGCTCACTGATACTGTCATGTCCTCAAAGTTAATATCATTCCATTTAAGCCCCATACACTCTCCTTTTCTCATGCCAGTGAGCGCTAATAGTAAGACCATTGTATAGTTAGTAATATTTTCATGTCTCTCAAAGGCTTCAAGAAATTTCTTTAATTCCAAGGCAGTGTAAAAGTTCTCACTTTCTTTTTTGGGTTGAGGTATAGTTATTTTATTAAATCGGTTTCTTTGAAGGATTTCAGTATCTACTGCAGCATTTATGGCAGTTTTAAATTGGGCATGATAAGCAGCGACGCTGCCCGGACTATATTCGTTGAGAAGTTTGTTTATAAATAGCCTTTTGTAAGTCACTTTATCTAATTTGAGCAATTTTATTTTGCCAAGCAATGGCTTGATGATTGTTTCGATAGTTAAGGCCCTATTTTCACGTGTGGTTATTCCCCATTGGTTTTTATTTGTTTCGTACCAAATGTCTAACCACTCTTCCACCGTTAAATTTTCATTTTCAACCTTTTTTATATCGCCGTTTACAATTGCGGTTTTTACTTGTAGTAAGGCTCTAAATGCTTCGTTCTCGCTTTTAAATCCTTGTTTGGACTTCTCACGTCGTTTTCCAAAAGCATCATAATAGCGATAACGATATAACCAACGCTTTTCTTTCTTCGCGTTGAAGTAATAATATAAATCATCGTCTTTATCTGTTTTATACATTTTCATTTGTAACAGCCCTTTCTTTCGTGGACAGACGCATAAAAGGGGCTATGTTTATTTTGGCATCACCTCCCTAAAATTCCTCAGACATTTCTATAACGCCAAGAGGTTGAAAACAGATAGTCAATCCGTTCACCTTTTTAAACAGTCCGTATTCTTCTTCATATCTTTTTAAGGCTTCTTCTAAAAAAACCTCAGTTACATTTAAAAACTCGGCCAATTCATAACTGCTTTTTATTCCCGCTTTTTGGGCGTCAATAATTTTAGTCAAAGGGACTAATTTTTTATATGCCCAATTTCTGGCCCGTTTTTCTTGTTTTCGGTTTTCCATCTTGCTCTGATCCAATATATCTCCATAAGAGGTGAAATGATGTCCTAATTCTTCGGCAAGGGTACAACCTTTTTCAATTCTTGACTGTTGCCGATTAATCCAGACAATGCCGCTATTATAAAGGCCCTTTAATCTAGGTGGCATAATTCTTTCAATAACTTCAATTCTGTTACGGGAAGCCTCTAACAATAGATGATCATAAACCAAAACAAATACACCTCTTATTTTTTCTCTCTCTTTAAGCGTACGAATTCTTTAAATCGTTCTATTTCTTCTAGCTCTTCTTTCGTCCAGTCTTCACCGTCATGGTGAGCTGCTATTGTTTCAACAGGGGAATCAGTTCTGCCAAGTAAATAATCAACGGATACATTAAAATAATCGGCTATTGCTTCGACTCGTTCTGTTGATGTTTTTTGGTTCTTTAATTTGTATAAAACGTTAGTGCTCAAACCTAAATTTCTTTCTAACTCAGCAATTGATAAACCGCGGCTTTCAGCAAGCTTTTTTACTCTATCGAATAAATTCATGATCACTCACCTGTATTAAGCTAGACACATCTAACCAAAAGGTTAAATAAAATTGTTGACTTCTAACCTAAAGGGTAGTAAACTGTGTTCATAAGCTACTTATTTAGCTTTTTGGGCACTACAAACAAAAGCCAAAGAGCACGTTCCCCAACGTTCAAGGCTATTACTGTAGGCTTATTCAGCTATGTTTTGATTTTAACCTATAGGTTAAAAAATGTCAATAAAAAGCTAAATAATTAGCTGAAAATATAGAGTAGGGGTTGGTTTTATGGTTGGTAACACGGACTTCGGAAAAAAAGTAAAAACTTGGCTCATCATGAACGAGATGCAGCAAAAGGAACTGGCTGAAATGCTAAACATTTCAAACGCGTACCTGTCAGACATTTTGTTAGGCAAGCGGCAGGGAAAAAAAGTGCGTGAAAAAATAGTGAAAATTGTAAATGAAAGAGGGGCGTCATGGCTTGCCGACTGTTAAATTTGACGTTGCTGTCAATGAAACCGAAATCCGTGACTATATCAATCAACAATTGGATCAGGCCATAAGGGAATCACTTTTTGTATGGGATATTGAAACAATGTCAAAAAGAACCTGTATGAGCAAAAGTTTTTTAGAAAATGAATTTTTGCGTGATCCGAGAATGAAATTGATTGAGCGCCGAAAGGAGAAAGGTAAGCGGTTTTGGTTCTATGAAGAATCCAAACAGGTAATGAAAGAGATTATGGACGAATGGTAAAAAACAAAAGCGTGGACAGACGCACTTATAAAATTGGAGGCTTACTAATTTGAAAAAACGAAAAATCTTAGGGCTTTCGCTTTTCCTATTTGGTTTTGAAATGTGCCTGACAGCTCAGTGTAAACGAAAAACAGTAACCCGCGATGAAGAGCAGCGCGGCCGCCATTGGAAAGAGTACCTGAAAGGAGAAAAGGCATGAAATTAGATCACTTCTTAAAATCAGACAGCGTATCTGTTTTACGAAAGCTTTCAACTGCTCAATTTTTATTAAGCGAATTACTTCCGGCTGAAATCGAGGATTGCAATTTTGAGGAATGCATTGATCTTTGTCTATCTGCTGCTGAAATGTTCAAGGAAATCAATCGGATGCATCAGCCGGCATCAGTCACACAATTACATGAAATCGCGTCCCGTTTTTCTTTAAAAGGGATAGATGTTTCGGTTGTGCAAAGGGGGCTGACAAGTGAACATGTCTAATTCAATTTCCCCGCAAATCACAAATATATGGCCGGAGGATGAAAAGTCGAGGGAATTCATATCACTTTTAACTGAAAATGGCCCGCTCTTCATTTTTCCCAAGGATGTTACAGACAACAGAGGGGAAAAGGTGGAGATCATCGAAAGGGCAAAATCAATTTCCGGTAAAATCCTCATGGAATTTACCCAAAACGGAACTGATTATGTTATCCAGTGGTGCCGAGCTTCTGAGCAGGAAATTATGAAAGTTAGGCAACGCGAACTAAAGAAAATTGAGGGAATAGTATGAACGAAAATCAAAAGAAACCAACCCCTGCGGCAACAGAGGTTGATTTAACAAGTTATTAAATTGTTTAAAGCCATCTCTAAATTTGAAATTATGTTAGCAGTAAAAACACACATCAGATTTATTAAAGTAATTCATTCTTTACTAGAAGATTAAAAACTGAATTTATCGGATTTGTAAAATTCGTTCCAATCAACTTTTTCTTCATCAGCCATTTGCTCAAATTGTTTAAGAGATTCTAAATAAAGTTCTAGTTTATTCTGAGCAATTAATTCTGCTGTTTCATCTCTTGAAGGAGTTGAAGATACGACAGCAATAGCAAATTCATGTGCTAGTAATTTTGATGACTTACCCATATTATCACCCCCTATCTTAACATATAGGAACATTATACCAATGGGAGGAAGTAAATTGAATAACAGTTTAAATTTAATCGAATCAAACGGACAATATCTTGCCGACAGCCGGGACGTTGCGGAAGTAACGGGAAAACGTCATTCAGACTTAATCAGAACTATTAAAGGATACATCGACACAATTTTAACCGACGCAAAATTACGTTCGTCAGATTTTTTCATTGCTTCTACATATGAGGACAGCAAAGGAGAAATCCGCCCTTGCTTTTTACTCACTAAAAAAGGCTGTGAAATGGTCGCCAACAAAATGACAGGAGAAAAAGGGATCCTGTTTACCGCTGCTTACGTGGATCAATTCAATCAGATGGAGCGGAGCTTGCAAAACGATTACTCACAGTTAAGCCCGCAACTTCAACAGATGATACGTCTCGAACAAAAGCAAAGTGAACACGATAAGCGATTGAACCAACTTGAAAACAATTGGCAAATTGATTCCTTTCAGCAAAATATGATTCAGAAGCAGATACGTAAACGTGTTTATGAAATCCGGGACAATTATGACAATAGCGAGGCAGGCACACGTCGTTTGTTTGCAGGCATACACCGTAATTTTAGAGACGCGTTCGCCGTCCCGTCGTACAGGGATTTACGCAAACTTGATTTTGAGGACGCTAAATCATGGATTAAATCATGGCGGCCGCTATTTTAGGAGGAATGGAAAAATGAATATATTTGAGTTTTATAGTCAAGTCAAAGCGTTAAAAGTGGAAGTGAACCATGTTTCTACAGAGTTTCAAGCCTTTATCCTGAATGCAAATAAAGCCCTTCAAGATGGTCTTGACCGTATAGCAGAATCAAATTTAACGCATCTGTTTGCTGGTGCATCAGAGGGGGATATTCCTGATGAGGTTCTTCAATCACTGAGTGAATTTTTCAACGTAGATAAAATTATGGCCGTTTCAAAATATAGCCCATATAACACTATGGTTTGGGTTAAGCGACTGCAGCGCAAAGTAAACGATTGGAACAAACTCACATTAAAGTATCAAAAGCGTCTTTGGGCCATATTGAACGAGGTTGAGGGATTAGAAACATATCAAGCCATAGGGCATAAATGGCGGACTGAGATCAACGAAATAAAGCAAGAAATTAAAACAGCATTAAATTACAGAATCTCGTGTCAAGAGAAACTAGAACAATATCTATCTATGTCTGTAGGCTATTGGAAAATGAAAAAGAACGATTTTTTGTCTCTTCTATCTGTTGATCACAGTAAAGAAAGAGCGGCTGAAATGAGAAAGATAATTGATGATCTGCCGGCCGAAATTGATTCTGACAGACTTTTAGTTGAGGTTGTCACTAAAAATATAGAGGCCCCCGAAGATGATGTTTACTTTGATATTTTCTTTGCTGGTGTTATGGAACGTGTTAAAAGCGGGGAAATTGATACGTTAAGAATGTTTCAAGAGGTTATAAAAGAGCCGATCCCGGTGTATAAAGCCGCAAAAGATGAATACGGCCGCATTGTCTCAATGGAGCAGGATCGGCCAAACCTCAAATTACTGTAGAAGAAGGTATGCCATTTGGTCGAGAAAGAGTGCTGCCACACTTTTTCTTGACTGGCTTGAATAGAAAATACCACGCTTCTTTTAAAAAATCAATTCGATATTTCAAATATATACCATGAAAAGGGGAAGTAGTTATGAAATTAATGGGTACGCCATCTAAAATGATCGAGGTTGGAAATAAATGCGGGATTAAGCATGGAGCGGTCGAGCTGGGTTCACATTTCTATGACGCGGGAATGGTGGCAATTCTAAAGCTTGTCGCGCGTACGGAGCTGCATGATTCGAACGAGGTGAAAATTGAAGTTTCAGAAAAAGCAAAGGCTGCTAATGAACAGGTAAACAAGCTTTTCAAAGACTTAGTAAATAAGCTGTCAGGAGAGCAACTGGAGCTATTCAAAGCGTTTGATGAAGCATATTCTTGCAAGGCTTCATTTGATACAGAAGATGCATTCAGCGCGGGTTTTGTGGGCGGCTTCCGTTACTTAATGGGGGAAGCAGCTTACAGCAACGATATGAATTTTTACAAGTAAAGGTGAGTTAAATGATTGGTTGGATAAAGCTTCATAGGAGTGTTCAAGATCACTGGATATACCAAGAAAAAAGAAAGTTTTCTAAATATGAAGCTTGGCTCGATTTACTTATGATGGCCAGTCATAAAGATAATAAATTCGTGTTAGGAAATGAGCTTTATGATCTTAAAAGAGGGGAATTTATTTCATCCATTCGTAAACTTGGTGAACGTTGGTCATGGTCAAATACAAAAGTGACTCAGTTTCTTGATCTGTTAAAGAAAGATGAAATGATTGATTTTAAAAAAGACACTAAAAAAACGCTTATAACCATTGTCAATTATGGGGTTTACCATGATTCCGATGAAGAAAAAAAGACAGTGATCGAACACAAAAACGACACGAAAGCGACACAAAAACACACAATCAAGAATGAAAAGAATGAAAAGAATATAAAACCTTCTCGTCTCAAATATGAAATTTGCGACATGGAGAACGCGGAATATCTTTTTAAAGAAATCCAAAACAATAACCCGGATGCTAAAAAGCCGAATCTTGAAAAATGGGCCAATGAATTTAGATTGATCCGCGAACGGGACAAGCGCACAGATCAGCAGATCAAATATTTAATCAATTGGTCACAACAAGATAGCTTTTGGAAAACCAATATACTTAGCCCGGCCAGTCTTAGAAAACAGTTTGATAGACTTGTCACTAAAATTAAAAGTGATAAAGAGCAAAAAAAGGCAAATAAGGCTCCGCGGTTAAACGTAGAGGAGTTTGATTTAGATGATTAAAAAACAAACCTTTGAAATCATGGCGCTCATAAAACAATACTTTGAGCATTTTGAGATAACGCAGGATAAAGTTGATTCGTGGCATGAGCTGTTATACGATGCTGATTTTGAACAAGTGCGTGACAATCTAATTCGTTTTTGTAAACGGAGCAAGTTTCCGCCCAAAGTGGCTGACTTGCTGAACGAAAAAAATGTCATCGTTGATCGAATCAATGCGATCCCGTCCATAGAAGAGACAAAAAACTATCTTGCCAGTCTTTCCGCTCCCGTTGAGCAAACGGAAGAGGAACGGGCATCAATTGAAAAGTCAAAAGCGGAAATTAGAAAAATCTTAGGAATCGGTGATTGACATGAACGCAACTGCTTTTCTATACAACACAGACGCGGAGCAAACCTTTTTGGGGGCGCTCCTTCTTAATCCTGATTTATTAAAAGACTGCCGCACAAAGCCGCTGCACTTATCCCAGGTCAAACATAAAAACTTATTATCTGCGATGTTAGAACTGGACACAAAGGGGATACCCATTGATTTAGTTTCAATTACGGAATATATCGGCCGGGACAACCTGGGGAGCATCGGGGGTCATCAGTATTTGGCGGCCTTGGCTTCCTCTGTTCCGACTACTGCAAATATCGGATTCTATGAAAAAATCATTTTTGAGCACTGGCAAAGGCGAGAAATGGGAAAAATAGCGGAAGAAATTAAGCAGAATTCATCAAATGACGACCCTTCCGCTGTCATTCAATCTACTATATCCGATTTAATGCGCTTAGAAGACGTCACAGGCGAGGAAGAGGACGGGGTAATACAAAATGACCTGTTAGAGATTTACGAGGAACTGGCGGAGCCTAAAGGGGAAATTACGGGCATGCGGAGCGGCTTCACGGAGTTAGATCGAATGACGTCAGGTTTTCAAAAACAAGAATTAGTGATTATTGCCGCTCGTCCGTCTGTAGGGAAAACCGCTTTTTGTCTCAACGTGGCTCAAAACTTTATGTCAAGCCCGCTTAATCAGTATAAAGGCGGGGCAGTGGGGATTTTCTCCCTTGAAATGTCACGAAAGCAACTTTTAAAAAGAATGGCATCAAGCCTTGGAAATATTAACGCTCATGCAATGCGAACCGGCAATTTAACGGCGAATGACTGGAACAAACTTTCACAAGCAAACGGGGTTCTTGGCTCCGCTGATCTCAGGATTTTTGACCGCCCAGGCGTTACAGTTAACGAAATATGGTCAAAGGTCAGAAAAATGAAACGTGAATTTGCTGGAAAAGATATCTTGATCATTATTGATTATCTGCAGCTTATTTCAGGATCAGCAAAACATAGGGGCAACAGAACGCAAGAAATAAGCGAGATCAGCCGCATGTTAAAACACATGGCCCGCGAGTTGGATATTTGCGTTATTGCTCTCAGTCAGCTTTCACGGGGTGTTGAACAGCGGCAGGATAAACGACCGATGATGTCAGACATAAGAGAATCGGGACAAATTGAACAGGACGCGGATGTCATTGGGTTTCTTTATCGGGATGATTATTACGACAAAGAAAGCGAAAGCAAAAATATTATTGAGATCATTATAGGCAAGCAGCGAAACGGCCCGGTCGGAACTGTTTCACTGGCATTCATCAAAGAGTACGGGCTTTTTGTCAACCTGGAGCGGCGTTTTGACGATTAGAGATTGGTATGAGGCAGCGCTTCGACACAATTATTACTCACTTATCCTGCTGATCGAATTTTTGGTGTACGAGAAAAAAACGGTACGGCTGCAGGATTCGGAAGAGGCGCTGAATTTTTATTTGCAAGAGAAATTTAAAGACAGGATGAACGCTTATTTGCTTGCTTTCGAGCAGGAAGGCAACCGGATAGATAAATGATTCAAAAGGAGGGCAACCATTTGAGACTAATTAGATTAGATCCTATAATAGAGAAAGATAAACTTGTCATAGACACGAAACAGCATGAAAATTTTGCTGTCATTGTTTCAAATGGGGAAGCAAAAATGACGCCGCTTCCTGAGCATGGAGAAACAAAAATTGTCACGAGTAAAGGGAAAGTTACCCGCGTTAAGTGGGATGAAGGCGAATTATTCAACTGAATAAGTCCAAGACGGAAAGCCTGCGGACACTGAACTTACAGCTATAACGCTGTTCGTTTCGGTGTCCTTTTTATTTTAAATAATCAGGAGGAAATATGAATCAATTAACATTAAATTTGCCTCAGATTGACGAAGAAGCCACTAAAGCAAGAGTAGAACAATTGTTGGAACAATACCGATTATATCTTTTACAGGTGCCAGATGATTTTTTGCCAAAGGTTACACCAACATACAGCATTGTTCCGCCGAGCATTACGAACGAGTTTCAATCCTCAACGGAAGAAGCAGCATTAAAACGTCTTGATTGGGAGGTTAGGCGAGATAAATTTCTGAAACGGGTTCAAAACGCAGTTAACCGGCTTTCCCAAAGAGAAAGGCAGATGATTGTCATGCTTTATATGCAGCCAGAAGAAATGTATGACTATGAAGTGTATGGCGAAATGGGATTAAGTCAGCGGAGCTTTTATCGAGTGAAAGCAAAAGCACTTTATAGGCTGGGGTTTGCATTGAGAGAGGAAGTCTATCAGAAATAAGAAGATATTTTTTGTTCGGACATGGTGAGACTAAATAATAAGGCCAAATAACATCAATCAAAACCTAATAAAAAAGAGAGCAGGTTTTTAATTTTTTTCTGAACGGTTTTTGTTAAAAACCTGCGATGGAAAATAAAAAAAAGAGAGCAGGTTTTTAATTTTTTTCTGAACGGTTTTTGTTAAAAACCTGCGATGGAAAATAAAAAAAAGAGAGCAGGTTTTTAATTTTTTTCTGAACGGTTTTTGTTAAAAACCTGTGATGGAAAATAAAAAAAGAGAGCAGGTTTTTAATTTTTTTCTGAACGGTTTTTGTTAAAAACCTGCGATGGAAAATAAAAAAAAGAGAGCA
>NZ_JBSJQB010000004.1:0-224459 GCF_053663395.1 Bacillus sp. JK74 | reverse complement strand
TCCGGTATTAGCCCCGGTTTCCCGGAGTTATCCCAGTCTTACAGGCAGGTTACCCACGTGTTACTCACCCGTCCGCCGCTAACATCAGGGAGCAAGCTCCCATCTGTCCGCTCGACTTGCATGTATTAGGCACGCCGCCAGCGTTCGTCCTGAGCCAGGATCAAACTCTCCGATAAATGGATCACAGACTACATTCACTGCATCCTGCAGTAACGTCTGTGTGATCTGCATCATGCAGACCTTAGTTTGACTGACTACGCACATTGCTGTGCGATTTATTTAAAACTTTGAATTAACAGGTACGTTTTGTCTTGTTTAGTTTTCAAAGATCATTATAATGGAGCGGGTGATGAGAATCGAACTCACGACATCAGCTTGGAAGGCTGAGGTTTTACCACTAAACTACACCCGCATTTGAATTGGCGCGCCCGAGAGGAGTCGAACCCCTAACCTTTTGATCCGTAGTCAAACGCTCTATCCAATTGAGCTACGGGCGCTTATCAGGCGACTTAACTATCATACTACCAATCAGTTATGATGTCAAGTATTTTTTTATTAATTTTCGAAGTCTTTTTTCTCGACCTCATTTATTATACACGCTTTTGAGAATTTGTAAAGTCTTTTTTTCAAAAGATCATTTTCTCATTTGTCGTTATCGCTTTGTTCATCAGCGACGTTTAATAATATACCATGCACTTTAAATTAGGTCAACACTTTTACGAAACTTTTTTCCCGCTTATTATTCCCTTCTATATAATAAGTAAAAAGCGGGATCCCCAGGAACCCCGCGTCTATTCAGATTACCCGCTCACCTCGGCTTCTGCGCTATTACGATCTGTTTTTTCATAGGCACGGAAGTTTTGTTCAAGCTGTTCGAGCGACAGACCTTTCGTTTCCGGAAGGAACCTTTTCACAAATATAACGGACGCTATCCCTAACAGGACAAAAATGAAGAAGGTTGCAGACAATCCGATGTTTGCGAGCAGGATCGGAAAAGTTAAACCAACAATGAAGTTCACGATCCAGAGACAGAAGACAGTGACCCCCATACCAAGCCCCCGCAAACGCAGCGGGAATATCTCCGACAGCATCAGCCAGGTCACCGGAGAGACAGCCCCCTGCTGAAACGCAAGGAAAGTGACTGTTAATGAAAGAACCACATAAGGAAGAGCAGGCGATCCTTTCAGCACGACAGACAGAACTCCGATCAAAAGCAGCACCGCAGTCGTTCCGATGAGCCCCGTCATCAGCATCGGGCGGCGGCCGACTTTGCCGAGAAGCCATATTCCCACAAAAGTCGCGAGCACTGAAATCACACCGTTAGCGATATTGCCGATTAATGCGGCTTTTGTCTCGAAACCGGCATCTTTTAAAATTTGAGTTCCATAATACATAATTGAATTCACGCCGGTGAGCTGCTGCACTACCGCAATTCCGATCCCGATAAACACAATGCGGCGCACCCACGGAACGGCAAGATCCTTAAAGGTCGCCTGCTCCATCTGAGCTTCCTTATGAAAGGCAGATTCAATCTCAGCGA
This sequence comes from Bacillus sp. JK74, assembly GCF_053663395.1. Taxonomy (NCBI): domain Bacteria; kingdom Bacillati; phylum Bacillota; class Bacilli; order Caryophanales; family Bacillaceae; genus Bacillus; species Bacillus sp. JK74. Next base: position 222,919 of record NZ_JBSJQB010000004.1, on the reverse strand, counting down.
GCTCAGACTTCGCTTTCTCTTCATTCCTTATTCGCCGGAGAACGTGCAGAGCATCTTCTTTTCTTCCTTTAGAAACCAGCCAGCGCGGACTTTCAGGAACTTTCAGCATACCAAAAAACAAGAATACCGCCGGAAGGGCCGCGATAACGAGCATATAACGCCAAGCGTGAGAGGTATCACCAAGCACATTGCCGATGATAGCATTACACGTGAAGGCAAGCAGCTGGCCCGTTACAATCATCAATTCATTTTGGGTAACCATTCTCCCTCGGCTTTCCGCCGGCGACATTTCAGCCAAATATGCCGGAACGGTTACAGATGCTCCCCCGACGGCAAGCCCCAGCAGAAAACGGGAGATGATCATAACCGACACGTTAGGCGCCAGTGTACATCCAAGCGTCGCTGCAAAGAACAAAACGGCAAGGATAAGGATATTTTTACGTCTGCCGTTATAGTCCGACAATCTCCCTCCGAAAACCGCGCCGATCGCAGCCCCCAAGAGCAGGGAGCTCGCCACCATCCCTTCAGTCAAAGCGGTAAGATTAAGCTGGTCAGCTTCCGCCATAAACGGCAGCGCCCCATTAATCACACCGGTATCGTAGCCGAAAAGAAGTCCCCCGAATGTCGATACTAAAATGATGGTTCTCAAAAATGAATGCTGGCTGCTATTTTTATTCATCTTCAAATCCTCCTAGTTTTTACACAGAGATAATATCCGAATATTCAGTTATCAATATTTACACCTCTAACGTCTGCATACAAGTTCTGACGTCCAAAACAGTTATATAAGAAGAAAATGTTCCGAAAGCGTTATCATTTATAGTGATTATTCGCTCTCCCCTCTCGCCAAATTGTTATTTTATAGTTACTTTGTAGTGAAGTTATAATGATATTATTGGTACTTATGTTATTATCATAATTTTAAAAGCGCTTTCAGTCAATAAATATTTCAGAAAATTTTATAACTTACCTTTATATTACCTATATATAATCAATTTATATTTTACATCAATTCATTTTCATAACATGATCAATGAATTACCCCTATTATAATCAATAATTGATTACATATTGAAAACCCCCAACTGCTAGTTGGGGGTTTTTGTTTTATTCTTCGTTTATTGTAACAATCGTTCTCCCTCTCGCTTCTCCTTTTAAAAGGGCAGGAAGCGTATCCGGCAGCTCTTCAAGTGTAATTTCCTTTTGAATAAAGGCCTCCAGATCTGCAGGCTTGAAGTCATCAGCTAAACGCTGCCATATTTTCTTTCTTGTCTCCATCGGACAGAATACGGAATCAATTCCCAAGAGACTGACGCCGCGCAATATAAACGGAAAGACTGTAGCCGGGAGTTTCGTTCCCGCTGTCAGTCCGCTCACAGCAACTGATCCGCCGTACTGAATCTGACTGAGAACTGAAGCAAGCGGCTCACCTCCGACCGGATCGACGGCCGCTGCCCATTTTTGTTTTTGCATCGGTTTTAACGTGCCGTTATACACTTCGTCACGGTGAATGACCGTCTTTGCTCCGAGGCTCTTCAAATACCCGCTTTCTTCTTCTTTTCCCGTACTGGCCTCGACCTCATAACCTAAGGTTGAAAGAATGGAGACGGCAAAGCTTCCGACGCCGCCTGTCGCTCCCGTCACCAGCACCTTCCCTTTTTCAGGAGCGGCATGGTTTTCTTCAAGACGCTGGACGGACAATGCGGCAGTGAAGCCGGCGGTTCCGATCGTCATGGCTTCTTTAAGTGTCAGACCTTCAGGCAGCGGCACGATCCAATCTGCCGGAATGCGGGCCATCCCGCTATAGCCGCCAAAATGGGAAACGCCTATGCCGTAGCTTGTCGCAATGACTTTGTCCCCTTCTTTAAAACGGGCGTCATCTGAAGAAACGACGATTCCCGCTAAATCAATTCCCGGCACGAAAGGATACGAGGTTACGATCTTGCCGTCAGGAATGGCAGCCAAGCTGTCTTTATAATTCACCCCTGAGTAGCAAACCTTAATCAGCACTTCACCCTCGGGAAGGTCCTGAACCGCCAGCTCCCGTACGCTGACTGAAAACCGGTCTTCATGTTGATCGACTACTAACGCTTTAAATTGATCTGTCATCACTACGTCTCCTTAAAATGAATTGAATGGCTTTGGAAAAGCATAAAATAAGTTTGATTTGTTTTCAAATGTCCTGCCCTGTGTAGTATGATCAAAAGTAAAAACAGCGAAAGAGTGGTTACGCATCATGTCTGATAAACAAAACAAAGATAACAAAAACAACAACAGCAATCAGCCATTACCGGACATTATTCATACCGCCGTTTTCAAGGCGCCGATACAAGTTGTCTGGGATACGGTCTCTACGGCGGACGGCCTGTCTCTCTGGTTTATGCCGAATGATTTCACACCTCAAGAAGACAGTGAGTTTCAGCTGGAATCTCCGTTCGGTCCGTCTCCGTGCAAGCTGCTGGATATTGAAGCGCCGTACCGCCTTTCTTTTTCATGGGATACGGAAGGCTGGATCGTTTCTTTTGTCTTAAAGGAAACGGAAAGCGGGGATACGGAATTCACTCTCATTCACGGCGGATGGAAAGAGCCGGAAGCCGTCATCAATAAAGTCAATCGGAAAAGCTCCGAGATTCACAGTACGATGGATCAAGGATGGAACGGGCTTGTCAACACGAAACTTCGCGGGGCGGTTGAGGCTTAACACAAAAGGACGGACACGCTTTCCGTCCTTTTTTTGATGCCGATACATAAAAACTGAATTTGCAAAGACACTAACAGAAGAACCGAAAACTTCTTTCAGGGGGCGCTGTTTATGTATTATTACAAAGAAGAGCTGATCAATATCATTAAACCGGACAAGCCGGACCCGGCCGCGGCCAAGGTGCTTCAGGAAATTTTAGGCGGGCATTACGGGGAAATGCGGACGATGATGCAATACTTTTTCCAAAGCTCTAATTTCAGAGGAAAAGAAAAACAGTTCCGTGACCTGCTTCGCGGTGTATTTTTAGAAGAGATCGCACACGTTGAGCTCGTCCAGCATACGATTAATGCGCTGCTCGATGAAAGCGGCGCTGAGGGCGCCGGAAATCAGGCAGCAGATCAGGCGCCGCTTGACGAAGCAGTTAAACACGCCAATCCGCACCATTTTATCATCGGGGCGCAAAGTTCTCTTCCTGTAGACGCCGGCGGCAATCCATGGAACGGGTCTTGGGTATACAACCACGGGAATCTGATTGCTGACTTATTGGACAATGTCGTGCTGGAATCAACCGGCGTGCTGCAAAAAACGCGCATTTATGAAATGAGTTCTAACCAGACGTTCAGAGAAACACTCGGTTTCCTGATCGTCCGTGACAACGCCCATCAAAATGCATTTACAAAAGCGCTGGAAACACTGGGTGTCGAATGGGGCAAATTATTTCCCGTGCCGAATTATGATATTGAAAAATACCCGGAATGCCGGAAATTCGTTGAGATGGGTTATCATAATACCCAATTTAATTTCAGACTGGATCCGACACAGATCGGAGAAATTCTGCAGGGAACGACACCGAGCCGAAACGGCGGCGAATTAAGTGTGTCCGAGCCTCCTAAAGGTTTCCCTGTGCCGGAACTTCCCGAGCTTCCGAATGAGCACAGCCCCGGACTGAAAGATATGAACTTGTAACAAAAAACGCCTGTTTCGGGCGTTTTTTGTTTTTCTGAATATGAGGTTTGAATGTGTTCAAAACGGGGAATATAAGCCGGGAGATCTTGCCATACGGCCGTTATTTTGATGTGAGCACATTTCTGTACATACTTCGTTTCGAAAGTTGTCCTAATTTTCCAGCCGGCCGGCTGGGTATGTTTGAATGATAATGGGAATTATGTAAAGAGAACAATGTCTTTTTTAAGGAGGCAGCGAATGTCTAAGCAAGGAAACTTCCAGAAAACTATGTCACTTTTTGATCTTATTTTAATCGGCATGGGAGCCATATTCGGTTCGGCATGGCTGTTTGCCGTCAGTAACGTCGCCTCTAAAGCGGGCCCGTCAGGCGTTTTTTCCTGGCTGATCGGCGGGGGAATCATCTTATTGATCGGCTTGGTTTATGCGGAACTGGGCGCCGCGCTGCCGCGGACCGGGGGGATTATCCGGTATCCCGTATATTCACACGGACACCTGGTCGGATATTTAATTTCCTTTGTCACCATTGTGGCATACACGAGTCTTATTTCAATAGAAGTCACGGCAGTCCGCCAATACGTAGCGTATTGGTTTCCCGGTTTGACCGTAAAAGGCTCTGATTCGCCGACAATTGCCGGATGGATATTGCAATTTGCGCTGCTCTGCCTGTTCTTCCTCCTCAATTACTGGAGTGTCAAAACCTTTGCGAAAGCAAACTTCATTATTTCGATTTTTAAATATGTCGTACCGATTACGGTAATTGTTGTACTGATTTTTCATTTTCACCCGGGCAATATGACCGTTCACGGATTCGCGCCTTTTGGTTTCACCGGAATTCAGGCCGCGATTTCCACAGGCGGCGTCATGTTTGCATACCTTGGGCTGCATCCGATTGTGGCTGTCGCGAGTGAAGTGCAGAATCCGAAGCGGAACATTCCGATCGCATTGATTGTTTGTATTATCGTTTCTACTATTATTTACACCGTACTGCAGCTCACTTTTATCGGGGCGATCCCGGGGGATACCCTGAAGCACGGATGGCCGGCTATCGGGACTGAATTCTCCCTTCCGTTCAAAGATATCGCCGTCTTGCTCGGTTTGGGGTGGCTGGCGACATTGGTTATTTTAGATGCGATTTTATCACCGGGCGGTAACGGAAATATCTTTATGAATACGACTTCACGTCTCGTCTATGCCTGGGCCAGAAACGGAACATTATTCAGCATTTTTTCTAAAGTCAATAAAGAAACCGGGACACCGCGTGCCTCCCTTTGGCTTTCGTTCGGCCTGGCTGTTTTTTGGACGCTTCCGTTCCCTTCTTGGAACGCTCTTGTTAACGTATGCTCCGTCGCATTGATTCTGTCTTATGCGATTGCGCCGATTTCTTCTGCGGCGCTGAGAGTCAACGCGAAGAACATTAACAGACCGTTTTATTTAAAAGGGATGAGCATCATCGGGCCGCTGTCGTTTATTTTTACCTCTTATATTGTATATTGGTCCGGATGGCGCACCGTATCCTGGCTTCTCGGTTCTCAAATTGTCATGTTTCTGATCTATCTCTGTTTCAGTAAATATGCTCCCAAAGATGATGTCAGCATACGCCAGCAGCTGAAATCAGCATGGTGGATCGTCGGCTTTTATGTCATGATGCTGATTTTCTCCTATCTCGGCTCGTTCGGCCACGGATTGGGCATTATCAGCAATCCGCTTGACCTGATTCTGATCGCCATCGGTTCGCTCGGTATTTATTACTGGGCAAAATATACAGGTCTGCCGAAGGCTATGATCGACAGTGATAAATGACGAATGCCGGAAAGAAGTATGGTCTTCTTTCCGGTATTTTTATGTTAAGGGGTGACAAAAAAGCGAATATGCGATAAAATGAATGACAGTCATTCATAAAAGGAGGACCCCTCTATTGGCAAAACAAAGCTCGGGAAAATACGAAAAGATCCTGCAAGCCGCGATTGAAGTCATTTCTGAAAAAGGATTAGACAAAGCATCCATTTCAGAAATCGTCAAAAAAGCCGGAACGGCCCAAGGTACGTTTTATTTATATTTTTCTTCTAAAAACGCACTGATATCCGCGATTGCAGAAAACCTGCTCGACACTACGCTGGACAGAATAAAAGGGAAAACGGACGGTTCTGAAGATTTTTGGACGTTGCTGGACATTTTGGTAGATGAGACATTTCACATCACCCGGCTTCATAAAGATATTATCGTTCTCTGTTATTCCGGTCTTGCCATCGATCATTCAATGGAGAAATGGGAAGCCATTTATCAGCCTTATTATTCCTGGCTGGAAGGCGTGATCAATACGGCCATTGAACAGGGTGAGGTCATCAGCGGCATTCATGTCAGATGGACGGCCAGAACGATTATCAACGTTGTCGAGAACGCAGCTGAACGGTTTTATATCGGCTGTGAACAGGATGTCGATCTCGAAGTATATAAAAAAGAAATATTCAGCTTTCTCAAAAGAAGCTTGCAGAAATGATTGGCGGAGACCGATCATTTTTGACCGCCGTAAAAATGACTGACATTCATTCATAACTGAGGTGACTGTATCATGTATTGGCTGCTTGTATTGATAGCCGGACTGTTAGAAGTAGTTTGGGCGTCCGCCCTGAAGCATGCGGATTCGCTCTTTGATTGGATTGGTATTTTCCTTTTGATTGCCGTCAGCTTTCTGATGCTGATCCGCTCTTATAAAAAAATTCCGATGGCTGCCGCATATACCGTTTTTGTCGGAATAGGCACCGTCGGCACATATGTAACGGGCGTCATTTTAGGCGAATCGTTTTCAATCGGGCAAATATTCTTTTTGGCTTTGCTGTTGTCCGGCATTTTAGGAATGAAGGTATTTACGAAAGAAACTGAAACAAGGGGTGAACATTAATGGCATGGCTGCTGTTATTTATTGCCGGAGCGGAGGAAGTTGTAGCGGCCGTTGCCATGAAACATATTGACGGTTTTAAAAAAAAGTGGCCGCTGATTGTCATGGTAACAGGCTTTATGATTTCATTCTTTTGCCTTTCCGGAGCGATGCAGGTTCTTCCCACAGGTGTCGCGTATGCGGCTTGGACCGGCATGGGAAGCATCGGCGTTTCTGCCGTGGGCATACTTTGGTTTAAAGAAAAATTCAATCTGTCACAATTGGTGTCTCTGGGGCTTATCCTCATCGGTGTCATCGGCTTAAAACTGACAGCGTGACGGCCTGAGACAGCTTTTTAAACAAAAAACAAAGGACCCTAAACGGGCCCTTTGTTTTTTTATGCTGTTTTGATCTGTTCCGCTTTTCCCGCTCCGACTCCGAAAATGAAGATCAGAACGGAGACTGCGATCAGCATGAATAACGGAACCGTCCAGCCGTGCGTGATGTCATGCAGCAAACCGAATACAAGCGGCCCGAACGCGGCAAGCAGGTATCCGAATGACTGGGCCATGCCGGAAAGCGCCGCGGCTTCATGAACATGCCGGGTCCGCAGGCTGAAGAACATCATCGCCAGACTGAACGCACAGCCTCCCGCAATTCCGATCAAAATGACCCATAGCGGAGTGAGAGCCGGGCTTCCGAAAAGAACGCCGGCAATGCCGATAAGGAAAAATAAAGCCGTCAGTCCGGCGAGTGCGCGCTGATTTTTCATTTTAGCGGCAGCGATCGGCACGATAAAAGTAATCGGCAGGACTGAGAATTGCATTAATGAAAGCATCCATCCCGCCTTACTTGAGCTGAGTCCATTCTGCTGAAGAATTTCCGGCAGCCAGGCGATGACGGTGTAAAAAATAAGGGATTGCAGCCCCATGAACATCGTCACCTTCCAAGCCAGCGGAGACCGCATCAGACTGTTTTTCTTCTCTCCGTTTGTCCCAGTCGTACGGACGGGCAGTTCGCGTCCTCGCATTTGCGGAATCCACATGACGAACGCAATAAAAGAAAGGATAGCCCAGCAGCCGAGCGCGCCTTTCCAGCCTAACCCCGCTGAAGAGGCGATCGGCACGCTGATGCCGGATGCAATCGCGCCGCACAGATTCATAGAAACCGAGTAGACGCCGGTCATGATGCCTAAATTTCCGGGAAACTTATGTTTAATGAGACTCGGCAGCAGGACGTTGCATACGGCGATCGACAATCCCAACAGGATCGTTCCGAAAAAGAGAGTGCCGATTCCGGCGATGGAGCGCAGCAGAGTTCCGGCTGTCAGGACAATTAATGATGACAGTAAGACAATCTCGGTCCCGAAGCGCCGGGACAATAATGGAACAAACGGCGACAGACATGCAAAGGCCAAAAGCGGCACTGTCGTAATGGTGCCGGCAGCCGCATTGGTCATGCCGAGGCTGTCCCGAATTGAGGAAACGAGCGGCCCGACCGATGTCAGAGGCGCTCTGAGGTTGGCCCCTATCAATATGACTCCGATGACCAGCAATATCAGTTTTTTACGATGACTTGCTTGCAGAATTTGATGTTCGTCTTCAATTTTCATGTTCATCCTCCATGTGTATTGTATCTTTAAATACTGTGATGTATTGGTTGACGGCCTCCATGGCCTGATCCGGTTTCTGTCCGATAATCGCGGCGGCAAGCTGGGTGTGGATCCGGATAGCAGGGGTGATTTCCAACAGGTTATGGACTGACGCACAAAGCGCCTCCGTCATATGCTCGTATAGATCAGAAAGCATGTTGTTATGGGCCGCCTGTACAATTGTTTTGTGCAGCTTAATGTCGGCTTCGGCATACCGTTTTCGATCTTCATTTTGCAAGGCCGCTTCACATTCATCCAAGCATGCCTTCAGTGCTTTCAGGTCTTCGTCATTACGCCTTTCCGCCGCCAATCGTGCAGCTTCTCTTTCGAGTGCGTATCTGACTTCTAATGTTTCAAGCAAATTTGATTTTTTAATATGGCGGTAAAATGCCGCGCCGAGAACACTGGATGAGCTGACATACGTACCGCTCCCCTGCCTTGTCTGCAGCAGGCCGGCATGTACGAGCGCCCGAATGGCCTCACGCAACGTGTTTCGGCTCACATCAAATTGCTTCATTAAATCCAGCTCAGGGGGAATGCGCGTCCCGACCGGCCATTTATCCGATTGAATTAACGATTCAATTTGCGCCACCACTTGTTCTACGAGCGACAGTCTGCTTGTTTTGGATATCTCCATCAAAACACCTCTGAAATTTGTAGGATGATTCTATCATTGGGTAATATAACATAAAAGAAGCTACGATGTAAATCAGCGGCAACAAAAAAAGAGTGAGTTTTTCTCTCACTCTTCGGCGCTTTTATGAACGTTTTATATTGACTGAGGTCACGACAAACTTGTCATGACGGTGGCGGGAAAATGAATATTCAAAGGGAGTGCCGTTGTCCAAAAAGCCTACATGCTCGACTTCAAGTATCGGGTCATCCGGCCGGCAGCCGAGATATTGCTGATCCATGTCATCCGACTTGCACGCTCTGATTTTTCTGTGTGAGCCTGCGATTTTGAGCTGCAGTTCCCGCGTAATATGATCGTAGATGGAATGGTTGAGCACCTCGTCATTAATGCCGGGTATAAGGCTCGCCGGCATGTATGTTTTTTCAAGAACGTACGGTTCGCCTTCAACAATTCTGAGCCTCACTACATAATAGACGGGAGTCTTTTCATCGATGGCCAAATGTGCGGCGACATCTTGAGACGGAAACTGCACTTCAAACCGGATGACCTTGCTCTTGATATTTTTGCCTTTTAACAAATTGCTCAAGCCGAGAATTTCGTTGCTGACTACGTGAACGTGCTCATCCTGCATGGCTGATTGAATGATAAATGTGCCGTGCCCTCTTTTTCTGAAAAGCATCCCTTCGGCCGCAAGTGTATCAAGCGCCCGCTTCATCGTCATCCGGCTGCACCCGAACTCCGCAGCGAGCGTCTTTTCATCCGGGATCGGCTGATCTATGTCATATACACTGCTTTTAATCCTCTTTCTCATTTCGTTGGCGATTTTTTCGTACTTATTCATCGGTTTCCTCCGGCTGTATAATGTTTGATCTGTATAGACTCCTTACGGTTATCATAAATTTTTTTCCCTGCTTCATCAATGACGTTACAGCCGCCGATATTGAAATTGAAAGGATTTCCTCGAATTTTCTATGGAATCTCCCTCACTATTATGGTAGAATTTTTTGCAGAAACGGACACAGCCGAATATTGCATACATTGTATAACCTCAATGATATGGTTTGAGGGTGTCTACCAGGAACCGTAAAATCCTGATTACAAAAATTGTCCCGTACACTTTTTGTAATCAGGATTTTTTATTTTCTAAAAAATAAAAAAAGGAGTATCTGTACATGAATTTCAAAGTATTTCTGCTTGCAGCATCTACCATCGCAGTCGGATTGGTTGAATTAATTGTGGGCGGTATTCTTCCGCAAATCGCTTCCGACTTAGATATATCCATCGTCAGCGCGGGGCAGCTGATCAGCGTGTTTGCGCTCGGTTACGCGGTATCCGGCCCGCTGCTTTTGGCAGTGACGGCAAAGGCTGAACGAAAGCGGCTTTATTTAATCGCACTGTTTATTTTCTTCCTAAGTAATCTGGTCGCTTATTTCAGTCCCAATTTCGCCGTACTTATGGTGTCACGGGTGCTCGCTTCCATGAGCACAGGGCTGATTGTCGTCCTTTCTTTAACGATTGCTCCTAAAATCGTGGCGCCTGAATACAGAGCGCGGGCGATCGGCATCATTTTCATGGGGTTCAGCTCCGCAATCGCTTTAGGCGTGCCTGTCGGTATTATCATCAGCAATGCCTTCGGATGGCGTGTTCTGTTCTTGGGAATCGGCGTATTATCTCTCGTTTCCATGCTGATTATCAGCGTCTTTTTTGAAAAAATACCTGCTGAAAAAATGATTCCGTTTCGTGAGCAGATCAAGACGATCGGGACCGCCAAAATTGCCAGCGCACATCTTGTCACCTTGTTTACATTGGCGGGGCATTACACACTCTATGCCTACTTTGCGCCTTTTTTGGAAAGAACGCTTCATTTGAGTTCCGTTTGGGTCAGTGTATGCTACTTTTTGTTCGGTCTGTCAGCGGTATGCGGCGGCCCGTTCGGAGGCTGGCTGTATGACCGTTTAGGAGCATTTAAAAGCATCATGCTTGTGACCGTTTCTTTCGCTCTGATCCTGTTTATTCTTCCGCTGACAACGGTTTCTTTAATCATTTTCCTGCCTGCGATGGTGATCTGGGGATTGCTCAGCTGGAGCCTTGCGCCGGCGCAGCAAAGCTATTTAATCAAAATTGCGCCTGAGTCTTCCGATATTCAGCAAAGCTTCAACACGTCCGCTTTGCAGATCGGCATCGCGCTCGGGTCAGCCATCGGCGGCGGCGTGATCGGACAAACCGGTTCTGTCACAGCAACAGCCTGGTGCGGCGGTTTGATTGTCATTATCGCTGTCGCGTTAGCTGTATTCTCTTTAACGAGACCTGCCTTGAAAAGAAAATCCGCATAAATGTGAGACCGCAAAAAAGCCAAAGGAGTTCCTTCGGCTTTGGCGGTCTTTTTATTTTGCGGCAGCAAGCTCGTCTTCTGTCACCCATTTATGATTGGTTACTTTTTGGCCGCCGTCAGTCGGTGTATAGTCGACCATATAAACGGTTGTCTTTTTGGCTGAATCAATAACGGCTTCGGCGCCCTTCATGCCTTTCATATGGGATGCCTCGATCACGGCCTTGTCACCCGGTTTTAACGTTTGATCACCGGCGCCCTTCAGCTCTTCCTGAATGACCCATTTGTGATCTTCGACGCGCTTTCCTCCCGTTTCCGGAGTGTAAGATACACTGTAAACCGTTGTATCATAAGCACCTTTTACGGTTCCTTGCGCATTTTTCATGCCTTTCATATGAGAAGCTAAAATCATGACGTCACTGCCGACTTTATAAGTCGGATTTTCGGCCTTCTTTAAACCTTTCGGCACCTCGGATGAACCTGAGTGATTCATGTCTTCGTGAGAGTGCGTTTCTTTGTCTTTCGCTTTTTCGCTTCCTCCTGAAGATTGGCTGTTGCATCCGGCAAGCGCCAGAACGGGGATCAGGAGAAACATGCTGAATAAAAATAGTCTCGCTTTCATTTCAAGAACTCCTTTGCCTTTTTGATTTTTCATTTTCCCTTTCGTTTCTTCGGTAAAACAAAAAGATGGCCTGTCATTTCTCCTAATTCTTCAACTCTCTCTTTATTGCCTTTTATCAGGTGAAATTGTTCACAAAATGTACACATTAATAGAGATGCAGTATAATTCAATTATCAGATAATAGGGGGAACTCATCATGAAAACGAAGGTTTTTGCGGTGGTATTGGGCGCTGTTTTAATGATTGCGGGGTTGGTTTTGGCAGAAGTTTCGCTTTATATGGAATACATCACAATGGTCGGAGCTATGATTTTTTCTTCTATATTTATGTCAGAGCCGAAAAGAAAATTTCGCGTCATCAAAGGGGTTTGACTTCTCTATTACCGCCGTCTTCTCAGGACGGCGGTTTTGTTTTGCATGTCACTCAGTCTATCCGCAAAGCCGTTTCTTCTGTGCCGTCCTGATATAAAACGAAATGCGGGGCTGTTTGTGCTTTATCACCTGCAAATTCAATTTCAAGCGGCAGCGCCCTGACAAAATAACGGGTTTCCGTCATTGGGAATAATTCGAATGGTGTCTGCCCGTCTATTGTAAGATACAATCGGTTTTCTTTTACCGTCACCGATGCATGTGTGTCATCCTGAAATGAGTAATTGCCGGTAAATCTGCTGTAAATCGCAGGATCGATATCTGCTTTTTTCTGATCCGCCGGACGTTTCGGAATCACGTATGGCTGATCAAATAAGATGTTTACGGCCGCGGCAATCACAGCTTGTTCAAATTGATACGATTGTTCCATATTGCTGAGATAAATCAGTGTTTTGTTCTGGTCAATATACCGGATCATCAGAGTTGAATAGCCCGGCCAGCCTCCGTCGTGACTGATAACCTTCCCTTTTTGGCGGCTGTTTTGAATCATCCAGCCAAATCCGTATCCGAATTGCTCTTCTTCATTCCAATAGCCCGGCGTAAACGCTTGATCTTTAGACTCTTTGCCGATGATTTCTTCCGTATAAAGAGCCTGATCAAACAGATATAAATCTCTAATAGTGGAGTTAACGGTTCCGTCACCTTGAATCCCGTCAAGAAAGACGACATAATCGGTTTCCTCAAGTTCATCCGGCAGCACATATTCTCCGGAATGAACATCATACACATAGCCATATGCATAGTTCGGAATGTTTTCTTTACTCAGCCTTCTGTTATAAATCCGCGTATCATGCATACGAAGCGGATGAAATACGGCTTGTTTCATAAATTCAGCAAAACTCATGCCTGATACAATTTCTATAATAACCGCTAACACCGCATACCCCGTATTACTGTAAAGCCAATCCTTGCCCGGCGGGAAATAAGCATCCGGTTTATGCTGCTTAAGCATATCGATCACATCTTGATTAACGGCAATTCTGTCCCGGTCCCAATGTGTTAAAAATAACTCCATATAGTCCGGCAATCCTGACGTATGATGGAGTAAATGCCGAATGGTAATGCCCGGATAAGGAAAATCAGGAAGCCACCGCTCTATCATATCGTCATAACGCAGCTTCCCTTGCTGCTCTAAAATGATAACGCCTAAAGCTGTAAACGGCTTCGATACTGAGGCTAATTCAAAGACAGATTGGTCATTCAGCATCCTCTTTGTTTTCAGTTCTGCAGCGCCGAATGAACCCTGATATAAGATGCGGCCGTTTTCCGCTGCCAATACAGCTCCGTTTATTTCTTGTCTTTCGTCTAAAGTGCTGAAAAGCTGTTCAAAAGCTTGTTTTTTCTTATCGTTCATTTCACGAACCTCCATATACAAGCTGATTTACTCTTTTATACGAACGGCCGCTTTAGAAGTTTCAATATTTCCCCTTTCCTGAACACCAGTCAGTATACTGCCGTTCAGGCAGCCGCGGGGGTTTGATGAAGGTCTTTTATTCGCACCATACTGTGCAGGCTTCGAACTCAACATGCTTCTCGTCTTTTTTTGCACCGGCAATTTCCATAGTCGAAAACATCGCACAGACGACGGCTTTGTATTCGTTCATGACGGTTTGAATTTCAATCAGAAACCGTTCGGAAGAAGCGGCGTATTCCGTTACGTATTCTTTCATTTTGCCGATAATATCATCTGCCTGACGGATGAAGCCGGCCGCCTCCAAGTCACTCTCAAACTGGTTTTTGTTGATCATATGAATATGCATTTTTCAAGGCCCCTTTCAGCAGCGTTTTGTGGTTATATCCACTGTAAAGGACAGGCTTGGATAAACTTTTAATAAAATATGAACAAAATATGAATTGGCTCATCGGCCTGACCGGCGGGCTTTCGGCTGTGCTCCGTTTCATTTGGACTACCTGAAATAATGACTTCTTTACTCTATGAAAAACAGCTCATATATGATCTAATACCAGTAAAATGAACGTTAGGAGGCGGCCTATGTCAGCAGCAGGAAATCGGCAAAAATTTTGGGTCATGGCGATGCTTATAGCGGTCTTTGCCGTGTTTGTTTTCTCTTTTTCTGAGAATCATTCACAAAAGAACTGGCACACGGCGGTTGACCAGGCGTCAGTGAATGTCTTCGGCCAGCAGATCTTTGAAAAAGACCGTCTGGCAAAAACACTCGACGCACGTGAGGCAGAATCTCTTCTGACTCTTGTGAAACTTGCAAATGAAGAACATCACATCATCTAAAAGCCATTATAAAAAGCCTGTTTCCCTTTGGCAGAGGAAACAGGCTTTTTCCATGTATTATTGAGCATGTTTTTGTTCAATAAACCGGTCGATCCGGGCCAGAACATCCTTCATGTCCATACATTCTTTAAAGCTTTCATTAATGGCTTGAATGCCTTGTTTGTATTTTCCGTTATGCAGCACTTCTTCCGCGGCAAGCTTTACCTTTTCAGCGCTCACTTCATCTTTTTGCACTGTATAGCCTGCATCCAATTCAGTCAGGCGGCGCGCAACCATCGGCTGGTCTTTATCATGCGGAATAACGACCAGCGGCACTTGATAATGAATGCCTTCATTTACACTGTTCATTCCGCCATGCGTGACAAACACGTCGGCCTGCTCCAGCACTTCAAGCTGCGGCACGTACGGGGCGATGATAAAGTTTTCGGGCGCCTGTTTGATTTTCGACAGATCGGCTTTTTCCCCGGCGGCAATGACTACTTTTCCTTCAAAATCTGAGAACGCGTCTATGCACAGATTGAAAAACGCTTCCGTGTCCCCGAGCACCGTTCCCATTGAGATATAAATGACTTTTTCATTCTTTAATGAGTCAATCGGGAAGTCGACGCGCCCTTTTCTCTTCGGAAAACTCGGACCGATAAATAAATACTCATCTCCGAATGTCTCACTTTCGGGCTGAAAATATCTGCTTGTATAGACGACGTTCAATTCACCTGTGTTGTTCATAAATTGAACCATGCTGTCAGGGGCGACACCGTATTTGTCTTTCATCTCGGCCAACAGCTCTTCACATTCCCTGTCCGGCTGAAACGGCACGCCCGATTCCGGATGGAGCGGCAGTATTTTCAGACGGTCTTCATTGAACAGGAAGGATGCTGAAGAAGAGATGCCGGGAATGTTGAGATAATCCCGCACCAGCTCTCCCGCACCGAATTTATCATAATAGACGGCGTCGAATTGAATGTCCTCTGCCAGCCGCTGCACAATATGTAAAATCTCCAGTGACGTTTTGATATGAACCTTTAAAAATGCAAGTATGCCGGACGGACTGCCGGGATCAATGGGTGTCATTCTGAGCAGATCGCTGTGAAGATGAACTTTCGCTCCTACTCCTTCCAGTCTGCTTTTGTATTTTTCCGTTGAGATATAATGAACGTGATCGCCCCGTTCGCTGAAGGCCTTTGTCATACCCAAAGTCGGGTTTACGTGTCCTTCTGCGGGAAAATTGATCATCAGAATATGTTTCGCCATTTTTCAAACTCCTTTGCCTTTTTTGCGTCTCTTCCATATCCATCATAAATGACGCGGAAAAAATCATGCAAGGAACATCCGTCAGGTCTTTATGACGGTTCGATGACATCGGCAAAAAAAAGACAAGGCTTTTCACCTTGTCTATCGTGATGATTCGTCTGTTTCTCCCGCTTTGAGCACGCCTTTCAGATGTTCTTCATCATGCTTGAGATGCTCCGTCATATATTGCACGGCTTTTGTTTTATCGCCCTTTTTTATTTCTTCAAAGACTTTCCGGTGCTCATGCAGGATAACCTCCGCACGGTCATCTCCTTTAAAATTAAGAACTCTGCAAAAATGAATCAGCACATTGACATGCTCAAGCAGCATGGCCAGCCGGCTGTTGCGGCTGAAATCCACAAGAAGCCGATGAAACGACTCGTTTAAGGAAATAATCTCAGTCTCTTTGACGCCTTTATTGATGGCTTCTTCCGTCTCCCGCAGCTGTTTTTCAATGAGGTCAATTTCACTCTCAGCCGCTTCATCAATAACCAGTTCGACCGCCAGTGATTCAAGTGACATTCTGATTTGATAAATCTCTTCAACATCCTTAACGGACAAAGAATAAATGACAAAGCCGTTTCGATCGTCTGCTGTCAGAAGCCCGTCCTTTTCAAGGAGCCGCATGGCTTCTCTGACCGGCGACCGGCTGACTCCGAAATCCTTAGCCAGCTGAGTCTCATTCAGCCGTTCACCCGGTTTAAAAATCCCGTCAAATATCATTTTTTTCAATTGGGAATAAAATTGCAGATAATACGGGATTGGCTTATCTAATTTAAAATTATCCATCTTTCCTACCTCTTCATACAATTTAGGCCTTATTGTTACCAAGATCATATAACAGTTTATCTATGGAAGCAACATTCCCGAGCTTGCCAGCATATCGGATGTGCCGTAATATGGAATTATAGCGAACAACGGTCGACGGTCTGCCGTAAACCGAAAACAATTCATTCGGAGGTGACGGAAACATGAAGACATACTAGATTGTCAGCATACCGGGGGACGGTGTGGGGAAAGAAACAGTTCCGCAAGCGGAACGGGTGTTGAACGCGATCGCCGAATTACATGGAGGCATTGCCTTTGATTTCACTTCTTTTCCGTGGAGCTGCGAGTATTATTTGGAGCACGGGACTATGATGCCGGATGATGGACTAGAAACGTTACAGCACTTTGATGCTTTGTTTTTGGGAGCGGTGGGGAATCAAAAACTCGTCCCCGATCATGTTTCGCTGTGGGGGCTGCTCATCAAGATACGCCGGGAATTTGAACAGGTGATTAATGTGCGGCCGGCGAAGCTCCTGCCGGGAATCACTTCCCCCCTCGTTAACCCGAAGGATTTTGATCTGATAGTCGTCCGCGAAAACAGTGAGGGCGAGTACAGCTCTGTCGGCGGCAGAATCTATCAGGGCGAGGACGAAATCGCCATACAAAACGCGGTCTTTTCCCGACGGGGTACAGAAAGAGTGATGCGGTATGCTTTCGAACTGGCGGCAAGTCGGCGGAAACACGTCACAAGCGCGACGAAATCAAACGGTATTGTTCACTCGATGCCGTTCTGGGATGACATCTTTAAAGAGGTCAGCCGGGAGTACGTCGGGATCGAGACAGATTCCCAGCACATCGATGCACTGGCGGCCTTCTTTGTCACGCAGCCCGAACGCTTTGATGTCATTGTCGCTTCGAATCTGTTCGGAGATGTGCTGACAGATATCGGCGCGGCGATTATGGGAAGCGTCGGAATCGCTCCCGCAGCCAACATCAATGTAAACGGCAAATATCCTTCCATGTTTGAGCCTGTTCACGGCTCCGCCCCGGATATTGTCGGAAAAGGAATAGCCAATCCTATCGGCCAAATATGGACGGCGAAATTAATGCTCGATTCATTCGGAGAAGAGGAACTGGGCCATCTCCTCTTACAATCTATTGAAACGGTCACAAACAGCGGCATTCTGACTCCTGATGCCGGCGGAAAACATTCAACGGAAGATGTCACTTCCGCTATTATTTCTCAAATAAACAAATAACATTTTATGAGGAGAGAGAAAATGGATTCTTTTCGTGAACAATTTGAAAAGCATGTGACCCATGATTCAATTAAGGTAAATGGCATCCGCCTTCATTACGTCTTTACGGGAAAGGAGGATGCTCCCCCCGTCATTCTCCTGCACGGCTTTCCGCAAAGCTGGGTGACGTGGCGTTATGTGATTCCGACGCTTGCCGCTTCTCATAGAGTCATCGCAGTTGATCTGAGGGGCTACGGCGATTCTGAAAAGCCGAGCGGCATAAACGGCTATGATAACAAAACGATGGCAGGCGATATACAAGGTCTGATGCGCCGCCTGCATATACAAAAAGCGTTAATTGCCGGGCATGACAGAGGCGCAAGAGTAGCAAGGCGGCTCGCTTTAGATGCGCCGGAGCTGGCGGCAGGCCTTGTGCTCATTGACATTATGCCGACTGAATACGTCTATGATTCTTTGACGGCAGCTGAAGCGGCAAAAAAATACTGGCACTGGACATTTCAGGTCGTTCCCCATCTGCCGGAAGAATTAATAAAAGGAAAAGAAGAGGAATATCTTAGATTTTTATTAAGCAGAGGTGACGGGCTTTTTGACCTGCTGGCATCAGACGGCGCCTGGGACCGGTACTTAGCCGCCTGGAAGCAGCCCGGCGCTGTTCAAGCTGCGCTTAATGACTACAGAGCCGCTTATCAAATTGATTTGCCGAGATATCGTTCAGAAAAGGAATCACAGAAAAAACTGGATGTTCCCACGCTTTTGCTGTGGGGAGAAAAAGGGAACTTAGCCGGCCTTCCCGTGCTTGACACATGGAGAGAATCAATTCGTGAAGTCAGCGGATATGAGGTAAAAGGCTGCGGCCATTATGTTCCCGAGGAAAAACCGACAGAAGCTGCCCGCAGGATTATCGATTTTTCAAAAACGGTTTTTTAAGGGGCGCACCACACCGAAACAGGCAGACTCTTAAAACCCGGCCTGATGATTTACCTTCTCTATCACAGGCCGGATCATTCATAAGTAAAATGGTGCTGAACCAGTTCCTCTCTTTTTCCTGCTTGCTGCCTTAATCAAAATAAACGGGTTCGTCCGGATGTTTGAGATATGCAAACATCTTTTCAATCTGACTTTCCGTATTGCGGGCTTCAGATAGCGGCGGCAGCTCCGTTTCCGCAAAAAAGCCGGCCGCGCTTGTTTCCGTTCCCTCCCTGAGCCGGCCGCCGATGATCTCGCATTTGATAAACACTTTGTAAACGTGGGCGGCGGACGGCGGATGGGAATGGCATTTCTTATCCATTACAGCTAACAGTTTAACGGGCTTTACGTCGATTCCCGACTCCTCTTTTACTTCTTTGACAGCGGTCTCGCCCGGTGAAATCCCGATATCAGCCCATCCGCCCGGCAGCGCCCATCTGCCGTCGCTTTTCTCTCTTACCATTAATATGCTCTGATCTTTAAAAACTGCCGCTCTGATATCAACTTTCGGAGTGGGATAGCCCGTGTCACCGGCGAATACGTCTTTGATGATCCTTTTCTCGATGCCGGTATGATGCGCCATGATATCCACGCTTATTTTTCTTATTTCTTCAAATCTCTCAATATCATATATGTCTTTGGAATAAGCCAGCCCCGCTTGCGCCGCGGATTGAAGCTGTTTTGCCCATTCAAGCCATTTTGGCTCCATTTTTTCACCGCCTTATGTTAATTGACGAAACCCCGAATTGCACCTTGAGAGTACCGGTGCCCATGATCCGTTTCTGCTCCTTGTTTTCTGTTTATGGCGGAGCGAATCCTGCCGGGAAATCAGAAAAAAGCCATTCATTTGCTGAATGGCTTTTTTTCATTTTCTATTTTTCTTTCATGACGAGAACGACGCCTGAAACAATAAGGGCCGCCCCGATCCAGAAGGTTCCTCCGATCGTCTCTCCCAGCAGCAGCCAGCCGAGCAATGTCCCGGAAAGCGGCTGAAAGAAGAAAAACAGACCGCCGCTTGCCGCATTCAGCAATTGCAATCCGCGATTCCAAAGCATGAACGCGCAGGCGGTTGAGATCACACCCAGATATAAAAGTCCGCCCCATATCTCAGGCCGGGCAAGCTGAGACAAAGGAATCTCCCGAAGCGGGCCCGCTGTAAACGGGGTCAGGATGACAAATGCGACGCAAATGGAATACGTTGTGACGACAAGCGGTGAGTAATGGCCGGGAACCCGTTTCATCAGCACGGACATCAAAGCCCATGTCAGCGCCGCAGCCAGAAGCGAGAGACCGCCGAGCTGGCTCGACATATCGAGATCTCCGTTCCCCACAATGAGCAATACTCCGATCGTCGCCAGCCCTGTCGATATTCCTTTTTTCAGCGTTAACCGTTCTTTCAGCATCAGCCGGGCAAATACAACCATAAATGCGGGAGTGGATGCCGTAATAATCGCACCCATCTGCGCGGTTGATAATTTCGTGCCGATTTCCTGCGTGACGATCGAAACCGTGTTGCCGATCAATCCGATCGCAGCGATCAGTAATAAATCACGTTTATGAACTTTCCAGGATTGGCGTGAAAATAAACTGAGAATCAAAAGCGAAAGAAGCGCCACCGCATATCTCAGCCATACCAGTTCAAGCGGCGGAATGACCGCTACCACTACTTTTACGACGACATACATACCGCCCCAGATACTTGCGGCCAATGCCAAATAAATCGAACCGAACAATGTATTTTTCAATTTGATGCACCCTCCGTTATCATATTAGGTCACGTCATATGCCCTAACGGAGAGAAGCGCAGTCACTTTCCTCCATTAAGGGCGGAGAAGTGCTGCCGGTACATCATGTTCAAATAAGGGCGCTAGAAACATATCGATTTTCACCTCAATTGCAATCTGATTTTTCTCATTATACAAGGTTTGTCAGAAGACGTAAATGAACGGCGGCATCGGCTTTATCGATTGCGGACTTCCAGCTGGATTCTTGTGATCTGATTGTCAAACCCGTCCGCCACAACCTCATCAAGCATATATTCTTCATATGCATAATCGCCCATTTCCAGCCCATACTCTTCAATAAACTGCATGATGCTGCGGTAAGCCGCTTCCGCTTCATCCCCTATTTGGTACCCGACGGCATAAAGCCCTTTCGGCTTGATATGGAGGTCTCTATTCTCTATGCCTCCTTCTGTCTTCATATAAAAATGGGTGTAGTTGTAGAATTCTTTTTTCAGAATCTGCTCCCGCGCAAACAGTCCGCCGACCGGATGTCCCTGATCGAGTTCATGTACCCGCATATAGCGGATCAATTCGGAAATGGCGGCAGTGTATTGCCGTTCTGGCAAATGGAGTACGGGTCGTCCTATCATAAGTGTCTCTTCATCTAATCGCTGCAATGAGACGGAGGAGAAGTCTGTCTCCAAAGCTTGTTCGGTCAGCTTCACCTTTGTCTGAATCATTCTTTGCAGGTGCTCCAGCTTTTTGATTTTGCTTTCGATTTCTGAAGATTTCTCTTTTAAAAGCGTGATGATACCTTCGGGGGTTTTGTCTGTTAAGAGCGGTTTGATCTGCTTCAAGGACACCCCGACCTCCTTAAACAGACCGATGACCTGGAACAGTTCGAATTGATGATAGGAATAGTATCTGTATCCGTTCGCTTTTTTGATTTCCGGAGAAAGCAGGCCGATCTCGTCATAATGGAACAGGGTTTGTTTTTTTACGTGGCACAGTTTTGCAAATTCACCCGTTGTGAAGTATTTTCTGACGTCTTCGCTCATAATGCCTCCTTGACTATACGGTAACCATATCCTTTATGATGATCATTGTATCCGAGAGAAGGCTGATTCACAAATGGCTTACGAAATGAAAGCTTTACCGTCTCAGAAAAAAGCGGAAGAGGAGTATCAAGTATGACGATTGAAATCAGAGCAGTCACGGAAGAGAACCGTGCCGATATACTGGCGCTTCATGTAAGGGAAAGCCAGACTTCATTTATTGAAACCGCGGAAGAGTGCTTACAAGATGCTGAGGATTGCCGGCATTATCAGCCGGCCGGTCTTTATGTTAACGAGGTATTGGTCGGCTTTGCCATGTACGGATGGTTTCCGGAATATGATGAGGAAAATGAAAACGGCAGAGTGTGGCTTGACCGTTTTTTTATTGATGAACATTATCAGGGACGTGGATTGGGCAGGCTGTTGCTTGATGCCCTTATCCGCCATCTCGTTCGAATATATGATTGCAGACGGATTTATTTAAGCCTGTTTGAAGATAACGTGCACGCATTGCGGCTTTATCAAAAATTCGGCTTCTTATTCAATGGAGAGCTGGACTCAAAAGGGGAAAAAGTGATGGTGAAAGAGCTGTAAACCCTCTGTATAAAAGCGATTCGTCTTCTTGCCAATCCCTTAAATTTGAGGTAACATAAAGATATTGGACGACGGTCGACGGACTACGGTCGATTGTTAAAAACCTGATAAAGCGGATCTGAACATGGTGATCAGGTATCTAAATGGAGGAGAAGATTGTGCTTATTATACTCGTTATGTTTCTTCTCGGGATTATTCTCGGGTTTATCGGCGCGGGGGGAGCCGGTTTTGTCATTGCACTTTTAACTATACTGTTTCACGTACCGATTCATACGGCTTTGGGCACCTCCCTCGCCGGAATGGCTTTCACAAGTTTATCGGGGGCTTTCAGCCACTACCGTGAAGGCAATATTCAGATGAAGATCGGCCTCATCGTCGGCGTTTTTGCGGCATTCGGTTCGTTTTTCGGGGCAAAGCTTACTTCCCTTATCCCCGCAGATTTGCTGCATTACTTGACGGCGGGCATGCTGTTTTTATCTGCTCTGCTTATTTTAGTCCGGTTATTTATTGTAAAAGAAACACAAGAAGATTCCGGACGGCAAAGCAACCTGAACATATGGGTGAAAGCCGTTGTACTCGGTATCATCGCAGGAATCTTGTCCGGAACGTTCGGTATCGGCTCTGCTCCTTTTATCCAAATCGGCTTAATGATTCTTTTGCGCTTATCCATCCGCCAGTCGGTCGGCACCACCATGCTTGTCATTATCCCGCTTGCGGTCGGCGGAGGACTCGGTTATGTGACGGAAGGATTTGTCGATTATATGCTGTTGGTCAAAGTGCTGATCGGAACGATGTGCGGCGCATATGTCGGAGCAAAATTCACCAACCTCGTGCCGAAAGTCATTCTGAAATCAGCCATCTTTTTAACACCGGCCATCGCCGGTTTGATGCTTTTATTTTAAACTGAAACGGGAGGCGGCCGCCTCCCGTTTTTTCTGTTCTTCACCTGTTTTCGAAGAGCTTTTTCAGCTTTGCTTCCGTTTCGGTATGATCTACCGGCGTATACACACTGCAGCGCAGATCACTGTTGCCCTGAACCTGAAATGAAGTCAGGTTAAAGACCATTTTTCCCGCCTTCGCGTGGCGGAACTCAATTAATACTTCGGGTGCCGAGCTGACTTCGCTCTCATTCCACAGCGTATGAAATTCCGAATACGTTTTCTCCATTTCTTCTATAAACTGAGAATACCACGTATCAGCTACATACTGGCCGTAATACGTTCTGAAAATGGCGATGAATCCTTTCACAAAGTGCTCCCAGTTCACGGCTAAACTTCTTAATTCTTTTCTGGAAAACAATAGCTCTATGAGATTCCGTTTTTCAGGAGGAATTTGTTCAAAATCTAAAAACACGTGAGCCGCGGCCTGATTCCATCCCACGATATGACAGCGCCTGTCCGAGATAATGGTGGGACAATAACGGAGCTCATGCAGGATTTTTGAAAGCGACGGGCTGATAACCGCTTCTTCCTCTGCGGCAAACGGCTGCTTCACGCCCTCCTCAATGGCAAGCGCGTATAAATAATTTCTCTCATCTTTGTTGAGCTGCAGCGCATCGGAAACCGCGTCCAATACGGCTGCGGACACTTTAATGTCTCTGCCCTGCTCCAGCCACGTATACCACGTGGTGCTTACGCCTGCTAATTGCGCGACCTCTTCTCTTCGGAGCCCGGGCGTTCTTCTCCGTGTGCCCATCGGCAGCCCGGCCATCTGCGGAGAAATTTTGGCCCGCTGCGTTTTTAAAAACTCTGAGAGCGCCTGCAATCTTCCTTCTGGTATCATACCGAATCTCTCCTCTCTTACCCTGGTATTTATTATACTAGGATAATCAACAACTTGTAATAGGATAATTGCGAGTTACAATAAATACATACCGAAGGAGGAATGACCATGAAAAGAGTTGTGATCACCGGAATGGGAGTGATTTCACCTCTCGGCAATGATGTGCATACATTTTGGAAACACCTGACGGAAGGAACATCGGGAATCTCTCTCATCGATTCGTTTGATGTCTCCGGCTCCAAGACAAAAATAGCCGGCACCGTCCGTGATTTTGACGCAGAAGAAAGATGGGGCAGAAAAGAAGCGAGACGGCTTGACCGTTTCAGCCAGTTTGCTTTAGCGGCAGCGGAACAGGCGCTTGAAAGCTCCGGGATTCAGCTCGATCAGATTGACCGTGAACGCCTCGGCGTGTACGTCGGCTCGGGAATCGGCGGCATCACGACTTTGATTGATAACGTTCATACTTTAAATGAACGGGGAGCGCGAAAAGTGAGCCCGAGCCTTGTCCCCATGATGATCTCAAACGCGGCCGCCGCTCAAATCAGCATCAGATTAGGCGCGCTCGGCCCCTCACTTTCGCCCGTCACCGCGTGTTCCATCGGCAATACGTCGATCGGGGAAGCATTCAACGCCATTCGGAATGATGACGCAGATATCATGTTTGCCGGGGGAGCGGAAGCGGCGATTACGAATTTGTCATTAGCCAGCTTCGGCAATGCCCACGCGCTGTCAGCGAGAAACGAAGACCCCGCCGCGGCAAGCCGGCCGTTTGACGCGGATCGCGATGGGTTTGTCATGAGTGAAGGCGCAGGCATCTTAGTATTGGAATCATTGGATAGCGCAATCGGCAGAAATGCCCCGATCCTTTGTGAAGTGCTCGGCTACGGCGCAAGCTCTGACGCGTATCATATGGTGGCCTCCCATCCGGAAGGGACGGGCGCATACCTGGCGATGAAAAACGCTTTGAAAAAGGCGAATGTTTCAGCGAAAGACATTGATGTCGTAAGCGCCCATGCGACAAGCACAAAAGCCGGAGATCTTTCTGAAACATTGGCCATCAAGACATTATTCGGGGAGCTTGCGTATGACATTCCGGTTACGGCCAACAAATCAATGCTCGGCCACATGCTTGGCGCGGCAGGCGGCGTTGAAGCCATCGCTCTGACAGAAAGCCTGAGACACGGCATCATCCCGCCGACGATCAATCTGCAGCACCCTGATTCGGCATGTGATTTGGACTATGTGTCAGACGGGCCCCGCCATCAATCGTTAACGATCGGCCTTTCCAACTCATTCGGCTTTGGCGGACATAATTCGGCGATCGTGCTGAAGAAATATGAATAGCGGGCATCAAAAAAAGGAGTGAATCATTTCACTCCTTTTTTGCCTTCTCCGGTTTTGTTGTTAAGGCGAAAAAAGCGATGGAACCGATAACGGATGTCGTGAACATAATTGCCCCCATCGGCACGGCCGTCGCTTCATTCATCCCCACAAGCGGCGACACGATGGAACCGAGAAGAAGCGGAAGCATGCCGAGCAGTGCGCTTGCGCTTCCCGCGCGGTGTCCCTGCTTTTCCATCGCCAATGTAAAGGTGCTTGTCAGCGTCATGCCGATCGTAATCATATAAATAAAAATGGAAATCACCAGTGCCGCAAGCGGCCCGTGAATGATCGTCATGACGAGCAGAACGGCAGTCGCCGTCATCGCTGTAATCACGCCGATTCTCAGCAGGCTTTTTTCGTGAATGATCCCGCCGAAACGGCCGATGATAAAGCTTCCGGTAATGATCGCCAGACCGTTTATGCCGAATAAAACACTGAATACCTGAGGCGATACTCCGTAAATATCCTGATACACGAAAGGCGTTCCGGAGACATACGCAAAGCTCCCGCCGTGAATAAAACCGACCGTCAGCGCATAGCCGATAAATGACCGATCCTTCAGCAGGCTTCCCATTGTCCGCACGGAATTTCCGATGGAGCTCGGAATCCGCTTTTCCGGCGGCAGGGTTTCTGTCAGCTTGAGCGCAATGATGAGAACAAGTAAAAACCCGATAAAGGTTAAAAACAGAAAAATCGTATGCCATGATGCAAACGGAAGCAATAAAATCGCGCCTCCCGTCATCGGCGCCACCATCGGCGCGACGGCGGTAATAACCATCAGCAGCGAGAAAAATTTAGAAAGCTCTCTTCCCGTAAACACATCTCTGACGATTGCACGGGATAAAACGAGTCCCGCCGAAGCGGTGAATCCTTGAAGAAAACGGGCAATCACCAGTGTTGCAATGTTCGGTGCAAGCGCGCAAAACAGAGAAAACAAAGCAAATAAAAAAATACATAGCAATAACGGTTTTCTTCTTCCCTTCGCGTCACTTAACGGGCCGACAACAACCTGTCCGATTGTCAGTCCGATCAGACAAGCGGTTAAACTGAGCTGGACAAGCGAAGCGCGGGCGCTTAAATCTTCGGCGATTTCAGGGAAGCTCGGCAGATACATATCTATATTGAGCGGCCCCAGTATCGCAAGCATTCCGAGTAGAAAAGCCAGCGCAAGCCGCTCCTTACCGGTCGGATTATGCAGCATATCGTTCCCACCTTTCCTTTGTCAATCTCTCAAAACATTTGTATATTGTATCATAATTTTTTCTTTATTTTTAAAAGTTTTCAAAGGGCATAAAAAAAACCAAGGGCTGTAACAGCCCTTGGTTCCGGGTCACGCGGTAAAAGGTTTTACGCGTGTTTTTCTTTAAATGCTTTTGCGTATTGATCAGCCGCTATAATGGCATCCGCCACGTCGTCAGCCGTCACGTCAAAAGCGGCATGAATCGTTTCTTCTTCAATCGTCGCGGCTTCTGCCACTTTCATAATGTCCTCTTTAGATGCGTCTTTCAATTTGATGTCTTCAAGTGTGACAGGCAGCCCCAAGCTGATATAAAACGCGATATACCGCTCAATTTCCTCAAGCGAACGTTTTTCCAGCGCCAATTGAACGAGCGTGCCGAATGCCACTTTTTCACCGTGGGTCAAGTGATGGATTTCACCTTCAAGCGCGGTAAATCCGTTATGAATGGCATGCGCCGCAGCTAAGCCGCCGCTTTCAAATCCCAGTCCGCTCAGAAGTGTATTGGCTTCAACCACCGCTTCCAATGCAGGCGTAACGGCTTTCGCTTTCACAGACTCATAAGCGAGACGGCCGTATTTGAATAATACCGCTTCACATTTTTCCGCGATAGCCTCTCCGGCGATTGTCGGAATTCCGCCTGCCATCGTTTTACCGCCATTGGCGATGACACTGCGCGCCTCTATCCACGTCGCCATCGCATCGGCAATCCCTGATGCTAAAAAGCGCGGCGGAGCTTCCGCGACGATTTTCGTATCGACCAGAACCAAGTCAGGATTCTTATGATAAAAACGATAGTTTTCGAACGCGCCTTGTTCAGAATACACGACAGACAGCCCGCTTGTCGGAGCATCCGTTGAAGCGGCCGTCGGCACGATAACGGTGTAGCCGTTTATTTCATCTGATACGGCTTTGGCCGTATCAAGCGTTTTACCGCCGCCGACTCCGATGACAATAGTCGCCCCTGCTTTTTCTGCGATGCCGGCAATTCTTTTCATTTCTTCCTGGGAGGCTTCGCCGTTGAAAACCGCCTCTTCAGAAGAGATATTGCTTTTCTTTAATTCAGCCGTCACCTTGTGACCTGCGATATCCCACACGGTTTTGTCCGCGATGACGACGGCTTTTTCACCAACGCCCTCCAGATGTCCGCCGATTGTTTCAATGGCATTTTTTCCCTGCACGTATTTGGCCGGACTGATAAAAATTCGTTCCAATGTCATCATCCCTTCTTCGTTGTCTCTCATTACATTTCTCTTATTGATAGAGCAGAAATGAAAACTCTTCTGATATCATTCCTCGTTTTGATTTGATTCAAACCTCATATACACTGCTGAAAAATCAATTTTCACGGCATTGACAAGATGTGAAGGTGTCTATATAATCTTCGATATTGAAGCTGATCATTCTTTACTGAATGAACAAACGAGATTGTGAATGATTCGTCTTAAAAATTATTTAGTTCTGCTGGATAATTTTTGAGGCGTTTTTGTTTTTTATATATTTTTGACTGCGGAGGAGGTTTGCATATGAAGAACATTTGCAAGGATATACTGATGATTATGGCCGGAGCCTTTCTTATCGCGGCGTCCGTGGAATTTTTCGTCATCCCGAATCATTTAGGGGACGGCAGCACCGTGGGAATCGCTCTCGTTTTATATTATCTTTTCCATATACCTGCAAGTATTACGACTCTGATTGTAAATTTGATTTTTATCGGGTTGGCTTATAAATTTTTAACGAAAAAAACGATTTTATACACGATACTCGGTACGGGAATGACTTCTGTTTTTCTCAGCATCGTCAGCTTTATTCCATTCGGCGTGCACGACATGGTGCTCGGGATCGTATTCGGCGCTCTGCTGATGGGAGCGGGGCTGGCATTGATCTTTATCGCTGACGGATCTACCGGCGGGACCACGCTTTTGGCGTATTTATTGAATTACACAAAGGGCTTTAACATCTCCAAAAGCATGTTTTATATGGATTGTGTCATCATTTTCGCATCCGTTTTAGCGATCGGAATCAATCATATGCTGTATACGTTTATATTCGTTTATCTGTGCGCCAAAATCGTCGATATTGTCATTGAGGGTTTCCATAATAAAAAAGCCCTCACCATTATGTCTGACCAATACGAAGAAATCGCCAAAGCCATCACCTCCGAGTACGGCAACGCGGCGACGATTTTTTACGGATACGGGTATTACGGCAGCAAAGACAAGCGCATTATCTATGTTGTCATTAAAAAGAACGAATTGCTGAAAATCAAAAAACATGTTCAAAAAATTGATCCGAAATCATTTATCGTTATTCATGAAGTAAAAGAAGCTGTCGGAGGGCAATTCGGGTTTACAAACCTGCCCGCCGCCGCAAATGAAAAATAACCGCCTGCAGTGTATAGCTGCAGGCTTTTTTTATCCGGCTCTTCCCCGCTCAAAGGTTTTTTATATCTTACAATCGAAGTAGTAAATGAAACCTTTTTTGATGGAGGAACATAAAAAAATGAATATCAAAACTGAAAGGCTTGTCATTCGGACTTTTGAACCGGAAGATTGGCAGGATGTCTATGCGTACGCCTCAAATCCGAGTGTCATGAAATATATACCAGAGGGTGTCTTTACCGAAGAAGATGCCAGGAAATTCGTTACTGAAAACAGCGGTGAACATGCCGGGAAGTTTCCCGTTTTATTGAAGGATGAGGAAACGGTCATTGGCCACATTGCTTTTTTTCAGTATTTTGGCGATCATACGTATGAAATCGGCTGGGTGTTTCACCCGGAATACCAGGGCAAAGGATATGCTTCAGAGGCGGCGCGCGCCGTGCTGGCATTCGGGTTTAACAAGATGAAATTACACCGGATCATTGCGACATGTCAGCCGGAAAACATGGCTTCGCACCGGGTGATGGAAAAGATCGGGATGAGGCGGGAAGGCTTTTTTAAAAAATGCATCCCCCATGATAATGAATGGTGGGATGAATATTATTATGCCGTTTTAGAAGAAGAGTGGGAAGCCTCCAATCTGGAATAAAAAGGCTTATACCCTTTGCTTTTACAGATAAGTGTGTGCTACACTGTTCGTAACAAATACGAAGGGATGATGGGTGGACAATGATTAACTAATCTTATTTTGACCGTTTGAAATCAAATATTTCAAATCAGAAAAAATAGGATTAGTCTGCCCATTTTCTATACGATACGAGAAAGCTATGTAAAAATAGCTTATTTGATCATGCACAGGTACGGCTAATCCTTCCAAATCAATTGGGAGGATTTTTTTGTCCTCCCTTTAAAGCGAGGGATTGACATATGAAAGAAATGTTAAAGTTAAGCGGCATCAGTTACGAAATCAACAGTGTTCCCCTTTTTGAACAGATCAGCGCGAGTGTTCAGCAAGGCGACATCATCGGCGTTATCGGTAAAAACGGCGCCGGCAAATCTTTATTGCTGCAATTGATCTGCAATCAAAAAGCGCCGTCACAAGGACAGATCCAGATGATGCAAGATGTGAACATATATATGGTGGAACAAGAAACGGAAGCTTATGATTCCGGCCACACGGAGCCTGCGGAGGCAGCCTTGTTAGAAAAGTGGAACGTGCCCGCACGCGCCTTTTCGCAATTAAGCGGCGGAGAAAAATTGAAAGCCCGTCTTGCCAAAGGTTTCTCCTCCTCAAGCGGACTTTTGTTATTAGATGAGCCGACGAACCACCTCGATCAGCACAGTTTAGAAATACTGCTGAATCAGATCAAGAATTACAAAGGCACCATTATTTTCGTTTCGCATGATCGTGCTTTTATAGATGCAGCGGCGACAAAAATCTGGGCCATCGAAGGAAAGAAACTCATTGAACATAAAGGGAATTATTCAAGCTATATGGAGGTCCGCAAACAGAGAAGGCTGACACAGCAGCGGGAATATGAGAATCAGCAGCATATGATCAGACGGATTGAAGCTCAAATGAACGAGCTGAGCGCCTGGTCGAAAAAAGCCCACGCCCAATCAACGAAAATAGAAGGCTTTAAAGAATACCACCGCGTAAAAGCAAAACGCACGGACGCCCAGATTAAATCAAAGCAGAAGCGTCTTGAAAAAGAGCTTGAAAAAGCGAAAGCAGAACCGGTTGAAGCGGAGTATGAAGTCCGTTTTTCCATTGAGCACCGCAAAAAAGCGGGAAAGCGTTTTTTAGAAGTAAGTGATGTCACAAAGTCATATGACGGCCGAACGCTTTTTAAAAACGTGAATTTCACTGTGATGCACGGTGAAAAGATCGCGATTACAGGCCCGAACGGCAGCGGGAAAACAACATTATTGAAGGTCATCCTCGGTCAGGAAAAAGCGCAGGGCGGCATATGGATTTCTCCGTCTGCAAACGTCGGATATTTAACCCAGGAAGTATTCGACCTTCCGCTTGATAAAACCCCCGAACAGCTTTTTTACAAAGAAACGTTCGAAGCAAGGGGAAATGTTCAATCCCTCATGAAGCATTTAGGATTTACCGCAGCGCAATGGACGGAACCCATCGGCAAGATGAGCATGGGAGAGCGGGTCAAATGCAAGCTGATGGCGTTTATTCTGGAGGAGAAAGATGTGCTGATTCTGGATGAGCCGACAAACCACCTTGATCTGCCGTCACGCGAGCAGCTTGAAGACACTTTGGCCCGATACGACGGAACGCTCATCATCGTATCGCATGATCGCTACTTTGTCGAAAAGACGACGGACATCCGGCTTGATATCTCAAACGGCAGCGTCCGAAAACAATGGAAAGAATCTCCCTCCGTCAGGGATGATGCTGAAGAACTGCGATTAAAGCTTGAAACCGAACGGCAGGAAGTCCTCGGAAAACTCAGCTTCATGACTCCGGCTGATAAACAATATCGTGAGCTTGATCAAAAATTCAAAGAGCTGACGGAAGAAATCAAGAAATTGAAATGAATGTAAAACCCGTGATTGTCACGGGTTTTTTTGGAAAGTTCACGTATCATGAAGAATAATTTCACACTGATTTGTACAACCTACGTTCAGATTTATACGAGAAGGTTCAGAAAGAAAGGTTCAGGTGAACGCAGGATGGCCAAACGCATCGGAATTACGGGAAACATTATGGCTGATCAATCCGGCCCTTTCCCGGGTTATAATCGGGCATATGTCAATAATGATTATATTCAGTCTGTTTCTGAGGCCGGCGGTGTGCCGTTTATATTGCCGGTGATTCAAGAGACGGCGCTTTTAAAGGAACAGGTCTCTCATGTTGACGGCATCATTCTGTCCGGCGGCCAGGATATAGACCCGCTGTTTTACGGCGAAGAACCTTTACAGGCTTTAAGAAAGACCTTTCCTGATCGGGATGCCTACGAGAAGGAGCTGATTCTCACGGCGATTGCTTTAGAAAAGCCGATTCTGGCCATCTGCCGGGGGATGCATATGTTAAACGTCACTTACGGGGGAACTTTATACCAAGACCTGACACACGCTTCGTTTGCTGACATTAAGCACGATCAAGAAAAAGATCCGCCGTTAAAAACCCATCATGTTTCTTTTGAAAAAGGGACACGTCTCCATTCCTTGTTTGGCGATTCAGCGCGGGTGAATTCATTCCATCACCAGATCATAAAAGAGACGGCGCCTTCGTTTAAAGCCGCGGCTTATGCGAAAGACGGGGCCATTGAAGCGATTGAACGGACGGGTGAATTATTTGTCGTCGGCGTGCAATGGCATCCCGAAATGCTGACAAAAAAGCACGAAGACATGAAAAAGCTTTTTTCTCTGTTCATGAATGCGGTCAGCACATAAAAAAAGCAGATCATAACGATCTGCTTTTTCATTTTATTCTTCCGGTTTCTCCGGTGTTTTGCCTTGTGTCAGCTTATGGCCTTCGATATCCACGTTCGGAATGATTTTATCCAGCCACTTCGGCAAGTACCAGGCCGCATGTCCCATCAGCTTCATGACACTCGGAATGATGGTCATTCTTACAATGAACGCATCGAAAAGAACACCGAAGGTCATTGCCAATCCCATGGATTTGATCGTAGAGTCCCCCGCGAAGATGAATCCCGCAAAGACGAAAATCATGATCAGTCCCGCCGCTGTTACGACAGGTCCGCTATGTTTCAATCCGGCATGGATGGCTTGTACCGGATTTTTTGTTTTGACATATTCTTCTCTCATTCTGCTGACAAGGAATACTTGATAGTCCATCGCCAGCCCGAAAAGAATACCGATGGCTAAAATAGGCAGGAAGGCGAGAATCGGACCTTTTTCCGGAATGCTGAGCAAGCCGGTGAAATTCCCATCCTGCAGAACGAATACCGATAATCCGAGTGTAGCGGTCATCGTCAGCAAAAAGCCGACGACGGCGGCAAGCGGCACGAGAAGCGAGCGGAAAACAACGGTCAGCAATACAAACGCAAACCCGACAATGAGAATGGCGAATTCCGGAATCGCATCATTTAACCGGTCTGAAATATCAATATTCACCGCTGTTGACCCGGTAACGAGCAGGCGGATGCCGTTTTTGTCTGATCGTTTCCGTATATCCTGCACTAACTCTTTCGTTGCCTTATCATTCGGCCCGGTTTCAGGCACTGCCGTAATGATGGCATAATCCCCTTTTTGATTCGGCATGGCAGGTGTGACGCTCGCCACATTGTGCAAGTCCTTTATTTCTTTCACGGCTTCTTGAAATGCTTCACTTTTGTTCCCCTTGACCCCTTTTGCATCGGCAACAATTGTCAGCTTGCCGTTAAAGCCTTCGCCGAATCCTTTAGACAACAGATCATAGGCGCGGCGGTCCGGGCTGTCTTTCGCTTTCATTCCCGCATCAGGCAGCCCCAGCTCTAAATGCATGGCCGGCAGACTGATGACGGCTAAAAGAATAATGCTGAAAATGCTTAACAGAATAGGCTTCTTTGTAACGAAGCGCCCCCAGGCATTCGTGTCGGCGCTTTTCTTTTCTTTCTTCTTGTTTGATTTCGGAATCATCCGTTTTCCTGCGATTGATAACACCGCAGGCACCAGCGTTACTGATGCCAATACAGCCATCAGCACACTGAGCGCCGCAGTCAATCCCATCGCAGACATGAACGGAATGCCGACAACGGTCAATCCGCAAAGCGCGACGATCACGGTCAGTCCCGCAAAAACGACGGCGCTGCCAGCCGTTCCCGCAGCCTTAGCGATCGATTCATTTTTTTGTACACCTTCGCCCAAAAACTGACGATGCTTCGTAAAGATAAACAGCGCATAATCAATCCCGACGGCCAGGCCGATCATTCCGGATAATGAGAGACTGACCGAGGCTATTGTAAAGACCTGTGTTCCGATTAACGTCAGCGCGACGCTTACGCCTAACCCAATCAGGGCTGTGACAATCGGCAGCCCCGCTATAACTAATGAACCAAACGTAATGGCCAGAACGACGAAAGCCAGCACAACGCCGACAATTTCAGAGACACCGCCGACTTCAACACCGACCCCCGGCACATCGCCGCTGAGCTCCGTCTGCAGGCCCTTGTCTCCGGCGGCGGACAGACTGTGTTTAATATGTGAAACAGACGCATCCGTAATGTCATCCGCCGCTTTTTTGTACGTAATATCGGCATATGCCACTGATCCGTCTTTAGAAATGGTTCCTGTTTCAAAAGGACTTGCAATCGAAGCGACTGAATGATCTGTTTTGATCTTCTTTAATGTCTCTTCAATCGCTTGTTTTTCCGGTTTTGACGTCAATTTCTTCCCGTCTTCAGCTCCGAAAATAACCCGTATGCTTCCTTTATCGGGCCCCTTTGAAAATTCTTTTTGAATGATATCCATCGCCTTTTCAGAAGGTGTGTCGGGAATTGACATATCCTCAGAAAAAGCAGGTTTTAACGAGATGGCGATCACAATCGAAGCGATCAATATCACGAGCCACGCAATGATCATTTTGAATCGGTTGCGGGCAGACCATCCCCCTAATTTATATAAAAAACCAGACATCGAATACTCCTCTCCAATCATTACTTTCTGCCTAATTGTAGTTCACATTCACATAAAAAAAACGTACATAGGGGCATGTACGTTTGGGCAGTTTTTCATTATATATTCAGTTTCAGAATGCCTTTTTGCATGGCAATGGTGACGGCTTCCGTCCGCGAATCAGCGCCTAATTTGTTATAAATCGATGTTAATCTCGCTTTTACCGTCCGCTCTGAGATTCCTAAATCGAAGGCGATCGCTTTGCTTTTATGTCCTTTCGCAACGGCTTGCAGAACTATGATTTCCTTGTCCGTCAGCTGTGTTTCATTGGCATTTGCCCGTTCCATTTTCATTTCCCGGAAACGCCGCAAGATGTCCGGCTGCAGAAGCACTTCTCCCCTCACCGCCGCATCCATCGTATGAAATAAGGTTTCTGAGCTTGTGTCCTTCAGCAGATAACCGTTCGCGCCTGATTCGATGCCTTCTATCATCAGATGATCTTCATTATAGGTCGTCAAAATAATGATCGGCACATCAGAATGCTCTTTTATCTGTTTAATGGCTTCCAGCCCGCTCATTTCCGGCATGTACAGGTCCATGAGAATGACATCGGGCTTTAGTTCCGCTGCAAGGCGGACGGCGGTTTTCCCGTTTTCCGCCTCTCCCGTTATGGTGTAATGGTCATTTGTTTCTATCAAAAGCTTCAGACCTTCTCTGACGACAAGATGGTCATCTGCTATTAACACTTTATACATGTTCCGCTTCTCCTTGAATTGGTATGATGATCTCAATTTGAGTTCCCGCTGATCTGGCGCTTGTTATACGGAAAGTGCCATTCATCATATTGACGCGTTCTTGTATCCCAAGCAACCCGTAATGTCCGCTTTTTCTCATTTCTGTTCCGGCATCAAAGCCTTTCCCGTCATCTTTGACGGTTATGCGGATCTGTCCCTCTTCTTCCTGTACGGACACCCAGACATTCTTGGCTTCTGCATGCTTGGCGGCGTTTGTCAGGCCTTCGCCGATCATGTAATGGCAATTCTCCGCCGTATGAACGTCAAGCACATGATACACGCTGTAATCTAAAAAACAAGACAGCCCGGAGGCTTCTGTAAAATGGTTGATTTGTTCAGTGATGCATTCTTTTAAGAACCCGATCTCTTCTGATTTGCTGCGAAGGTTGTCAATGGCCGAGCGCGCATCAGCCAATGTGCCCTTCACTCTGCCCATTGACTGGCTGATGATGTCTTTCGCTCTGTCAGTGTTACCCTTTGAAAGATGAACATGCACCGCTTCAAGCTGCATATGCAAACTGACCAGCCCTTGCGCAAGTGTATCGTGCAAGTCTCTCGCCATCCGCTGCCTCTCGTTTTGAAGCGTCAGCTGTTTCACTTGCCGGTGAGCGAGCTCTAATTTTTCAAGCGTCATCTGTGTTTTTATTTTTTCATCAACTTGTGCGAAAAATGTTGCCGCATACGTGATAATCACGATCATGATGGGAGCGGCGACAACGATGAAACGAAGCAGATGATGCGGATGCTCCTGGTGCAGGGCTGCTATGGACATTAAAATGACAAGATAGAGTATGAGCAGCGTTTTGCCCTTATCCGCCATTCCGATAATCTGCCCGATTAAAAAGGCATAGAGTCCGATGACCGCCGCGATATAGCCGCCGGTCATCAAGTTAGCCGATGTATATATAATAAATCCCTGTATGATGAAATAAAGAAACGTTTTTTTCTTGACCCAGCGATAGGAATGCCAGTGCAGCACGGCAAAAATGACGATCAATATCGTGAATAACAGCAGCAATAAAACCGTCCAGCTTTCATAAATGTACTGCAAAGAGACTGATGCGGCATATACCATAAAAATAAACGCCAGACCGGGCACCCGAAGCGCAAGCATATGCAATGAGCGTCTGTCACGGGAGACATAGTCTTCTTGATGTTTTGTACCAAACAATCTCTGTCCACTTCCTTTTAGCCGACCGGCCTCACGATGTTTTATTCTATTTGTCATCATACCATAAGTGCCTTCTTCTCACCTTCCCCTTCTGTCCTGCATGACGGGTGAAAGAAAAAACAGCCTGCGGGATTGTTCGCGGGCTGCTTTTGTTCATATCTTTTTTATGACCTTTCCCGGGTTTCAGCGGTCTGTCTCCCGCGCGGCAAAACCGCCCGCGCATCAGAAAAACGTTCAGGACACCGACAGCCATTCCATGTGAACAAGAGGAAGCGATTGTGCTTCCTCTTTTTTAATGTACCGTCAGATTTCTTCTCTCTTTTTTTATAAACAAAATTTGTAAGACTAGAGCTCTTTTCTCAGGGGAAATTAATTATGTAATTGAGAAGAGGAGGTTTAAAAAACGATTATGGAAAAGCGTGAATTAGCGGCTCACGAGTCGCTGGACTTACATGAA
The DNA here is from genome assembly GCF_053663395.1 of Bacillus sp. JK74. Taxonomy (NCBI): domain Bacteria; kingdom Bacillati; phylum Bacillota; class Bacilli; order Caryophanales; family Bacillaceae; genus Bacillus; species Bacillus sp. JK74. The sequence goes on along the minus strand of NZ_JBSJQB010000004.1, from coordinate 186,025 downwards.
ATCATTAACTTCAAGACGCTTTGTGTAGCGAAATCCAAGCTCATGCAAGGGCTTGTGTTTGATCAGGATCTGAAAACGTTAATGGAAAAAGACGTTCAGCAAGCCTCGCAAAACCTTGCTGATCTGCAGGCGGTTTATGAACGGGCATCTTTTCAGGCTCCTGTTCCTCAAAACCGGCCGACTTCGATCATTAATTGAAAGGAAGGTAAGCATCATTGAATCATGACTATTTAGATCCAATCAATTCATTACACGTCCCTGAACTCGCAGATATGACATTCGCAATGGATTTTCTTTTACGGGCAAAAGAAGGCGTCAGAAATACCGCCGTCGCTTTAACAGAAACCGCTTCACCTGATGTAAGAGCTTTGCTGCGCAAACAGCTCATGCAGGGAATCGCGATGCATCAGGAAATTACCGACTTGATGGTCAGCAAAAAGTGGTTTCACCCGCATGATCTGAGCGAACAGTATAAACTGGACCAGCTCTCTGCGAAAAATACCCTCATGGTCGGAAACATGAATCTGTTTCCCGTTGAAACGAACAGAAAAGGGATGTTTGACCGCACACCTGATGAACACTAACACTGGAGGTATTACAGCATGAAGGCCGTAACGTATCAAGGAGTGAAAAACGTCGTAGTCAAAGACGTGCCTGATCCGAAGATTGAAAAACACGATGACATGATTATAAAAGTCACAAGTACGGCAATTTGCGGATCAGATTTACATTTAATCCACGGACTCATTCCGAACTTGCAGGAAGACTATATTATCGGGCATGAACCGATGGGCATTGTGGAAGAAACCGGTCCCGGCGTGACGAAAGTCAAAAAAGGCGACCGCGTCATTATTCCTTTTAATATCGCCTGCGGAGAATGCACTTATTGTAAAAATCACCTGGAAAGCCAATGTGATCAATCAAATGAAAACGGCGATATGGGCGCTTATTTCGGCTATTCAGGGAGTACCGGCGGCTATCCGGGCGGCCAGGCCGAATATTTACGCGTCCCTTTTGCGAACTTCACCCATTTTAAAGTCCCCGAAACATGCGAAGAACCGGATGAGAAATTGAGTGTTATTGCCGATGCGATGACAACCGGTTTTTGGAGCGTTGACAATGCCGGCGTAAAAGCAGGCGATACGGTCATCGTTCTCGGCTGCGGGCCCGTGGGCCTTTTCGCTCAAAAATTCTGCTGGTTAAAGGGAGCGAAACGCGTCATAGCCGTAGACTATGTCAACTACCGTCTCCAGCATGCGAAACGGACGAATAAAGTGGAAATCGTGAACTTCGAAGACCACGAAAATACGGGCAGCTACCTGAAGGAAATCACCAAAGGCGGCGCCGACGTTGTCATTGACGCCGTCGGCATGGACGGAAAAATGACAGATCTGGAGTTCCTCGCCAGCGGATTAAAACTTCAAGGCGGGGCCATGAGCGCATTGGTCATCGCGTCCCAAGCGGTGCGAAAAGGCGGAACGATTCAGATTACGGGTGTGTACGGCGGCAGATACAACGGGTTTCCCCTTGGCGATATCATGCAGCGGAACGTCAATATCCGATCAGGACAAGCTCCGGTTATCCATTATATGCCGTATATGTTTGAACTGGTGTCAACCGGCAAAATTGATCCGGGCGATGTTGTAAGCCATGTCATTCCGCTTAGTGAAGCGAAGCACGGCTATGAGATGTTTGACACGAAAACAGATGATTGTATTAAAGTTGTACTCAAACCTTAGAGAACGGAGGCTACAGAAATGGCCAGCGCCTTACATGAATTACTCGAAATTCAGGAGATGGCTTCTTTTAAGTCACTTTGTCTGACGAAATCCAAAACCATGAAAGCGCTCGTATCCGATCCGCAGCTGAAAGAAATCATGCAGCAGGATGCGGATACATCAACAAGGCAATTGCAGGAATTTGCCTCGATTTTATCTGATGCAAAGCACGAATAGGAGATGAATAACGAATGAATCCGATTATGGAATACTTGACGGGGATGGATGCACTGACAGACCAAATTGTCGCTATGGATTTATTGAATTCGGCAAAAAGCGGAGTCAGAAACTATGCGATGGCGGCGACGGAAGCCGGAACGCCTGAAGTGAAAGCGATCCTCACCCGTCACTTAGAAGAAGCCATCGACATGCACGAGCAAATCTCACGCTATATGATGGAAAAAGGCTGGTATCATCCGTGGAACACAGATGAACAAGTCCGGTTTAATTTACAAAATATTGATACGGCGCTCCGCCTGCCCGTCCTATAAATGTTTTGCTGCTGAGACAGCACCTCTGGCTCAAGCTTCAACGAAACAGCTCTGCAGCTTCTCCAGCCTTTCTTCGGGCTGTTATTGGGGCTTGCAGCGGTGAATGCGTGCGTGGCAGCTGCCGGACGTTCGCAAATAGAGCAGAGAAGGCAGAACAATTTGTTCTGCCTTTTCATTATCTGCCCCATTCGAGCGATTATTCACGTAGCTTGAACTCCCTTAAACGCACTCATCACAAGATCATGCACATAGGAATCATTCACCTCATCACCTGTGATCAACAGGCGATAGAAAATCGGTCCGTAAATGAGATCGATGCTTACTTCAATATCAAGATTCTCTCTTAATTCACCTTTCTGAATTCCCTTTTCCAGAAGGCCTTTCGCTTGGAGGCGGCGGGGCTGGAAAAATCGCGTGCGATATTCTTCCGCCAATTTTGCATCCAGCTGTCCCGCACCGATTAATTCCTTAATAACGGTTCCTTCCCGGCTTGTCAAAAACTTTGCTAAATTCGCGGCGTGGATCAATATATCTTGCACTGTTGATCCTGTATCGGGCACAGGCAGTCTGTCCGTAGCGGTCGAAAGAAAGCTGTCCATGATAACGGCAGCCTTGTTTGACCACCATTTATAAATCGTTGCCTTACTCACTTTGGCACGCTCTGCAATTTTATCGACTGTCACCGCGTCAAAGCCATTTTCCAACAATAGGTCATAGGCAGCAGAAAGAATCGCCTTATGTGTTCCTTCATCACGCGGCCGTCCTCGTTTACTCTGCACATGAATCATTCCTTCCCGAATTATAAACGATACGTTCAGTATACTTAACATGATAAAAAAATAAAACAGAAGCCTATTTACAAAACTGAACGTTCAGTATATTATTTACTTATAAAAACTAAACGTACAGTTTAGTAAATGCTCAACACTCCGCAAAACCTTAGCACTAAAAATCTATGGAGAGGAGATGAATCAGCAAAATATTTATCAAACCTCATAAAATCATTAAAAAGGAGTTCATTCACATGGCTACGTTAAACAAACAAAAAGCAGATCAGAGAATCTCAACTGGTTTAACCCTTCTTCTCGCAACGGCATGCGGTATCATTGTCGCTAATCTTTATTATGCACAGCCCTTGGCAGGATTCATCAGTGCGGCAATCGGGCTTTCTCCAAGCAGTGCCGGATTGATTGTCACGCTGACTCAAATCGGATACGTTGCCGGCCTACTGTTTCTCGTCCCTTTGGGAGATATTATCGAAAACAGAAAACTTGTCGTGGTATCGCTCCTACTAAGCGCAGCCGCTCTAACTCTGACAGCATGTGTGAAGCATGGAACACTGTTTTTAGCCGCTGCGTTTTTCATCGGACTGGGATCCATCGCAGCCCAAGTGCTAGTTCCGTTCGCATCATACCTTGCACCAGATGCCGCACGAGGCCGGGTTGTCGGCAATGTGATGAGCGGCCTGCTTCTCGGTATTATGCTTTCCCGTCCGATATCCAGTCTGGTCGCTGATATATGGGGGTGGAATGCCATATTTGCTTTATCCGCCGCGTTAAGTGTTGTCCTGGCAATCGTCTTATCAAAAGTGCTTCCTGCCAGAAAACCAACAGCAAACACAAGCTACACCGTCTTACTCGGTTCAATGTGGAAGCTGCTGCGCACGACTCCGGTCTTACGCCGCCGTGCCATTTATCATGCGTTTGTATTTGGAGCTTTCAGCTTATTCTGGACGACTGTACCTTTATTATTGTCCGGTCCTGCTTTTCATTTTTCTCAAAAGGCAATCGCGCTGTATGCATTAGCGGGCATTGCGGGTGCAGCGGCTGCACCGATAGGCGGCCGTCTGGCTGATCGCGGCTTGACCCGGCTTGCCACCGGAATCGCTCTCGGTGTTGTCATCGTTTCTTTATTACTCCCGCTCATGATTCAGAGCAGCTCCCCCGTCGGAATAGCAGTTCTGGTGGCCGCAGCTATCCTGTTGGATATGGGGGTATCTGCCAATCTCGTACTCAGTCAGCGTGCCATTTTTTCGTTGGCACCTGAATTTCGCAGCCGATTAAACGGATTATTTATGGCAATCTTCTTTCTGGGCGGTGCTATAGGATCATCAATCGGAGGATGGGCATACGCCTCAGGCGGGTGGAGTATCACATTATGGATTGGAATCGCTTTTCCGGTCATAGCATTGCTTTATTTCACCACGGAGAAATAACTCTTTCCCCAAAAATAAGCCGTCAGGACCAAGCTGACAGCTTTTTTTTGGTGTATTCTTCTTTACATCCATCCGAACAAAAAATCCGGATTCATGAAAAGATGATATTGATTCTTTACGCCCCGCTCATATAGCCGGACTTCCAATTCTTTCAGCAGCGGTAAAACCATGTCATAATATGTTAAGAAATAATTGCGCCATAGGCAGGTGAAACACATGAAGAAGTATTTATATAAACACCTTTTGTTAGCTCTGATTTCATCCGTTTGCTTTTTATTGGTCTTTTATGTGAGTTTAAAAGTGACACAAGAAGACACACCGCCGTTGTCTGACCGGTTTTACCTTTTTATTTATCTGTACATAGCAGCCGGATATTTGACGGTCGGCCTTGTTTCAGCTTGTATGACTGATATCTTGAAGAATCGCTGGACATTGAATAAAACGTCTTCCATTCTATTAAAACTTATCGTTTACTTACTCATACCGTATGCTATTTTTCATTGTTTCTTCATTTTAATGGCGCCGTTGATTTATGTGCTGTTTGAGTCGTTATTCATCCTGAGAAAAGCTTCATAATCAGAAAAAAACATACCGCTTGCTGCCGATATGTTTTTAACATGCTTGTCAGTTGTCCGCGGTGATTCGTTTGATGTTTTCTTCCATCAAGCCGGAAATGAGCTGTTCGTTTGTATGAGGAATCTGTTTGAGCTGTTGTACGACCAGCCCTTGTCTTGCAGCTGAATGATTTTGACTCAGCTTTGCTTGCCCCTCTATTTTGCTGATTTTGATTTTAAAACCTTTTACCCCTTTGTTCATGCCTGCCAGCAATTTCGCATCGACATCCTCTAATTTGTACGGGCTGTCGGGGCTTTCATATTTCAATACGAGATCACTCATCGATTGCACGGTTTCTTCCTCATCCAAAAGCTCCGCCTCTCCGTAAACATGAACCGCCACATAATTCCATGTGGGAACAGCCTGATTCGTCTCATACCATTTAGGCGAGATATAACAATGAGGCCCTTGAAAAACGGCTAACACGTTTTGGCCATCAATCTCTTTCCATTGGGGGTTCGGCAATGCAAAATGACCGTATAAGCATTCGTTATCCTTACTCATCATCAATGGCAGATGGGTTGCATACGGCATGCCCCCCGCCGTTGAAAACAATGCTGCGAAACCATACTCTTTGATTACATCGCACGCTTCAGCTTCACTCAGCTGAAATGGAGCCGGAATATACATACAAAACTCTCCTCTCTGAACATGGATTGATAAAGCGCTTTCCGCTATAATAAAATATCAACTGACATTTAAAAAGATACAGTTTCAAATAAATACACATGTCAGAGGAGAACATCTGATGAAAAATTTGATTTTCGCTTTCAGAAGCGGCACCCCGAAATACAAACAAATTTACGAGCAATTTAAAACATTGATTGAGCAGGGAAATATTCAGGCAGATGAGCGGCTGCCTTCGATTCGGGAGCTGGCGGATTCCCTGCGGGTAAGCCGCAATACAACGCTGATGGCTTATGATCTTCTTTTAGCGGAGGGATACATTCGCGGGGAAACGCGCAAAGGTTATTTTGCAAATGAAGTAGAACCTTCTTTATTTCAAAAAGAAAACGATGTTGTTTACGCTGAGCAAACCGAATCAACTCAGCCGGCCCTGATTGATTTTCGCGCCGGAGCCGTCGATCAAAAGCATTTTCCTCTGAAAACATGGAGAAAATTATACAATCAAGTTTTGACATCAGAGAAAAGCTTCCTGTACGGTGAACCGTTCGGCGAGAGAGACCTGCGTGAGCAAATTGCCGCTTATCTCTTGGAATCCCGCGGGGTGAAAACAGATGCGGATTCCATTATCATCGGCAGCAGCACCCAGCAGATGCTGATTTATCTCAGCCGGATTCTGAAAGAGGATTTTTCGGGAATTATCGTTGAAGACCCTGGGTTTGACGGTGCCAGAGCGGCATTTCAATTTCACGGGCTATCTATGGAAACGATGCCTGTCTATGAAAACGGAGCTGATTTTTCTCAATTACATGCAATGAAAGAAAAATTAATCTATGTGACCCCATCCCATCACAGCCCTTACGGCGTAAGCATGTCCATTCAGCAGCGCCAAACACTGATCAATTGGGTGAATCATAGAGAGGGTTATATTCTTGAAGATGATTATGACAGTGAATTCCGTTATACACAGCAGCCGTTTCCCGCTCTTGCTTCCATTCAATCAGACCGGGTGATTTATTTAGGGAATTTCTCAAAATCCTTTCTACCGGGCATCCGCATAAGCTATATGGTTTTGCCGCAGCGCCTTTTGCACCGGTATAAAAAACGGTTTATTCATTTCGAAAGCACCGCTTCTTCGCTTAACCAGCTGACCATGGCTGAATTGATGAAGGCCGGTGAATGGACCCGCCATATTAAGCGCATGCGCACTGTCTACAAGCGTAAGATGCAGCACTTGACTTCACATATCAAGCAGCAGTTCGGCGATCAGGTGACGATCATCGGCGAGCAGTCGGGATTGTATATATTGGTGAGAGTTCACCTGAACTATACAGAAGAAACATTAATCGAACGCGCTTTTCAGTACGGAGTGAAGGTATATCCTACCGCTGTTTATTTCGTTGCCGGAAAGCCCGAACCGCCGATCATAAAGTTAGGTTTCGCCCATCTCGATACGGATCAGATCACACAGGGCGTACAGCTTTTGAGAAAAGCTTGGCTGTCATGAAAGAAAAAAGGCGCCGAACGGCGCCTTTTTTTATCTTTTATTTCGTATTTCTTGTGAATTTCGGCAGTCCAAATATAATGGCGGCGATGCCGCAGATTCCGATTAAAACGGGATAGAAAGAGTATGGCAGGATGCTGACGGGTGAAATATTCCCGAATTTCCCGGCTGATAACAGCTGCGCGCCGTAAGGAATCAATCCTTGTATCATACACGAAAAGATATCCAGAATACTTGCCGATTTTCTGTTGTCGATGCTGAATTTATCAGCGATATTCTTTGCAATCGGCCCGGCTGCGATAATGGAGATCGTATTATTGGCCGCAGCCAGATTCGTCACGCTGACCAGTCCGGCAATGCCGGCTTCGGCGCCTTTTTTTGAACGGATTCGTTTCGTGATAAATTCCAGTAAAAAGTCGATCCCGCCGTTTTGTTTCATTACGCCGACCATCCCGCCGATCAGCATGGACAGGATGATCAGATCGCTCATTCCGGCGATTCCATCCGTAATTGCCTTAAAATAAGAGTCAAACGTCAGGCTGCCGCCCGCCAATCCGATGATCCCCGTCAAAACCAATCCGCCGAATATGACAGCCATCACATTAAAACCGATTAACGCAAAAACTAACACGGCGACATAAGGAAGCACCTTAATCCAGCTGTAAGATGCAGCGCCCGCATGGCCCGCGTGGCCTGCCGGAATAAAAAATAAGATAATAACCGTTAAAATAGCAGCGGGCAAAACAATCAGGAAGTTCGTTTTGAATTTATCCATCATTTGTGTTTTTTGCGTCCGGACTGACGCAATGGTCGTATCGGAAATAAAAGAAAGATTATCTCCGAACATAGCTCCGCCGACCACAGCTGCCATTGTAATCGCGCCGGAGATGCCAAGCTCTCCGCTCAGACCCGCGCTGATCGGCGCAACCGCCGCAATCGTGCCCATTGATGTTCCCATCGATATAGAAATAAAACAAGCAATGATAAACAGCCCCGGCAGCAAAAACTGCTGCGGAATTATGCTCAAAGCAAGATTGACAGTTGAATGCACCGCTCCCATCGCCTCAGCCGCTGAAGCAAAGGCACCTGCCAATATAAAAATCATAACCATAATGATAATATCAGGATGTCCCGCACCGGAAGCGAACCATTCTATTTTTTGATTGAGCGATTTCTTCCGGTTAAATAACAGCGCAAAAGCTGACGCAATGATCGCGGCAATCAAGATCGGCAATTTATAAAAATCTCCGGTCACCAGACCAGAGCCGACAAAAAGCCCTACGAATAAGACTAAAGGCAATAACGCCCAAGGATTCTTATGATTGTTCATCTGGGTAAACCACCTCTTTTCAGCATTAAAGTCGCTAATCACAGTCTAAGCAACATTTCACACTTTAAAAGTCTGCAGTAAAAAAGTCAAGCTGAAAAAAGGATAAGTAATGATTGATAAGATAGAAAAAGCTGTTTTGTTTCCTCTCTTTAGAAAATAAAAAAACCAAGGCTCGTTTCCCTTGGTACATTTCATGCGGCCCGGCGCCCGGGACACCTTCTCTTCATTCAGAAATACATTCAGCTTTCAATCTGTTTTTAAGTTTCGCTTCATTTTCAAGGATATCTTCGTAATCCTCAATCTTCCTGTTTAATCGTTTTATGGTTTCATCAATTTCCCTCTGTTTCTCCGTCAGCCTTTTCCTTTCATTTATCAGGATGTTTTTTCGGGGTTCGATCGTATGATCGGCTCCTTCAATAAATAAAGCGGTATATTCAATCAGCGCCTCAATCGACAGCCCGGCACTTCTCATGCATTTTATAAATTGAATCCAATTCACATCATCTTCGTCATAATCGCGGATGCCGCTTTCATCGCGTTTTACCGGAGGAATCAGTCCTATACTTTCATAATACCTAAGCGTCGCGGCTGATAACTCAACCTGCTTTGCAGCCTGCGCAATCTTCATATTCTTACCACCCATCCTTCATACCTTTCATAAGCGTCCATTATAGAATATCATTTCATAGAAAAATAAACCAAACCCCTTGACTTAAAGTCCGCTTTAACATTTAAAGTAAAACCGAACAGAGGATTCATCACTTTATCTTGGAAAGGAAGATAACCATGTGCAATAATCATCCGACTCGTGTATTAAGCGCTCCGCATGCAAAAGCTAAATTTGAGCGGACGACGATTGAGAGAAGAGCATTACGGCCGCACGATATCCTGATTGATATTAAGTACAGCGGGATTTGTCACTCAGACATCCACAGCGCATTCGATGAATGGGGCGGCGGAATCTTTCCGATGGTTCCCGGACACGAAATTGCCGGAGTTGTGGAAGCCGTGGGTGAAGAAGTCACCACATTTGCCGCCGGCGACCGTGTGGGTGTCGGCTGTTTTGTAGACTCCTGCGGGGAATGTGAATACTGCCTGAACGGAGACGAACAATATTGCACAAAAGGCGTTGTTCAGACTTATAATAACCTGGACTACGACGGAAATCCTACATACGGCGGCTACAGCCAGAAAATAGTTGTCACTGACAGATTCGTTGTCCGGATTCCCGATCAGCTGAATTTGGATGCTGCCAGTCCGCTATTGTGCGCGGGCATTACCACCTATTCTCCGCTGAAACACTGGAATGCCGGTCCCGGCAAAAAAGTGGCGATTGTCGGAATGGGCGGGCTCGGACATTTAGCCGTTCAATTCGCGCACGCTTTAGGCGCAGAGGTCACCGTCCTCAGCCGCTCAATGAACAAAAAAGACGAAGCGCTTGAATTTGGAGCCGATCACTACTTTGCGACAAGCGATCCGAATACATTCACTGAGCTGGCCGGACGATTTGATCTTATTTTAAATACAGTATCCGCGAACCTTGACGTAGATGCCTACTTATCCCTGCTTCGCATTGACGGTACATTGGTAAATGTGGGAGCGCCCGCTAAGCCGGACTCATACAGTGTGTTCTCCTTAATCACGGGCCGCCGCAGCATTGCGGGTTCACTCGTCGGCGGTATTCCGCAGACTCAGGAGATGCTTGATTTCGCCGCCGAGCACGGCATTGCTCCTAAAATTGAAGTGATACCGGCCGATCAAGTTAACGAAGCGTACGAACGGGTTCTCCAAAGCGATGTCCGCTACCGTTTCGTTATTGATATTGCAACTTTATAATTCTCATAAAAAACATACCAATATCTATTGGTATGTTTTTTTCAGCGCAGATTATTTTTTATTTGAGCAGCCATCCGGGCACCGCTTTGATATAAACCAATTCGCCGATCAGCTCAACAATCGTCTGTGTGACGATAACAGCAGCGGCTAATGAGGCCCAAGCATCCGGCAGAGCCAGCGCTAACGGAAGGACTGCGAGAGAATTCCTTGTGCCCGTGCTGAAGATCAATGCTCTTCCTTCACCTGTATCCAGACGGAACGCATATGCGATAAAACGGGAGACAAACGGCATAATGAGCAGGAATAACAGATAGATCGGAATCACACGTATAATGATGTCAGCATCATTGATGACCTTGCCGATTTGTGTGGCGACGACCGCCAATAAGACCAGAGCCATAAAAGGAACAGGCAGCCACGCCGTCCATTCCAACACCTTTTCTCCCGCCGGCTTCTTATCAGCCCATAGTTGAGTCATCACCGCCGCCAGCAGCGGCACCGCTATTAACAATAAGAATGCCTCCAGAAACGGTCCCGCATGAACAGCCCCTGTCACTTCTTTCCCGATAAACAGCCATAGGTATAACGGAAGCAATACCATCTGAACGGCGAACAAAACCGGCGTGGAAGCCAGTATTAATCTCTCATTTCCTTTGCCGAGCTGAGTAAAGACGATGACGTAATCAATACAAGGTGTAAGCAATACCAAACAAACCCCTGATAATATAGGAGGAGATTGAGGAAAAATAGCGGTTAACACCCATACAACGACAGGTACAGCTAAGAAATTACCGATCAGTAAAGCCGCCATAAACTTAAGATTTGACATGGCTTCCCTCAGCTTCAAGAATGGGATTTGGGCAAACATGGCATACATGAGAACAGCGATAAGCGGTGATATCGTCCATCCCCAGCGAAGTCCTGAATCTTTCCCGGCGATCCCCGCTATTCCGCCGATCACAAGAGTCACACCATATATCCAAATTTGCTGTTTTTCTAATGTCTCTCTGGTTATTTTCATTGGCTGACACCTCTTCTCCGCCCATTATACCTTCTTTTCTGCCGCTCTTGCATTAAGGTCCTGCCGGAATTAAAAAACACCAAGGGTCTGTGACACTTGGTGTTTTTGGAACGCGGCCGAGAGATACGGGTTGAGAACCGTTAATTCTTGTAAATAACCCCCAAAAAGTATTTTTGGCGTACTGTTCCTTATCGAATAAAAGCATTCTCTTTCATTTCCAAAGCATCATCCAGCCATCTCGGGTGCATCGGCAAAAGATGTTCAGGTAATTCATGGATATTAAAATATCTGATTTCCATGGCTTCCTCTGTGGACTTTTTCAAAGTGCCGCCGATGACGTCACATTGAAAACAATTGGTAATAAAATGGCTGACTCTGCCGTCAGGGTATATAAAGGTTTGTGAACTCGGATCAGAATAAACGCCTATCATTTTAGAGACTTTCACCACTAATCCAGTTTCCTCTTCTATTTCTCTTATAATTGCTTGTTCTACTGTTTCACCAGGTTCCACATGGCCTGAAGGAATGCCCCATAAACCATTATCAGCACGCTTCATTAATAAAACGGAACTTGATTCTTTAATTATAATTCCAGCGACTCCGGCTTTCACTTGTTCTGTCCATTGGAAATCCGGTTTTTTCCGTACTTCTGCCTTTATTTCATTATCGAACAAGTCCTTCAGATCGCGGATCACAACATCCGGATTTCTAAAATCATGTTTTGCAGGAAATAAAGTATGTTGATCAGAAACTAATACGGAAGTTATGCCTATTTGGTTTGCTCCGACAATATCTGTTTCAGGCGTATCCCCGATCATAACGCATCTCTCTTTATCCTCAAAAGGCTCGAGTACTTTTTCAAATATTGAAGACGCCGGTTTTCCAATTATCATCGGCTCTTTAGCAGCTGCTGTTTTAACAGCCGCGACTATAGCGCCTGTCGCGGGAGCTGGTCCGTTAGCGGCAGGAAATGTTTTATCCCCGTTTGCAGCGATAAATGAAGCTCCGCAGCGGATGAGGTTTACTGCCTTATGCACATCCTGAAATGTAATATTCTGATCCCATCCAATGACAACAGCCTCCGCCTGATCTTCCGTAAGATCAATACCGGCCTTTTGAATTTCACTTTTAAGTTGGTCATTTCCCAATATATATGCCTTCTTTATTCCTTCACTGACAAGGTAATCAGCTGTTGCCCACCCCGCAGTAAACACTTCACCAATACTTGCTGAAATCCCCAGTTTATGAAGGCGTTTCACAATCGTTTCTCTTGTAACACAAGGATCATTCGTTAAAAAGCGAATGGCTTTCTTTTCTTCACGGAGTCGTTTTAAAGAGGCCACAGCTCCTGGTAAAGCTTTATCTCCTATATATATCACTCCGTCTAAATCAAATAAAAATACATCATAATTCTTGGAAATCATCGTAACACTCCTTAAGCGGTTGTCTCTTGGTTAATAGTTGAGCGATACGCAAAATGATTTGTAGGGCCTTGTCCTTTCCCGATTCCTAAGGGATGTTTAATGGCTGCTGAAATGAATTCCTTTCCAGTTGCCACTGATTCCGGTATGCTGTGCTGCTTTGCAAGCTCTGCAGTTATCACAGCTGAAAATGTACATCCTGTTCCATGAGTATGCTTTGTATCAAAGCGGGGAGAAACAAATTCCTCGAAGTCCTCGTCAAAGTACAAAATATCACGGGCTTCTCCGTTCAGGTGCCCCCCTTTTACGACAGCACTTTTCGCCCCGTATACCTCCACTATTTCTTTCGCCGCATCACGCATCTGCTGTACAGTCTCGATTGATTTGCCGATGATTACTTCCGCTTCCGGAATGTTCGGTGTAATAACAGTTGTTTGGGGTATTAATAATTTCTTCAAATGATCAATGGCGTCCTTATGGAGCAGATGATGTCCGCTTTTAGCAATCATAACCGGATCCATCACATACGATTGAATATTTGCGTCTTTTAACTTTTCTGCCAGCAATTCAATAATTTCTATACTTGCAAGCATACCGGTTTTGACAGCATCCGGTTTTATATCATCCATGACACAGTCTATTTGCTGAGATATATTCTGTAGAGACATCTCCTCAAAACTTTTCACACCAAGTGTGTTTTGTGCAACAACTGATGTAATAACAGCCATTCCATATACCTTTTGTTCCTGAAATGTTTTTAAATCCGCATGAATTCCCGCCCCTCCGGAAGGATCAGTCCCAGCAATCGAAAGCGCTTTATAAATATCCGTCAACTTACACTCCTCCTTCAGGCAGGTTTCACTGCTTTAAAAATGACAAAAGGCGGATATTCCTTTTCACATTTCCAATTATTAAATTGAAACTCTTTCTCTATGGCTTTTACATGCTCTTGGTCAATATCGTTTAACGTTGGTTCTGATAAAGTTACATTATCAAAACCTGCATGAGTTAATAGTTTATAATACATTGACTTCGGCCAATGAAAATCATTTAAAATTAAATCTGCTTGTCCCGGAACATGGAGCCATTCATTTCTTTCTTCTCCGTAAGAATATTCTTTCCCCGGTATTCCATTGCGGAAGGTTGAAAATTCAATTCCGGTTGAATCAGGATTCGTATCGAGTATGACAAATGAAGCTCCTGGTTTTAACACACGAAAAATTTCATTTATGATACCTTTGATACGCTGGTCACTATCCGTATTAATAAAAACATAACAGGCCATTGCAGCATCAACCGAGTGATCTGGTAAGAAGGAAAGATTATCGTGTTCAATTAAATGATAGTCCACATGAGGATGTTGTCTTTTTGCCTTTGCTATATCTAACATCTTCCTTGATTCATCGACTGCGATCACATTGCAGCCTATTCTGTCAGCCAGCCTATAAGCTACCTTTCCCGGACCGCATCCGAAATCCAGCACCTTTTTAATCTCCGCTTTATCAAAAGTACGAAAAACAAACTCAAAACCTAACGTTTGTTCTAAAACGTCATTATAAGCATCGAATTTACCAGCAACACTGTCTTCTTTCCATGAAGTTTTCATTGAATTTCCTCCTTTTGCTCAATTGAGAAATAATGAGACCACTTATTCCTGACGAAAAATTGATATATAGGAAGTAAACTTTGAAATAGAGAATGACCCATATCCCGTTTATATGCAATATGCTGGTATATACTGAAAAGGAAAAGAATCTGTTTCCAGTAATCAGGTAAATCGAGCATTTCAATATCGTTTTTAGTCATAGAAATTTGATCTTTCCTAAGTAATTCTTCATACTTTAAGACTGTTTCAATGGACGGCCAGTTATTTCCCTCAGGCATTTTCGGAAATTCAAATTCCGGAATATCATGGTGATTTTCAGCTTCTTCAAGCACCGTTTTCGCCCATTCATGATCTGAATCATAAATATGGATTGATCCCGCATTATGAAAATATTCTCCGACTTCTAAACGCAGTTCTCTGGCCATTAATTCCTGCATGAAGGTAAATGAGAAAAGATCACTGATCATCCCGCGAAAAGCATCATTTGCACGCATGACAGAAGACATGTATAATTCGCCTTCCCTCACAAAAAACTGCAAACCGATTGTGCAGGAAACATCTATATTTTCTGAAACGAAGAGTTCCGAAGCATCGAATATTTGAATAAATGCCCTTTTTGAATCAATATCTTCTTGTGTCAAAAGATTTTTTATTCTATTCCATTGATTTAGTTTTGCATTTCCGAATTCAAATATTTTAGGCCCATACGCAGTGCCTGTTAATGTTTTTTTATTCATTGAATATGAAGGCATTTTTTTATTGTAATAACTGATAAAATCTAAGTCGTTACTCCCCGATAAATACCATAACACTTCAGCAAAATTAAACACGATATTGGTTTTTCTTGAGGATAAATAAGTGACACGTTCTATTGGATTTTCCAGAGTCAGATGGTAGTTCAATTGTTCTCTGCTTTTTTGTCCGCGCGGTGAATTGAAAAATTCAGGGTTGTGATAGATGTCATACAGCGTTTCCATATATGCTTCATGAAAAGTTCTCTTTCTCATTGAGATTCCGCCTTATATGCTGCAAAGATATTTTTAATGTTCTCTAATAAATCATCTGTATCTTTATAGCTGATGTACTCAACATCCGCCACTGCATTTAACCCTTGAATTAAGAAAGCATAATCCTTGTCCTTTTCTAGAAATAGCACGATCTTTTTTTTCAAGGCAGAAGCCCATCCAATTTCTATATGTGTTCCGGGAGAAGCGGGTGATCCGGGGAATGCTGCAAAAAGGTCGCAAGTGCTTATTTCATCAAAATCAATTTTAGTGCATTGAAGGGGTGTCATGAAATCTTTCCCCCACCCTTCCCGCTTGTGAGCATTATGAACCAGCCATCCTTCATTCTCAAAAAAGGAAATTAATGATTCCAGCTTTCCCCTCTCATACGTACTCATCAATCCAGTTTTCTCATCTACTAAACTTTTAAAAGGCCCTGCCAGAAAAACTTTTTTCGTCGCCACTTCATATCACCCTTTCAAAATAAATAAAGCCACTTTCCTCTATGGAAAGTGGCTTAAATATAGATAAGATAAAGAATCTCTCTAATTTTTCACTTCCCTACGCTGGTATTAACCAAATCAGGTTCAAAGGGTCAGGACGTATTGTCTCTTCTCAGCTATTAAAGCTCCCCTAGTGACTTTTTATAAATATTTACTTTAATTCTATGCTATTCCATATAAATAGTCAAACAATGACCGGCAAAAAGCGCTGCGGATATCTCTGGGATTTCCCTTCCTTGCAGCTTACCCACTAGTTTTAAAACCTTCCGGCCTCTTTTTTCCTGCCAACGAATAAGGTCACGGCAACACTCGCTGAACTGACCAAAGTCCCCAGAACGGCAGCAAGAATTGTCAAAAAGCCATGGGGAATCAGAAATCCAATCGGAATGAGGCCCGCAAACGTGAGAACGATAAAACATTGATAGACGCCGGATATGATTCTTACAACCAAGCTGCTAAAAAAGGACATGACGAATGGCGGAATGAACAAACATAAAATGATTCCGAGTGAGATCAATAAAATCATAGGCTCGTCAAAAGAAATGACATGATCGCCGGGAGACTCTTCAGCAGCCGCGAATACAGCAAATATAGACATCATCAGCGTAAGAAAAACAAGAAAAAACCTTTTCAGCAACGTTATGACTCCTTCTTATAAAAACGGGTATCCTTTTTTAATGACAATAACCATTTTATGTTATCAAATGAAATAATATGAAGTCAATTGATGAATGAATCATAATAAAGCGTGTCATTTTCTTCCGTGAAGCCGTATCAGCAAATGGTTTGAAGAGAAACAGAAACCTGGCTGTTAAAGCCGCTTATAGGAGGAGCAAGGATAAATTTATTACAAATTCATTTTCACTGACTGCCAATCAATTAAAATGGTCAGACAAAAAACCACATTTGCTGTTGAGTAGTTGTGGAATAAAGCATCGCATCAACTGCACTATGACAAGCTGAAACGTTAATATTTTGTGTTTCAGCCATTCAATCGCTATATTTGATCATGCTGTCCCAATACGATTTTTTTATAGTCTTTGCAGCAGCAAAGTCCTCTGGAATCCTATACTAATCTTCCGCAGCCGCTGCATCGGCCTTTGTCACATGAACTGTACCAAACGGATGGTTGGGAGGAGCGTAAATTGAATATAGTTTTAACGGCGTATTACCCGTATTAATCACATTGTGCCACGTGCCGGCAGGGACAACAATGGCATAATCATCATAGACATTTCTTCGGAAACTTAAATGATCTTTACTCTTGCCCATTTTAACTAGCCCTCGGCCTTGCTCAATCCGTAAGAATTGATCTACGTTAGGATGGATCTCCAAACCGATATCTTCTCCAATGCCAAGACTCATCAAAGTAATTTGAAAATGCTTTCCTGTCCATAGGGCCGTACGGAACGTATTGTTTTGTTTTGCGGCTTTATTGATATTCACGACAAATGGTTTTGGTCCATAATCTTTCAAGAGAAGGTTTCTATCTTCGTATGAAGGATCATAGTTATTTGGAACAGTCCAATAAACAGATCTTCCATCGCTATACATCGGCACATTCACACAATAATAACATTGATGCGAAAAAGGTATATAATACATTTTTCATCCCCGCAATTTTAAATTTTTGTGATATTATCCTATGCGTTTTGTAATGAGAGTGTGCCACACTAAGGAATTCCCTTGTTCAGCCTAAAAGACTGAAGTTAGCAGAATCGTTTTGGCCACAAAACCCGTTTGCATAAAAAATACCAAAGGCCTGTAACTCTTGGGTAATACTGTTGCAGCCGAGAAACTTGAACCTGCCCGGGGTATGCACTCACCAGTCCGACAACCAAGAGATATTGTGTTTTCTGTTCCACAAGCCGATTAAAACAGCCACAGTCACATAACTGGACGTATTCAACACAAAAAAGAGCAGTAAACCCGTAAGTTACTGCTCTCCTCAGTCTATCCACCGTTCATTTGTTTTACAATGTATTCAGCATCATTTCCTACACCTTGAAGCAGCGCTGAACCTCGCCTATGCTGCCAAGGCAAACCAATAAAGTACAATCCCTCCGCAGCTGAAACACCCCGGTGATGTATAATTCGGCCTTCCTTATCCAAAACACCTTCTATTTTCATCCACCAAAGCGGATTCTTAAAACCAGTTGCCCAAATAACATTGTTTACTTCTATTGAAGATGAGTCTTTAAAAATGATTTCATTCTGCTTTCCGGCTATGACTCTTTGTTTTAAGATGATCTTCTTCTGTCTTATTGCATGTTTTAATTCATACCCAAATATGGGGTCGCCTTTCTTTTGAATGAACTTGCCTAATATTGATGTATGACTTGCATGTAAAACTCCTAATTTATCAAACCACCAAAAAATGCTTCTTTTTCCAATCCATAAAGGGAAATAAACCGGTTTATTACTGCAAGCCAAATATGTAACTCTTTCTTTGGATAATTCAACAGCTATCTGAGCCCCGCTATTCCCGCCGCCGACTACTAGTACATTCCCAGGCGCCAGTTGTTTTGAATGTTTATATTGTGAAGAATGTAATTGATGAATATGACCGGCTACATCCTTTGATATTGATGGGATGTTAGGGGTATGAAAAGGACCTGCGGCCATCACAAGATTCTTCGTTTGATATTCTTCCCGGTTTGTTTTTATTAAGAAATAGTTGTTTAATTTTTGGACACTTATTACTTCTGTCCGTAATTGGATCGGGATTTCAAATCTTTCAACATATTTTTTCAGATAAGCAGCAATTTCATTTTTTGAAGGGAGTCCATGCTTGTCTCCTTCAAGATGCATTCCCGGCAAAGAGCTGTACATTCGAGAAGTAAATAAAACCAATGAGTCATACCGGTTTTTCCAGCTTTCCCCCACTTCATGACTTTTATCCAAAATGATAAACTTTTGTTCCGACTTCTTTAGATAATATCCTACTGAGATTCCTGCCTGACCGGCTCCGATTACTATCGTGTCGTACATATGAATCCCCCCTCCGGTTTTATCTTAATTGTCAGCAGACAAAGTGAGTCCCTATCTCCTCCTTTAATGATGATGATGGTCACGCGGATTCTCAGTTTGGGCCTGACAAAGAATCGTATTGTCGTGATTATGCGCAGCTGTTTCCATTTGAATGGTTACATGTGTAATGCCTTTATCTCCAAGTTCATGTTCAATTTTGCGTAAAATACTTTCACTTTCAGAAATGGTCAGCTGATCGTTAACAACAGCGTGGCAGGAAAGAGCATTCAATCCGCTTGTGATAGACCATATGTGCAAATCATGAATACTTTGAATTCCTTCTGTCTCTTCAATTGTATGAATGATGTCAGTGACATTGATATTTTCCGGAGTTCCTTCCATTAATACGTGAATGGAGTCTTTCGTCACATGGTAACCGCTTTTCAGAACAAGAATAGCCACAATGACACTGGCCGCTGGATCTGCCCAGCTCCACCCGAAGAAGATGATAAGGATCGCAGCCAGTATGGCACCTACAGATCCGAGCATGTCACTTATCACATGTAAGTAAGCTCCTCTAATGTTCAGGTTATTCTTTGTATCTCCGCCGTTCAGCATAATCCAAGCGACCAATATATTCACAGCTAACCCGATGATACTAATCGTCAGCATGCCGGTTGTTGCTACCTCCGGCGGATGAGAGAAACGTTTGATTGCTTCATAAATGATATAAAGGGAAATCAATATTAATGCAACACCGTTGATCACAGCTGCAAGAATCTCAAATCGTTTGTAGCCGAATGTCTTATGATGACTTGCCTTTTTTTCGGCCAATTTAAAAGCAATCAGAGCCACCATTAATGAGATTGAATCACTCAGCATATGGCCTGCATCTGACAAAAGCGCTAAACTATTGGTTAAAAATCCGCCTATCGCTTCTATTATCATATAACCTGTAATCATGATAAAAGAGATCAATAAAACCTTCTTATTGGATCCGCCAGCGTGATTGTGATTGTGACCCATAAAAATCTCCTCCTTATCTAATACACTGTATTTATTATTTCTTTTCTGCTATGAAGCATTCTAACACGGACACAAAAATAACATTATATGATTATGTGCTCATATATGAATATATAGGTTCTTTACTGAAATGTCAAAATATTTTCAATGAAAATGTTTCTTATCATTAGCTTAGCTTGGGAGGTTGCATTGCTATGAAGCCGCGGATTACAGCAATTACTTTAGGCGCAGACAATTTAGAAAAATCGCTGCACTTCTATCGGGATGGCTTGGGTCTGCCTACAGAAGGAACAGCCGGTACAGATTTGAACGACTTGCAAACGGGACGGAAACTTGCCCTTTGGGACCCAAAAACACCGCACATGAATCAAACGTTACGATAACTGATCCCGCTCATGATACTTTTTGTGGCGGATACGCCGTTCACTTCCAAGACCCCGACGGGCACTTGTGGGAAATCGTTTGGAATTCGCACTGGGATGCAAGTGAATAACCAAATTTTACAGCAACAATAAAAACACACCTGAATGTTCTGGTGTGTTTTTTATTTTGTTTCCCACAACGATCAACCTATTTATACGATGGCGGGATGCTTTGCGGAAAACGGAAGACATTTTCGGGATCATATTTCGCCTTTATTCTTTGAAGCCTTGCAAAGTTTGAGCCATAATATGCTTTTCCGAAGTTCTCGATATTTTGATCCGGAACATTCACATATGAACCTGTTACATATGGTTTCATCAGCTGACGCACTCTTTCAACTGATGCAAGATTCGAAGCTTCTTGTGATTTATTTTCCCAACTGGCCGTCCATTCCGTATAAAATAATGGACGGCGCCAATAGAAGGCTGTTTCACTGCTTGGAACTCTGCTTATCGCGCCGCCCCAATTGATAAAAAAGAAATTGGTTTCTGTCCCAGTCGCTTTTTCTAAAAATTGTCTCATTACTGCAATAGGTTCTTCCGGCCAAAGATTGAGCGCCCACGCCGATGAGAATTTAACACTCTGATCAGACCTGCCGGGAATCGGTTCGTCAGGATCTAAAAAATCTATACAATCCGGATAGTATAGTGTTTTGATTACTGTTTGTGCCGGCGTTCCGGCATTTAATAAAGGTTTTAATAATTGAATCAGCTCCGGTTTTGAACCGAGGAACAACCCTTCCGCATGGCACAAACCATTTACTTTGCTGTAAATCTCAAGGTAGCATCCTAATCGTTCGTCTGTAAACGGCGCCCATTTTTGCCACGCTTTAAATACCGTTTCTAACTGTTCCCACGGCCAAATGATATTAAAGACGGTTGCGGTTTTAGGGGCACGGTGAACTTTGAATGTATATTGGGTGTTATATCCGAAATTGCCTCCCCCGCCGCCTCTGGAAGCCCACAGTAAATCTTCATTGCGGGAATGATTTGCTTGAATGATCCTGCCTTTGGCATCTACCATTTTCAGTGCGAGAAGGTTATCACTTATCAGGCCGATCGATCGTGAAAGCACTCCAAATCCGCCTCCCATCGTGATTCCTCCGATTCCGACGGTTGGACTGTCTCCGAACGGGGCCATAAAACCTTCCCGAGCTAAACCTTTTACAAGCGGGCCGACGTGAATGCCGGTTTGAACGGTTGCTACCGCGTTTTTTTCATCTAAGAAAACTTTATTCATGTCACTCACATCAATAACAATCCCATCACTTACCGTGGAAAGATTTTTATCCAGAGCATGGCGGCCGCTTCTGACACGCAAAGGCACATTCTTCTCACGAGCCCATTTAATAGCATTACTTACATCGTATGAATTTTGTGCAAAAACAAAGACAAGCGGACAGACATCAACATAAGGGTTCCAATTCTTAACCGCCTGTGTATAGCCGGGGTCCCCTTTGAAGATGACACGTCCCGTTAACTGTGCTGATCCCATCTATTTCACTCCCAATAAGCATTTGATTCCGATACCAGTATATGCAGGAATTGGACAAATTCTTAGACAGGTGTTCTGCAAACTTAAAAATAGATACATATACGCGAAGATGAGAAAAAACAAAAAAAGACAAGAGCGGCAACCTGCCGAAACCCTTGTCTCTCCTGCCTTTTTATCATGATAGGCATTTACATTTATCGGCATGATATCCCGACCTGACTATGGAAGTCCATAGAACATTATGTTTGCCCTGCCATGCGTAGTTCTGCTGAGACACCGGCTGAGCAATCTTTCTGTTTGATCCCCCGACAAGAATCTTTTTCTTTATCGTTTTTGCACCCCTGTACGGATAAAATCAATACACATTGAAATTTATCTTTTACATGATGAAAAGCTCTTATTTTTTCTTCTTGTGCTTACGTTTGCAATCATGTTTTTTCTCTTTCTTATGACGTTTTTTACATTTCGCTTTGGCTGCTAATTTTGCCGCTTCTACCTTTGCTTCTGCTGCTGCTTTTGCTGCTTCTGCCGCTCTGGCTCTTGCTTCTTCCGCCCTTGCTATGGCTTCTTCCGCTCTGGCTCTCGCTTCTGCTTCTCTTGCCGCTTCCGCTCTTGCTGCGTCGTCCGCCATATCAAAATCATGACCAAGGTCACAGGCTTCATTGTATGGCTTTTTCTTCGGAACGTACTGTTGATCTTCACCTTCGTTATAATACATTACCGCCACTCCTTCTCTCATTTTTTAATCTCTACATACTATGTAAAGAAAGAACTGCAGCTTGGACTGGTATTTTGATGAACCGGCACATTTTTAGGGCAATTTTCATTTATCATTGCAACAGATTCTGGATGCTTGACTGATATTGACCGTATAAGAAAAGAAAAACATGTTTTTAAGGCACTTTCTATCATTAAAAGTGAATACAAGATTACTGCTCCCATCAAAGACTGCAAGTTCTACTAGACGTAAGAGTAACGGACACAAAAAAGACCAAGGGACTAAAACCCTTGGTCTTCTTAATGCGGCCGGGACTTAACGATAAATTAGTTTTCAAACTGTCCGAGTAAAAAAGGAAAGTTCTGTTCTTCCTTTTAGTCCCTAGCTTGATCTTCTGCAATTTTGAAACCGGCCATTTCGTTTACAAAGTATGGAAGATTATTATGGAGTGAAAACTTCATAAAAAAAGACAACTCCATCACATTGTGAAATGGAGCTGCTCTCTCTAACTAATCACTATTAATATACATCACGTTGATAACGTTTTTCTTTTTTCATGGCTGCCAGCTGTTCTTCAGCTTCCTCACGGCTCATGTTTCCTTCTTCTTCAATAATGGATATCAATGTTTCATGAACGTCTTTTGCCATATACTCCTTATCTCCGCAAATGTAGAAATAAGCTCCGTCTTGTAACCATTGATACACTTCCTTGCTGTTTTCGAGCATTTTATGTTGTACATATACTTTTTGTTCTGTATCACGAGAGAACGCTTTATCTACCTTTGTAAGTACGCCCTCTTCTTGATACTTCTCTAACTCGTCTTGATAAAGGAAATCGGTTGCTGAATACTGATCTCCAAAGAATAACCATGTTTTCCCGCTTACTTTATTTACTGCACGTTCCTCAATAAAGGAACGGAATGGCGCAATCCCTGTTCCTGGACCAACCATAATAATATCTGTTTCTTCCGATTCCGGCAGATGGAAGTGCTTATTGGGTTGGATGAAGATGGGAAGCGTATCCCCTTCTGCTGCACGTTCTGCACATTGAACCGAACAAACTCCTTTTCGATCCCTATCGTAAGAGTTATAACGTACAACGCCTATTGTTACATGTACTTCATTCGGATGTGCAGCTAAACTGCTGGCAATCGAGTAAAGACGCGGCGGGGTTTTTCTTAAAAGAGCTGTGATGTCTTGAGCAGAAGCTTTCCACGGACCAAATTCACGTAACAAATCCAGTAAATCGCGTCCATACATATATTCCTTTATTTGACTTGCATCTTCAGAAGTCACAAGTACTTTTAGCTCTTCACTTTCTGTGAATTCTGCTGCTTGTTGTAAAATTTTCTTCGTTAGTAACGTAATTTCGAAATAGGTTGTTAAGGCTTCCTTCAGCGGAAGCGTATCGCCTTTCTTATTAATCGTTATAACCTGTTCTCCGTCCCACTGCATTTCTGCCAGAAGTTCAGCTACTAATTCTGGATCATTTTCTGGTACGATACCCAGAGCATCACCTGGAACGTAAGAAAACCCTGAACCTTCTAAGGATAATTCAATATGTCTTGTTTCTTTATTAGAGCCCTCATGGTTTAAATTAATATTTTTGAGCACCTTTGCTGGAAAGGGGTTGTTTCTTGAATACTCTGGCATCTTTCATCTTCCTTTATTCGATATATAGTAGATTGTATAAACCTCAACTCTAAGTTTAACACTTTCAATGGGTGCGTTGATGGTTCACTTACTATAGCTTTTCTTAGGTTTTCATCCCTGTACTTATGAAGGCTTTACTCAAATTTAAGAGGATCTCCATCGAATGGTTCATCTGCCACTTTAATCGCTTCTGTTGGGCAGCCTTCGAAGGCTTCCATCAGATCGTCCTCCAGTACATCCGGCACCTCGGCTGTCCCTTGATTATGATCCGGAATAACAAAGGAAAGCCCTTCCTCATCATAATCATAAATATCCGGTGCTGCGGCTCCGCAAGCTCCGCATGCAATGCAAGTTTCTTTATCTACAATCGTGTACTTAGCCAACTTCGGCTCACCTCCGTCTCCTTTTGTATATCCTGCCCTCTATTGGATTTCTGCGTCCTGCATGTTGATGGATTATTGTTTTACAAGTACAGGAAAACTTCTTAGTCCATATACGGCACTGCTCTCGATTGGATCCAGAGTAAACCCTTCTGGAAGAGAGATAGAAGAATATTTTTTAATTAATGCCGTCATCGCAATATTTGCTTCCATACGTGCTAAAGGCGCTCCTAAACAAAAGTGAATTCCGTGCCCAAAAGCGATATGAGGATTTGGTTTACGATGAATATCAAACGTCGATGCATCTTTAAACTTATTTTCATCACGATTCGCTGAGCCAATCCATACAATAACCGTTTCACCTTTTCGCAACTGTTGACCGCCTATCTCTGTATCCCGTATCACCTTACGTCTGAGAACCTGTGCAGGTGAACGATAGCGTAAAGATTCTTCAACCATCGAAGGAATAAGAGACAAATCATTTCTTAGTTCATCGTAAACTCCTTCATTTTCCAATATACTAAAAACAGCATTTGTTAGGAGATTAGTTGTCGTCTCGTTTCCGGCTACTAATAAAAGGTTACAGAAAGGAATCAATTCTTTCTCCGATATTTTAAGAGTTTCTTCTTCTGCCCGTATAAGGATTGAAATAAGATCGTTGCTTAAATTTTTTCGTTTTTCCGCGATAATCGTTTGAAAGAATTCTTCTAATTCTCTTTCTGCTGTTTCTCGGGCAGTTAAAAATTCTTTCATGTCTTCCTCTTTACTGCTTTTTGGTGAACTGACTAAGACATCAGACCATTGTTTAAATTGATCCATATATTCAGAAGGTACGCCTAACAACTCAGAAATCACTATAATCGGAAGAGGATGGGCAAAGTCTTTATAAATATCGATTTTTTCTTTTCCATCCATACGCTGGATGAGTTCATCCGTAATCGCTTGAATGCGCGGCTCCCACTCCTTCATTACGCGCGGGGTAAAGCTTCGGTTAACAATCGATCTTATTTGAGTATGTTTAGGCGGATCTTGATTAATCAATGTTTTGCCGATGGAACCTTTATTTGTTGAAAAGTGACTTGAAAAGGTTTCTTTTTCACTGAGCACTCTTTTTATATCCTCGTAAAGAAAGACACTCCATATTCCTGTATTTTGATCATAGTAAACAGGAGACTCTTTTCTCATCTTTTCATACCAAGAAAAGGGATTATATGCATCAACTTTGTCCGCTCCTCCTTTAATGTCGTTTATCGGTAAAAATTGTTGACCTTTCATTTCTTTTTTCAATGTTAACACTCCTTTGATTAATACCCGCAGGTTGTGCGATTCTATGTTTTTTAGTTCTTGTCTATCTTAATAAAGAACCATTTCATCAAATTCAAAAGTATCTTTTACTTCAGCTTAAACATTCTATAAAGAATGCCATCAAACATGCGGTCAGATACTAGTTTTCTCAGTGTGATCAGAGGTTTTGCAAACTGTCCGGCTACATATCGAGTCCTTGGCTTTTTTGATTCAATCGCTCGTAAGACAATTTCTGCGATGACTTTTGGAGAAGTCGATTTTGGTGACCTTTTTGACATATCTACGAAGGCTTTTGTCATCTTTGCATATGCTGTATGACCAGAAGTTTTTTGAACGTTCTCTAAAGTAATATCGTTCCATTCACTCTCAATTGATCCTGGCTCAATAATCACTACATCTATCCCAAATTGAGCAACTTCAAAACGAAGACAATCAGAGTAGCCTTCCAATGCATGCTTTGTCGCATGATACCATGCACCTAATGGAGTATAAACTTTTCCGCCCATTGAGGAGTTATTAATGATCTTACCTGATCTTTGCTCTCTCATATGGGGTAATACTAATTGGGTTAAACGGCTTAGTCCGAAAAGGTTTACTTCAAACTGTCTTTTCGCTTCATCTAGCGGAACATCTTCTACAGCCCCATAAGAGCCATAGCCTGCATTATTAAATAACACATCGATTCTTCCTTGTTCCTGAATGATTCGGTTTACACCATCGATCATAGACTGTTCGTCTGTCACATCCATAGCTAAAATCTCTGCACCTTTTACTTCTAAGTCTTTCATCTTGTCTACACGTCTTGCCGCTCCATAAACAATATACCCTCGTTCTAGCAAGAGCTCCGCAGTCGCCTTCCCCATCCCTGCGGATGCCCCCGTAATTAAGACCACGCCTTTTTTATTCTGAGTCATACCGTCCATTCCTCCAGGAAGAGATTTGTTCGACCGATAAAATGTAACACATGTATCAAGATACACACTTGTATCACTCGTTAAGGTGAATTATAATGAATAGGAGAAGTTCAAGTCAATATATTGAGAACAAGTGATACATATTTGAGAATATGAGACATTTGTTTTGATAAGGAGATCATGATGAATGAATAACGAAAAAAGTAATAATCCTATTTCTATCCGTTCAAGGAAATGGATTATTGAAGCATTGTTAAAACTAATGGAAGAAAAGCCTTATGATAAGATTTCGATTAAGGAAATTTCAGATAGAGCCGGACTGGTACGAAAAACTTTTTATCGTAATTTTGACTCTAAAGAAGATGTGCTTTACGAATATATTTCAGGGTTAATGAAGGAGACTGAAAAAGCATTTGAATCTTTAGAATCACTCACGCCTTACTCCATGTCTTATGCCTACTTCGAGTTTTGGTATGAACATGTCGATTTTTTAAAGCTTATTTATAAAAATAATCTTTTTATTATGATTCTCAAGCACTTGAGAATATATGCACCTACTGTATTTGAAAAATTTAAAGCTCATGTAATGAAAGATTTTGATGATACGTTTTTAAAGTATTATAATGACTTCCATTCCGCAGGCATTTGGCACATGCTTGAAAAATGGATTGCCAGCGGCACCCAGGAAACCCCAAAGCAATTAGCTCAAATTTACTCTGATATTGCATTAAATAACCCTCATTTGAAGAGCTGATTAACTGTCATACGCCGATTCACAAAGTTTTCCTTATATCTTTATAATGAGGTGAAGGTCAAGGGACAGTTGTCTAAAAAAAAGACAGCTGTTTTTTAATGATTTGCAAGTAATCAACATTCTATAATCCTTAGCTAAAATATCTTATAAAGAATTCGACGGAAGAAAAGCGTTACAAATTACTTGCTGCTGAATAGTACGATTTGAATATTAGAGGCTGAAAAAGAATGTGAAACATTTAGAGGAATACGCCCCTGCGGTATTTTAGAAATTCAAAGCTGACTTAATGAAGGATTTTGAAGTATTATTATGAATTCGATTCTGCGGAATTTGACATACTTGAACAGTGGATCGATACGGAGAGAAAAGAAACACCAGAGCAGTCAGCGCAAATTTACATCAATTACAACAAAAGGTTCATAGACAGAAAAAGAGGAGTAAACACATCATAGTCTACTCCTCTTACTTCGTTTCTTTCCCATAATCCGGTGTTAAGCCTAAGCGATCCTGATTGCCATCGGCCGGTATATCATCAGCAAAAATTCCGACCGCTTTAAAATGCTGTTCCATCATTATCCCTCTCTCTTCTCAGTGTTCTCCTTTTTATAATGAGAGATTGTCTTGCCTGTCCATTTTTTAAAAGCTCTGGAAAATGAACTAGGGTCTGCGTATCCTACAAGATACGTGATCTCATTCATGTTTAAGCTATCATTTTGCACATAATTCAGCGCAAGCATTTTTTGTGTTGCTTGTAATTGTTGATTAAAGGCAGTACCCTCAGCACTTAAATTGCGCTGAAGCGTTCTAGGACTGACTCCTAATGAATGTGCAATCTCTTCTAATGAGAAGTTACCGCTAGGTATTGCTTGAAATAAGGCTGTCTGAACAGTACTTGAAAATGACCTTTGAGCTGAGAGCTCTGCGAGTTTATTTTTTAGTGCCGGCTCTAAATATTGCCACATGCTATTATTTTGGGTTAAAAATGGCCGATTTAAATCTTCCACTTTAAACACCAGCTGATTCTCTTCCCCTACTTCTGGCACAGCTCCCTCCTACATACCCTTCAATCTGTCCGCCATATTCAAATGGGCCGCTGATCGTGAGCGGGTTAATGTCCGCACCGCTTCCTGTCCTTAACAGACTAATCAAGAGCAGCTGTTCATTTAATAGCGCAAAGCGCGGAAGTTTCTGCTCAGGATAAATAAACGAAAAGTGAACACTAACCACCTCTTCGAGCGCTTGTACACGAATTGAAACAGGACCAATCAGCTGCTTGTAGGTGGCAAACCGGTGCAGTGCTTCTATACCATTTTGGGCAGACAGCGCTGCAAAAATAGGCGGCATAAACATGTTAATGTTTTTAACTTCGCTAAAAGCTAAAAGTTGCTCGTCCGTTACTAAAAGATCAAATTCATGTAATAAACGATAGTATTCTTGATCAGTAACGACAAGTTCCTCTTTCCAAAGTAAGTTTGGAATCCCCGCACGGCGCAATAAATCCTCCATAGAAAGTCCTAAGCTCAAAATAAATTCTTGAAATTGAGTAGTAATTGTTAACTTCATTTTAAAAACTTCTTTCTAAATTGATTAGCTTACGTTCTTCATCATAAATTTAAGGCTCTAACTGATAAAACAGTGTACATAAACACTGTTAGTTTTATACAAGGGCCAACTGAATAATGAATTTTTAGTTTTCTCTTGTGAAACAGCAATTGAAATGACCGGCAGTTTTATAGCATACTAGAAGAGCATTGATTTCTTATATCCGCAGCATCTGCCTTTATCGGCTGCTATGGGTAGTTCTTTTAATGCTGTAGTTATTAATAATCACCAATAGTATAGCAACAACTCATTTATTACCTTTCAAACGATTTAATTAATAACTTAGCAAGCTGTTTAGGGGATTGGTCAGGAAGCCAATGAGTTCCGTCTTCAATGATTTCAAAATTATATGAGCTGTTTACATAGTTCCCTGCCAATTCCGCACCCTTTCTTTCTAATGAAACATCTTTGTCTCCCCATATATGAGTGGTTGGAACATTTATGTTAAGTGCTTTTCCGAAGAAAGGCATTGCTCTGTACCAATTTATCCCCCCTTTTAACGCTCTCTCTTTAATCATTTCTTGTTCATACCTATTTACAAGTTCGTCATCCATCCCCCCATTTTTAAGCATTGTATTTCTCAAAGAGCGCATGTTGGTTAATAGGAATTCAGGTATAAGAGGTAACTGAAAAAAAGCATATACCAAGAATGGAAAGACTGTTTACTTAAAAACAGGGAACGAACAAATGCTTTAGGATGCGGTAAAGATACAGAAGTCCACGTCTTAATAAACTTGGGATATTTACCAGCAACAGTCCACCCAACGAAAGAACCCCAATCATGACCTACTAAATGAACGGGTCCTGTAATAAGCTGTTTGATTAGTTCAACAACATCCATTGCTAATTCTGACACTCTATAAGCATAACGTCCTTTTGGTCTGGCCTCTGGGGAATATCCTCGTTGATCCGGAGCAATTGTACGATATCCAGCTTTGTTTAATTCTTTCATTACGTTTGACCAAGATGAAGCCCTTTGTGGAAAGCCATGTAAAAGGACTGCAACTTCTCCATCTATTGGGCCTTTATCAATAACATTAAAAGTCAATCCATCACGTTTAAAGAAATTTATTCTTTTTACGTTATTCAAATCTATTTGCTCCAATTCTAATGATTTTGTTGATTGCTTTACTTTCACTGATCTATTTTTTCACTTTGAAAAATACGGATTTCGGTCATTAATAATGGTGCCATCCCAAGTCAGTCAGCTGGCATTCTTCATAATAAAATCAAATACTCTGTCCGGCAAAATAGTGTGCATGAACACTAATGGTTTTGCACCAAAACCTACTAAATAGCGAGTTTTAGGTCTTCTCTTATTTATCGCTTTTGAAATAGCATTTGAAATGACCGACGGATTTGAAAGCATATTAGATGAGTATTGTTTTCTCATACCCGCAGCAGCTTTCTTTGCGGCTGCTTCATAGGCTCCCCCATTTGCTGATTCTTCTAAGTGATCAGCGGCGATAAATCCCCAGTCTGTTTTTATTCCGCCTGGTTCAATCAACACAACATCAATGCCAAATTGTTTAACTTCCATTCGTAAAGCATCACTGAATCCTTCCAGCGCATATTTCGTCGCATGATACCATGCGCCCATGAAACTTGTCAGACGTCCACCCATTGAAGAAGTATTGATGATTCGACCTGATTGTTGTTGTCGCATATGCGGTAAAACAATCTGTGTCAGCCGGGCAAGACCAAAGAGATTTACCTCAAATTGGTTTTTTGCTTCTTCGATCTTAACATCCTCTACAGCACCATAAGAGCCATAACCGGCATTGTTGATTAATACATCGATTTTACCTTCAGCTTTGATGATTGTTTGAATGGCTTTTTGCATAGATTCTTCATTTGTTACGTCTAATTTTACTGCAACTACACCCACCGCAGATAATGGCTGGATTTTTTCTGCCCGTCTAGCAGCTCCGTATACTTTATGTCCTTGTTTTGCCAACACTTCCGCTGTATGATAGCCAATTCCGCTGCTTGCTCCAGTAATCAAAATAACTTTTTTATTCATATCTATCTTCCCCCCATTGAATTTATAGTGTAATCATACATTCCTATCATGAATAACTATATAGCTAAAGGCGTCAGTTTTTTGATAATACGCGCCATCTGAAGTTACAGAACTGTAAGGGTTTAGAAATAAAAATAGAAAAGCACGGCTTCTAATGGCTATTAGAATCAAACCAGTTTGTAATAAAATAAAAAATGGATACAATAAAGCCTAGGAGAACGAGAATATAATACTCAAAGAATAAATTGGATTTGTTTTACATCTGAAGCAGATATGAGAAGACAATAGCAAAGCCGTTTGGAGAGCATAAGCCGAGCTGACTGTCGTTAAGAGGAGTGAGAAAGGCGAACACGAAAGCGATTAGTTTTGAAGACTTAAACCGAATTGGAAGTGATCATATTGAGTGACAAAAAAGCTTTAGTCGTTGGAGCAACTGGTTTAGTTGGTACTAAACTAATCGAAATCCTCCTGAAAAACGAGTCATATAGTGAAATTATTGTATTGGCTAGAAAACCACTTGAGATAGAGCATGAAAAACTCAAAGTACTTAAAATTAATTTTGATCATTTAGAAGATGAGTATCCAGCCGAAGAGGTAACAGATGTATTTTGTTGTTTGGGTACAACAATAAAAAAAGCGAAATCAAAGGACCAGATGTATAAAGTTGATGTCGAATATCCATACCAGATAGCGACACTGGCAAAAAAGAATGGCTTAAGTCATTTTTTATTGGTGAGTGCTATGGGGGCAAATCCTAAATCGAACATGTTTTACACTCGAATAAAGGGCGAACTGGAGGACAAACTCTTATCTTTAAACCTACCTAAGCTTTCCGTATTTAGACCTTCATTATTAATCGCTGATCGAGAAGAATTCAGATTAGGTGAACTTATTGCTGTAAAATTAGTTAAATATACTTCATGGGCTTTTCCTCTATCCATTCAAGCTAAAATGGGCATAAAACCAAGTGTGGTTGCACATGCAATGAATCAATCCGCTCTTAGAGATAAGGAGCCTTTAATGATTTATGAATCTCGTGACATGATACAGATTGATAACAATTATCTCTCACAAAGAGTTAATTAAATATAAACATAACTGAATGTCAAGGTTAGTCGTTTCTCAAGTTGCTATGTATGAAACTTGTTTATGTTTACGCTATTGTTCCTCAAATGGTGAAAGTCTTTTGGTGATGCCCAAAAGCCGTCTTCGACGAGGAAGAGAAAACATTAACGCTTTCTGATCCAAAACGGATACAGCTTGTTGTTAAATGTTCCAATCCAACAACACGTTATGGAATGTGATGAGAAACGCTTAGGACATAGTTCCGTTTCTTTACAATGAATACTTAAGAACATCTTTTTCCTAATAAACCGACGGAAACTGCCGACCGCTTATTTTAAGTAACTGATGAGTTATAGTGAGCAAGACTTCCATAGCCGTATTTTCTACACAAAAAATAATACCAAAGGCCGTTAAACCCTTGGTATTATTGAGATGCGGCCGGGAGGACTTGTGCTTCACGGGTATTCCTCCACTGGGTCTTAAACATTATAATCATATCACTTGTTATGGACGTTTATTTTCATTGCGCTTTCCAGGAATGATAAAAAGGATGCTGCACGCTGCAGCATCCTTCTGTACCAACTTTTTATTGAACGATTGGAAAGTATTTTTTGGCTTTTAGTTTGCTTGCTGTGTTTGTTTTACTGGTTCTTTGCTAAAAAGTCCGACAATGTTCCACAAGATAATTGCAGCAGCTATGATTACACGAGCCGTACTGACTTCTTGGTTAGTAAACAATTTATAGCCATATATTGATCCCAATGCTGCTATGCAAAAAATATTGAACCATTTACTCCAACGCAATTAGAAAACTCCTTATAAAATGATTACATTTCCAAACAATGTATTATAATATCAACAAAATTTTTCAATATTTAACCTTAAATCATTCTTAATTGGTTTTCCTGATCATTGTCTCTAATGTCATTCGGTCTTTCGGAGTTTTGATCGTTTTTTGTTACAGGCTAGACCCAGACATCATTTTCAGCTGTTTGATCAGTTATTTCCTGCCCGGTATTCACAACACCTTTAGGTTCTACAAGCAAAATGTTACACTCTGATTCTGCATAAGGTTTATGTTCAACATTTTTCGGAATGACAAACATTTCACCTTCATTTAATTTTACTTCTCCATCACGAAATTCAATGATTAAATGTCCCTTAATAACAATAAAGACTTCATCTGTTTCGTCATGCTTATGCCAAACAAAATCCCCTTGTACTTTAACAAGTTTAAATTGATAATCATTCATTTCAGCGATTACTTTTGGAGACCATTGATCTTGGAACGCAGCTAATTTCTCTTGGAAATTAATCGGTTTATATTCCATTCTTTCCCCTTCCCGTGTAAAACTCAATCATTTTACTAGTCCCAAATTAAAGGCCTGTCAACCTCAGCAGTTCTGAGGTAGTCTAAAAGCTGACCCGTATGTACAGACTCATGGTAAGCGATTCTTAATAACATGTCTCCCAGTTCGCGAATATATCCAACATCAGACCTGTCAATCTTTATATTTGTTAAATCTGTTTCGTTTAACGATTTGATGAATGACAAAAACTCGGCCCGATACGGTTTTGCGAATTCTAATTCTTCGGTTACTGTGGTAAACGTTTTTGATTCATACGGGTTTTCGGATTCCTCTGAAGACTCATTCATTTGTTTTAGTAAAATGTGATGATAAAGAAATTCCGCTTCTAATACATGTCTTATCATTTCCTTGCACGACATTGCTTCGGAATCCGGGCGCCAGTCCATTTTTTCCTCAGGTACAGCTGTCCATAACTTGATGCTTCGCCGTCTTACCTCTTCAAAATGTAAAACAATAAGGTCAATTGTATTCAAGTATTTTCCCCCTTTTATTTTTAAATAATAATTCTCCTTCTTCACGGAAAAAACCTCTTCAAATAAAAAACATATCCTTTCCCGACTCGCTGGATTGATAATCAAACCATTTTTAAGATAAGAAGATATTCATTCATCCATACAATAGACTCTGGCTGAACATATACTGAATGATAGTTTTCATCAGAAAGGAGAAATCAGCTTTGGCAAAATATCGGATCATGACCTTTGACGGGGGCGGTACATTAGGTGCTTTAAGTTTACAACTATTGAACAGACTGGCTGAAGAAAATCCGGCATTAATAAGCCGAACCCATGTATTTGCGGGAAATTCAATCGGTTCATTTACTGCCCTGGCACTAGCAAGCGGAAGATCTCCGAGGGAAACACTTCAGTATTTTGAGGATGAAATCCTGCCCACATTCAGCACTTCCCGGCCGGGCGGACCTGTTTTCAATCAGCAATTACCATATTCCGGTTTTATTAAAGCGGTACGAAACTTTTTCCCGCCAGGCCTTCGTCTTAAAGATGTAAGAAAACGAATTGTTGTCCCTTCATTCAAATTATACTCCCCGGCACTGGATCGTTGGACGCCCGTATTATTTCACAACTTTCCCGGCTCTCCCTATTTAAATGAGAAAGTGAGTGATGTCATACTGCGGAGCAGCGGTGCTCCCGCGACACAGCGCGCCTATCAAAACTACGTGGACGGATATGTAGTGGCAACGAACCCCAGTACGGCCAGTATCGCGTTTGCGGTTGGTAAAGCCAACGTGCCATTGGATCAAATTGCGGCGCTATCCATCGGGACAGGTGAAGCCCCGACTCGGTTAAGAAGAGATACGAGGGGATGGGGAATGGTAAGTGCGGATAACATACGTCCCGAAAATCTGAAGAACCTTCCTCCAAATTGGGGAGTCCTTTTGGACAGGTCGCCTAATGAACCTTTACTGCCATTTCTTCAGATGATCTCCGGCGGAAATGGCTACTATGAATCCATGGTCAGCGCGAATCTGCTGGGAGATCGCTTTTTCCGGTTAGATCCGCGGATTCCTAACTTCTCCAAAACAGACCCTTCCGTGGTTCCCGCTGTCATTGAAATTGCGAACAAAACCAACTTACAGCCTGCGAATACATTTATAGAGAAAAACTGGAACGACAGCGCTAAATAAGCAAGAAGTTTACATCATCATACAATGAACAAAAAATACCAAGGGACTCAAACCCTTGGTATTTTTAATGCGGCTGAGAGGATTTGGACCTTCACGGGGTATTCACACGCTGGGATACTGTTTCATTTGAAGCTGAATCGGTCGGTTTTTGCTCTTTTTTTATTTTCACCGTTTCAGGCAGTAAGAAAGTAAATATTGCCGCTCCCAACAAAATAATAATTGAGAAATAAAAAGAAAGATCATAGTTACCCATTTCACTATAGAGAAAACCCGGTACATAAGCTCCCAGCGCTGATCCTATCTGATGGCTCAGGAATAACCAGCCTAAAATAAAACCAACTGAATATTGTTTAAAATATTGCGTGGCTAACATTTGAGTAGGGGCTACAGTTGCAAAATCAACTAGTCCAAACAGGGTGGCAAAAATAAGTAATATGACCGGATGATGACTATATAACAGGATACAAATTGATAATGCGCGTATGGCATATAAAAGAATAAGCATCTTTTTACTGCTCCAACGGTCTGCCGCAATTCCTGAAATGATTATCCCCAATATATTAAATCCCGCCAATACACTAACTGCGGCACTGGTTACACTTGTTGAAAATCCATGGTCATGAGAAAAAGGGATAAGGTGAGTATCCATCAGCCCTGTAGTTGTAAAACCGCATATAGCAAAAGGTAATATTAAAAACCAGAATTGTTTCTTGCAAAACACAGCCCAAACAGAAAAGCGGGCCGTATGCTGTTCACTTTCAGCTCCTGCTTTCATAAAACCGCCCATAGGAGATAACCCCATCTCGCCGGGATGATTCCGTAAAAATAACAGTATGACAGGAAACACAATAACCATTAAAAGCAGACCCAAAATCACTACAGTTAACTTCCAGTTAAACCATTGAATCAAAATAAGAGAGCCGGGAACAAGAAGCATCTGACCAGCGCCAAACCCTGCCTCCATAATTCCAAAAGCAAGTCCGCGTTTTTCATTAAACCAATTTGTAACAACAACTGTTGCGGCTACATTGGATGCCCCTCCGACACCGACTGAGATAACAATTCCGTAAAGGATAAATAATTGCCATGGATGATTTACAAAAGAAGTCAATATAAAGCTAATCCCGACTACGAAAGTGCTGACTGACAAAATCATTCGGGGACCTAATTTATCAACCAGCCTCCCTATTATGGGCTGAGATATGCCATATATGATAAAACTCAGAGTGGAAATAAGTGAGATTGTTCCTCTATTCATAGAAAAATCTTTTTCCCATGGTTCAACAAAAGCTCCAAATGAAAGACGCGCGCCTTGAACTGCTAAAAAGGTAAAAAAAGTGACAAACACAATGATCCATGCATAGTGATATTTTACTCTCATCTATCTCCCCCCACTTTTATTTATAATTCCAAATCCCAGCGCTCTTCTATTAAATTTGATCCCCATAAAGGTTTTTCTTCATGAATTTCTGTAATTTCGAATCCATTCTTTTTATACAATGGCCGGGCTGTTGACATGTCTCTTACCGTCCAAAGAAATATACGCTCGTATCCATTTTCTTTACAATATTGAACAAGTGCCTTAATCAGACGGCTGCCGACACCTTTTCTTTGAAATGACGGATCGACTAAGAACCACCTTAACTGACCTGTTTTTTCATCGTCATTCACTAAGCCGATACAACCCGCAAATTGATTCCCGCTTTCTGCCACCCATATTTTTTCAATATCCGCTTTAAACGTATCGTGAAGATAGGATAAAAATGTTTCATCCCAGCCATGGGATTCGGCATAAAATAACCGCTGTTTCTCAATTATGTTTTTGACATCCTCTGAAGTATAATAGTCTCTTATTGAAATCGGAGATTCTTTATCATAAAAAGAATGCTGCAAAATGTTTTGAATGATTTCCATTGAATGTACAAGTTTTTCTTGTTCCTCTTTGTCTATGCGTTCAAGGATATATTCAACTTGCTGATTAGCTTTTTTCTCCAGGCTTTTATAAATACTTTTCCCTGACTCGGTGACATAAAGGAAATGGTTGCGTCCGTCTTCTCTGCATTTTTGCTTGTATATGAAGCCTTCTTCTTCAAATTTTCTGATAATTCTGCTTACATATCCTCTGTCCAGGTCTAACCTTTCTTGAATGATTTTTGCTGTACAATCGGGCGTATTATAAATTTCGTATAAAATCCTGGTTTCCGTTAAAGAGAATGGACTGTCATAAATATGTTCATTTAGAAAACCCAAAACATCTGTATAAAATCTATTAAATTGTCTGAATGCCAAAACACGTTTTGTTTCCAAATTGGATGAACCTCCTCCAAAAGATTGACTTAAGCAACTTTTTCCATCGTAATCGAAACAGTTGCTTGAGTCAACTATTAATTTTCATCCCCTTTCAATTTGATGATTTTCTTACCGTAAAAAAACACATTGAAAATAAACGACACTGTTACATCGGAAAACAATTACGTACCGGGATACATTCTTTTGACGTTAATATGGACATACAAAAAGTCGCTTCCCATTACGTAAATAAAGCGACTTTTTAGATTTGATTTTCAAGTTCCTTTTACAAATTTTGAAAAGACCATTGACTATTCAGTTGTACTGTATTAAGTTTAACTATATAGTCGAACTGAATAGAGGATGAGGATATGAAACATAAATTATTACCGCTGTCTGAAACCATGCATTATATTTTATTAGCTCTGCGTGAGCCGCTTCATGGCTATGCCGCCATGCAGAAGATCGAAAAGATGAGTAACGGAACTGTTATTTTAGCGGCCGGCACATTATACGGCGCGATTGAAAACTTGAATAAGCATGGCTGGATTGAGCCTGTTGGAGAATCAGGCCGGAGAAAAGTCTATAAGATAACTGCGGAAGGAAGCGCCATTTTGAAGATGGAACAAAACAGGTTACTGCATATTTTATCCCTGCACGAAGGAAGTGAATCGAATGAAGAAATTTAAGATGTTTTTTGATATTGAAAAAGAGGAGCAATGGCTGAACGAGCAATTACAAAAAGGCTATCGCTGTACAAATATCAGCGGATTAGGAATATACACTTTCGAAAAAACCGACAAAAAATATGTGATGAGACTGGATTATCAAGATTATTTATCAAAGAAAAAATTTAAAGATTACAAAGAGATCTATGAAGACTTCGGCTGGAGTTATATAAATGGCCCTTGGGGGCTTGGAACTCGATATTGGCAAAAAGAAGATGATGATCAAAATGAAATCTTCTCGGATCGCCAGTCAAAGAGTAATTATTATAAAAGACTAATGAGTTTTTCATCTTGTTTTGGGTTACTGTGCTTGTTTTATTGTAATATGATTTACACGAATTCAGGTTTGTATTTAGCTGAAGGTCTGTGGAGTATGGAAGGCGCAATGTTTTGGAAGGCATTTTTATTTGAAACTCCATTTGCCCTTTTGAGGTCGCTTCCCGCCCTTATGGCTGTTCTATTTGGCTGCAGTTTCTATAAAGCTTATCGAAAGTATTCAATGTTAAAAGAACAATAACGCGGGGAAGTTACATTCAAAGAAGTAATTGAGGATCATGTATCTGCCGAATCCGGGCGCTTTAAAGGAAAAAAAGCGCCCTGAATTTGCTGATAAATCAGATGACTTATTTTGTTAATGATACATACTTATTTACAATGGCTTGAGCGAGACAGGCTGATGAATCAACAAAGGTAAGCCCGCTTCTTTTTTGATCCGTAACCATATTTAAATCCGTACATGCAATGATAACCGTATCAACCTTTTCTGCTAATTCACGGTGTAATTCATCATATAGTGTACTAGCCTCATCGATTTGACCTTGTTTAATCTTTTCTATTATTTGATTGACATAGATTTGCCAACTATCTTGATGTAAAAAATCATAACCTTCTCTGTTTAACGCTTCTTGAAATATTCCGGATTGAACCGTAGGAACGGTGGCTAAAAGAGCTGCTTTTTTTGAGCCTTTAGGTATTTTTTTTATGGTTTCATCAATCATGTTTAGTAAAGGGACTGAAATCGATTTTTTTATTTGATTAAAATAGAGATGTGCGGTGTTACATGGGATGGCAATAAAATCAACACCCGTTTTTTCAAGCTTTACAGCGCCCTCAATAATTGCATTTTCCATGTCCGTATGATTGAGAGGTTTATTCATGTAGAAAGGTGTCGGACAGGAATAAATCATCATATGAGGAAAATCCATGTCATGTATTGCTCCATATATTTTTTGGCACTCGTCTACGACTTTATCTACAAATGGCCCAGTAGATTTTGGCCCCATACCTGCCAGTATTCCAATCATAATTGTCCTCCTCTGTAAAAATGTGTACGAATACGATCATGATGAATTATTATTGTGTTTCTCATCTGAATCTGCACTCATTTCTTTTCTGGCTTTCTTCTCCTATTTTATCATTTCATTAATCGAATTATCATATCTAATTCCGCCGCACGCAGAAGAATGGCAGATACACTAAGGTTATGAAAGCTTGTTTTCATTACTATGTTTTCATGAATGATGGTTAAAAATCGGTGATTAAATTGTGCCCATATAGATTAGTAAACGTGTCATTGATGTCAAGGCATGAACTCCTAAAGGATATTTAATAACTCATTTTCAACGAAAAACTGATCTCTGTTAATTAGTCGAGATTCCAAGATATACCCCGACCAATTGACCTTTCCTTTTTTAGGAATCCCACAGGTTCCCTCTTGTTTTGATGTTGTTTTTTTAAAAAAAAGTTATTGACACAAATAAACGATCATGTTATTATTAAAAATTTGATATCTCACTCCATATATGGTAACCTTAAGTTAAGTTCCCATATATGGAGGTGGATTATATGTTTCAAATTGGCGATAACATTGTTTATCCAATGCACGGAGCAGGTACGATTGAAGCCATAGAAGAAAAACAATTCTTAGAGGAAAAACAACAGTATTATGTCATAAGAATGTCAATCAGTAATATGACAGTTATGATTCCAACGCGTAAAATATCGAGTTCAAATATACGGCCAGTTACTGATATACGTGCATTAAAACACATTATACACATTTTTCAGCATGGAGAATCAGATAGGTTACTGCCGTGGAAGCAAAGGTATATAGTAAACACGAACAAAATAAAAACGGGTGAAATACAAGAAGGTGCTGAAGTTGTACGTGATTTAATGCGAATGAAGAAAGAAAAAGCACTTAATTCAAGCGAAAAAAAAATGTTGGATAATGCATATGAATTTTTGATTAGTGAACTGGAAGTCATTAAAGGAATCACTGAAAAACAAATAAAAAGTTTCTGTTAAGGTTAATGACAGATAATTTTTCAGAATATTACGATTAGACGTTCAACCTCTTCAACTTACTTTTTAAACATTAACCGCTTTTATTACTCCTCAATCTAATCTGTTTTATTTTTTCTTCAACGAACACTTGAATTCTCGATGAAATAGTCACTTGATTTTTGTAATCCTGATTCACACTGGCACGGACAAGGAGCCGTAAGGATGGAAGAGAGGCAGGGCTTTCATTGTTTTAGGTCTAAGTGATTATTTCCGGAAGAAAAAACAACCACTCCCCTCTTTATCTTTAAGAATTTCTTACATCTCTTGCGACAGTGAATAGCAGTTGTTTATCTTCTTTTCATAAAAGAGATATGCGAATTGTAACAAAGAATAACATACAGTTACCTTGAGAACATAAAAACAAATCATTTATATATATTCCACATATCGTCAATCCGTTATGTTATACTGTAAACAATCCTTTGAGGTTTTAAACCTTTTTCTTACCTTGTAGCATCTGTCCCTACTCGAACGTTGAGTAGGGTTTTTTATTCAGTATGATACAGAGAACATAAAAAAACAGGCCCTATATAAAGAGCCTGTTTGTATAAACGATTGAAGATTAAGCAGTTTTTTGAACGTTAGCAGCTTGAGCTCCACGAGCACCTTGCTCAACGTCAAACGTTACTTTTTGACCTTCGTCTAAAGATTTGAATCCGTCACTTTGGATTGCAGAAAAGTGTACGAATACATCGTCTCCATTTTCACGTTCGATAAATCCAAAACCTTTTTCTGCATTAAACCATTTAACTGTACCTTGTTCCATTTTTGTTGCCTCCTAGTGTATTACACATTGTATTACTATCCTTGCCCAAAGTATCATCAAGACGAAAAGTCGATATTCATACTATCCTTTACACGAACAAAAATAATTCTCCTTTATCATAGCACGAAACGGAAATAACTGCAAATTAATAATATGTTCATTCATGTTTTATTTGTTAAACGTGCGGCAGGTTTTTTAGTGAGAACCTTCATTTGTAATTTAGAAGTTTTGACGGACCCCTTACCGTACTTAATAAATATCATGTTGAGAGGTGTATTTTTAAAAAGCCCACTCATGAAAACGAGTGGGTTTACAAAAGCTCTAACTAACCCGCAAAGGTTTTAGTCAGAGCTATTTATACGTATTTTTTTGATCCAACTCACTAAGCACCTGCTCTGTCATCAGCTCGATAATATTCATTGGAACATGATAAACCCCCTTTTTCATAAAAATAATCAGCTACTCTGATTGCAAAGTTTTCAATGTCTCCGTACATTCTTAAAAGGAAAATGCCATTAGCAATGACGCTAATGGCACCCTTTGTTTCTACTCAGTAACTTATTCAGCTTCTCCCACAACTGTAAAGCGTTCATTTATATGTTTTGGATTTTCTATTTCATCCAATACTGCAATTGCATAGTCTGCATAGCTGATATAACTTTCGCCTTTCGAATTCACAAGAAGATGATCTTTTCCTGACTGATAAAACCCAGTTCTTTTCCCGTCTGGGTCAAATACCGCTGAAGGACTGATAAATGTCCAGTTCATATCAGAAGTTTCCTTTAGCTCTTGCAAGTTACGACCTTGCCCTTTAGCTGTTGGAATAAAAATTTCCGGGAAATCTGGTGTATCCATTACACTGACAGTTTTATTTTCGTCTACATAAAGACTCCCTGCTCCGCCTACAATTACGGCTCTTGTCCCCATTCCTTTTAATGCCCTAATTAATGCCCGGCCAGCATCTACATGTGCCTGTTCTTCTCCTAATGGAGCTCCGAAGGCATTTACTACTACATCTAACTTTTTTAGATCATCCGATGTCAGATCAATTATATTTTTTTCAATGATTGAGATCTTTTCCTCTTTAAGTTTTGCAGCATCTCTTACAATTGCAGTTACTTCATGTCCCCTGCTTACCGCTTCTTTCAAGATAAGACTTCCAGCTTTTCCGGTTGCACCAATGATTCCAATTTTCAATTTAAAGTCCTCCTAATCATTCAAAATTTTAAATGTAACCAAATTGATTACATGTAATAATTTTAGTTACACCTTGTTTATTTGTCAATACTTTTATCATCTTGTTAATTGAGCATATTAGAGTGAAATAAACTTGTAATACATTCAGTTACAAGTGTACTATAAAGAGTGTAAAGTAATTAGGATGGTGAAGAAATCATGTCTATTAGCAGCCGTTTTGCTGTAGGAATTCATATATTGGCTCTTATTGAAATAAATGAAGACGGAATTAGCACTTCTGAATTTTTAGCTGGAAGTGTAAATACAAATCCCGCCTTAATAAGAAAAATTATGGGGATGCTGAAAAAAGCAGGTTTAGTAAATGTACGGCCAGGTATTGCAGGAGCTGAATTAGCGAAGGATTTAACTGAAATCACCTTACTTGATGTTTATAGAGCAGTAAATGTTGTTCAAGATAAAGAATTGTTTAGTATACATGAAAATCCCAATCCTCAATGTCCTGTAGGCCGGAACATTCAAAGTACAATTGGTCCAATATTTGAACTCGCCCAATCTGCCTTGGAAAAAGCTCTTGGACATATAACAATTGAGGATGTGGTAAAGGATATTATCGAAAAAGAAAAATCGGCCAATAATTGTTAAATGATTCACAGAAAATCTTTTATCAGACTGGGGATAAGAAAAATCAATAAAACAAAAAGGGACTGGATCATATTGAATCCAGCCCCGAATTGATATTGATTTCTTGATTAAAAAAAAATGGATTTTTAAGCAGTAAGCTTGCGAGAACTTTCTTCCGGCTGCTAAAACGCAAGCTGAATATACTGCCCGTCATCATATACACGAATTATGGCGTTATCTCTCTTGTACTCATCAGAATCTGCTCGCATTTCTTTTCTGACTTTCTTCTCCTGCTTAATCACTTCATTAATTGCATTATCCTATTTACTACCGCTGCCCGCAGTCAGCAGAAGGATGAAGGTGACTGACAAATCATACGACCTACTATAGTAAGTCTATAAACAAAAAATATCAAAGGTGTCAAAACCCTTGGTATCATAGGGATCGGCCGAGAGGACTTGAACCTCCGCAGGTTATTCACCCGCTTGGCCCACGATCTATATTCATAAAACTATTGCTCAGTTGTCAGCATGTGAAGTAAATTACGAATTTCCTTGTTATAACTTTTAATTTCTTCTTCATTACAACCGGTTTTATCAAATACTGCATTAGGGATCATTGTGACTTTTTCTTTAAACTCATTCCCTTCAGTTGTTAACGTAATAATTACACTTCGTTCATCCTCTTTTGAACGCTCTCTTATAATAAGACCTCGCTCCTCAAGTCGTTTTAAAACTGGAGTTAATGTTCCGGAGTCCAGATATAATTCTTCGCCTAAACCTTTAACAGATATTTTTTCCTTCTCCCATAAAACAAGAAGAACCAAATACTGTGGATACGTAATTCCTAATTCTTTTAAGAGAGGATGGTATAACTTTATCATTTCACGGGAAGCTGCATAAATCGCAAAACATAGATGATTACTTAACAGTAATTTATCATTCTTCATGTTAAATCCCTCACAATATTTATATTCATTACTACCCATAATAGCATAAGAATTAAATTAAGTAAAATTGAATGACTAACAATTTAATTAATCATAACTTATGCAAAATCAGAAAGAATCTATCACC
This sequence comes from Bacillus sp. JK74, assembly GCF_053663395.1. Lineage (NCBI taxonomy): Bacteria > Bacillati > Bacillota > Bacilli > Caryophanales > Bacillaceae > Bacillus > Bacillus sp. JK74. The sequence continues at coordinate 141,712 of NZ_JBSJQB010000004.1, read as the reverse complement.
AATAATATGATCTCCTATTTTCTCAATATGGTTATTATGTACACTAACTTTAAACTGCCGAAAACTGTTCTTTATTTTAGTCTAATCAATCATTTAGAGGATTTTAATTGCAAATTTCAATTGATAACAATTTAATTTTCAAAAATTTAATTGACAACGCTGATTATATTGATTAAAATTCAATTGTGTTAAATTTAATTTATAGGAGTGTTTGATGATGACAGTATATTTTACAGCAGAAGCTACAACAAAAGGCGGAAGAGAAGGTCATGTAACATCTAATGATCTTATTATTGATTTGGATTTAGCTATGCCAAAACGAAATCAAGTATCCACGGCTACAAATCCAGAACAATTATTTGCGGCAGGCTATTCAGCTTGTTATGACAGTGCTCTTCATTTAGCAGCCCAGAGACAACGATTAAAAATCGAATCAGCTGTTACCGGTAAAGTAAGTTTATTAAAAGATGAAAGTGATAATGGTTATAAAATCGGAGTTGTTCTGGAGGTGGAAATTCAAGGGGTATCTCAAGAGCAAGCGGAAGAATTAACACATGCAGCTCATCAAGTATGTCCATATTCTAAAGCTACTCGCGGAAATATTGATGTACAAATCATTACAACAGCAATATAAGACGAAAGTTGCCAAGATCAATAGGTAATGGAATAAAAAAATTTTGATTAAAACATATAGGTGACCAACCTTCAAATAAGGAGTGAGATTGATGTTAAAGAAAGTACAATTAGAAAAAGCAGCTCAAGAATTTGCAGAAGCAACCGCGAACCCACCCTATCTATTCGACCTTGGACCTGAGAAAGGACGAGAAGCTGTAGATGAGGTTCAATCTGCCCCAATTGATAAACTGCCAGTTGATATTGAAGATGTTATGATTTCAGGAGGACCGAGCGGACAGGTATCAGTAAGAATAATGCGCCCGCAGAATGCGCCTGCGCACCTTCCTGTCATCGTGTACATTCATGGGGCCGGCTGGGTATTTGGTAATGAGCATACACATGATCGGCTCATCCGTGAGCTAGCAGTCGGAGCACAAGCTGCTATTGTCTTTCCAAATTACACCTTATCTCCAGAAGCAAAATATCCGACAGCCATTGAAGAAATCTATGCAGTAGTGAAGTGGGCGTCTGAAAATGGCCGTGAGAACGGCATGATTCCCGAGAGTCTAACAATTGCAGGTGATAGTGTTGGAGGCAATATGGCTGCTGCTGTCACGCTAATGGCCAAAGCACGAGGTGACTTGAATATCCGGCAACAATTACTTTTCTATCCGGTAACAGACGCTTCTTTCGATACAGAATCCTATCAACAGTTTGCTGCAGGATACTTTTTACGCAAGGACGCGATGATGTGGTTTTGGGATCAGTACACAACCAATTCGAACGAGCGTGCTGAAATTACAGCATCACCTCTGCGTGCAACTGCTGAGCAGCTTCAAGGGCTTCCACCTGCATTGATTATCACAGCTGAAGCTGATGTACTTCGTGACGAGGGAGAAGCATATGCCAATAAACTTCGTGAAGCTGGTGTTCCGGTCACTGCCGTACGTTTCCAAGGTATCATTCACGATTTCGTGATGCTCAACGCCTTAGCTAAAACTGAAGCTGCGCGCGGAGCAATTGATCTTGCCGCAACCTGGCTGCGTAAAGGGTTTTAATCCATCTATTGTTTCGTCACATAGAGACTGCTGCAAATAAATAAAAAACAAACAGATCCACTCAAATAATTGAGTGGATCGTATATTGGAATAATGGAACTTTTGATGAGCTTTTTAATCGGGCTGGTTATTATTTTGTTGTTGAGATGTCCCCCTAATTGAAAAGCTAACTCCACAACAAACTCCATTTTTTCACCACTTCACCCTCTTCATATCCAAAAAACCTTTGTTGATTAGTTAGCGTACAAGTTCTCGTTTTCTGCTTTGGACCCCATATAGAAAATAAAAAGCCAGCTCTCCTTCGGGAGAAGAACTGGCATAACAAAGCTTCTTATTTTGCTGTATTGCCCGGACCTTTTAATTTCTCTTCGTTCTTGCGTCAATGTTTTATTATTAGGACACAACCAATAAAATAATGACGATCGAGAATAGCAACGCTGCTTTTGCAAAGCAGTGAGCCCTCCAGAATATAAAAGAGCTGCAGTCATTGCTGCTCGGATAATCCCAGCTTATTCTGAGTCTGTATTTCGAGTAGTCGTTCAATTAAATGGATGTTTTTTTCATTCCTTTTCTGTTTGTTCCATTTTCCACCACAGGGAATCTTTTGGATTTTCAACAGCTTCTTGAAATTCAGCTTTAGAAGCAACTGTTGGGTAAGAACCTTTTAAAGATTTACCTGAAGTATCTTTAAATAAGGTTAACACAACTATTAAGCCAATTAAACTGACTGCCAATAAATAGAAACCCGGCGCCAAATTGTTTCTTGTCACATGGGTTAACCAAGAAGCAACTAAAGGTGTTGTTCCGCCAAAAATAGAAACTGATAAGTTGAATGTCCAGGATAATGTACGATATCTAATGTCAGTATGGAACAACGTAGGTAAAGATCCTGGCATAGTACCTTCGTATACAGATAATACAATACCTAACATTAAAAGTCCTATAAATAAGAAAGTTATATTCCCCATATTAAGAAATTGGAAAGAGATAATCGAAAATACAATTCCTAATACTAATCCAATTGCTATAACTTTTTTATTTCCTAATTTATCTCCCAGTTTACCAAAAGTTAAAGCGAACGGTACCATAATAATCAATACAATTGCTGTAACCGGTGTACTTATATTATCACTTATACCAAGGTTCTCATCTAAATAAGAAGGCATATACCCTAACAATAGGTAATTGGTTATATTGAAAAATGCCACAAATACGATACATAAAAAGATATCTTTTTTATATGTTTTAATGACTTCTAATAAACCTGGTTGTTGTTCTTGGTTTTCAGAGAGGTCATTTTCAAAGATTGGTGATTCATCTAAATGACTTCTCAAATATAAACCAAATAATCCTATTGGAATACTTAAGAAGAAAGGAATTCTCCATCCCCAACTATTCATTTGAACATCAGATAAAGTCCAGAAAAGTACTGTAACTAAAACAGAAGCTACTATATAACCAGATAATGTGCCGATTTCTAAACCGCTGCCTAACCTTATACGTTTATTATCTGGAGAAGATTCTGCGATATATACCATTGCCCCAGCGTACTCTCCACCCACAGAAAAACCTTGCAGAATACGAGCTAAGAGTAATAATATAGGGGCCCATACACCAATCTGATCATAGGTAGGAAGCACACCAATTATTAAAGTAGATAAAGCCATCATTAAAATAGTAATTGTTAATACTATTTTCCGACCAAATTTATCACCCATTTTACCAAAAATAATTCCGCCTACCGGTCTAAGTAAGAAGGCAATTGCAAATGTAGCAAAAGTAAATATTAACTTTAATTCATCGTTTTGAACTGGACTGAAAAAGTTTTTACTAATAATAACTGCCAAATAAGAATATAAAGCAAAATCAAACCATTCCATCGCGTTTCCTATCCCTGTAGCAAACACGCTTTTCTTCGCTTTTTGAATGTCTACAACGTTAATTTTTTTCTTGTTAAACTTCATTTAATAATATCGACTCCTTAATTATCAAATCCACATTATACAAGCGCGTAAACGGTCCGAGCATGCAGTCCCAGAATGTATAGCGTAATGCTTCTCTAAAAGTCTGGGGGTTTCTGTTTCACCTGATGGAGAGCTAACGGCATATTGGCTGATTGGTTCAACTGTACCTTAAAAGACTAGACTAATATCCATATCAGCGCCAAATAACATTGTAAACCAGGAAAGAAGGCTGAAATTCAGTGTTTTCGCTGGTTTCCTTAACTTATTTTTGCCGATTGGACTAAAAATAATACAAGAAGCAACAAAAAGAGAAACAGCCAACAGATAATACCAGCCAAAACGGTTAGTGACATATCCTCGGGCTGCGGTTGGTATTTTCTGCAGACTATTTGGAGAAATGATTCCCCTTCATACAGCTCTATTGTGAATATGATCACAATCGAAAAAAAACTTTTATTTCTTCAAAGTATCCTAAACCTTTATTTTAGATCTTCCATTACGTCTTCCAATATGTTTATTATAAGATTGAGGTCGTTCCTAAGAATTATTTACTGATTCTATCTTTATTACCCCACAATCAGGTGAAACAAAACACTATAAACGTAGCATACCTTTTTAAAATCTGACAAGCCCAACAGGGTGATAGAAACCCGGCTAAAGCTAAGCTAGTCAATGGATAGAAGAAATTTTTTTTGTTTTTCCCAAGGAATAACCGTCTGCGTTTAATCTAGCCCAATTAGAAAGAAAAAGAGCAGGAGTAATCCTGCTCTTTCATTCAAAACTTTAATTTGTATGACGAATTTCGTATACCTTTTCGACTTTTCTTACCTATTAATCAGTATGCAGACTACAACAGAAATAAGTAGCACCGGGTATGAAATAATGGTTTTATTTTTAATCAATGATTAAATTACCCTCAATGACAGTAAATACTAATAATTACTAAACATTATAGGAAACCCCAATATTCCTTATCTTAATTATTGTTTAATTAATTGGGATTGTAACAGTAAAACTCACACTTATAGAAAGTTATACCAATCAAAAATTTTCCGACTCAAGTCTGTTTAACCAGTTGTGAACCAATGAATTAAATACATCGGTTTGTTCGATTTGCAGGTTGTGACCAGCCATATCAAGCACTGCAAAAGTTGCCCTTGGGTAATCTTCTATTAATCGCCACGCATCATGGTATCCGACTACATTGTCCTGACGCCCTGTGATAATTAGCGTGGGATACTCAAGTTTAGATGAAATATCAAAGGTAAACCCATATCCATTTTGACGAATGTTGTTTACGAATTCATAATTTGTTTGTTTAGATGGAAATAAAATTTCATCCCGGAACCTCTCCCATTCAGTTTTACCTTGCACAATCCCCATAGAGCAAAATTCATCCGCCTCCTCCGAAGACAAATGTGATATCAAGTCGCTGTCTCTTTTTAGAACAGTCTTCTGCGGTACTACCCTTTCATCGAATTCGGGTATAGTTAATGGTGCCATCAGCAGTAATCCACGAACTGTTTCCTGACGTGAACGAACGATGCCTCTGGCAATGTACCCTCCATATGAATTACCACAAACAATAAACTGTTGATCAGGAATAATCTCGTCCAAAAGACGCAATATCGCTTCTAAAACATCATCAGAGTTCTGAATAGACGGTTGTGGCTTAGAATGTCCCATACCTGGTAAGTCTATGTATATTCTCTTCCAACCGCTTCGTTTCTCGAATAACGGTTCCATTGCATGTAACATCACCTGATGGTCAAGTGTCCAACCATGCAACATAACGATCGGATATCCATTTCCAATTACTTTATGGTAAATCGACATGTATTTGTTCCCCTTCCCTGTAATCCTAATGTTTCGATATGAACATTTAATCCTTTCATGCATTTATCACAATTTTAACAAACTTTTAACTGAACTTGGTAAGTTGAACAAGGGTAATACATTGAATTTTGACAATCGCAAACTGTCATATGTGTCCGTCATATCAAAAGAATCTCTTTAATGTGTTGTTTAGTGCTTTCGTTACTGCGACTATCGACAAATAAGAACCAAGCAAAGTATTGTCCAGATACTTTGAGTATTTTGATCACTTTGCAAATAAGTGATTGAAAATACACTATCTAAAATCACTGCAGCCAATAGAACCCGGCTGATTTTCATCAATCATCTCCCCTTTTTTAATTTTCGTAGAGAACATTAAATTTCCTCGTTCATGAAAATAATCAGCGACTTCAATCGAAAAACCTTCAACATCAGCAAACATTCTCCCCGAAGTCTTGGTTTTCTTCCCATGCTTAGCAGCACTTTCTCTACTTTTGTAAATTGGAGTTTGAGGCATTAGTAGCTAACTATAAATGATGAAAATATTTGTGCGATGTCTACTGCAGATGACTTACTTTAGGTAAGTGGGCAGTAGATCATTTAAAAATAAGCGCAAAAAAATACCAAGGATCTCTCTATTACCCTTGGTATTATTGAGATGCGGCCGAGAGGACTTGAACCTTCACGGGTTATTCACCCGCTGGGCCCTCAACCTAATGAAAACGTATCAAGTATTACATAAACCTTATAAATAAAGCATTCTTTATCTTCATTTCCACCTATTTTCAAAAATCACTGAAAATATTACCTTTAAATTTGTAATTTCAGCTAAGACCTAAGAAACCACTAACAAGAGAAGTAATGCAGTCTCGCCCACTAGGTGCGATAGTTTTTGCGTTTTGCGGGTATCGGAAAATCTTTGCTAGTAGCAGTGCCTCAATAAGAAGATCGCAATTTCCACTTACCTAGCTATATCAAGGTTTACTTGTCTGATTTGGGATGTTTGGGGTACAAAAGTTGAGTTACAAACATTATTATCCAAAAGAACGTTTACTGTAATTATTTTACATGGTATTATTTGTATTGTGCATGCGAATATGTATGTGTAATAAATGAAATTAAAAGGAGTGCTTGATCGTGAATCTTAAATCCATTTTCAAAGGAGTAACATCGACTCTGATAGCTGGTGTAATTGTTGGAACTTGTACTATACCTGCTTTTGCGGAGTCGACTACAAGTGTATCGCCGAAAAATTATGCAGTTACAAGTGGGGTATTCAAAGCTCTAGACAAGGAGGTTTCAGAGGGCTCTGTTGATCAATCAAGCTGGAGTCGGGAGTTCGAATTAGATGAGAATGACGGAGCACAAGTAAACTTCTGGATTTCAAATAACGGAAGTAATGACATAAAAATATCAATTGATGGAAAAGTCTCAAGAACCATCGCACCAGGCAAGCAAGGCAACATTTCTGCCGAGGTTAAAAATGGTTGGTTTGGTTGGACATACAATTACACATTTACAGCTTCACCAACGGCTCAAGGTGGCAGTGTTAAGATGAAATATAAAATTGCCCAAAGAAATAATTAACGAATTACGGAAAGGTAATCACTCATTACCTTTCCGTAATTTCATCATTTTTTAGTTTTTTAAAAGATTCCTTACTTTCTATACTTTGGAGATAAATTCACTCCAGGTTTTTCATCTTCTCTTTTTCTGAAAATAAAAGGTTTTTGTATTAAATCCTATATGATGCAAATCAAACCGATTAGTAATTACTTTTCTCCAATTTTCTGCTCCTGCTTTTCTTGCTCTTTTCCCCTCAGCCTTATGAAATATTATCATGTCCTATATTTAAGGGTTATACAGCGCTCATTATCATTATTTACACCTTTTTTGATGTTTTTTCATATTTTCTGGACAGTAAATGGGAGTAAAGAAACCTTGACCACTCACCAAGATAAGTAAAATAAAAAACGAAGGGCATCAAACTAGACGACTTACTATAAGTAACTGGGCAGTAAGTGGGCAGTAACAGACAAATTTCTATAAACAAAAAAATACCAAAGGTAGTTAAACCCTTGGTATCATTGAGATGCGGCCGAGAGGACTTGAACCTCCACGGGTTATTCACCCACTAGGCCCTCAACCTAGCGCGTCTGCCATTCCGCCACGACCGCGTGCTATGAAGCTGTCTTTCCACTAAGCATATAAGCTAGTGATGATCAGCACTTTGAAAAGAAAGTGCGGGTGAAGGGACTCGAACCCCCACGTCGTAAGACACTAGATCCTAAGTCTAGCGCGTCTGCCAATTCCGCCACACCCGCGTGACAAGTGGTGAGCCATGAAGGACTCGAACCTTCGACCCTCTGATTAAAAGTCAGATGCTCTACCAACTGAGCTAATGGCTCGCTCTAAAAGTGATTCAAAAATTTTAAATAAAATGGCTGGGCTAGCTGGATTCGAACCAACGCATGACGGAGTCAAAGTCCGTTGCCTTACCGCTTGGCTATAGCCCAACGAAGGTAAATGGTGACCCGTACGGGATTCGAACCCGTGTTACCGCCGTGAAAGGGCGGTGTCTTAACCGCTTGACCAACGGGCCGTCTGGTTGAGAACTTATCTGGCGGAGAAGGAGGGATTTGAACCCTCGCGCCGCTTACGCGACCTACACCCTTAGCAGGGGCGCCTCTTCAGCCACTTGAGTACTTCTCCATAATGGCTCCACAGGCAGGATTCGAACCTGCGACCGATCGGTTAACAGCCGATAGCTCTACCACTGAGCTACTGTGGAATAATCAGACTTTCTTCATTATAAATGATGCGACATATTGTGTCAATAAGCAACATTTATTTTTTTGAGAAAGTATCGTTGTCTCTCAACGACTTTTATAATTTAACACAGATCATTGAGATGAGTCAAGCCTTTTCAAAAAATTCTTTTGATTTTTCCTCTGCATTTTCCGCAGGCATATCTTTCCGGGTTCATTGCCCGCTTCTTTATATACTGTTGGCCGCAAGCCTCGCATCTATACATATATGTTTTCTTTTGTGTCTTTTTGGTTTGCAGCGGCGTGCAGAATCTTGGCGCTCCGACTTTCTGAAGCAGGTCTCTGAAGTCTTTGTCTCTGTGCTTGTACCCTTTTCCCTCAAGATGAAGATGGTAATGGCACAGCTCGTGCTTGATGATGCCTATCAGCTCGCTCCGCCCGTGTTCGAGAAGATATTTGCGGTTTAATTCGATGTTATGGGAAGACAGCATGTAGCGGCCGCCTGTCGTTTTCAGCCGGTCATTGAAAAAGGCCCGGTGACGGAACGGCTTTCCGAAATCCTGTGCAGAGATGTCTTCCGTCAGCTTTTGAAGTTGTTCGTTATCCATATGTGCACCCCGCTTTAAAAACATTGAACGGGACAATTCACCGTTCGCATACAATGTGTTAAAACCGACCTCTAACTAAAAGCTGAGGAGGAATGAGCCATGCCGAATTGGCTGATGAAACAAATGCAAAAAGCGTTTTTAGAAAAGGACAATTACCAAATCAAACTGCTGAACCAGTGCTGGTATTTCTACAGAAAAAAACACTGCTCGTAAGCAGTGCTTTTATTTTACCATAGACAGCGACACTCTGCCTTTTTGCACGTCCACCCCTTCGACCCATACGGTGACGATGTCTCCGACCGATACGACGTCGAGAGGATGTTTGACGAATTGATTACTCAGTTTTGAGATGTGCACAAGCCCGTCCTGCTTGACGCCGATATCAACGAAAGCGCCGAAGTCCACAACGTTGCGGACGGTGCCCTGCAATTCCATTCCTTCCTTTAAATCCTCAAGCTGCAGAACGTCTTTTTTCAGCAAAGGCTTCGGCACTTCGTCACGGGGATCTCGCTCCGGCCTTGTCAGCTGCCCGCAAATATCCGCAAGCGTAATCTCCCCTATACCGAGCTCTTCAGCCGTTTCAGAAAGCGGCAATGCGCTTATTTTCTCTTTTGCGTCCGCGCTTCCGATCTGATCCGCAGTGAGCTGCAGTTTTTTGAGCAGCGCCTTTGTCTCTTTATAGCTTTCCGGGTGTATTCCGGTGCGGTCGAGCGGCTCCCGTCCTCCGGGCACTCTCAAAAAGCCGATGCACTGTTCATATGTTTTTGCGCCGAGACGCGGGATTTCTTTCAGCTCTTTGCGGTTTGTAAATTTTCCGAGCTCTTCCCTTTTTTTAACGATATTGCCGGCAACGGTTTTGGATAACCCGGCTACATATTGAAGCAGCGCGGCTGATGCTGTATTGACATTCACCCCGACTTGGTTGACGACGGTCTCTACGACAAAACGGAGAGATTCGTTTAAATGCTTTTGGCTGACATCATGCTGGTATTGCCCGACACCGACGGATTTAGGATCAATTTTCACAAGCTCGGCCAGCGGGTCCTGCAATCTCCGCGCGATGGAGACGGCGCTGCGCTCTTCGACCTGAAAATCCGGAAATTCCTCACGGGCGATTTCTGATGCGGAATACACGCTTGCTCCGGCCTCATTGACGATGACATAATAAATGTCCCGCTCTGTTTCTTTCAGCACATCAACGACGAATTGCTCTGTCTCCCGTGATGCCGTGCCGTTTCCGATCGCCACAACCTCGACTTCGTACCGGTCCAGCAATTCTTTGATTTTTTTCCGGGCTTCCGCTGTCTTTTTTACGGGAGCGTGCGGGTAAATGACGTCGATTTTCAGCACTTTTCCCGTCTCATCAACGACTGCCAGTTTGCACCCCGTACGGAAGGCCGGATCGACGCCGAGCACGACTTTTCCCTTCATCGGCGGCTGCAGCAGGAGCTTACGCAGGTTTTCAGCGAAAATATGGATCGCCTGGGCGTCTGCTTTTTCTGACAGCTCTTTGCGGATGTCACGCTCAATAGCCGGCTGGATCAGGCGCTTGTAACTGTCCTCAATGGCTTCTTTCAGCGTTTCTTTCACAGGTGTTTCACGGTGTTTGATGATTTGCTTTTCTAAATAAGCTTTTATCTGATCGGCGGGCGGTTCGATCGCAATCTTTAAAATGCCTTCTTTTTCACCGCGGTTCATCGCAAGCACTCTGTGAGGAACGACCTTTTGGATCGGCTCTTCGTACTCGTAGTACATTTCATAGACGTTTTTCTCGTCATCTGCGGCTGACTTGCCTGCCGCGGAAGTGAGAATTCCTTTTTTATACGTTTCCTGGCGGATCCACTTTCTGAAATGAGGATCATCCGAGATTTGTTCGGCTATGATGTGCTTCGCGCCTTCAATGGCTTCCTCTCTTGAAGCGACTTCTTTTTCTGCACTGATATATTGATCAGCGACGTCGTGAAGGCGGTCTTCTTTCGGGAGAGAAAGAATATAGTCCGCAAGCGGTTCAAGGCCTTTGCTTTTGGCGACGGTGGCTTTTGTTTTCCGTTTTTGTTTGAAGGGGCGGTATAAATCCTCGACTTCCTGAAGCTTCACCGCTTGCTCGATTTTTTGCTTCAGCCCGTCCGTCAGCTTGTCCTGCTCAGAGATCAATCTGATGACTTCCTCTTTCCGCTGCGTCAGGTTTTGTATGTATTGCCACCGCTCGGAGATTGCCTGAATCTGCACCTCGTCCATTGAGCCGGTCTGCTCTTTTCGGTACCGCGCAATAAACGGGACGGTATTGCCGTCTTCCAGCAGGCGGATGACACTTTCGACATGTTTTTGGGATAACGCTGTTTCTTCAGCAATTTGTTTTTTCAAAAGGGCTAACGTTTCCATATCACAAAAGCCTCCATCTCTTCTTTCTTTCTCTAGTGTATCAAAAAACGGCGGAACATAAAAAAAGCAGCCTTACGATAAAAGCTGCCCGAGAATATAGGTCAAATCATCACGTCTGGATGTTGTGTACGGATGAAGTGATTTTGATATTTCTTCTATTGAGTGTCCCTGCTTTAAGCAGGTGCGGATATGCGGAACCTCAAGCCCATCCGTGTAGATGATGAATGTCGCCCCTTTTTCGTATGATGACGTATACGTTTTGTATCTTTGCGGTTTGCCTGAGAGGTAACCCGAAATCGGCAGCGGATGAAAGACTTCGCCTGATGGGGAGTGCAGGAAGAAACGGACGTTGCCGATCGAGCAGTATGTCAATTCCCTTTTGATGAAATTGATTTTTAAGATGGAGGCAGTCGCCCCTCTTTTGTTTTTCATCGCTTGATTGCAGCGCTCAATGATGCTTTCCACATCCTCATTCGCATACGTTTCCACGATGTCTTTAATGGCTGACGAGGATTCGTTGGCAAGAGATCCGCTGCCGAGACCGTCCGCTACCGCGCAAACTAATTCTTCTTCATTCGCCTTCATAAAAAAGCTGTCGCCGCATATGGACTTGCCTTCTTTATTTAATTGGTATACGAGAGTTTGAACATGTTCATTTTCTTCAACCTGAATCATTACATTAGCTCCATGGAGGGATCTCCAATCAAGGCCTCTCTCAGTTTTTTCACCGCTTTCCGCTGCAGGCGCGAGACGTGCATTTGAGATATTCCGAGAATGTCCCCTGTTTCTTTTTGGCTTTTATTTTGCACAAATGTTAGATCGATAATCTGTTTTTCGCGGTCGGACAGCACATGAAGCACGCTTTTGATCATCATCTGCTGGTTGACGCGTTCGTATCCTTCCTCCTGCGACCCGACGATATCTAAAATCGTGACGGTGCTTCCGTCCGCATCCGCTTCGATGCTGTGATCGACAGAAAGCGCCTGATAGCTTTTTCCCATCTCCATCGTTTCAAGCACTTCCTCTTCTGACACATCGAGAAAGGCTGCGATTTCTTCGACTTTCGGCGACCGCTGCGTCTCTGTCGTCAGCTGATCCACCGCCATTTTAATGCGCGGCCCGAGTTCTTTAATCCGTCTCGGGACGTGTACGCTCCATGTTTTATCCCTGAGGAAGCGTTTGATCTCGCCGATGATGGTCGGAATCGCAAATGCTTCAAAGGATTTGCCGACCTCGGGATCATACCGTTTAATGGCTCCGAGAAGTCCGATCATCCCGACCTGGCGGAGGTCTTCGTGAAAGCTTTTTCCTTTTGAATATTTCTTTGCCAGCATTTCGACGAGATTGGTATACACCTCGACGAGTGTTTCCTGGGCTTCTTTATTATCATGTGTTTGAAAGTCGCGTATGAGCCGATCAACTTCATCTTTAGTTAGTTTCGTAGTTTTTGATGGTTGTGCCATGATCAACTCGCTCCCCATTTAAATACTTTGTCATCGCCACGGTTACGCCAGAGTTGCTTTGAACTTTGACTTCATCCATGAGCGTTTCCATTAAATACAGACCGAGCCCTCCTTCTGACAATTGATCGACTGTGTGCGAAGGTGTGTACGGCCCGAGATCCTGCTGCTTCTGATCAAAATCAAAGCTGTCTCCCTGATCGGCGACAATGACCTCCAGCCGATCCTCAAACACACCGAACCGCACGGATACTTCTCCCTTATTTTCATCTTTGTATGCATGCTGGACAGCGTTTGTACAAGCTTCGCTGACAGCGATTTTCAAATCTTCAATGTCATCATAGGTATAGCCCATTCTGCTGGCGACTCCTGATAACGTAAGCCTGACGATTCCTACATATTCCGGTTCGGCCGGAATTTTCATCTCTATATAATCAACTGATGTACTCATTGCACGCCACCTTCTGACTTTGCCGAAATGTCGATGATGTCCTTAAGCCCCGTAATTTCAAACAGACGGACGAGCCGGTCGGAAAGATTCTCAAGCTTCAGAGAGCCGCCTTCCTTGCTCACCGTTTTAAACACGCCTACAAAAACGCCTAAACCCGTACTGTCCATATAATTTACATCTTTTAAGCAGATTCTCATGTCCTTCCCCTCGTTTGCCAGGGGCATCAGCTTTTCACGAACCACCGGAGCTGAGTATACATCGATTTCTCCAGCGATATTGATTTGTATATCTGAAAGATTCTCCTTCATATCTACCGTTAAATTCATCGTATCACCTCTGAAAGTTATCCTTACTCGTGCTAATGGCTTTTTACCCGTGCTGCTGTTTTTTTAAACCTTTCTTTTCAAAACAATTAACGTAAAATCGTCATGAAGCTGAAAGTCCTGAAGTCTCAGCAGGCTGTCGTAAATATTTTTGACCATATCCTGCGCGGAGCAATCCATATGTTCTTCCAGCATGCGCTGAATGTCGCTGCGTTCTAAGAAACCGTTTTCGGTGCGGCATTCGGTGACGCCGTCAGAAAAAAGAACGATCATGTCTCCTTCGTCCATGTGCTGTTCATATTGGCTGTAATCAAAATCCTGGGAAATTCCCAGCACCAATCCTTTTGCCTCCAGATCATAAAACTTTTTTTCTTTTTCAGAGTAGTAGAAGCCCGGTTCATGCCCCGCAGAAGCATATGTAAATTGGTGATTTTTCGTATTGTAGTTTGCGTAAAACATGGTGATAAACATGCTTGAGTCCACGTTCTGTTCTACAACGCGGTTAAGATTTTTCAGCACTTGGGAGGGGTGAATGCCGATCTCCGGAAGAGAGTCCATGGCATACTTGATCATCGACATGCACAATGCGGCGGGTATTCCTTTTCCGATGACATCGGCTATCGCGATGTTAATCGATTCCTTGTCTTTGACAAAGTGATAATAGTCCCCGCTCATTTGCTTGGCGGGGACGCTGATCGCCCCGATATCCAGTTCTTCTTCTTCAGGAATTTTTGTGCCCAGCAGCGTCTGCTGAACATTTGCGGCAATTTCAATTTCTGAACGAAGCTCCTGCTGGATATCTCGCAGACTTTGGTGTTCCTGATAAGCCATCCCGTAGCCAATCATGACTTCTATTAAAAAATCCAGCGAATGAAAAACATCTTCCGGCAGATCCGGATACAGTTCCTTTACCACTTTTCGGTGGATGCTGATGATCTCCTCCGGAGGAACCTGATGTTCAATCGTTTTTCGGCTGAATTTTTGGGCTTGATATAAAGATGTTTCTGTTAATTCGGCTATATATCGGCTAAGCAGCTGATGATACCGCTGCTCTATAACCTCCCTGAAATCCACGTTCTAACCTCCTACCGAAGCCATTTTACGGCTTGAATCTCTGTTCCTTCCTCTGCAACAGATTGCAGGCTGAATTCGTCCATCAGCCTTTTGACGCCCGGAAGTCCCGCTCCCAGTCCGCCTGACGTTGAAAAGCCGTCTTCCATCACTTTACGGATGTCGGGGATTCCGGGTCCTTTGTCTTCTGCTATAATTTTAAGGCCTTTTTTCCCTCTGTCGTTTACTTGTTCTATGCTGACCTGGCCCTTGCCTGCATATAAGTAAATGTTTCTGGCCAATTCTGAGATAGCCGTCGTGATTCTGGCCTGGTCCACCGTGCCGAAGCCTAATTCCTTCGCAACGTTGCGGCCAAGCTGTCTGGCGGCCACGATATCCCATTCTGTCATGATTTTCACACAGGATTGGTCGTTCATCGCTATTCCCCCAATTCCCGCTTCAATGTCTCAAGCCCTTGCTCTAAATCGAGCGCCGTTTCGATTTCCTCAAGTGAGATTCCGAGTTCAATCAATGTGACCGCCACAGCCGGCTGAATTCCCGTCAATACGACCTTTGCACCCATCAATTTAGACATGGTGATGACATCGCCGAGCACTTTCGCGATAAATGAATCGATCATGTCAACGGATGTCAGGTCAATGACGACCCCGTTTGCGCCGGTTTCATAGATTTTGTTCAGCAGATCTTCTTGAAAATGCAAAGCTGTCTGGTCGTCAAGCTCCCATTGGATGGATACCAATAAGCAGTTATACAGTTTCAGGATCGGGATTTTTGGATGTCTCACAATGTTATTCCCCCAATGAAACGATTTTTCGATTTGTCATTTCAAGCGCTGTTTGAATTCCTTTTTGAAGGGTATTCTTCGTAATAACCTGCGACAAATCAATTCCCAGATTAACGATCGTCTGCGCGATTTCCGGACGGATTCCGACGAGCAGACATTTCGCGCCGACAAGCCGCACCGCTTCTGATGCCTGAATAATATGGTGCGCCACCATCGTATCAACGACCGGCACGCCCGTAATATCAATTAATACAACCTGTGAACGGTGCTTTACGACGCCGTTTAACAGATTTTCCATAATATGCTTTGCACGCTCCGTATCAATCGTCCCGACAAGCGGCATGACCGTTACATGCTCAAATACCGGGATCAGCGGAGCCGACAATTCCTGAAGCGCGATTTTTTGCAAAGTAACCGTTTTTTCCCAGGAGATAGAATACTGATTTAAGATTTCCGTGTTGATCGGATTGAAAAAGCTGTCTATTTCCAAAATCAAATCTGCTCTGTCCTGATCGGCCATATTAAGGTCGACCATCGTTTCGTAAAGCAGTTTCCAAAACTCTGACAGGGTGGCTGAAAGAAGTTTCAGCGACAGGCCGAGCTGAACGGCGCGCAGTGCGAGTTCACTGATCTGCTCTTCCGTAGCCTCGTCATTTTTTGTCGATAATAAAAGAATGTCTATATAGTCTTTACAAATATTTTCACATATGTGATTCGTAAGCTGATAGTCTTCCTGATTGCCTACTTCTTTTAGTTTGGCTGTCCAAGTATCAAGCAGTTCATCATGCTGATCAATAATGAACTGATACACTTTCTGATTCGACATGGGTTTCACTGACCTCCCGACACAAAACAACAAATTTTGTTTGATTATCTCTTTATTATAGCGCTTATGTTTTTCGAAAACAAAAAAAGTTGCTCTATATGAGCAACCAAAATATGACTAAAAATCAATGAGTGCCAAACTGATTTGCAGGGCTTCATCAACCTTATCCATCATTTCATCATCCAGATGAGTTATTTTATCCGTTAATCTTTGCTTGTCAATCGTCCGAATTTGCTCCAGCAAAATAACGGAATCTCTTTCAAAACCGTAGCGTTTTGCATCAATTTCGACGTGGGTTGGTAATTTCGCTTTCTGTATTTGGGCTGTTATGGCTGCAACAATAGCAGTCGGGCTAAAGCGATTTCCGATATCATTCTGGATCACTAAAACCGGGCGTACGCCGCCTTGCTCTGAGCCAACAACAGGAGATAAATCAGCAAAATAAACATCGCCGCGCTTTACAATCAAAATGATTATCCTCCGCTGACTAAGCGCTCAACGGTCGTTTCTGCTTCGCACTCAGCATAGTGAGCCTCAGAAGAGATATTCAAGTTGATTTTCGCCATTTCCATATACCCGCGTCTCATCAAATCACGGTTATGGCGAGTCGTCCGTTCGCTGACATACGCTCTCACTGCTTGTGATATCAGTTCGTTTCTGCTTCGTTTCTCCCGCATCGCTACACCATCCAATTCAGCTACTAAGTTTTCGGGCAAGCTGATTTTCATTTCGGTTCTTGCGCTGGATTCAGACAAAAAACATACACCTCCACCAAACTTACGGATACGACCAATTCATCCATCCAGACATAATGATACCATTATTCAAACGTCAAGCAAAGCTGTTTTATAAATTCTCTTTTTCCGGATGACGGCTACTTGTTTGTATTATCTTGCAGTAAAGGATTTCTTACTTCCATTATACTCTCATTTTCCAAAAACATACGGGGAACGCGGGAACTAATGGTACAAGGGACCTCGTAATTAATCGTCTCAAGCCGCCCTGCGATTTCATCCATCGTGATCGTTTCTTCCTTCTGGCTGCCGATCAGGGTGACTTTGGTGCCCGGCGGATAAGAGTGATCTAATTCGACCATCAATTGATCCATGCAGATTCTTCCCGCGATGTTCATCCGTTTGCCGCCGATCAGCACAGACGTGCCGCTCAGCTTGCGGAGCCACCCGTCTGCATAGCCGATGGGAACCGTTCCAATCCATTGATCCTTCTCTGCCGTATATGTTGCGCCGTAGCTGACGCTTTCCCCTTTGCGGATCTTTTTCACATGGGATAACACAGAGTGCAGCGCAAAAGCCGGCTTTAATTGAAACGGAATTTCGCTTTGGATGTCAGCAGAAGGACGAAGCCCGTACATACTGATGCCGAAACGAACCGCGTTAAAGAAGCCTTTTTTAAGGCGAAGTCCGGCGGCGCTGTTCGCGCAGTGCACCATCAATTCTTTTAAAGGGAGCGGAGCGATCAATGTTTTAAAGCGGTCAAACTGGAAGAGGAAATAATCTCTGTTTTTCTCATCCGCGGTAGCAAAATGGGTGAATACGCCTTTACAGACTAAACCGGGATTTTGGCTGAGGATTTTTAACACGCTTTGGATTTCTTCCTCCGTTTTGACTCCGAGTCTGTTCATGCCGGTGTCGACTTTCAGATGAAACGGCAATGTGGCACCTCCGAGGTGGCGCGCAGCTTCCTGAAGCCATTCAACAGAATACCCCGTGAGTGTTACGTCATACTCGGCAGCTGCTTGTACATATTCGGGCGGCACGGCGCCAAGCACGAGAATCGGCGCTGTAATGCCCCGTTTTCTCAATGAAATCGCTTCATCCAGTATGGCTACGGCAAGACAAGAGGCACCCGCTTCAAGCGCGGCTTTCCCAACTTCCAAATCTCCGTGGCCGTAAGCGTTCGCCTTTACAACCGCCATGAGATGGACGTTTTGCCCGATGTGTTTTTTCATATGCGTGACATTTTCTTTAATCGCGGACAGGTTGATTTCCGCCCACGTTTCTCTGTAAAAGGATGCTGTGTTCATTCGATACACTTCCTAGCATTATTTTCAATTCATATTGTTATTATCATACTAAAATTATTCTGCAAAGTGAAATGGAATCAAAAAAGAGACCGACAGCGGCGGCCTCTTTTTTGACATTATTTTGACGACTGTCCCTGCATGCTTTTAGCGGCGGCCACCATTTCATCTTTTGTCAGATCCTGTGATGACAGAAGATAATCGACTCCGTCATATGTCCACGTTAAAGACGTATCAGATAATGCGGCCACCGTGAAGCCGAGATTAACTGGTTCGCCTTTCAGCGTGACGGCAGAGGCGGCTTTTGCGATATGGGCTTTTTCTTGAATAAGGGTGAAGGATTTTTCTCCGCCGTAAGTCATGACGATCCGTTTGCCGTCCGCCGTTGAAATATCTTTCTCTTCAAGCTTTTTGACGCCGGCCGGCACTTGAAGCGGTGTTTTGACCGCAAATGAATCAGACGGCTTGGCGCTTGTGGCGACGTCCATCTGGGAAAGCGTCATATTTTTCTTCTCGTCAAAAGAGTCTTTATCAAACGGCTTGTTGAATTCAAAGCTTTTGAATTCGACTTTTACCATCACTTTCCGGTCTGTATCCATCACTTTGACGAGCGACGGGCTCATGTCCTTTTTGTTGAAAGTGATTTCCTGAGTCGGCAGCATTTTGTTGTGCTGATAGTTTGTTTTTGTTTCAAACGTGTACTTTTTATCTTTGGCGGAATAGACGGCGTCTTTGTCATGCTGCACGTCCTTTACAAGTGACTCAAACAAATATACTTGGCTGCTGTTATTCGGCCAATCGCTTTGGAACCTGAAGCTCTTATTTAAAGACGGCGTAAGGACAAAGACTCCGTTGGCGTTCCGTAAAATGACTTGGTTTTGGTCTTTTTTCGGATTTTCCAGATAGACCCGGTACAGGGAAGGTTTTTTATGCCAGATTTCCACATTGTATACTTGCGGATCACTCCCCGTCTGAATGGTCATTTTGGCTTTCGCTTTGTACGAGGTGTATTCTTTCGCCTTCTTATCTAAACCGTTCACGATATCTTCCTGTGATTTTTGGCCGCAGGCCGAAAGAATAAGGACGGCAAGCAGTCCCGTTAAAAGCAAAACAAAGCTTTTTCTCACCTTTTTTCAACCCCTTCTTCTCAATTGATGTAAAGGGAAGAAATCGCTTGTTTGACTTTAACGGTACGCCCTGAACGGACGGACGCGTACCATAAAAGCCTCAAACAACTTGTCTCCCTTAATGCACTATCAAATATATGAAGGGGTTTCGGCTAATATGCAGACTAGCGTGACAACCTTTCAATCACGACCTGTGCCGCGGCGTATTCTTTTGTATGGGTAATGGAGACGTGAACCGCCGCGCCGTCCAGCTTGGCGCAGGTCAGCACCGGCTTGCCCGCCGTGTCGTTTCCGGTTTCAATATCCTGAAAGCTGAGCTCTTTGCCGATACCTGTGCCGTATGCTTTCGAAAAGGCTTCTTTTGCCGCAAATCTTCCCGCGAGAAATTCAATTTTCCTTTTATCCGACAGCAATGTAAAACGGGCGTATTCAGCCTCCGTCAATATTCTTTGCGGAAACCTCGCCTGCCGGCTCATCATGTTTTCAATTCTGTGCAGTTCAACGATGTCGATTCCGATTCCGAAAATCATGTGAATTCCTCCTAAAAGTCCGTACTAAAAAACGGTTTATGTCATAAACGTGTTACTATATATGTAACAAATCAGATGCAAAGGGGCTTGCGATGTTTATACGTACGGAAAATTTCCAGACTTTTATCAGACGTTATCCGGCCGTCAGCTGTATCTTGGCGCTGCAGGCGTTCTTGTGGCTGTTTTTCAGTATGCCGCTTCATTCCGTCATGATGTGGTCAGATGCAGTGACCGGCTATAATTACGGCGTTTCCTCGGGAGAATGGTGGCGGCTGGTGACACCGATGTTTTTACATGCGAATTTCACTCACCTTTTGTTTAACTCCATGTCTCTCTTTTTATTCGCGCCCCCGCTGGAGCAGATGCTCGGAAAAGTCCGTTTTTTGATTGTGTACATCGCATCGGGCATTATCGGCAATATCGGCACGTATCTTGCCGAACCGCTTGATTATGTGCATGTCGGCGCATCCGGCGCGATCTTCGGACTTTTCGGCGTGTATGTGTTTCTGACTGTTTTCCGCAAGGAGCTGATCGGCCGGGATCAGTCGAAAATGATTATGACCCTGCTTATCATCGCGGTACTGTCGACGTTTATCAATTCTAATATTAACATTATGGCGCATTTGTTCGGATTGGCAGGCGGATTTTTGCTTTCCTTTTTATGCGTGCAGCAAAAAAAGCGGCGGTATTAACCGTCCGCTTTTTCATATGAATACCAGCGCCCGATGCGTTCGGCATCTTCCTCGCTGACATCCTTCAGCATGACATGCTCCATGTGGTGAGCTGATTTCACTGCGGTAGCCACAGATGCGAGCCGCCTTCTTTTTTGCAGAAAGGAGCGGCTGACTTCAAACATCTGCATTCTTCTTCTCAGCATAATCGTGGTCGTCTTCCCGATCAGCCGTGTGGTGAGCTGCAGCCGGCCGCCGTTTAAGCACCATGACGCGCTCTTAAATGAGGCGTAGCCCAGCACCAGTTCGACGGGAAGCACAAGGAGCGATGCATATCCCCACGGTTTAAACAGAATACAAAGCGGAATGATCACGAAAACCGAGAAGATAACGGAGCGGAATAAATACCGGCGCAGCGCCCTTTTCGGCAAATGATTCCTGTTTTCTTCCAGTACGTAATCCGGTGTGAAACCGTTCAGCATCACACCGAGCTTTGATTTGCGGATGATCGGAAACAGAATCGTCTGAGCTCCTTCTTTCTCATTCCCCGCACTTCCGGCGCTGACAATCGCAACCGTCGCGTATCCGAATAACTGCCTGATCACATTTTCTTTAATTTTAATGGCTTGGATTTTACGGAGCGGGATCGTCACTTGATGTTTTTCAATAATTCCTCTCGTAATGACCAATTCGTGTTCCTTTTTTTCTATCTTAAAGTTGGCATGCTTGATCATCATACCGGCGATGCTTAACAGCCAGGCGATGAACAATCCTATGAAAATGATCACGGCGTATATGCCGATGCTCGCATGCTTGAGAAAGGAAAACCTGTCATAGAGCCAGTCCATCGGAAGTACTTCATCAATCTGAGAAAAGAGGGCGAATACCGCTGAGATGATGACACCGATCCCCCCGGATGTTGAGGCGGCCATAAGCAGCTCACCCACAGACAGGCGGTAAACGGATTGCACATCTTCCCCGCGCATCGGCTCCTGCTCCGCTGCGGTCTCCCCTCGTTCTTCTTGCTCCGCTTTTTGCTGAAAAACAGCCGCTCTGATCCGTTCCGCCTCTTCCACCGTAATGGCGGATAAGACAGCCTCGGCGTCTTTCCCGTCGCCGGCCGTTTCGATTTGAAGCTTAACAAGCTTAAACAGCTGCTGAATGATGCCGGCACTCGTATTCATTGATTGAATCCGGTCAATGGAGATGTATCTCTTTTTCGTAAAAAACAAGCCTTCTTCAATTCTGAATTCTCCGTCCTCAATCCGGTATGTAAATTTTCTCCACTCGATCACACTTGCCGTAATCAGCCAGATAAGCAGGACGGCGAGCGCAATGCCTCCGTAAAAGCGGATGAAGTGGTTGGAATTAACAATATAGACGAGAAAAAATGGCAGAATAATGTTTTTAATGGTTTCGATAATAATATGGAATAAGTTCAAAATCACGGCCGCCGGGTGCAGACGTTTCGGCTCAGACATCATCTTCCGTCACCCTTGCCAGACGGGAAATGGAATCCCTCAGCCGGTCAGCTTCCTCCATATCAAGCGCCGGAATGGAATGAACGGTTGCCGCCGTGGAGATTTTGACTGAGGCCAGACGGTACCTTCTGAGGAGCGGGCCTTGTGAAGTATCTACGTGCTGCACCCTCACCATCGGCACAATGACCCGTTTGACTATAAAAATGCCGGATTGAATATCAATTTCATTTTCATGGACCTCATAGCGCCAGATCCTGTGCCTGATTTTCGGTATGGCATAGACGGATATCACTGAACCGATGACCCAAATGATACCGAGGACTCCGGTGATCCAATACGGCCAATGGAAGAAATGGCTTAAAACAGCTGCTGCTATAACGGCCAGAAGACAGAAGGCGGACAGGATGATTTCCTGAAGACGCCAGACTTTTAAGCCGCTTGGACTGATTCGATTTTTTGGCTGTGCTCTCAACATACCTACCTCCCATTTTTTATCATACATACAAATACGGCTGATTTGCAAAAAAGATTCACTTTCCGGCATATCAAAAAAAGCGGACCCCGTAAAAGGGTCCGCTTCCTGTGTTTTAGTATGATTTTTTCTGGCGTCTGTCACCTGAAGAACGGCGGTCGCTTGAGCGTTTTTTATCGTAGGAAGAACGGTTGTTGTTTTTCCCTTTGCCGCCGCGGTAGCCGCCGCCTTGGCCGTCTCTGCGCTTAGAAGTACGCTGGTTTTTATAGCGTTTGCTGACCATCGGCGCTTCATCAGTGAGGCGTACAGGCGTGCTGTCCGGCTCTTTTGTCGCCATTTTAATGGCTGCAGCCACAACTGTCACTGCATCATGATCTTCTAACAATTCCGCAGCTGCCGTCATGTAGAAGTTCAGGTTGTTTTCGCTGATCGCCGTGCGCAGACGGTCAACCGTCACCTGCTGCTGACCTTCTAATGCTTCGTCAAGCGTCGGCTCTTTCATGCGGTCCATTTTGCGTTTTGTCGTTTGTTCGATCGCGCGAAGCATGTTTTTCTCACGCGGTGTGATAAACGTCATCGCCATACCCGTTTTTCCTGCGCGTCCCGTTCTTCCGATACGGTGAACGTAACTTTCAGGATCTTGAGGCACGTCAAAGTTGTAAACGTGGGTAACACCTGAGATATCAAGTCCGCGGGCAGCAACGTCAGTCGCTACAAGCACTTCGATTGCACCTTCTTTAAACTTGCGGAGCGCTACCATACGCTTCGCCTGCGTTAAGTCGCCGTGAATTCCTTCAGCCGCATATCCGCGAAGGTTCAGCGCTTCCGTCAATTCGTCAACACGGCGTTTTGTACGGCCGAATACGATCGCAAGTTCCGGAGACTGAATGTCAAGAAGACGAGTCAGCGTATCGAATTTTTTGCGCTCCTGCACTTCCAAGTAGAACTGCTGAATGTTGGACACAGTCATTTCTTTCGCTTTTACTTTTACGTGTTCCGGCTCAGTCATGAAACGCTCTGCGATCCGTTTGATCGGCGCAGGCATTGTTGCTGAGAATAAGAGCGTTTGGTGGTCGCTCGGCACGTTTGAGAGAATGGATTCAATATCATCAATGAATCCCATGTTCAGCATTTCATCAGCCTCGTCCATGACAACCGTGTTCACGTTGTTTAAACGGATCGTGCGGCGGTTGATATGGTCAAGAAGACGCCCCGGCGTACCTACGATGATATGCGGGTTTTTCTTCAATGCGCGGATCTGACGTCCGATATCCTGACCGCCGTAAATAGGCAGCACTTTCGCACGCTTATCTTGTCCGATTTTATATAACTCTTCAGATACTTGAATGGCTAATTCACGGGTTGGCGCGATTACGATTGCTTGAATATTAGGAGACTCGGGGTTCATTTTTTCAACAAGGGGTATACCGAACGCAGCTGTTTTACCTGTACCTGTTTGCGCTTGTCCGATGACATCTTTATTTAAAAGTCCGAGCGGAATCGTTTGTGCCTGAATCGGTGTTGCTTCTTCAAATCCCATACGATTGATTGATTTCATGAGATCAGAACTTAATTGGAAATCTTGAAACGTTATAGTCAAATTATTCAAACTCCTTCTGATTGCTGTTTCAGTAATGTCGTGATTTACCACTAAAAACTGCCCTTTCATCCAAAGGACAGGATCATACGTATACAAAGCCCGAATTACTTTACGTTTAATCTTACCATTACACTATGTGTTTTTCAATAAGGCGAGATGGTCAGGCGGCCGGAAGCGGCCTGACCGGATTCTTCCCGCGAACGAGGCCGGACCCCGCGCCGGACGGGATTTCCCAGCCGGCGGCCTTTCTTTTTCATACGGACAGAATTATTTCACCCTGAATTAGTTTCTTCATTTTTGTATATTTTTATAATGCTGATCGGTATTTTTTCATTTCTTCTCTAATAAATCTTTAACGATTTCTTCGAGCTTCATACCTCTTGATGCTTTAAACAGAAGGAGATCGCCGGAAGCGGTCTTTTCCTGTATGGCGCAAAGCAGTTCTTTTTTGTCAAGATAATGGCTGACGCGCCCTTCTTCAAAATGCCGGCGCGCTCCGTCAGCGATGAATGCGCCGAGTGTGCCGTAAGTAAATACATGGTCGATTTCCGCCGGATTGATCGCAGCTCCGCATTCTTCGTGGAATGCTTTTTCTTCATCACCGAGTTCAAGCATATCACCGAGCACGAGCATTTTCTTCCGATAGCCTTTCATCGTTTCGATTAATTCGACCGCCGCTTTCATTGACGTCGGGCTCGCATTATACGCGTCGTTTACGATCGAGATGCCGTTGTCCGTTTTAACCAGTTCCAATCTCATCCCCGTCACCTTCAGGCGGCTCAGTCCCAGAGCGGCATTTTCCGGCGTAATGCCGAAATAGATGCCGGCGGCGTATGCGGCCATGGCATTCATCACATTATGTCTGCCGAGAACCGGAATAAAGAAAGAACGTTCGATCCCGTCGATATTGAAGTACGTGCCTTCTTCCGCCTGTTTTATTTCTTTCAGACGGAGATCATTGTCAGCGCCTGCGCCGTATGTCGTTGTCCGGCAAGTGTACGCCTTTTCGCGGAGCAGCGGCTCATCCCCGAAATAAAACAGAACGCCGTCTTCCCGAAGTCCGTTTATAATTTCAAGTTTCGCCTCCGCAATTCCTTCTCTTGAGCCTAAATCCTGCATGTGGGATTCGCCGATATTGGTAATGACGGCAGCTTCCGGTTCAGCAAGACGGCTCAGAAAATCAATTTCGCCTCTCGCGCTCATTCCCATTTCTAAAACGGCGATTTCTGTATCTTCAGGCATGGCAAGCACGGTCAGCGGCAGGCCGATATGGTTGTTGAAATTGCCGGCGGTTTTGTGAACGCGGTACTGGGTGCTGAGAACGGCGTGAAGCATGTCTTTCGTTGTCGTTTTTCCGTTGCTCCCGGTCACCCCGATGACCCGTGTGCCGAGTTCTTTCAAATAAGCTTTCGCCAATGTCTGCAGCGCCTCCAGCGTGTCATCGACAAGGATGACAGCACGCTCTTCCGGCGGATTCGGCTCAGAGCGGTCCCACAACACCGCGGAAACGCCTTTTTCGAATGCTTGAGGCACAAAAGTGTGGCCGTTAAAATGCTCGCCTTTTAAAGGAATGAACAGCTGATTTTTTTCCAAAGTCCGCGTATCGGTTGCGGCGCCCTCAATCATTGTTTGTTCAAATACAGGATTTGTCAGTGTGCCTTTGACCATGTCGGCGATTCGTTTTACAGTTCGCTTTATCAAAGGTGGCACCTCGCTTTCTGAAAATGTTGTCTGTTACGGGAAAAGACACTGCCCCTTCAGGCAGTGTCCGTCTTCATTAAAATGTATGTTTAATCAGCTGTTTTTCGGCATGGCGTTCTTTTGCCAGCTCAACCAGCTGTTCGATCAGATCACTGTAATCTACGCCTGCTTCTTTCCAAAGCAGCGGGAACATGCTGAATGGCGTAAAGCCCGGCATTGTGTTCACTTCGTTAATGAGCACTTGACCGTCATTGGTCAGGAAGAAATCGGCGCGGACAAGGCCTGATCCATCAATCGCTTTGAAGGCTTTAATCGCCATCTCGCTGATTACCGCATATTGTTCATTCGTCACTTGCGCGGGAATCATTAAATCCGTGTCGCCGTCTTCATATTTCGCTTTGTAATCGTAAAAGTCGGTTTTCGGTGCGATTTCACCGACGGCGGAACATTTCGGTTCGTCATTTCCGAGCACGCCGATTTCGATTTCTCTGCCGGCGATTCCTTCTTCCACCACAATTTTCCGGTCATACTCAAAAGCCAGTTCGAAGGCTTTTTCAAGCTCTTCACGGTTTCGGCATTTGCTGATTCCGACGCTTGACCCGAGGTTCGCCGGTTTGACGAAGCACGGATATCCCAGCTCCTCTTCAACCTGCTGTAAGCAGCTGTCCGGCGTCTGTTTCCAGTCCTTTTTTAAAAAAGCGGCGTACTTCGCCTGCGGAAGCCCCGCTTGAGCAAACAAATGCTTCATGATGACTTTATCCATGCCGGCTGATGATGCAAGCACGCCGTTGCCGACATAAGGAACGTTCAGCAATTCCAGCAGACCCTGAATCGTGCCGTCTTCACCGTTCGGTCCGTGGAGAAGCGGAAATACAACATCGATCGGCGCCTTTTCGTCAGGCGACGCTTCTGGAAACATTTCCCGGTTCAATGCTGATAGAGCGAAACTTTCACCGTTTTGTTCCAGCTGAAGCATTTTCACGTTGGAAACCGGCTCAGTCAGCAGCGGGCCTCTTTGCCATTCTCCTTTTTCAGTGATGTAAATCGGATGTATATCAAACTTCTCAGTATTAAGCGCTTTTGTTACAGCTAATGCTGTCTGCAGCGATACATTGTGTTCGGCTGACTTTCCGCCGTACACCAATCCTAGACTTGTTTTCAATGGATATTCCCCCCACAACAATTCATCTTTACTATCTTATCACTTTCCTCAGAAAATGATCTAATTATTTTTGGGCATTCTGAATATGAAAGCATTTGTATGTAATTCCTTTTTATTTTATATTAAAATGGCATGGAAAAGGAGATGTGTCATATGAAAAAAATCAGTACAACAGAACAATTTAATGAACTTATTCAATCCGACAAGGAAATCATCGTGAAATTTTTCGCTGACTGGTGCCCTGACTGCACGCGCATGAATATGTTCATCGGCGATATTTTGGAAGAATATAATCAAAATGATTGGTATGAGCTGAACAGAGACGAGCTCCCTGAGCTTGCCGACAAATATCAGGTAATGGGCATACCGAGCCTTCTGATCTTTAAAAACGGCGAAAAGAAAGCGCATCTTCACAGCGCAAACGCGAAAACGCCCGAAGAAGTCACAGAGTTTTTATCACAGCATATTTAATTCGTTTCACGATCTTTGTTTATGACTTCAGGCTCTACATGAACATGGACATGAGTCACATCATGTTCATGTTTTATTGCATATTCGACTTCATCGGCTACTTCATGGCCTTCTTTCACAGACAGTCCCGGATCTACCGTAATGACCATTTCCACATGAACCGTGCTCCCCAAATACCTTGCTTTCACATCCTTCAGCCTGCTGACCTCTTTTATTTCTTTCACTGTGTGTTTATACGGCTCCAAATCTTTCAGATCAAACCCGTCCGTTAATGAGTGGGAAGCATCTTTGAAGATGTCCCATGCCGTCTTACAGATGATAATTCCGATCAGAAAGGCAATGACCGGATCAATCCACGGCAGATGAAGCCGGGCCGTTAAGACGCCTATAAACGCCCCAATACTGACATAGGCGTCAGAACGGCTGTCTTTCGCCGCCGCATGAAGCGCAGAACTTTTAACCCGATCCGCCAGACGGCTGTTATATACATACATGCCGTACATGACAATCGCGCTTCCGAGCGCCGTCCATGCCGCAATGAAGCTCGGCTCGGCCTCCGTTCCGCTGACAATCGCCTTTGCTCCTCCGATCAGCACTTCAATACCGACCGCCATCATAATAAAAGACGCAATTAATGAAGAAATTGTTTCAGCCCGATAATGTCCGTAGGCATGATCACTGTCCGCGGGGCGCTGGGAAATCCGGAGCCCGATCAGCACAGCCAGTGATGCGACAATATCCGTGGCATTATTTAACCCGTCCGCTCTGAGCGCTTCGGAATGATAAATAAGACCGATCACCAGTTTGACGGCGGCAAGGATGAGGTACGCGGCGATATTAAGAATCGCGCCTTTTTCGCCCCGTTTTAAGTTTGCCGTTTGATCATTCATGCAAGGACTCCTCCATTCTCATTCATAGTATGGATGGAAAAGCGGAAAAATAGCAGCTTTGATCTGACCAAATGCAATATTCGACAGCATTATTCCCCGGGAAACTTTTGTCGAAAAATTGGCGGTATTTTTCCTTTACATATGAATATGTCCATTGTATACTTTCATTAACTGATAATGATTCTCAATATCATTTGATTAGGAGGGTAATCATGAGGTCTTCTCCTCAGCTCAGATCATCCGTTGAAGGACGAAAAAAACATCTGATCCATTTGCTGATCAATAACGGAATATACAAAAAGTCGGAACGGCATTTATATGAATTATCGCTCGGAGAATTAGAAAGCGAATACAAATATGTAAGGAAGGTGCGGGCTCATGGCGAAACGTAAAATAAAAACATACGAACAGCTGATAAAAGAAAACAAGGCGGCCATTATGAATAATCAGAAGCTGATGAATGTGATCTATGACAGAATTGACCGCAAGCATCAAAAACTGCTCCGGCACAACAGCCATACATAAAAAGAGCCTTTTTCAGGCTCTTTTTTTATTACTCAAAGGCTTCCGCCGCTAATTTGCCGATGACCGCATCGTCCATCGGCGGATTGTGAAGGCCGGCCCGGGCATCCCGATAATACCGCTGAAGCGGATTATTTCGCTCCAGGCTTTTTGCGCCGGTGATTCTCATTGCTTTGTCAACAACAGAAAGGACGGCATTTGTCACAATATGTTTTGCCGCACCGAGCTCGCTTTTGATGAAAGGGCGGCGTTTCGGGTCATCATACATTTGGGCCGCCGTAAAGAGAAACTGTCTCGCTTTTAACAATTCAAGCTCCATTTCCCCGACACGCTGCTGAACGGCCGGCACGTCTTTAATCGGTCCGTTCAGGCTGTTCGGCGAATATTCGGATGCAAACCGGACGGCATAGTCCCTTGCCGCTTGAGCGATGCCCAGATAAGCAGCGGGAATGTGAAGCAGCCAGCCATTGACTTTCGCCGCTCTCGGCCCGCTGGTAAGCTCCACAAGCCGCTCGTCACTGACCGTGACATGATCTAAAAGGAGATCATGGCTTCCGGTCGCCTTCATGGCAATCATATCCCATGTTTCTTCGACTGAAACGCCTGCCTGATCTTTATGAATGAGAAAAACACCGGTCGTTTGTTTTTCTTCAATCCATGCCGTCACAAGCATATAATCCAAAGTCAGCGAAAGGGTTGTAAAGGTTTTTCGGCCGTTCAGCACCCATTTTCCGTCTTTTTTGACAGCGGAGGTGCCGGGTCTTCCTCCCCTCGTCGGACTGCCGGTCTGCCGTTCCGTCGCTGCCCTGTTCAGGACGGCTCCCTTTTTCACCTCTTCTGTGATAAATGAAAAGACATCTTCATCCCAGCTGTTTCCTTCTCCGAGCTCACCCATGACGGATAAATGCCAGCCGATTCCGAGAGCAACGGCCGCGTCTCCCCGTGCCAGCCGTTCCTGAAACAGCACCATATCATAAACAGAAATGCCTGCACCGCCGAATGCCTCAGGTACCGTTAACGCCGTATATCCCGCGTCGCGCAGTCTTTGAATTTTCTCCGCAGGAAAACGGCCCGCCTCATCATCAAGCGCGGCTGTTTTTTGAAATTCGTCTGCAAGCAGGCCGATTTTTTCCATCCATTCCCGCTGCCGTTCATTCTGTATCCATAAAGACACTGGAATCCCCCCATTATAATTCCGATAAAGTTAATAAGTATTATAGAGATTCAAGTCTCGTTTCGCAACTGTGAGGCTGTACAAAAAAAACACGCTATTCCATGGAATAGCGCGTTCAGACTGCTTCCGGGCCGCGGTCCTGCTTGAGCCCGAGATAAATCAGCATATATGTGAGATAACCCATCGTCATCACAAGCCCGCCAAAGAAAAAGCTTGAAAAAATCGGCTCTTCAAACGCGGTAACCGCCGCAAGCACGATCCAGCTTGCATACAGGTAGATGATGAAATAACGGAATCCCGTCTTCATTTTATATAAGAGAAACAGACCCACTGTAGAAAACAAACCCAGCGCAAGCCTGAAATAAACAAGATGTTCGAATTGAAACATGAATGACACAAAGGAAAAACCAAGCAATAACACAATCGGTAATGCGGTAATAAAATTTCTCAAGTGAGCACCTCCGTCATTACCTTTATTATAAATCAAAATAGCATAAATTATTGATTTATCGTGATCTTTTTCACAAAAATGTCATTCCTTTACTTTATACCCGAACATCTCGTTTGCAAAAGCTCCACCAAGCGACGGCTAAAAAGAATACGATATGGATAATGATAATGCCTGCGGAAAATAACGGCGTCATTCCCGCAAACAGCGGTTTCGCCCCGCTCATATATTGCGTCAGGTCAGTATTTGCGAACAGCAGAAAACTTCCCCATTTGTTTTGGAAGAGCGACATAATCGTCACGAGTGATTTTGCGCCGTACAGCACGATAAATGACAAAATGACGGCCGTTGCGCTGTTTCGGAATACAGAAGAACACAACAAGCCAAAGCATGCCATCGCAAACGCCTCGACCCAGTTCGTGCCGATTACTTTCAGGGTGTTCATCAGAAGCGTCCCTGATTCAGATGTCACCGACACTCCGAAGAAAGCCATGCCGAACAGCAGAGACAGAATATAGTACGCCGCGTACAGGTACAAGCTGACCAAAAATACGGTAATGAGTTTAGATACAAAAATCCGCTCCCGCTTTACCGGACGGATTAACAAAAATTTGATCGTTTTCTTATCAAATTCAGCGGAAATGATCGTTGCCGCGATCACGATTGTTAATGCCTCAAGCAGAATATTCAGCCCGGGGGCGTACGCCATATAGCCGATGAAATTCTCATCCGTTCCGGAACTGATGACAAGCCGTTTAATGACAAGCGCCATAATAAATTGGAGAACAGCCATCAGAATCAGCGCCACTAATGAGACTTTTCGGTTAAAGAGTTTCATATGCTCATTCGCTGTCAATTTAAACATTCGTCTCCCCCTCCTCTTGAAGCGCCGTCGTCACTTTCATGAATTCATCCTCCAGCGATTCCGCATACGGCATGATGGAATACACGAGAAAGTCTTGTCCGACGAGCGCACGGTTTAATGCCGGGATGTCCTTCTTCGCTACGGTGACGGTAATGCTCCCGCCGTTTTTCTCCGGAACGAATTGCTGCTGGGACAGCCATTCGAATGCTTCGTCAGCCGGCTGAATGTCGAGGATGGCTTTTTCTTCTTTTTCCGCAGCGCCGCGCAGAACAACCTCTGTTTTGATCTCACCTTTTTGAATGATGATGACACGGTCGCAAAGGTCCTCCACTTCACGCAATAAATGCGTCGCAAAAAGGATGCTCGTCCCTTCAAGCTCCGCGAGTTCCTTTAAGTGATCGCGGAAATCCTTCATTCCGCCGGGATCAAGCCCGTTTGTCGGTTCATCTAAAATGAGCAGATTCGGACGGTGAAGAATGGCCTGTGCAATCCCGAGACGCTGACGCATGCCAAGGGAATACGTTTTAACTTTGTCATGAACGGCATTTGTGAGCCCGACCCGCTCGATGACTTCCTGAAGCCTGTCCTCTTTGATGTTTTTGTGCATGTTGGCAAAGTGCTTCAGATTTTCCCACCCCGTCAGGTACGGGTAGAATTCAGGATTTTCCACGATCGCTCCGACGGATTCAAGCGCTTTTTCGAAATCAGCATCGTGCTGAAAGCCGTTAATTGTAATCGTGCCGCTGTTTTTCTTTAAAAGGCCGACGATGATTCGGATAAGTGTGGTTTTTCCCGACCCGTTCGGACCGAGCAAACCGATGATCTCGCCCTGCCTGACATCCATGCTGATGTTTTTTAAAATGTGCTTTTTGCCTATTGTTTTGTCAAGGCCTTCAATATGTAAAATCGGCTCAGTCATACAGCCTTCCTCCTTTTTCACAAAAAATAAACAGTGCCCGTACATAGGCACTGTCTGCATTATAACATTAGTCATATATTCGT
The DNA here is from genome assembly GCF_053663395.1 of Bacillus sp. JK74. Lineage (NCBI taxonomy): Bacteria > Bacillati > Bacillota > Bacilli > Caryophanales > Bacillaceae > Bacillus > Bacillus sp. JK74. Next base: position 109,409 of record NZ_JBSJQB010000004.1, on the reverse strand, counting down.
GAAGAGCCGGAGCCGACGTTATGTCTTATCAGGAGCCGGTCCGTTTTTTTCCTTCTCCTCATTATTGACGACATCCAGAATATCAAGCAGGAATACAAAAATCGGAATTCCGATAATCAAGCCCCAAATGCCCAAGAAATGTTCTGAGAAAATCAGAACCGTAAAGGTAAAAAAGATCGGCAGTTCCGTTTTCGCTGACATCAGTTTCGGATTAAGGAAGTACGTCTCAATCGCATGGATGACGAAAATGACCAGCACGATATAGATGACATACGCTGCGCCGCCCGTCGTATACGCGATGATGCTGAGCGGAATGAGCGAAATCACCACACCCGCAACGGGAATGAGCCCGAGGAAAAAGACCATGATGGACAGGCCGAACAGCTGCGGAAAATGCAGAATCGCCAATGCGATCAAGGTGAGGATACAGTTCACCAGCGCGATAATAAATTGGGCTTCAAGCACTTTGCCGAATGTTCTCGCAAATTTGCTGCCGAAATAAGCAAGTTCGTAGTAAAAAACAGACAGCTTGCTGTGCTGAAATTTTTTCATAAACTCCGTGAGCCGCTTTTTCTCGAACAGGAAAAACATGCTGAGAATCAGTGACATCACGACCTGCAAACCGAAAGTGCTGATATCGGCCAAGTATGTATACAGTACATTAAAACCTTCTTTTACATAGGAACCGATATTGATATCGCCGAACACGCTCGATATCTCATCATAAAACGGAATGACATCGGGATGATACGCGATGTGCTTGATCTGCTTAATCAGCTGTTCAATCTGCTTGGCAACAATCGGGTAAAAGACAAAGCCTCCGACAGTCGCCCCGACAGCCAGCGCAATATATAAAATGGTGATGACCACCCTCTGGCTGATCCGGAAAAAATGGTTCAACACATGCCGGATGACAGTCTCCAGCCGATCCATCAGAAAAGTAAAAATAAACGTAAGCAAAATCAAATTAATCATACTTCGGAATACAACTAACACCCCAGTCAAAACAAGAAAAACGGAAAAACGTCTGACACCCGGATGCTGAAAAAATTTAAAAATAGCCGCCATTTATACACTCCTGCTAGGACAAAAAGCCCTTAGATTTCATCTTTCACTCTCTAATTGTAAATTATATAACAAAATGACGCTAAGGTCTTTGTCCACCTCCTAATAAATTTAAACAAATTTATCTTTTTTACTCATGGCGGCCGAAAAAAAGAACGGCATGCCCTATGCATGCCGTTCCTTTCCTTTTATACCGCCGTTTTCATTTCTTTTACGGCCTGTGTGCTTTTCGCTTCGTCAAACTCATTTTCGCTCTTGGCTACGATGATGGTGGCGATTCCGTTTCCGATCAGGTTGACGATCGCCCTTCCTTCACTCATAAAGCGGTCAACGCCGAGGAGCAGCGCCAGTCCCTCCAGCGGAATAACCTGAAGTGCCGATAAAGTGGAGGCGAGCACGATAAATCCGCTTCCGGTTACGCCCGCCGCGCCTTTTGATGTCAGCATCAGCACGAGAATGATCGTAACCTGCTGGCCGATGGTAAGGTCAACGCCGAACACCTGCGCCAGAAAAACCGTCGCCATGGACAGATAGATCGAGGTGCCGTCCAGGTTAAAAGAATATCCTGTCGGGATGACAAGGCCGACAACCGATTTGGAACAGCCGTAACGCTCCATTTTATCCATCATCCGCGGAAGGACGGACTCAGAAGAGCTTGTGCCGAGAACGATGAGCAGTTCATCTTTAATAAAACGGAGATAGTTCCACAAGCTGAAACCGAATAGTTTGCAAATGATATTCAAAGCGACAAATACAAACAGGAACATCGTAACGTATACAGACAGCATCAGACTCGCCAGCGGCTTGATGGAATCAAGGCCGAAGTGACCGATCGTATAGGCCATGGCCCCGAATGCGCCGATCGGCGCCGCGCGCATGATGTAGCCGATGATTTTGAAAAAAACGTGCGACAGTTTATCGAAGAAATCAATAATGCTTTTGCCTCTTTCACCGAGCGCCGCCAGGCCGACACCGAATAAAACAGAAAAGAATAAGACCTGAAGAATGTCGCCTTTTGCGAAAGCGTCAACCATATTTGACGGAACGATGTGAGTGATAAATTCAATCCAGTCAATCCCCTGTCCCCCGTTTTGGGTGTACTGAGAGACATCCCCTTTTTCAAGCTTGCTGTAATCAAGGCCCTCACCGGGTTTCATGATATTGACGACCAGAAGTCCGATAATAAGGGCGATGGTGGTCACGACTTCAAAATAAATAAATGCTTTTCCCCCGACTTTGCCGACTTTTTTCATGTCTCCCATCTTGGCGATGCCAAGCACGATCGTCAGGAATATGATCGGTGCGATAATCATTTTTACCGCATTGATAAATGTATCGCCGAGCGGCTTCATCTGCTTCCCGGCATCAGGCCATACGAGTCCGACAATGACGCCGATGATCACCGCCGTGATGACCTGCACCGTAAGATTTTTGAAAATTTTCATCCCTACTCCCCCTTGCCTCTCGCTGCGTCTATACAAAAAATGATAGCGTTTTCATACAAAGAGGGGAAGCTTATGATCATAACGGACATATTGGTCTTTTTGGTCTCGGCTAGCGGACGAATTTGTAGCGGTTAACCGGCCGTCCCACTCCCCCGTATTGAATGTCGAGCTTAATCTGGCCGTCCTTCTCAAGAAAATCAAGATAACGCCGCGCCGTCACCCTTGCAATTCCGAGCGCTTTGGCGGCTTCTTCAGCTGAAAGCGGCTCCGTCTGCTGTTTCATATAGGTCAAAATTTCATTCATCGTAAAATGATTTAACCCCTTCGGCAGATCCCGGGACGGATTTTGCGGAATTTTAAGCAGCATGTCAAGCTGCTCTTGCGACATGGTGTCATGCTCTTCAATTTTCCGTTTATATTGTTTATAGTTTTCGAGCGCCTGCCTCATCCGCTCCAGCTTAAACGGCTTCAAAATATAGTCGGCCGCACCGTTTTGCAGCATAAGCTGGATTGTTTCTTTGTCTTTTGCGGCCGAGACGATGATGACGTCCACTTCGAGCTTTTGTTTTCTGATTTCCTGGAGCGTTTTAATTCCGTCTTTTTTCGGCATGTATACGTCTAATACCACGAGCCCGGGCCGCAGATCTTTTATAAGCCTGATTCCCTCGTCTCCGTCAGCGGCCGTGGCGATGACGCTGAACCCCGAAACACCGGTGATAAATTCTTTATTCACCTCCTGCACCATCGGATCATCTTCAATAAGCAGCACCTTGATGTCCATCGAATGATTCCTCCCCCTTCATCGGAAATAATATAGAAAATGCCGTTCCCTGTCCCTGCCGTGTGTCGACTTCAATCACGCCCATCCCTTTGTCGACGATTTGTTTGACGAGGTACAAGCCGTATCCCGTTCCCCCCGTTTTATTGACGGTAAACCCTTTGTCATAAAGGCGCGGGATGTGCTGATCGGAAATCCCGCTTCCGTTGTCTTCTATTAATATAGCAAGCACTTCATCATTTTGCTCGATACTGATGTCAATATGTTTGTCCTCCGTGTCCGCTGTTTCGAATGCGCCGAACGCATTTTCAATTAAATTGCCGAGCAGGACGACGATGTCATGCTGGTCGACATGCTCCGGAAATGCCGCGAAACTGCTGTTTTCATCAATTTTCACAGAAATGCCAAGCTCTTTTCCTCTTTTGATTTTGCTTAACAGCAGCCCCGCCGCAGCGTCATTCTGAATGGCCTGATGAAGAAAATCAGTGACGCTTTCTTGTTCTGATGATTCCTTAAAAGCAAGCTGAAGCGCTTTTTCTGATTTTCCGAGCTGAATCAGCCCCGCGATGGTGTGAAGCTTGTTCATATGTTCATGATTTTGGACTCTGAGCGCATCGACAAAATTTTTCACACCTGTCAGTTCTTCCGCCATTTTCGCCGCTTCCGTCCTGTCCTGAAAAATGGCAACGGCTCCGATGACCTTCTTTTTCATGACGATCGGAATTCTGCTGCTCATGATCACCTTTCCGCTGACTTGGATTTCTTCATTATATACGGCTCGGTTCCGCTCGACGATTTCAGGGAGCCGCGAATCTTTTAACACGTCCCAGATCAGCCTGCCGTCGGTCTCTTGTCTGACATTGAATATCTGCTTCGCTTTTTCATTAAAAATGGTGATGTGATGCTGATTATCGATCGCAATGACGCCCTCATTCATTGAATGAAACGTTGCGGTCCGTTCCTCATACATTCTCACGATCTCATGGGGCTCCAGCCAAAACATTTGTTTTTTGATGTGGCGGGCCAGCAAAAAGGAGCCGGCCAGTCCGAACCCGAGCGCCAGCAGAACGATAAACAGTATTTCATGTTTCAGCTGAAGAAGAATTTCACCGAATCCGGGCAGCGTTTTACCGGCCAGAACGACACCGATCTGATTCAAATCCCGGTCTTTGATGGGATAAAAAGCGCGGACGGCGGTGCCGATCTCTCCCTTTGCTTCGGAAAAATAAATGTGCTCGGCGAACGCCGCGGCTTCGTCCTCACCCCTTGAACGCTTTCCGATCATTGTGCTGACGGGATGTGAATAGCGGATATGATCCATATCCATGACGACGATGTAGTCCGCTTCATTGATGATCCTTATTTCTTCGACCGCATGGCGCACGTCTTCCCTTTGTTTTTTCTGCTCCAGGGCGCGTTTGACATCGGTCATCTCAGATACCGTCCGCGCGGTATTCATCAGCCGTTTTTTCAGCTCACGCTCCTCTGTATGCTGGATATTGCCGATCAGCACGATGCCGACGATCAAAAAGGTAAAAAGCACGACGATATACGAAAGTATGGTGATTTTCCAGCGGATGGTGAGCTTTTTTTTCGTCATTGGCCTCTTCCTTTCCGTCTCTTTACGAAAACGGCCCGCCCGATTATGCTTGTTATAGAAAATGGCGGAGGGGGTTTTCGATGAAAAGCTTGCTGACTTGTCTCAGCCTGATGGTACTCGGTATCGGAACCGCTTTATTCATCGGCTTTCATGATCGTTTCTCAACGGAAGAACCGTATTATGATGACGAACAGGAAGGCCTGAAAGATCAAATGGTTTTCAAATTCAGCCATGTCGTGGCTGAAAACACGCCTAAAGGGCGGGCGGCGAATAAATTTGCCGACCTGGTCTATCAAAAGTCCGGCGGCACCATTAAAGTAGAGGTATTTCCAAACGGGAGTCTCTATTCAGATAATGAAGAAATAAACGCCCTCCAAAACGGGGACGTGCAATTCATCGCTCCCTCCACCTCAAAGCTCGGATCACTGTCTCCCGAATGGGGTGTTTTGGATCTGCCGTACGCGTTTACAAACTATAAAGCCGTGCAAGAAGGCCTCAACGGCAAAATCGGCACGCGCCTGTTCGCTTCTTTAGAAAAGCATCATTTGAAAGGACTGGCGTACTGGACGAACGGGTTTAAGCAGCTCACGTCAAATAAAGGGCCGATCTTCACTCCGGACGATTTGAAAGGGCAGGCGCTCAGGATCATGCCGAGCAGCGTGATCGAAGACCAGTACCGCCTGCTCGGCGCGCACCCGCGGCAGGATTCCTTTAATTCCACGTTTCAGCTCTTGGAAAGCAATCTCGTAGACGGAGAGGAAAATACGATTTCAAATATCTATTCTAAAAAATTTTATAATGTTCAAGATTATTTGACAATCAGCAATCACGGGTACCTCGGTTATGCCGTGATGACCGACGAGCATTTCTGGAATTCACAGACAGAAAAAACGAGAACCATCTTAACGGAGGCGATGAGAGAAACGACGGAATGGAACGAAGCCTCCGCTGAGAAAATGAATAAAGACCAGCTTGAAGAGATAAAGAAGAATTCATCCATTCATATTCATGTGCTGAGCAAAGCGGAAAAGAACACATGGATGAAACGCCTCGACCCGATTTACGGACAATATGAACAGGTGATCGGCCGCAGGCTTGTGCAGGATTTGTTATCCTTGCGCCGCGAGCCTTAGCAGGACCAATACGCCCATCTCCGTTTCATCCCTTTTCCCGCCGGGGAAGTAAATAGGGACAGAGCAAAAAAGGAGATGGAGACATGTTTACACATACGAAAAAACTGCAGCATCCGGCTAAACCGGATCGTCCTGACCCGCTGTTCGCAAAAAAGATGCAGGAAATTTTAGGGGGACAATACGGGGAAATATCCGTCGCCATGCAATATTTGTTCCAAGGATGGAATACACGGGGCAATGAAAAATATAAGGATCTTCTGATGGATACCGCGACGGAAGAAATCGGCCATGTCGAAATGATCGCGACGATGATTGCGAGACTGTTAGAAGACGCCCCGCTGGCAGAGCAGGAAAAAGCGGCTGATGATCCGGTCATCGGGTCCATTTTAGGCGGGATGAACCCGCATCATGCCATTGTCTCAGGACTCGGCGCAATGCCGGAGAGCAGCACGGGCGTTCCGTGGAGCGCAGGCTATATCGTCGCAAGCGGAAACCTTCTGGCAGACTTCCGCGCCAATCTGAACGCCGAATCACAAGGAAGGCTTCAAGTCGCACGCCTGTATGAAATGACCGATGATAAAGGCGTGAAAGATATGCTCAGCTTTTTATTGGCCCGCGATACCATGCATCAAAACCAATGGCTTGCGGCCATTAAAGAATTAGAAGAACAGGAAGGTCCGATCGTTCCTTCCACATTCCCGAAGGCGCTGGAAAAACAGTCATTCTCCCATAAGCTTATTCATTTCTCAGATGGAGCAGAAAGCGCTGAACAAAATTGGCTGAAGGAAACAGCGCCGGACGGAGAACCTTTTGAATACGAAAAGGAACCGAAAGCGCACGGCGAAATAGCTAAGCTGGACCCCGTCCCGCCGTATGTCCACAACACGCTTCCCGGACGAAAATAAAAAAGCCTCTAAAGGGGCTTTTTTTTATGTGCGCACAACTGTCCAATCCGGTTCGTATCGGATGTCCGGGTGATGTAACAGCTCGTGAATGACAGGTTCATCCCCCTCGTACAGCATCACTTCTATTGAAAGAATCGCAGCCTTCTGCTCGTTTTCTTCGTATATGCGGTCATGTTCGTTCTCCATAAAATCATCATAGGCCTGTCTGTTCTCCCAAACGCTGATGATCTCTGCGATGAACAGGCCGTCTGCGTTTTTCCGCCAGCCGCCGGCCTGTTTGACGAAGCCATTTACACAGGATAATGCTCCCCACCTTGACTGTGCTTGCCCAAATGCTTCAGCGTTTGCAGCGTCTGTTTCACATACAATCTTTTTGATCAGCATGACAGTTCCTCTGTGATGACTGTTTTCGCATGCGTATGCTCGACACAGAGATTCACGGTTCTGACGTAAGAGCGGGTGCGGTGAATCGTGCCTTTCGGGATGAGCAGGCTGTCATTTGCTTTGAGCACTGCGGTTTCTTTGTCCTTAAAATCGATCAGCAGCTCACCTTCCAGAACGATGAACCATTCATCTGAGTCAGGGTGATGGTGCCAGTCATATTCTCCCGTAAACACTGCGAGGCGCACACAGTGGTCATTGATCTCCGCGATTGAAAAATTGGCGTGTTTTTCTTTGACTTTATTGGCGATAGCGAGCAAATTCAGCATGTCAGACACGAGTGAAAAACCCCTTTTTCATTTTATTGTATCGTAACGGCGACTCAGATCAAGATTTTCCCAAAATAAAAAGCGATCCAGCTGATGTGCCGGATCGCTTTTGATCTGCAGGTTGTCTGCCTTTTATGCTTTTATTAGCTGCTTCGTCTGTTTCCGCCTTTTTGGCCGATTTCCTTATAAAAATCTTTGTCATGATTTTTGCTTGTAGCTTCTCCGCCTTTTTGGCCGATTTCTTGATAGAATTCCTTGTCATGGTTATTGCTTGTGGCTTCTCCGCCTTTTTCACCGATTTCCTGATAGAATTCTTTGTCGTGATTTTTGCTTGTGGCTTCTCCGCCTTTTTCACCGATTTCCTGATAGAATTCTTTGTCGTGATTTTTGCTTGTGGCTTCTCCGCCTTTTTGACCAATTTCCTGATAGAATTCTTTGTCATGGTTATTGCTTGTAGCTTCTCCGCCTTTTTTACCTGCTTCTTCTCTGCTCATTTTGTTATTATCTTGTGCCATTTTTGAATTCCTCCTTTAATTGGTGTTGGTTGTTGGTTTCCCGATTTCAGAACTGATAAACAAAGAAAACACATTGAATGTGTTTTCGGGTGGTTTTTTATCATTCTGTATCCTTCATGCGTTTTAGAATCCGGCGTTTCTTATAAAGCATGATGCCTGTTTCCGCGATGCTTTCTAAAGCTGAACGGTTGGCGGACGCGCCGAAGATGATGCCTGCGGCCGGAACCATTTGCAGCAGTTTTTTCGCGGCGAACGTATCGCGGTAGCTGTAAACGACTTCCCGCCAGCCTTGGATTTGCGAGGCGACGCGCTGATAGGTTTGGTCGTTTTGATCATATTGCCGTAAATCTTGCAGGATCGCTTTTTTTCCGATGACGTCACTGGATGCAAGCTGAAGCAATTTGACGATAAACACGCGTTCTTTTTTGTCTTTCGGATCAAAGCCGTAAGCAACCGCGATGTCTTGCAGCGTCTTTAAGGACAGGCCGAGCATCGCCGGAATGTCTGCCGCAAGCGTAAACACGCCGCCGACTCCCGTTGCGGCTCCCTGCACCGTCGCGGCCTTTACGCTTGTACGCGCTATGGCTTCTGCGATTTCGTCCATGACGGCAAGCGGCGCATTGCGGATGTCGTGAAGCGTTTGACATGTACCGTGCGGCAGCCGTTTTTGAAACTTTTTCATGATGCGCTTTTCTGATGTAAGGTACTGTCCGCCTGACTGAATAAACGTTCCCGTTTCATCGAGAATGAGTCCGATTTTCCTCTGAATAAATTGCGGTGTCAGCTTGTCCAAAAGCTGAAACGGCAAGCGGGTGAATGTTTGCCAGAACATCGCCCTCTGCTGCGCCTTTTCCCATTTTTGAATGTCTCTCAGTTGTCTTTCCAGGTCTGTCCGTTCTTCTGTCACCCGTCCTGCACGTCCTTTCTGATTTCTTTCTACATAGTATACCTTTATGGCGTTTTCTTTTTACACCCGGCCGGACTTTTTATCCGGAAAACATTCCATTGATTAATTTTCTTCAAATTCTATATATTGTATAATTTTGAATAATACGATTGAAGGAGAATGTTGAATGCAATGGATTTATTTAAGTTTAGCGATCATTTTTGAAGTATTGGGTACGGTCAGCATGAAATTATCAAATGGATTTACAAAACTTGTTCCAAGTATTTTATTGTTATTGTTTTATATCGGCAGCCTTTGTTTTCTTACTTTGACTTTGAAATATATAAGTGTCTCCATCGCGTATGCGGTCTGGTCGGGAATGGGGATCGTGCTGATTTCCGCGATCGGAATTTTTTTCTTTCATGAACAGTTCTCTGTTATAAAAGCTGTCTCTGTTCTTCTGATCATCATCGGTGTCGTTTCCTTAAACTTTATTTCTGAAAGTGAAACGTCATCAAACGGCATCAGCGTTCATACGGACAGAAATAGATGATGAAAGGGTTAAAGGTTCTCTTCCTCATTACAGATATTGGATTTATCATTTATTGGATTGTTACTTTTTTTGAGTGGATTCCAAAAAACATGGCGTTTAAAGATTATGATAACGCCATGATAATGGCCTGGAACTGGTCATTCTTTCCCCTAGATATTTTCATTTCATTGACCGGGCTGTACAGCTTGTTTCTTTATAAACGGAAACATGCATTATGGCGCCCTTTCGCATTAATATCACTTGTGCTGACCTTTTGTTCAGGCCTGCAAGCGATTGCCTTTTGGGTATTTATCGGTGATTTTGATCTGATGTGGTGGGCATTCAATTTGTACTTGCTTCTTTATCCTTTATATTTTATTCGGAAATTGCTGGTCTCTCGTAAAAATAGCTGTCATTCTTTTTGATGAGGCGGTTTTCTTTTTCTTCAGGCGGGAAACACTTTTCATAAAGGAGTGATAGACATGCCTTGGTCTATGAAGGATTATCCGCAATCATGGAAGAATCTCGAGGAACCTGTGAAGAAAAAAGCGATCGAAATCGCGAATGCGATGGTAGATGAGGGTTATGAAGAAGGACGGGCTATTCCCATTGCGACAAGTCAGGCGAAAGAGTGGAAAAAAAGCGCTTCTAAGGAAGAAATCGATCAGCTGATGAAACACGATGATGAAACGAAACGCGGAAATTGAATCGGAATAAAGGAAAAACCCCGCTCTCAAGAGAACGAGGTTTTTCTGCTTATAAACCGTAATAATAAGATAATGTGGTGACTGAAACGTAGCCTGTCGCTCCTGCATACGTGACTTTCAGCCATTTATTAGAATTGGTGTAGTGGCCTTGAACATATTCTCCGGTGACCCAAGAACCTGTAATTTTTTTACCGCTTGAGAATGTTGTGATCGTTGAACAGCTGACCTTAGAGCATGAGCGCATATTAGCACCGTAAATACCGACTGTACCCCCGCTGGCTAAAATGGAAACGTCCGGTTCAGCTTTAGGTTTGAAAGCTGCTGCTGATGCAGAGCCGCCAAAAGCGAATAAAGAAACAGCAAAAATCATGGCTAAAGAAATGATCGACAAACGACGTACCAAGAAAATTCCCCCTCTTTTATCATATGGCTGGAAAGCTTTCCTGACGTTATTATACTTTTTTGCCCGGGAGACTGAAATAAGTCTAATGCTCCAACTTCTTTTCTTCGCAAGTGACCATGCCGATTCTTTATTTGATAAATAACAGCCGTTTATTGGACTGGAATCACTGATATATCGTTGATTCAAACGTTTATTCAGAGCAGCCGGAGTTTTTACGGAGGTCATTTGAATGGTACAGAAAGGTTTTATCTTCCAATGGAAAGAAACATTATTATTCTATTTACCCGGGAAAACGGAGGAAATACTGCGTCTTTTTCTCAGGATCAGTTGCACCGGACAGAAAGTTGTGAAGTGATATGAGCAAGTGTCCTCTTTTCACCTTTTTAAAAGAACGCTCAACGCATCCGCGCATGATCGGACGCGGAAACACGCTTTGCGAACGGCATCGCTTCTTTCCCGGAACGATGCCGTTTTCATTTTCGGACCTTTCTTCGGCGGGATACATACCATAGATAAAACAGGGCATCAATGTACCGGTTTATTGAACATAAAGAACTTGACATCTCATAATAGCGGATTTATGATGTAGATAAAATAATTTGCATCTAGGAAACTTTTTGTTATTTAGCTAAAAATCTATCAGAATTTAGGTGAGACATAATGAGCAAAGACATCTCAGCACAATCACTGCAAGCAAAAGCCGTGCAGGATGCACTTGACGGCAAAAGCAAGGGATTCAAGCGGCTTCTGCCTTTCTTAGGCCCAGCCTTTATCGCGGCGATTGCCTACATTGATCCGGGAAACTTCGCTACGAATATCTCAGCTGGTTCGAAATTTGGGTATATGCTGCTGTGGGTCATCCTCTTTTCAAACTTGATGGCTTTTTTAATCCAAGTTCTTTCCGCGAAGCTCGGCATTGCCACGGGTAAAAACCTTCCGGAAATCGCCAGAGACCGGTATCCGAAATGGGTATCCGCCGGGCTGTGGATACAGGGTGAACTGGTGATTATGGCAACTGACCTGGCAGAATTTATCGGGGCGGCGCTCGGGCTCAACCTGCTGTTCGGCATACCGATGGTTGAAGCGGCCATTATCGCGGCAATCGGATCATTCGCGATTTTAGAGCTGCAGCGCCGGGGTTACAGGGCGCTGGAAGCGGGCATCGCCGGACTTCTGTTTGTCGTGGTGATCGCCTTCGCTCTGCAAACCTTCTTTGCCAAACCTGACGCCGCCTCCGTTCTCGAAGGGCTGTTTATCCCGAAAATTGACGGAATGGACAGTGTGCTCTTGGCAACCGGTATACTCGGCGCAACCGTGATGCCGCATGCCATTTACTTACATTCCGCACTGACACAGCGCCGTGTCGTCGGAAAAACGGATAGTGAGCGGAAAAAGATTTTTAGATTTGAGACGATTGACATTCTCATCGCGATGGTGATCGCCGGGGCGATTAACGCAAGCATGCTCATCGTCGCTGCCGCGCTTTTCTTCAAGAACGGGCTGTATGTAGAAGATTTAGACGTGGCTTATCAGCAATTCGGCCACTATATCGGACCGGCTTCAGCCATTCTCTTCGGGATCGGGCTGCTGGCCGCAGGGCTTTCAAGCTCTTCTGTCGGCACATTGTCAGGCGATATTATCATGCAGGGCTTCATCCGTTACCGTATCCCGCTTTATTTGCGGCGTTTCATTACCATCATTCCGCCGATGATCATCATTATCTCGGGGGTCAACGCCACAGAAGCGCTCGTATGGAGCCAGGTCGTTCTTTCATTCGGCATCTCCTTTGCACTCGTGCCGCTGATTATGTTTACAAGCAACAAACGCCTGATGGGCGCCCTGACGAACCGAAAATGGGTGACGGCTCTCGCCTGGCTGATTGCGGTTTTGGTGATCGCGCTTAATCTGTTTGTGATCTACGATTCATTCCGTTAGAAAAAAACCGGCCATAGCGGCCGGTTTTTCTTTTGGCACCGGGTGCCGTTCGTATCTTTTTCCGGGCGTTTTTGGTATGATAGAAGAAAAATCGGAGTTTTGCTTATGTCAGTATTTATCCTTTTTTATCTGTGGATTGTGCCGATTGTCATCGGTATCTTCTGTTCTCTTTTTGCTTATCGGACAACGGGTAAGAAACGTCTGATTCCCGGCTTTGTGATGATCGCATTAAGTATCGTTTCCTTAATCACGGGGCTTTGGATCGGCGGGGTGAACTATCATGTGTTCATCGGAGGCATGTTTTTATTCGGTACGTTATTGGCCGGTTCCGCCTTCCCGTTTTTCTTCGCTCTTTCACGCAAACGAAAATAAACAGGCATGCTGCCTGTTTATTTTTTTACCTAAGCCTGCATTATAAAAACTGCTCCGATAATGTGATTCCGCCTCAAACAGCCTGTACATGCAGGCTCCAGCCCATGTTCTATTTCACAAAACTGCAGCTAAAATAAATCCTGCTAAAGAAGATTTTGAATTGCGAGAAAAATATCGTATTAAAATCCTATTTACCCAAAAAATACCTATTGATAGAATGGTATCTGAGAGGGAAAAATGTTCAAAGCGGATCATACAGGTCCCGCCTAAATACATAGTCTTTCATTTCTCTCTACACTACATTTCTAAAGGAGGATTTCCCATTAAACACGCAGCTAAAGGCATTCTGTTTGCCGCATCTTTAGCCCTTGTAACTACTGCTTTTGTCCCCGCATCCTTAGCTAAAGAAAATCATAATAATACTGCCAACGCCACTGGAACGACAAAATCATTTTTTTATCAGACTGATACGCAATTTTCCTACGGACTTAAAGCACAAAGCGATGCATCTGTGTCAAAACCAGTCAAAGATGCAATCAGAGAGGTGCTGAAAAATAAAACAAAATTATTCAATCTTGTTGAAAAATTAGCGGGAAAGAAAATAAGAAATGAACTCGAATCCGTTTTCAATCAACATATAGAACCGGTTTTAAAGAAAATGCTGAACGAGTATGTCGCCTTAAGCTGGACTGATGTGGAAAAGAATCTTTATCTCTCACTTAAAAAGTCCGGACTTTCTGACAGCCAGGCTAAAAACCTCGCTCATTTGACAACTTTAGCAATGAAAGCATTTTAAACTCATTCATCAATGATCAGCAGGAAAATACGTATGAAGTAATGCAAAGTGCTGTTAGATTCACTCTAATAGCACTTTTTCATTGGAGATGTCACATGACTGTCTTTTTTACTGTTTTGCTCACTTTCTTATGCTGCCTTGTGATTTCATCTCTTATTTTTATGATTCTATTAAAAAAGAGATCGTGGATACACCGCCAAACCGCTTAGCTCATACAGCATTCATAGGGCTTATTGGATTCTCCCTGTTCTTCGCTATAACTGTACCCAGCCTGATTATTTGTTTTGCAGCTGTAACAATACATCATTTTTTCGGAGATTACATCATATATGATTCTCTTTCAGACTTATACATATTTTCTGTCGTCGTCAGTATCTTAGCTTTAGTTTATATGCTTATCCTTACGGCAATTGTTAAAGGAATGACTCATGTTTTGACATTGCCTGCTTGGTCAGCCTATATCCTTGAATTCATTTTTGCATGGGCTGCTGTTTACTTCTCAGTTCAATACGTTTCCAATCATATCATTGAGAACATATCTATATTTCAAGGCGGAGAAGTGCTTCTTTCATTGTTCATCACTTTCTTATTTTCGGGATTGGATTTCCTTTTTACTAATTTGGATAAGATTTCAAAAGAGAAATTAGGCTAATAAGGGGGCAATGGGTATGAAGAGCATTAAATATATATCCTATTTTTCTATTTCTTTAGTTTTGCAGGTGGTATGGCTGCTACTAATAAAAGAAACCTCTAATCTATCTCTGATAGATATGATTACGGTGTCCTTTTTATTCACTCTCTTTATGTTCATCTTGGATCAAATTTTCAAAAAAAAGCGGACAAATTAGGGTCTGTTTTTTTATAATCCTAGGGCTTCTCTTTCATTTTGAAATTGTTCCGGATTTGGGGATGTTGCGGCGAACCGTTCATTAATGTTTAACACCGGCCTCTGTAAAATACTTCTCCTTTTATATAACATCCTGACTTCTCCGTCATATATTCAAATGAAAAAACGGCAAAAGGGAGTAATGAAACATGATATTGTTTATTGGCAAGTTCATGTTGCTCTTTTTATTCTGTTCGCTGGCATATTATTTGTTTAAAGTTGTTTATTACAATATAGGGAAGAACATTGCGCTTAAAACCCCGGAAGGGACAAAGACAAACCGGACGGCACGTGTGTTTGTCAAAAATGGAACTACACTGAATGATGGAGATTACTTTATGATCGCTGTTGTGACCGCTCTCTGGCTGTTCTTAAGATGAAACCGCGCTGATCCATCACGAGTTTTTTGATCAGCCATCGATCGCCAGCTGCGAATTTTACGATCTCCTTTACCGTTTCGCCAGATTTTAATACGATACACTTTCGATTGCGGTCCCCGTCCTCTAAGCTTCTAAGCGGGCTCGAACCGCTGACCTCTTCCTTACCATGGAAGAGGTCATTAAAGAAATAATCATCAATAAGAAAGCCTAAAAAAATAAACAGGCTTGCTGCCTGTTTATTTTTATTATAAGCGCCGGCTTCTTAAAACAGCCGTTTTAAGCTTTTCTTGAGTGACGGCATTTCGATTTTTTGGTTTTCAAAGAAGTTTTTCAGCATGTATTTGCTGAAGCCCTTCGCTTGGCCGTAAGTGATTTTTCCCGGAAGCGGCGGCTCGTCGCCGATGACGGCGTCGATGACGACCGGCTCATTTGAGTTGAGCGCTTCATGAAAAGCGGGAGCCAATTCCTCGTGTTTCGTCACTTTGATGCCTTTTGCTCCGCAGCTTTCTGCAAAAGCGGCGTAATCCATATTTTGCAGCTGGGTGACATAGTCAATGTTGCCTTTGACCCGCTGTTCATATTCAATCATGCCTAAATTTTCGTTGTTTAATATGACAACCGTAATCGGCAGTTTATATTTAACAGCCGTCGGCAGATCCTGCATCACCATTGAAAATCCGCCGTCTCCGCAAATGGCGATGGACTGCCGCTCAGGTTCGGCAAGGCTTGCGGCAATCGCTCCCGGAAGCCCGCATCCCATTGTGGCGAGCCAGCTTGAGACGATAAAGTCCTGCTTCTTCATTTTAAAATGGCGGGCCATCCACACCGTAACCGTTCCGACATCCACTGACAGGACGGCGTCCTCTGCGGCGGCATCCTGAAGCCGGGCAATGACCTGCTGCGGCTTGAGCGGATGAGTCGCTTCGGTTTCATCCTTCTCGATTTCCTTCCACCAATGCTTCATGTGCTCGGTGCAGGCGTCTAAAAATCTTCTGTCTTCTTTATATTCAATGTATTCCGTCAGCTCTTTCAGCCCCAGAGCCGCATCACTGACGATTCCCGCATTGACGGGATAGCGCTTGCCGATTTTCGCCGGATCCGAATCAAGCTGAATGGCAGGCGTATCGTCCGGGAGATAATCCCTGTATGGGAACGATGTGCCGAGCATGATCAGCAGATCGCATTCCTCCATGGCTTCGTAGGCGGGCTTTGTGCCGATTTGCCCGAGATTCCCGAGAAAGTGTGGATGGCTGTCAGGCACGACGCCTTTTGCCGGAAGGGTAATAACAATCGGGGCGGCCGCTTTATCGGCGAATGCGAGCAGCTCCTCTTTTGCCGATTTTAACCCTTGGCCGGCGAGAATGACCGGTTTTTTTGCGTTGTTAATATATTGCGCGCATGTGACGAGATGTTCTTTTTTCGGCTCTATATCGGCTTTGAGGTATATCGGCGATGTGTAAACCGGCTCCCGTTTGATTTTTTGCGCGAATAAATCATCAGAAACGGTTAAAACGGCAACGCCTTTTTTGCTGTAAGCCGTGCGGATCGCCTGATTCAGAAGATCGGGCAGCGCTTCCGCCGTATGTACTTGCTGGTTGAATACCGCCACGTCCTCAAACATTTGCTCTAATTTGATTTCCTGAAAGCTGTCACGGCCGATTTCATCGGAAGCCACCTGTCCCGCAATCGCCAGCACCGGAACGCCGTCCGCTTTGGCGTCGTATAAACCGTTCAGCAGATGAACGGCCCCCGGTCCTGCGATTGAAAGGCAGACACCGATCTGTCCGGTCAGTTTTGCCTCAGCGGCGGCAGCCAGGGCGGCGACTTCCTCGTGCCGGGTTTGGATGAATGTCAGGTTATTTCGTTCATGTCTCAGTTCTTCGATAAATTCATTAATGCTGTCTCCGGGAATGCCGTATATATGACCGACTCCCCATTGTTCAAGCAGCTCCGTCATTACGTGTCCTGCTGTTTTACTTGGCATACTGCATCCTCCTTTTACCTGTATTCATCCCCTTTTTCATACGGGTTGAAACACGGGCTATACTCTCAGCTTTTTTCTCAGCCGATCAAGGATGGATAACAAATTTCGGTCTTTAAGGACTGCCTTACGATTTGCCGCCCCATTGAGTCCGTCTTTTACTTGCCGTTTTCTGTTCGGCACCATGAACAGCGGCAGCCGGTTTGGGGGAAACCAGCGTAATGCGGCGGTTTCCGGCCCGTTCATCAGCGGTGTTCCTCCGGTAATGGCTCCGATGAATACATGCTGTGTATCTTCAAATGCCGGCCTTTCATACTCACCGGCTTTATGCAGGATGGTCACGTTATAACCGGTTTCTTCGAAGGACTCTCTGACGGCTGCGGCTTCAGGTATTTCACCTTCTGCGATCCTGCCCCCGGGCAAATCCCATAAGGGAATGTCTTTTCGTTTTACGAGCAATATGTCCCGCTCCTCATTTTGTATGATGACAAACGCGCCTTGTGCCATGTCGTCCTCCTTTACAAAAAAGACCGCGGCATTTTAGCCTGCGGTCTTTGCCGTTACTTTTTAAAATGATACGGCAGGGTGGCGACAATGATGTCCTTCTTCCAAAACAGCCGGACGCGGAGCAAGAAGGCTGATTGGTTGTGAAGGATGGTCTGCCAGCGTTTTTTCGTAATAAATTGCGGAAACAGCACCATCACGGAGAACTGTTCTTTTTTCGCTTTTTGTTCGACCGTTTCTAAAAACTTATCAAACGGGTGAACCAGACTGCGGTATGAGGAATGCAGGGTGACGAGGCGGACGCCGTTATGAAGCTCTTCCCAGCGCTTTTCCACCTTTTTTTCGTGTTCTCTGTCAAAGGAAACATGAACCGCAATGACCTGATCCGATA
This sequence comes from Bacillus sp. JK74, assembly GCF_053663395.1. NCBI lineage: Bacteria > Bacillati > Bacillota > Bacilli > Caryophanales > Bacillaceae > Bacillus > Bacillus sp. JK74. Next base: position 91,485 of record NZ_JBSJQB010000004.1, on the reverse strand, counting down.
ATGATTTCGCATACTGAATCGATTTTTGGACGACGGTGGTGACACCGGCGACAGGCACGATGACAACGGTTCCCTTGATTTCCTCAGGCTGCTGATCAACGACCCGCAGCTGTTCGCCGACCGCGGTGTAGTGATTTTTAATGACGAAAAACAGCATGACGACAGCAGGCATGAATAACAGCACCGGCCAGACAAGATTGAACTTCGTCGCGAATAAAATACACAGCACCATAAATGAAATGGCGGCGCCGCATGAGTTGATCAGCATTTTTACCGCCCAGCCCTTCGGCTTCTGCCTGATCCACTTGATGCACATTCCCGTCTGCGACAGCGTAAACGGAATGAACACGCCGACGGCATAAAGCGGAATTAAATGTTCCGTGCGGCCGCCGAATAAAAGAATGAGCAAGATGGACGCGATACCGAGAAAGATGATTCCGTTTGAAAATCCTAATCGGTCGCCTCGGACTGTAAACATTCTCGGCATATACTGATCACGCGCTAAATTAAACGCCAGCTGCGGAAAAGCGGAAAAGCCCGTATTTGCCGCAAGCACGAGAATCAGGGATGTCACGCCTTGAATGAAATAGTACACCGTATGCCGTCCGAAAGTTTCCGCTGCGATTTGTGAAATAACGGTCTCGTTAGGCTTCGGACCCGTGCCGTAGCCGTACGCCAGCACCGTAATCCCCGTAAATAAGATCGCCAGCAGAATCCCCATCATGGCCAAAGTGCGGGCCGCGTTTTTCGCCGGAGGATTTTTAAAGGCCGGGATCGCGTTTGAAATGGCTTCAACACCGGTCAGTGCCGAGCAGCCGGATGAAAAGGCCTTCAGCAGCAAAAACAGCGTGATGCCCGCTACGGGCGTGCCGATCGGTGTATGCTCGGCCGGATGAACCTGCCCCGTCATGAGCTTAAACAGTCCGACGACGATCAAAAGGACAAGCGCCGCCACAAACAGATAGACGGGATACGCCAAAATGGACGCCGACTCTGACAGTCCTCTCAAATTTAAAATCATAATCAGAATCACAAGCAAAACAGCAATGAGCAAATGATACGGGTGCAAAGCCGGAAATGCCGATGTAATCGCATCAGTTCCGGCAGAAATGCTTACCGCCACCGTCAGAATATAATCAACAAGCAATGAGCCGCCCGCAATCAGGCCCGGCTTCTCACCAAGGTTTTCTTTTGACACCATATAAGCGCCCCCGCCTTGCGGATAAGCGTAAATAATCTGTCTGTAGGACAGAATCAAAGCAAGCAGCAAAATGAGAACACCCGCTGCGATCGGAATGGAATACCAAAACGCGGCCGCGCTTACCGCAGCCAAAATGATCAGAATCTGTTCCGTTCCGTAAGCAACTGATGACAGCGCGTCTGAAGAAAGCATGGCGAGCGCCTTGAGTTTCGTGAGTTTCTGCTCTCCGGCCGCCTGTGATTTCAGCGGTTTCCCAATCAAAAATCTTTTGATTGAATGGTACATTTTTTGTCTTCCCCTTTTTTTCATTTTCCGTTTGATTTACAAACCCTTACTGCTATGATGTCTCCGAATAACGATTGCATGCCATATTTCAGCACAGCAAAAAGACACAGAGGCAAACGGATGCCCCTGCGCCATAATCGTGCACAGGTTTCATTCATCTCCTCTCATGAACGCTTACGAGGTTAGCTGTCGGATTCGGGCTGATGAGAGTTGGCCCTACCTGAAAAAGGATTCACCCCAAGCGGCATGACGCGCCGCAAATTGGTTCCCCCGCTCTGATTACAGATTAAGCGATATAGATTATAAAAGAGATCATACTCCCGTCCCGTTCAGTTGTAAAGGGGCTTTTATGCTGTTTCAAAAATAAAAAAATCACCGCCAAAAATGGAAATAAAAATACAAAAAAAGAGGCCTGTTAACGGCCTCTTTTTCCTTCATTACTCTTCACTTTTTTCATTGTCCGCTTTTCTTTTTTTCCTTCTTGCCGTCAGCCAGATCAGACCGGCCGCAATAATTATAAGCGCAGCGAAAACAGCGATATACGTGACGTTCAGTGCTGCGGAACGGCTTTTCGTATCAGGCGATGGACTGCTGTCGTCGGATTTGATTTGCTGATGGTTTGAAAACAGCTGCCGGCCGGCCGTTTCGTTAATGACGGTTGCGGCATCGCTTGTGCTGTCTAAAAAGCGGATCAGCTCTTTTGTGACAGACGCGCCGCTGCCTGATAACGGAGCAAAAACAGCGATGCTCCGGCCGGAGTCCCAAGGTGATTCCTGGGTAAACGCGACTTGTTTCGTTGTCTCATTCAGCATTTGAAACGAAGAAACATCGTACGCGCCGCTGCGGTCTGACGGCACGAGAAGCTTAGAGGCGTTTGATTTCAAAAGCGGAATTTGCGGCAGGCCTCCGATAAACACAACATTCCGGCCTTTGGCATCCGCTTCCTTCATGTCTGATGCCGTCTTTACGGTAAAGCCGTTTCCGAATGAATCCGCCACCAGAGAAAGTTCTTTCAGTGTCTGTATGTTTACGTCATCCGGGATGACGATCACTGTTTTCTCTTTCACGCCGCCCGCAAACGGGAGCGGCCATTGCCCGAAATCCGCTTTCTGCGCCGCATCACTTACCGGATACGTCAGCATGCTGCTTTTATCAATATAGACCCATTTATTTTCGTCACGGTCGATACACGGGTTGTTATGTTTCAAACCTGATGTGACAAATTGCAGATCAATGTACCTGCTGCTTCGCAAAAGCTTCGGATCAATCGGGATTGAGACGTGGTAAAAGCCGTCTTTATCTTGATTGCCGAGATCATCAAGACGCACCGCATTCGGCTGTCCGTTGACCATGACGTTCAGCTCCGCTCTCTCGGCGTCATTAGCTGAATCCGCCTTCGTCCGGATCGATTCCGACGTTTTTAATGTAAGTGAAAGCTTAACCTTACCGTCTTTATCAACAGCGGCCGCCGCAGGGTAAAAGAAGTGCTCTGACGCCGTTTTGTTTGATCCGACCGTTACATTTCCCGCGCCGAAGTCCTCTAATGTCAGTTTATTGCCTGTTTTTTCCGCAGCGGGCTGAAGGCGGCCGATTGTCAAAGTATCTCCGCCCAGCTGGCTTGAATAAGCGCTGTCTGTGATGACGCGGATTTTATCCGCCAGCGTTTTGTCTGAGTGCGCCGTGACAAACAGGACGGGCTGCCGTTTGTCCCCTGATGTCAGAACCCGTTCAGCGAGAAGGAGTTTGTTGTCTTCCGCTTTGAGGTTCCCGCGATCGAAAAGCTCTTTTATTTTCCCGTCCCAATGCTGATCAGCGCCGATGACAATTGACGGATTGCTGATTTTGCCGGCATCGGATTCTTTTACATAGGATACCTTCAGCCTGCTGTCTGCCGTTTTCAGAAATCCTTCTGTTTTGACTGCGGCTTCAGCTTCCGCCGAGGTCGGTTTGTCAGGAAGGATAATATCGGTTTCTTCACCCGTATTGCCTGATTGGGCAAACGGATACGGGAAATGGCCGAGATCCGCTCCCTTTGACTTGCTTGCTTCTGAAAGCACAAGGCGGCTGTCCGGATAAATTTTTATCCAGTTGCCTGACGTATCCTGCCTGACGCAGACGCCCTCTTTTAATACGCCGTAAAACCGTAATGATACATTGTGATAGCCTTGGGCGGATTGGCTTTTGCTGAGATTGAGCTTCACCGTTTTCCGCTTGGAGCTGCCGTCAAGCTTTATGGATTTGACGGGTTCATCATCAATGGCGATGGTTAAAGAAGACGGGGCAATTAATAAGTTTGACGCCTCGTAATCAATCAGAAGCGACTGATCGGCATTCGAAGCTCCCGCAGGAATCTGATAGGTCAGCTCTGAGCTGTCTTTCGCCCCGTACAGTGTCATCAGATCGCCAGTCAGCGCCTGCTGCTCTTTTGCGCCGGCGCTTGTCCCGAGGGCGGAACCGTCCGTTTTCAGCTCCCGGGCCGCGGCCGCCTGCCCGTTATACATCAATAGCAAAAGGCCGGTTATCAATATGATCGCTTTTTTCAAAAAGGTCACCCGCTTTTATTTTGATTGTATCGCTCCGTTTTGTACCACTTGACTTCCTGCTTGAACAAGCGGTGCTTGATCTCTGTGAATAATGACCAGATGACGAGCACGATCCAAGCCTGGGAGTATGTAAAGTACATCAGAAATACGATAAAGAAGTTTTGTTTGTTCATTTCTGTTTTTTCAATGCTCAAAGTAATCATGACCTCAGTCATAAACAGGAAAAAGGCCAGTATCCACAAAATCATCGCCAAAAACCCGACTGCCAGATGCAGGTCGTAAAAAAGATTGATGATAAAAATCGTGTTTGACATGATCACACCGAAGAAAAACAAAAAATACGTAAAAAAGAAATAAAACAGATCGAAGATGATCCGCTTGCGTTTCAGCTTGAAAAATTGGGATAAAAACTTAAGAACGACGTACTGGTTGCCGCGCGCCCATCTTGTCCGCTGACGCCACCAGACCTTCCATGTCTCAGGCTCCTGCTCCCATGTCACAGCCGCCGGGAAAAAGCGGATATGATAGCCAAGATTATACACGCGGATGGTCAGCTCGGTATCCTCCGCCAGCGCCTTATCATCCCAGCCGCCGAGCTGTTCGATAATGCTCCGCCTGATCGCGAAGTTCGTTCCCGGGATGGTGGCGATTTTGAACCATCTCCATCTGCCGCCCTGCGCCATCCACTGAAAACAGATGGTTTCAATATTGATAAACTTCGTCAGGATCGTTTTGGCCGCATTGATAACACGGAATTTCCCGACAACCGCTCCCGCTTTCTCATCATTCATCAGACCGAGAACCAGGTAGTACACCGCCATTTTTTCCGGCGTATTGTCCGCATCATACACGCAGATCACGTCTCCGTTCGATTCCGCGAACCCTGAGTTCAGCGCCGAAGATTTTCCTTTTCCGGCGTTAGGGGGCTTTGTGATAACCATTTTAATGAAGTCATACTGACGGGAAAATTCATTGACGATATCTCCCGTCCGGTCGGAGGAATTATCATTAACGACAATGATCTCAAGCCTGTCTTTCGGATAATACAGATTCACCATCGCCTTCAGCGTCTGCCTGATGACGACCTCCTCGTTATGCGCGGGAATGAGCACGCTGACCTTCGGGAGCTCCCCCATCTTTGCGCGCCATTTCGGAATGTTCCGTTCGAAGGTCATATAATGCCTGAATCCGCCCTGCATCAGAAACATGTGATAGAGAAGCATCACCCATATTAAACTTAATGAGATAAAAAACAGAATGTTACTCAAGGCTTCTTCTCTCCTTAAAGATTCGTTTTTTTAATGTGGCGCGCAAATAAAGGACGTAGCAGGCGAACATGATGATAAACAATAACACCACGCCGGAGAGAATCCAAAGCGCTTTTTCCAGAGGCGTCTGCTGATGATGATTGAAAAAGGCCGTTACCGGATGAATCTTGTTTTCCACATGAATGGTTCCGTCTCCGTCCGTTTTGATCCTGACGCTGTCCGACGTTACCGTTTGCTTCGTTTTCTTCAGATCGAGCCACTCGCCGCCGGGAATCCGCTCCATCTGATTGACGAGCTCGGGGAGGTATTTCATGCCGAGATACGGATGGTAGAAACCGCCCGCCGTTCCGCCGCCGAAATCAATCATCTGCGAAATATGATTTTCCATATCTCCGAGCGGATTTTCCTTTGAGTTATCGGCATAACCGATTGTTTCAGGGTACAGCGTCATCCCGTCCAGCATAGCAGGCTTTGAGACGAACGGAGGGGCGCCCGAGGTTTTCCACGTCGTGCCGCTGAGCTGCACTTGTCCGAAAATGCTGGAGAAATAAGAAGATGCGATTTTGTAGCCTTCTTCAGACATCGTGTAGTGCGGCGCTTCGAATGACAGCGGGTAAAGGCCGAGCTCTGTCAGATCGTCAATCGCCTGCTCCAGCTTCGTTCTCGTGTAGATGTTTTCTTTTTCACGAAAAGGCTTCACATACGCCCGGTACGCTTTTTCATTCGGAAAATCCTGTTCCTTTTCAAGCTTGACCGGAGTATCATCCGCATTTTCTGACGTAATCGGCTGATCCGCTTTGGCATCCCAAAATTCAAAGCCTTCTCCCGTTTCGCTGTATCGGTATGCGTGCGTGTAGCCGTGAATAATGATGCTGCCGCCCATTTGCTGAAGTTTTTTCAGGACGCTGACCATTTTCGGCTTGTCCGCCAGGTATACTTTTTCTCCGTTTTCCGGATTGAGATAGACCGGAATGACCGCCAGAATAAACGGAATGTGTCTTTTATGCAGGTAAGCGCCCGCTTCGTAAAGCAATGTTTCATCTGACATCGGACTGATGTCTTCAAGCCGCAAATAAAGGAGGGTGCCGCCCTCTGATTCTCCGAATGCGTTGCGCATCGCTTTCGCCGTCAGAAACGAATCATTTAACAGGCTCGTCACACCGAAATAATAGTCAGAGCGCGCCGTTTTCCACATAAAAGGGCGGGTGCTGCCGTCACCGGACCGGTATGTATAAAGGGACTTTCCTTTTACTCCCGATACGCCGAGCACGGACATCCCTTTTTCAAGCGGCATGTCTGTTTTTTCTTTCTTGCTGTAAATGCGGTATACCGTTTCTTTTTCTGTCAGGGACAACCCCGCAAATTGGCGGAACTGTCCGGCGTTATAGCCGATGCTGATAAGCTGCTGCGGCATGCTGCTGATCAGTGACACAAATGATGTGCTGAGCTTTTTTTTCGTGACACCGTAATAGATGACGCGCCGATTCTTTTTGAGGTCCGCGGCTGTGATGTCTCCGTCGCTTTTCACGGTCACGGCGGATGAGAAATGGCCCGCGGTCAGATCAAGCATTTTGACTTCAGCGGTTTCTTTGCCGTCCGTGCTTGTATAAATAATGAGAATGCCGTCCTTTTTGTCTTTTGCTTCCGCCGGACGGGGAACATAAACCGCCGAAATCATGAAGAGCGCCGAGAGTAAGAGACGTATCCATTTAGAGTTCATTCATCATCATCTCGTTTTCCAGTTCGTTTAAAAATTGCTCGGCCGTTTGTAAATCTTTTCGGTACGCCAAGTAACATACACGGAAGGTGATGGAGACGTATTTACCGTTTTGCAGCTGGTACGTATCCAATTCCTTTTTCAGCTTCGTCAGAACGGCCGGCATGTTTTCTTCAGGCGTATGGGTCAGCACGATGCCGAACCGTTCGGCGGACGGCCTGAATTTTTTGTCTGTTTCCCGAACGCTTGACCGGATTTGGCGGCTGATAAACGCCAGCAGCCGATCGGTCTCTTTTTCTCCGTACAGGGATTTGAATTCCTTGAAATAATGCATGTGCAGCAGCAAAAAGACGAAGGAATTGCCGTAGCGTTCCGCCCGCTTGATCTCCTCGGAAAGCTCCAGCTTCATCCGCAGATGGTTGTCAAAGCCGGTCACCCTGTCGACGGCGACAAAGCTCGTAATCTCTTCACGCAGCTGTTTCACTGAGCGCTCAAGCCCCTTCGCCAACTCGTGAATCCTTCCCGCTATGTAAGAAAAGAGCAGCAGCGCAATCCCCCAAATGACCAGCACCTGCAGACTTTCGGCACCGGCAGACGCCATAAAACTCCCGGTCTGAAACCACAGGAGCAGGCTGCCGAGAACAAATAAGACGAGTAAGGTGATGACGAGCGCGTAGATTGCCCCGAACCATATGCCGGCTCCCGCAACAAGCAATGTGATGCAGGTTATCAGAAGCCCTGCGGATTGCTGAGACGCATAGTAAATAAAAAAAGACAGCAGCACCAGCATAACTGCTGTGTAGCTGCACAGTTTTTGTGATTCATTGAATGATATTTTCATTAAACAATTTCCTTTCAGCCAGAAGCGGCAGCAGGTTATCGAAAGAATGTGTATCGCTCCCGCTCATATAGCCGCCGTAATCGGGTTTCAGCGTGTCCAGTGTTTCAAATGAAGTCATTCTTTCATAAAGCGGCTTGATGACAGCCGGATCAGCTTTTTGTTCTGCTAAAAAAAGAACGGCCAGGGCGTAAACGGACGGTGATTCGTACTGAACCGCCGGCTCCTTCGTGTCTGCGCTGTATCGTCCGTACAGCTGTCCGCGCGACTTCCATTCTTCTGTGATCCATTTTGACAGCGCGGCGGCCTTGTCATCGCCCCGCTTCAGATTCACGGCGGCGTACAGCTGGTCGATGACATTCACTTCGCTGTCATATTTGTATTCCTTTGTTTCGGTATTGAATGATTTCGGCAGAAAACCATTTTTCAGGGGCGCAAGATTGAGAACATCAAGGTTCCGGTTTTCCGTTTTCTCATCGATAATCCCCTTTTCTCTGAGCATCTGTAAGGCGCCGGGGTCAACATAGGACAACGTCACGGTCTTTGATGCGGCATTTGAAGCGGCATCATAATAATCCGTAAAATACCCGTCATTCGTATTGTATTTTTCCAGCGCCTTCCCGATCTGCACCGCTGTTTTCCCGTATTCACTGTTTCCCCACAGGGTTCCGGCCTCATTCAGACAGTTCATGATTCTGAAATCGTCAATTAAGGCATTGGTGCCGCTCGCTTTATTCCCGTCAATCTTCCACGACACGAGCCCGTTTTTCGTCAGAAACGAATCGGTGAGAAGCTGATATTGCGATTGAAACTGCCGTTCATCTTTCCTGTTCAGCAAAAATGCCATCCATAGTCCGAGAGACTCTGATAAATATTCCGGCTCACCGGATATGTTCGTCCGGATCATCCCCCGCCCGTTCATCAATTTATGATAAATAAAATGCTCTGCGGGCTGAAGCGGTCCGGACGGTCCGGACGGTTCGGCTGCCGCCTGTTTTTCAGTGCCGGCCACCGCGCACCCCGCCGTCAGAACGATCGAAATCAAAAGGAGCATCAGACGAAAAACGATTTGCTTCACAGTCCATCCTCCTATTTTATAAACCCTTTTTTAGACCCATATCTTATTTTTTCACAAAGTATTTTCACTATAAAGGAAACGATAAAAGAATACTAGCATTTTTTCACATTGGAAAATTTTAAATGAAAGCGCCGCCTCTCACCTTTTCCCTCTTCACATGGATCGTATTCCCATTACAGTAAAAACACAACAAAAGGCAGCATTTCTTAACAAATGCTGCCTTTTTCTGATCTATTTATCCAGGCCGAGTTTTTTCAGCTGTTCTGCCAGCGCGTTGTTCATCGGCTCCTCTTTGTTTTGGCTTTTCATATAAGAGTTGATGTCCCGCTTGGATGCGCGTCCGGATTTATCTTTCGCCTTGCGCTTTTCAAAGACGGACAGTTTCTCCCGGTGGCCGCATACACATGCGAAGGTTTGGCCTTCGCCCTGGCCGCGAAGCTCCATTTTCTTATGACAGTTCGGACAGCGGGCGTTTGTTTTTCTTGCCAGCGTTTTCCGGCTGCCGCACTCACGATCCTGACATACGAGCATCGTGCCGCGTTTGCCGTTGACTTTAAGCATCATTTTGCCGCAATCAGGGCAGGCGGTGCCTGAAATGTTGTCATGTCTGAAAGTCTGGCTGCTGTTTTTGATTTCCTTCACCGTTTTGCCCGCATATGTTTTCATGTCTTTAATGAACACGGCGGATTTCAGTTTGCCCGCTGCGATGGCGGAGAGCTTTTGCTCCCAATCAGCGGTTAAGGCCGGCGATTTTAAATCTTCCGGGACGAGCTGTAAGAGCTGCTTCCCTTTTGACGTAATGAAAATATCTTTTTCTTTTTTCTCGATCAAGAAACTGTTGAACAGTTTTTCAATGATATCAGCGCGGGTGGCGACTGTTCCGAGTCCGCCGGTTTCACCCAATGTTTTCACAAGGTTCTTCTCTTCTCCCTGCATAAAGGCGCTTGGGTTCTCCATCGCGGATAACAGCGTGCCTTCATTAAAGCGCGCCGGCGGTTTCGTCTGACCGCTCGTTTCTTTCAATGATGAGACAGTGAGGCGCTGCCCCTGCTGAAGATCCGGGAGCGTCTGGTCTTTGTCTTCCTCATGATCGTCGTCATCCTCGTACATATCATACACGGCTTTCCAGCCAGGCGATTGAACCGTTTTCCCTTTTGCGGTAAATGTTTCGCCGCCGATATCGGCTGTGACCTTTGTTTCTTCGTATTCGAACGCCGGCATTAACACGGCGAGAAAACGTTTGGCAATCAGATCGTAAAGCTTTCGTTCTTTGTCGCTGAGGCTTGAAAGGATCAGCGGCTCCTCTGTCGGAATGATGGCATGGTGATCCGATACTTTCGCATCATTGACGAATCCTTTATGCGCTTTGACGCCCCGCTTCAGTATTTGATTGACGTACTGGGCGTACGGCTTAACTTCCATACCGTTTAAACGGTCTTTTAAAGTCGGCACGATGTCTGCGGAAAGGAATCTGGAATCCGTCCGCGGGTAAGTGACAAGCTTATGCTGTTCATACAGCTTTTGAAGCACGGACAGCGTCTCTTTTGCGGAGAAACCGAAGCGCTTATGAGCGTCCCGCTGCAATTCCGTCAAGTCGTAAAGACCGGGAGCGAAGCTTTTCTTCGCCGTTTTTTTCAATTCTGAAATGACTGCCGGCTTTCCTTGCAGGTCTTTTGCCAAACGGCCGGTCACCGTCTGATCGAACGTTCTTGTCTGCTTTGTTTTTTTATCCTGCCATGTCAGCGTCATCTGATCAGCCGCCGCGCGGAGACCGTAATAAGGAACGGGTTTGAACGCCTGAATATCCGCTTCGCGTTTGGCGATCATCGCCAGTGTCGGAGTCTGAACGCGTCCGCATGACAGCTGCGCGTTAAATTTCGTGGTCAGGGCGCGGGTCGCGTTGATGCCGACGATCCAATCCGCTTCCGCTCTGGCAACAGCGGAATGATACAGGTTTTCGTACTCTTTGCCGCTGCGGAGCTTTTGAAATCCTTCTTTAATCGCCTTATCTGTCACAGAGGAAATCCACAGCCGCTTAATCGGTTTGCGGACGTTTGCCTTTTCGATAATCCAGCGGGCCACAAGTTCCCCTTCCCGTCCTGCGTCTGTAGCGATTACGATCTGGCTGACGTCTTTCCGGACAAGCTGAGCTTTGACCGCATTGAACTGTTTTCCTGTTTTTTTAATGACGACGAGCTTTAAAGGCTCCGGAATAATCGGAAGATCCTCAAGCCGCCATGATTGAAATTCTTTGCCGTATCCTTCAGGGTCAGCGAGCGTTACCAGATGCCCGAGCGCCCATGTGACGATGTAGCGGTCGCCTTCAAGATATCCGTTTCCTTTTTTATGACATTTCAGAACGCGGGCCAAGTCCCGGCCGACTGAAGGTTTTTCAGCTAATACAACTGTTTTTGACATGCTTTTCACTTCTCTTTCTTTCACACTCATCCTGTTATTATAACAGACTTCCTCACGCTCTCTCTAATCGAGGACGTTTTTTGTGTCAATTTCTGAGAAAATGACGTGGGTCACGGTTTGGGCATACGGAGAGGTGCGATTGATGAAATGTTCGATCGTTTCCAGACTGTCCGCGTTAATCTTCAGCATATAACACGCCGCCCCGGCGACCCGAAAACAAAATTCAATGTTGGGAATGGATTGAATGTAGGTTTTGAATTGATCGTATTTTCCGTTTTTCACCGTCGCTTCGACAATGCAGGAGACGGGGAGCCCGATCTTTTTTTGATCAATGTCCAATGTATAGCGCTTAATAACGCCGAAGGATTCAAGCTGTCTGACACGCTCTGTGACGGACGGGGCTGACAATTTGATTTTTCTGCCCAGCTCCCGCATGGACAGGCGGCTGTCCCGCTGCAGCTCTTTAATGATGCTCAGATCCACATTATCTAGTTTCATGACTGTAGTCCTTCCTTACCCTTTTGGCTATATTATCAAGAGAAATCCGAAAAATGACAAGAACAACAGGCTGAAATCATGAAGGTTTTTTCAGGAACAGACGCGAAATGGTCATATTAGGACTGCCCTTTGCTTATAGTATAGAGGAAAAAAGATGTCCGACAGGAGGGAGCTGTATGTTACACACGCCGATCGGCAGACTTCGCACGATGGGGTTTATTGAAGGAATGTCGCTTTTGGTGCTGCTGTTTATCGCGATGCCGCTGAAGTATTGGGCTCATCATCCGCTCGCCGTCACCATTGCCGGTTCCATTCACGGCGGTTTGTTTATCATTTATCTGGCGGTGCTGGCGTATGCGGCGTTTACTGTCAAATGGCATGTGAAATGGTCAGCCGCCGGTTTTATCGCGGCCTTTATTCCGTTCGGTAATTTTATTTATGATCGCGGCCTGAGAAATTATCAATAAAAAAGCTCCTCTTCTGCAGAGGAGCTTTTTTCATGCGTTACATCCATTTCGTCACCCAGGCGATATAATAAGCGCCGGGGATGAATACGAGCTGGGCGAGAAGCGTGCCCGCGACCCTTGATGTGACCATCGTCAATGATGTCCATTTTAAGGAGACGTAGCTGCGCTTGCCCTTCGCCACATCGTCTGCCAGTACGGAGACTTTCGGGTCAACAAACACGGCCAGCAGCATAGTCGCAACTCCGTTGATTAAGCCTGATGCCATCACGGCCGTCGTGCTGTGCTCAGGCGCCAGAAGGCCGGCGTACAGAGCGGACAGAACGCCGATCGTGTAAATCGACGTAATGACCATATTAATGACAAACAAGCGTTTCGGGATCATTCGGAATTGAAGCCCCTTTAAATAGGAGACTGACGGCAGTCTGATATAAGAACGCGCATGCTTAAGCCCGTTCAGTGAAAATCCTTTTTTAAATACCTGCATGACGGAGCCTCCTCCGTCCGCCAAGTGTATAATCGCCCTGGAGAATAACGCGACGAATGTCGGCAAAAGACAGATGCCGAGCATCGTTCCGACCGTGGAGCCGAAGATTAAAAATCGAAACTGAGCGCCCACAACAGACAGAGCGTTTGATCCGGCGGCATCAATCAGATGTCCGGTAAACGGCTGCTGAACCATGTTTGACATGCGCGACACGATAACCATGACATTAAATAATGACAGCGCGGACGCGATAAATCCGACTCTCGCGCCGGAAAGCCGTGTTGCATAGGCAAGCGTTTCAATCGAATGTATCAGCAGCAGAAAACAGAAGATAAACAGTACTTGTGAAGTAATAACGTGCAATGTATGATTCCTCCAAATCTTTTCATACTGATTAGACTCTGCAGACTGCGGCGAGGTTTCGGCCGTTTACATAAAAAAACCGCCCGGATGTCCGGCGCGGTTTTGTCTTATTCTTTTCTTACGCAAATAAATAATATATGGTTGCCCGCCTTAGCCCGCGGGTGATTCGTATTAACAGTTCCGACAGAATCATTCTTCGAAAGTAAACACCATGGAAGTTCTTGAACACAAGACAACGAAAGCCCTACCTCTCAATCGTCACTGCGGCTCCGAAGCCGCGCCGGTGTGAATTGTAAAACAAAAAGTCTTTTTTCCATCTCTTCGTTAGGGGCGAATATCAGAAGGAAAAGAATAAGCTCAGCTTTTTTTCAAGCTGTCCGTTGAAGCCTGAAGCTTCTATATCAAAACAGAAAAAAGAAGTTTACTTTCTTTTTTATTTGCATGTTGTCACTTAGCAGTTAAGTATAACAGATTGCCCCTTAATAATCAAATGATTTATTAAAGTTCCAGCTCGGCCGGCGTTTTTTCACCCGCGTTCATGAGCTTGATCTGCTTCGGTTCAATTTCGAGAATCACCAGGTTCGGATCGTCTTTTCCGTCAAACCAGCGTTCCAGTTTCGGATCCCACAGCTTTTCTTTTAAATCTGCTGAGTTGTTCAGTTTGGCGGTTCCGGCCACTTCCACATAAGCGTCACCGAATCCTTCACAGTCATACCCTAACAGAATATGAACATTCGGATTGTTTTCAATTTCTTCCGCTTTATGAGTGTCTTTGCTCGTCGGCGTGTAAATCGTTAAGCCGTCATGGAAAAATGTCATGTAGCGTGAATGCGGTTTGCCTTGTTCTACCGTCGCAAGCGAACCGACTTTATGATGATCCAGTACTTCAAGCACTTTTTCTTTGATTTCATTTTGATTCATGAAGAATCACTCCTTTTTAACGTCTCCGCTGTTACTTTTCCACATTGGGGAGACATTTAAACCAAGAAATGTGCTCTTCTGCCGATCTTCGCTCCATTCCCGCTTCAGCATGCTGTAGTTCACCGTGTCATGATAGGCGCCCTGTACGAAAATGCCTTCTCTCGTCAGTCCTTCTTTCTGAAATCCGAGCCGTTCCGCCACCGCCCTGCTTTTCGTGTTTTTTTCAGCCGCGCTGATCATGATGCGGTTCAGCCCGAGGTCCTGAAATGCATGGGTGATGACCGCCCGGCAGCTTGCGGTGATAATGCCGAATCCTTCATGCTCTCGATCCAGCCAGTAGCCGATCTCTGCTTTTTGATTGACTGTATCGACATTATGGATGCTGATCATGCCGCAAAACCGGCCTTTCACAAAAATTCCGGCGTCAAACCCATTCTCTTCCGCGTATTTATAGCGCCATTCGGGGATGATCACATCGCGGTACGTATCGATGTCAGCCAGTTCTTCCGCCCAGCTGAGCCATTCGCTGAGATGGTTTTGATTTCGCTTCATAACAGAATACAATTCGTCCGTATCTTCTTTGGCAAGCAATCTGATCGTCAGATGTTCCCGGATTTGACAGGAAAACACGACCGCACCTTCTTTCCTTTATTAGCCATTATACAGGTAAATTTATTTTTTTCCATACAAAAAAGATGAGGCGTGCAGCCTCATCCTTAAATGCGCGGGTCGGTGAAAACATCGTGATCATCCGTGCTTGTCGATGACATTTCCGTAACGACCGCCCCTTCTTCTCCCGCTTGAAACCAATGCTTCGTATCCGGCGGAATGGTGTATTGTCCGCCTGGCTCAAGCACAATCTCATGCCAGACGGTGTAGTATTCCTTGTCTTCTTCCGGCGGGAGGACGCTTGGGTTCTCTGTCTTTTCGCCTTCCACGTAGAGATACACCTTCCCCCAGCGGCAGCGGAATGTCTCTTGTTTTCCCTTCTCGCCGCCGACCGGCGGATGGCGGTGTTCCGGACACGTCTGGCGCGGGAAGAGCACCAATTCTTTCGAACAGTAGCGGTCGGTATTCACGTAAATAAACAGCTGAAGCCCGGTTTCCTCAAGCTTGCCTAAACCGTAATCCATGATTTGAATGTCTTCGACTTCATCATCAGTCAGAACGATTCCCGCTTTTTGATAGTATGCATTCACGTCATGCTTCGATATCGTCATGGGTCTGCCTCCTTATGTGGTCACAAATCTGCCGCCGTTGACATGCAGCGTCTGTCCGGTCATATAAGAGGATTCGTCTGAGGCCAAGAGCACATAGCATCCGACATGCTCAACAGGCTGGCCTGCCCGGCCCATCGGCGTATCCTGACCGAAGGAAGCGACTGTTTCTTCTGAGAATGTCGCCGGAATAAGCGGTGTCCAGATCGGCCCCGGCGCCACGGCGTTGACACGGATACCATCGTTGACGAGCGCTTGCGCCATGGATCTCGTAAAACCGTTAATCGCGCCTTTCGTAGCCGTGTAGTCAATCAGCTGCGGATTGCCTGTGTAAGGATTAATGGATGTCGTATTGATGATCGCGCTGCCCGGCTTCATGTAATCAATTGCTTTTTTAGTCAAATAAAATTGTGAGTAAAAGTTTGTCTTAAAGGTTCTGTGAAGCTGCTCGCTTGTGATGTCTTTAATGCTTTCTTTCGGATGCTGTTCCGCGGCGTTATTCACGAGAATATCAAGACGCCCGAATTCTTCAACCGTTTTTTCAACGGCTTCATTGCAAAAGTCTTCCTCACCGACATCGCCGGGGATTAACAGACATTTTACGCCTTCTTCTTCCACTCGTTTTTTTGTATCTTCCGCATCACCGTGTTCATCAAAATAGACGATCGCGACATTTGCGCCTTCCTTCGCGTAAGCAACCGCAACGGCGCGTCCGATACCGCTGTCGCCCCCTGTGATGAGCGCGGTTTTCCCTTTTAATTTGTCAGCGCCTTTATATTCTTTGTATTCGTAAACAGGCGTCGGATTCATTTCGCTTTCAATGCCCGGCTGGCGGTTTTGTGATTCCGCCGGGAATTCCTTCGGATAGTTTTCCATGTCAAGTTCCTCCTTCTGGTTCGTTGTCATATTTCTTGTCTACCTCGGCTGTCCTCCGGATAAACATGATTGAGACAGTTCAAAACGTTTTCGGAGAAAAATGTTTCACATGGAACGCAAGAAAAAAACCCGGCTGGCAGCCGGGTTTTTGTTTTCTATTATGAACGTACCGCTTGTTTGCGGAGCACGTCTTTTCTCACTTTTCCAAGGTTGTTTTTCGGAAGTTCGCTGACGAACTCAATGTCCGGAATTTTAAAGGCAGCAAGACGTTCTTGCAGGAATCGGGTCACTTCTTCTTCTGTCAGGTCTTCTCTGCCGTTTGTCACGATGAACGCTTTCGGCTTTTCGCCGTAAAGCGGATCAGGGATACCGACAACCGCCGTTTCGAGAATGCCCGGCACTTGCTGAATGACTTCTTCAATCTGGTCGGGATAAATATTATCGCCGCCGTAGATGATGACATCTTTATAACGTCCGGTGATAAAAATAAATCCGTCTTCATCCACATAGCCGGAATCGCCGGTATGGAACCAGCCGTCTTTCAGCACTTTTCGTGTCGCTTCTTCATTACCTTCGTAGCCTTTGAATAAAAACGGACTTGTCACAACGACTTCTCCGATTGAGCCTTGCGGAAGGACTTCACCTGTTTCCGGATCTACAACGCGGACGTCCACTTCTTCCATCGGTTTACCCGCGGAAGCGGCTTTATCCATTCCCATTTGCGGATTCCAAGAGCTGATGCCCCACGCTTCCGTGCTTCCGTATCCGTGCATGAGCGGGATGCCGATGTCGAGATACTGCTGGATCAGGCTGCTTGGCACCTTTGTGCCTCCCGTCATCATATAAACGATAGAAGACATGTCAGTCTGGTGCGTTTCCCATGCTTTCAGCAGGTATGTGAAATAGACTGGCAGCGCCATGATGGTTTGAATTTTTTCTTTTTCGATGAGCTTCAAGTTTTCCACAGGGTCCTGATTGTCTGTCATAATGAATGTCGTTCCGCTCATCGTACCGACCATCTGGCAGATAATCGCGCTCGTATGGTAATTCGGATGGCATGCTAAGAAGCGGACATGCTGCATTCTCCCCGTGTAAGCCAATGTCGCGTTTACGTAGTTGTATATGCCGCCGTGAGTGATCATGCAGCGTTTCGGATTGCCGGTTGTACCTGAGGTAAACATCAGCAATGCCGTATCGTTTTCAGACACCGTTTCGACATCCGGTGTATCACCGGAGCCTGTCAATAAAGCGTCAAACTCAGGCGTTGTCTCCGCAGCTGTTCCTGTCTCGACCTTCAGTTTAAGAGAAGATACCAGCGCAGGAAGAACTTCTTCCATAATCTCTTTAAATTCAGTGCCGAAAAAGACAGCTTTCGGTTCACAGGCTGCTAAAATGCCTTTCATTTCGTAAGGTGTTAATTGCCAGCTGACCGGCACAACAACCGCGCCGATTTCGAGTGCCGCAAACATGACAATGGATGACGCGTGGCCGTTTTTGCAAAGCATCGCCACTCTGTCGCCTTTTTTTATTCCTTTATCAAGAAGCGCTTGTGCAAGCTGGTTGATTCGTTTTCGATATTCCGCGTAGGTCAGGGTATGCGCACCGCTTTTTACAGCTTCGATCTCTTCGCTATTTGAAATGTCATGCAGAATCATATGCTGTAATGTCTCCATATTTTCATCTCCCATAATCATAAATCACAAAAAACTCTGTCAGATTTTCTTCCTCACGCAACCCATTTTAAACCAAAAAATATAACTTGTAAAACAATTTTGTTTTAGAACTATTCCATTCGTGAATGATACAATAGTCCCATGTTTTTAGTTTCTTCCCTTCCCCTTACCCTCATACATGCAGAAAAAAACACACCCCATATGAGGTGTGCGCTTTCTGTTTACCGCTGTCCTTTCTCCTGAATGAAATGATAAAACAGCTTGTTTAAACGTTTGTATAAATCGGCTTCATCCTCCGTCTGGAAGGCTTTTATACTGTCTTCGGAATCGATGATGGCGGAGCTGACCGCACTTAGTATTTCCGACCCTTCAGCGGGCATATCAGCCGGCGCCATCATCACCAAAGCGCGGCCGACGGTCAGGGAATTTCCGTCCATGCCTTTGACACTGCATGGAGCCGTCAAATCATAAATTTTGAAAAAAGGCGTGACAATTTCTTCATTTTTGAGATGGTACAGCGCCATCGCCGTTCCCGGAATGCCGAGTCCGCCCTGTCGTTCACGCTCTGCAAGGCGCTGTGCGGTTTGTTTGGCATTACGGACAAATCCTTCTTGCTCAAGCATAGCAAACAAACGATTCAAAAACAGTTCGTACGCCGTGTTTGACTCAATGGATTTGACCGAAAAGTTCCGCAGCACGCTTTGGATAACCGCCGCATAATGTGCCATACGGCCGGCCGCTTCCAGCATATCAGGCGTCTCCGGCTGCTTCTCTTCTCTTTTACCGTTTCTTTTTTTGTCAAGAATCAGCGGAATTTTTCTTTTGATGTACTGCTTCACCTGATCAGCGTCTTCTTCGTTTAAAAGCGGACTGACCATGACGTAATCAATGTTTCCATACGGGATCGGAACGGTGGATACGATCATGTCATACGCGGTGATGTCTCGGTCCTTCAGTTCGATGAGGGAAGACATATCAAAGGAACGGATTTCCGGAAGCTCCTTTTTCAGTCTGGATGCGAGCATTTTGGACGACCCGATGCCGCTGGAACAGACGATCAGCGCCCTGATCTTCGCTTCTTCCCGTTTGATTTCCAGAGCGGAGCCGAAGTGAAGAACGATGAAAGCGATCTCATCATCAGAGAAAAGAAGCCCCGGAAAGAATTTTTCCATTCCTTCTTCTACGGCCATGTACAGCAGAAAGTAGTCGCGTTTAATTTGCTCGGTCATCGGGTTGTACATGTCGATATTTTCTTTCACCCGGTTGATCGCAGGCTCCAGATGGGCGATTAAACCGTCGTATAAAGAACCGTTTTCCGTCAGATCAATTTTGATTTTTTCAGAAATGAAGCCGATCAGCTGCTTCGTTTGCAAGGCCGTTTCAACTTCAATGTTTTCCGGTTTGAATTCCGTTTTGTATTGGCGGTTGGCGCTCCGCAAATGAATGGTGATATAACCGATCTCAGCTTCCGGAATTGAAACGCCGAACGCTTTTTCAAGCTCTTTTGCCATTTCCAGCGCAGAGCCGTACTCCTTCGTCTGCTGCAGCGCTTTTAGTTCCGAAGCCTCCATCGTGATGGTTTCTCCGAGTCTGATCCGGTCCATTGAAAAGGTTAAATGAACCGCAAGCGCCATGTATGAGCTGTCAGATAAGGCGATCGCGATTTTTTCCTTGAGCTGAATCAAGAGCCGGTCCATTTTCAAAAGTTCCGCTTTATTTACGACGCCGAACATTTTTTCAGCATCGTCAGGTTTTCCTTTAATATTGAATTCAACCGCTTCCAAAAAGCTCTGAATATCAAGCCGGTTGACGATGAGATTGCCGACGATTTTCCGTTTCGCATTTTCCGGCCCCGTCAGCTGAATGCCGAAGCCCCTTTTTCGGATCAGCGTCAAGCCGAAGGGCGCGATCCAGGTCTCCAGCTCATCCAGATCATAACTGATTGTCGCGTTTGTCACTTGCAGTTCGTTCGCCAGACTGTAGAGCTTGATCGGCTCTTGCGACTCTAATAGTGAACATAGAATTAAAAGTTTCCGCTCCTCAGCGCTGTATTCATGCTGTTCATAGGACAGGTCTGACAGGAGTTTTTGTTTGTCCTCCGGGTTTCCTACCGCTTTCAGTCCTTTGCCGGGCTGTTTATCAAGTGCCAGACCGAATGATTCCATCATCGGTTTGATTGTTTTTAACTCGCGGTGAACGGTTCTTGTGCTGACTTGTAAAGCTTCTGCCAGTTCATGCACTGTCTCGTAACGGTTCTGCAGTAATAGATGTTTCATTAATTTTTGTTCTCTCGCTGTCATATACATGAAACGCGCCTCCAGATTTTCTAGTTGTGAGAAGTATGGCATATGGGGAGTGCTGCCGGGGAAAGTGGTGTAAATTATAATATAAAACGCTTTCAATGATTATTCAACCATTTTCAAATGGCAATTTGGCACTGGGTCGTGTGACAGTATTGAAAAAGAAAAATGTGTCAGATAATATGCCATGACGCTTGTTACTCTTGATCCGCACGGCTATACTTCAAAGTGACCTTACTTGTTTTTAGACATTGCACACCACATAAACAAACGCCCGGAAGATACCTTCCGGGCGTTTGTTCTGTTTATGGAATATCGCAGCCTTGGACACCGGTATAAATCCGGAACCACTGATCATGGCTGAGTTTGTACGCGGATGCACGCACCGCGGCGGAAATGCGGTTCTCTTTTCCGCTGCCGACAATCGGCATGATGTCTGCCGGGTGGGTGAACAGCCATGCGTACATGACTTCGTCAATGGAAGCGGCGCCGATTTCTTCCTGTACGGAACGAAGCGCGGCACGGATTCGGAGGTCCTTATCTGATTGTCCTGTAAAGACGCTCCCGCCCGCAAGCGGTGACCACGCCATCGGCGGAATGCGTTTTTCCTGACAGAAATCCAGCGTGCCGTCATGAATATTTTGCAGCTCGTACGCCGATATTTCAATTTGGTTTGTGATGAGCGGATCATCCAAATAGGATTCGAGCATGCTGTACTGGTGCGCTTTAAAGTTCGATACCCCGAAATATCTGACCTTGCCCGAGCTTTTCAGCGCGTGAAACGCTTCAGCCACAGCCTCCGGGTCCATAAGCGGGTCCGGTCTGTGAATGAGCAGCACATCCAGATAATCCGTATTCAGATTCAAAAGCGACTGCTCCGCCGACGCTAAGATGTGAGACTTCGACGTATTATAATGATGCGACTTGTTTCCGGGCCGCTCCGGTGATTCAATGACAATCCCGCATTTTGTGACGATTTCGATTCGCTCCCTTATTGAAGGCGAAAGGGACAAAGCGCCGCCGAACAGCTTTTCACACGTATAACCGCCGTATATATCGGCATGGTCGAAGGTGGTGATGCCTTGGCTGATACACCATTCAATCAGATTCAGCAGCTCTCCGTCTGAAACATTCCATTCGTTCAGACGCCAAAGCCCGTGTATCACTCTTGAAAATTCCAGGTCTTCAGCCAATTGAATGCGCTGCATGTGAAATCCCCCTTTTTCTTAGAGCCTCTTGTATCTCTGTTTTCAGGAATTGCCCATGCTGTTTCATTCTGCTTCGGCGGCCGATTTTCCTTTCAGCCCGCAAAAATCGTCATTTAATGATTCTGAAACTGCTTTTTCGCTTTTTCAACGACGTAATGGCTTCCGCCGCGTTTTTTGACGTCTTGAATCATCATCGCGATCAAGAGGTCTTTCTTTTTATAATCGTAACCGACAAACCAGCCGTTTTCTTTGCCGTCTTTATCTTCTTTAGACGTTTTCAGCTCGGCTGTGCCGGTTTTTCCGGCTACGGTAATGCCGCTTACGGCCGGCTGATATGCAGAGCCGCGCGGATCTTCAACGACGCCTCTCAGCCCTTTTGTGATTTCTTCGGCATTGGCTTTTGACACCACTTGCTTATGCCAGATTTGCGGTGTTTTTTCTCCGTCTTTGATCAATGTCGGTTTGACGAGATTTCCGTCTGTTACAAATGCGGTATAGTCAGCCGCTAAGTGCAGCGGAGACATCAGCATCTGCCCCTGGCCGTAGCCCGTATCTCCGAGAAGAATCTCGGAATCAAGCTTGCCGTTAGCGATTGAGGACTTTTCAATCGGAAATTGGTACGGAATCTCTTCATCAAAGCCAAATGTTTTTAATCCTTTTGTAAACGCGTCCGCTCCGGCATCTATGGCATTTTGCGCAAAGTAGATGTTGTCCGATGTGATCAGCGCGTTTTCGAGATCCACTTCATTCAGGCGCTCTGATACGCGTGTGACATGGTAACCGCCCCAGCTCGAATCTTTCTGCCACTCTTTACCGGTGATTTTTTTCTTTTCCGACGCTTTCAATGTGCCGTTTGTCAGGCCGACTGCCGCGGCAATCGGTTTAATCGTTGATCCCGGCGCATAAAGTTTGTTGAATTTCGCTGAAAACGGATTGTTTTTATCTTCATTCAGCTTTTTCCACTCTTTTCCGCTCCAGCCGAAAAGAAAGCCGTTCGGGTCATAAGACGGTGCGCTGACGAGCGCGAGGGTCTCTCCCGTTTGCGGTTCGAGGGCGACTGCCGCTCCGCTGTCGTCTTTCATAGAATCATACAGCTTCGTCTGCGTTTTCATGTCAATCGTTACATGAATATCCCGCCCGCTTTCGGCTTTCTTTTCAGCAATGACCTCACCTGTTTGCGGGACGTAAATTTTCCAGCCGGTCGTGCCGCGCAGCTTGTCTTCATATACATTCTCAAGGCCGGCGATGCCGATTTTGGAAGTATCGCTGTATTGGCCGTCTTTCGCTTTTTTCAGCTGCTCCGCTGTGATGGTTTTAATATAGCCGGTCAGATGGGCCGCTTTTTCGCCGTACGGATAGTAGCGGGAGCTGACTTTCGTTTTCGTCACGCCGTCTAGTGCGAGCAGGCTTTTGACCTTGCTTTCATCATCCGGTCTGATTTTTTGAATCGGGACATAGGAGTCGTCTTTTACCCAGCCCTGGTTCAGTTTGCTTTTGATATCGTCTTCAGAAAGGTCCAGTTTTTCAGACAGTTTTTTGATCACGCTGTCTTTATCCTTGCCGAGTTTTCCAGGAATAATGCCGATTTCCGGCACCTCGGTATTCACGGCGAGACCTTTTCCGTCTTTGTCGTAAATTTGTCCGCGCTTCGGTTCCTCATTTGCGATCTGCACGGTTTTGTCATCGGAAAGCTGTTTGAAAATAAAAGAAGGATTCCAGTCAATGTTCCATGATTCTCCATCGTCTGTTTTCTCTTTTTTCAGGACGGCCGTGTTTTCAAAAGCGACCTTCCCTGCTTTTGTATCCATGCTGACTTTATAATCGATGTGCTGGAGGTCATCTTTTTTCTTATCGTCTTCGTCCTGTTTTTCGGCAGTGACTTTCAGATTTTTGACCCCTGCTTGTTCATAAATGGTTTCATATCGTTTTACAAAATCCTTTTTGGATTGTTTTTTCTTTTCATCCTGGGTGAGGCTTTGGTACATCTTATCGTAATGACCGCCGTTCCAGTCTTTTACGAAATCTTTCATTCTGTCTTCGGCCGATTCCGTTTTCGAGCAGCCGATCAAACCTATGATTCCTGCGAGTAAAAGTAATAGGTATAACCCTTTTTTCACTGTCTATTCCCCTGCCTTCCAACTGTTATTTTCTCCTAAACCAAATCAGGCTGGCAAGGATTTTTTTCTCAGAGCGTTTAAAATTTTTTTGTTTTTTCGGCCGTCACGGGCCATATTCTTATACAATGTATCTATTAAAAAAAGGAGGAATTTCAGATGATCAGAGAAGCAGCCATGCTGTATGTAAAAGAAGGCCTTGAGGGGGAATTCGAAGAGGCATTCCGCCGGGCGGAGCCGATTATCGCGGGCATGAAAGGTTATCTGTCCCATTCCTTGTCCAAATGTATGGAAAAGACGCATAAATATTTGCTGCTTGTGGAATGGGAGACTTTAGAAGATCATACAAAAGGCTTTCGCGGATCGCCGGAATATCAGGAATGGAAAGCCTTACTGCACCGTTTTTATTCACCATTTCCCGTTGTGGAGCATTTTCAGGATCTATCAGACTCAGATCGCGTGAAGCGTAAAACCGATTAAGGAGATCGACCATACAAAAACGGCGGTATAGATATTGAATTTCCCGGAGCCGTCGTTTTCTTTCCGTTTTTCCTCCAGCCCCTGAATGAACATGACCGCACCGAGAAACACGAGCATAACCGGCTGTATGACAGAGGTATGTTCCGCATACGTAAATGCGGCGGCCGCAAGTATAATAATCAGCATCGCGAGTGACAGTTTTAAGGCGCGCAGCAAAGCAATCCATCCTTTCTGTTATCATTTTTTGAACACAATTCTATTTCTGTCTTTATCCCCCATTATTCTAGCGTACTTTTTGCGCGGATAGAACGAAAGTCGGACAATTTTAAGTTTGTTTTAAGGAGCACGAAAAGCGCGCTCCCCATGAAAAGGAGCGCGCGGTTTATGAGCGGGCGAGGCTTCCGTATCCGAGCCCCCGCAGGACGCATGCCATGACTTCATACCCCTTGCTGTTGGGGTGTACGCGGTCATGAGAAAGATATTCATTCATTTTTCCTTTGAAAGCGCTGTGGACGTCGGCAATTTTGACGTGCGGCGCCGATGCGAGCGTGCTGAGGTGCGCATTATAAGAGGATATCCATTTTTCTGCAATGGAGATGCCCGGGAAAGGATTGTATAAATTGAAGACGCGGATCTCATAAGGAGACGGGTGCGGCCCTTTTAAGGCAGCAATCTTGGCTATCATCTTTTCAAAGTTCTCATGGCAGTGACTGGACACGCTGGTGAATACCGAAGCGTCCGATGTTTGCTGATATGCCTGAACCGAATCGATCAAATCGTTGCCGCAGCCTGTAATCGTAATCATATCAGCAGCCTGAATCCGCCTCTGAATGTACGGGAAGGACATAAGCCCGAGAATTTCTCCCGTCTCAAGGCCTGATTTGGCAAAGATGGATACGTCGGTTTTTGTCTGTAAATCTTCTGCCATCATGCGCCCGAACCGCTGGACAAAACCGGCGGAAAACGGTCCGGATCCCCTCCCCGTCGTCAAAGAATCCCCCAGCGCCGTATAAACAAGTCCCATTTACTTTCCTCCACTCGTTACTATCGATATTGTAATGTACGCGAGTGAAGAAAAATTGGCTCGGTCAATAACCTAATTTCTCAGAAATATGCTGTGCGGCGTTTTTGACCTTTTCGGTTAAATACGGCAGCCTGTCCTCTGAAAACCGGGCTTCGAAGCCGGCGATGCTGATTCCGGAAGCCACCTTACCTTCGTGATTGAAAATCGGCGCCCCGATCGCCGCCGTATAATCTTCTAATTCCGAATAGCTGATCGTATAACCTGATTGCAAGGATCTTTCAATGGAGTGAAGCAGTTCAGCCCGATCCGTCATCGTGCCTGAGGCGATTGCGGCAAGCTTTGTCTTCTGAATGTATGTGTCAATCTCCTCTTCCGGCAGAAACGATAAAATGCTTCTGGCGCACGCTCCCGCGTACAGCGGCGACCGGCGGCCGATTGCCGTATACAGGCGGACGGTTTGGGTGCCTTCAATTTTTTCGACGTAAATGGCTTCATCCCCGTCCCTCATGATCAGCTGAACGGCCTCATCCACTTCGCCGCACAGCTCTTCCATAATCGGTTTGGCTATTTTCCTGATATCCAGACGTTCAGAGACGAGCTGGCCGAATTGTAAAAAGATCAGGCCAAGCTGATAACGGCCGTCCGCTGCCCGGGTGAGAAACCCCGTTTCCTCCAGTGAGCTTGCCATCCGGTGAACCGAGGTCTTCGGCATTTCCGATAGAGAAACCAGCTCATTTAGGCTCAGGCTCGGTTCAGTCAGAAACAAATGAAGCAGTTCCATTGATTTGATGACGGTCTTGTTTTTGTTTTCCATGGTCTTTAGCCCCTTTGTCAGATCACCCATTCCATTTTGAGCCTTGCTTTCAGCTCCTTCAGCTGCTGTTCCTTCTCCAAAAGCAGCATTTCCGCTTCCTCCAGCGAAACGGCCCGGAACGTAATGTGTTCCCCCGGCATCGTTTGGGCGACGAGAGGAAGATCGGCGGATATGATATGCGCCATCCGCGGATAGCCCCCCGTCGTCTGTCTGTCAGCCAGCAGAATAATCGGATTGCCGTCCGGCGGCACCTGCACCGTTCCGAACGTCACGGCCTCAGATACCATTTCCAGCGGCTCCCGCAATTCAAGCGGAGCGCCCTTCAGCCGGTAGCCCATTCGGTCGGATTGAGGCGTGACCGTATATGACTCTTGATAAAAACGTAATTTTGCTTCTTCTGTAAAAGCGTGAAATTGAGCGCCTTCAAGCACTCGTATGACCGGATTTTTTTTCAGCGGCAGAAATCCTCTGCTGCTGACAGACCAATCAGGCGCTGAGAAACCATGCTGTCCGAAAGAATCGCTCAGACGGTACGCGATTGATTCCGAACATGGCGTCATACGGCCGAGCGGCAGCTCATCATCTTTTTGCAGCGCTCTTCCGCAAAAGCCGCCGATCCCCGCTCTGACATACGTGCTTTTGCTTTCCATGACGGCGGGCACGTCAAATCCCCCCGCGACGGCGAGATATGCGCGGCTCCCCATCTTGCACGGCCCGAATGAGACGACGCTGTTTTCCTTTATCAAAACCGGTTTCCACAGAGGGGCGGGCTCCCCATTAATATGAAAGGCGAAATCCGCCCCCGTGACGGCAATAACCGCGGGTTCTGAGAACTCAAAGGAAGGCCCGGGCCCCATAAGCGTAACTTCAAGCCCCGCCTCTTTTTCTTGATTTCCGGCAAGAAGATTGGCGATGCGCAGAGAGATCGTATCCATTGCGCCGCTTCCCAATACACCGTATTTCTGATATCCCGTCCGTCCCGTGTCCTGAACCGTCGTCAAGAGACCGGGTTTTACCACTTTCATACTCATTCGGCTCCCTCCTTGATGCGGCTGTACTCCTCTGCTGTGATCCGGACGAATTTCACCGTATCGCCCGCTCTCAAAAGACTCGGCGGATGTTCTTCCGGCCTGAAAAGCCGGAGCGGGGTGCTGCCGATCAGCTGCCAGCCGCCGGGAGTGGATATCGGATACACACCGGTCTGCATTCCCGCGATTCCTACTGAACCGGCCGGGATGGACGGCCTTGGCGACGCCTTTCTCGGTGCTCTGATCCGCTCAGACATTCCTCCTAAAAACGGAAATCCCGGCGCAAATCCGAGCATATAAACGAGATATTCGCCTTCAGTATGAATGCGGATGACGTCTTCCGGGGTCAGATCGTTCATCTCAGCGACCTCTTCTAAATCGGGACCGAAATCACCGCCGTAGCAAACGGGGATTTCCATCACCCGGCGCTCTTCTTTGCGGCCGGTCATTATATGACTGAGACGTTCTGTCACTTCTTTCTTGACCAGGGCAAAAGGAGAGATGCCTTTTTTTATGTTTGAGACGGCATACACGTCATAAAAGATCGTTAAGCTTGTGAATGCCGGAATACATTCAACAAAGCCCGGAAACGGCCGTTCTTCCATACAGGCTGCCGCCGCATGCACCCGGCTGTTGACCTCTTCGCTGATGTGCCCGCCAAAGCGGATGATAACGGCGGAATCACCGTACGGCTGTATATCAAGCGCTGTATTTCCGCTATACTGCATCATTGTCATCACCTCGTTGTATTCTTTCTCACTTACAGGACAGCAAGCGATCATTTCGTATATCGGTGATCAGCATATGCCCCGGTGAATGTGTTATTACGATATCAGGCTTTGCTTCCATGATCACCGCCTGGGGTGTAACGCCGCAGGCCCAGAATACGGGAACTTCACCTTCCCGCACCGTTACGGCATCTCCGAAATCCGGCTGATGCAAATCGCTGATGCCGATGCTTTGCGGATTTCCGATGCGGACGGGGGCGCCGTGCACGGCGGGAAAACGTGACGTGACCTGCGCCGCGCGGACTGCAAGCCTTTCCGGAATCGGTCTCATACTGACGACCATCTTTCCTGAAAACGGGCCCGCCGGAACACAGTCAATATTTGTTTTATACATGGGAACGTTCACGCCTTCATCGATGTGCCTGATTGGAATGTGCTGATTGATAAGGGCCTGCTCGAATGAAAAACTGCAGCCGATCAAAAACCCGACATAATCATCCTTCCAATACGGCGTAATATCCGTTACCTCTTCAGTAAGCACGCCATGCCGATAAATCCTGTATTTCGGAAAGTCCGTCCGGATATCAGCTCCCGGCGCCGCTATTGCCGGAACAGGTGAACCCGCATCCGTCACATCAAGCACCGGACAAGGCTTTTGATTACGCTGGCAGAATAAAAGAAAATCAAAGGCAAGATCCTTTTGCAAAACAACGAGATTGGCTTGTGCGTAAGAAGCGGCCAACCCCGCCGTCGGCCCGGTCATCTGCCCTTTCCTGATAAGCTGTCTGACTTCTTCGGGACTCGTATCTCTCATATGGTTTTTCATATCATCAGCTCCATAGCTGCGGCATTTGCGAGAATAATGTATAGATGCCCATAACCGCCATGACAACCACTACGATCGCCCCTGCAATCGTGAGCCAGATCGGATGCTTGTAATCGCCGACGATTTTTTTCTTATAAGCGCCCAACAGAATCATCGCTAATGCAAGCGGCAGAATTAAGCCGTTAAGCGAACCGACCGCGACCAGAATTTTGGCAGGCTGGCCGATCGTGACAAAAATAAGAGTGGATACAATGATAAAACCGATAATTACGCCATGTGAGTGCTTTTCGATTTTTGCCGAAAACGATTTGAAGAATGACACCGATGTATAGGCGGCGCCGATGACAGACGTGATAGCGGCAGACCACATGATGACGCCGAAAATTTTATAGCCGACATTTCCCGCCGCAAGCTTGAACACAGAAGCCGCGGGATTATCAGGATCGATGCGCAGGCCCTTTGAAACGACGCCGAGCACGGCGAGAAACAGGGCAATCCGCATAATAGATGTAATCAAGACGCCCGTGATGGAGCTTTTCGTCACCTGAGGAATGACTTCCTTCCCTTGGATGCCTGAATCAAGCAAGCGGTGGCCGCCGGCAAATGTAATGTATCCGCCGACCGTGCCGCCGACAAGCGTCACGATTGCCAGCACACTGATATGATCAGGCATAAAAGTTTTCACAACGGCGTGTCCGACCGGCGGAGCCGTCGTTACGGCAACATACACCGTCAATACGATCATGACGATTCCGGCGATCTGCATAAAACGGTCCATGACTTTTCCGGCTTCCTTTATGACGAAAATCAGAACCGCAATCGCAGCGCTGATTAAAGCGCCGATCTCCGGTTTGATTCCGAATAATACTTGAAGACCGAGACCCGCGCCGCCGATGTTTCCGATATTAAACGCAAGTCCGCCGAGCACGACCAGAAAAGCAATGGCATAACCGGCGCCCGGAAGCACCATATTGGCAATCTCTTGGCCGCGCTTTCCGGAAACCGCGATAATCCGCCATACATTGGTTTGCGCGAAGATGTCCAAAATAATAGAGATTAAAATGATAAAGCCGAAGCTTGCCGCCAATGTATTGGTAAACGTGGCCGTTTGCGTCAGAAAGCCGGGCCCGATTGATGATGTCGCCATCAAAAATGTCGCGCCTAAAAGAAGCGACCATTTGCCGGAAGCCTTTCCGGCTGTTTTTTTCTTTTGCTCCATGCTGTCTTCCTCCCTCTGCTGCTCAGTCTTTTGCAAGCGCGCTGATTTGAATGTCTGCCGCTTTTAATTCTTTTTTGATTGTTTTTGCGAATGTGAGGGCGTGGGCGCCGTCTCCGTGAATGCAGACCGTGTCCGCTTTCAGGTTTACAGCTTGTCCCTTACGTGATGTCACCGTGCTGTCTTTCACCATTTGAATCACTTGCCCGACCGCTTTTTTGTCGTCCTGAATCAGCGCATCCGGCTCCGAACGCGGCGTCAGCGTGCCGTCTTCCTGATAGGTGCGGTCCGCAAACACTTCGCTTGCCGTCCTCAGTCCGAGTCGATCTCCCGCTTTAATCAGCTCGCTTCCGGAAAGCCCGAAAAGAATAAGTCCGGGATCAAAATGAAAGACCGCCTGAGCGATGGCTTCTGACAGGCCGGGATTGACGGCGGCCATATTATATAAAGCGCCGTGCGGCTTCACATGCTGCATCTCGACACCTTCCGCTTTTAAAAACCCTGACAGCGCGCCGATTTGATACAGCGTCAGATCATACGCTTCCTCGGGCGTAATCGCGATCTGCCTCCGCCCGAATCCCTGCAGATCAAACAGTCCCGGATGAGCGCCGATTTTCACGCCTTTTTCCGCCGCAAGCGCAACCGTTTTGCGCATCACGCTGGGATCACCCGCATGAAAGCCGCAGGCGATGTTTGCAGATGTCACATAATCCAAAATCTCTTCATCCAGTCCGATTTTATAAGCACCGAAACTCTCTCCTAAATCACAATTGATGTCAATCTGAAACATAAGCTCCCTCCTGTATTGTAAACGTTTTATTTTATTATCATTCCGATATTCGGAACGATTATTCCGAATTGTTGAATTTCTCTTCATTATATTTAATTCTGACAGGTTTGAACATCCTTTTGTCAGAAAACCTACCATAGACCTAGTCACAAATCTGACAAAACAAAAAAAGAGAGCCTCATGCTGAGACTCTCTCTTTTTTCTATTATAACACCCAGTGGCGGATCGCTTTGGCGACCCCGTTTTCCGTGTTGACATCAGTCACCCAGTCAGCTGTTTCTTTCACGATGTCCTGCGCGTTCCCCATGGCGACGCCGACACCCGCTTTTTCAATCATGGCAATGTCATTCAGACTGTCACCCATGGCCATCACATTTTCCATCGTGAAGCCGAGTTTTTCCGATACCTTCGCCAGCGCAGCCGCTTTGTTGATACCGAGGGCATTGACTTCGATGTTGATCGGACTTGAGTTTGTGATTTCGAGCTCCTTGTATTCTTTGAGCTCTTTCAGCACCTCATTCCGCACTTCGTCATCCTCGATTTCGAACCCGAACTTGAGCCACTGATGATCCGTAATCGTTTCCGGGAATTCCCCTCTCCACACTCTATCGACGGTGGAAGCCCAGAAATTCGTGTTGTGCTTATTCCTCAGATCCCATAATTTTTGAATATGATCGGTATGAAGAAGCTTGCGCTCAACCAGCTCAAAGTTGGAATCCCAGATTTCGCTGCCGTTTGCCGTGATTAAAAAGGATGACAGCTCGAGAGACTCAGCCAGTTCGCGGCAGGTCATCAGCGTGCGTCCTGTGCTGATGACGACGTGAATTCCTTTCGCCTCCGCTTCCTTGATCGCCCGCCGGTTTTCCTCCGGGATGAGCTGCTCGTCATTGAGCAGGGTTCCGTCCATATCAATCGCGATCAGTTTAATATCTGCGTCTTCTCTTTGTATCGGCATATATGTACCTCACTTTTTATATTGTAGTCGTCTCTATTTTAATACATATGACCCACAGGAACAAAAAACCGCTTCCTGCGTTTGGCAGGGCGAGCGTTGAGGAAAATAAATATTGAGGTGATGGAGGATGAAAGAAAGAAAACAAAAGAATAAACCGAATGAAAATCCTGAACATCATGATTTAACCGATCCGATTCCGCTGGAAGAGCTGAAGGAAAACGCCAATGACGAAAAACACAAACATGACCAAAGGGACAATTCACAAAGTGAAAGAGATTATGATACAAAATAACACGCTTGTCCGAAAGCCGCCGATGGAGGCGGCTTTTTTTACGATGGCTGGATAAATATGCTGAGCTCGGCATCCGCCACAGGCTTTCCCGCAACGGACGCTTTCGCCCGGCCGAACACAAAACCGCGTCTGATTCGTGTGACCTCAAAAAAAAGATCCAGACGGTCTCCCGGCAAAGCGGCACCTAACCTTTCCGCTTTCTTCACCGCGGATAAGAGACCGAGGCCGTCACCGCCGGTAATTCCCGCGCAAGCCGCCGTTTGGGCCATTGCTTCAACGACGAGCGAAAATGGCATCTCTCTTTGGGATTCAGTTATAAACCAGTCATTTTCACTGATGTTTTTGTAAGCAGCCGCCCATTTTCCGGCTTCACTGTTCGTCGTGCCGTCAATCAAAAGAAACGGAAAACGATGGGGCAATAGCGTCTGATTCATCACGCAGCCTCCCTTCCCTCTCATTATAACGCAAGAAAAAACCCGCGTCCCCCCGACGCGGGTTCATTTTTATTGATTGAGCTTTTTGAGCACGATGCCGTGCAGCGGTTCATGCGGCTGAATACCGCAAATGTCTTGAAGAACGCCGCTCGTGCCTTTTTCCGTGATAAGCTTTTGCAGCTCAACCGCTTCCGGATCATCCTGATAGTCAAAGCGCAGGGCGGCGGCGATACCTTCCGCCAGCGCATTCGGTTCTTTTATTTTTTTGGCCGGCCCTACTAATCTGTCATTCGCTCCGAGTTTTCTGAGCGGTGATCTGGCGACTCTTGTCACATCATCCGTGATGTATTCATTATCAAAGCGGCTGATGATTTTTTTCATGTACTGCTCGTGTTCGGCTTGCTTAAAGCCGTACGCTTTCACCAAGTACTCGCCCGTTTCTGAAAGTGCATCGTACACGACACGCCGGATTTCCGGATGGCCGATGGCCTCTTTGACGGTTTTTAATCCGCGCTGATAGCCGACATACGCCGTGACGGCATGCCCGGTATTGACGGTAAACAGCTTTCTCTCAATGAAAGGTGTAAGATTATCCGTAAACAACGCGCCTTTAAGTACCGGCTGATCGCCGGCAAAGCCGGTTCTGTCTATGACCCATTCAAAAAACGGTTCTACGGATACTTTCAGCGGATCTTCATGGTGCTGAATCGGCACGATCCGATCTACCGCAGAATCCGGGAAGCCGACTGTCCGGTTCACGAGTTCCCGCTCCGCTTCCGTCAAATGTCCGAAAACTTCTTTTTTCAGAAAACTGCTGCCGCCGATCATATTTTCACAGGCAATGATATTGAGAGGCTCAGAGGACGTTCTGCGCTTCAGACCTTCCGCGATGGACGGAGCGATGAGTCTGAGAACGTTCGGGCCCACCGCCGTCGTAATGATCGCCGCTTCATTGATCAGCCCGTACAGCTCTTGTTCTTGCACCGCGCTGTTGATGGCTGAAACGGGGCCGATGATTTCTGTCTGCCTGCCGCCGTCGGCAAGCTCCACGGTATATTCCTTCTTTTCATTGAGAAGGCTGACCATCGTTTCATTCACATCAGCGAAAACTACGTCATAGCCGGAATGATGGAGCAGGGCGCCGATAAAGCCCCGCCCGATGTTTCCCGCTCCGAAATGAAGGGCAATCATGTCAGTTCACCTCGCTGAAAATAGCGGCCAGTTCTTCTTCCGTCTTTGCACTGATCAGCCGTTCAATGTTTTCTTCCTCTGAGCAGATGATGGCGATGTTTGACAGGATGTCTAAGTGTTCATTGTTTTTTCCGGCGATACCGAAAACGACCTTTGCCGTATTGCCTTCACCGTATTCCACACCGTCCGGAATCTGGATGACGGAAATGCCTGAATGAAGCACCTCATCCTTCGCATCTTCCGTTCCGTGCGGGATCGCAATGAAATTCCCCATAAACGTGGATGATGTTTCTTCACGTTCGAACATTTTTTCCACATAGCCGTTCTTCACGTAACCGTTATCAATCAACGTCTGTCCCGCCAGGCGGATGGCATCCTCTTTTGAGTTCACTGTCTGGTTCAGTTTGATGTTCGCTTTAGCCAATACTTCCATGATGAAGATCCCTCTTTCTGTTTGATTAGTTTTTAAGCTTTTCAATCAGTTCATCGTATTTCGGGCTGTTTAAGAAATTATCAACCGAAATGTGCACCGCCTGCGGCAGCTTCGCTTTCGCGCGGTCAGTCAGGTCCTTATGCGTAATGACGATATCCGCGTCATTCGGAAGATTATTGATCGACGTATTTGTCACATCAATATCCAGGTCTGCTTTTTTCACTTTGTTTCTTAAAATGGAGGCGCCCATTGCGCTCGATCCCATACCCGCGTCACATGCGAAGATAATGCGGCTGACTTGGTCAGCGGAAATATCAGCGGCGCTGTTTTCCGGCTCTTCCTCTTTGTCTGCCAATGCGGCCGCCGCTTCACTTTTCCTGCCTTTCATTTCCTGCATTTTTTCCGCCGCGGCTGTCAAATCTTCTTCGCCCGCTTTAGACGATTTCAGAATAAGCGCCGAGACGATAAACGATACGGCCGCGGCAACGATGACGCCCGCCAGCACGCCGAGATAGCTTCCTTTCGGCGTCAGCGCCAAAATGGCGATGATGCTTCCCGGAGATGATGCGGCGACAAGACCCGCGTTAAAGATCGAGAATGTAAGCAGTCCGCTCGCTCCCCCGGCGATCGCCGCGAGGATCAGCATCGGTTTCATTAAAATGTAAGGGAAATAGATTTCATGAATCCCCCCGAAGAAATGAATGATCGCCGCTCCGGGAGCTGTTGATCTTGAAGAGCCTTTCCCAAAGAACATATAGGCCAGTAAAATACCGAGTCCCGGTCCGGGGTTCGCTTCCACTAAGAACAGAATGGATTTACCCGCTTTGGCGGCCTGCTCGATTCCGATCGGACTTAAAATGCCGTGGTTGATCGCGTTATTCAGGAACAGGACTTTCGCCGGTTCTACGAAAACGCTTGCAATCGGCAGCAAATTCGCGTGGACAATGACTTCCACACCCGCCGCCAGCAATTTGTTAAGAGACAGGACGACCGGGCCGATCGCATAAAACGCGATAATCGTCAGCACTGCGCCGATAATTCCCGCCGTGAAGTTGTTGATCAGCATTTCAAAACCCTGTCTGACTTTATCTTTAAACACACGATCTAATTGTTTAATGAGATAACCGCCCAAAGGCCCCATAATCATTGCCCCTAAGAACATCGGAATGTCCGCTCCGACAATGACTCCGATGGCGGCCGTCGCTCCGACGACTCCCCCGCGGTGATCATAGATCATTTTTCCGCCCGTATATGCGATTAAAAGCGGCAGAAGATACGTAATCATCGGGCTTACCAATGTATTCAGCTGCGGATTGGGAAACCATCCCGCCGGAATAAACAGCGCGGTGATAATTCCCCATGCGATAAATGCGCCGATATTCGGCATGATCATACCGCTTAAATAACTGCCGAACCGCTGTATCTTCACTTTCATGCCAGCTTGCTGTTCTTGCTGCATGTTCATTCCCTCCCTGTTTGCCTGCCTTCAGATGAAAATAAATAAGACACGGGGTTTCTCTCTCCCCTGTGTCTTCATCATAAAACGCTTACAATCCCCATTCAATGAAAAGTAAAGAGGAGTTTGGCATAGAGACTGTGACAAATCCTTAACAAAAAAAAAGACACCTCATCAAAGGTGTCTTACCGCTTTCTGTATATAATGTGTCCTTTTGTGACGACGAGCTTGGCAATGAGCCGCTCACTGACAATAAACACCGGATACGCACATACGAGCGCGAAAATGGCGGCCGGCACATACCGCGCTGCCGGAAACATCGGCATGACGGCGGTTCTGGCCATCTGCACAAGATAAATCAAAAGCACCGTGATCGCAATGGCCGCAGCCATAATCGGAGCTGATACTTTATATTCACGCAATTTCACATGGCAATGCCCGCACTGAAACTGGCACGGGATCATGGATGATCTGACCATGTCGCCTGTAATCGGCTTGCCGCAGTTCGGGCAGGTCGTTTCTTTCATGTTTATTCCTCCATTCAACTCTTCTATTATAACAGAGTCCGACTGCGTGTTTTACATTTGTGATTGTTCAACATTTTTTCACATATTTTATCATCAGGCTCTTGTGTGCATTTGTGAAAACATCTACTCTTAGAGGGAGGTTCATCACTCATTCGCATAAAAAGGAGGATGCAGAATTGCTTCCGATTCACAGACAGCAAACCTTGCTTGAATGGCTGAAAGAAGAGGGCGCGCTGAAAATCTCTGACATAAGCGAGAGATTCGGCGTCTCCGAGATGACCGTGTACAGAGACGTCAATCAGCTGGCGGATGCAAACCGGATTATCCGGACACCCGGCGGCATTACGCTCCCTCCCGCTTCAGAACAAAGCGCCAATCAATGCGGCTATTGCCTGCGGCCGATTCAGCATTCGTATTCTGTTCAGCTTATTACCGTTTCACAAGCCGTTGAGCAGATGTGCTGCATTCATTGCGCGATTTTGCGGTATGAGGATAAAAAGGAAGAAGTGTCCCACGTCATTTGTAAGGATTTTCTTCTCCAGACGACACTGACGGCCGCTTCCGCATACTTTTTAGTCCATGCCGATATTGACCTTCACTGCTGCCGGCCTCAGGCGATTCCCTTCTCAACGCTTGATTACGCAGAACGGTTTCAAAAAGGATTCGGCGGGGTCATTTGCACCTTTGACGAGGCGGCGGACATCATCTTACACGACAGGCAGAAGGGATGCACCTGCAGCAAGACATAACAACAACCAACCGGAAGGCGGTGTCATCATCCATGAGACAGAACAAACGCTGGCTCATCTTTTTGCTGTTCCTTGTTTTGATTCCGAAAACAAGCTTCGCCCACGCCTACATCACAAACTCAAATCCGGGTGAGAACAGCGAATTAAAACAAGCGCCGAAGCAGATTGAAATTGAGTTTAATGAACAGATTGAAGAAGGCTTCCACTCCATTAAGGTCTATAATTCATCCGGTGAACGGGTTGACGCGGGCAAAACGGTGATTCAAAAAAATAATGCCCGCATCATGACCGCGGCATTGAAAAAAAATCTGCCGCATGATATTTACAGAGCGGAATGGAACGCGGTATCAGCCGACGGACATCCGGTATCCGGCGTCATCCCTTTCAGTATCGGAAAAGCCGGCGGTCAACTTCAGGAGCAGACATCATCGCAAGCGGCGCTTCATCCCGAAGCGGCCATCGACCGCGGTATTTTGTACACCGCTATCTCCCTGTTTATCGGCACGGCTTTTTTCCATCTGTTTTGGTACAGAAATAATAAAGATTCATCAAAAGCAAAACGAACTGTAAAGCTGCTCGTGATTTCTTTATGTTTAACGGGGCTCGCGCTCGTGTGCCAGCTCCCGATCCAGACGAAAGAAAACGCGGGCGGCGCTTGGAGCGCCGCGTTTCAGCCGGACTATGTAAAAGAAACGCTTCTGAAAACGGCAGGCGGGTACGTCTGGATGATCCAGATCAGCTTATTTATCCTGCTCGCCCTGTCCATGATCCCGATGCTGAAGAAGAAAGCATTCCGGTCATTTGCGTACTGGACGGCGCCGCTGTTATTCTTCTTCGCTTCGCTTTTGGCAAAAGCATTCGCCGGGCATGCAGCCGTTATCGACGAAAAAGCGGTCGGCATCGCGATGGACTTTCTCCATTTATCGGCCGCGTCTGTATGGATGGGCGGTATAGCCGCTCTTGTGCTGCTTCTTTCATCAGAGTGGAGAAAAACCGATAAAACCATCGCTTGGGAAACGGTCAGACGGTTTTCTCCTTGGGCATTCGCCTCTGTGGGCGTGCTGTTATTTTCAGGTGTGCTGAACGGATTTTTCATTATCCGCTCGTTTGATTCACTCTTTCACACCGCTTACGGCAAGACGCTCCTTTTGAAAATCGGACTGTTTGTCATCATGCTTGCGCTCGGCGCCGTTCACGTATGGATGACGAAGTTCAGCAGAAAAAGGAGCATCAGCGCAACGATAAAGGCCGAATGGGCACTTGGTATTGCGGTGTTATTCACAACCGCCGTCTTCACAAGCCTGCCCAGCCCGCCGCCGCCTGCGCCATTGCCTTTTAACGGCTCAGAAACGATCGGAAACGGGGAGACCCTATCCTTGCACATTACGCCGAACCAGCCGGGTAAAAATGAATTTCAAGTCATTGTCACCGATCATAACGGCAGCTTAGTAAAAGACATTCAGCAATTTACGGTCACTGTTTACCAGACGGGCTTCAGCGGCAAACAGCATGAAAGCACCTTTGATTTGAAGAAAACGAAGGAAGGCACATTCGAAGCCGCCAACCTGTCCATCACCGAAAAGGGAAACTGGAAGATCAAAGTCCACGGGCTGACAAACGATTTTAATGAAATCAACCAAATATTCTCAACGACAAACTAAGGAGTGTATCTCATGTTGAAAAAAAAGGCTTTAATATTCATATCCGCCGTGACCCTGTCACTCGTCGGTTTTACGGCGGCAGCAAGCGCCCACGTCTCAGTCAAACCCGCGGAATCCGCGGCCGGTTCTTGGGAAACATACACGATGAAAGTGCCTGTGGAAAAGAATGAGCCGACAACGAAAGTCGTGCTGAAAATGCCCGCCGGCGTTGAATTTCAGCAGTATCAGCCGATTCCGGGCTGGAAAACATCCGTATCCAAACATGATGACAAAGCGGTCTCCGTCACTTGGGAAGCAAAGGACGGCGGCATTCAGCCCGGCCAATTCCAGCAGTTCACATTCGTTGCGAAAAATCCTGAAAAGAGCGGAGATGCCGCTTGGGACGCTTACCAATATTACAAAGACGGCAGCATTGTAGAATGGACGGGTGATGAGAAAGCCGACACGCCTCACTCGATTACGAAAATCAAGAAATCGGCCAGCGTGACGGATGCGCACGGAGCTGAACAGTCAAACGAAGAAAGCAAATCCGGCGTATCAGCGCTTGATATTGCAGCCATCGTTCTGTCAGCTGCGGCAATTATCCTTTCCATCGCGGCGCTTGTAAAGAAAAAACGCGCGTAAGCAAAAAGCGATCCGGCTCTAAAGAGCCTGCGATCGCTTTTTTCTTATCCGCGGCCTGCCTGGAAAGACGGATATTTGGTCATTCCCCCGTCAGCAAACAGCGTAATGCCGGTCACATAGCTTGATTCCTTTGAAGCAAGCCAGACGGCGACAGCCGCGATTTCTTCCGGCTCACCGATATATCCCATCGGAATCATGCTTTCCACATCTTTTCTCTGAACGGGATCCGCAAATTTTTCCGCGTTGATCGGCGTATTGATGGCTCCCGGTCCGATATTGTTAACACGGATGCGCTTCGGCGCGTACTCAAGCGCCAGCGTTTCCGTCATCAATTTGATACCGCCTTTACTCGCCGCGTAGTGAACAAACAGCGGCCACGGAATCATTTCATGTACGCTTGACATGTTAATGACGTTTCCTTGAATATCATTCTCTACGTAATATTTAATGGCTTCGCGGCTTCCTAAGAAAGCGCCGGTCAGATTCGTATTGATGACTTTGTTCCAGTCTTTGAGCGGCATTTCATGCGACTGAACCGGATTTTCCATGCCGGCGTTATTGATCATGACATCCAATGTGCCGAATTCCTTCACCGCAGTCTGCACGATGTTTTTGACATCTTCTTCTTTTGTGACGTCTCCTTGAACGATGACCGCTTCGCCTCCCGCTTTTTGAATCTCTTCTTTAACGGTTTGGGCGTCTTTTTCATTACTATAGTAGTTAATGACGACTTTCGCCTGCTCCTGTCCGAAACGGATCGCCATCGCTTTTCCTAATCCTGATGAAGCTCCCGTAATGGCAACGACTTTTCCTTTTAAATCCGTGTACATGTTCAAACCTCCTGCATATGTTATGAATTTGATTTCGCAACGCCTAAGAATACCGCGGCTACAATGATCAGGATAATCCCGATGGCAATGGCGACCAGCTGACGCTTCGTTTTGCTCTCACGAAGAATGAAGATTCCGCCGAGCGTGCTGATGACGATCCCCATTTGAGAGAGGGAAAAACTTGTCGCAACTCCGACGCGCGGCTGTGAGATGAACAGAAACATGTTCCCGAGCGCCCAGATGATTCCCGGCAGAATGTTCTTGATGGCGTACTTATTAAACGGTTTATGCTTGTACGTCAGGAGCAGTCCGCCGATGACCATCCCGATCGCCTGCGGCAGAAGCGCTGACCATCCGGATACACCGAACAGCCGGGCGACGACGACATAGACCAAATAGCCGAGCGTGGAGATCAGCAGGATAACAATGCCTTTTTTTAAGTTTCCCGGTTCTCCGTCCGCCCGCCCCTTTTTATCTTCTAAAGATGTGAGCACAATCCCGATGATGATAAAAATAAGGGCGAGAATACCCAGCGTAATCGCGATCGGGGTTGACCATTCTTTGAATACGATCACACCGAACAAAGAAGTCGAGACGAGCTGCATTCCCGTTGATATCGGCATCGTTTTTGAAACGCCCATCAGCTGTATGCTTTTAAGCTGATTGCTTTGGCCGAGCGACCAAAACAGCCCCGAGATGATGCCGACAATAAAAATGCGCCCGGACAGGACCGGGTGGACAAACAGATACAGCACAAACGAAACGATGAGCGCCCCGATTGTCGTTCCCAGCGTCTGGCTGTAAGGCCCGCCGCCTAATTTGACGTTAAATAACACGATGCTCCCCCAAAATAAAGCCGGGAGAAGAGCCAGTAATATATCCATGATGGCGACCTTCTTTCAATCGTATTTGCTGTTATTTTGTCTGGAATCGAACCGATTATTCCCGCAAGATCAAAAAAGCCTGCCGGCGATATTCACCGGCAGACCGCTCAATAAAAACAGCCCCGCTTAGAAGCGGGGCTTTCTTTTCGGCTCATTAAAGTCCGATAGACATGTATTTGGTTTCCAGGTACGGTTCAATGCCTTCCGTACCGCCTTCACGGCCGATGCCGCTTTCTTTCATTCCTCCGAACGGCGCTTGAACCGCGGACGGACCGCCGTCATTCCAGCCGATGATGCCGTATTCAAGCTGTTCAGAAATATAGATGCCGCGGCGGTAGTTTTCTGTGAAGAAATAAGCCGCAAGCCCGAACGGCGTATCGTTCGCAAGCTTGATCGCTTCATCAATATCTGAGAACGTAACGATCGGCGCAACCGGGCCGAAAGTTTCTTCATGCATGATGTTCATGGATGTGTCTACATTTGAAAGCACGGTCGGCGTCACGAAATAGCATCCTTTTTCATCGTTTTGGTCATACGTTCCGCCCGTCAGCACTTCTGCGCCTTTTTCCACGGCGTCATTAATTTGGCCGACGATTTTATCGAAGCCTTTTTTGTTGATGACAGGGCCGACATTTACGCCTTTTTCAAGACCGTTTCCGACTTTGAGTTTCGCAGCTTCTTCACTCAGTTTTTTCGCAAACTCGTCTTTCACGGATTCGTGTACGATCAGACGGTTCGCACAGACGCAGGTTTGGCCGGCATTTCTGAATTTAGAGGCCATTGTTTGGGCTACCGCCAGATCAAGATCAGCGTCTTCATCCACGATCAGCGGCGCATGTCCGCCAAGCTCCATTGACATATGTTTTACGGTGTCGGCGCTGTTTTTCATCAGAATTTTGCCGACAGGCGTTGAGCCGGTAAAGGTAATTTTGCGGATTTTCGGGCTGCTGGTGAAGACGTTTCCGATTTCGGCTCCGTCACCGATCACCACTTGCAGCACGTCCTTCGGAATTCCCGCTTCATATGCGAGACGCGCAAGGGCGTAAGCGGAAAGCGGCGTATCCTCCGCCGGTTTGATGATGAACGTACAGCCTGCCGCCAAAGCGGGCGCGGCTTTTCTTGTAATCATCGCATTCGGGAAATTCCACGGCGTAATCGCGGCTACCGGGCCGACCGCCTGACGGGTGACGACAATCCGTTTGCCCGTTGTCGGCGCAGGTACGGTTCTGCCGTAAATCCGTTTTGCTTCTTCAGCGAACCATTCAATATAGCCGGCGCCGTATAAAACTTCTCCGACCGCTTCTTCGTACGGTTTGCCGTTTTCTTTCGTAATTAATTCCGCAAGTTCTTCTTTATTTTCAACAATCAGCTCATACCATTTTCTCAAAAGTGAGGCACGTTCTCCCGCTGATGTTTTGGACCATGATTGAAACGCTTGATGTGAACGTTCAATCGCTTTTTCAACATCTTCGGCCGTCTGCTGGGGGATGCTTTCGATCGCCTCTCCCGTTGCCGGGTTGTACACTGTTAATTGTTCTGGCATATTGAACATTCCTTTCTTTCCTATAGTAAAACCATTGAATGCTTGTTGATGTATCTCACACTTTCATGATAGCAGACACATCCGGCGGCATTCCAATAATTGAACTCACAGAGCTGCTTCGATAATGGAAAGGCCTTCTTTGAGCTGCTCATCCGTCACGACAAGCGGCGTCAGGAATCTGATAATGTTGCCGTTAATGCCGGCCGTCAGCAGCAGCAGTCCGTTCTCGTTCGCCGTTTTAGCGATCGCCGCGGCTTTTGCTTTGTCCGGTTCCCGCGTGTGCGGATCTTTGACAATTTCGATGGCCGCCATCGCGCCGAGTCTGCGCACTTCTCCGATGCAGGCATGCTCTTTTTTCCACTCGAGCGCTTGATGCTCGATGATGCGGCCGATCTCTTCGGAACGCTGATTCAGCCCTTCTTCTTCTATAATATCCAGGACGGCGAGCGCAGCCGCACAGCCGAGCGGGCTTCCCGCATATGTGCCCCCGAGTTCCCCCGGCGCGGCGGCATCAAGCATTTCCGCCCGGCCGATGACTCCGCTCAGCGGCAATCCGGCTGCAAGTGATTTGGATACGGTGATCAAATCAGGGACGGCTCCGAAATGTTCAATCGCAAAATACGTTCCCGTTCTGGCAAAACCGGTCTGAATCTCATCCGCTACAAAAACGATACCGTGTTTTTTACAAAAAGCGGCGACGTGCTGCACGAAACGTTTTGAAGGAATGATGAAGCCGCCTTCTCCCTGAACCGGCTCCATTACGACACAGGCGACGGTTTCCGGTGCAACTGCGGCGATAAAGAAATCCTCAAAAGCGCTGATGATAAAGTCGTCATACTGCTCGTCGCTCATGCCGGCCGGCTTTTGATAATAGTAAGGAAACGGCGCCTGATACACCTCTGAGGCAAACGGGCCGAAACCGAATTTATAAGGCTTCACCTTGCTCGTCATGCTCATCGTCATGTTCGTGCGGCCGTGGAACCCTCTTGTAAATGACACGACAGCCTGGCGCTTCGTATATTTTCTGGCGATTTTCACGGCGTTTTCCACCGCTTCCGCCCCCGAATTGAGAAAAATCGCTTTTTTCGCATGATCTCCCGGCGCAATGCCGCAAAGTTTTTCGGCCAGCTCAATATAAGACGGATACATCATGACGTTAAATCCCGGGTGAATCAGATCCTCCGCCTGTTTCTTCACGGCCTCCACCACTTTCGGATGGGAATGGCCGACATTCAGCGTTCCGATCGCTCCGGCAAAATCAATGAATCGTCTGCCGTCCAAATCGTACAAAAGCGCCCCTTCCCCTTTTACCGCCATGCTGCGGTTTCCGTTGCCGACCCCCTTGGAAACGAATTGATCCCGTTTTTGCTGCCACTGGGCTGTTGTCACTTCCGATGATGCTGTTCGACTCATAGATTCCATCCCCCTGCATTGTTTTCTTATCATTCTGACTTCTTTTTGGTATGATGAAAAGTACCAAAATCAATTTTTCTATGGTATCAGAAAGGAGCAGGGTCTGGATGCTGACGATTTCCATTGATCATTCGGAAACGGCGGATTATATCTATCAGCAGATCTATCAGCACATAAAAGCGGCCGTTTTGAAACGCAGCCTGATGCCTCATACAAAGGTGCCGTCTAAACGGGAGCTTGCCGAGACGCTGAAGGTCAGCGTGAATTCAGTGAATTCAGCTTATCAGCAGCTGCTTTCGGAAGGTTATTTATATGCAGTCGAAAGAAAAGGCTTTTTCGTGGAGGAAATTGATACGGTTTATCATGAAGAAACGCCTTCGCTCTCATTGCCTGAAGATTTAAAAGAGCGGGAGCCGGATAAGAGCGGCTGGATTTCGTTTTCTCATATGAGCGTGGATACGGCGCATTTTCCCCTGAAAAGCTGGTTCCGCTGTGAGCATAAAGCAGCCGCCCGTTCATTTCATACACTCGGAGACCTCGTCCATCCGCAAGGCTTATATGAAGTCCGTGAAACCATTTCGCGGCTTATTTCCCTGACAAGGGGCGTTACATGCCGCCCGGAACAAATCGTGCTCGGGGCGGGCACGCAAATGCTGATGCAGCTGCTGACGGAACTGCTGCCAAAAGACGCGCTGTACGCCATGGAGAACCCGGGATATATGAGGATGTACCGGCTGCTGCAAAACCTCGGGAAAAAGGTTGCGACGATCAGCCTTGATGAAAAAGGCATGTCCATGGCCGAAATCGAAAAACGCCGGCCCTGTGTATTGATCACCACGCCTTCCCATCAATTCCCCTCAGGCGTGATCATGCCCGCTTCCCGGCGGATTCAGCTTTTAAACTGGGCCGCCGAACAGAACGGCCGCTTCATCATTGAAGATGATTATGACAGTGAATTTAAATATGACGCCGATACGATACCGGCGCTTCAAAGCCTTGACCGGTTTCAAAATGTCATCTACATGGGGACCTTTTCAAAATCCCTTTTCCCAGGTCTGCGCATCAGCTATATGGTTCTGCCGCCCGGGCTTTTGCGGACGTTCAAAGAGAGAACGTATGACCTGCATACGTGCAGCACGCTTGCCCAGCTCGCGCTGAAAGAATTTATCGACTCAGGTGAATATCAGAAACATATTAAAAAGATGAAGCAGCATTATAAGAACATGCGGGAACGCCTCATTTCGGCTTTGGAAGAAACATTCGGAGAAAGAATCAGTGTAAAGGGCGCCAATGCGGGGCTTCATTTTGTCACTGAGTTTGACTGCGCCCGTTCAGAAAAAGAGATATTGGCACGGGCTGATGCAG
Source organism: Bacillus sp. JK74 (assembly GCF_053663395.1). NCBI lineage: Bacteria > Bacillati > Bacillota > Bacilli > Caryophanales > Bacillaceae > Bacillus > Bacillus sp. JK74. The sequence goes on along the minus strand of NZ_JBSJQB010000004.1, from coordinate 46,753 downwards.
AACAGCTCGATCTGTTTGCGATGAGCCGGTTCCGTCTGAAAACGGGAGGCGATTCAAATAAGCCCCAGCTCATTCTGGGGTTCGCCCGCCTGAAGGAGAGCGATATTCAAGAAGGCGTCCTCAGGCTTTACCGGGCGGTTTTCGGCGCATAAAAAAACCCCCGGAATTCGGGGACTTATTTACCAGCGGTCCGGTTCTGTCTGCAAAATCGCCTCCAGCAGGCCGGGAAACGCCGCTTGTAAATCATCTTTGCGCAGGGAATAATAACGGTGCTTCCCGTCTATGCGCACTTGGGCGATCCCCGCTTCCCGCAGCACTTTGAAGTGATGGGACAGCGTTGATTTGGCGACCCGGACATCAGCGCAGGTACCGCACGTTTTTTCTGTTGTTTCCGCCAATTGTTTGACCAGCTCTAAGCGGAGCGGATCACTCAGAGCATGAAGAACCTTTGTCAGCTGTAAGCGGTCGGTTTCAGGATGGTTTGGAATGTTCATGAGTCAAATGTAACACATAAAAGCGGCGGGTGACAATTTAGGCGGTGAGGGTTTTTCCTTTACCATTCACTGCGAAACATGTTACAGTTAGTTCGATAATATTCGAACTATAACAAATAAACCCAATCAGGAGGAATAACAATGATCGTCTTACAGGCTTACATGAAAGTAAAAGCGGATAAACGCGAGGAATTTTTAGGAGAAGCGCAATCACTTGTTCAGCATTCACGCGCGGAAGAAGGAAATGTGCAATACGACCTTTTCGAAAAAGTCGGTGAGGAAAATACATTCGTTATGCTTGAGCAATGGAAAGATGAAGAAGCGATGAAATTCCACAACGCAACTGACCATTTCCAAGGATTCGTGGCAAAAGCAAAAGAAGTGCTGAGTGCGCCGCTTGACGTCGTCCGCACAGAACTGTCAGAGTAACGAAAGGATGAATGACATGAACGAAGTCCTTCAAATATTAACAGACCACCGTTCCATCCGCAGCTACACAGATGAACCCGTATCGGATGATCAGCTGGATCTTATCATCCAAGCAACTCAGGCAGCGCCGACTTCCATTAACGGCCAGCAATTTACCGTTATTGCGGTGAAAGATAAGGAGCGGAAGAAAAAAATATCCGAATTGGCCGGCGGCCAGCCGTGGATTGACCAAGCGCCTGTTTTCCTTTTATTCTGCGCTGATTTTAACCGCGCCAAAATTGCGCTTGAAGAATATAATGATACACCGCTTGAGATCACGAACGGTTTAGAGTCCGTTCTAGTCGGAGCCGTAGATGTCGGGATTGCGCTGGGTACGGCAACGGCTGCGGCTGAATCAATGGGACTCGGCACTGTGCCGATCGGCGCCGTGCGCGGCAAGCCTGACGAACTCATTGAATTGCTGAAACTTCCGAAATACGTTTTCCCGGTTTCCGGTCTCGTCATCGGCCATCCGGCAGACCGCTCCGCGAAAAAACCGCGTCTGCCGCAAGCAGCCGTTCTGCATCATGAAACGTATCAAGAAGAAGATTTAAGAACCCATATCGAGGCCTATGACAAGCAGATGTCCGAATACATGAAAAAACGCACCGACGGACAGGAAACAAGAAACTGGTCACAAAGCATCACTTCCTACTATAAGCAGGTTTATTATCCTCACATTCGTGAAATGCTTGAAAAACAAGGATTTAAGACGGATAAATAAACGTATCAGCCTGCCGGAACACTCCGGCAGGTTTTTTCTATTTCTCAAACAAAAGCGTTGACACTATGTGAAAATTTTTGTTAATATTTTCATCATATACTCATTGGTTTTCTGTGAACCGATGGGTTTTCTATTGTGACGAAAGAAGGAATCTGGGCTTATGAATGATAAGAAAACGGATATTCTGCTGGCGGCAAGGAAGCTTTTTTCCGGGAAAAGCTTTTCGTCGGTTTCGATGCAGGCGATCGCAGAGGAGTGCAAAGTCTCCAAAGCATCTTTATATAAGCTGTTTGAATCAAAGGAAGACCTGCTCCTGGAGCTGCTCGATTTTAACCAGAAACAGATGGTAGCGGCCGCTTCATTATTGAATGAAGAAACGAGCCTCTCCCCTGAGGAACGGTTTGCCAAAAAACTGATGGCTGAGCTTGAAGGCTTCAGGCGCAATCAGCAGTTTTTTAATATGCTGATGTACGGAAGCCCCTCTTCCATTAATGAGCGGGTAAAACGGCATATTCACAGGGCCCGCTCCACCTTTATCTGCTGGCATCGCGATTCACTGATTCAGACGTACGGCGAAGACATTATTCCTTATGTATGGGAGCTGGTGATCGTCCTGCAGGGGCTCCTGAGAGAATGCATCACGCTGATTAAGCTGGAAAAAGAACCGCTCGCTCTGGAGCCGCTCACGGACTTTATCATCCGCCATCTCAATCTCATCGTCGAAAACAGGAAAACCGAAACGGCTTTGCCTCAGGAGATGATTGACCTTTATACCGCCTCCGCTTCCTCATTTGAGCCGAAAGACAAAACCGTATTGCTGGCTGAAAGCCTGAAGGAACTGAAAGAAGCTGTCTCAGCCCTTCCGGAGGAAAAATATGATGCCGCAGGACTCACTTCCGCGGCGGTTATGCTGGAGAAAGAATCAGCGGACAAACAGCCGCGGGATTTTCTTATAAAAGCGCTCATCGGTTATTTGGAGCAGGCCGGACCGCTGCACCAGCCGCTTGCAGCCGTTAAAACATTGCTCAAACTATAAAGAAAGAAGGAATCAGCTTGAATAAGAGTATTGAAACTGCACCATACAACCGCTCTGTCATTGTCGGGATTCTTTTGGCGGGAGCGTTCGTCGCCATTTTGAACCAGACACTGCTTATCACGGCGCTGCCGCACATTATGAATGACTTCAATATAGACGCCAACAAAGCGCAATGGCTGACAACATCGTTTATGCTGACGAACGGGATTTTAATCCCGATTACCGCATTTTTAATAGAGAAATTTACGAGCCGCACCCTCCTGATTTCCGCTATGAGTATTTTCACGGCGGGCACCATTGTCGGCGCATTCGCCCCGAACTTTCCGGTGCTCTTAACGGCCCGGATTATTCAGGCGGCCGGCGCCGGAATTATGCTGCCGCTCATGCAGACGGTATTTCTCACGATTTTCCCGATGGAAAAGCGCGGCCGCGCCATGGGTATGGTCGGCTTGGTTATTTCGTTCGCGCCGGCGATCGGCCCGACGCTTTCCGGATGGGCGGTCGAAGCATTCTCTTGGCGGTCTTTGTTTTACATCATCTTCCCGATCGCAGTCATCGATTTGCTTTTAGCGATTATTCTGATGAAAAACGTCACGACATTACGAGAAACACAGATTGATATTTTATCCGTGATCTTATCGACCCTCGGATTCGGCGGGCTGCTTTACGGCTTCTCAAGCGCCGGTTCCTCAGGATGGACCAGTACTGAAGTGCTGACTTCGCTGCTTGTCGGAGCGGCCGCGCTGATTTTCTTTATCGCAAGACAGATGAAGCTCAAAAAACCGATGCTGGAATTCCGTGTGTTTTCTTTCGGGATTTTCAGCCTGACCACCCTGCTCGGAACGCTTGTTTTCGCGCTGCTGATCGGAACGGAAACCATTCTCCCGCTTTACACGCAAAAGGTCCGGGGCGTATCCGCGTTTGATACCGGATTAATGCTTTTGCCGGGCGCGATTGTGATGGGGATGATGTCTCCGTTTATCGGCCGGGTGTTTGACAGAATCGGAGGAAAAGGCCTTGCGATGACCGGATTCTTCATCATCCTGCTCACGTCCCTGCCGTTTATGAATCTGACGGACTCGACGTCTCTCATTTGGATTGTCGTCGTTTATACCGCGCGGCTTTTGGGAACAGCCATGATTATGATGCCGGTGACGACCGCGGGAATCAATGCCCTGCCGCGCCACTTAATTCCGCACGGCACAGCTATGAACAATACCGTCCGCCAAGTCGGCGGTTCTATCGGTACGGCGCTGCTGGTTTCCGTGATGAGCAGCCAGGCCGCGCACGCCAATGCGTCAACTCCGGCAAACGCTGCCCTGCACGGCATGAATGCGGCATTTGTCGTAGCCGCCTGCATCGCGCTGGCCGGCTTCCTCCTATCTTTTACATTGAAGAAAAAACCGCGTCAGCCCGAGCAGCAGCAGGCCGTGACGCGGTAAACCAAAAAGAACCCGATCACGTATGTGACCGGGTTCTTTTTTTACTTCTCGATTCCGTCTTTTACTTCTTTCACCATTTGCGCCATGGATTCCAGGCCGCCTCCTGATAAATACCATGTAGCTGAATCAAGGTAGACAACATGGTTGTTTTTCACGGCTTTCACCGATTTTACATAATCATTTTCAACCACTTGTTTTGTTGAAGATTTTGTGCCGATCGCTGTTCCGCGGTCAACGACAAACATGTAATCAGGGTTTGTTTTGGCGATATATTCATAGGAAATGCTTTGTCCGTGCAGTGAGGCTTCGATGTTTTTGTCAGCCGGTTTGACGCCGAACACATCATGAATGAAGCCGTATCTTGATTTAGATCCGAACGCGCTGATTTTGCCGTCGTTCGCCATCACCACTAACCCGTTTTTATCCGTGCTGCTTGTCTTTTTCTTCAGATCGGCAATGGATTTGTCGATTTTCGCAAGCTTATCTTTCACTTCATTTTCTTTGTTAAAGATTTTGCCGATCACTTCAGTGTTTTGCTTGAATCTGTCAACGTAGTTTGTATAGTCATCATCAAGATAAATCGTCGGCGCGATTTTTGAGAACTCTTTATAAGAATCAGATTGTCTGTGGGCGATAATGATTAAATCCGGATCAATATCCGCGACTTTTTCAAAATCCGGTTCTTTTAAACCGCCGGTATTGGCGTATTTATCACTATTATATGAAGATAAGTATTTTGGAAGGTTTTGTTTCGGAAGTCCCGCCACGTGATCCTGTAAACCGAGTTCATCCATCGTGTCCAGCATTCCGAAGTTGAATACGACGACTTTTTTCGGATTCTTCGGCACTTTGACTCCTTCTTTGTTCAGATCATCTTTGATTGTGATTGTTTCTTTTGATTTGCCTGATGTTTTGTCCCCGTTTCCGCATGCAGAAACAACAAAAATCGTAACTAGCGCAATGAATAGCAATGCGAATTTTTTCATGACTTTCACCTCATCTGGTTTTTAAGAAAAGTACACACCGATCCGCTGACTGTCAATCTCTTGAATCGGGATGGTCATATCATAAATATCTTCAAGCACGGAGGTTTCAATGATCTCCTCCGCCGGCCCTTCTTTGACGATCCGGCCGTTTTTCAGTGCGACGATATGGTCTGAATATACGGATGCGAAGTTGATATCGTGAATCACTACGACGACCGTTTTTCCGAAGTCTTCCACAAGCCGCTTCAACAGCTTCATCATTTCAACGGAATGCTTCATATCTAAATTGTTCAGCGGCTCATCGAGAAAAATATAGTCCGTATCCTGAGCGATGATCATCGCGATAAACGCCCTCTGACACTGGCCTCCGCTGAGCTGATCGAGGTATTTATCCTTTAAGTCATCCAGCTTCATATAACTGAGGGCCTGATTGATATGCACCCAATCTTCATCCGTCAGTTTCCCCTGGGAATACGGAAATCTGCCGAAGCTGACCAGGTCTTTAATCGTCAGCCTGATATTAATTTGGTTCGTCTGCTTCAGGATGCTGATTTTTTTCGCCAGATCGTTGCTTTTACAGGCCCCGATCTCTTGCCCGTCGACCGTGATTTCTCCGGAATCCGTCTTAATCAGCCGGCTCATGATAGACAGCAGCGTGCTTTTTCCCGCGCCGTTCGGACCGATAAACGAGGTGAGCCTGCCCTTTTGAATGGATAGAGACGTTTTCTCAAGGACGACTTTCCCTCCGTATTGTTTGCTTACATTTTTGACCTCTACCATGATTTATTCTCCTTTAACAGCAGATAGATAAAATAAATCCCGCCGGCAAAATTAATGATGACGCTCAGCGTCGTGGAAAACGTGAACACTTTCTCCACGACGAACTGACCCCCGACAAGCGCGACGATGCTGATCAGGACGGAACCCGCGATTAAATACGTGTGCCTGTAGGTTTTTAAAAACTCTCTCGCCAGATTGACGACAAGCAGTCCTAAAAACATAATCGGCCCGACAAGAGCTGTAGAGACAGACACAAGAATGGCAACGACGATGAGCATCTGTTTCACAAGCTTATCGTAATCAATCCCAAGGTTGACGGCGTGCTCCCTGCCGAGCGACAGCACGTCAAAAAACCGCGTGAACCGCCAGACATAAATGCCTGTCAGAAGAAAGACAGCACCGGCAAACCATAAAAGATCGGTGTTGATATTGTTAAAGCTGGCAAACATTTTGTCCTGAACAACCTGGAACTCATTCGGATCAATCAGCATCTGCATAAAGGATGACAGACTGTTGAACAGCGTGCCGAACACGACGCCGACAAGCAGAAGGAAAAACACGTTCCGCCCCTCGCCTTTAAACATGAGCTGATACAAAACGAGTGACAAGAGCACCATCAGCCCGACGGAGATGACGAAATTAAGATTTTTGTTCATCATGACGATATTCATTGAACCGAACAGGAACACGATGACGGTCTGAATGAGCATATACAGGGAATCAAGGCCTAAAATGCCCGGTGTCAGTATGCGGTTATTTGTAATCGTCTGGAAGATGACCGTTGAAAACGCGATCGCTCCTCCGGTGAGCATCATGGCAAGCACTTTGAAGCATCGTCTCGGCAGGGAGTATTCCCAATTGCCCAGTCCGTAGAACAGAAAGAATCCGATACATATCATGGCGAGCGCCGCCAGCAGCGTAATTTTTTTATTATGACTCATATGCTTTTCTCCTTAACAGCATATACAGGAAGATGCCGCTGCCGATAACACCGACCATCAGGCCGATGGAAATTTCGTACGGGAAGATGATCACCCTCCCCAAAATGTCGCAAAACAGCACAAAAACAGCGCCCAAGAGAGCTGTGTGAGGCAGGCTGCTCCTCAGGTTGTCCCCTTTGTAAATCGACACCATATTGGGAATGATCAAACCGAGAAACGGCAGCATCCCGACGGTCAGGATCACCAGTGAAGCGATGAGCGACACGATAATCAGACCGATATTGACGACGCGTTTGTATTTCAGGCCGAGATTGACGGAAAAGCTCTCTCCCATTCCCGCCACCGTAAATTTATCCGCATAGACATAAGCGATGATCACCAGCGGGATACTCAGATATAAAAGCTCATACCGGCCTTTAACGACCAGTGAGAAATCTCCCTGCAGCCAAGATGACAGGTTTTGGATCAGGTCGTATTTATATGCGATAAACGTGGCGATTGAGCTGACGATATTCCCAAGCATTAAACCGACGAGAGGAATAAAAATCGCATCATTGAACTTGATTCTCTCGAGGATTTTCATGAAAAGGAAATTTCCCGCCAACGCGAAAATAAAAGCGATAGACATTTTCACAAGCGGACTCGCTGACGTAAAAAGCATTAATGAAATCAAAATTCCGAGCCTTGCCCAGTCCATCGTTCCCGCAGTCGTCGGCGATACAAATTTATTCCGGCTGATCTGCTGCATGATTAATCCGCAGATGCTCAGGCTCATGCCGGCGATGATAATGCTCACCAAACGCGGCAGCCGGCTGTCAAACAATGTACCTGCCTGTTCTTTATTTAAATGAAAAATATCCAGCGGCGACAAATCTTCTACACCGATAAATATAGAAGTACACGCCAAAACCGCCAGTAGCAAAAGTAAGTAACGTAGCTTCATGCTGCCTCCCTGCACCCATCACAAACGGAATGACTGATAGCCAAACAACTCCCATATATCCCCACTCGTAATGATTATCATTATCAACGACAACTATAATCTTATCATCTTTCCAAGCGCAGTCAATACAGTTTTGCTTTCAAAAGGGGTCATCCGCGGGCCGTACACTAAATTGTTTTACAATCAGTCTATCAAGAATTTGCAGGATTTTCTATAACCTTCATTTGGCTGCTTATCATTTTTTGCACATGATGACACGCTTGAGGGAAAAAAATCTGACAAACAGCGGCAAAATTCCTCCAGGAAAATACAAATGTTCTCCCTACGTAGAAAAAATCCTTGATTTACATGTTTGAAAGAGAGATAATAAAAATTAAATTTGTGAGAAAATTTAAATATTAGGGGATGTAAATCATGAAAGTTGTAAAATTCGGAGGCAGCTCTCTTGCGTCAGGAGCCCAGCTTGAGAAAGTGTTTCAAATCGTGACGGCTGACCCCTCGCGGAAAGCCGTCGTCGTATCGGCGCCGGGAAAACGCTTCTCGGACGATACAAAGGTGACGGATCTGTTAATCAGCTGTGCGGAGCATTATTTGCAAAAAGGTGCAGCGCCTGAGCTTGCCGAACCGGTCATTGAACGGTACGCTGCCATCGCGCGTGAGCTGAACCTGGATTTCTCTATTATAGAAAGAATCCGCAGTGACCTATTCGCTCTCTTAAACAACAGCAAAGCCAATCCCGAACAATATATGGATGCGGTGAAAGCGAGCGGCGAGGACAACAACGCGAAGCTGATCGCAGCCTACTTCCAACGGCAGGGCGTGAAAGCGGAATACGTAAGTCCGAAAGAAGCGGGGCTGTTTGTGACGAATGAACCCGGAAGCGCGCAGGTGCTCCCTGAATCTTATGATCATTTGTACCGTCTGAGAAACCGTGAAGGCTTGATCATTTTTCCGGGATTTTTCGGTTACACGAAGGAGCATGAGATTGTGACGTTTTCCCGGAGCGGCTCAGATATTACCGGCTCCATTCTCGCCAACGGCTTAAAAGCCGACCTGTACGAAAACTTTACTGATGTGGACGCCGTCTATTCCGTCAACCCGTCAATCGTGCGGCATCCGAAAGAAATTAACGAACTGACGTATCGGGAAATGCGTGAGCTCTCCTATGCCGGATTTTCCGTTTTTCATGATGAAGCGCTGATTCCCGCATTTCGGGCCGGCATCCCCGTTCAGATTAAGAATACGAATAATCCGGATGCGAAAGGAACGCGCGTCGTCAGCAGCCGTGACAATACGAACGGGCCAGTCATCGGCATCGCAAGCGACACGGGCTTTTGCAGCATTTACATAAGCAAATATTTAATGAACCGGGAAATCGGTTTCGGCCGCAAAGCCCTTCACATTTTGGAGGAAGAAGGATTGACGTATGAACACGTTCCATCCGGCATTGACGACATCACGATCATCCTTCGGCACAATCAGATGGACTCAGAACTGGAACACAGGCTCGTCACCCGTCTGAAGCAGGAACTTCAAGCAGATGAAGTCACAGTCAGGCACAATCTGGCGCTGATTATGGTCGTCGGGGAAGCGATGCGTCATAATGTCGGCACAACCGCCAGGGCATCCAAAGCACTGTCCGAAGCCGGCGTCAACATCGAGATGATCAATCAGGGGTCATCGGAAGTCAGCATGATGTTCGGGGTGAAAGAAGAACAGGAAAAACACGCGGTGCGGGCGCTGTATGACGAGTTTTTCGCCGGAGTCTTACTCTCATAGGACACCGCCTCTTTTTTCTCTTGTCCACTAATATCCCTTACAAAGCAGCTTCTTTTACATATTGTATGGTATAGACAATATGGAGGTGAAGCTCATGTCAGGATATTCTGGAATCAGCTCTTTCGCTTTGATCGTTGTTTTATTTATCCTGTTGGTTATTGTAGGTACTGCCTATGTTGGCGGTTTCTAAGCATCACTCCGTCTATATGAGGACGCTGCGGGTTTTGACCTGCGGCGTTTTCTTTTGTTTTGCGCCGCTGTCCAAGTCCGGCCGCGCAAAAAAAGACTGCCGGGAACATTCCCGGGCAGTCTTTTCCTTTGTTCAGGTTATTTTCTTCTCACGTCATTCCTCTTTCAGCTACATGGAATTCAGCCTGATCTGTCTGGCCTGCACCTGTCACTGTAAAAATCGCGGCGGCTGCTAAACAAATAACAAACCATTTAGATTTCAATTTCATACAAACCCTCACTCCTTTGTATTTGTTTCCTTGCCTCTTCGACTTTCAGAAAATAGTCAGAAGAAATCTTAAAGCAATTTTGTTCATAGTAATATTTAGCTGCTTCTAGTGCTAAATCCTCTATATCGGCGTATAAATTTTTATCTTCCAGGTAACGGAAACATGCGCTGATTTTTTCCTCATCCGGTTTCGCCTGATACAGAGCCTGCAGCCATTCGAATTTTACCGTGTAAACGGGATCGTCTGTTTCTTTAGCATATTCATATCCCCGCTTGTGATATTCCGACGCTTTTTCTTTTTTTCCGAGTTTAAAGTAAATGAGTGTGATTAGGAAATATGCTTGAGGAAGAGAATTGACGATTCTTTGTGATTCAAATGTATCAACCGCCCGTTCAAAGTACGGAATCGCTTCGCCGATGCGGTCCTGATTGTAGTAGCACAGTCCGAGGTTATACAGCGCCCTCCCGACAAGCTGCGCTTTTTGTTCTTTTTCGGCCATTTGCAGAGCGTGCTGAAAATGTTTGGCCGCCTGTTCAAAGCGCCTTTCATCCATTAAATTGACGCCGAATACAAAATGGCATTGAATGATCCGGACGTTATATGTGTCTTGCTCTACGTAAATTTCATAAGCGTTTTTTATATGTATCAAAGAAAAATACGTTTGTTTCATATGATAATAAGCTTCGGCCACTTTAAAATAAAACTCCGCCCGTTCCACGTGGTCCGATACGAAGGCCAGTTTTTTCTCAGCTTGTTTATAATACGTAATCGCTGAGATAAATTCTCTTTTATCAAATTCAAACATGCCTTTGAAAAAGTTGACGTAATAATCGAGAAGCCCTTTGAGGCCGGCCTGGCTGTTATCAATGTTATCAAGAATTTCCGACAGGGTCGGCTGGTCTTCTATCTTCAGTTTTTCCAGCGGCTCCAAGTAGTCCAGCATCAGCTGATGGCGAAATTCCATGAGGGAATAATAAAGCACTAAGTTTGAATCAGGCTCCATACGGTCAAGCTCTTGTTTGATCTCGGCCTTCAAGATCTCCGCATCCGGCACGCTGAATGTTCTGATGTATCGATACCACTCGTTAATTTTCTGCCCGACTGCTGAAGAAGGAATTAACCCGCTCTTCATTCCTTCACCCTCCCCATCCAAGACCTGTTTACCAGTTATTTTATCACGTTTCCGTGTCTTTCCATCCCGAAAAACACGCAAACTTTGTTTCGGCAGAGCGCAATTTTCCGAGTGAAGATAAAACAGCCGGCAGCCAGACAGGACTGCCGGTTTCAAGATGATTCATGTTTCGTATTCAGCGGAAGGCGGATTGTAAAGGTCGTGCCTTTTCCTTTTTCGCTGTCAATATCTATCGTGCCCTTGTGCATTTCGACGAGCTGCCTGACGATGGACAGGCCGAGTCCGTATTCGCCGTATGCCGTATTCGTCCGGGACACGTCCGCCTTATAAAACCGCTCCCATATATGCTCAATTTCCTCTTTGGAGATGCCGATTCCGGTGTCTTCGATCTCAATCACCGTTTCTTTATAGCCTTCATACCCGCGCAGCGTGATGTCTCCGTTTTGCGTAAATTGAATGCTGTTTTTCGTGATGTTGACGAGAATCTGGATCAGCCTGTCATAATCGGCGAACACTTTGACGCCGTCCTCCGCCTGAATCCGCAGCTGATTTTGTTTTTCCTCCGCCTGCTGATTGAGATGCTCTTTAATAATTTCAAACACCTCGATGAGCGGCAGACTGAGCTTGTCCAGTTTGATTTGCTGGGATCTGATTTTTTCATAATCCAGGTTTTCTTTCACGAGCCTGAGCATCCGCTTCGTTTCTTCACTGATCAGCGAGAAGCATTTCTCTTTATCTTTTTCCGGGATGGTGTTGCTGTTAAGCCCCTCCACAAGTCCGTTAATGGTCGTCAAAGGCGTTCTCAGCTCATGGGAGACATCGGCGATAAATTGGCGCCTCCGTTTTTCCAGGCGGTCAATCTGCTCTCTCGATTGCTTCAGATTTTTGGCCATGATGTTGAAGTCGGACGCCAGCATGCCGATTTCATCGCCGCCGCTGTTCTTGAGCGAAATATCGTAATCACCGGACGCCACTTTTCCGGTCGCATCCCGCAATGTCTGAATCCGCTTGACGTGAAATTTAGATAAAAGCCAGCTCAGCAGAATCGTGATGATAAGGGTGCTGATGATCGCGTAAATCATATAGCGGTTGACCTGGCTGATCATCTCCTCGACCCCTCTGACGGGAGACACGAGCAGCACCGCGCCTTTAAATTGATCGTTGATAAACAGCGGTTTTGCGACAAGCGATACTTCCAAGCCTTCCGTATTAAAACGGTTCATCTCCGCTCTGATCTGAACGGTTTTCCCTTGCTTCAGCAAGTGCCACTCTTTACTTTTCAGCTTCTCGCGCGGCGGCATATCGTCAGGAAAAAAGTACGGCCGCTGATGTTCATCAAAAATAATAAACCTGGTCTCGCGCGTTTTTAACATGTCCTGATACGGATACAGGCGGCGCAGATCAAGATCGCGTCCGTTCAGCTCACTTGTGATCTGCTGGGCGTAAGAAGACAGCTCATCCACTTTATTTTGATACGCAAAATCTTTAACAAAATGCGAAAACAGGGAAATGATGATGAAAAAGGCCAAAATCAAAATGCTGACATGGCTTAACAGCAGCTGATATAAGTATTTAATCCTCATCAAATTTGTATCCTACCCCCCACACCGTGTATAAAAACGGTTTTTCGTCACTGGACAGTTTTTTGCGCAGCCGTTTAATATGAACATCAACCGTACGTTCATCGCCGTAAAATTGATACCCCCACACCTGCTCAAGCAGCTGCTCTCTCGAAAAGACCTGGCGCGGATTTTGTGCGAGATAAAAGAGCAGATCGAATTCCTTCGGCGTCAGATTCTCGACAGGCTTTCCGTGCAGAAACACTTCCCGCGTCTTCTTATTGATTGAAAAACACGCCGTTTCGATCAAGTCGTCGCTTTTTACGGCCTGCCCCGTCGCCCGGTATCTTCTGATCACCGCTTTAATCCGCGCTACTAGCGTCAGCGGGCTGAACGGCTTGGTGACATAGTCGTCGGCTCCCATTTCAAACCCGATCACCTGATCAGACTCCGTGTCCTTTGCGGTCAGCATAATAATCGGCACACTGCTCGTCTCTCTTATTTTCCGGCAGATCGTCACTCCGTCCATAGATGGAAGCATAATATCCAGAATGACCAAATCCCAGTCCTCTTCCGTGAACCGCTGATAGCCTTCCACTCCGTCATGGACAAATTCGGCTTCAAATCCTTCTTTAAAAAAGAACATTTCCGTCATGGTGCATACGCTTATATTGTCTTCTATCATTAATATCTTCATTGGTTCCTCCGCTTATCTTGACGCTTTTACTTATAATAGCACCATTTTACCCGGATATTTTCGGGTTTCACAATTGTTAGTTTTTATTTCATCACCCGGAAATAGTTTGTTCATATTTTTTTCACACATTTCTCCTACTATATACATATCGGATAACCGGTTCTAAAGAAGGTCGGTTTTACAAGATCTGACACCCACACGGAGGAACAGACATGAACTTTATAAAAAGAGCCTTTTGGAGCATGAAGGCAAAAAAGGGAAAAACGTTTTTGCAGCTGGTTGTGTTTTCAGTGATTTGCATTTTTGTCCTGTCCGGTCTTACGATCCAGTCAGCGGCAAAGAAATCAAGCGAACTGGCAAGGCAGCAGCTCGGCGGGAGCGTCACACTCCAGGCTGACCGCCAAAAGCAAATGTCGCAGCAGCAAAAAGACGGTGAAAAGAGGACGTTTGAATCAGCGCCGATTTCCGTCTCGGATGCCAAGAAACTTACATCTTTACAGCACGTTAAAAATTACAACTTCCTCACGGCAGCGTCAGCAAACGCAGAAAGCTTTGACGCGATAAAAAGCTCAGGCGAATCAGCCGATAACAGTTCCGGCGGAAGCCGTTTTCAAGGCGGCGGAAGACAGATGATTTCAGCGGACATTTCGGTCGAAGGCGTGCTCTCTACGGCGCTGCTTGATGATTTCACAGGCGGGAGCTCAAAAATCACTGACGGCCGCGCCATCACAAAAACAGATGCGGACGCAAAAGTCGCAGTGATCAATGAAACGCTGGCAGATCAAAACAAGCTGAAGGTCGGCGGCTCCATTACGGTTTCCTCAGCAGCGGATGATTCTGTGAGTACAAAGCTTAAAATTGTGGGAATTTATAAAACAACATCATCAGGAGACGATCAGGCAGAGCATTTTTCATTCTTAAATCCTGACAATAAAATCTATACGCCTTACACCGCCGCGGCGGCGTTAAAAGGGTCTGATAACAAAAACAAAATCAGCTCAGCCGTTTATTATATGGATGATGCAAAATATATTGACTCATTCGTTGCGGCTGCGAAAAAAACATCTATAGATGATAAAACCTACACGCTGACGACAAATGATCAGGTGTATCAGCAAATGGTCGGCCCGATTGAAAATGTCGCGTCATTTTCTAAAAACGTGGTGTACCTTGTATCCATCGCGGGGGCGGTCATTCTCGGGTTGATCGTGATGATGTCGATCAGGGAACGCAAGTATGAAATGGGTGTCTTAATGGCGATCGGCGAAAAGCGCTGGAAGCTCATCGGACAATTCTTAACGGAAATTCTGATTGTCGCGGTTATCGCCATCGGGATCGCATCCGTCACGGGCAGCCTTGTGGCGAATCAGCTCGGAAATCAGCTTCTTTCCCAGCAGGTCAGCTCAGCCGATGATTCACAGCAGCAAACAAGCGGCTGGGGCGGAGGAGAAATGCCGCGGGGAGGCGGCATGTTCGGTCAGCATTCATCCGGTGCAGATGTCATCAGTACAATGCAGGTAAACGTTTCGCTGAATGACCTTCTGATTCTCGGCGGGATCGGCGTCGCAATTGCCGTCATCGCCACATTACTGCCGTCTGTATCAGTCATGCGGCTTCACCCTAAAACGATCCTGACCAAGCAGGAATAAGAGGAGGCAGCATAATGAGCCTATTAACCTTTCAACAGACCGGCTACTGGTACCAAGATAAATCACAGCCGCTGTTTCAGGATATAACGATCAGCTTTGAAAAAGGGAAGTTTTATACAATTGCCGGCGCCTCCGGGACGGGAAAAACCACGTTTCTGTCTCTGGCGGGCGGCCTTGACACACCTAAAGAGGGAAGCATCCTTTATAACGGAGAAGACATCTCCAAAATCGGATTAACCAAATTCAGAAATCAATATGTCTCTATCGTCTTTCAATCTTATCATCTGATCCCGTATATGACGGCGCTCCAGAACGTCACAACCGCGATGGAGATTACCGGATCTAAGGAGAACAACAAAGATGCGTCCGCGCTCAGCATGCTGGATAAAGTCGGCATCACCGAACAGCAGGCCCGTCAGCGGGTGCTGACATTAAGCGGCGGACAGCAGCAGCGCGTTTCAATTGCGCGGGCTTTCTGCTGTGACACGGATTTGATTTGCGCGGACGAGCCGACGGAAAATCTCGACGAGGATACGTCAAAGGAAATCGTCCGGCTCTTTCAGGATCTGGCGCATAAAGACGGCAAATGCGTCATCATGGTTACGCACGACGAACAAATTGCCAAAGTGTCTGATATCAACATCCGCTTATCAAGAGGAAGTTTCACGGCCAAAGAAAACGGCACGGCCGTTTCCTGATACCGCGCCCCTGCCAGCGCAGACGGGGGCGCACCCTATATCCCCCTATTCAATAGAAGTGAACGTAAAAAGAGCGAGGGCTGCATCCCCTCGCTCTTTTTATTTATATCAGCTGTAAATAACGGTCCATATTTGATTGTCCGGCTGCTTTGATCAATTCTTCCGCCTTTTTCTCTTCTCCCGGCAAAGCGAGCCGGAGCTTGTCTTGAATGTCTTTTTCAGAAAGACCGTTTCCCGGCGCTCCCCTCGGACAGTCGATACGTGCTTCATAGACATGACCGCCGGAAGCCGTGACCCGTACAATTGTAAAACGGCCCTTCGGAACGGCGTTGTCAGCCGGCTGAATTTGGTCATCGCAGCTGCGGTGAATCCGCTCAAATCCTTTTTGAAGGGATTCCGGGATCGGCTCGGATGTGAAATGTTCAACTGAAAAATCCTTACCGTGCAAAGCTAAGGTGATCACATATTCCACGCTGAATCTTCCCGCTTCGCCTGTTTTCGGACGCCGTTCTGTCAATGCGGCGTCCCCTCCCGGCGGATAAATCACGTCGATCCGTTCCGTTTGGCCGAAAGTGAGACCATGTTCGGCCTTCAGCTTGAGAATGGCGTCCGCCGCATGATGGGCCGCCGAGCAAAACGGATAAACCTTAAACCAAAGTCCCGGGCTCACAATCCGCCAAGGGTTTCCCCACCCGTTTACAAGCAGGGTTTCTGCCCGTTCAAGATCGCCGTACAGTCCGAAAAAACCTTTCTCTCCGTCGAGCGCATGAGCTGAGCCGCCGAAACCGGCCTTTGCAAGCTTTACGGCGAACACCCCGGCTTGAGCGGCCAGGCCGGCGTGGAGCGGCTTCATTTCTGTCCCGAATTGCATTCTCATGCCTCCGGAACGGGCAGCCGCAAACCCGATTGCTTTCTGCAATTGGGTTTGATTCAGATTCTCCGCAAATCCGACGGCGCATGCGGCCGCAATGGCACCTAACGTTCCTGTATTGTGCCAGCCTTTCTCGTAATGATGCCTTCCAGCTGACTCGCCGAGCCGCGCCATCACTTCGATTCCCGTCACATAAGCGCCGAGAAAACGGCTCTTGTCTATCCGGCCGGCTGATGCGGCTGCAATCAAAGCCGGAAGGATGACCGCGCTCGGATGTCCTCTTACATCAGAATGAACATCGTCAAAATCAAGCGCATGTGCGATGAATCCGTTAATGAGCGCGGATTGGGACGGCGTGGTTTTTTGATTTCTGCCGATAAGCGGCGCTATCGGCACCCCGCCTTCTTCTTCGGCCAGTTTTACCAGCTTTTCAACTCCTTTATCCCGTCTCCCCGCAAAAGCCGCCGCTGTAAAATCAAGCAGTCCTTTGCGCGCTTCTTTCATCGCTTCGGCGGATGTTTCCGGTACAGACGACATGACGGCCTGAGCAAGTCCGGCCGTCAGATTTTCCGTATTCATTCCGTCTGCTCCAATACATTGACGGCAAGCCGGGCGAAAAACTCAGCCGCTTTTGGGAGCGCTTTTTCGTCGAGTGTAAAGGCTGGATGGTGCCATTCTTCTGTTCCGTTTGTTCCCATCCAGACAAAGAAGCCGGGGATTTTTTCTTGATATAACGCGAAGTCTTCACCGCCGGGCGACTGTTCTGCCCGAACGGTTTGAAGCCCGAGATCTTCAGCCGTTTGTTCCGCCGCCTGGATGAAACGGGCATCGTTCATCACTGACGGAAGGTAAGGAAACCAGCGGAAGTCAGCCTCTGCCCCGAATCCGGCCGCGATTCCTTCGGCAACCCGCTTCATATGTTTCGGAACAGCCTCCCGCGCTTCTTTTTGAAACGTCCGGACGGTTCCTTCCATTTCAACATGGTCCGGAATGACATTCCAAGAACTGCCCCCCTGAACTCTTGTGATGCTGACGACGGCATTGTGAAGCGAGCTGATGTTTCTGCTGACAACCGATTGCAGGCCGCCGATGATCTGTCCTGCCGCCTGAATCGGGTCAATGCTGTTGTCGGGGATTCCGGCGTGGCCGCCTTTTCCTTTCACGGTGATTTCAAAGCGGTCGACACTCGCCATCAGCGGGCCTTCTTTCAGACCGACCGTGCCGACGGGGAGGTCAGGTTTGTTATGCATGCCGAATATCGCCGATACACCGTCAAGCGCGCCGGCTTCAATGACCTGTCTTGCTCCGGCGGCGATTTCTTCCGCGGGCTGAAAAATAAACCGCACCGTTCCTTTCAGCTCATGCTTTCTCTCATTTAATAAGAAAGCCGTGCCGAGAATAGATGCCGTATGGAAATCATGGCCGCATGCGTGCATCACGCCGCTGTTTCGCGAAGCAAACGGAAGGTTTGTTTTCTCTTCGATCGGCAGTGCGTCGATGTCCGCTCTGACGGCGATGACGGGGCCGCTTTTGTCTCCTTTGATTTCAGCGATCACTCCGGTTTGAAGTTTCGGCACATCAAGAACCGTGATTCCTTCTTCCTCCAGCCAGCGGCGGATTTTATTCGTCGTTTCGAATTCCTCGCCTGACAGCTCAGGGTGTTCATGAAGGTCGCGGCGGATATTGATTAAACGTTTGTTTAATGATTCATACGTTTCATTTGCCATTTCTTCTTCTTCCCTTCTTAGACAAGTTCGGCAGGCTCTCCCACTTGCTTAATGAATTTTTTCGTCCGTTCGTTCTGCGGATTGTCAAACAGCTCCTCCGGCGTTCCCTGTTCGATGATGCGTCCGTCCGCCATAAAAATAACTTTGTCGGCTACTTCACGCGCAAAAGCCATCTCATGCGTGACGATGATCATGGTTGTCTGTTTTTCGGCGATTGATTTGATGACTTGGAGCACCCCGGCTACAAGCTCAGGGTCAAGGGCTGAAGTCGGTTCATCCAGTAAAATCGCGTGAGGATCAACGGCCAAGGCTCTCGCAATCCCGATCCGCTGCTGCTGCCCGCCTGACATCGTAATCGGGTAGCTGTCCGCTTTGTGTTCTAAACCGACTTGCCGCAGCAGGTCCATACCGATCTGTTCCGCTTCTTTTTTCGGTTTCTTTTGCGCGGTGATCAGCGCCTCTGTCACATTTTGCAGGGCGGTTTTGTTTTTGAACAGGTTGTAATTCTGAAACACCATCGCCGTCTGCTGGCGAAGCTTGTGTACGTCTTTGCGCGAATAGGACGCTGCATTCAGCTTTGCATCGCCGATTTCAATGATGCCGTCATCCGGGCGCTCCAGCAGATTCAGACAGCGGAGGAGCGTTGATTTTCCCGAGCCTGACGGGCCGATGATGGCCGTGACTTCGCCGCTTTTGATCTCAAGATCGATCCCGTCAAGTACGGTAAGGTCTTTAAATGCTTTTCGAATATGTCTGACTTGTATCATCCTGAGCCTCCTCCTATGTGCGATAAGGCTTGCTGATCGCCCGTTCGAGCAGATCCTGCAGCACACTGTAAATAATCGTAAGAATCCAGTACATGACCGCGACGGCTAAATACGTCTCAAAATATTTGAGGTTGCCTGATGCGTACATTTTTCCTTGGGCGAACATCTCCATCACTCCTAATGTAAAAGCGAGCGATGTTTCTTTTAACAGGCCGATAAATGTATTTCCCGTCGCGGGAAGCGCGTTTCTGACGGCTTGCGGGAAAATGATCCGTCTGTACGCCTGGGATTTTGTCATTCCGACAGACAGACAGGCTTCAAGCTGCCCCTCATCGACTGAGTTGAGCGCCGCGCGGAAGATTTCAGCCAGGTAGGCGGCATTTTTCAGGCTTAACCCGATAATCGCCGCAGTTAACGCCGTCATCTTGCTCATTCCGGGAAAGAGCTGAGGCAGGCCGTAATAAATTAAGAAAAGCTGCACGAGCGTCGGCACGCCCCGGAAAAATGAAATATACACCTTTGACAGCTGGTGAAGCACAGGAATACGATTTTTTGTGATAAGCGCTAATATAAGGCCGCCGATCACGGCAAATACCATGGCCGCGACGGCCATTAGTAATGTGATCGGCAAGGCTTCGATTAACGCGGGAAAAGCTGAAAACATAAATCCCCAATCAATGCTGTTCATTCTCGATTTTCACCGCCGTTTCTTAATGCTTTGCTTCCTTTGTGATATCTTCGTTAAAGTACTTTTCAGACAGCTTTTTCAGCGTGCCGTCTTTCCGCAGGTCTTCAATGGCTTTGTTTACTTTTTTGCGGATTTTATCGTGAGCCGCATCTTTCGCAAACGGGAAAGCGACTTTTTCATAGACAATCGGGTCTCCTGCTAATTTCAGAGGCAGACCGGTCTTTTTAATCTGGGCGATCAGGACGCTGCGGCTGTTTACATAGGCGTCAACCCGTCCGTAAGCCACGTCTTTCAGCGTGCCTTCTTGTGTTTCATATGTTTTTATGTTGATTTTTTTATCCGGGTCCTTGCTCTCAAGGTTTTTCGCGTGGTTTGAGCCCAGAACGGCCGCCACTGTTTTTCCTTTCAGATCATTGACTGATTTGATGTCTTTGTTATCGTTTTTGACGACGACTTGAGTGCCCGCATACGAATACGGTTCTGTGAAGTTATACGTTTTCTTGCGTTCGTCCGTGACAGCGACCTGGTTTGAAATGGTGTCGAGTTTGCCGGTCTGGAGCTCGCCCATCAGTCCGCTGAATTCAAGCAGCTTCCAGTCCAGTTTCATGTTGATTTTTTTCGCTACGGCTTCCATGACATCCACGTCAAAGCCTGTCAGCTTGCCGTTTTCTTTATATGCGAACGGATAGCTTTGTCCCGTGGCGCCGACATGCAGCACGTTATCGCCGCCTTCGCTTTCTTTTCCGTTTCCGCATGCTGTTAAGACCGCCAAAAGCGCGGCAGACAGCAGCAAAGCCCATGTTTTCTTCTTCATTGAAATCCCGCCTTTTCCTATTAAAATGTTAATCCTGCAATTGTTTTTTTAAATAGATGGTGATGTGGCCTTTTCCTAAATCCTTTTCGCCTGCGCGGACGTAGCCTTTCCGCTCGTACATACCGATCAGCCACGGATGCTTGTCCGCTGTGCCCAGTGACACGAAAGGCGCTTTTAATGTATCGCGGAGCACTGTGTTCTCCAGCCACGCCAGCATGTCTGAGCCCGTCCCTTTTTTTCCGGTTTCAGGATCGACGGCGAACCACCAAATATGAGGGACACCGTACGGCCCGGGATTCGGCCCCCACGGCATCCGCAGAGAAATCGTCGCCAGAATCCGTCCGTCTTCCTCCAAAACGTAACAGGCGTTTTTCTGTATGTTAGTTAATACGAGTTCTTTATCCGCCGTGGCAGCGGCAAAATTGATGCCGAGCTTGCGGATCGGTTCATACGCCTTCAGTGTCAGTGAAAGCAGCTCATCAGCGTCTGCCTCCGTTGCGAGCCGGTATTGTCTTGACATGATGACCCTCCTTTAGTCGGCATATCGGTTTGCCGGTTTTTCCAGTCCGAAATGTTCTCTGAGCGTCGTTCCTTCATACTCTTTTCTGAACACGCCCCGTTCTTGTAAAATCGGAATCACTTTGTCTACAAAAAGAGTGAGACCTTCAGGCAAAAGCGGCGGCATGATGTTGAAGCCGTCACAAGCTTGTTTTCCGACCCATTCTTCCATCTTATCGGCAAGCTGTTCTGGCGTTCCGACAAAGATATGATGGCCTCTTGAACCCGCCACATATTTGTACAGCTCGCGGATGGTCATGTTATCGCGTTTGGCCATCTCCTGAACGAGCTTGAACCGGCTTTTAACGGCATTCGACGCATCCGCATCCAATTCAGGCAGCGGGCCGTCAAGCGGGCAGGCGGAAAGGTCGACGCCGCCCAGATAGTTTTGCAGAATGTTCAGTCCGACAGACGGAATGATGAGGTCTTGGAGCTCTTCATATTTTGCCTGCGCTTCTTCTTCGGTATCGGCGATAACGGGAAAGATCCCCGGCATGATCGCAATTTTTTCAGGATCACGGCCGAAAGAAGCCGCTTGTTCTTTAATAGATTGATAGAATTCCTGCGCGGACTCCAAATGATTTTGCGCGGTGAAAATGACCTCCGCCGTTTTGGCGGCCAGCGCTTTTCCGTCTCCTGATGATCCGGCCTGAATAATGACCGGGCGCCCTTGAGGTGTGCGGGCGACATTTAACGGCCCTCTCACGGAGAAATATGTTCCTTTATGGTTCAATTCATGCATTTTGTCTTTATCGAAAAATGCTCCTGACTCTTTGTCACGGATAAAGGCGTCTTCCTCCCACGAATCCCATAATCCTTTGACGACTTCCACGAATTCTTCCGCGCGCTGATATCTGAGATGGTGCTCAAGATGCTTTTCGCCGCTGAAATTAAGCGCGGTCGATTCAATCGAAGATGTGACGACATTCCAGCCCGCGCGGCCGTTGGAAAGATGATCAAGCGATGCAAATTGTCTCGCGATATGGAACGGTTCGCTGTATGTGGTAGACGCGGTCGCCGCCAGACCGATGCGGGATGTGACCTGAGCGAGCGCCGACAGCAGCGTAAACGGCTCAAAGCGCGTCAGCACATTCGGATGTGATTTGCCGTCTATTGATAAACTGTCCGCCAAAAACAGCATGTCCAATTTCCCACGCTCAGCCGTTTTCGCCAGTTCTTTG
The DNA here is from genome assembly GCF_053663395.1 of Bacillus sp. JK74. Taxonomy (NCBI): domain Bacteria; kingdom Bacillati; phylum Bacillota; class Bacilli; order Caryophanales; family Bacillaceae; genus Bacillus; species Bacillus sp. JK74. The sequence continues at coordinate 24,361 of NZ_JBSJQB010000004.1, read as the reverse complement.
AAATAATCCAAATTCATGCTCGCGTCCGCCGGTGCCTGAGGATGTCTCCAAGAAGCGACATGATGGCCGGTGCCCGCGAGAAACACACCGAGTTTGATTTCTTTTTTCTTTGTCATGATGGATCTCCTTCTATTCTGAAATACGGTTCAGAAAATATTAACACCACTAAACCTATATTTCCTAGTAATTTTATAAGAATAAATCAAAATGTACAATTGTCACGCAAGTTTGTCAATGCATTAAGACAAAAATCATGATTTTTAAAATAACCCGGCGCACCGGCCGGGTTATTTCTTCGAAACTGTATAGACGGTCCCTTTGACCTTTTTCTTAATAACAGCAATGATAAGCAGCAAAACGGGGAACAGCACTTGAAACGGAAGATGAATATAGATCGGCACAATGTTTAAGCCTTCATTCATGTGTTCCGAAAAATTGCTTGCGATGCTGATGGAGAGAATCAGCACCCCCAATCCGACCGGAAAGGCCAGCTGGGACGGGTTTTTTTCTTTAAACAGCGTGGACACGCCCACGACAACCGCATATGTAAAAAGGCTGACTTTGAAAAAACCGCCGATGACGAGCACGAGCATGAAAAAGACATCCAGCCGGTCTAAAAACTCCTCCACTTTAATTGTCTGTATGGTGCTCAGCAGCGGAAATTGAGAGCGGAGCATTAAGTTGACGTCCAGCACACAAATATTAATCGCCACTGACATCGCCAAAAACAGCCCGCTGATGATAATCGCCAGAAATCCGGTTTTCTTCACCTTTTTCCGATCTTTTAAATAAGGGAAAATCATGACAAACACGATTAATTCACCGAATGGGATGAACATCGTCTGTTTAAACACAGAATAAATGACCGTTCCTGCACCCTCCGCTAAAACCGGCTGGAGAAATCTGAGGTTGATCGTGCCTGAGCTGATAATGAGGATCAGCCCGACGGCTGTCAGAAAATACATAATGCCAAACAGCAGCTCGCCGGCTCTCGCTATCACTTCAATACCCTTTCTGACCGCAAATATCGCGGCGATCATCAGCATGGCATTCACAATTAAAAGCGGCGTGTCCTGGTAGGCGAAGGTGACAAGCATTTCGCCAAAATCCCGCAATACGCGGGCCGCGATATAAGAAAAATAGAGAATATAAAGAAGCGAGACCGCCCAGCTCAGATGTCTGCCGATCAGTTCGTTCATGTAATCTCTCGGTGAAGACTCAGGAAAAAATTGATACAGGGCCTGATAAACGTAGAAAAGTCCGAGACCGGTAACGCACCCGAGAAGCACGGACAGCCACGCATCCCGCCCGGCCATCGTGCCCGGAGGGATCAATAACGAACTGCCCAATTCAAACAAAATGATCATAATAAACAGCTGACGCGTGCCGATTTTCGCATTTTCCATACGCTTCGCTCCTTTCCCCTCACATCAATCATGCTCAAGCTTGTCTGAGAGAGGATTATTCCGCAAGCCCGTTCTTCTGATAATGACTTCCGTTTTGACATCTACGGGGAGATTGGGGAAATATTCTTCATCCCACTTCCCTTTGAACTTTTTCCATTTGTCCGGATGCTTCCGATAGATCAGGTCTCCGAAGCCGACGAAGTCATTCTTACGGGCTTTTATATCTTCAATTGATTTGGTGATATCTTTGTCAAGCTGCACGCTGAGCGCCTTTTGCATCGTCATCAGCACTTGCGGATCAGACAGATGGAAAGGGTATCTGACAGCGTCCACCAGCCCCTCGACCTGAGCATGCACGTGAATATGCGGTTTTCCGTTCGGAAAAGTGGCCGTCACCTTTGTATTCTGGCGGGTGACCTGCAGACTGATTGCGTGCTTCACATTCTTCCAATCCGCATTGATGAACGTATGCTTGATCCTATTGAGCAGCCATACAGCCCCCACACTGTCGTCATCCTCAATCCAGTAATCCAGCCTCCCATCCTTTTTGAACACCGCCAGTCCGTCCGCTGACAGCACTGCTTTCGGTTCAGTCGTCTGCGTATTTTCCATCGTAGGACCGGCTTTATCGTCTCCGTGCATTTCATAACCCGGAATAAACGGCGACCCGGCCGGAGAAGCGAGATCAATCAGAACGTCCTGAAGGCTGGTTTTAATGACTCTGCCGTATTGTTCCTGCGTGAAGCTGAGCGTCTTGTTCACTTTATTGGAAGGGATTTTATCAATCGGCGTCAGCACTTTAATAATGTCTTCAGCCTTGCAATTATGCGCGATAACCGCGGTTGCGGTCGTCCTGAATTCGGTGTCGCGGTCAAGATTGTCCAGAATAAAACTGAGCCCTTCCTCTTTCGCCAGCTTTTCACTGAACACCACGAGATTCGTATGCGCAAAATAGAGCCTTCTGGACACTTTCATCGAGCCTTTTCTCAAAGCTTCCGTCATATTGTCTCCGGACACCGAATAGACGGAAACCGGAGGCCGGTCTCCCGCTCCGCCGCCCTGCAGACCGCCGGCCACGTTTCCCGGATTGATAATTTGCAAGTGAAGGACGTATTTTCCCGTTTCGGTCCGGTCAATACCGATGGCGGAGATCACAGCCAAATCAGTCAGCTCCCTTTTATCCCAGCATCCGGATACAAACATAAGGGAAACCATCGTACAAAGGATAAGTATCCATTTACGTCTTTTCATTACCGTCGCCCTCTTCTACATCTTTATTAACCATTCCTCTGGATGTCTCCGGTTTCGGTCTTTGATGTTCCCCTTGGCGCCTGTTGTTTTCCTGCACGAGCAGTTCCGGCCTTTTTTCATCCGCCCATAACGGAGCGCGGAGGATGGAATCCTTCAGCCCGCCCGGGGTCAAAGGAGCGAGCGGGGACATATACGGAAAACCGAATGAACGCAGGCCGCACAGATGGACGAACATCATGATAATGCCCAGAATCAGCCCGTAAAATCCCATGACCGCCGCTGACAGAATAAAGAGAAACCGGATCAGCCGCGCGGATATCGCCATGTCAAAAGCCGGGGTCGCAAAGCTGGCAATCGCCGTCAGCGCGACGACGATAACCATGGCCGGGGAGACGATGCCGGCCTGTACGGCGGCCTGGCCGATGACAAGCGCTCCGACTATGGAAACGGCGGAGCCGACAACTCTCGGAAGCCGGACACCCGCCTCCCTGAGAATCTCAAAAGCCACTTCCATCGTCAGCGCTTCAATCACGGCCGGGAACGGCACCGTCTCCCGCTGAGCCGCGATGACAATCAGCAGCTGCGTCGGAATCATTTCCTGGTGAAAGGTCGTCGCCGCCACATAAATCCCCGGCGCCACCAGTGAAATGAAGAAAATCAAAACCCGCAGCACCCTGATGCTTGTGGCGATATCAAATCGTGAATAATAATCCTCAACGGATTGAAAAAATTGAATAAATAAGGCCGGCGCGATGAGAACGAACGGCGTTCCGTCCACGATAATCGCAAATCGTCCTTCCAGCAGATTCCCCGCCACGACGTCCGGCCGCTCCGTATGATATACGGTGGGGAACACAGAAAACGGCGCGTCTTCAATGAGCTGTTCAATGTAGCCGGATTCCAGAATGCTGTCGATGTCAATGTGCTTCAGCCGCTTGCGGACTTCCTTAATCAGCTTTTTATCGCAAATTCCGTTAATATACATCAGCGCGACATCCGTATTCGTTTCGTGTCCGATCTCCATTTTTTCAACCCATACATCAGGCGTTTTTACATACCTGCGGATCATGGAAATATTGGTTTGCAGAGATTCAGTGAATCCCTGCCGCGGGCCGCGGAAAGAGACCTGAGTGCTCGGCTCTTGAATGGACCGGTGCTCGCCCCCTTCCGTGCTGGCGATCAGCGCCTTGTCAGCACCGTCGACAAAAATGAGCGTGCTGCCCGCCACCAGCCCGGCATAAAGGCTTTTCCATTTTTCTTCCTCTTTCACCCCGCCGATCGCAAGCGTTTTATCGTATATCAGGCAGACCGCTTGTTCCGGCTGAACGGACGGGATGTCGATTAAATCCTCCAGAAGGGATTGGCTGACAAGCTGTTCGTCTACCAAACCGGCGATATACACAATTGCGGCCGGAAGCTCTTCTTTTCCGATTTTCAGCCGGCGGATGACGACATCGGCACTGTTGCCGAACCTCTCAGACAGCTTCTTCATATTTTGCTTTAAGCTGAGGGAGATCGGCTCATCCCGCTCTTTGTCCGGCTGGCTGTCCGCTTCTTTTCTGCCTTCATTGTCACGGTCGTTTTGATCGGCTTTTTTTTGTTTCCTCTGCTTAAAAAATGGCGGCATATCGCAAAAAACCTTTCCTCGTTTTTTTCATATTCTTCCTGTACGGCAAAAGATTATGCACGGCGGAAAGTCTGCATAAGTTCTGCGTAATCGAAAAGTATAAAAAGGGAGAGTGATGCGCATGAAAATATTGGGGGTTTCATTTTTTTTGCTGACTGCCTGTCTGATCATTTCAGTAACGATGGATATGCTGCAAGGTTTCAGTTTCTATGGAGCGGTCCAAAACAACCTGTCCGCTTTTAAATTGACCACCTTCTCAGAATGGCTGATGCTGTTTTTATTCGCCCTCTTTTTAATCAGAGAAATGATCGCTTTATATAAATCAGGTAAAAAAGGTGCCTGACAGGCGCACGGCTGTATTGTGTCAAAAAAGAACACATCCCTCCTTCTCTCGGAGTTCATGTGTTCTTTTTATTTTTCCGGCGCAGACTGTTCTCAGATGACGATATTTCCGCTTTCCGTATCTGTCGCGTGCTTCACAATGACGCCTTTGATAATGCGGTTGCCGATGATTTTAGTACTTGCGGAGGAGCTGGTTTGGATGGCGGAAGCAGAAGCGGCGGAAAGGTTGTTGATGGTATTGCCCGAAACGAGGGAATTGGAGGCTCCGTTCAGATAGATGCCGATCGGGCTGCCCGCTGTTCGGTTGATCGTGAGCGTATTGTCTATGACTTCATGCGTGCCTGAGTTCAGATACACGGTAACGATAAGCGGTGATGATTCAAAGCGGTTGCTGATGACAGAGGTTCCCGAGGATGTTGAACTGAATACGGGATAGTTTTTATAGTTCTTAAAGAGATTGCCTTTGATGACAGCCCTGGCGTCATTTGTCACAGATACGGCATAGGACTCCGCGGCGCCCTGATACGCATTCGGAAGGAGCGTATTTCCTTCAATAACGGCATTTCCGCCTGTGACCCATATGCCCCGGCTGAACGATTTCAGCACATTTTGTTTTACAATGTTACTGCCGGCCGACATGGTGATTCCGTCTGTCACCTGATTCAGAGTGTTATTCGTAAAGACGGCGTTTTCCGACAGCGTCGCCCGCATCCCCGTGCTTCGTCTCGTTTCGGAACGTCCGTTTTCAATGACATTGCCGTCAACGGTCACATCTTCTGCCTGATAGACGGAAATGCCCGTATTTTCAAATTGATTGATTTTGTTGTGGGTGACGAGGACGCTTTTTCCCCTTACATCTATTCCGGTGGAAAACCCGGTAATCAGATTGTTGGAAATGACGGCATTGCTGCTGTCCTGTCCTTGTGACACACCTTGTCCGGCGACTGCGGTCCTTGAGCCGCCGTCTGACCGAAAGAAGACATTCCCCGAAATGACGGTATGTGCCCCGTACCCGTAGCTGATTGTGTTATCGGAATGATTTCCTTCAATTAACACATTATATCCGTTAAAATTGGTGACTGAGCTTGCGGCGTTTCCGGAAAAGAAGTTGTTGCGGACCGTAATATGAAGAGCTTCTTCATAATCAATATCGCCTTCTCCGTACGATTCAATATCGATTCCGAATTTCGGAGCCGTTCCGTTCCCTTGCCCGGCGTCTTCAATCACGCATTCTTCCACCGTAACGGTATTGCAGCCGGTGATTGAAATGTTGTTCCGCCTTGACTGCCTGATCTCACAGCGGCGGATGGTCACCTGTTCTGAAGTTTCGTAATCACTGTTTGTTTTTAACCCGAGCGGGCTGACAATTATGCCGTCTCCCGTAAAATCCGAAATCTTCACATTTTCGATCAGCACATTACTGCTGCCTTCAATACAGATTCCAAACCCCCATTCATGGGTCGACCGCAAAGGGACATTGGTATACGTGTGTTCATCCCGTTCCCCGATGATCCGGCCGCCGGTGATGGTGACATTTTCACGCCTGCCTATATAGAAAGCCGAGTAGCCCCAGGAGCTGTTCGGCGCCACTTTAATCGTGCATTCCGGATCTAAAACGATGGTGAGATGGCTCGGCACGTTAATCCCGGCGTTCCGAAACGGCTGGCTTCTGTCCCCGCCAAGCGTGCCGTTGATTTTATACGTTCCGGGCGGAAAAAACACCGTATGACAGCCTTCGCTGACGGCCCTGGCCAAGCATTGGTTGATGGCGCCCGTCACATCGGTTTTTCCGTCTGCCGCCACACCGCAATCCGTAATATCCAATATACGATTCGGCAAGTGATAATCTCCTCCTTCCTCTCTTATTGTCATCTTATTCCGCCATATCCCGCTCCGCCTGTACATACTTTAAATTTTATTAAAAAAGTTTATAAAGATAGTTTAGTCAGATAATATAACAAAATAAGTCATTGGAATCAGGAAAATTCGTCTATATTAAACGTTTTAATATCTTTTCATTCTGGAATTTTTTGAATTCAGTATAAATTATATTGACACAAGTATTATATAAGAATATGATTTTTGTAATACACTTTTTTAAGAAAGGGTTGGCTCAGGTGGCATCTATTGATAAGGAATCTATAACAGAAACTGTGCCGCAACGAGGCTTTTTCGGTCATCCCCGCGGCTTGTTCACACTGTTTTTCACCGAATTTTGGGAGCGTTTCTCCTACTATGGTATGAGAGCCATATTGCTTTACTATTTATACACGGAAGTCGCTCATGGCGGTCTCGGCTTTGATAAAACGACCGCAGTTGCCATCATGTCCATATACGGGTCTCTCGTATACATGTCGAGCGTCATCGGCGGATGGCTGGCCGACCGGGTATTCGGCACGGCAAACACCGTATTTTACGGCGGAATTTTAATTATGTTCGGGCACATCGCTCTTGCCTTCCCCGGCAGCACGGCGGCGTTTTTTACCAGCATGGCTCTGATCATTATCGGAACCGGCCTGCTTAAACCAAACGTATCCAGCGTTGTCGGAGATTTATATACGAAGGAAGACGAGCGCCGCGACTCAGGTTTCAGCATCTTTTACATGGGGATCAACCTCGGCGGATTGCTTGCGCCGCTAATTGTCGGAACACTCGGACAGAAGTACAACTACCACTTAGGCTTCGGATGCGCCGCGGCCGGTATGTTCCTCGGACTGATTGTTTTCGCTCTTACGAGAAAGAAATACCTCGGCAAAGCAGGCTCCAATGTACCGAATCCGATTTCTAAATCATCAGTGATCGGCACGGGAATCGGAGTGGTCATCGCAGCAGCCGTTATTATCGTTCTGATTCAAACCGGCTGGCTGACGATCCAGCGTGTGATTGACACCGTCAGTATCCTCGGCATTGTCATTCCGGTTATTTACTTTATCGTGATGTTCACAAGCAAAAAAGCGACGAAAACGGAAAAATCACGGCTTGCGGCTTATGTTCCGCTGTTTATTGCAGCGGCAATGTTCTGGGCGATTCAGGAGCAGGGCGCGACGATTCTTGCTTTATATGCGGATCAGCGCACGAGACTTTCCTTTGCGGGCATGCATCTTGAGTCTTCATGGTTCCAGTCTCTGAACCCGTTATTCATCGTTATTTTCGCGCCGGTGTTCGCATGGATCTGGATGAAGCTCGGCAAACGCCAGCCTTCAACACCGATTAAATTCGCGATCGGCATTATCCTTGCCGGATTATCATTTTTAGTCATGGTGCTTCCGGTTATGGGCGGAAGCGGCGAGCTTGTGAGCCCGCTTTGGCTTGTGCTCAGCTTCCTTTTGGTTGTGCTTGGTGAGCTTTGCCTTTCACCGGTCGGTTTATCCGTCACAACGAAACTTGCGCCTGCAGCTTTCTCAGCGCAGACGATGAGTATGTGGTTTTTAACAAACGCCTGCGGTCAAGCCCTGAACGCAAAAGTAGTCGGTTTGTTTGATAAGATTTCTGAAGCGGCCTACTTCGGCTCAATCGGTCTTGTTTCGATCATTCTCGGTATTATTTTAATTCTTCTGTCTCCCGTCATTAAACGGGCGATGAAAGGCGTACAATAAAAGAAAAGCCTGCGGAATCGTCCGCAGGCTTTTTTTTGCGTCTATCGTTTTAACTCCTCAAGTGTTTCTCTCCATCTCTTCAGGACATCTTCCGGTTCGTGGAGCTGGATGGCCGGTCCGGATGTCAGATCCGCGTATTTCGCCCGATCTTCCTTGACGGTGATCACGCGGCAGCTGAACCGTTCCCGCTCGTGTTTCGCCTCTTTCAGCGGCGGAAGCGCCTTACATTCCAATGTGACGTAATATGCGGCTCCTCCGTGCCAGGCGATGAAAAGAGCTTGTCCCGAATGCAGCAGGCTTTTTACGGTCGTCGTGTTTTTCCATAAGGCGAGTCGGAGATTTGTTCTGCTCACGGCCGCGATTTCACCGGCGCTGATCATGGCCGCGTGCGGACGGCCTTCTTTTGTCACGGATTGGAGCACAAAGGCGTCGTGCTGCTTTTTTTCAAGCTCCGTTCCGTCTAAAAGCGTGTAAAGCGCCTCCGGCAAGTGCTCCGTCAGCATTACGCTTTTCTTTCCGGGACAGCGGGAACATGTGTGGCCGTCTCCGTTTCTTTCGGATCGATTTTAAATGCCGGGTTGAATGTCGCCGGATTCGTGATGCTTTCCGGTTCACAGGATCTCCATGTGAAAAAGCAGGTTTGGCATTGGTATATTTCCCAAGCGCCTTTGACCGGCGATTGGCTGACGGTTTCTCCTTTTTGCGATTCACAGCGCGGGCATGTTTTCATAGCAACCTCATCCTTTCTTATTGATTCATTAAGTCCATCAGTTTTTGTTCCCACTCTTTCGTTGTCAGCGGGGAATCAAGCGGCTGCGAATAATGGCCTCTTGTTTCCGGCGCGACAGGCGTCGTGGCGTCAAGAATCATTTTGTGTGTCATCCCTGCCGGATCAGACCCCGGGTCAAGCGGAAGGACGGACAGATCAGGAATGATGACTGCATCGTGTTTCGGATGCATTTTCGTTGAGAGCGCCCACATGACTTGCGGCAGGTTAAACGGATCGACATCCTCATCCACGACAATGACCATTTTGCAGTAGCCGAGTCCGTGCGGCGTCGTCAGGGCGCGCATGCCGACTGCCTTGGCAAATCCGCCGTAGCGTGTTTTCGTAGAAATAATGGCGATCAGCCCGTGCGTATACATCGCATTCACGGCGACGATTTCGTTCGGGTAGGCTTCCTTCAGCTGCTGGTAAAGCGGCACGCACGTATTAATGCCGATCATATAGTCGCACTCCGTCCACGGCATGCCTAAGTATAAATGTTCAAAAATCGGATTGTTTCTATGATATACCCGTTTGATTTTGATGACCGGCATGCTGCGGCCGCCTGAATAATGGCCCGTGAACTCACCGAAAGGTCCTTCGTATTCCCGTTCTCCCGCAAGGATCTCTCCTTCCAGAACGACTTCCGCGCCCCAAGGGATGTCTAAATCAGACAATTTAGATTTAACGATTCTGTAGGGCTCCCCTTGAATCGCGCCGGCCATTTCATACTCGGATTGATCGTATAACAGCGGAGTTGATGCAGCCGTCGTAATCACCGGCTCACAGCCGAGCGCGATCGTAACGGGAAGATTCACGCCGCGTTCTTCAGCTTGGCGAAGATGAATCGCAATATCATGCTGAGGCACGGGCTGAATGCCGAGGCGGTCTTTTCCCTTTACCTGCATTCTGTAAATGCCGACATTCTGCTTGCCGAAATTGTCCGGATCTTCAAGATCGCGGGAAATGACGCACGCTTTATCCAAATAGTAGCCGCCGTCCCCCTGGTTGATTCTGAATAGCGGAAGGATGTCAAAAAGATTGATATCTTCCGTTATTTCATTTTCATGAAACGGCGCGGTTTCTTCCCGTTTGACCGGCACCGGAAATGCATCGTACCGTTTGGCAAACTCAAAGAATTGTTCTTTTACAGGCGTATCTTTCGGCATGCCGAGCATCATTGCGTGATTCGGCCACGAGCCGATGACATTCAGAGCCACCTGCGCATGGTGATGTCCGTAAATATTGTTAAACAAAAGCGCAGGGGTTTTATCCCCGAGATTGCTGGCTGCACGCGCGGCGGCGCCCAGGTCCGGCTCCGGTTTTACCTCTTCGTTGACGGTTAAGAGCTGCCCTTCTTTTTCAAGAGCGGCGAGAAATTCCCTAAAATCCTGATAGGCCATTATCAGATTCCTCCTTTTTGTTTTTCAATTCCGTACCACCGTTTCGCTTCCGGCAGACGGATGCCGAACTGATCAAGCGTCCGGAACACAATATGGTCTATCAATTCATCCATGTCAGCCGGCTTGTTATAGAATGCCGGCATCGGCGGAAGAATGACGGAACCCATTTTTGTAAGCGCTAGCATATTTTCTAAATGAATTTGGCTGAGCGGCGTTTCTCTTGTCAGCAGCACAAGTTTTTTCCGCTCCTTCAGGATGACGTCAGCCGCCCTTGTCAGCAGATTGTCAGCCATTCCGGTGCGGATGCTTGCCAGTGATTTCATGCTGCACGGAGCGATGATCATCCCGTCCGTTTCAAACGAGCCGCTTGAAATCGCCGCTGCCTGGTCTTTGTGAGAATACGAATAGGATGCGAGTTTCTCGACATCTTTTAACGTATAATCGGTTTCATGTGTTATGGTGACATTTGCCCAAGGAGAAACGACAAGATGGGTTTCGATCTCCGCGGCTTGTAAATATTCTAAAAGCCTGATCCCGAATATGGCCCCCGTTGCCCCGGTCATTCCGATGACGAGCTTCATATTGCCCCCTCCTTTACGCTTGAAATGTGGTGTCAAATCCATCATACTCCTGATATATCCATATGAAAAATATTCGTTAAATCTATGTATCATACCTTAAAGGTATAATAGAAAGGAGCGCGTTCTCATGGATATCCGGCAATTGCGTTATTTCATCACCATTGCCCAAGAGCAGAAAATCACGACGGCCGCCAAAAAGCTTCATATGGCACAGCCGCCTTTAAGCAGACAGCTGAAACAGCTCGAAGAAGAATTGGGCGTCATTCTGTTTGACCGCAATAAAAAGAAACAAATGACCCTCACATATGAAGGAAATGTCTTTTTGAAAAGAGCGAAAGAGATTCTTCATAAGTTTGAGGACGCTATAATCGAGGTACAAGAGCTGAAGGAGGAGGTGGCCGGGACACTTGCCGTCGGGTCAACCATTTACTGCGCAGCGCTCATGCTTGAGAAAGTGTCACAGATGAAAGAGCGGTTTCCGCATCTCACCTTTAACATTTGGGAAGATGAGCCCGTCTCACTGCTGGAGCTTCTGGAAACCCGGCAGATTGATGCCGCCGTCACCACCACCCTGATTAAAAACGACGGCATTGAATCGAAGGAGCTCGAAGACATTCCGTGTGTATTGGTGCTGTCCGAGCATTCAAAACGACTGTGCGGAGAAACGATTAAACTGAATGACATCGCCTCTTTGCCTCTGATCCTTTTGCGCACCGTCAATGGAAGAGGTGTGTATGACCAAGTCCTCCAAGTTTGTGAACAGTACAGTCTCGACCTCCAGGTTGTCTGTGAATGCCATGACTCCGCGACGCTCTTAAGCCTCGTATCATCAGGATTCGGCGCCACAATTCTGCCTTTGACGATGATTCCCGTCCATATGCGCTCGCATGTCAAAACGGTTATCATCGAAGACAACCCGTTTGTCATGACACCGGCCGTCATCTGGAGAAAAGACAGCTACCTGCCGAAGCCTGTCAGACAGTTCTTGGAATTATTTTGATCCGGAACACGATGAATTCCCGCTTATGAAAACCAATTACTTGACTCATACTAAAAAAAAGTTATCCTTTACAATTGGGAGCTATTTTTTCTCAATAAAACTACTCAGAAAAGTGGGGAATAAAGAAGATGAAAAAAGCATTATTCGCTTTGTTCATGATGGTCAGCATCGCAATGCTTGCAGCCTGCGGAAACTCACAGGACAGCGGATCTAAGTCAAAAGACGGCGATCTTTGGGCTTCTGTCAAGAAAAAAGGCGTACTGACCGTCGGTACAGAAGGAACGTACGAACCGTTTACCTTCCATGATAAAAAGACTGACAAACTGACCGGATATGATGTTGAAGTGATTCAAGAAGTCGCGAAACGCCTCGGTCTGAAAGCTGACTTTAAAGAAACACAATGGGACAGCATGTTTGCCGGTTTAAACGCGAAACGGTTTGACGTCGTCGCCAACCAAGTCGGCAAAACAGGCCGTGAGAACCAATATGATTTTTCTGATAAATACACAACGTCAAATGCAGTCGTCGTGACGAAAAAAGACAGCACGATTGCGAAAGAGGCTGATGTCAAAGGAAAAACAGCGGCTCAGTCATTAACAAGCAATTACAATAAATTAGCGAAAGAAGCCGGCGCGAAAATTGAAGGCGTTGAAGGCATGGCGCAATCCCTTCAGCTCATTCAGCAGGGCCGCGCTGATCTGACTTACAACGATAAGCTTGCCGTACTGAACTACTTAAAAACGTCCGGCAATAAAAACGTGAAAATCGCGTTTGAAGCAGGCCAGCCGCAGCAGACGTATTTCGCATTCCGAAAAGGAAGCGGCGAACTTGTGACTCACGTCAACAAAGCGTTAAAAGAAATGAAAGAGGACGGGACTCTTTCTAAAATAGCGAAAAAATGGTTCGGCGAAGATGTTTCTAAGTAACATGCCGGAGCCCGTGATTGCAACAGCCATTCCATGGGATCTGGTGCAGCAGTCATTCTGGCCGATTCTTTCCGGGGGAATCTATTACTCGATTCCCCTTACCATTCTTTCCTTTATTTTCGGAATGATCATCGCGCTGATTACGGCGCTCGCCAGAATGTCAAATATGAAACCATTGAGATGGGTGTTCAGCGTATACGTATCAGCGGTGCGCGGCACTCCTCTTCTCGTTCAATTGTTCATCATTTTTTATCTGTTCCCGACATTTAATATTACGCTGGACCCTTTCCCAAGTGCAGTCATCGCGTTTTCATTAAACGTGGGCGCCTATGCTTCTGAAATCATCCGGGCATCTATTTCATCCGTGCCGAAAGGGCAATGGGAAGCCGGTTATACGATCGGCATGACCTATCGCAAGACATTGTTCCGCGTGATCCTGCCGCAGGCGTTTCGCGTGTCCATTCCGCCATTATCAAATACATTTATCAGCCTGATCAAGGATACATCTCTCGCGTCACAGATTCTCGTCGCGGAGCTGTTCAGAAAAGCGCAGGAAATCGGCGCGCAAAACCTTGATCAAATCTTGGTCATCTATATTGAAGCCGCCTTTATTTATTGGATCATCTGCTTCTTGCTGTCAATCGTACAGCATGTGATCGAACGGCGTCTCGACCGTTATGTGGCCAAATAAGGAGGTTTCGATATGCTTTCCGTCAAAGGATTAAATAAATCATTCGGACAGAATGAAATTTTAAAAAAGATAGATATGGAGATAGAAAAAGGGAAAGTCATCGCCATTCTGGGACCGTCCGGTTCAGGAAAAACGACGCTTCTGCGCTGTCTGAACGCGCTTGAGATCCCCAATCGCGGCGAGCTGGCATTCTCCGATTTTTCAATAGATTTCTCCAAAAAAGTGAAGCAGGCTGATATTCTCCGCCTCCGCCGCAAATCAGGCATGGTCTTCCAGGCGTATCATCTGTTTCCTCACCGCACGGCGCTTGAAAACGTCATGGAAGGACCCGTTCAAGTGCAAAAGCGCGACAAGGAGCAAGTCAGAAAAGAAGCGATGGAGCTTCTGGAAAAAGTCGGACTGAAAGACAAAATGGATTTATATCCGTTCCAGCTTTCCGGCGGTCAGCAGCAGCGGGTCGGCATCGCCCGCGCGCTTGCGATTCAGCCCGAGCTGATGCTGTTTGACGAACCGACGTCAGCACTTGATCCGGAGCTGGTCGGCGAGGTGCTCAAAGTGATTAAGGATTTGGCGAACGAAGGCTGGACGATGGTCGTCGTCACCCATGAAATCAAATTCGCGCAGGAAGTGGCTGATGAAGTCATCTTCATTGACGGCGGCGTCATTGTGGAACAAGGACCGCCGGCCCAGATTTTTTCCGCGCCGAAAGAAGAACGCACGCAGCGGTTTTTAAACCGTATACTGAATCCTTTGTAGGAGCCGGAGAAGAAGCGAAACACTGATTTCGCTTCTTCTTTTTTTTGGCGGTTATGCTACAATGACAATTAATGAAATTTTATGAAAGAAGGGACCTCTTTGAAGCGGGAATTCTTGATGCGCTGGACGTTTTATTTTGCCGGTCTGTTGATTTTGTCTTTCGGGGTATCGTTAACCATTAAAGGAAAAGCTCTCGGCATCAGCCCTTGGGATGCCTTTCATTATGGGCTTTTTCAGCATTTCGGGCTATCTGTCGGCCAATGGTCCATCTTGGTCGGCGCGGTCATCGTGGCTTTAACCTGCCTGTTCACGAGGACACTCCCGAAAATCGGCGCTATCTTAAACATGGTGCTGATGGGAATGTTTATTGATTTCTTCTCGTTTCTGCTTCCTGAGGCGCACGCTTTTTCCTTAGCGGCCGTGTTTTTTTCTATCGGATTGCTGCTGATCGGCTGCGGCGTCGGTATTTACGTATCGGCTGGGCTCGGCGCGGGCCCCCGGGACTCTCTGATGATGCTGATATCTGAAAAAACGGGCTGGAACGTGCAATGGGTGCGGAACGGCATTGAGCTGACGATTCTTGCCGCAGCCTGGGTGATGGGCGGACCGATCGGCGCCGGAACCATTATTACGGCTGTTTTGACGGGGCTGATTCTGCGTTTTTCTTTGCCGCAGTCCTCTAAACTGTTAACATACGCGATCTCCGGGCGGGCAACGTCCGTGCATTAAAAACAAAGCCGAAACGGTTTTGTTTTTTTATTTTCGGACAGCTTTCGTTTGATATGATAGGATGGTTTTGACAATATTTTCAGACGGAGGATCTGGACATGAAGATTTACGGAGTATATATGGACCGCCCGCTTTCTGCAGGGGAAGAGGATCGGATGATGACGGCCGTGTCCGCTGAAAAGCGGGAAAAATGCCGGCGCTTTTACCATAAGGAGGATGCTCACCGCACCTTGATCGGCGACATGCTGATCCGCACCGCTGCGGCGAAAGCTTACGGACTTGATCCGGCCGCGATTTCATTCAGCGTCCAGGAATACGGAAAGCCGTACATCCCCGCGCTTCCGGACATGCACTTTAATATTTCCCACTCCGGGCGCTGGATCGTGTGTGCCGTTGATTCAAAACCGATCGGCATTGATATTGAAAAAATGAAGCCCGGCACGATTGATATCGCCAAACGTTTTTTTTCGCCGACGGAATACAGTGATCTGCAAGCGAAACACCCCGATCAGCAGACCGATTATTTTTACCACCTGTGGTCGATGAAAGAAAGCTTTATCAAGCAGGCCGGAAAAGGGCTTTCCCTGCCGCTTGATTCATTCAGCGTCCGCCTCAAAGACGACGGCCATGTGTCCATTGAGCTCCCGGACGGACATGAACCATGTTTCATCCGCACATATGATGCGGACGAGGAATATAAGCTGGCCGTTTGTGCGGCGCATCCCGATTTTTGTGACGGGATTGCGATGAAAACGTATGAAGAGCTGCTGTAAGCATAGAAAAAGGAGGGTATCCCCCTCCTTTTTTTGTCAGCCTGATATTTCCGCCTGTTTCTGCAGCTGCTTTGCTTCTTGATAAATTTCTTCGAACAGATCCGCGATGTGTTCTTCTTCAACACATGAAAATGCGATTCGCAAATCGGTTTCATTAATGGATATCGTCCCGATTCCTCTCTTTTCAAGCAATGATACTCTCAATTCGCCGGCGTTTATGTCTTTCAGCCGGACACACATGAAATAACCCGAGTTAAACGGATAAGGCGTCCATACGTCTTCATAGTGCTTGTTTTCTGCAAGAACGGCTTTCACTTTGTCAGCCCGTTTTTTCATGATGTTATATTTCAGCGATTTTTCTTTCTCGTATTCCGGTGACTGCATCGCCCGCAGCATAAACGTTTGGGACGGATGCGGGGCGCTTGAAATCGTTCCCCTGATAATCCCTTTTGTTTTTTCCTCGAGCACGCGCAGCGCTTTTTCGCTTTTTGTGCTGTACGTAATAAAACCGACGCGGAAGCCCCACGCGTAATTTTCCTTCGTCGCGCCGTCTATTTTCACGCAAAGCACCCGGTCGTGCACTTGGGCGAGTTTGCTGAAGATGGATTCCTGAATGGCTGTTTCATCGTAAAACAGATTGTAATACGCATCATCTACGAGCACGACAATCTCTTTGCCGGCCTCCGCCGCCTCCAGGATCACGCTGACGATTTCTGCCGCTTCCTCTTCTCCCGGCGTATAGCCTGTCGGATTATTCGGGAAATTCAGCACGACAATCGCCTTTTCTTCCTGCTTTTTCAGCAGCTCGGACAGCCCCGCCGCATTAAAACGCCCATCCTGCTGAAAAAGCGGGTATGTCTCAATGGATGCCTTGCGCCGGACACCGAAAATGAAATTGTAATTTCCCCAATATTTATCAGGCAGAAGCAGCGCATCCCCTTCATTGACGAACAAGTCGGCGGCAATGCTCAGCCCGTGTGTTAAAGCGTTTGTCACGATCGGCGTGCTGATGTCTTTGCCGGCTAATGAAGGATTTTCGAGACGCATTTTTTTCAGCCATTCCTGTCTGAGCGGCTCTTTTCCCTGCGGCGGAGCATAATCGTAGATATCATCGGGGTTATAGGCGGACAGTGTCTCTTGAATATGGGAAAAGTGCATAGACTCGCCTTGTGAGGTGGCAATCCCGATCGTGGCATTATACTTTCCGGCCTTGGCTTTCGCTTCCGCCGATTGTGTCAGCACCCCTTTCGGATAAAACAACTCTCTGCCCAAATCAGAAAGCATATGAAGCACGTGCGGGTTTTCTTCAGATAATGTTCTGTTCAGCTCTTTTGCTGCATCATTCATGTACGACAATCCCTTCAAAATTATATTCCATCAAATCATAACATAAAATTTTTGATAAATGAGAAAACTCACGGGCAGATTTTGTTACAAAAAACAGACAGCGAATGCTGTCTGTCATCTCCTATAACAATTGGCCTGCAGTGCTCCTGTTAATAATCTCATATATTCGTTCCGCCACTTTTTCAGTTTCACTTAATATGAACATGTGGCCGTCCGAAAACTCATGAAATACGGGATTGTCGGCCCATTTTTTCCATCCGTCCGCATCTTTGATACATTTTTTATCCTTCCGCCCGTTAAAAATATGGACGGGTGATTGAATCATGTGAGAATCAGACGGACGGAAGCTTTCAAGCGCGCGGTAGTCGGATCTGAAAGAAGGCAGGAAAAATGACATGACCTCCTTATTCTCCACTAACTCCTGCGGCATTCCGCCCAGCTCGATAATATGGGCGAGAAATTTTTCATCATCAAGATGAGACACTTTTTTCCTTTCAACATGCGGCGGCTGAATGGCTGAGATGATCACGGCCTGCGGGTAAATCCCCTCCCGCTCCAGCTTTTGCGCCAGCCTGAAAGCGACCATGCCTCCCATACTGTGGCCGAACAGCACAAACGGGCGGTCATGACGGAGATTCAACTCCTGCTTGTACAAGCTGACAAGCTGTTCAAAATCTTCAACGGCGGACATTTGATTTGTTCCGTGTCCCGGCGGTTCCGCGGCAAGCATCTCACACTCACCTTGAAGATAGGTGTGGAGCGGGCGGAATGATGCGGAATAGCCTCCTGCGAACGGAAAACAGATGAGCTGCGTTTTTTCTGTGGTATCGAACGATTTAAAGAGCTGGACCATTAGCGGGCTTCCTCCTTTTCTATCGTGAAGCTGTCAGCTTCGGATGTTCCTTCCTTAGGAATTCGAGCAAATATGCAGCATTCCTTTCGAGACATTCTCCCTGAAGCATTTCTGCGTGACTGCCGCAGCCTTTTTTCACACGGTATTCACCTGTCGTGGCTTCCTCCCACGAAGCGAGCCACGGCGGCATCGCAAAGTCCGGTTCTGACGTTAATAGATCTATATCCGCTTTGACCGTGCCGGTGCTGATGGTATGCACGAAATAAGAATAAAACGCGTTTGTTTTTTTGGCGAGACCTTCTTTGACGGCTTCGTCATTCAGCGCTTCATTGTCCCGGTTTACCTTCATCAGCGCCTGGACATCGCTTTCTACGGTGCGGCCTTCCAAGTCGCTGACGCCTTGTTTTTTATAGGAATCAACCATGATCAGCCGCTCCACTTTACGTCCTTCGGATTCAAGCCGTTTGGCCGTTTCAAAGGCGAGCGTGCAGCCAGCCGAGTATCCGAACAGCTTGACCGGTCCTTCCGGCTGGAGCTGATTGATCAGCTCTGTGTAGCGTTCGATGCGGTTGTCTTCCTCGATAAAATCAAACGCACAGATTCTATAGCCGGACAGCTGTTTTGCCAGCGGCTGGTACATCAGCCCGTAACCGAGAACCGGCGGGAACGCAAACAGTGTGTCAGACTGATTTTTATTCATGATGGTGAGATCTTTCATTCCTTTTTCTTCACCGTGAAGCAGATAACCGGCAATGTCTGCGATTGTCGTCGCTTCGAATAACAGCTGCACCGGGATGTCCGTACCGAGCTCTTTTTTAATGCGTGACGCTGCCGTCATCGCTTTTAAGGAATGGCCTCCGAGCGCGAAGAAATCATCATGAATCCCGATCTGCTGTCTGCCGAGAATCTCGGACCAGATGTGTGCAATCGTTTCTTCCGTCTCGTTTCGAGGCCCGATCCATTCTTTCGCCGCCTGAGCCTGATCCGGTTTCGGCAGCTGCCGTTTATTGACCTTCCCGTTTGTCGTTAAAGGAAGCTCCTCTAAGAAAGTAAAGGTTTGCGGCACCATGTAAGCAGGAAGCTGTTTTTTCAAGTGCCTCTTTACGTCTTCAGCTGAAAGCGGCGTCCGGTTCACGAGATAGGCGTTGATTGATGCATCTCCGGACTCATGGCGGTCTGCAACAACGACCGCATCTTTCACACCCGGGTATTCCTGCAGCTGCTTTTCGATTTCTTCAAGTTCAATCCGGTGTCCGCGTATTTTGACCTGGTCGTCAATACGCCCGGCGTATTCAATCGTTCCATCCGGCAGCCATCGTGCTAAATCCCCTGTGCGGTAAAGGGTTTCTCCCGGCTTGAACGGATTTGGGATAAACGTTTGCTTCGTCAGGTCGTGACGGTTCAGATACCCTTTTGATACACCCATTCCGCTGATGCACAGTTCACCGACAGCTCCGAACGGCTGAAGCTGGTTTTGCCTGTTAAGAATATAAATACTTGCATTGCTGATCGGCTTTCCGATCGGCAATGAGGAAATGGAATCCGGTATATCATGCACGACGTGAGCTGTCGCAAACACCGTTCCCTCAGTCGGCCCGTAGCAATTAATCAGCTTGCCAGGCCCCATGATCTCAAGCGCCTTTCTGACGTGAGGCACAGACGCGCGCTCACCCCCGAATAACACACAGCGGAGCCCCTTCAGCCACTCCTCTCCCGCATCGGTGAGAAGATTAAAAAGTGCGGTTGTCGCAAACATGACATTGACATTCTCCTGCCGGATCAGATCAGTGAGCCGTTCTGTATCAAGCAGTGTATGTTCATCTGCGATAATGAGCCGTGCCGCATTCAGGATTGATGCGTAGAAATCAAAGGTAAATGCGTCAAAGGCGTAATTGGAAACAGATAAGAACGTATCTTGTTCAGAAAATGCCATGTAATCTACATGCTTGACCAATCCTTGTATATTGGCATGAGTGGTGATATTGCCCTTCGGCTTTCCGGTTGTGCCGGACGTATACATAATATACGCCGGATCATCAGGATCAATTGCGGCTGCAGGATCGCTTGCCTGTTCCTCAAACCGTGCTTGATCATCGATGATAAGTGTTGTTCCTGTATACGGCAGCTGAGCCGCTTTTTCTTCCATCTCCTGATGTGTCAGCAGACAGGCTGCCGCACTGTCAGTCAGCATATACGAGATTCGGTCCTCCGGCAGCTTCGGATCAACCGGCAGATAAGCCGCTCCCGCTTTTAATACGCCGAGAATGCCGATCACCAGTTCAAGCGAGCGCTTCGTGTACAACGCGACAACGGTGTCTTTACCCGCACCTTGCTTTTGCAAACGGTGCGCAAGACGGTTCGCTTCCTCATCTAATTCGCGATAGGAAAGAGTCTGGCCGGAATACGTAAGCGCCGGTGCATCAGGATTTACATTCACCGCTTCCTTAAACCAATCCGTCAGAGGCTTCGCCTGATGAGTCTGAGCCGGCGGGTTTAAGCCGGTAAGCAGAAGCTCTCTTTCCTTTTCATCAACAAGTCTGATCGTATTGACAGGGTGATCTGGCTTCTGGATGAGCTGCTGAATCGCTGTGAGAAGCTGAGATTTTAAGCGCAGGATAAACGCCTCATCAAACACATTCCCGTTATAGGCAAGCTTAATCAGCATCTCATCACTTGGAGAAGCCATCAGGTTAAGATCATAATTCGATTTCTCAAAAACATGGACGTCCTCCATATCAAAGCCATTTTCACTGTTTTCTTCATTTTTTGCATCCTGAAGCGGATAATTTTCAAACACAATGATGTGGTCAATCAGCTTTGGCTGATCGGCCTGGCTTTGGATGTCATAGAGCGGCACATATTGATGAGGCTCAGACTCCAGCGATTGCTCCTGCAGCTGCTTGAGCAAGCCGTTAAATGTGGTATCCTCAGACAGCTTCACCCGCCTCGGGACAGCATTGATAAACAGCCCGACCATATGTTCAACGCCTTTGATTTCTGCGGGACGCCCGGAAACGACTGTGCCGAAGATCAAATCGCCGGACTGCTGGTAGCGGCTGATTAATACACTCCAAACCGCCTGCAGCGCCGTACTCAAAGTGGTATGCTGCGATTTTGCAAGCTCGGTAAATGCTTTTGTTTCCGCCTCCGGCAGTGAGAAGAGCAGCTCTTTCGGCTCATAGCCGTCCTTTTGTTTCTTTCTTTGCTCCGCAAACGTCGTTTGTCCTTCAAAATCTTCTAAGTACCCGCGCCAGTAATGCAGTGATGCTTGTTTATCCTGCTTTTCAAGCCACTTGATATAGTCTTTATACGGTTTGACCGGCGGCAGGCTGTACGGCTTTTGTTCGCGCAGGGCATTGTATACCTTAAACAGATCCTGCACGACGATGCCGAAGCACCAGCCGTCCAAAATGATGTGGTGGTAGCTCCAGACCCATTCAAAGCTTTCTTCCGCTTTTTTGAATATAGCTGCCCGCATCGGAATATCCCGCGTCAAATCAAAGCCCTTGATCTTATCCTGTTCTTTGTATTCATTAATTTTGGATGCTTGCTCGCTGCCCGTTAAGTGTGTCAGATCGATTTCTTCTATCTGAAACTGCCGTTTTTTCAATACGACTTGGACCGGCCTTTTTACTTTTTCGTGAATGAACACGGTACGAAATACATCGTACCGGTCCATGATCACATTCATGCTTTCTTCAAGGCATTTGATATTCAAGCTGCCTTTTACTTTCATTGTCATTTGTTCGATGTAAAAGCTTTGGCCGGGATTCAGGAGAGTATGAAACAGCATTCCCTCCTGCATCGGCGACAAATAATACATGTCCTGAACTTGATCTTTTTTGAACTGGCTCATCTGCTCCGCTCCCCCCTTCTGTTAACTGTTTTTGTCACGTTAAATTCTCCTCAAGCATGTCAAAGATGTCTCCCATTTCATCCATCTCAAGATCCTGCGCGCTGAAATCGCTCGGCGTAAATTCTTTCTCCTCTTTGGCCGTGCAATGGCGGATGATCATTAAAAGATTGTCTTTAAACCGCTGCATCTGTGTTTCGACGGTGCTTCTTTCATATTCTTCCTGGTTGTATGAGCAGGAAATGACGAAGCGGCCGCCTGTAACCATCCCGCTGAAGCTCAGTGCGTATAACGCCTCTGACTCTTCGCTGACTTGACGTCCCATATCATATGGAGACGGCTCAAACCATTCCGTTTTCACTTCATTGTCAAACTGCCCCAAGTAGTTAAAACTGATTTCAGGCGTGACGCCTTTTTCTGTTTCATCGGATGACAGATACCGGAGAATCCCGTATCCTACACCTTTATCAGGAACGCGCCGCACTGTCTCTTTTACCGTTTTAATGATGGAAGAGACGCCGTCTTCCTTGCTGATCTGCAGAATCAACGGATATTGGGCCGTAAACCAGCCGACCGTCCGTGAAATATTGACGTTCGGTATGATTTCTTCCCGGCCGTGTCCTTCTAAGTTGATGCCGACTTTGCCGTTTTCCGTCCATTCACCGATCGTTAAGCCGAGCGCGCTGAGCAGAATGTCGTTGATTTCCGTTCCGTACGGATGATGAACATCTGTCAGCAGCTGTGCCGTTTCTTCCTCAGTCAATTCACATTTCACGGCCGCCGTATGTTTGACGAGCCGTTTTGTCGGCTCATGGTCTTTCGGCAGCGGCCGGAGTTCTTCCGCATCTGCCTGCGCCCAATAAGCCGCCTGCTTTTTCAGCTCTTCTGATTGCGCAAACGTGTTCAGCGCCTCCGCCCAATCTTTAAAGGAGTGGGTTTTTTGCGGGAGGACGATGCTGTTTTGCTGCTGCGCCTGTTTATAACCTGAAGCGAAATCCTCAAGCAGAATTCTCCATGAAACCCCGTCCACGACGAGATGGTGAACCGCGATTAACAGATGATCGCCTTGTTCTGTCCGGTATTGCTCGGCTTTTAACAGCGGGCCGTTCTCCAGATCAAAATTTCCCTGAAGATGATCGGCAAGCCGCTGAATCTGGCTTTTCAGCATATCCTCGTCAGTTCCGTACAGATCAACGATTTCAAAGCTTGCCTTGCATTCTGTGACAGGGAGGTATGTCTGAATGATGCCTTCCCTTTCTTCACGGTAAACCATGCGGAGCGTATCATGGTGTTCAATCAATGCTTGCAGGGTTTTTTCCACCAGGTCCGGATCAAAGCCGTCTTTCGCATGAAGCATGACGGATTGGTTCCAGTGGTGTTTGTCGGTAAAGTTTTTCTCAAAGAACCAGCGCTGGATCGGCGTTAAGTCCGCTTCGCCTTCGACAGGTCCCTGGTCGGCCTGCTTGCCTTCCGTCCGCTCCACATAAGAGACGAGCTCTTCGATGGTCGGGTGCTGGAAGAGATCTTTCATCTCCAGCTTGTAGCCGTGCTGGTTCAGGCGGCTCGCCATTTGGATGCCTTTGATCGAGTCACCGCCGAGCGTGAAGAAATTATCGCTTACGCCGATCTGATCAAGACCGAGCACTTCCTGCCAAATGTCAGAAAGCAGCGTCTCCATTTCCGTTTCCGGTGCTTTATACGCGGCGCTTCCCGCTTCAATGTCCGGTTCCGGCAGGGCTTTTTTGTCAATCTTTCCGTTTGCGGTGACCGGAAGCTCGGCCAGCTCCACCCAGAACGCCGGCACCATGTAGTCAGGCAGCGTGTCTTTCAGCGCGGCTTTGAGCGCTTCAATATCGTTCTGCTGAGGCGCGACATAGGCGCAAAGCGCGGTATTGCCCGCTTTGTCTTCCACAGCCGTCACCGCTGCGTCATGAACGTCCGCAAGCTGGGCGAGACGGACTTCGATTTCTGAAAGCTCGATCCGGTAGCCCCGCACTTTGACCTGCTGGTCGATACGGCCGATGTATTCGATGCCGCTCTGCGCGTTCCATTTGACGAGGTCGCCGGTCCGGTACATGCGCTCGCCGGGCACGAACGGATCTGCGGTAAACCGCTTCGCCGTTTCTTCTTCACGGTTCAGGTATCCGCGTGCCAGACCGCGGCCGGCCACGCACAATTCACCGGCAATGCCTTCCGGCTGTACCTGATCTCCGTCGCCGAGAATATAAGCTCTCGTATTGGCAATCGCCCGTCCGATCGAAAGCGATCCTTCCTCAGGATTGATGACGCCGCTTGTCGCGACGACGGTGTTTTCCGTCGGGCCGTAGTTGTTGACGATCGTGTACGGCTTTTTCACCGCCCGCTTCAGCTTGTCGCCGCCGACGAGAAGCATGCGGAGAGAGGTATTTTCCAGCTCCATAAATTGTTCGGCCAGCTGCGTCGGCAGGAAGGTGATGGTCAC